>CAVTUV010000006.1:0-79153 GCA_963737995.1 uncultured Verrucomicrobiae bacterium
CAAGGAGATTTGCCAGCCACCCAGGGGTGACCGTCGTGTCGTTGTTCAGGAAGAGTAGATAACTGCCGCGGGCGACTTCTGCCCCACGATTACAAGAAGCTATGAATCCGGTATTGACCTGATTACGAAGATACACGACGCCGGGCAGCTTGCTGATCGCTCCTTCGGTATCATCGGTGGAGCTGTCATCGACCACGATGAGCTCGCAAGCAATACCATCCGAGTGTTCCTGGACAGAGCTGAGACAGGCCCGGGTAAAGGCGATCTGATTGAATACGGGTATGATGATTGAAACCTCGACGTCCTTATGAACCGGAAAGGTGATCGGTTTTGCGGGAGCGGCGGGGCTGAACTCGGGTTTGGGTTCAATCGGTTCCGTCCTGGTTGGTTCCTGGAATCCGGAGAGAGGCGTCGTTTGTCGCGGCCGAAGCGCAGCAATCGCATCGTCCAACGTTCCCGCTTCAGGGTGGGTGTTCCGCCATCCGCGATATCTCTCCACATTCTTATCAAGATGGCCGAATCCGGGCAACCGCCGACCGGACAGCTTGGCGGCGAGCCAGGCAAAAGGATTGACCAGAATCCAGCGCCGCGATCTGCGCAGAAGCTCGGCAGCCTTCTCGACTTCGTCCAATAAGCGGACGAGGCGCTTTGTTTCCACCAGCTGTTTCCGCAGGCCTTCCATGAGCGAGACTTTCTCCTTCTCCCGCTTCTCCAGGCGAATGCTGTGGGCAAGCAAGAGGCGATTAGTCTGGGTAAAGCGCTCATCTGAGTCCCGGACACGTTCCAATAATTTGTCGCGCCCAGCCTGCTCTCGCAGCAAGAGTTGGTCGATGTGCGCATAGGCAGTCTGCAACTCCTCGATCCGGCCATCGCGGCGTCCAATCTCCAAGGCCGCGCGCTCAGCGTTGCCGGCTAACTGCTGGGTCAATTTTTCAATTCGCGCCTGAAGTTGATCGACTCGTTCTTTGTGCTGGATCTCGCTACCACGCCGCCAGGCCAACTCGCGCCGAACGGATTCCGCCTCAGGAATCGCGAGATTCAACTCGTTGGCCGCCCCGGCGAGAGGGTCTTTCTTGCGAATGGATCGAGACGTGGACGCGCTGCGTTTGATCGACGCCGCGATGACATTTTCTTTGTCCTCACCGGAAACATGCGATCGTGCCGCTTCGCTGGTCAGCGATTGGTAGAGGGTCAAAATCTCTGCGGAGGCGCCCGCATCAATGAGCTGGTCGATTGTGAAAGAGGTATGTCGACGGTCTCTCGTGACGATCGCAGCAGCGGCGGCGATCTCGTCGGCCGGCAATCCTGCGAAGGCAACAATCCGTTGCAGTTCCACTTCGGGGTGTTCGAAAAAGGCCTGGTAATCAGTGATGATTCGCTCTTCTGGCCGCGTCTGCGCGAGGAGGCGGCGGTTGTAGATTTCCCAGAGGCGAAGACCGAGCTCGTAGGAAGTCCCATTGCGCTGGTGCATCGAGTAGGCAACTTCGAGCGGGTTGCGCACGATGATAACCGTCTTCAGGCCCGGCATAAGCCGCAACCAGAACCGCAGCGTGAGACAGTTGCGCGGATCCTTCCAGCCCCAGGCCGAGCGGTCGCCAAAGGTCCTGAGCAGTAACTCCGCTTTCGACTGGGTTTGCCGAAATCGCGGACCATCAAACTTTTCATCCTGCCATGGCGGCAGATCCCAGGCGGCCCCGAGCGCACTTAGAATTTCGTCATTAAGTCTAACGAAACGCAGATTCTCCCAAAAACCATCTGGATTGTCGGCCGCCGCCGGCATCAAGTCGCTTTCCGAGCCAAGGTAAAGGCCGCAGCGATGAAGTAACCGCGCCAGCATGGACGTGCCGGAACGATGGGCACCGGCGATACAAATAACACCTTTGGTCATGGGGCGCCGGAGTTGCCGGCCACTCACCGATAGTCCGGCCCTCCAGAAGAATCAATCCAGCAGGAAGGTCAGCGACTTCCGGGCTTAACGGCGGGAGTGGCAACCAGGTCGGGAGGAATCTGGTCGGCCGGGAACGTTTCCACATTCATTCCAATCAAGCTCACGAACGGGCAGCCGAAGTCCGGCCGCTGGCCCCCGCTGCGGTCGACGATCACCCCGACGCCAACGACCCGTCCGCCGCCCTGGCGGACGATGTCGATCGTTTCCTGGACGCGGCCGCCGCGCGTCACGACGTCTTCGGCGACGATGAACTTTCACCGGGCGCAATTTGAAAGCCACGGCGCAGGACAAGGCCGCCGGCCTCCTTTTCGGCAAAGATGTGGCGCTTGCCCAGGGCCCGCCCAACCTCCTGTCCGACGATAAATTCCGCCCAAGGCCGGCGAGATGACAGCGTCGCAGGGGAGAACGCGCAGCTTATCAGCAAGCTGTCCGCAGACGTGCGCGGCCACATCGGTATGCTGAAGAAGCAGGGCGCACTGGAAAAACTGTCGGCTATGCAAGCCCGGCCGGAGCACGAAGTGCCCATCGAGGAGCGCACCCGTCTGGCGGAAGAGCGCCAGCAGATCGTCGTTCATGGTCCAGCCTTCCGGGGCCTAACCCGACGTGTCACCGACGGTCTTGCCGCCGGAGCCGCCATCGCTTGCCACCGCGATAACTTCAA
Organism: uncultured Verrucomicrobiae bacterium; assembly: GCA_963737995.1. Taxonomy (GTDB): domain Bacteria; phylum Verrucomicrobiota; class Verrucomicrobiia; order Chthoniobacterales; family UBA10450; genus Palsa-1392. Next base: position 2,610 of record CAVTUV010000006.1, read on the forward strand.
TCTCCACCTTCGCGCCCTTCGGCAGTTCGGAGACGGCGACGGTCGAACGGGCCGGCGGATTTTCCCGGAAATAGGTCGCGTAGATTTCGTTCACTGTCTGGAAATCTGCCATCCGGGTGAGGAAAATGGTCGTCTTGACCACGTGGCTGAAGTTGAGATGCTCCGCTTTCAAGACCGCGCTGATGTTCTCCAGGACGCGCTTGGCCTGCTCGCCGACGTCCTCCGAAACAATTTGTCCAGACTTCGGGTCGAGCGGGATTTGCCCGGCGCAGAAAAGCATCGAGCCGCTCCTGATCGCTTGCGAATAAGGCCCGATCGCGGCCGGCGCGTCACTAGTGGAGACAATCTTCTTCATCGCACGATCTTAGTCGCAAATGGGGCTCACACAACGGCCACTCGCCTCAGCCGGGCGCAAAGACACAATCTTGAAAACGTTGTGATCCGCCCCAGACTTGCGGCGAGGTTTTTTCCCGCCCCGGATGGTAAAATTGCGACTGAGCGAATCTCGCCGATATTGCAGCCCTCATGGTCAGTTGGATCTTAAAGAAAATACTCGGCTCGAAGAATCAGCGCGAGATCAAGCGTCTGCAGCCGATCGTGCGCGCGATCAATGCCTTCGACGAGCAGTTCAAAGCGCTCTCGGACGACGATCTGCGCGCGAAAACTGCCGCCTGGAACGCGGAGCTTTCTGCGATCGAGGACCCCGACGTGCTCGCCCGCCGACAGGAAGAGATCTTACCGGAAGCCTTTGCCGTGGTGAAAAACGCCGCGCGCCGTCTGACCGAGCGCAACGAAGCGTTTGAGGTTTGCGAGCAGCCGATGACCTGGAACATGGTGCATTTCGATGTGCAGTTGATCGGCGGCATCGTCCTCCACCGCGGGCGGATTGCAGAGATGGCCACCGGCGAAGGCAAAACGCTCGTCGCCACGCTCCCCCTCTACCTCAACGCCCTCGCCGGTCGTGGCGCGCATCTCGTGACGGTGAACGATTACCTTGCCCGGCGCGACGCAGAATGGATGGGCCAGCTCTACGGCTTCCTCGGCTTGACCTGCGGCTGTATTCAGCACGACCAGCCGCCCGATCTCCGTCGCGAGCAATACGCCTGCGACCTCACCTACGGCACCAACTCCGAGTTCGGTTTCGACTACCTGCGCGACAACGGCATGGCCACGACGCGCGAGCAACAGGTGCAGCGCGGTTATCACTACGCGATCGTCGATGAAGTCGATTCCATCCTGATCGACGAAGCGCGCACCCCGCTCATCATCAGTGGCCCGGCCACGGTTTCGACCCATCAATACGACCGGCTCAAGCCGCTCGTCGATCAGTTGGTGAAGAAGCAGAACATGCTCTGCAACCGTCTCGCCAGTGAGGCGAAGGATGGCTTTGATAAGAACGACTTCGAAGAGGGCGGCCGCCTCATGTTCAAAGTGAAACTGGGCCAGCCGCGCAACAAGCAGCTTCTCCGCATGATGGAGGATCCGGAAAAGCGCAAGGCAATCGATAAAGCCGAGCTCTCCTTTTACCAGGACACGCGCAAGGAGGAACTCTTCGCTCTCAAGGAAGAGCTCTTTTTCACGATGGACGAGAAATCGCATGAAGCCGATCTCTCCGAGCAGGGGCGCGCCTTCCTTAATCCCGACGATCCCGATTCCTTCGTTCTCCCGGATCTGATCAGCGAATTCACTGAGATCGATCTCAACCCCGATCTCTCCGCCGAGGAGAGAGATCGGATGAAGACCGAGCGGCAGGAGCAATGCGACAAGCAAGCCGAGCAGATCCACAACATCTCGCAGTTGCTCCGCGCCTATTGCCTGTTCGAGAAGGACGTTGCCTACGTCGTCGAGGAAAACAAAGTCGTCATCGTCGACGAATACACCGGCCGTAAAATGCCGGGTCGTCGCTGGAGCGATGGCTTGCACCAGGCGGTCGAAGCCAAGGAAGGCGTGCAGATCGATCGCGAGACCCAGACCCTCGCTACGATCACGATCCAGAATTACTTCCGTCTCTACGGGAAGCTCGCCGGCATGACCGGCACGGCGGAAACCGAGGCGAACGAATTCCACGACATCTACAAGCTGGATGTTGCCGTCATCCCGACCAATCGCCCAGTGGCGCGCGCGGACGCGAACGATCGCATCTACAAAACGCGCCGCGAAAAATACAACGCCGTCATCAACGAGATCAAAGAAAAGCACGCAGCTGCGCAGCCAGTGCTCGTTGGCACGGTCAGCGTGGAAGCTTCCGAGCTGCTCAGCCGGATGTTGAAGCGCGAGAAAATCCCGCACAACGTCCTGAACGCAAAATATCACATGCAGGAGGCTGAGATTGTGAGTCGCGCCGGGCAGGCCGGCACCGTCACCATTTCGACGAACATGGCTGGCCGCGGCACCGACATCAAACTCGGCCCGGGCGTGGCCGGCAAAGGCGGCCTCAACGTCATCGGCACCGAGCGCCACGAATCGCGCCGCATCGATCGTCAGCTGCGCGGCCGGTGCGCGCGCCAGGGCGATCCGGGTGCGACCCGTTTTTACGTCAGTTTCGAAGACGATCTCATGCGCAACTTCGGCGCCGCCGATCGCATGACGAAAATCATGGAGCGCTTCGGTCTCGAAGAAGGCCAGGAGCTCGAACATCGCTGGCTCAACCGCTCGGTCGAAACGGCGCAGAAGCGGGTCGAGCAACGCAACTATCTGGCGCGCAAACGCACTCTCGATTTCGACGACGTCATGAACAACCAGCGTGAGGTCGTTTACACCTACCGCAACGAAGTCATCGACACGGAGGATCCGCACAAGCTCGTTTACGAAGTGATCGATGAAGCGGTCCCGGCGAAGGTGACCGAATACCTCGGCACCGGCGCCTCGAGCGAGGAACCGAACCACGCCGGCCTGCTCCATTGGGTCAATACCACCTTTCCGCTTGGCCTGACGAAAGAGAGAGCGCAATTCGAGACCCGCACGCCGGAAGAAAACGCGCAATTCCTGAGCGCGAAAATCAAGGAGTCCTACGAGCGCAAGTCGAGCCACGAAGAGCCGACCGCGGTCAAGAGCCTTGAGCGCTATATCATCTTGAATGCGATCGATCGCCTCTGGCAGGAGCACCTTTACGCGATGGATGCGCTCCGCGAAGGCGTTTACCTGCGGGGCTACGCGCAAAAGGATCCGCTCATCGAATACAAGACGGAAGCCTACGAGATGTTTGTCGATCTGATGGCGAACATTAAGAACGAAGTGCTGAATAACCTCTTTCGCAGCACCTCTAACTTGCAGGCCTTTGAGACCTTCCTTTCTACCCTCCCGCAATTTCTCATGCGCGAACAGGCGCCGGCCGGGCAGGGGCCTGTTCCCGGGCGGCGACCGGAGCGCATCGGCGCGCCGGTGAGCGACAACGGAGAGGCGAATGGCGAGAGCGAAGTCAAACTGGAACTCGCCCCGGTGCGGCGCGAGACGCCGAAAGTGGGCCGCAACGAACCCTGTCCCTGCGGGAGCGGGAAGAAATACAAGAATTGCTGCGGCCGCCTTGCCTAACGAGTGTTTGGCTCGACGTCCAATCAGCCCCTGGTGGGTGTAGCGGCGGCTGTGTCAGCCGCTGAGAAGAGAGCTGGCCGCGCGCATTCGGCGGACCTCAGCGGGCGACACGCCCGCCACTACACAAGGAGGACGAGGGATGCTTCTTTCCGAGGGAAAAGCTAATGCAAAGGCGAAGAATCGGCTCACTCGAAGTTTCCGTCGCCGGCCTCGGTTGCATTGATTTCGGCTGGCGGATCGACGCGGCCGACACGGTCAAGGTCGTTGACGCCGCGCTCGACGCCGGCATCAATTTCTTCGATACCGCCGATATTTACGGCAAAGGTCAGAGCGAGGAATTTCTGGGGCGCGCGCTCGGTCGGCGACGCGATGGCGTGCTCATTGCGACCAAGTTCGGGCTGGAGATGGGGCCGGAGCGCAAAGGCGCCCAACCAGCCTACGTGCAGGGAGCGGCCGAGGCCAGTCTGCGCCGCCTCGGCACCGATCGAATCGATCTTTATCAACTGCACCGCCCCGATCCGGCGACTCCGATTTCCGATACCCTCGGCGCCCTTCAAGATCTCGTTAGGCAAGGCAAAGTGCGCGAGATCGGCTGCTCCAATTTTTCCGTCAAACAAATGCGAGAGGCGCGCGGCCGACCCGACCCGCGCGAATTTCGTCAGCGTGCAGAACGAACTCAGCCTGATCCATCGCGACGCGTTGGCCGATGTTCTGCCAGAATGCACGGCGCGCGGGCTGGCTTTTCTGCCCTATTTCCCGCTCGCGAGCGGCCTGCTCACCGGAAATATCGGCGCGGCCAGGAGCCGCCGGCGGGGACCCGAGGAAGTGACCAGTGGGGACCGGAAGTTTTCACAGACAAGAATTTGAAGCTGGTCGAGAAACTGATCGTCTTCGCGCAATCGCGGAACCAGACCCTGCTCGATCTCGCCTTCGCGTGGCTGCTCGCCCAGCCGTCGGTTGCCTCTGTCATCGCTGGCGCCCGCAGAGCGGAACAAGTCCGGGACAACGTCGCGGCCGTCGGCTGGCAACTGACGGCGGCCGACCTGTCCGAGATCGACGAAATCGTCGCTGCCTAACGAACGCGCAGTTACGGCAGCTCGTAGGTCGTGATCTCGAGCCGGAGATCATTCAGATCCCGGAAATAAATCGAGTGCGCGATCCCGTGGTCCTCGAATTGGAACTCGATTCCGCGATTCCTCAATTCTTCCTCAGCCCTAACGAACTCGGCACGATTTGCGCGCAGCGCCAGGTGCAGGAAGGGGCCGTCCTGCTTTCCCGCGCTGGTTGTTTTCCGCGGGAAGAGCGCGAACGCAGTCGTCCCTTTCCCGATGAAAGCGGGCACTCCGTCCCACGCGCCGGCAAAGCGTCGCTCGAAGCCCAGGACTTCGAGATACCAGGCGACGGTCCGCTCGACGTCCGGGACCGCGAACGCAACGTGATCAATCCCTTCGAGATTCACGATCTTCGGAGGGACTCGCCGCGGCGAGTCCAGGTTCTAGACAATGGGCGGGCAACAAACTGGACGTGCGGAAGCACGTCCCTCCGGGAGACATCGATTCCAGTAACATTTATCATCCGAAAAAGATTGTCCCGCGGCGGAGCGGCGTCAAAATCGCGGATGTGATCGTTCGACCTCCAGATCGCCGCGAATTTCTCCGCCTGCTCGGCGGCGCCTCCGTCGCTTGCGCGATGCCAACCTGGTTGCGCGCCGCGGAAAGTCCGGATCTGATCCGAATTTCTCTCCTCCACACGACCGATCTGCACGGTCATATTTTGCCGACGGTCGATTACAAGGGCCGCGCCGATCTCGGCGGGATGGCGCGCTGCGTAACGCAGATTCGCCATTGGCGTGCGGAAAATCCCAACTCGCTCCTGATCGATATTGGCGACGTCTACCAGGGTACCGAGTTCGCGCTTTCCGATCAGGGGAAGAAGATGATCGATCTCTTTAACCTGCTCCGCTACGACGCCTGGATCGTGGGCAACCACGAGTTCGACTGGGGCATCGAGACGTTCCTTCATGCGGTCGAGCGCTCGGAGATGCCGGTGCTCGCCGCCAACACCCTGCTCGAGGGCAAAACCGCCGGTGACTTCGGCGATACGCATCATCCCTTCGCGAAAATTCAGCCGTTCCTTTTGAAAGAGGTCGCCGGGATCAAAATCGCGATCATTGGCCTTGCCACTCCCGGAATGCCTTTCTGGTTCCCGCCACAATTTATTGCGGGGATTGAATTCCAGAATCCGGTCGAGCCGGTGCGCCGGGCGATTCGGTCTGCCAGGTCGTTAGGCGCGGATGCGATTGTCCTGGCCGGACATATGGGGCTGAAGGATCGCACGGGTGGCGACGATTTCGCCAACCGAGTCGTGACCCTCACCTCAGAATACCCGGAAGCGGCCGTCTTCATTGCCGGCCACACCCATCAGGACATTCCAAGTCGCCTAACGAATGGCGTCCTCCTCTCCCAGGCAGATCATTTCGGCATCCATGTCGGGCGAGTCGATCTGCTCTTCGATCGAAACTCCAGACGCCTCTTGCATCAGGAAACGCGGACCGAGCTGATGGACCATCGCATTCCACTCGACCCGGTCATCCTCAGCCGGGCGCAGCGGCAGCTCGATCGCGCCGCCGCCGTCCTGGCGGAACCCATCGGCGAACTGGCTGATACGTTGAGCGTGCAAGCTCCTCAGGGCGAGCCGAGCGCAGTCGCATCGCTCATCGCGGCGGCCGTTACGGAGGCGCTCGCAGAACACGGCCTAACGATCGACGGCGTTTTCCATGGTTTGTTTGAGGCGCACGCTTTCAAGAAGGGACAGAAGACAGTTGGCGATATCTGGGAAATATTGCCCTACGAAAACTTTCTTGTCACCGCCGAGCTCAACCCGATCGAACTCAAAGTGATGATGGAAGAAGTCCTCCAAAGCCGCGAGACCCGGACTCTGGCAGGATTCCAATTCTCCGTCGCGGGTGGGGGAACGAATCGCAGGCTGACGAATCTTCGATTGGCGGACGGTCGTCCCCTCGATCCATCCCGGCGCTTTCGCATCGCTCTTAATACCTTCGACGCCAGCAGCGGCGGCCATCGCTTCATAAAACTGCGTCAGATGCTCGAAAGACCCGAGGCCCGACGCACCTTTCATCCGGTTCAGACGCGCGAGGCGGTCATCGCCTATTTCGTTCGGCATAAAACGGTCAAACCAGTTCTGCTACGCGGCCCGTTTCCCGCGCCAGTGTGAAAGATTGTTCTTGCCAAAGTATTATCGGATCGCAGGATAGCCCGGTTCCAATCAGAACACTTTAGCTGACCTCCTCCGAAGAGTTCCAACAGGACGACTGAAGCCTCCTGGCTAGCCGTTCTCCTCCCGCCCTTCCCGGGTTCTCAACTGAGACCAAGCCCAAACAGAAGGAGAGGAATATAAATACTCATGCGGGCCGGCGCCGGTCTTTTCGGGATTGACGCGCTCAATCACAACTGGGCGTGCAATTTCCGTTAATGAATAGCACAGGCAGGACCAATCCAGGAGGTGAGAGCGGTTTGTGAAGATGGCTGCGACCTCATCCACGCAAACACGTTCCTAGGTAATGGCGCGCTCCAAGACAACACCGCCGGCAACGACAACACGGCGGTCGGTTATGATGCGCTTTTGTTCAACACCACCGGTTCCTTTAACACGGCCACCGGTGTCGCTGCGCTCCAAGACAACACCACCGGCAACGCCAACACGGCCAGCGGTTTGGACGCGTCTAGCACCACTGCCGGTTACATTGCGCTCAGCTCCAACAGCACCGGCGGCTTCAACACGGCCAACGGTGCTGGTGCGCTTCTTAACAATACCACCGGAAACTACAACACGGCCAACGGTTTTGATGCGCTCTTGAGCAACACAACCGGCCTCGATAACACGGCCCTGGGGGCGCAAGCGCTCTTTAGCAACACCACCGGCGGCAACAACACGGCCAGTGGTCTTAACGCACTTTTTTCCAACACCACCGGGAGTAACAACCTGGCCAACGGTTATCAGGCGCTCTTTAAGAATACGACCGGATTTGATAACATGGCCAATGGCGCGCTGGCGCTTTTTTACAATACGACGGGCTTCTATAACATGGCCAACGGGTCCAATGCGATGGTGAAGAACACCACGGGCAGCTACAACGTGGCGGAGGGCCTCAACGCCCTGCGCCTCAACACGACCGGCAGCATCAACACGGCGGTGGGCCTGAGTGCGCTGCTCAACAACACCACCGGCGGCTCCAACATTTCACTCGGAGGCTCAGCCGGTTCGCTACTCACCACCGGGAGCAATAATATCGATATTGGCAACGTCGGGGTGGCAGCCGAGGCCAACACCATCCGCATTGGCAAGGTAGGAACGCAGCAGGCCACTTTTATCGCCGGGATAAGTGGGAAGACGGTGGCCGGAGGAGTAAGTGTAGTGGTAGACGGCAACGGTCATCTCGGAACCATCGTTTCCTCGAAACGGTTCAAGGAAGCGATCCAGCCGATGGATAAGGCAAGCGAAGCGATCCTGGGGCTGCAGCCGGTCACCTTCCATTACAAGCACGCCTTGGATCCCGACAGCATCCCGCAGTTCGGCCTGGTAGCCGAGCAAGTGGAAAAGGTGAACCCGGATCTGGTCGCGCGCGATGACAAAGGCACGCCCTATACGGTGCGCTATGAAGCGGTGAACGCGATGTTGCTTAACGAATTTCTCAAAGAGCACCGCAAGGTTGAGGAACAGGAAGCAACCATTACTCAGCTAAAGTCTGATGGCGCAAAACAGGAAGCGACTATCGCCCAGCTGGAGTCCATGGCGGCCCAGCAGCAAAAAGGGATGGAAATCCTTGTTGCCAGTTTGAAGAAGCAGGCCTCGCAAATCCAGGCGGTGAGCGAGCGCCTCGAACGCGCCACGCCATTGCAAGTGGTGGATAAGCAGTAAGCCAGCCAGGCGCGGCCCGGAAACGGTGCCCTCCTGACAAACCATTATCCGCCCGAGCCCGGCCTGATTTCCCTCTGCGCCTGATCTGCTAATTTGAAGGTGTGCTGCCCGAGTCCTTTTTCCAGGTCGATCCCTTGCGGTGATCTTGGAGGCCGATTTATTCCCGTAGTGCCGGCACGTGCTCGCCTACGTATTTTTCGATCAGGACGCCGAGCACGTCCATGAGCGAGGCGAGCGGATTGATTTTCACTGACGTGATTTTGGCCCCTGCGCGGCAGCATCGCGAGCTAGGCGTCGGGCATGAGGACTGGGACGACCTGTCGGCCGTGGCGGCGGTAGATGCTGAAGTGCCGGTCAACGGTCCAGACCAGAGAATCGGAATGGACCTCGCTCATTCGGATGAGGCAGGCGTCGGCGAGGGAAATCGGAAGGTCGGCATATTTCGTCAGGAGGCGCTGCAAGGCGGTCTTCTCCTGCTGGGCCGCAAAAGTGAGCCGTAGAAGGTCGCGGTGCCAGAGCGCGAGAATCCTGGCGCAGGCGCCGGGGACTTTCGCGGCCAGAAACAGCGTTTCAGCAAGCACCCCTTCACAGGTCAGGATCGGTTCGGTAAGTTCATCAAACCGCGCCCGTGCCCAGGCGTGAAACCGGTCTCGCGGGTTGAAGAGGGCGACCAAGGGCCCGGCATCCGCGAGCACCACCTTCACCGCCCGAAGCCTTCCATGTGCCTCGGATTACTGGAAAGATCCTGCGGGCCGCCAGCGCCCAGATTTTCAAAGAGATCGTGGCTCAGCTGATGGAGCGACGGCCGATCGGATTGAGTCCGTGAATTGTTTAGCACCTGATCAATCGCTTCGCGCAGCAAAGCGGAGGGGCTCGTCTTGCGGGCGCGAGCGAGTGCTCGCAGACGGATCTTTGTGGTCCTGGGAACTTTGATGGAAAGGGTTTCGACCATGGAAGGATCGTAGTCTTCTTCTGCCAGAATACAACTACCGAATGACAGGCGCGGTCGTTCTGCCGGAAAAAGAGGCGCGTGGAGTGCTTTCGGTGCGAATCAAAACAAAGCGCCGGGGTGATGGTGTTGGTCGCAATTTCGCTCCGGGCTTAACCTGCTAATTTTTCCGGGCGTGTTGTCCGATTCTTTTTTCCAGATCGATCCGTTGCAATGCGGCCAGAACCTCGTCGGCACCGAACTCGTCTGGGGGAAATGCGCAGGCATTGTGGTCGAAACCGAGGCGTATTTGGTCCAAGGGGATGAGGCGTCTCACGCTTTCACGCGCCCCAGCGCGCGCGCCTTTGTCGAGCGCAACAAACCGGGCGCGGCCTACATTTATTTTAGTTACGGCGCACACTGGATGTTAAACGTGCTCGTGAAAGGCGGGCCGCGAGTCGGGCTCGTTCTGATCCGCGCGATCGAGCCGCAGCGCGGCCTTGCCCTCATGCGCCGGCGACGCGGCGTCGAAGACATCCGGCGACTTTGTTCCGGGCCGGGGAAGCTGACCCAGGCTCTCGCGATCAACCGGCGTCATCACGAGATCGATCTCTGTGCCGATCCCGCACATTCTTTTCATGCTCGGCCTGACGACAACGTGTCGGTCGTGGCGGATGCGCGCATCGGCATCAGCCGGGCGAAGGATTTTCCCTGGCGTTTTACCCTGCGCGACAGTCCGTTCGTGAGCGTGCCGGTACGCCCCAAGCTGTCATCCCGATCCGGCGCAGCGCGGAGAGGGACCTCTCAATTGAAATGAGCGTCTTCAATCTGATTAGCTGACGCCGATTGCAGCTGTGAGGTCTTTCGCCGTCTGCGCGGCTCGGGATGACAACAGAGAAAGCGTGCGTGGCGAAGGCTTGCGCAGCGCGTTGACCATCCAGCCGATCGCATCGAATTTAGGCGCTCGATGAACCCAAAGAAAGAGCGCGTCCTCCTCGGTATGAGCGGCGGGGTCGATTCCAGCGTCGCCGGCTATTTGCTGCGCGAGCAGGGCTACGACGTCGTGGGCGTGACGATGAAGGTCTGGCCGCAGGATTGCATCTCGCGGGCCGAGGACAAATGCTGCGGACCACAGGCGATCGCGGATGCGCGGGGCGTAGCCCACTCGTTAGGCATTCCCCATTACGTGGTCGACGAGGCGGATCAATTCGAACGGGTCGTAATCGATTATTTTTCGAGCGAATACCAGGCGGGGCGGACGCCGAATCCGTGCGTGATGTGCAACGAGAAGCTCAAGTTCGGCAGCCTCTGGGAAAAGGCTGAGTCGTTAGGTTGCGACTTCATCGCGACTGGCCACTATGCCATCATCGAGCATCACGGCGATCGTGCCGTTCTGCGTAAGGGCGCTGATCCGCGCAAAGATCAGTCGTATTTTCTTTTTAGTCTGCGCCAGACCCAGCTGCGGCGCGCGCTCACGCCGCTCGGGCGCATGTCCAAGCCGGAAATTCGCGAAATCGCGCGTTCGTTAGGCTGGAAGGTCGCCAATAAGGTAGACAGCCAGGAGATTTGCTTCGTCCCGGGGAATGACTACAAGGCCTTTCTCCGCTCACACCTCGGCGAAACAGAATTTCATCGCGGCGGAATCTACGATCTCTCCGGCAACTTCCTCGCCGAGCACGAGGGAATTGAAATGTTCACCATCGGACAACGCAAGGGTCTGCCTGGCGGTTCGCCGCGACCGCGCTACGTGATCGATATCGATGCCGCGAACAATCGCGTCATGGTCGGGGACGCGGAGGATTTGCTGGTCGAGGAGTTTGAAATTGAGCGGGTGAATTGGAGCAGCCGCGAGGTTTCGGATGAACCTCTCGTCGTTACGGCCAAGATCCGTTACAGCCACCCCGGGACGCCGGCGACGCTCATTCCGCTCGGAAACGATCGCGCACTCGTGCGGCTGGACGAACCGCAGAAAGCGGTCACGCCCGGGCAGGCGGCCGTCTGTTACGATGGCGACGTCGTCGTGGCAGGCGGGTGGATTTGCCGCCCAGCGGCTGTCTCTCAACTCTCAAGTATTGACTCTCAACTTCCTTAATGGCGGACGAAGTTCTGTTGGTTCTCAGTACCTTTCCCGATCGCGGCAAAGCGCAACGAATCGCGGAAGAGATGGTCTTAGGCCGTTACGCCGCCTGCGCCAATGTCGCCTCCGCCGTCGATTCGTTTTATTGGTGGAAAGACGAGGTCGAGACGGCAACCGAAGTGCAGGTCTATTTCAAAACAACCGCGGCGCGGTTCGCTGCGTTTCAGGAAAAGCTGCGCCAACTTCACCCTTACGACGTCCCGGAAATTCTGGCTTTTCGCGTGGAGACCGGCTCAAAGGATTATTTGCGCTGGGTGACCGAGAACTGTCGCGTCTGAATTCCGAAGGATAGCGGTGGGCGTGTCGACCGCAGCGCGGTGACTAAAAGCACTCGGAGAGACCAGCGGTTCCCGAAGCGGCCGCCGCTACACGGCGTAATCGGATCTCTGAGGTTTGCGCTTTAATTCTCCGGCATTGTGATCTTGATCGACGGATCGTATTCGTAGGTGCTGACGGAACGGAGATGATGTTGCGCGGTGGCGGCCTTGAGCTGGGCCTGGAGCGACTTCAAATCGACTTTGCCATTCGCATTCCTTTTCATCGCGGATCCCGGGGCGGCTCCATCATAATCGCGCTCCACCTTTAAGGGGCGAGATGTATCCGCTGCGATCCAGAGTTTGGAAGGGCCGCTGTCTTCCGTCAGTTCGTAGACCTTGGCCGCAACTCCGCCGATCTGGTCGTCGCCGGCCAGCTTCAAGTGACCGTGCACTTCGCGAAGATGATCTTCGGCGAAAGCTTTTTGCGATTCGTTCATCATGGCGCTGAGATTCATCGGGAGCGACTTCCAGGGTTCGTTAGGCCCGGTGCGGCGCAGGCTGCGCTGGCCGTCGGAGATCATCTCAGAACCCGGTTGGCCGTTATGCGTGATCACGAAATGAACTGAATCCGGCGGCACGCGCTCGATCACGGCGTGCTCGACCGCCGCGCCGGAATCGCGGTCCGTAATGGAAGTGGTGATTCGGCAGGCCGGAGCGGCGGCGACCGCCGCCTGTACCTTCTTGAGGAGAGCAAAATCCTCTGGCGTTTGCCCAGGAGACGTTGAGATGGCAGCCAAGCCGAGGCAGCCGCAGACGAGCATTGAGCGAATGAAGACCATGCAGGAAATCTGCATTTGCGCAGGTAAATTGCGAATGTTTTGCGGCACCTTGTTGCGGACCAGAACCGCATGATGAACTTTGACCGGCGTCGCCGGAACGGAGCCGATGCGAGACCAATTTTTGTATGATCATTCGCGAAAAGGAACCGGCCAATCTGGAAATGCCTTTCGGGCTGCTCGATGGATTCATTACGCCTAACGAACTCTTCTATATTCGTTCGCATTTTCCGGTCGCGCCGGTCGACCTCGCGAGCTGGCGCTTAAAGATCGAGGGCGCGGTGGAGCGCCCCTTCGAGCTGACCTACGAGCAACTGCGGAAGCGGCCCTCGAAAACCATCGCCGCCACGCTCGAGTGCGCGGGCAACAGCCGTGTCTTCCTCGTCCCGAAAGTGAAAGGCACGCAATGGGAACTGGGCGCGGTCGGGAACGCGGAGTGGACAGGGGTGTCGTTAGGCGACCTTCTCCGCGAGGCGGGCGTGAAAGCGGGCGCGGTCGATGTGATTCTCGAGGGTGCCGATCGCGGGAAGATCGCGGAAGCCCCGAAACCGGCGGGCGAAATTCACTACGCGCGCAGCGTGCCGTTAGGCAAAGCCCTCGAGGGGGTCTTGCTTGCGACCGAGATGAATGGCGAGCTGCTCACGCCTTCGCACGGGTTTCCGCTCCGGGCGATCGTCCCGGGATGGTACGGAATGGCGGCAGTGAAATGGCTGCAGCGAATCGTTGTCACCAAAAAGCCTTACAGCGGCTATTACCAGACGGTCGACTACGCTTTTTGGCAGCGCGACGATACCGGGGTTCGGCTCGTGCCGATCACGCAAATGCAGGTGAAGGCCGCGATCGCCCGGCCGGGTATCAATGAAGTTATTGCCGCTGGAATGGACTACACTGTGGCCGGCGCGGCCTGGACCTCTGACGCCGAGATCGTGAAAGTCGAGTTAAGTACGGATGGCGGGGCTTCCTGGCGGGAGGCGTCGTTAGGCGGAAAGCCGGTCCGCCATAGCTGGCGGCTTTGGGAATGGAAATGGGCGACCCCGAAAGCCGCCGGGGGTTGCGTTCTGATGGCGCGGGCGACCGATTCGCGCGGCCGGACGCAGCCGATGGAAAGAGATCTCGATCGCGGGACCTACGAGATCAACCACTGCCTCCCGATCGAGGTGGAAGTTCGTTAGGGTAGCGCACACGTCCTCGTGTGCTGGTCGCGCTGTTCCAGGGCGACGAACTTTCCCTGCGGTTCGTTTTATCCCCGACATACCCCTTGATCGCAGAGCAAGGAAGTTCGCGACGGTGAAACACCGTCGCCAGCACTCGTGGTCGAGTGCGCTACCCGGGCAAACGGGCGCGCCTTAAAGGTGCGCCCAGTCGATCTCGACCCGCTGGCGGCGCGCGAAGCGATCATGGAAGAAAAGTTCCTTGTAACGGCAGCCGTGTTCATGCACGAGGCGCGTTACCTTCACGTCGAAGCAGCAGTATTCCGCAATCTCGAGAATGCGGCCTTCGCGCCACCAGCGGATGGCATCGAGGCTGGCTGCGGTCTTGCGCACGCCTAACGTCGCCTGGGCGATGGCGTCGAGCCCGAGGCGATGTCCAAGCTTCGTTTCCATGTCGAGCATCAGGTCGACCGTCGGCAGCTCGTGCGCGAGGTCGAGCACGGTGTAGCCCATCAGGACGTGATAGTCGAAGTTGAGCAAGTTGAAGCCGACGACGAGCTGGGCCCGGCGCAGGCGCTCGATCAAATCGTGGACGCGCTCTTCGCTGAAAATTTCGTAGCGACCGCTGCGCGTACTGTAGGTCACGCCGATCGACATCTGCATGTTGCCTTTGCGATCCCACCCGCCTGCGTCGTTGGCGGTGCGCTGGGTTTCGAGATCGAAGTAAATGATGTCGCGCGTCATAACGGTCTCGCACGGCGGGCCTCGCCGAACGGGACAAGCGGAAGCCGGTCCCCCCGAAGGATCATGCTTCCGCCTGACCAGGTTGAAGCGCGGGGGTGGCGTTTCAATGCGCTCCCTTCAATTCAAACTCCCCGCAGTCGAATGCCATCATCTGGTCGAGCCGGGAGACGCGATATTGCTCCACCACCGCGCCGTCATCCTGGAAGACGTCGAGGGTGTTTGCGCGATGAGGCGTGAGCAGCGTGCGGGTCAGGTTCGGCGTGTCGCTGATCGTGCGCAGTGGGAGGCCATCCGCCGTTCGGAGATAGCTGCCATCGGCATCCTTATCGACGACCAGCTCCACTTTTCCGGGTTCGTCGTGGTGCAGCGGATTCGGTTGCAAGGTCTGGGTTAATTTTTCCGCAATGTTCGGCGGTGTCGCTTCGGCGACGACTGGCGCGCCGTTCACAATCACGAAATTCTGATGCTCGATGATCTTCTTTTCGAAGAAACTCTTCCAGTCGGAAACAGGTCCTTCCGTGTCGGTCGTTCTCGTTTCCACCAAAGCCAGCCCGCGAAATCGTTGCAGGAGGCGATTCTGCTCCACGAGGAAAATCTTCTCCTCCGTGGCCGAAACCTCGATCCGCTCCGGTTGCGGTTCGTCCGCCGCATAATCCAGCCGGCGCAGGACCTCATGACCGCGCGTCACCTGTCTGACCTGGTGCGGGCCGCCGCCGCCAAGCGCATCGACGGACCAGGTCGTTCCATCCTTGCCCGGTGCGCAATCAATCACGTCGACCACGTTCGCGAGAACCGGCGCTTGCTTGCAATGCGGGCCGACGAGCGGGTCGGTTTCGTGCAGGATCGCGCCGTTGCTCGGATCGCAAACGAATGCCGTTTTCCTGCCGTCGGCCAATTCCGCGTCGACCCGCAATTCGCCGTTGTCCATCCAGAGCTCCATCAGGCGGCGGATGTGAGGTGATTTTTCGTCTGTCACCCAGTCGTTGAAGAAATAATCAATACCTTCGATTTTCAGATTGCCGACCACGTAACCGCGCGCGCTGTATTTCCCGGGCGGCAACGGATCTTCGTTATCGTCCTTTCCATCCCAAACCGTCTCGAGCGCGTCGTTTCCGGCCGTGAAATCGGTCACCGCGTCTTCGCGATGGAGGACGCGGACAAGATTTCCGGAGGCATTGTAAATCCCGAGACTGATCGTCCCATCCAGCGGCGGCAAAGCGAAACGCAATGGAACGTTGCGAGGCGGTGGGAGCGAGGGCGCGGGTGTGGGAGAAAGCGTCGGAGAGGGAGAAGAAGGGGAAGTGGGCGTCGGAGATTCCTGCGCCTGCGCAAAGTTCGTCGCGCAAATGATCGAGAGCAGGAAAACAAAGCGCATGCGATGAGCGAAGCTGTAGCCGTGATCGCCGATCCGGGCCACAATGAAATCAACTAGAGGTAGTAGCGCCAGTTGAGATCGGGAAAAAGGTTCGCGCGCTCTTCGCATGCGCCAAGGAAATCGAGATCGATCTGTTCGGCGCCGAGTTGTTCGTCGAGCCGCCAAAAACGATCGAGATGATCTTTGGTTCGCTGGGTTGCGTACTGGGGCGCGCTTTTGTTTTTGATCAGGAAAGCCCAATCGCTTGATTGCGCGAGGAGAAGTTCGCGCCCAGCCTGACGCAGCGCGCGCTCGCTGACGGGCGCGGTCGAGTTGCGTTCTCGGCGGGCGATTTCGGTCATGCGGCGGGTGGCGGCGTGCAGAGGCGGGTAGATCCAGGCGTTGCTCTGGTCGAGCCAGACGCCGCTGAATCCGTTTTCGCCCCAGCTGGAAGGATTTGGTTTTACAATCTGCTGTGACGGGTGCGCGGCCAGAAATTCAGTCGGCGTGGCGAGCTGGAAATCCTGCCGCTCCTTCGCCGCCCGGCGGATGAAGCTTTCAAGAAAGTGAGGCCCCTCAAACCACCAATGACCGAAAAGCTCGGCGTCGAACGGACCAACGATCACGGGGTCGAAGTTCATTTCCTTCAACTCCCGAAAACGCTCCCGCCGTTTTTCAAAAAAATCGTCGGCGTGTCGCTCCGCAACCGCCAGGGCTGAGGCGTGATGGTAAAGGTCCTTGTCGTCCGTGCGCCCGCTCACCCGGTGATACTTGATACCGCTGAATTTGCGAAGACCGGCCGGGCGCAGGAAAGGCCGCAGCTCTTCCTCCGATCGGTCGAATCCGATATCGCGATAAAAATCGCGGTAAACCGGATGGCCCGGGTAACCGGATTCCGCACTCCAGACTTCACGACTCGAATCGTGATCGCGCGCGAAAACGGCCGGACCGGCGGGCGTGTAGCAGGGTGCGAAAATGGCGCGGCGCGGTCCTGGCCGGGAAAACATCAGGCCCTGGGAATCGAGGACAAACCAGCGGATGTTCGCTTCCTGCAGAAGGCCGTCGAGGCCTTTGCAGTAGCCGCATTCTGGAAGCCAAAAACCGCTCGGCTCGCGCCCGAACATTTCTCGGTAGTTGTCGCAGCCGATGCGGATCTGCGCCCGTTGCGCCTCGGGAAAATGCTGCAGTAAGGGGAGGTAGGCATGGGTGGCGGCGCTGGCCATGATCTCGAGAGAGCCGGCGTCCTGCAGTTCGCGAAATCCCCTAACGACGTCACGCTGGAGAGTTTCGGTATAAAAATCGCGCGCGGCGCTGAAGAATTCGAGGTAGAACTGCGCCAGCTCGACGAGCTGTGGATTGCTTCGATGGCGCTCGATTTCCTGCGTGGCGAGGCCGATCAAACGCCCAAGGTGGCGCAGATATCTTTGCTGGAGCAACTCGTCGCGCAGCATCGCGCAGAGCGTGGGGGTGAGGGAGACGGTCAGTTTGAAGGCGACGCCGACATCCACCAGCCGGCGCATCATCCTCAGAAGCGGCAGATAAGTTTCGGTCAGGGCTTCATAGAGCCAGTCCTCCTCCAGAAAATCCTCGTGCTCCGCATGCCTGACAAACGGGAGATGGGCGTGGAGGAGTAGACAAAGGGAGCCGGAGGCCATGGGCTCAGGTGACAGGGTTCAGGGTTCAGGTTTCAGAAACGCGACCTGTCTGAACCCTGAACCCCGAAACCTGAACCCTTATCGATTACAGCGTTCGGCAAAAATCCTGGAACCGATCGAGACCTTTCTTGATCACGTCGATGCTCGTCGCGTAGCTCAAGCGGATGGTGCGATCATCGCCGAAAGCCGCGCCCGGAATGACGGCGACGTTCGCCTTGCTCAGCAGTCGATCGGAGAAATTCTGCGAGTTCAATCCGAGCTGGCTGATGTTGACCAAAACGTAGAACGCGCCCTGCGGTTTGACCGCGGTGATGTTGGCGATCTTCGAGATGCGGTCATACATATAGTTGCGCCGCATATCGAATTCGTCGTGCATGTCGGAGAGCGGCTGCTGGTCGCCCTTGAGCGCGGCGATCGCGCCCTTTTGCGCGAACGAGCACGGGTTGGAAGTGCTGTGGCTTTGGATTGAATCAACCGCCTTCGCGATCGCTTCCGGCGCGCCCATGTAGCCGAGGCGCCAGCCGGTCATCGCGTAGGATTTGCTGAAGCCGTTGATCGTGATGGTGAGGTCGTAGGCCGTCTTCGAGAGCGACGCGATACTGACGTGTTTGGCGTCGTCATAAACCAGCTTCTCGTAGATTTCGTCCGAGAGAATGTAAATGTCTTCTTCCGCCGCGACCTCAACGATCTTTTCCATCTCCTCGCGGCTGTAAACGGCGCCGGTCGGATTGCCGGGGCTGTTCATGATCACCATCTTGGTGCGCGGGGTCATGGCGTTTTCGAATTCTTCCGCCGTCATTTTCCAGCCGTTGCGCTCGCTCGTCTGCACGATGACCGGCTCGGCGCCGGCCAGCCTGACCATGTCGGGATAGCTCACCCAATAAGGCGAAGGAATGATGACTTCATCGCCCGGTTCGCAAGTGGCGAGGATGGCGTTGTAACAGGAATGCTTGGCGCCGTTGCTGACGATGATCTGGCTCGGGCGATATTCGAGGCCGTTGTCAGCCGCAAATTTCTCGGAGATGGCCTGCCGCAATTCCGGCAGTCCCGAGCTAGGCGTGTATTTCGTAAAACCGCCTTCAAGCGCGGCGATGGCCGCGGCCTTGATGTGCTCCGGCGTATCGAAGTCGGGCTCGCCCGCGCCGAAGCCGCAGATGTCGATTCCTTCCAGCTTCATCGCCTTCGCTTTGCTGTCGATCGAAAGGGTGAGAGACGGAGTGAGTTGGGCGGCGCGGGTTGAAATTTCCATGGCTAAATCATTCATCTTAAATTTGGAGAAAAGGGGAGCGCAAGCTATGGGCGAGCGTAGAAGTTTTCAATCAAAGGTTTCAGGTTGTTCTCGTTCACCTGCACGATCGTCATCTCGCGTTTCGCGTTCCCGGCCGAATCGGAGGCGTGCGCCGCGTTGATCATGATCGACTGGCCAAATTCTCTGCGAATGGAGCCGGGCGGCGCCTTGCTTGGATCGGTCGGACCGAGCACATCGCGGATCTTGCGGACCGCGTCCTTGCCCTGGTAAACGAGCGCGATGCATTTCTCGGTGCCGGGCGCGAGTCGCTGCTGATCGCTCGTCGCGCTCGGCCGCCCGCCGGACATGAACTCGATGATGTCTTCCCAGGCTTCGCGGCCTTTTTCGGCGCCAAGTTTATCCCGCAAAACCGTCAGGACCGGCCCGTAAAATTCCTCCGCCTGCGCGACGCTCATCCGGTGCACTTTGAATCCGATGATGTAGAGCCCGGTGCGCGAGAAAACTTCGATCACACCGCCCGGCCGGATGTTGGGAAATTTGAAATTATCCGGCTTGATCAGGACGAGCGATTTTTCGACTTTGGCATCGGCCGGATAGGAGATGACATTGTCCAGGATTCCGCCGTCACTGTCGGAAAACTTCGCCCAGAGCTTCAGGTTTTCCTCGACCGACTCCGCCTCGAGCGACGCGATCACGCCCGGCTCGAAGTAGGTGACCCGGCCCGTTTCATCGGTGATGTAATCGCCGTAGGTATCACGAATCGTCTCGCCGCTGGTGCGTTCATGCACGATGTGACCGACGACGTGGCGGATCTTTTCGACCGCGTCCGGGCCGCGAAAAACGAGGAGGAGCGCACGGGGGTGCTGGCCGTCACGCTCACCGGTGAAATTTTTCCGGACATAATCGCGAATCAATCCCTGGGTGGCGCGATGGCCCGGATCCTTGGCCGAGACGATGTCCTCGGTATAGCGCCTAACGAGTTCCTCGCTCGGGGCGAACATGCGGCCGCAGACCAAATCGAGACCGGTGCGCGAGATGAGCCGGGAAACGATCCCGCCAGTGCGCGATTTGCGCATCGAGTGGGGCGTGACGATGACGTAGGAAAGTTCTTCAGCCTGCATTAGAATCCTGAGCGGCTGAACAGATAAGCCGCAGTGTGCAGGCAATCGAAGTCGCTCGGACAGGCGGAAGGTAGCTGCCGCTAACGAGCGATCAACTAGGTTTTCCGACCGATGCCAGGAGCGCAACCCATTTGCCGCGCCGCCGTGTTTCCTCGAGACGGAAGCCGGAGCGACCGAAGGCGCGTAACACTCCACGAGCCTGGTCGCGCAGGATCCCAGAGACAATCATGCGCCCCTCTGCCTGCAGGGCGCGCCGGAAGGTCGGCAACGCCGCAATCAACAACCCGCTGAAAAGGTTGGCCGTGAGGAAGTCGTAACGCCGCGTCGGCCGCCAGGTGAGAACATCTGCCCTAACGAATTGCACGCCGCGAATGTGATTCAGGCGGGCATTGCTGCGGGCATGCGCGACTGCGCGGGGATCATGGTCGAGACCAAGCACGTGGCGGGCGCCGAAGCGCACCGCGGCCAGGGCAAGAATTCCGGTGCCGCAGCCGGCATCAAGCAACCGCCAGCCGGGCGCGAGCGAGCGCGTCGTGCGCTCGAGCAAGCGCAACGACATCGCGGTCGTCGCGTGCTCGCCGGTGCCGAAGGCGCCGGCCGCGGGAATGGCGAGTTGTGGTTTGCCGATGGCCTTGGGCGCAGGGGTTCGTTCGAGCACGATTTCCAGGCGGCTCCCGATCTGGAGCGGAGCGAGCGATCCTGGTGCCTGGTAAATCGCGAGCCAGTCGCGCGGCAGTCTTATCGGGTGGCCGCCGAATTTGCGTTGCAGCGCCTCCGCTCTCGAGGGTCCTTTGCAAAACACCTGAACGAGGCTACGGACCCTTCCCGGGCGCAAGATAATCGCAACATTCCCAGGAGAAAATTCTTCGAGGAGTGCCTCGTTAGCCGCGAGCCATTCTGCGCTCGCCTGTTTTTGCCAAAGGATCATCGTTTGGTCGGGCCGGAAGTGTAGCGCGCAAAATCACGATGAGCGTGGCGAAAAGAAATCCGGGGAGCGCACAGCCTGCCCGCCGAGTGCGGGCGACTCGCGTGCCCGTCGCGGCGACTCGCCGCGACGCGGGGGCGAGAGTGGAGGAAAATCGTCGGTTCCTTTGCTCACGCGGTAGGGAAAGTTCGCGAAGGCGAGTCGCCCGCACTCGGCGGGCAGGCTGTGCGCTCCCCTAACGATTAACGAGCTGAAGCTTGAAGCGGCGGTCGAACTGGCCCCGGTTGAAGGCGCGACAGCAGGCGAGGCAGGCGGAGGTGCGGCGTAAGGGTCGGGTGCGTGGAAAGTCGCGCCGGCAATGCGGACAGATGTAAAGATAACGGCGCGCGCGCCGCTGCACCGGGAACGGCAAATTATGGCAGCGCGCTTCGCCCGGGATCCCGAGATCGGAGCACGCGACCCGCCATTCCGCTCCGTGCGGCGCGATCCGGCGGCGGCCGGCGCGAAATTGTGCGAGCAAATGCGCCAGCTCGTGGCGCAGGGTCTGGTCAATTTCGCGCGCACCGTGCGCGGAGAGACGACGATTGAGGAGAATGCGCGCGGCGCGGCTTTCGGCGCGACCGGCGGCGGTCCGCAGCCGCGCGGACCATTCGACGCGGATGCGAGCGGCCAGTTCGGCGGCGCCTTGCTGAAAGAGCAGATCGCGCGCAACCGCTTCGAGCGCCGGATCGCGACCGGCTGGTTTTTCGGGAAGAGAAGGCGCGAGGAAAAATTCGAGCTGACTAAACGAAAGCATGTCGCTTTTGGTTCTCGATCGCGCGCGCGCTTGATCGCTGCACGATGTGCCCGATCGCTGCGACGGTCTGCTCAATTTCCGGCGCGCTGGTTTCTTTGCCTAACGAGAAGCGAACGGCGGAGGCAGCGCGTACCGGCGCCATTCCCATCGCCAGGAGGACGTGCGAAGCGACCACCGAACCGACCATGCAGGCCGAGCCGCTGGAGGCGCAGACGCCTTCGAGATCGAGCGCCATGAGGAGCGTTTCCGAGGTGAACCCGGGGAAACTGACGTTGAGCGTGTTGGCCAGGCGCGGCGCGCCCGCCCCGTTCTCTTGCGCAAGCGGAAAAATTTTCTCGATCCCGCGCCAAAGATCGCCGCGCAGTTGCGCCTCGCGCGCTTGTTCGTCAGGCAAGGTTCCCAGCACTTCCTCCGCGGCGGCGGCCATTCCGACGATCGCCGGGACGTTCTCGGTGCCGGGACGGCGTTCGCCTTCGTGCGCGCCGCCGAATTGGATGCGGTCGATTGGCAGGCCGGAGCGCAGGTAGAGAAAGCCCGCGCCTTTCGGCCCGTGGAATTTGTGCGCACCGAAGCTGGCGGCGTCACACAATGCAGAAACCGGACGAGCCGAAGCTCGTCCCTCCGGAGGGACGACCTTCCGGTCGTCCAGATTGGCGGCCTCGCTGATCGCCAGCTTTCCGAACGACTGCACCACATCGCTATGGAGGAGAACGCCATGCTTCTGGCAGCGCTCCGCGATTTCCGCCATCGGCTGGATGACGCCCGTTTCGTTATTCGCGGTCATGATGGAGACAAGCGTGGTCTCGGGCCGGAGCGCGCCCTCGAGTTGATCCGGATCGACCAGGCCATCAGCCGAAACCTCCAGCCAGGTGACTTCGAAGCCCTCCTCTTTTTCCAGGTATTCGAGTGCACGGAGCACGGCATGATGCTCGGCGCGGTTGCTGATCAGATGCTTTCCGTTCGGCGCGAAGCGACGGGCAAGGCCGAGCAGGGCCAGGTTGTTCGATTCCGTGCCGCCGCTCGTGAAGATAATCTCGTGCGGTTTGACCTGGAGAAGTGCGGCCAGTCGATCACGCGCATCGTCCACGGCGGCGCGGGTTTCGCGCCCGGCGCGGTGCACGCTCGAAGGATTTCCGAAGTGCCGCTCGAAATAAGGTTGCATCGCGCGCCAGGCCGGCTCGCAAAGCGGAGTGGTCGCGTTGTAATCGAGGTAAATCATGCCGGGAACAAATCGTCAGCTCGCGGTGGCCCTGGCCGGCCGTTTCGGCACAATGGCGATCTCTTTTTCCTGATAGGAGACGAGGGAGTGCGGCGGCACGCTGTGGGTGAGGAAAACGTTCGCGCCGATGGTCGAGCCGGCGCCGACCACCGTGTCGCCCCCCATGACAGTGGTGCCGGCGTAGATCGCGACGTGATCCTCCACCGTCGGATGACGTTTTTGGCCGCGCAGACTCCGCCCGGCGGAGAGCGACCGGGCGATGAAGGAAACGCCCTGATACAGCTTCACGTGCGAGCCGATTTGCGTTGTCTCGCCGATCACCACGCCCGTGCCGTGATCGATAAAAAAATGGCTCCCGATTCGGGCGCCGGGGTGAATATCGATGCCGGTGCGGCCATGGGCCCATTCCGTCATCATGCGCGGGATGAGCGGCAGGTTGGCGAGATAGAGAATGTGAGCCATGCGCTGGATTGCGATCGCTTCGAGCGAGGGATAGGCGAGAATGATCTCCTCGAAGCTGGTCGCGGCCGGGTCGCCCTCGTAGGCGGCATCAAGATCAGTCCAGAGCATCTCGCGCACATCGGCCAACTGGGAAAAGAAACTGCGCAGGATGCGATCGGCCTCGGGTTCGACCGCGTCGTTACTCTCGCGCCGGGCGAGGCTCTTGCACATCTCCGGATGCAAGCGCGCGTGCAGCGCGCGAATGCGGCTGCGCGTGAGCGCGGGCAGATCGCCCGGGTGAACGACCGGTTCGCCGTGGAACCCCGGAAAGAGCAGGCTGAGCAGTTCCACGCAAGCCGTGTCGATCGCCGGGCGCGACGGCAGGGTCGCGGCGGCGTCGAGGTAATTAATCCCGCCATCGGCGCTGTAGGTGTGCAGCAAAGCCTCGGCCGCATCGTTAGGCGTTTTCTCCATCGGCGCGAATATCGGTGAGGACGGCGCGTAATGAAATCAAAAAGGGGGGATGGGGCAATTGGAGTAAGGGAGTAGTGGAGTAATGGAGTAGTGGAGTAATGAGAGTAGTGATCTTCCATCACTCCATTTCCCCATCCGTTGCAATGAACTCCTCTGCCATTAGTCTGTTTTGCGCCGCATGACCTCATTTTCCATTCATCCGATCGACCCTGACGAGATCGCTGCCCTCCTGCATGCTTCCCATTCCGATCCTTTCCGGGTCCTTGGCCCGCATCGAGCGGGCGACGATCTGGTCATCCGCATTTTTCGCCCGGAGGCGAAAGAGATTCAGGTAGTGGCGGCGAATGACCAGAGCCAGATCTTCCCGGCAGAGCGATTGCATGTGCAGGGTCTTTACCAGGCGACCGTGCCCAATGAGTCGCGCGATTTTTCCTATTTCCTCAAGGTGATCGCCTTCGACGGCTCCGAGCAACTTCTGCGCGATCCCTACAGCTACGGTCCGATCATGGGCGAGGTGGATCTGCACCTTTTCGCGGAGGGAAATCACAAGCGGCTCTACGACAGGCTGGGAGCACATTTGCGTGAGATCGGCGGGGAGCGCGGCGTTTATTTTGCGGTCTGGGCGCCGAATGCCGCCCGCGTCAGTGTGGTCGGTGATTTCAATTTTTGGGATGGCCGGGTCCATCCGATGCGAAAGCTGGTCGCGAGTGGCGTCTGGGAAATCTTTATCCCCGGCGTCGCGGAAGGCGCGCATTATAAATTCGAGATCAAGACGGCAACGGGCGCGCTTCTTTTGAAAAGCGATCCGTTTGGGTTTTTCAGCCAACACGGCGCCCAGACCTCCTCGATGGTTTACGATCTCGAGCGCTACCAATGGAGCGATCAACAGTGGATGACGGAGCGTTCGCAGAAGCAATGGCACCGGAGCGCGGTCAGCATTTACGAAGTGCACCTTGGCTCCTGGCGGCGGGTGGCGGAGGAGGGGAACCGCTTTCTCAGCTACCTCGAGTTAGGGCAGACGCTCCTGCCTTACGTGCTCGAGATGGGCTTCACCCACATCGAGTTGCTGCCCATTGCCGAACATCCCTTCGAAGGTTCTTGGGGCTATCAGGTGACCAACTACTATGCCCCCACCAGCCGCTTCGGAAATCCGGATGAGCTGCGGCATTTTATCGATGCCTGTCACCGGGCCGGGGTCGGTGTGATCGTGGACTGGGTGCCGGCGCATTTTCCGAAAGACGCCCATGGGCTGGCGGAATTTGATGGCACGGATCTCTACGAACACGCCGATCCCCGCCAGGGTGAGCATCGGGATTGGGGCACGCTCATTTTTAATTTCGGGCGTAACGAAGTGCGCAATTTCCTGAGCGCGAATGCGCTTTTCTGGCTCGACAAATACCACATCGACGGTCTGCGGGTGGATGCGGTCGCCTCCATGCTCTACCTTGATTACTCGCGCGAGCCGGGGCAATGGATCCCGAATGCTTTCGGCGGCCGCGAAAATCTCGACGCCGTTTTTTTCCTGAAGGAAACGAACGAGCGCTGCTACGAGAGCTTCCCCGGGACCATGACCATCGCGGAGGAATCAACCGCCTGGCCGGGCGTCTCGCGACCGACGTATCTCGGCGGTCTCGGGTTTGGCTTCAAATGGAACATGGGCTGGATGCACGATTTTCTGCATTACATGTCGCTCGACGCGATCTATCGGCGTTTCCATCAGAACAACGTCACCTTCTCGATCATGTATGCCTTCCAGGAACACTTCGTTCTCGTCCTCAGCCACGACGAAGTGGTGCACGGCAAGGGCTCGCTCCTGAACAAGATGCCGGGCGACGAATGGCAGAAATTCGCCAATTTGCGGATGTTCTACGCCTGGATGTTCGCGCACCCGGGCAAGAAGTTGCTCTTCATGGGGGGCGAGTTTGGGCAGTGGCGGGAATGGGACCACGACCGCAGCCTGGACTGGGACCTGACGTTCCTGCCGCGGCACGACGGC
Source organism: uncultured Verrucomicrobiae bacterium (assembly GCA_963737995.1). Lineage (GTDB taxonomy): Bacteria > Verrucomicrobiota > Verrucomicrobiia > Chthoniobacterales > UBA10450 > Palsa-1392. Next base: position 28,362 of record CAVTUV010000006.1, read on the forward strand.
CTCCGCCGGCTGGTGCAACATCTCAACCACGTTTACCGGAGCGAGCCCGCGCTCTGGGATCAGGATGACACCTATGAGGGATTCGAGTGGATCGATTTCCACGATGCGGACCACTGTGTCGTCGCGTTCTTGCGGCGTTCGCAGGAAGGGGAACTGCTCGTTTTCGCGGTCAACGCGACGCCGGTCGTGCGCTACAACTATCGGCTGGGCCTGCCGCAGGACGGCTTCTACCGGGAGATCATCAACACCGATGGCGAGACCTACGGCGGGAGCAACGTCGGCAACCTCGGGGGATTGGCAGCCGATGCCGTGGAATGGCAGGGGCGGACCCATTCGATTGTCATCAACCTGCCGCCATTGGCGGTCGTGGCCTTCAAGCGCGAAGCGCCGCAATTGTAGCCAGGATCGGTGGTCCCGGCAGCCGCCCCGCCCCACCACCGGGCCAGAATCACCGATCCCGGCTAAACCGCGGGCATAACAAAAATGTGCAATTCGCCCCAAAAATACCCTTGACGCCGTAGCGGTTAATTCCCATTCTCTGCCCGAACCAAGCCAAATATGAAAAGAACAACGTCTGCTTTCACCTTAATTGAACTGCTGGTCGTCATCACGATCATCGCCATTCTAGCCAGCATCGCGCTGCCCGTTTTTAACGGCGTGACCGAGCGGGCGAATCAAACCAAAGATCTGTCCAACGCCAAACAAGTGGGCCTGGCCTTGAAGTTGTTTGCCAGCGACAACAACGGCTTCTTCCCCTCGAAGGCCCCGGGGCGGATTATAATGCGGCCACCCCTCTCGCGACCGGTGCGGTCTCGAATGATGCCTTCTGGTGGCTTTTCCCGAACTACCTGCAAAGTGAAGATGTCTTTACCGTGGCCTCCTCGAAATGGACTCCGGCCAATCCCGACAATAAGATCGACCCTGCAGGCGCGACCGGACGGACCGACACCCTCAAGACCGGGGAAAACACTTACGCTTACGTGCTGGGCCTGACCGACACTTCCAATCCAGCCTTTCCGTTGGTGGCCGATGGCTTCAGCGCCACCATCCCTACCTACGATATCAACAAGTCGAACAAAGGTGGCGTCTGGGCGGCCAAGAAAGCCGTCGTCATTTTCTGTGACGCGAGCGGACAGATCATGAAAGTCGATGCCGCTACCAGTCAGGTGAAACGGCCTGGAAACACGACCGGTTTGTTCGCCGCCGCCACCGATTGGCTCGACGCGACCAACAATCCGGTAATCAACCCAGAATAAGCGGCGTCGAATCAGTCAACGGTTGATTCAAATTCACCATCGCGGACGCGGGTCTTGATCCGCGTCCGCGTTTTGGCTTCAGCGACCCGGCGAATGACCCTGCCCCGGGCGTCGCGAGTGATGCTGTAGCCCCGTTCGAGCGTTGCCTGGGGTCCGAGAACGCGCAGCAGACCGGCGGCGCGATCCCAGCGTTGGCGTGCCTGGAGGAAGCGTTGCTGCCAAGATTCGCGCAAACGTCGCCCCATTTCCTGGAGATGTTGTCTTCGCGCCGCCAATTCCCGGGCGGGATTATGCGCTTTCAGGGCGAGTTGCACATTCGTGAGGCGGGTGCGCTCGGTGCTGCGGCGACGCTCCATTGTGCGAAAGAGCGATTCCCGTAGGAGGTCAAGCTCTTGCTGGGCGTTGCGCAGTCGCTGGCTCAGTTCGCGGAGCAGGGTTTTTTCCGAAACCGCGCTGAGTCGCCCACGGGCCTGGGCCAGGAAATTGCGCCAGCATTTTTCGAGACCATTCTGTAATTCACCTGTCCGCCGTTCCAGATCGCGCACATCCGGCACGATCAGCTCGGCGGCCGCGCTCGGGGTGGGAGCGCGCAGGTCCGCGACAAAGTCCGCGATCGTGAAATCGACTTCATGCCCGACAGCGGATACGACCGGCAGGGCGGAATGAAAAATCGCGCGGGCCACGATCTCTTCGTTGAATTCCCACAAGTCTTCGATGCTGCCGCCGCCCCGGGCCAGGACGAGGACGTCGAGCGGTTCCCAGGCGTCGTTAGGGGCGCTCAGCTCGCGGATGGCCGTGGCGATTTCGAGCGCTGCGCCGGTCCCCTGCACCCGCACCGGATGGATCAGCACCTCGACCCCCGGCGACCGCCGGCGCAGGATGTTAAGCATGTCCTGAATGGCCGCGCCGCTCGAGGAAGTGACGATCCCAATGCGGCGCGGAAAGTTCGGCAGGGCGCGTTTGCGCGCCGGCGCGAAGAGACCTTCCGCTTCCAGTTTGCGTTTGAGCGCTTCGAATTTCGCCTGCAAAAGACCGAGTCCGCGCGACTGCAATATCTGCACACTGAGCTGATACTGCCCGCGCGCTTCGAAGACGGTGACGTTGCCATAAACCTGCACCTGCATCCCGTCGGCCAGCGGCTTCGGAAACGGCGGGAGGGTGTTGCGAAAAATCACGCAAGCGATCGCGGCGCGTTGATCTTTGAGCGTAAAATACTGGTGGCCCGAAGGATGTTTTTTGTAGTTGGAAATTTCGCCCTGTACCCAGACCGTGCCGAAACGTGTTTCGAGGAGGCCGCGGATGGCGCGGGTCAGTTCGGCGACGCTCAGGATTTTGGCGACGTTCGGGAAGAGATCGGTCTCCGGGGTCATGAGTAGCGTGGCGCCAGGATCCGGGGAGCGCACGCGACCCGCGTGCTGGCGATGGCGACCCGCCATCGCGAACTTTGTCCGATTGGACCTCGCACGGGTGCTTGCGGCGAGTCGCCGCAAACGGCACGCGAGTCACGTGCGCTCCCCGGAGTTCTTGCGCGCAACCTCATCTCATGAACCGAACAACTCGCTCTGCGGACCGGCCGGAACCTTCAGGCCCAGTTTTCGGTAGGCGTTAGGCAGCGCCATTCGGCCCTGCGCGGTGCGCTTGATATAACCTTCCATGATCAGATACGGTTCGTTCACTTCTTCCAGCGTCCCGGCTTCTTCGCCGACTGCGACTGCGAGTGAGCTCAAACCGACGGGGCCACCGTTGAATTTGTAAATCAAGGTCTCGATAATGCGCTTGTCCCATTGATCGAATCCGTCGCGATCAATTTCCAGCATCGTCAGGGCGCGGTCCGCCAGTTCCGCCGTGATGCTTCCATCCGCTTTCACCTGCACATAATCGCGCACCCAGCGCAAAAGATTATTCGCGGTCCGCGGCGTGCCCCGAGTGCGGGTCGCGATCTCAGCCGCACCGGCGGGATCGATCTCCACGTTGAGGAGGCCCGCGCTGCGCAGGATGATTTTCTGCATTTCTTCCGCGCTGTAATAATCGAGCCGCGCCGTCATTCCGAAGCGCGAGCGCAGCGGGGCGCTCAACATACCCGAGCGGGTGGTGGCGCCGATAAGGGTGAACTTCGGCAGGCGCAATTGCAGGCTTCGTGCCTGCGGACCCTGGTCGATGATGATGTCGAGTTTGTAGTCTTCCATCGCCGGATAGAGGTATTCTTCGATCGTCGGCTGCAGGCGATGGATTTCGTCGATGAAAAGGACGTCGCCCTTTTCCAGACTGGTGAGAAGCCCGGCCAACTCGCCCGCTCTCTCGATCACCGGCCCGCTCGTGTTCTTGATGTTTACGCTCATCGCGTTGGCGATGATGTGGGCCAGAGTTGTTTTCCCGAGCCCGGGCGGCCCGCTCAGCAAAATGTGCTCGAGGACGTCGCCCCGTTTTTTCGCCGCCTCGACCAGAACCTCAATTCGTTCACACACCTTCACCTGACCGGTGAACTCGCTGAACATCGGCGGCCGCAGTGAAATCTCGAAAGCGGGATCGGGGACAGGTGGATTCATCGTGGATGGTCGCGGCGGGAGCGGACGAACGGAGTTTTAAGTTTTAAGTGTTAAGTTTTAAGTGCGGCAGCAAAGCGCTTCTCCTACTTAAAACTTAAAGCTGCTCGATTACTCTAGATTTTTCGTCAGCACCAATTCCGTTCCGCGGCTGCGCAGGACGTAGTCGACCTGATCGAAGGCGTTGCGGATCAAGTGCAGCCCGAGCCCGCCCGGCCTGATCAAGTCCGCCGGCCGACTCTTCATGGCTGGCGGGCGCGCCTGTTTGCCGTAATCGCGCAGGCGCAGGCAGACGCAGTCGGTTTTTCCTTCGAGCGAGAGCGAGATCAACTGGTCGTTCCTCAGATGGTAGGCGTGGCGAATGATATTTGTGCAGGCCTCGTCTACCCCCAGCACCATGAGGGTGCGCTGACGCTCGGAAAAGGGGAAAGCCTCGAGGAAACGCCGCACGCAGTTGCGCATCAGAGCGAGATTCCCGGTGTGACTGGAGAACTCGATTTTCTTCTTCTTCGTTTTCTTCATCGCCCGGCAGCGCGCCTAACAATGACCCGCGCTGGTTCCTAGGCAAGCTGGCGAATTTTCGCGCCACTCGCAACGAGTTTTCGCGATCATGGCCGGCCATTATTTTCGATTGTCATCCCGATCCGCCGTAGGACGGAGAGGGACCTCACATCTGGAATTGGCGTCCCCAGATAGATAGTCAGCGTGGATCGCAACTGCGAGGTCCCTCTCCGCGCTTCGCCTGATCGGGATGACAAGGCAGGTGGGCGGCCTCGACCTCGACGGCGATCAAGACTGGCAATCTGGCGCGAGCCATGCACTATTTTTGCATGTCGAAATGGTTCATCGCGCTGCTCTTTCTCAGCGCCCCGGCCTTCGCCCAGGAACGGCCCACCGCTTACGAAGCCATGCGCACGGTCGGCACGCAGTTGAAGCGCGACTACGTGAATCATGTCATGTCGGTCACGGGGACAAATGGCGACCCGCAGCCGGAGACGTGGACCGTCTTGATCGAGGATCCAAGCGCGAGTGGCGGAGTGCGCGAGGTCGAGGTTAGCAACGGCAAGATTGTTTCCGAGCGGACGCCCCTGCGCTCGACGGTCGAGAATTCGTTAGGCCCAGTCATCAATACCTCCAAGTTAAACCTCGATTCGAGCGGCGCCTATGCTCTTGCCCGGCAGACAGCGACCAAGTCGCATGTGACCTTTGCGACGGCCGACTATGTTTTGCGAGTCGATGGGCGGGGCAATCCCATTTGGAAGGTGGCATTGCAGAGACAGAGCGGGGAGCCAGCTGGCGCGATCTTCATCGGAGCCAACCACGGCACAGTCACGCGCACGGAAGGCCTCTTCGCGGGCGGCGATCAAGCGGCGCAGGCGGGCCAGAGCGACGAGGCCGATCGCGAAAAGGCCGACGATAGCGACACCAACGTGGTCGTGCGGACTTTTCACCAGGTGGGAGACGATGTGAAGAGTGGCTTCAACAAAGTGAGCCGGTCATTCGTCGATTTCTTCAAGGATAAGTGAAACCGATCCGCCTTTCGCTCTCCCTGAGAGCAGTCTTGCATTCTCCGGCCTGCACCCGAAAATGACGCGATGAAAGGACAAATCCTCGAACCGGCAGCTTGGACGAATGTGCGGCATGGCTGGCAACAGCTTTATGGCAGCTTCGAGGAGCAGGGGATCAGCATCGAGTGGCACGATTTCAAAACGAGCCAGCCATTGGACTGGGCGGAAAGCTTTCGTCCGCGCAGCATCGAGTTTTGCCTGAACCTCGACGGGCGCGGCGCGATCGGGCGCGACCCGAGCGCCACGCACGACTACGGCCCGAGCAGTTCGGGCTATTACGCGATTGGCGACGAGCCCTTGCACGCGACACGACAGGCGCACGATCATCACCGCTTCGTCACGCTGGAATATTCGAGAGAACATCTGCAGTCGCAGCTGGCGTCGTCCGAGAGCGAGCTGGCCCCCGCAATGCGTGAGGTCATTTTTCCGAAGCGGGAGCAGAGCATCGTCTCGCCGCCGCAGCCGATGTCCGCGGAACAGCGCGCGATCGTCGCCAGCCTGGCGGAACCGCCGGTGCCGAAGGGCGCGCGGATTCTCTGGTACCAAAGCAAGGCGCTCGAGCTGATGGCGCACTTCCTTTTCGAGCCGAAGGATCCGGAGTTTTTTTGCATGCGGCAGAAACGGGTCGCGCGTGATCGCGTCGTGCGAACGAAGGAATTGATCCTGCGCGATCTCGCCAATCCGCCGTCGCTCGAAATGCTCGGGCAAGAAGTTGGGTGCAGCCCATTTTACCTGAGCCGGATTTTTTCGCGGGAAGTCGGCCTGACGATTCCACAATTCCTGCGCAACGCGCGCATGGAACGCGCCGCCGAGCTGCTCCGCAGCGGCCGCTATAACGTGACCGAAGCGGCGACTGAAGTCGGCTACTCGAGCCTGAGCCATTTCAGCAAGGCGTTTTGCGAAACGATCGGCTGTTGTCCGGTCCTTTATCCGGCCGCGAAGCACATCGTGCTCGATCGTTAGGCCGAAATGAGCGCAGCGGCCGTCAGCGCCGGGGGCAAACGCTCCGGCTTCTTTTTTTTACCGACCGCGACTCTCTGGCAGCGCGAGATTGTGCGCTTTTACCGACAGCGCAACCGCATCATCGGCGCGCTCCTTTCGCCGCTCGTTTTCTGGTTTATCATCGGCTCGGGCATTGGTCCGTCTTTTCGGGTTGGCTCTGCGCCTGACGGCATGCGCTACCTCGAATATTTCTATCCGGGCACACTCATCCTGATCATGCTCTTTACTGCCATCTTCTCGACCATCTCAATCATCGAAGATCGCCGTGAAGGCTTTCTTCAGTCCGTCCTCGTCGCGCCGATTTCGCCCGGCAGCATCGTCTGCGGCAAGATTCTCGGCGGCACCACCCTCGCGCTCCTGCAGGGTCTCGTTTTCCTTTTGCTCGCGCCCTTCGTGGGCATTCACATCTCGCCGGAACGGATTTTGGTTTGTCTCGGCACTCTCTTCCTTGTCGGTTTTGGCCTGACTGGTCTCGGTTTTCTCGTCGCCTGGCCGATGGAATCAACCCAGGGTTTTCACGCCATTATGAACGTTTTTCTAATTCCGCTTTGGCTCATGTCTGGTGCGCTCTTTCCCGCGACCAACCCCCATTCGTGGATTTATTGGGCGGTTCATCTGAACCCACTCACCTACGGCGTCGCCGCCGTCAGGCGCGCGCTTTACGCGGGCGATCCGGGCGTGCTTCATCTGCCCAGCTTTGCTCTTTCCATCGGCGTGTCGCTCGCCTTCGGACTCATCATGTATGCGGTCGCCTATGTTCTCGTGCAGCGAAAATCCTCATGAAAATTTCTCGCGCTCTCATTTCCGTTTCCGATAAGACCGGCGTGGCCGATTTTGCCCGCGAGCTGGAAAAACTAGGCGTGGAGATCGTTTCCACCGGCGGCACGGCCAGCCTCTTGCGGCAGGAGGGAATCAAGACGCGCGACATTTCCGAGTTCACCGGATTTCCCGAAGTGCTCGACGGCCGGCTGAAAACGCTCCACCCCAAGGTGCACGGCGCGCTCCTTTACCTGCGCGGGAACAAGGAACACGAAGCGGTGGCGCGCGAGCACGGGATCGAGGCGATCGACCTGGTGGTGGTGAATCTTTACCCTTCGAGGCGACGATCGCGAAACCCGGGGTCAAGCTGGCGGAAGCGATCGAGCAAATCGACATCGGCGGCCCCTCGATGCTGCGCAGCGCGTCAAAAAATTATCAATCCGTCACGGTCGTGGTCGATCCGGCGGATTACCAGGCGGTGCTCGACGAGATGCACGATCGCGAGGGCGAGACGACACTGAAATTGCGCGAGCGTCTCGCGATCAAGGCCTTCATCAAGACCTCCGACTACGATCGCGCGATCGCGAGCTACCTGAATGAGAAACAGGAAACCGAGACGTCTTTTTCGCTTTCCCTGCCGCTCGTAAGCCGGTTGCGCTACGGCGAAAATCCGCACCAGACGGCGTCGCTTTACGGGACATTCGCGGACCATTTCGAAAAACTGCATGGCAAGGATCTCTCCTTTAACAACCTCCTCGACATCACCGCCGCGACCGATTTGATCGAAGAATTTTCGGAACCGACGGTCGCGATCCTGAAGCACACCAACCCATGCGGCGTGGGGAGCGATCCGGATCTGCGCGCAGCGTGGCTGAAGGCCTTCGCGACCGACAAGCAGGCGCCGTTCGGTGGTATCATCATCTGCAATCGGCCGCTCGATCTCCCGATCGCGAAAGCGATCAGGGAAATTTTCAGTGAAGTGATCATCGCGCCGGATTTCGCGAGCGACGCGCGCGCCTTGCTGCAGAAGAAAAAAAATCTGCGTTTGATGCGCGCCTTACAACCTGCTTTCCCTGACGACAAGCCCCGGATAGATGTCCGCTCTGTGCGGGGCGGTCTGCTTGTGCAGCAAAAAGATGCGGCCGAGCTCGAGGGACTGGAAACGAAAGTGGTAACCAAACGACCGCCGACGCAGCAGGAGATGGGGGCGATGCTTTTCGGCTGGCGGGTGGTGAAACACGTCAAATCGAACGCGATCGTTTACGCGGGCCCGGATCGCACGCTGGGCATCGGCGCCGGGCAAATGTCGCGAGTAGACGCTTCCCGCATCGCAGTCTGGAAAGCGGCCGAAGCCGGTCTTTCGCTGCAGGGCAGCGCCGTGGCGAGCGACGCCTTCTTTCCCTTTGCCGATGGATTGATCGCCGCCGCCGAAGCAGGTGCGACGGCCGCGATTCAGCCGGGCGGTTCGGTGCGCGACAGCGAAGCAATCGCCGCCGCCGACGAGCGCAAGATGGCGATGATCTTCACCGGCGTCCGGCATTTTCGGCATTGAGGCGCGACCCGGCGTAGGACCGCGTCTTGTTTTTTCCCGCCGCTTGGACCTGGAGGGCGATGCTCCGGCATCGCCGTGTCTCGCGGCCCGAATCTCGGCAACGACGGAGCGTTGCCCTCCAGCCTTCGGAGGGACGCGCTTCCGCGCGTCCAGGTCACCGCCGTTCATTGGAACTACCGACCAGAAGCAACGCCATCTTCGCTCTGAATGCAGATTAATTTTCCGAATTTTCGAGTGTCTGACCTGGAAGAGGTAAGATTTCCATGAGCGAACCGGAATTTTATAAGGCACCACGAGGCTGGCCTCTTTTGGCGGCCCTGATTGGTGCGGTGACGATCGAGGCGATCGCGGTTGCAGCCGGGAGCCTGGCAAAGAAGGAGAAAATTCCAGCCGACAACGGCGTGTTTCAAGACCAGCCTGTCGAGGGTATCCGGATCGAAGAGCCTCCGGAGTCGCCGCCATCGCCTCCGGAAGATTTACCACCGCCACTACCTCCGCCGCCGACCGAGATCCCTGACTTCCTCTTCACTGAACCGAGTCCGCCGCTGCGGTCTGCGACAAGACCAAAAGCGGTCGTAAAGGTGGATGGTTCGAGAGCCGATCCTGGCAGGGCCAGCGGGGTCAACTTTGTCTCCGGGCGGTCCAACATGATTTTCTCACCGCATCCCGTCTACCCATTTGAGGCGCGAAGGGCAAAGCAGACCGGCAGCGGAAAATTCCTCCTCCGGTTCGATTCCGCCGGCGATGTGACACAGGTCGATGCGGTCGAGAGCACGGGCAGTCCGCTTCTCGATCAAGTCTCAATCAGGACTCTGCGGCAATGGCGGTGTAAGCCCGGCGTTTACGAGAAAGTGTATGTGCCAATCACATTCACGATGCAGGGCGTTCAGTTATAGAACCTGGCGTGTAGCCGAGGCCGCACAGCCGCGCCTCAGACGCGCGACCGCGATCTCCCGCCAGGGTGAGGCTGGCAGCCGGAAAAGAATGATGGCTCGCCATCCAGACGCCAGCCCCGCCACCGATTCCTGTCCCGTCCAGATTTCCCGCCTGATACCAGCCAGCCGCGCGCCCTTTCTCGTCTTCGGCCACGGTGTGCGCGATGAAACCGCCGACCGGGATCACGACCAGATTTGCGCCCCCTGCGAAATGAACGCGACCACGCAAGGATGATGGCGGTTTCGGGGCGGAGCGGCATCAGGCCCAGCCGCTGTAGACGCCTCGCTCTGGGAGGCGCGGTTATCGGCGTTGCCGAACGCGGAGTCACGAGCGGCGCGCAGACCCGCGTTTCGCACAGCGAAACGTCTACAGGCGCCGGCGGCGGCGGAACATCGCCGCCTGCACGAAGATCCCAAAAAGCGCGAGCGCCACGACGAGGACGGTCGTGCCGGTGCTCGGCAAATGGACGGTGTCCACGATCAGACGCGCCCCTTCGATCGCGGAAAAAATGATGAGCGCCCAATCGAAGAGTGCGACGAGCAGGAGAGCGCCGAGGATTCCGCCGGCGACGAAAGTGATGATGGAATAATGCGCATGATTCACCCAGAGCGCCGCCGCGATCGCGACCGCGAGGCGTCCGCCGACAAGAAAACCGGCGATGCCGATGGCGAGTTTCTGCAGCATGAGCGCGAGGAGAGCGCCGAGCAGGCCGAGTCCGAGGGAAAGGAGGAGAGAAAGCCAAAGTGGGGGATTTTGGCTGAGGTAGGGAGCGAGTTGCAGGCCGATGGCGAAACCGAGCGCGGCGACGAAGAGCCAGAAGAGGCGGCGCCCGAATAGGAGGAGCGCGACGCCGACGAGCGCGCTAATGAGCGGCAACGCGAAATTCATGCGGGAAGCTTAATGACGAAAGAAGTCGCGGCCAGCGCGATGTTGGAGCGGCTGTTCGTTAGCCAATTGTTGGGGACTGCTAACTCCAGCTCGTCATCCCGATCCGCCGCGGGACGGAGAGGGACCTCACAATTGGAATTGGAACCTCGTTATTGGTTGGAAGGTAGACAGCATGGGAGAGGTCCCTCGCCGTCTACGCGACTCGGGATGACAAGATTGGAGGCGCTGCAGCTACTTCTTCGCCGCCATCATGGCGTCGCGTTTCGCCTTGAACTCCGAACCCGGCAGCCAGGTCGGATATTGCTCAGCATTAGCGACCTGGTAGCCGACTTCGAAGAGGAGCCGTGTATCTTCGACCGCGCCGGAAAGATCCCACGCCGGATCCACTTCATCGGAAACCTGGTGGTAATGATGAAGGGTGTAGTCGTCGCTCTTCTTTTGTCCGTAGTCCGCTGGCTGGCCAATGTAGTCTTTCGGTTTGCTCCCGATGTAGAGCGCGGGCACGCCGGCCTTGGCGAACTCAAAATTGTCGGCCCGGAAAAAAGTCCCTTTCTCCGGTTCGCTGTTTGGTTTCGCGATCCGTCCCGCCCGAGTGGCATCCTGGGCGAGAAGATCGTCGAGGGTGGAGTTGCCGTAGCTGATGTCCTCAAGGTCGCGCGTTTTCCCCCAGGGATTGACGATGTCGATGTTGATGTCGGCCAGGGTACGATCGAGCGGGTAAAGCGGATGCTCGGCGTAATATTTTGCGCCTAACAAATTCGCTTCCTCGGCGGTCGTGGCAAGAAAGAGGAGGCTCCGCGGCGGTGGCGGGGAAAGCCTGGTGAAAGCCTGCGCAAGCTCGAGAATTGAAGCGACGCCAGAGGCGTTGTCGAGCGCGCCGTTGTAAATCTGGTCGCCCTTCAGGTGCGGATCGCGACCGAGATGATCCCAGTGCGCGCTGTAGATGACGTATTCATCTTTCCGCGGCGGATCGCTTCCTTCGAGCCTGCCGACGACGTTGTGCGACTTGATATGCGTGATCTTGTTTTGCAACGCAAAGTCCGCTTTCGCGCCTAGCGAGATTGGTTTGAAGTCCTTGCTCAGGGCCGCCTTTTTCAATTCGTCGTAATCTTTGCCGGCGGCGCGGAAGAGATCCCGGGCGGTCTCAAGCGTGATCCAGGAACGAATCCCGACCGCCCCCGTGCGGTTGTCCGGGGCATCGATGACGAAATTCTGCTTGGCGTTGCTGTTCTCGACCACCGACCAGGGATAAGCCGCCGGAATCGTCTCATGCACGATGACCGCCGCGGCGGCGCCTTTCTCGGCCGCGACCTCATATTTGTAGCTCCAGCGCCCGTAGTAGGTCATCGCTTTGCCCTTAAACATTTTGTCGTCGAGCTTCGACGGGTCGTTCGGATCGGAGAGCGGCGGGTCGTTAATCAGGAAGACGAGCGTTTTGCCCTTTACGTCCGCGCCTTTGAAATCGTCCCAGCCATATTCCGGCGCGACGACCCCGTAGCCGACGAAGACGACGTCGGAATTCTTGACCTCGACCGCCGGCTCGATGCGAGTGGTGAAGGCGACGAAGTCGTTAGGGGAATGCAGTTGCATTTTCTTCTCGCCGACGCTGAATGACGCAGTCGGAGTGCCGAGGATACCGGCCAGCGGAACTTCCTGCGTGTAGGTACCGTTCGGGTTGCCCGGTTTCAGGCCGAGCTTCTTGTACTGCTCGGTGATGTATTGGACCGATTCCTCCTCGCCCTTCGACCCGGGCGCGCGGCCCTCAAATTTGTCGGAGCCAAGGACTTTGATGTGATCGAGCAAACCGGCGGCATCGATCGCGTCGAGCGCTGGCTTGGGCGGCTCGTCGACGGGAGCGGCGGAAGCGAAGAGCGCGGTGGCGAAGACGGCTAACGAGAAGCAGGCGAACTGTTTCATGGAAACGCAACGTAGCGTAGGAATTGGACCTGCGGAAGCAGGTCCCTCCGGAGGGACCCGCTCGGCGCGTCCAGTCTCTGCGCGTCTTGAGCAGGAAACTACGGCTTGGGCGGCGGGGCGCCGCTGTCGTTCTCTTTCGAAGGGCCGCTCTTCGCTTTTGCGGGCGTTTCGATGCCTAACGTTTTCAGGTAGGGCTGGATCGAGCGGTCGCGGCCGAGGAAATTGTGGATCGAAATGTCGATGTCGCGGGAGCCGCCCGGCGCGTAAATTTCCTTGCGCAGCTTCATCCCGGCGGCTTTGTCGAGAAATCCGTTAGGCGCTTTTTCGAAAACGGTCGCCATGTCGGCGGCGATCGCGTCCGCCCAGGCATAGCCGTAGTAGCCGGCGTCGTAGCCGGCGAGATGGCCGAAGAAGGCGACGAAGGCCGTGTCGAGATCGATCGGTAGAAAATCTTTCGGGAAGATCGGGTTCGACATCGCGACGCAATCGTAGAGCTGATCGGCCGGATGCACGTCGTGCAGCGTGAGGTCGATGTCGGCAAAGGTGAATTGCCGGCGATAGTAGACGCCGACGGTGGCGAGCTTCGCTTCCTTCATTTTCGCGATCAGTCTCGGCCGGAATCTTCTTCGAAGGATCACGATAATCGCCCGCGAAAGTGTCGAGCACCTTCTTGTTCCAGACCCAGTTTTGCAGCATTTGCGAGGGCGCTTCGACGAAATCTGCCGGGACGCTCGTGCCGGAGAAGCGCACGTATTTCGCGGTCGTCACAATGGTGTGGAGGGCGTGACCGAACTCGTGGAAGAGCGTCTCAACATCCTGGTGGCTAAGGAGCGAAGGCTTGTCCTTGGCGGGTGGTGGGAAGTTGCAAATGAGCGCGACGGTCGGGCGCTGGTACTTTCCGTCAGGCAACAATTTCCCGGGGATGATCGGGAATTGCGCGAAGTGATTGAACTTCCCTTCGCGCGGGAACATGTCGAGATAGAACATCCCAAGCGGCTGGCCGCTGGCGGCGTCGGTTACCATGTAAAGCTGGAGATCGTCGATCCATTTTTCCGGGGCGATGATTTTGGCAAATTTCAAACCGAAGATGCTCTGGTAGATGTCGAACATTCCCTGGAGCGTGCGCTGAAACGGGAAATAAACGCGGAGCGCATCGGTATCGACGGTGTATTTTTCCTTCTTGAGCTCGTTCTGGAAATAGCGCCAATCCCAGATGTTGATCTGGGCGTTGGAATCTTTCGTTTCTGCGACCTTGAGCTTGCGCAGTTCCGCAACTTCGGCGTCGAACTTCGGCTGAATTCCCGCGACGAGGTCGTTGATGAAGGTCTTGGCCGCGGCGCCGGTCTTGGCCATTTTGATTTCGGTCTGGAAATCGTCCCACGATTTGTAGCCGAGCTTGAGCGCGATCTGGTTGCGGTGGGCGAGCATGTCGTTCAGGACCGGCACATTCTTGTCGCGCGCGAGATTGAACCGCACCTGGTAGAGATGCTTTCTCGTTTCTTCGTTCTTCGCGGTTTCTTCAACGGTGTTGTAGTGAAAGGTTACGTTCGCAAGGATCGTGTAGGAGTCGTCGCCGGTTTTCACGCCGGGTGAATCGAGAATGGTGTCCGGCACCCCATCCAACTCCGCTTTGGTGAAGACGACCGGAGCTTTCACGGCCACGATGTTGGCTGCGAAATCGGTTTCGAGTTTCGCCAGTTCCTTGCGCAATTTCTCGACCTCCGCCCTTTTCTCGGGAGCGAGTGCGAGACCGGCGCGGCGATAATCGCGCAACGTGTGTTCGAGGAGGAGCGCGTCCTCGCCCTCCAGCTTCGGCTTGGTATCGGCAAAGGCTTTAACGGCCTTGTAGACGTCGTCGCGATAGTCGATTCCGACGGCCCAATCCTGAAAAACCTTGACCGCTTTTTCGGCCGCGTCGCGCATGGCTGCGTCCTGATTGGTTTGTTGAATGACGATGGTCTTGCTGACCGCGATCTGCGCGTCGTTCTGGATGTTATCGAGCGCGACGACGGTGCTGTCGAAAGTCACCTTGCTCAGGTCCTGCTGGCCGATCGCGTCGAGCGCGCGGTTGGCGTTGGCGATGGCGGTGTCGATATTACTTTGGACTTCGACCGGCGTTTTCGGCCATTCGGGGATCACGAGGACCTCGTTCGCCTTCTCGGCGGCGGCCTGGAAATCGGAGAGACTCTTGACGTTCTCGGCCCGGAGAGGGAGAGCGGCAGCGGCGAAAAGACCAACGAGCAGGAAGTGTTTCATAGGAATTGAAGTTGGCAATTTGACGAGGACAGGATTAACAGGATTTAGCAGGATTAATGAAAAAGGAAAATTCAACATCTCGCTAATTCTGTCATTCTCTTTCACTTGCCGGCCGCCCCGAGATGAACGATTTCGCGACAAAATTTGTCACTGCCTTTATTCCGATCTTCGTCGCGATCGACGCCATCGGGATGGTCGCGATTTTTATCGGGCTGGGCGCGAACGTCGATGAGAAACGCCGCAAGCAAGAGGCGCTGATCGGGATCGGGACGGCGCTGCTCATCTCGGTTGGGTTTGTCTTTCTCGGGAAACTGATTTTCGCGGCACTCGGGATCACGGTAGCCGATTTCCAAGTCGCGGGCGGCCTGCTTTTGCTGACGTTTGCCATTCGCGACTTGCTCGATGTGGGCGGCGCGAAGGGACCAACCACGGAAGACTTCGGGATCGTCCCGCTCGGAATGCCGCTCATTGCCGGGCCGGCGCTGCTGACCGCGCTGCTGGTTTTGGCCGACTCGGTGGGCGCGCTCTACACTTTACTCTCGCTGGTCGTGAACCTGGTCATCGTGGCGGTAGTTTTTTGTTACGCGGACCGGCTCACGAAATGGTTAGGCAAACAGGGGATCAAAGGCATTTCGAAACTGGTTTCGCTCCTGCTTGCGGCCATCGCGGTCAGCCTCATCCGGCGCGGCTGGGTAGGGCGATGAGGAGGGGCTAGGCCTTGACATGACTAAGTAATTTAGCTAAGTTCGATTCCCGATGACTCAGGCGACTATTCATGAGGCGAAGACCCACCTTTCCAAGCTGATCCGCAAGGCCCTTGACGGAGAGGAAGTAATTATTGCCAAGCGCAACAAGCCGCTGGTTCGCCTTGCCGTGTTGGAATGCTCGCGCACTTCCCGGAGAGTCGGCGGACTTAAATCCTGGGGCCGGAGTCGCAAAGCGTCGAGGCGGAGTGCGGACGGCGAACTCGAACGGGATTTTTATCGAGTCGAGCGTGCCGACCCCCTTTCGTCGAAGTGAGCGGTCTGCTCCTCGATACCCATGCCATTCTCTGGATGGTGCGGGACGATCCACGGCTCTCGCGCAAAGCGCGCTCTCAGATCGAAAGGGTCGAGCGGCTGGTTTATTCTGTCGTCAGTTTCTGGGAAATCGCGCTGAAAATAAGTCGGGGCGGATTCGACTTCGAACTGCCGCCGGCTTGGGATCGGGAGTTGGTGGACGAACTGCGAGAAATTGGGGCCGCCCGGCTGGAGATCAAGCCGGACCACTGCCGCCTCCTTCAGGATCTGCCGTGGCATCACAAAGACCCATTCGACCGTATGCTCATCGCGCAGGCAAAGGTGGAAGGGCTGCCGATCCTGACCGCCGACTCGCGGTTCAAGGCCTACGCTGTGCAAATCGTGTGGTGATTGGGCTTGCTCCGCAACTCGATGGATGCCTGAGATCAGGGTCTTTCAAAACAGTCCGGTCCGAAGCATCACCAGGGTGCAGCCTTCGACCACTTCGATTCCGGCTCCGCTGGCCGCGGCCGCCAGCTCTTCGTTTTCCGCGCCGGGATTGAGGATGATTCGTTGCGGATTGATGGCCAGGATTTCCTCGATCAAAGGCGTCGAGCGTGCCGCCCCGAGGTAGAGGGTGACGGTGTGGACCGGTCTCGCCAATTGCGGCCAGTCTCGGGAAGCACTTTAAGCCCTCGATTTCCTCAACGGCCGGGTTCACGGGCATCGGCCGGTAATCGAAGCTGGCCAGGAGGCGGACTGCCTGGTTGGAGTAGCGCTCGGGTTTTTGCGAGGCGCCGAGCACCGCGACGTTTCGTTTTTCCTCGGGAATAAGTGCCATTGGAGTATGGATTTGAGTAGAATGTGCCCAAAGAACGGGCTGCCGCGCGCGGGGTGCCCGTCCATTGACAGGCATAGCATGCTTGTTAGTATCCCGCACTTATGAGATTTCCTCTTGCGCTCACGACCAAGATCGCCGCCTACATCGTCGGCCATAAAATTCGGGGGACGAAAAAGTTTGCCACCGTCCTGCAGCTGGAGCCGCTGCACACCTGTAATCTTACGTGCACCGGCTGCGGCCGGATTCGCGAATACTCCACTTCTCTAAAGGATCTGCTGCCGCTGGAGGACTGCCTCTCGGCGGCGGAGGAGTGCAACGCCCCGATGGTCTCGATCTGCGGCGGCGAGCCACTCATCTACCCGCAGATCGAGGCGCTCGTGCAGGGCCTGCATGAGCAGAAGCGGATCATTTACATCTGCACCAACGCGATGTTCATGCGCAAAAAGATGCGCGAATGGATGGCGGCGGAATACCCGAAACGGGCCACTTTCATGGAGGAGAAGATCACCGCCTTGATGGAGGCGGGTTTGCTCAGCGAGAAGGACGCGGAGGCCATCCAGCAGGGACCGAAAGATCCGGCCAAGCCCACGATCGGTCCGAGCCGATGGATGTATTGGAACGTCCATCTCGATGGTCTGGAGCGGACGCACGATCTGATCGTCGAGCGCGAAGGCGTTTTCAAGGAATGCATCCTGGCCATGAAGATGGCGAAGCTTCTCGGCTACCAGGTCGCGACCAACACCACCATCTACAAGGAAACCGACATGGACGAGGTCGAGCAGATGTTCGATTTCCTGAGCGATCTCGGAGTCGACGGCCACACCATCTCGCCCGGCTACGAATACGACGCGGCCAAGAAGGACATGATCAAGCGGCTCAACTTGCAGCCGGAGAATTTCTTCCTCACCCGCCAGATGACGATCGAGAAATTCAAAAAGATCGAGGAGTGGATGAAGAATTACACCTTCTTCGGCACGCCGATTTATTTCGAGTTTCTCGCCGGCAAACGCGATCTGACCTGCTCAGCCTGGGCGATCCCGACCCGCAACATCCGCGGCTGGAAAGGCCCCTGCTACCTGATGACGGACGGGCATTATGCCAGCTACCAGGAGTTGCTGGAGAAAGTGCAGTGGGACAAATACGGCGTCGTAAATGGCGTGGTGAAGGACAGCCGCTGCGAGAATTGCATGGTCCATTGCGGCTACGAGCCGACCGCGAGCCTCGGGCTCAACGCGCAGCCCGGCGACACTTGGAAGACGGTGCGCTTCAACTTCGGCCCGAAGCCCAAGCCGACCGGCAAAGGCAACGAGATCACCGCCTACAACGGCGTCACCGCCGGCAACGGGCATCTCACCGGCAAAAAAGCCGAGCCCAGCCGCACAGGCGTCTTGAGCGCGAGACATGGGTAATCCCTCGCGCCAACATCATTGCTCTGCCCCGCGTAGCGCAAGGAGCTGGCGCCGTCGTCTGGCGACGAACGAGGCCAGCTCGCAGAGGCGATCTCGCTCGCGCAGCAAAACCTCCTTCGCCAGCAAAAGCCCGACGGCCATTGGGTCGGCGAGCTGATGGTCGATAGCACGCTCTGCTCCGATTACGTGCTCTTCATGCACTGGGTCGGCGAGGTGGACGAGGTGCTGCAGCGTCGCTGCGTCAAGCACATTCTGAAGCGGCAGCTCCCCGATGGCGGCTGGAATATTTACTACGGCGGCCCGAGCGAGATCAACGCCTGCGTCAAGGCCTACTTCGCGCTCAAGCTCGCCGGGCACAGTCCCCGAGGCGCCCTTCATGCAGGAAGCCCGCGCCAACATCCTGCGGCTCGGCGGCATTCCGCAGATGAACACCTACAGCAAGCTTTACCTGGCATTGTTAGGCCAGTTCCCCTGGAAATATCTGCCGGCCATCCCGGTCGAGATGGTTCTCCTGCCCGAGCTGGTTCTTCTTCAACATCTACAAAATGTCGTCCTGGAGCCGGGCCATGCTCATCCCGCTCGCGATCATCAATCATTTCAAGCCGACCCGTGAGCTGCCCGCCGAAAAACAACTGCACGAGCTCTATCCGGTCGGGACGGAGGGCAACGATTTCACTCTGCCGCGCGATCAGCGCTCGCTGACCTGGCGGAATTTTTTCCTCCGCGCCGACCGCGCCCTCAAGATCCTCGAGCGCGTTGCACAGCCGAGCCGCTGCGCCAGCGCGCGCTCGAGGAAGCGGAACACTGGATGGTCGAGCGCATGGGCGAAGGGAGCGACGGGCTGGCCGCGGTCTTCCCCGCGATGCTCAACTCCATCATCGCGCTGCGCGCGCTCGATTACCGAAAGAACATCCGCTTTACCAAAAGGCGCTCGCGGATTTCTGCGGGCCTCTTCGTCGACGACCCGGAGGATTTCCGCATCCAGCCCTGTCTCTCGCCGGTCTGGGACACCGCGATCAACATCATCGCTCTCGCCGAGTCCGGTTTCCCGGCGCAGCATCCCGCCCTGCAACGCGCCGCGCAATGGCTGGCCGACAAGGAAGTCCGGGTCCGCGGCGACTGGACGGTGAACAACCCGCACCCGGAAGCGAGCGGCTGGGCCTTCGAATACAACAACGTCTTTTATCCCGACACCGACGACACCGCGATGGTGCTGATGGCGCTGCGGCTGGTCCGGCCTAACGAACAGGCGAAGCTCGCGCGAAGATCTTCGAGCGCGCCCTCGGCTGGCAGCTGAGCTTCCAATGCCGCGACGGCGGCTGGGCGGCCTTCGACAAGGATGTCACGCGCCACTGGCTCGAGGACATGCCTTTCGCCGATCACAACGCGATCCTCGATCCGACCTGCAGCGATCTGACCGCGCGCACTCTCGAATTGTTAGGCTACATCGGCTTCAATCCCGGCCGGCCGCTCGTGCGCAAGGCGATCCGCTACCTGCGCGCAACGCAGGAAGACGACGGCTCCTGGTATGGACGCTGGGGCGTCAATTACATTTACGGCACCTGGCAGGTCCTGCGCGGGCTGCGCGCCATCGGCGAAGACATGACTCAGGATTGGATCCTGCGCGGACGCGACTGGCTGGAGAGCTGCCAGAACGACGACGGCGGCTGGGGCGAAACGTGCGCTTCCTACGAGAATCCCGAGCTCAAAGGCAAGGGCGCCAGCACCGCCTCGCAAACGGCCTGGGCGTTGATGGGGCTCTGCGCCTGCGGCGATCTCGAGCGGCCGAGCATCCAGCGCGGCCTGCGTTATCTGCTCGCGACGCAGCGCGCGGACGGCGCCTGGGACGAGCCGGAAATCACCGGCACCGGGTTCCCGCGCGTCTTTTATTTGAAGTACGACATGTATCGCCAGAATTTCCCGCTTCTCGCCCTGGCCACCTACATCAACTACCGCAGCGGGATCGGGCATTACCAGAGCTTCTACCGCTGGGTCGGGAAGTAACCGTCAGGCCTCCAGCGTGTCATCCCGAGCCGTTAGACGGCGAGGGACCCTTTAGATGCAATCTGCGAATTCTCGTTAGGCAGAAGGGCGCTTTGCAATTGTGAGGTCCCTCGCTGTGCTGCGCCGCTCGGGATGACAAGCTTTCGAAACCGTCGGGGCCTGATTTTCAGCTACTCTTTCGCGATCTTCCCGCCCCAGGAGAGAATCTTCGCTTTCGTGCCGGCGGCTTCGGCTTCCTTGATCTCGCCGTTGCGGTTGTAAAATAAGCGACAGGCTTGTCCAGCCGATCTGGTCGTTAGGCTTGAGCGCGACGGTTTTCTTGCCGGCCTCGATCGCCTCCGGGAAACGCCCGAGTTTCATCAACGCCATCCCGAGCGCATGCCAGCCGTCGAAGAATTGCGGATCGAGCTCGACGCAGCGGCGGTACTTCTCCACCGCGCTCTCCAGTTCGCCGATCGCGAGGTCGCCGTTCGCGTCGTCGAAAATTTCGTCAACCGATTCCATGTTCGTTAGTCCGCCCTTCCGCGCGCGTTGTCGCAGCGGATCGGTCATCGGGCAACCTTCACGCGCTGAGCACCGCGCACGCGATCACCGATCCCGGCGACAGCTGTTAGCCCGGCTTCGTTGCCGGCTTCGTCTCCGCGACGCCGGCGGCGCGGCGGCGCTCGCGCAGCCACTCGTAGAACACGACCTGGCCCTGGTTTGTCAACTCGCGCGTCTCAAGAAGGCCCGCGATTTTTCGAATTGCGGCCGGATCCGAACGTCTCGCGTTTCTCGAGCACCACGATCAAGCCGCCCTTTGGCGTGCTCATGTAGTCGCTCACCTCCCTGGGGCTCAAGCTTGCTCGCGGCTTTGCTTGATGCATTGCATGTCGGGCGCTTCGTCTCTTTGCGGCTCGGCGTTGGGCGCGGGGGTGGCGCCGGGCGGCGTGTCGACAAGGGCAAACGCCGGAAGTTTCTCCACCTTCACGCCCGCCTCGGCGGCGGCTTCGGCTACATTTCCCACTCTTCAGTTCGTCCCGCAGTTGCTGCGCGACCTCGTTCGCCTTCGTCGCGACCATCTGCTGCACGCTTCTCCTTCTTCAGCGCTCTCGACAATTTTCGGCCGCGCTTCCTCGAGCGTGAGCGGGTGGGACGGTTCGATGTTCACAAGGTGCTCACGTCGAAACCATCCGGCGTCTGGATGGCGTCGCTATTCGGCGATCTTTCGTCAGGCCAAAGGCTGCCTGCACCAGTGCCGGCGTGCCGGCCAGTTGCGGGTCGGGCGCGGCCTGGGAAAATTCGCCTGTCTCCTTCGGGCGTGAGTTGGAACTTGGCCACCACCTGGTCGAAATCCGCGCCCTTCGCCTGGAGGGCGTCGGTAAAATCGTTTGCCTTGTCCGCCAGCTTTTGCAGCACGTCGATTCGCTCTTTGCCGGTCAATTTTTTCTGCTCATCCGTCAGGCCGAACTGGACGAATTTTATCTTTCGTTTCTCGTCCGTCTTTAGCTGCGGCCTTTTGGCTTTCGTAAGTATTTCGCGATCTGGTCGTCGCTTACCTGGACGTCCTTCTCGAAGTCTTCGAAGCGAAAGCGCACCACGCTCACGTCCATTTTGGCGTAGGCCTGTTCGAAGTTCTTGCGCATCTCGGCCTCCGGGCACGTTCACTCCGGCGCTCGAGAATTTTCTTCACACTCTGGAGCGCGATCTGGTCCGCCGCCAGTTCCTCGATCTGCGCTTCGCTGAAACCCATCGGCGCCGAGCGCGTGATCGGCAAAGTCGGTGTAAGGGGCGAGATCGAATCCACTCTTGTCCTGGAAAGCAGGGAGCGCTTTCACCCGTTCGCGATCTCGGCGGTCGTCGGCTCGATGCCGAGCGCTTCCGTTTCGTGCCGCAGCACCATCAGGTTCCAGGAGAAATTCTCGTAGGCTTCCGTCTCGCTCTGCGCGCCGGCGGTCAGTTCCTGCACCAGGTCGCGCATCCCGAGCTGGCTGCCGAGCCGGAGGAGTCGCATGTTGCGCTGGAATTCCACCTGGGAAACGTTGCGATCGTAAATCTTGCCGACGGCGCCGTTGCCCATCTGCGCAAAGTCGGTCTTGTTCCAGTACCAGGAGAAGGAAATACAGACGAGGACCGTGATGAGGATCATCAGGACCTTGTGGTGCTTGCGCATTACGGTGATCATGGAATTTGGGCGTTGGAGTGGCGGAATTTAGGGTTTCGCTCCGGGGCGGCAACTGATTTTTCCACGGAGGGAGGTGCCGCGGCTTGCGCCGCATCTCAGGCCGACGGTGGATCGAGATTGCGGTTGGCGCGGACGAACTGCTCGACTTCGTCGATGTAGGTCTTGAAAGGATCGCCCATCACGAGAAAATCGTGGCTCTCGCAGGCGATGGAATCCCAATTGATCACGTAGGGCCGTTTTTCCTTGCGAAAAGCAGCTACGGCATGGGCGCGGCCGCTCGCCCGCGTATCGGCCGGCGGGGCGAAGGTGGCATCTTTCTGCCGGACGAGGTTGTTCCACTCCCCGATGCGTTTGGCCGGTTGGAGCCCGAAAAAAAGGCCGCGGGCCGGATCAATGTTGTGGTATTCGAGGTCGAGGCTCTGGAGCCACGGGATCGTTCCAGGAAAGCTCTTCCTCCGCCATGAAAGACTCGAGCAGCCACTTCTTGCTGATCCAATCGACCCCGCCGATCAAGCGCTTCGGGTTTGTGAGGCAAGGCATCCAGCGTATAGCGCCAGCTTTCGAGCAGCCAGTCGGTCTCTTCGTCCATGCCTCCGAGATGATGCTGAGCCAGCGTCTGCAGGCGCCATTGCACATCGAGCGCGCCGATCGTCTCTCCGTTTTCCAGTTGCACGATCCAGCGCAGCGCCGGATCGCGCGAGATCTCCCGGGTCGCCTGGACGGCGTCGAGCAATGTCAGGTCGTTAGGCAGGAGTCCGTTTTCGAGCAGGGTCAGGATGCAGGCGGTCGTCCCGATCTTCAGCGCGTTGGCGAACGGGCTCATGTTCGAGTCGCCGATGAGCAGATGGAGCCGGCGATATTTTCGGTAATCAGCCAGCGGCTCGTCGCGCGCGTTGATGATCGCGCGGTTGAACTGCACCCACTGATAAATGTCGTTCACGATATGATCGGCCCGCTGGCTGAGCTGGAAATCGATCGCCTCTTCCGCGGCCGGCACTTCGAAATCGAAGGCGAGGGGATTGGCCTGACCGACCCGGCCCGCGCCGGTAAAAATCTGGCGCGTGGCGAGGAAAGCGAGGAGCGCGCCGAGCGCCGACGGGGTGAACTGGGCCTCGCGCTTCATCAGATAATTTTCATGGCAGCCGAAAGTGGCGCCGGTGTGGTGATCGATGTTGTTCTTGATGAAGGAAACGCTCCCGGCTGCGCCTAACGAATTGAGCGCCTCCTGGAGAAGCTGGTCGCCCGCCAGGTCGTAGGCCACGACGTCGCGCAATTGCCGGCACTCGGGCGAGGCGTATTCGATGTGGCCCATGTCGAGATAAATCCGCCCGCCGTTGAGGAGAAAACCGCCGTTGCCCGGTGGCTCCTCGTAGTCGCGATAATGCAGGTCGATCGCGCCCGCCTGCATCTTGCGAAAGAGGTGATTTTTCACCCGCACCGGCCAGGCGTCGCCGTTGGCATGCGCCGCCTCACCGCTCACCAGGCAGCCGTATTCGGTCTCGATCCCTGCGATCCGATCCATCCCCGCGAGCATCCGACACCGGCGCGATCTGGACAAGCGACAAAGCGCGGCGCAATTTCCTGTCATGTCGGCGAAACCTTTTCCCGCTCGCAGTCCTGCCGAGAAAGTCGGTGGGCTGGTTTATTTCGGCCGGATGCTCGACAAGATCCGCGCTCATGCCCGGGGCGAGCTGCCGCCGTGGAATACATCGAGAAGCTCGGAAGCGGTTTCGACGGCCGCTGCGTGCGTTTTCTCGGCCTGAGTTACGAGGATGTAATCGCGCGCGTGAAAGAGGGCGGAACGGACGAGGAGATTTGGCAATGGGCCCTCGCGCACGGGCGCAAACCGACCGAGGAGGACATGGAAAATTGGAACGAGTTTCTGCGGAAGTGCGGCTGGAAGGACGCGATCACGCCGACGCTCGAATGCCGCAAAAAAGAAAGCGGCCTGCAAGATCGCGCTGACATCGAGACGATGTTCCAATACATCGATGCGGACGAGGAGCGGCCAATCAGGCGTTAAAGCGTTGCGGCGTACCGAAGCGCGCCGCCTTCCTCTTCCGCCGCTTTAACGCGTTAGCGCTTCAACGTTCGCCGCCGGTGGCGGCGGCGGTTTCTGCCGGTAATCAATCACCCACCATACCAGCAAGACAACGAGCGCCACGATGATCGCAGCAATGATCCGCCGCGCTCGCGTCGGCGCGGCGGCCCCACCGTCTGCCTGCGCCATGGTCGCTATTCCGAGAGCGTGTCGATCCGCTCGGCGAGGCTGAAATCGAGATCGGTCAAGCCACCCTTGCTGTGGGTGGAAAGAACGAGCCGCACTTTGTTAAAGCGAATATCGATGTCGGGATGATGCTCTTCGTCCTCGGCCACTTCGGCGACGCTGTTGACGAAATCAATCGCCTCGGAGAACTCGTCGAACTCGAAAGTCCGCTCGATATGCTTTTTCTCGAGCTCCCATTCCGGGATCTTCTTCAGGCGGTTTTTCAGCTCCTCCTTTTTGATTAGCTCGGACATAACGGCAACACGAGTAACATCCCGTTTTGCTTTTGCAACGGGGAATGCGTGCGCTTTTTTCCGAGGTGGTCGCCGCCATTTTTGCAGCGTTAAAACCGGCAGATTTCGCCTGGATTTTTTGTGGAATCGAAAACCTCCATCGCACCTTGCCGCGCCCGCCGCGTCTGCCGTGAAGCTCCAGCGCCCCTACTTCAGCATTTTCCGATAGAGGGCGAGGTAGGCGTCCACCATCGACTGAAAACTAAATCGCTCCTTCGCGCGGGCACGCACTTTGCGACGATCGAGCTCGAGCGCACGCGGCACGAGTTCCGCCATCGCGTCGATCACTTCGGTGTGGAAACCGGTCACACCATTCTCCACCACCTCCTCCACCGCACCGCGCCGATGCGCGATCACAGGCGTGCCGCATGCCATTGCCTCGATCATCACCAGCCCGAAAGGCTCGTCCCACTGAATCGGAAAGAGCAGAGCCGCCGCATGGCGCAACAGTTCGTTCTTTTGCGCATGATTCACCGGGCCGACCCATCGCACGTTTGCGCCATCGATCAGCGGCTCGATCTCTCTCTTGAAATAGTCCTTTTCAATATGATTCTGCGGACGGCCCGCGATCACAACCGGCATTCCCACCGCCCGGGCGATGCGTATCGCGTCCAGCGGATTCTTTTCTTTTGAGAGCCGGCCGAGGAATGCCAGATAAGCTCCCGGCTCATAGGACGGCTCGTAGGCCGCAAAGTCGCACCCCGGGTAGACGATCGGGAACTCGCGCCCGAGCTTGACGCTCGCCGCCTGCATCTGGGATCGGCTAATGCCGGCCACCGCCACCTGCGGCCAGCGGCGCATGACCCATTCATCGTCGAGATGAGGGCTGGCGTGCATTGTGAAAAGCCCCGGCGTCCCCACGGCTCCCGCCAGCGGAATCCACGCGCTGTTCAGGTGGTAATGAATCAGGTCGAAACGGTGCGCTTCCGCCAGCACCTCCGCCATCGTCGAGTTCAGGTAGTATTCAGACATGTACATCTGGCCCGCCACGATTCGGTCGGTGAGATTCATTTCCACCGTCGCGTGCAGATGGCCGGTCGTCGTGCAGTCGGCGGACGAGAAAAGCGTGACCTCATGCCCGCGCGAGACCAGTTCGTCGATCAATAGCTTCATCAGCAACTCGACTCCGCCGTAGGTGGTAGGCGGAATGCGCGTCCAGAGTGGGGCAACCTGCGCGAGGCGGAGTTTCTGGTTTTTCATGGGGATGAGTTACGCGGGGAAAGGGACCGTATGTTAGCTGCCCTCCTCAGTTCGCCAATGCCTCATCGCGCGCGCGCATGAAAAAGCTCATCAGAAGTTTTGCGCTCGCCCTGGCCGGCAGCAACGCAAGGCGGTCTTTTTTCCTCGTGCTCGTGCCCGTGCTCGTGCTTGTAATCGAAGGCACCTCAAGTCTGGGATGAGGAGGCGGACAAGCGGGTGGAGGGGATTTGACGCTTCTCCGCGGCTCTCTTAATTACCCTCCCTCGCGCCCGTAGCTCAACTGGATAGAGCATCTGACTACGGATCAGAAGGTTTGAGGTTCGAATCCTCACGGGCGCGCTTTCCTCAATCGACTTTCAGCGCGAATCTCGCTTACGCTGTAACGCGCCCGGCTTTTCGCGCAGGTGAGCGCAAAGTGTAAAGCGTCAGAGCCGATTTTATCTACTGGAATTCGTAGGCGCCCATGTCGATGACGGCCGTGCCGTCACCGTTCCCGTCGACGATGCGGGGCCGTCCGAAGAGGTCCTTTCGCGGCAGACCGGGAGCGGAGTTGGTCCCCGCGTCAATCGCTGGCGAGCTCGCTTTCAGCTTGAAGTTGAAAAATTTGTTCAGGAATTTGGGGTCCGCCGTGAGATTGCCGTTCTGTGTGGCCAGTCCAGCGCAAACTCCGCCGAAGCCGGTGCCGCCGGGGCTGAAGGCGTCGGAATTTGCGACAATCGGCGGCTGGCTGCTATAGCTGCCGTCGCAGTAAAGGGCGCTCTGCCCGCGCTGCCCGATGAGCAGATTATTGAAAAACTGCACCAGGTTGTAGAAGCCAGAGGCGTAGATGGCGGAACCCTGCTGCGTGATTGTGTTGTTAACGATCGTATTATTCACCAGCGTTGGACCCTGGCTGCCGCTCGGGACGAGAAAGGAAATTCCGGCGCCCTGATCCGCGACATTGTCGGAGATCAGGTTCTGCACGATGAGGGCGGGAGAATCATTCACGATGCTGATGCCGCCGCCTTGTGCCGCCGGGGAGACGCCGCTCGCCGAATTGCCGCTGATGAAGTTGCCTTTGACGGTGACCGCACCCGAGGCAAACAGGCTAATTCCGCCGCCGTCGCCACTCGTCCACTTGTTGCCCGAGATCACGTTGCCGATGATCTGTCCCGTGCCCGCTCCGCCTACCGAAATGCCACCGCCGCCGATCCCTCCCGTGCAGCCTGCCTGCGAATTGTTCAGGATCATGTTGTTCTCGATTCGAGGTGATCCATTCTCAATCGCAATTCCTCCGCCTCCGCCGCACGCGGTGTTATCCTGGATGGTGTTCGCCGAGATCGTGGGCGAACTGCCGCTGATGTAGACTCCACCGGCCATATATCCCGTTTGGAATGTGGACGCGCCGTGCTGCAGGGTGAATCCGTTAAGCACTGACCCAGGTAATTCTCCGTGCGAGAACGTGGCGACTGGCGAGATGTTGCGGCCATCGATGATTGTCACGGCGGGGCCGCTGGCGCTGGTCACGGTGATTGCCTTCCCGCCGAAATTGATGTTCTCGAAGTAGGTTCCCGGATCGACCACGACGGTGTCGGTGGCGACGGCAGCGTTGATACCGGCCTGGATTGTCGGCTGGTCTCCAGGCACGTGGATGACGGAGGCCTGGGACGAAGCGGCTGCAACGAAGGAGAGCAGAACGGTGAAAATTAAGGGGTTTTTCATGACAGTCTCCTTGAGGACGCAAAAATGGTAGCCGCGATTCGTCTCAGAAACGCGCTCTGAACACAAGGCTTTTGTCAGTGAAACAGGTAGCTGATTGCGGTTGGATCGCAGTGCATAAGAGAACTTCGAGTCTTCACTGAGGCGCTTCCCGCCAGGAAATCCGCTTGTCGAGCGCTTCGGCCGAATCTAAATTTTCCCATGGCAGGACAAGGTTCGACCGGCAACGTGATCGCGGCCCTTTGCAGTTTCTTCATCCCGGGCCTCGGGCAGCTCCTGCAAGGCCGGCTCTTAATCGCGATTGTTCAGTTTTGTCTCGCAGCCGTGCTCTGGTTCGTTCTCCTTGGCTGGGTCATCCACCTTTGGTCGATTCTTGACGCCGCCCTCTACAAGAGCCCCGCCTAACGATGGTGTAGCGGCCGCCGTGTCGGCCGCTGGTCGAGGCAAGTCCTTGAAGATTGCGGGCGGCACGCCCGCCGCGCCACTCGTTAGCCGCCCAGTTTTTTCAGGAGCGACTTCCAGCGTTCCCAAGCGGCATCGCGCGCTTTGCGATTCGCCTCCGAGGCGTCGGGCGCTTCCCCTGCGCGCATGAAGCCGTGACCAGCGCCCGGGTAAGTCACCGGCTCGTAGGTTTTCCCCGCTTTCTGCATGATCTCTTTGCTCCGCGAGATGGTGGGATCAACGTGAATGTCATTCTCGCCATAGAAGCCGTAGACCGGGCAGGCAATCCCGGCCGCCTCTGCCTCCGACTCAGGACCGATCCCGTAAAAGACGAACGCCGCTTTCAGGCGCGGGTTGTGGTTCGCATAGGCGAACGACTTCCCGCCGCCCCAGCAGAAACCAGTCACCGCGAGAGTCCCGTTGCAAGCAGGCAGTTTGATCGCGTACTCCGCCGCCGCGTCCAGATCGGGAAAAATTTGCGCGTCTTGCAACCCGGAGACCGCCTTGATGGCATCGTCCTGCCCGGGATAGCTCGACGTGTCTTTTCCCGGCGCCGAAAGCAGGTCAGGTGCGATCGCGATGTAGCCGGCCGCGGCCAGTTCGTCCGCCAGACTCTTCGCCCAATCCGTCAGGCCAAAAATTTCGTGAATGACGAGTACCGCCGGCGCCTTGTTTTTCACTTCGGGATAAACGACAAACGCTTTCACGGTGCGATCGCCATGTTTCAGATCGACCCATTCGGGATGCCGCGGCGACTTGTTCAGCCGCTCCTTCGCCCAATCCTGGGCGAGCATGGTTCCAGTGCTGAACGCCGCCAGAAGCAGCCCAAGAGCAAGCGTGCGAAGTTTCATGAGCTAAAGAACGCGGCTTCGGCGCGGCGGCAACTGTCGGCTCTCGTCCCAAGGAGAAAGAGGTTGATCATGGCAAGCGAGTCCGCTCTGGGGAGCGCACCCGCCTCGCGTGCTGGTTTCGGCGCCTCCGCCGAAACAGGCTTGGTTGGGAGTGCGTCGTCTCGGGAAAGGTTTGCGAAGGCGAGGGCGCCATCGCCAGCACGCGAGGCGCGCGCGCTCCCCGGAAAGATGCGCGATCTGCATGCGTACTTCGCGTTTCAACCAGGCGTGCTTGCTACGAAGTCGAGGACAAGATTTCCCGTCGCGTTGGCTTTGGTCCGGCGCCAGCACCGTCTTTCGGTCCGTGGAGCGACGATTAAACCTTGGCGAACAACGCCTCGTAATGCCGATACCAATCGCTCTGGAAAAGCCCGGTCGGATCGCTTTTTCTTTTCAACTCCAGAAATTTCCTAAACTCCGGATAACAGGCCACGACCTGCTCGCGGGTCGCGAACCGGTGATAAGTAAGATAATAACTTCCGCCGCGCGCGATCGCCAGATCGATCAGCCCTCGGAAGACGTGGGCGGCCGACGCAAGTCCGATCGGGCTATGGAGCGTCAGGATATTGCAAATCATGCAGCGGTGCTGCTGGCTCGATCTTTTCGCACCGATTTCCGGGCTACTCCGTCTACTGGGCGTCCCGATAGGCCCGCACCTGGGCGAGCTCGCTGCGAGAGCTATCGGCGCTCGCCGTTTGATTTGCCAGCTTCGTGTAGTAGCGGCGAGCGCTTTCCCTGGCCCCATTCTTCTCCGCTGCCCGCGCCGCGCCATAGAGGCTCCGAAATCGAGACGGGTAAATTTTCAGGGCGGCTTCAAATTCCTGTTGCGCTTCTTTCGGCCGGTCCAGCTCCAGGAACAGACTGCCCAATTGTTCACGGGCGGGAACGAGCGCACCAGGCGACACCGGGTGTTTGCCAAGAATGTCCTCCGCCTCAGCCGTCTGCCGCAACAAATTTACGGCCTCATCCTTCTTGCCTTCGCCGTACGCGATCCAGGCGGAGGCTGCCTGCATTTGCAGGTCGAGGTGTTTCTTGAAGTAATCGAACTTCGCGTCGGTGGTGGCGTCGCGCAGTTGCTGCATCCGCGCAATCGCGCGGCGGGCCTCGTCGAGGTGGCCGGTGTGCGCTTGCCCGAGGGCATGCGCATACTCAATCAGCGCCTCCATGAACGGGAAACGCGACCAGTGCGGCACGGCGGGAATGGGGAGTGTTGCCGCCGCGGCCCAGTCATTGCGTTCCAAAGCAAAGCGCGCCGGGATGGCAGTTAGGGCGTAAGCGGCAATAAATTCCAGCTCGGGATTGGTCTTCCGCACGGTCGCGGCAAAATCGACAATCTCCTTCGCCTTCGTGTCCTGCCCTTCCTGGAGATAGGAATAGACCAGGTAATCGAGGGCGTGCAGTTCCTCCGCTTCAGTGGCGTCGCGATGGCGGCTGGCCGCATAGGCGCGGGCGGCATCGACCGCCGCGCGATTGGCCGCGATCGATTCGTCCCACATGCCCAGGCGGGTAAAGATGTGTGATGGCATGTGGAGAGCGTGCGGCACCCAGGGCGCGATCTTACCGTAGGCCCTGGCCGCCGCCAATCCGCGTGGGGCGAGCGCGGGGTAATCATAGCTGTGAATGAGATAATGGGTCACGCCCGGGTGGGTCGGGTTCTTCTGCCAGAGCGTTTCGAGAATCCCGCGCCGCGGCGAGCTGGTTCGACAGGGTGGTGTCGTTAGGCGTGGCATAACCCACGGCCAGCCTCGCCAGCGCGTAAAAGGTTTGGGCCTCGAAATCGTCCGGATATTTCGCGGCCAGGTCGCGCATCGCTTTTTCGTAAATGACGACGCGAGCGCGCGGTCCGACCGGTCCGTGGCATGATTGCCCGACGGCATCGGCGGCGGGACTGCTCGGCGCGTAATAGTAAGCGTGCAGCGCAGTGATAAATTGCCGCTCGCGATCAGAGCCGGCGGGCAGCGCCATGGCCTTGTCGATCGCCGCCTGGCCGGCGCTCATTTCCTCGGCCGTGGGAGGTGTCCAGATGGGATGCCACCAGGTCATGGCGATTCCCCATTGCGCCATCGCACACTTGGGATCCTGTGCGGCCACCGCGGCGAAAACCCGCCGCGCTTCCTCGTAGAAGAACGAGTGCAGTAGCGCCACGCCGCGGTTGAATTCCGGCCGCGCCTGCCCTGCGCACGAAATGGGAAAGTCGACTTTTCCAGCCGCGCGACAGATCGCCCGGCTCGCGAACCGCCGAGGGTTGAGCGCCAAGGATAGGGAAGCCCTGGCACAGGAGGGCGAGAAGGACCAGCCCTGGAAAAAACGTTCGAATGTTCATGCTGAGGAATTCGAAAACGCCCGTTTTAGGCTGACACTGCGTTCGCTATGCCGCAACTTCAAAAACGATCTTTCCCGCGCGCTGACCTTGCCCCGCGCGTGCGACGGCGGCGGAGAAGTCGCCTAACGAGTAAGTGCGCTCGATTTTCGTTTGCAAAAGCCCGCGGCGGCGCAAGCTCGAAGAGCCGGTCGAAGGTCTCCTGTCGCGCGCGTGCGGACGCCTGCTCATACCACTTGTTGACCCAGAATCCGGTGAAATGGAGATTCTTGAAAATCAATAGTCCGTTAGGCAAAGTCAGGGGCCGCAAACTCATGGCGCCGTAGGTCACCATGGTCGCTTCCGGCGCGATGATCTTGGCCAGACGCAAAGCGCTCTCGCCTCCGACGGCGTTGAAGGCGAGGCGAATCGGAGCATCCATCCGTCACCGCGCTCGCCGCCTCGCGCAAATCGTCATTGTCGAGCAGGACCACGTCGCCGCCTTCCGCCCGCAATTCCTCGATCAACTCCACTCGCCTAACGACGTTGACGGTGCGATAGCCGAGCTCGCGCGAAATCTGGATGACGGCCCGGCCGGCGGCGGAGTTGGCCGCGTTTTGGATGATCCAATCGCCCCTTTCCAGTCTGACGAAATCATGCAACATCCGCCAGGCGGTGAGCGGATTGATCTTCAACATCGCAGCCTGTTCCGGAGCGATGCCGGCCGGCAGGGCGAGCAGTTTGTCCGCTTTCACCACCGCGGCTTCGCGCCAGGTGCCGAGGTCATGCGGCAGAATAACCTGCGTTCCCTCGGCCATGTTTCGCACCGCCGGGCCGGTCTTCTCGACGACTCCCGCGCCTTCAAATCCTGGAGTTGCTGGCAAGGGCGCGCGGATCGGATATTTCCCTTCGATTTGGTTCAGGTCGGCCGGATTGATCGGCGCGGCCAGCATGCGGACGAGCGCTTCGTCAGCCGCGATCGTCGGCAGATTCTGTTCCTCCAAACGCAAAACCTCCCCGGGTTTTCCGTGCGCCTCGTAAACAATGGCCTTTATACTCTCGCTCATCCGATGGCCTCCCATCCTAACGCGAACACTCCGGCCGGCAATCTGCAATCCGGCGCCCGCCTCGCCCTGCTCGGGATGGCCGCAAACTTCCTGCTCGCGGCCGCGAAAATCTCCGCCGGTCTGCTCGGTAATTCCTTTGTCCTGATTGCCGATGGGATTGAATCGACGCTCGATATTGCGGGCTCCGCCATCATCTGGGGCGGGTTGAAAGTGGCGGCGCGCCCGCCCGATGCGACTCATCCTTACGGCCACGGCAAGGCCGAGCCGGTCGCGGCCGTGGTCGTATCGTTAGGCGTGCTCGCGGCCGCTTTCGGTCTCGCTTTCCAAAGCGCGCAGGCGATTTTGGTGCCCCATCACGCGCCGAAGCCATTCACGCTCATTGTCCTCGTCGTCGTCGTGATCGTGAAGGAACTGCTCTACCGCTCCGTCATTCGGCTCGGCCGCAATGTCGAGAGCACGGCCATGCAAACCGACGCCTGGCATCATCGCACCGACGCGCTCACTTCGATCGCTGCTTTCATTGGCATCTCGATCGCGCTCCTCGGCGGCCCGGCCTGGCAGAGCGCGGACGCGTGGGCGGCCCTCTTCGCCTGCGCCTTGATTGGAGCCAACGGTTATCGACTGCTCGACCCCGCGCTCCACGAAATCATGGACACGGCGCCGCGTGGCGAGATTGCGACCGCGATTCGAACTGCGGCGGCCTCAGTGCCGGGCGTGCTCAACGTCGAAAAATGTCTGGTGCGCAAGATGGGGCTGGAATTTTACGTCGATCTGCACGTCGGCGTGGACGAGACGATTTCCGTCCGTTCCGGGCATTCGATTGCGCACGAGGTGAAAGATGCAATCCGGCGGACGGATGCGCGTATCGCCGATGTGCTTGTCCACGTCGAGCCAGCCCCATGAGTCTCCCTAACGAGCGAAACCGGGAAAATCGGAGTCAGGAGTGGCTGATCTGCGCAACGTTCTTGAATTTTCTGTTCCGAGACTTGAATTGACCGCTCTTCCTCCGCTCTTAGTTTGGTTATGAACCCGGCTGAACCCGGTATGGTCCGTTGTCCCGGACTTCCAATTCATTAGAGGGCAGCCAGATAACCAACTCACCGAACCTGGAGAAAATCCATGCACACATCGATTCAACGAACCATAGCGGTAGACCCTGCAATCCTCTCGCCGTCGCGCGGCGTGATCATGCTTGTTCTTTTCGTCCTCACTCTGGCGGGCCTGGCTTTCGCGCCGGCGTCTCTGGCCGTGACGCCGCCGCCGGATGGCGGATATCCTAATAACACCACCGCGGAAGGTGACAACGCGCTCTTCAATCTCACCACCGGCACGGGCAATACCGCGGTCGGTTTCGACGCACTCTTCAGTGTCACCGGCGGGGGCGAGAACACGGCTGTGGGTCAGGACGCGCTTTCCAGCAATACGGGCAGCTTCAACACGGGCAACGGTTTTGGCGCGCTTCAGGACAACACGACGGGCGTCTTCAACACCGCGAACGGCGCCGAAGCGCTCAATCAAAATACCACCGCCAGCTTCAACACCGCGACTGGAGCTGATGCCCTCCTGCTCAATCAGACCGGTGCGAACAATACCGCGACTGGTTATGACGCCCTGAATCGAAACGGCAGCGGCGCCTTTAATACAGCGACCGGTTCGCTTGCGCTCTTTGGCAACCTCACCGGCAGCAATAACACCGCGACGGGTTGGAATTCGCTCCACCAAAACGAAAGTGGAAATAACAACACCGCGCTCGGAGTCAACGCCCTCTTCAATCTGCTCCGAGGCAACGGGAACATTGCGCTGGGAAATGGGGCCGGAACGCGCGTCATCACGCAGGATAATAATATCGATGTCGGCAATGCCGGGGTGCTCTCCGATTCCGGAGTCATCCGCATCGGGACCGCCGGCACCCAGACTGCGGCGTTCATTGCCGGCATCAGAGAGACGCCGATTACCGGGGCCCTGGCGATCGGCGTGACCGCCGATGGACAGCTTGGGGTGAGAGGTTCTTCAGCCCGCTTCAAAGAGGCGATCCAACCAATGGATCATGCCAGCGAAGCCATCCTGGCGCTGCGGCCGGTCAGCTTTCGCTACCGGAAACAGATTGATCCCAAGGGGGAGCCGCAGTTCGGTCTGGTCGCGGAAGAGGTGCAAAAGATCGACCCGGCGTTGGTCGAGTGCGACGCGAACGGCAAACCCTTCACCGTGCGCTACGATGCGGTGAATGCGATGCTGCTCAACGAGTTCATCAAGGAACACCACAAGGTCAGTGAATTGGAATCCATGCTGGCACGGCAGGAGCAAATGATTTCTGCGCTCAGCGCTGCTCTGAAAAAGCAGGCGGCGGAGATTCAAAAGGTGAACGCGCGCATCCCAGCCAGGGAGCCAGCGACGCGTCTGGTATCCACTAACCAATAAGGGGAGGGGCAGGGCCCGCAGCGACCCGGACGGCCCCGCTTCGGAAAACAGCGGCAGAGCGCCATTTCTAGCCGCGGCGACCCTGCGTTAGAGCGAAGCGATCAGCTCGAAAAGGGCCGCGCCGAGGGTGGCGCGCACGCCTGCAATCTGGCGCGCGAAGCGAATTAGCCTAACGACATGCGCGGGATGCCGAAGAAGATGGGAGGCGAGCTGGAGCGGATCGGTCTTTTGCCGGGCGAGATCGAAGAGCACCGTTGGCGGCAGGGGAAACGGCGCCGCCGCCGTGTCGCTGATGACGCGCAGCGAAAGCATCGGAATCTTTCGCGCGGCGCAGGCGCGCGCGATCCATTCTGTTTCCATGTCGATGGCCACGGCGCCGGTTTCGCGCGCGAGTTGGGCGCGTTCGTCCGCGCTTTCGATCACGCGCGAGGCTGTGACGAGCTGGCCGGCCCGGCTGACGAGGAGGTCTTGGGCGCGCCCCAGCAGCTGCGAATCGGAGAAATTTTCCGCGAGAAGAAGTTCGCCCACGCCTAACGAAGGATCGGCGCCCCCGGCGAAACCGCTGCTGATGAGGAGATCGAACGACCGCGAATCGAGAAACGGCTCGATCCGGGCGCGGCAGATTTTTTCGCCCACCCCGGTGTGGAAGACGGTGACGGGCGCCTCCCGCCGGCGGAGGAGACTTACGAATTCGCTGCTTTCGTTCGGAAGGGCAAAGGTGACCGCGATCATCGGGAGGGTCGCCCAGATACCGTAACGGTGAGCGCGGCCGCCTCACTGGCAGGAAACAAACTGGTCATGCGGAAGCATGACCCTCCGGAGGGACGAGCTTCTCTCCGAACCGTCGGCTCTACAGAGCCAGAGGCCGCTCGTCCAGTTTCTGCCATCGGTCGCCGATCCATCCGTGATCGCGCGTTACTGCGGAGCGGCGAGGACGATTTCGAGGTGCAGCGGCTCGTTAGGGGAGACGGCCGCTGGGGGCGGCGGTTTCGCGCCGAGACGGGCGAGGGTGTCGCGAAAGGCCGTTTCCCCGGAGCCAGGAATGAGGACGAGGACATTGAAGCCGCTGTCGTTAGGCAAACCCCTGGTCGCGGATCCGCCCGCCTTCGCCGCCGCCTCGATGATGGTTTTGGCCGCTTCTTCCTGCTCGGCGCGCGGAATGGTCAGCGGTACACACTCCATCCCAATGGTCGGCGGGGTAAAGGCGGCCGCGGCCGATTTTTCGAGCACACCCTGCAATTGCTGACGCAAGGCCTCGGTCCGCTCTTTTCCAAATTCGGCCGGCGGTTTGTTGGCGCGGAAAATATAAAACAACCCGAGCGCCACATTCATCGCCACGAGGACGGCAAAAGCGGCGGCGAGTTGCCGCCCCCGCGAACCGGCGCGGGTCGTGGCCGCGCTTTCGCCCGCGGGGCGCTGCAGGCCGCGATGAATTTGCCGCGCGGCGACGAATTCTTTCTGTAATTCCGGATCGGAAATGAGCGCGCGCTCGAGGCGTTCCTTCTCGGCCGGCGGCAGTTTTCCCTCGAGGTAGTCGAAGAATTTTTCGGGTGTCATCTGTTCGACAAAAGAAGCGGATCGCAAACTAAGCCGACGAGATGCTTAGTCCAGACGCGAGACTGGAGGGCAACGCTCCGTCGTTGCCGGGTTTCAATCACGGCGATGACGGAGCATCGCCCTCCACCGCCGTTTGGCCGTGCGCTTCGGGAACCCCCGGGAGGGAGCGGTTGCGATTAAAGAAGGCGGAAACTAACCTAGCGATACTCGTGGGCGACGATGGAGAAAGCATTATCCAACGGCACCGCAGCAGAAGTTGGATCCGTTGGCTCCTCATCGGGCTCGGAACAATCTTCCTGCTGCTGCTGATTTTCCATGGACCGATCCTGCGCCCGGTGGTGCATTCGCTCGCGGTCCATTTCGCGGCCAAGGAGAACCTGAAACTCGATTTCCGCGTCGAGGGCGACGTGCTCGGCGGCATCACATTGCGCAATGTGCATGCGACTGCGACCGGCCCTTCAGCCGTGCAATCGCTCGAGGCCGATCTGGTCAGGGCTGACTACAGCCTGACCGATCTCCTCTTTCACGGGATGTCGGATTTCTTGAAAAACGTCGAGCTGCGCAATGTTACCGCGGCGCTCGATCCCGCGAAGGCTCCCGCGCCGAAGCCGACTCCGCCGCCGAACAAGATCACCCTGCCATCGTTTTTTCCGGAGCGATTGCAGGCGACAAACATCAATCTGACGATTCGCGGCCAGCCGCAGGATACGGTCGTGCGTAATCTCAACCTCGGGCTTTATCCTGACAAAGAAGGCGCCTTGCGGATCGACAAGCTGCAAATCCCGAATGTCCACGACTGGAGCGACATCAGCGCGAGGACGACCTACGCGAACAAGAATCTCTTTCTGCGCAACCTGACCTTCGATGAAGGACACCATTTCCAGACGGTCAATATCGACCTCTCCAAAGCGGGCGGAGGCGAACTCGACTTGCAGGTCGCTGGTTCGGTTGGACAGGGGAAGATCGAAGGCAATGTCGGCCTGACGGCGACGAAATCTTCTTTCGCCACCACGACGAAAGTAAGCGCTTCCGGGATCTCGTTAGGCGAGCTGAGCGAATATTTCGGGCGGCCCGCCGGCGCGCTCGCGGGGGACGTGAAGAATTTCCAGATGGATTGGAGAGGAACGCTGGACGCCCCGCAATCCTGGAGCGGGACGATCAACGCCGAGGCCGAGAACGTTCGGCAAAGCGGACTCGCCTTCGATCGGGTGACGCTGGAGGTGGTGGCCGCGGATGGCACCGCGACGGTGCGCGCTGGGCGGATCGATCGCGGGACCAATCATGTGCAATTGCAAGGCACGGTGCAGTTGCCGAAAACGATGGAGGGGTTTCGCCGCACTCCGGGCGATTTGCAGTTAAAGGTGGACGCGCCCGATCTGAAGGAGCTGACCGCTTTTCTGCCGCAGCCTCTGACCGGAAGTCTGCAAGCCAACGGGACGATCAAGACCGATCAATCGATCGCGCGGTTAGAGCTGAGCGCTCATGGAGATTTGCTCGGGATGGGCGATGCGGCGGTGAAGTCTCTCACGGCGAAAATATCCGCGACGAAGAAATTGCCCCCGACCGACGCAACGGAGGAGCCGTATTACGCCAACCTGATCTCGTCGATCCACGCCGAGCTGAACGACGCGCACTACGACCAATTCGTCGTCGATCGTGTGAGCGCGGAGGCTAAAAGCAACGACGCGAAGGTTTCGTTCGAGCCGGTCTCGGTGCAGCGAAACGCGAATCTGCTGGTCGTTAGGGGAAATTATGAACTGCCCCCGCCAGGCCCGACCGAGTCTCGCCCGACCGAGCAACCGGCCGATCTCCAGTTCTCGTTTCGCGCCCCGCAACTGAGCGATTACTGGGAGAGCGACGCGCCGCACAAGGTTACGGGGCAGATGCAGGCGAATGGCAACGTGCACATCCGCAAACGGGTGGCGAACGGACAGGTTAATTTCTTCGGACAGCAGATCGCGGTGCAGAAGCTTATAGTGAGACAACTGAGCGCGCAGGTCGCGATCGCCGAGAACGTCGCCTATCTCAACGACTTCACCGCCACGTTGAATGAGAAGGATTACGTCGTGGCGCGCGGCAACGTGCGCTTGCAAAAGCCGTTCCACTACACCGGGAGTGTGGACGCCAATCTGTCCGATCTTTCGACCTTTGAGCCGTTGCTGGCGAGCGCGGCGCCGGGGGAACCGGGGTCAGCGACCCCGGCTCCAACGAAGAAGCTGGCCGGTTCGTTAGTGGTGAATTGGAGCGGGCAGGGGGACGCCGCCACCTTCCAGAATAGGGGCGATCTGAAACTCAAACTTGAGCGTGGCCGTTACGCCGATCTCCAGAATTTGCAGGCCCAGGTCGAGGCCCACTACACGCCTAACGAGCTGCAGGTCCCGATCATTTTTCTGGGGAGCGATAAGCTCAGCCTGGAAGCTATCCTCCACGCAAAGGATGAAACGATCGAGATCAGTAAGATCGCGGTCACCCAGGGTCAGGCGCAATACGCCACCGCTTATGCGGCGTTCCCCTTCATCTGGAGCAATCTCGGCACGGTGCGCCGGATTTTTCCGCCTAACGGAAAGGTGTTGATCAGCTTGCAATCCGAGAATCTCGATCTCGCCCGACTTTTCGAGAATCTCGGCGCCAAGCCGCCCGCCGTTGGCCAGCTCAGCATCAAACTCGACGCCAGGGGGCCGCTCGAAGAGCTCAAAGCGCAGCTCGATTTGCAGATGCAAAGTCTGCGAGCCAAGGCACTCGAAAAGCTGGAGCCCGCCACCTTCAACCTTAGTGCGCGACTGCAAAACAACGAGCTGCGAGTCGATGGAAAAGTCGAGCAGGCCAGGATTCAGGCGGTGCAGTTGCAAGGGTACCTGCCGTTCGATGTCTCGAAGATCATCGCCGCGAGAAAATTCGACGAACAAACCCCGATCGAGGCGAGCGTGCGGATGCCGCCCAGCTCAATCAATTTCGCGAAGCAGTTCGTGCCGACCCTGCGCGATCTCGACGGCAGCCTGGCGGTAGACGTGAAGGTCGGAGGAACCATCGCCCGGCCCATCGTGAGCGGCTCGACCGATGCGACGATCAATCTGGCGCGGCTTGATAACGCCACCATTCCCGCCCTGACGAACTTCCGCGCCCAGCTCAACTTCCGCGACAACGCCCTGAGTTTCGACCGCTTCGGCGGCGAACTCGCGGGCGGCCCCTTCACGGTCGCGGGCCGGATTACTTTCCCGAAATTGACCGAGCCGACGCTTGATCTGCGCCTGAAGGCGAACAGCGTTCTGGTCGCGCGTAACGATACCGTCACGGCACGAGTGGATGCCGACGTCAAGGTGGAGGGACCGCTCCAGGCGGCGACGGTCAGCGGTCAGGTGCTGACGACGAACAGCCGTTTCCTGAAAAATATCGATATCATTCCGATCGGGTTGCCGGGCCGACCTGCTCCGCGCCCGCCGGAATCTCGTCCGGTCCTTTCGTTTCCCGATCCGCCGCTGCGCGATTGGAAATTCGATCTCACGATCAAGAGCAAGGATCCGTTTCTCATTCGCGGAAATCTCGCGACCGGCGCGGCCATCATCGACATGAAACTGGACGGCACCGGATTGCGTCCCGGCCTGCAAGGCCAGGTGCGGCTGTCGAATTTCGAGGCCACGCTACCCTTCAGCCGGCTCACGATTGAGTACGGGTTTCTGTATTTCGATCCGGATGACCCGCTCAATCCGCGAATCGAGCTGCACGGCACGTCGCTCCTGCGCGATTACACCATTCACGTTTTTGTTTACGGGACTGCGCTCGCGCCGGAGGCGGTTTTCAGCAGTGAGCCGCCGCTGCCGCAGGAGGAAATTATTTCGCTTCTCGCCACCGGGGTGACGCGCGAGGAACTGACTGGCAGCGGCAACGTTCTCGCTGGCCGCGCTGCCATTCTCCTCGTGAAGCAGCTTTACCGGAAAGTTTTCAAGAAGGGGGACGACGTGGCCAACACCGACTCGATCTTTAACCGGCTGGACGTGGAGTTTGGCAATGTCGATCCGCGCACCGGGCAGCAAAGTGCGACCGCCCGCTTTCAAATGACGGACAATATCGTCCTAATCGGCGACATCGGCGTGGGCGGCGATTTCCGCGGCCTGGTGAAATACCTGATTCGGTTTCGTTAGGCGAGATGAGGAAACGGAGCCGATCTGCAGAAACTGGACGAGCGGCCTCTGGCTCTGTAGAGCCGACGGCTCGGAGAGAAGCTCGTCCCTCCGGAGGGACATGCTTCCGCATGTCCAGGATCGCGGCTTGCATCATTTTCCTTTGCCTAAC
The DNA here is from genome assembly GCA_963737995.1 of uncultured Verrucomicrobiae bacterium. GTDB lineage: Bacteria > Verrucomicrobiota > Verrucomicrobiia > Chthoniobacterales > UBA10450 > Palsa-1392. Next base: position 68,874 of record CAVTUV010000006.1, read on the forward strand.
GATTCTGGAAGCGCGCGGCCAGGACGCGGTCGAACTTCCGCAGCAAAAGGAAAAGAAAAAACAGACAAAGATCGTGACGAAAGAGGAGGAGAAGGTCGCGCAGGGCGCCAATCTCGAAATCCGGGGCAACCAGGTCTTTGACGACAAGACGCTGCGTTCGCAATTGAAGGAGCAGATCGCGACCATCGAGCAGTTTGGCCTAACGACGGCGCGGGGGGATGACGCGGCCTTCTTCCTCGAGCTTTATTACAAGAAACACGGCTACGCCAAAGTAAAGGTGAGCTACGCGCTCGAGGGCGGAAATCGCCTCCGCCTCGACCTCGCGGAAGGCCCGCTCGTCCACCTCGGCCAGATCGTTTTCGTCGGGGCCCGGCACTTGCCGGAGAAAAAGCTTCTCGAATACGCAGTCGGTCCAACGCAGGAGCGTTTTTCGAAGGCGCAATCGCCCTTGCCTTTTGTCAGCACCGATATCGAGGAGGGCGCAGATCTGGTTCGTCGCTTTTACAATTCGGAAGGCTTTATCAACTTTACGATCGAAAAGCCAACCTACGATTACACCCGGCCCGCTCTCGTCGATGTGCGGCTCGTTCTGCACGAGGGCCAGCAATATTTCTTCGGCAACATCAACTTTGTTGGTCCGACGATTTACGGCGGCGAGGCGTTACGCGGCCAGATGCTCGACTTGCTCGGCCGGCCTTACACCGAAGCGCGCCTGGCCGATATCCCGCGCCGTTTGCAATCGTATTACAAAACGCGCGGTTACTTTGCGGTGAAGGTGGACGCGATCGGCCAGCCGACCCTTGCGATTCACGGACGGGTGCCGGTCCGGGTGACGATTGAACCTGGCGCGGTCTATTACTTCGACGGCACGACCGTGAGCGGAACGAAGCAATTGCGCCCAAGCTATCTTGCGAAGCGCTTCCGAAAATTCCGTGGCCGGCCTTACAGCCCGGAAGCGCTCGACAAGAGATTTCGCGAACTGATGCGGACGAGTCTTTTCAACATCCTCCAGATCAAGCCGACGCCGATCGACGGCAATCGCTTGCGCCTCGACATCAATGTCGAAGAAGCGAAGCCGCAGGAGTTTGGCTTCTCGATCGGTTACGGCTCCTTCGATGGCGCGATCGTTGGGGCTTCGTATGCGAATCGCGATCTCTTTGGTTATGGCCGGCCAATCACGACCTCGATCGAGTATTCGCAGCGCGGCTACAAGGGAGAGTTCACGTTCGAAGATCCGTATCTCTTCGACACCGATTATGCCTACAAAATGCGGCTCTCGGCTCTGACCTACGATTACGATGGCTATTCGAAGTTTGAGCTCGGCGGCCGCTTTTCCCTCAGTCGCAAGATCACCGAGCAATATGAGGTCGGCCTCGTTTACTCGCCGCGCCATGTCGAACTGCCGAGCGCGACGATCGACCCGGCGTTGCTCGGCGACACTTCTTATTTCGTCAGCTCGATCGGAATCACGCAGACGCTCGACCTGCGCAAGAACCCGCTCGTCGCGCCGCGCGGTTTTGTTTTTGATAGTACCGCTGATCTGGCGACGAGCGCGATTGGAAGCGAGCTCGATTTTATCCGGGGAACGGCGCGGGTCAGCTATTACCTTTCGTTTGCTCCGGAGCCGGTCGCACTTTTCGGCGAGGACCTGGAGAAGTCGCCTTTGCAAAAATGGTTTCAGCGCAGCCTGCTCGCCTTCGGCGCGCGCAGCGGCATCGTTTATCCGCTCAAGACCGGAGGAACAAGCGCCGTCCTGGCGATCCCGATCGACGAGCGCTTCTTCAGCGGCGGCAGCACCACCGTGCGCAGCTTCGACGAGCGCGACCTCGGCCCACACGATCGCAGTGGCAACCCGATCGGCGGCGAGTTTTTTACCACCCTTAATGTGGAATACACTTTTCCGCTTTACGGCGAATTGTTAGGCGCGGTTTTCGTCGATGCCGGCAATCTCCTGCCGGATGCGCGCTCTCCCGGGTTGGATAACCTGCGTTACGGGGTCGGCGCAGGTCTGCGCTACAATCTGCCGATCGGGCCGATCCGGCTCGATTACGGAGTGAATCCCAGCCCGCGGGCCGACGAGTCTTTCGGAGCGTTCCATTTCAGTTTTGGATTTGCGTTTTAGAATGTTCTGCTTGTCATCCCGATCCGGCGAAGCGCGGAGAGGGACCTCCCAATTGCAATCGACGCGTCCCGCTTCAAAGAAAACGCAGTTTGCAGTTGAGAGGTCCCTCTCCGTCCTGCGGCGGATCGGGATGACAAGAAAAAGGCGCCCCGCCTGGCGCACAGGAACGCGGGATTGCGGGAGGGGCGAGCCGCCGTTATAATTTCCCAAAGCGCGCCTCGCATGCTGTTAGGCGGGCAACCACTGACACGCATATGGAAACAACACTCGATGCACCAAAAGCTGCCGCGGGAGCGCAAACCGATTTTCTGCCTCTCGAGGGAACCGATTACGTGGAGTTTTATGTCGGCAACGCCAGGCAGGCGGCGCATTTCTACAAGACCGCCTTCGGCTTTCAAAGCCTGGCTTATTCCGGACCCGAAACCGGCGTGAAAGAGCGCGCCAGCTATGTCATCCGGCAGAACAAGCTGACCTTCGTCCTTACCACTCCGCTTCGGCCCGACAATCCCATCGCCGATCATATTTACAAACATGGCGACGGCGTGAAAATGCTGGCTTTGCGTGTTCCAGATGCCACTTCAGCCTGGAAAGAAACGACCAAACGCGGCGGCAAAAGCTATCTCGAACCCAAAAAGCTGACCGACGCGCACGGCGAAGTGGTGATGAGCGGCATTCACACCTACGGCGACACCGTTCATCTCTTCATCGAGCGCAAGAATTACAACGGGCCCTTCATGCCCGGCTTCGAAAAATGGGAGCCCGGTTATGAGACCGAATCGACCGGTCTGCTCTACGTCGATCATTGCGTCGGCAACGTCGGTTGGAACCAGATGAATCCGAGGGTCAAGTTTTACGAGGACGTAATGGGCTTCCGCAACATTCTGAGCTTCGACGACAAGGACATCTCGACTGAGTATTCCGCGCTCATGAGCAAAGTCATGAGTAACGGCAACGGCTTCGTGAAGTTCCCCATTAACGAACCGGCCGAAGGCAAAAAGAAATCGCAGGTAGAAGAGTATCTCGACTTCTACAACGGCGAAGGTGTGCAGCATTGCGCGATCGCGACCAAGGACATCGTGGCGACCGTGACCGACCTGCAAAGCCGCGGCGTCGAGTTTCTCAAGATCCCGGCGAGTTACTACGAAACCGTGCTCGATCGTGTGGGCAAGATCGACGAGGACCTCGAGCCATTGCAGAAGCTCGGCATTCTGATCGATCGCGATGACGAAGGATATTTGTTACAAATTTTTTCCAAGCCGGTGGAGGATCGCCCGACCCTCTTTTTCGAAATCATCCAGCGCAAAGGTGCGAAGAGTTTCGGGAAAGGGAACTTCAAGGCGCTCTTCGAAGCCCTCGAGAAGGAGCAGGATCGCCGGGGCAATCTTTAAGCACTTGTCATGCTGAGTGGAGCGAAACGTCTCTGATCATTTCGGGGGCAGGAAACGTTGAAATAGTCAGAGATCCTTCCCGGGATTACGGGATCAGGATGACAAATTAGGAGGAGACGAAAGGGGAGAGAAATTTATGCCGCAATATCAGAAGCTCGGGGAAATCCCGCGTAAACATCATATCTGGTTTCACCGCAACGGTTCTTCCAGCGGTGGTTACAAGAACGAGGGCATTGCCTACGAGCATGTCATCACGACGGAAGGCTTCAACGAGGCCTACTCGATCATGTATCACATCCGGCCGCCGACCCGGGTGCGCAGTGTCGAGCTGCTCAAGTGCGAGGAGCTGAAGAAAGTCACCGATAGCCCGCTCCGGCATCATCATCTCAAAACCGCGGACATTCCGCGCCGCGGCGATGTTTACACCGGGCGAATCCCGATGCTTTTCAACCAGGACATCGTCGCCTACCGCTGCAAGCCGGAGAAGAATTACGCGCACTACGAATATTACAAAAACGGCGGCGCGGATGAAATCATCTTCGTTTTCAAGGGTGAGGGCGTGCTCGAAAGTCCGTTTGGAAAACTGCCATATCGGGCCGAAGACTACATCGTCATCCCGCGCGGCATCACCTATCGACTCGTGCCGGATGATCCGAAGAAGGAAGATTATTTGATTCTCGAATCGAATGGCCCGGTCCGAATTCCGCGCCGTTACCTCAATCACGAGGGCCAGATCAAGATGGGATCTCCCTACTCGGAACGAGATTTCCACGGCCCGGCCGAACTGATCACGATCGACAGCGACAAGGACGTGGAAATTCTGGTCAAAGACGGCCCGCGCCTGACCAAAGTGGTGAACGCGCATCATCCCTTCGATGTGCTGGGCTGGGATGGTTACGTCTATCCGTTCACGTTCAACGCGGCCGATTTTGAACCGATTACCGGCACGGTCCATCAGCCGCCGCCGATTCATCAGACCTTCGAGATTCGCGGCTATGTCGTTTGCACCTTCGCTCCGCGCCTGCTCGATACCCACCCGGAGGCGGTCAAGATTCCGTGGGTGCACGACAACGTCGAGGCCGACGAAGTTTTGTTCTATGTGCGCGGAAACTTCGGTTCCCGTCGCGGCATCGAAGCCGGCTCGATTACCTTGCATCCGCGCGGCATCCCGCACGGACCGCATCCCGGCACCATCATGGCGAGCAAGGACGCGCTGCGCACGGAAGAACTCGCGGTCATGTTCGATACCGAGCACACCCTCGATTTGACCGAACAGGCCGTTAACCTCGACGACGAGAAATACCCGCTCAGTTGGTTGGATTAATTAAAGCTGCGGACATGGCGGGTAGCCGTTTCGCGCGCGCTTTCCCAACTTGTCATCCCGAGCCGCGAAGACGGCGCGGGACCTCACAATTGTAATTCACGCTTTATCCCGAAAGAAGTGCGCTACCCGCAGTTGCGAGGTCCTTCGCCGTCCTCGCGGCTCAGGATGACAAACGTTTTTTTCCGCGCCGAGTCCCACGGGACGATTTGTCCTCACCCTTTCGGGCAGCTAAACTCTCGTCGTGCAGGATAACAAATTCGATACTTCGGAACGCCTAACGAGGAAGCCCAACCAGCTCGAGACTGATCGTCTCGCCGAAATGGAGCGCGTCTTTGGCGATCTCCTCGGTGCCGTGGGCGAAGACCGTCAGCGCGAGGGCCTGCTCAAAACTCCCGGACGCGCCGCGCGTTCCTTTGAGTTTTTAACTCAGGGCTACCGCCAATCCATCGACGAGGTCGTCAACGGCGCAATCTACGATTCCGATGCGAGCGAGATCGTGATGGTGAAAGACATCGAGCTTTACTCGATGTGCGAGCATCACCTCCTCCCGTTCATCGGCCGGGCCCATGTCGCTTACATTCCTAACGGCAAGGTCATCGGGCTCTCCAAGGTTGCGCGGATCGTTGACGTTTTTGCGCGCCGCCTCCAGATCCAGGAACAGCTCACCACCCAGGTGGCCGACGCGCTCATGCAGGCCTTGCATCCGGCCGGCGTGGCCGTGGTGATCGAGGCTAAGCATCTCTGCATGATGATGCGCGGAGTGGAAAAACAGAACTCCGTCATGAAGACTTCCTGCCTGCTCGGCGTTTTCAAGGAAGACGCGCGCACCCGGAGCGAGTTCCTTGAGCTCCTCAAATGAGGATCGCCTCCGTTGTAGCCGGAATCGGTGATTCCGGCCGGTCTAACGGCTGCATTTGCCCCGGGGCGAAGCCGAGCGATTCGCCGGCCGGGATCAGGTGTGTGTTTAATGAAGTCTTCGACCTCAAACCAACGAGACCGATCGCGGAGAACGGGAACGCGCTGGAGGGCGACGCTCCGTCGTCGCCGTGTTTGATTAACCTCAGCCGTCAGACCCGGAAACACGGCAACGACGGAGCGTTGCCCTCCAGTGTCGCCTGGCCACGAGCGCGGCGGCACAAAAATTCGGCTCTTTTGTTGTCATTTTTTGTATCAAGCGCTTGGCGTCCCATCGAGGCGACTGAGCTTGCGCATCCGTCGCGCCCGCTGCTTGTCATCCCGATCCGCCGCAGGACGGAGAGGGACCTCACCCAAGCCCTGCCGCAGTTAGACCCCAAAGCAGACCCGCCAAAACCGTTGGGATGTCCCTCGGCGCGCTCCGCCAGCTCACCTCAGGCGAGATGACATGCCTTATCTTGCGCCCACGCTAAACACACACGGGATCACCCATCTCGGCTACAACCGCCGCTTGACATGCTCTTGACGGTCAGCAAGCGCCTCGAGTTTTCCGCTTCGCGCCGCCTCGTCGCCGCCGGTTGCTCGGAGGCCGAAAATCTCGCCGCCTTCGGACCCGAGACCGCCGCCTGCTACGGAACCGGACGGAATTATGTCGCTTATTTTGTCTTCACCGGCGAGGTCAACGCGGCCAACGGCATGCTGGTCAACATCAGTGAGATCAAAGCGCGGGTGGAACGCGTCCTGCACCAGCGCTTCGACCACAAATTCCTGAACGAAGACCATCCGCATTTCCGCGAGGTCGCGCCGACCGCGGAAAACATCGCAGGCCAGCTCTTCGTCGAAGTGGAACCGCTCTTCAGTGATCTCGAGGCGAAGCTGGTTGCCTGCCATCTGGTCGAGACTCCGGAGCGAAGCGCGACGATTTACGCCGATGGTTTGAGCGAGGCCAACTACTGGTTCGAGTTTTCAGCCGCGCGCCAGACGATGTCGCCGCATCTGAGTGCGGCCGAAAATGAAACACTTTTCGGGAGTGCGAGTTCGCCCCACGGACACGGGCATCATTATCGAGCGCGCTTCACCTTTCGTGACGGGAACGTCCCATATACCGAGCTCGCGCGCTGCCTCGATTCACTGCGAACAGAATTGGATCACAAAAACCTTAATCGCGAAGTCCCCGGCCTAACGAATCGACCAAAAACCACGGAAAACCTTGCGCAATATCTTCACGCCCGCGTCGCCGCCGTGCTGCCGATTCACCGGCTGCGTTTGCATGAACGCGAAGATTTTTTCGCGGAGTATTGGAACGACGGTAACTACTTCCTCGGGATGCAGCGCGCCTTCAGCGCCGCGCACCGTCTGCACGCGCCCGGTCTTTCCGCGGCCGAGAACGTCGCGCTCTACGGCAAATGCAATAACCCGCGCGGGCACGGCCACCGTTATCTGACCGAGGCGACGATCGGCGGGTCGTACGACGAGCGCAGCGGAACGCTCTACAACTTCCTTTCTCTCCGCCACGGCATCGACCGCGCCCTTCAGCCCTGGCAGGACAAGCATCTCGATCTCGAAACGGAGGAATTCCGGGAAAAACCTTCGACGGGCGAAAACATCGTGCGCACGCTCTGGCCGAAGTTTAATGCGCAGCTCGAAGATCGCGTCATGCGCCTGCGTCTCTGGGAAACGCCTAACAATCGCTTTACCCTCCGCCGCTAAGGACGCTTCCGCGGAGGGCCTCGCCGCGGCGCGTCCCTCCGCTGGCTATTCAGACGATGCCTTGTAGCGTTTCTCCATGGCGAAAGCAGGGTCAAATGTGCATTTGGAGGAGGACATCTCCATTCATATTTTCACCGTCTCGGCCGGGATGGTCGGCGTTTGCCTGACCGTGATTGGCTTGCTGCGCGTCGTGATCGCGCTGCGCAAGGCAGACACCGTGGCCGACAATCTTCTCGCGATCGACGCAATCCTGTTTCTCCTCGCCTGTCTCTCTGCCTACTGGGCGCTGCGCAGCCGCGGCCGGCGCCGCATGCATGTCGTCGAGCGTTTCGCGGATCTTGTCTTCATCGCCGCGTTGCTCTTGATGGTCGCAATCTGCGTCTTTATCGCTTTTGCCATTGCCGTCGCTGCCTGATTGCGATTTGACTGCGGTCTTCATCATCACGCTCCGCCTATGACTGCTAATCAATTCCGCAAACTCGCCCTCAGCCTGCCGGAGGTGGTGGAACGCGCGCATTTTCGCCATCCTGATTTTCGTGTCCAAAACAAGATCTTCGCGACCCTCGGATATCCCGATGATCGCTGGGGAATGGTCAAGCTCAGCCCGGAGCAACAGGCAGAGGTCCTCCGCGCTGAGCCCGCAACGTTCCGGCCGGCGGCCGGCGCCTGGGGTCGCAGTGGCAGCACGGTCGTCGTCCTTGCGGCCACCACTGCGGCCAGAATGCGCCCTCTGTTGCGGCAAGCGTGGAAAAACGTTGCCGCCGCACCGGCCCGGCATCGTCGTTAGGCTCGCGCCAGACGCCTGCGATAGAAGACCTGCGCAAGCAAAAGCGCGCCGATGCTCGCGATCGCGTAGGCTGCCATCGTTTTTCCGTCTCCGCCGCGGTAAAAGCCGGCGAAATCGAGCCACGGATTCGCGCCGCGATCGTTCACCACCAGATACCAGAAACTCAAGAAGAGGACGATGAACGTCTTAGCGTTCGCCGTCATCACGCCTAACGAGGTGGCCATTGCTGCGACAAACCCCATTCCGACCAGTAACGCAAGGAGCGGCGATGCACCGAGTAACGCAGTTCGAAAAATCGCCGCGGCGCAGAAGACGAAGCAAAGAAGGCAAGTCGCCCCAAGTTTCCACCAGACGAAATTTTCCCGCAGGCGCGGCGTGGCCTGCAGGTTGGCGATCGTATTGGCCCGCACGTCGCGCGTCGCTACATCCGAAAAGACGATGGCCAGAGTTGCGAAAACGATCGGCAGAACGCCGGCGAGCGAGGCGCTGAAAGTCGCGATCGTGATGGCGACGAAAGCGACGACGACGAGCGGATTGAGAGTGAGTGTGAGCACCGCATCGCTCCAGATCGCAGCCAGAAACGAGCCGCCGCGCACCGGCCGCATCAGCGCCGCCACAACTCGTCGGCTCAGCGGCTTGAAGATATTCTGCAATCGCCCAATCCAGTTCCGGCTCGACTTTTCGGACGTTTGCTTCGTCCGCGTCGGATCGAAGCGGTGAAAGCAAAGCGCGGCCAGCGGCAGGAAGACGAGCGGAGCGAGCGTCGAAACAAGACGCGGCAGCACCCAGTCCCGGGTCAGCCGCAGCCCCGGAAAGACAATTGGCGTTTTGTGCGGATCGAAGGACGACGCGCCGATCGATACCGAGTTCGTGTGCAGCGTGTGCGCGAGCTGATCGATCATGAATCCGAAGCCGGTAAAATCGAAATAGCGCGCCCAACTCATTCCACCGTGGTTCGCTTCGTTGCCTACGGCGAGACCGATGGTGGTCATCCAAAAAAAGAAGTAAGCGACGTCGCCCAGCTTGCCGGAGAGCAACGGAATCGATTCGAACAAGACCGCGATGGCCGAGACGAAAACGATAGCCGCCGGCGTGAGAAGCAGATATTGCTCGAGAAAAACGAGCGGTTCGAGTGGCGCTTCGCCACGCACGATCAACATCGCCATCGAGCTGAGCATGAAGCCGGCGAGAAAAGTGGTGAGAAAGAAAACGTTCCCGAGAAATTTCCCGAGCAGGTATTCACCCGAGCGCATCGGGGTCGAGGCCGCGACGAGGCCGCAGCGCGAGACGACATCCTTGCGGATCGCGTTCGAAATCACGTAATAGCCAAACAAGCCGACAAACATCATGCCTAACGACGCCGTCCCGAGCCCGATGGCGCCCGAGTTGTAGATCGCGCGGTGCGCGTTGATTTGAATGAGGGTGCGGCCGGTCGCAGGCGAGGGAATCCAGACATAGGCAAAGGCGCTCAGGAGCAGGAACACGATCACCGTCGAGAGGCGCCGGAACCGGACGAGGAAATCGACCCGCATAATGGCCGCGATGCGAGCGAGGCTGCCACTCATGGCGTTCTTTCTTCCGTCGCAGCAAAGTTCATCAAATAGAGAAATGCGTCCTCCAGTTCGGGTTCCGCGACGGTGGCGGCGAGGTTCGATGCCGGGCCGACAAAGCGAATGTGAACGCCATCGGGTTTGCGGACCGCACTCGATATTTTCAAGGTCGTGCGCAACCGGTCGAACTCCTCGGAAGATACCACTGCGCGCCAGACTTTGCCGGCGCAGCCATGGAGCAGGTTTTCCGGCGCGCCGATCGTGAGGAGAGCGCCGTTCTTCAGCACCGCGATCTCGGTCGCGATCGATTCGATGTCGGACACGATGTGGGTCGAAAGAATGACCAGCTTTCCAAAACCAATCTCGGAAAGGACATTGCGAAATCGCACCCGCTCCTCCGGGTCGAGTCCGGCGGTCGGTTCGTCGACGATCAGGAGCGCGGGATCGTTAATCAGCGCCTGAGCGATGCCGAGGCGTTGCTTCA
>CAVTUV010000007.1:0-430707 GCA_963737995.1 uncultured Verrucomicrobiae bacterium
AAGGTTCCCCCATTTACCGTGAAGTGGGCGTTACCTGCCGTAGAGCTATTGTTAAAGGAGATCACTCCGCCGACGCCTTGGTAGGTCGTGCCACCGTCCAGCGTAAAAGTAGCGTTGCCCGCAGTTGAATTATCGTAAAAGTTCACCGTGCCTCCGCCGGAAAAAGAGTAGACAGCGCCTTGCACGTCGAAAGTCGCCTGGGCGGCAGTGCTGTTGTCGTGAAAATTTATTCTGCCACCGTAGGTTTGACCAAGCGAGCCCTGGTCGATAAAAGACGCCCCAGCCGCGGAGGAGGTATCGTAGAAGTCCATTTTCGCTCCGGCGTAACCCGTCGCCAACTCGTTCACCAGCGTTGCCCTGCCCGCGCTGGAGTGATTGAAGAAGTTAATCTGCGCGCCGTCGCCGTTGAGCCTTGATGCGCCTCTATTCGTAACCGTCACCATGTCCCCGATGATTGCTCCACCGCCAAAGGTGAGGGTGCCCAGGTTGAACCTATTGTCGACCTGATTAACAACGTTTTGTGGCAGCCCGGAGTTATTCACGATCCCGCCCGCACCAATCCTCAAAGATGCGGTCGCGGCAGAGGTAATTGTAAAGCTGCTCGCCCCGGAAATCGAAAACGATGCTGTGCACGAACGTCCTTGCCGAGTTAGAGACGGCAAGACGGCTCGAGGTGCCGAAGGTGGCAATATCGGCAAGACTATTGGGGACTTCCGCGGGCGTCCAGTTCGCGGCCGTGTTCCAGTCTCCGCTGGTTGGATTGGAGCTCCATGTGGCGCTGCCAGCGAAGGGCGTTGACACCAAACCCGAGGGTTAAGAGGAGAAGTTTTGCTTTCATAGGCGATTGGTTGGTGGCTTCGCTCTGGGGTTGCCCTGATTTGACGGACAGTGGGCTTGGGGTCAAAAACCCGAGGAGCCCACATGAAAACACAGATCAGCAAACCGGCTCGTGAGAGAACGAGCTACACGAAGGAATACAAGCAGGAGGCGCTCTCGTTGTGGCGCGCGAGCGGCCGCAGCGCGGCGAAGGTGGCGGCGGAGCTGGGAATCCGCCCGCCGCTGCTCTACCGCTGGGCGCGCACGGAGCGAGTGCCTGATGAGTCTGGAGGCGGGCGCAAGCCGCGGCGCAGCCTGGAGGAGTTGGAGGCGGAGAACCAGCGTTTACGCGCGGAGAACGCCAAGCTCTTGGAGCAGCGTGAAGTGCTAAAAAAATCACTGGGCATCCTCTCCGAAGTGCCGCCCAGAGGTATGCCCGGATCGAAGCGATGAGCGGCCAATACAAAGGTAGCCTGGTTATGCGAGGCCCTGCTGGTCTCGCGCAGCGGCTATTACCACTGGAAAGAGCGGCGCGAACGAGCCCGGCCCGCGTCAGCTCGAGAGCAGCTTCTTACGGGCGCGGATCCGGGAGGAGTTCGCGCGCAGTCGTCAGACCTATGGCAGTCCGCGCCTGGCCCATGTGCTCGGTTGTCCCGGACGGCGCAATCGCATCGCCCGGCTCATGCGTGCCGAACGCCTCTTTGCCCGGCAGCGCTCCAAGTATCGCCATGCCACCACCGACAGCCGTCATGGCGGACCGATCGCGCCGAACCGTCTCCAAGGCTTCAGAGTCCGTCGTCCCAACCAAGTCTGGGTCACCGATGCCACCGGCGTCCTGACCGGCCAGGGCTGGTTGTATCTGGTCGCAGTCCTCGATCTCTGTAGCCGGCGGGTGGTCGGCTGGGCCATGAGTCCGATCCTCGATGCTCCACTCACCATCGCCGCTCTGCGCATGGCCCTGCGCCAACGTCAGCCGGCAAAACCCTCATCGTCCACTCCGATCGGGGCAGTCAGTTCGCCAGCGCCGCTTACCGCCAGGTCCTGGCCGAGCATGGCCTGCTCGCTTCCATGAGTCGTCCCGGCAACTGCTACGATAACGCCTTTATCGAGTCGTTCTGGAGCAGCCTCAAATACGAGCTGGTCTATCACCACCGCTTCGCCACCCTCGCCGAGGCCCGCACCGCCATCTTCGACTACATCGAAACCTTCTATAACCGCACCAGACTGCACTCCAGTCTTGCCTACCGCAGCCCCATCACCTTTGAATCCCAACTAAACAACTAAACTAAAGGAATTGATCCCTTCCTCACTGTCCGAAGAAATCAATGCAAGCCCACTGTGACTCTCTGGCCTTCCTAAGGCGCCTTGGCCGGGGGCACACTTCGCACCTGTGTAGCACGCCGAAATCGATTGGTCTTGTCAAGACTCTTTTCTGCCTTCTGCGGAGAATGAAGCGCCGGACTAATCAGCAGTGATCTCGACTCTGGTCCGGCGATTTCACACTGCGGCAGGAGCGGGACCGGCAGGGGTGAGCGCTTCGGCGGGAGTTGTCTCCGCCTTGTCGGTGATCAGCCTGCGCAGGAATGGAATGAGCACGACGAGCGCGACACCGACCACGAGGCTTCCGGCGCCGAGCTCGGCGAAAAGCTTCGCATACCCGGCATTGGTCACGGCCGCCGTGGTGCCGGTCGGCTCGGGGATCATGCCCGAGAAGTCGCCCGCGAAGAGCGAGGCGAGGCCGGTCACGAGCATCCAGCTGCCCATCATCACGCCTTGGTACTGCTTCGGCGCGAGCTTGCCGATCATCGCGTAGCCGATCGGGAGAGATGAGCAGCTCACCGATGCTCTGCAGCACGTAGCTCGCGAACAGCCACACGAAGGCACTCTTGCCGTCAGCGCCGGCCAGCTTGATGCCCACCGGCAGAATGAGAAAGGCGAGCGCCATCAAGAGCAGCGACGTCGCGAACTGCTTCGGGATGTCGATGCTCCACCCACGCGCGCGCATGCGGGTGAACAGCGCCGCGAGCAGCGGCCCGCCGACCACGATGCAGACGGTGTTGATGTTTTGAATCCACTGCGGCTGAATGTTCACGGACGCCGACCATCAGGTTGACGTTGTTGACCGCGAACAGCTGCAGACCGCTCGGCGCCATCTGGTAGAGCGACCAGAACATGAGCGAGCCGATGGTCAGAATCAGGTAGGCCGTCATGTTACGCCGCTCGCGGCGATCCCGGTGGCGGAGCGTGAGGTAGATGAGCGTGAGCGCGACCGCGGCGCAGATCGCCTTGATGAGCGTCTCGGTCCCGCCGGGCCGCTGGAGCATGAACCACACGAGGGGGACGAGGCCGATGAGAATGCCAAGGCCGGCGAGCTGACGCAGCCGGAACTGCTTCGGCGTCGCGTCGAGCAGCGGCGTGTTGCGGTCAGTCAGCGTCTTCCAGTTGAATGCCGCCAGGACGATGGCGACGAAGTTTCCGAGCGTCGCGAAGATGAAGAGGCTCGAGTAGCTCTGGGTCCCCTGAAAGTAGCCCGCGACGGAGAACCCGACGAAGAATCCGACGTTCATGCCGGCGTAGTTCCAGAGGAAGGCTCCCTCGCGGCGCGGGTCGTCCGAGGTGAAACGCTGCGTCAGCATCATGTTGATGCAGGTGACGTTGAGGCCGCTGCCGGTAAGAAAGAGGGCGAGGCCGACGTAGAAGAGCGCGAGCGTGCCGGTCGCGATGCAGGCGCAGCCGATGACCTGCAGCGCCATGCCCCCGACGAACAGGTTGCGGTTCGAGAGGAAACGACCGCCCAGGTAGCCGCCGAAGAGGTGCAGGCCGTAGTTGAAGGCGCCAAACACGCCCATCAGCGTCGTGGCCATTTTCACCGAGAGCTGGAGATGCTTCGTCGCGTAGAGGACCAGCGTCGAGTAAAGGACGGCGAAACCGAGCGTCGCGAAGATCTGAATGAAGAACAGCACGGCCGTTCCCTCCGGAGCCGCGGAGAAAAGGCGCTTGGGCGATTGCATCAGGCGCTCTTGTCGCTCGCCGCCCCGGGCGATGTCAAGCCGCGCCTGCGATGTTCATCGCGCGGAAGTGCTTTTGCAGACCGCCGGCGACGCCGTAGGGTGCAGCATGCCGATCACTGCCTTCAACAGTCACACGGACGGCGTCGATCCGAATCGGAGGAGCCGTGAACACTTCATTACCAACACTAACCTGGAAGACGACCGTCACTGGGTTCCGTACGCGAATGGTGTTTGGTTCCAGCCCTGCTCATTCAACGTCACGACCGGAGGATTCAGCGTTGTTCTGAAAGGTCTCCCCGGCTCCATGGTGGGAACGCACTATCACGTTGGCACCGTTCATGGCTACACGATGCGTGGCCACTGGCGATACCTGGAGCATGACTGGGTTGCAAAGCCCGGAACCTACATCTACGAACCCGCCGGCGAGGCTCACACGCTCGTCATCACTGAGGACTCACCCGAGCCGATGATGGCGCTCTTCGTAGTCGGTGGCGGCCTCATCTATCTGGACAAGGCGGTCAATGGTGGCTTTGCCGCTTACGAAGACGGATTTACTCTTCTGGAACTGACTCGAAAGTACTACCGCGACGCTGGTCTGGATGTGCGCAAGCTGGACCTGCTCGTGCGCTAATCATCTGGTTTTGTCAGCCGTAAGAGCGAATATGTCGCCGAAGAGAGATCCTGAGGGGAATTGCCTTTTCTTTTGCCCAACAATTCGGTCTTGACCGCTTTAAGCGGTCGACATGAAGGACACCGTCATGCCGAAGACGTTCTTGCACAGTTTCGCGCGGGCGTCTTCACGGAATCGCTCGGACGCTAGCATGAGGTAGGGCCCGTTGTTGGGCTCAATCAGGCACGGGTGCAGAGCGAATTACGCGCTCGTGCAAGGCACGCGCGAAGCGCTCGGGCGCTCCTCGAGCCATGCGCAAGTAGAGCGACGGCTCGATGAGTTCCAGCTCCATCAGCCAGTATCCGCTCCCATCATTCGCACGCACGAAGTCCGCCCGGGCGTAGAGCGGCACCGTGCCGATGGCGCGTAGCGCGGCGTCGCCAGCATCGCGCAACGCATCCTCGGTTTCGACGGCGCGGATCACTCCGCCGTGCTCCTCCTGGACGCGGAAATCGGCTGCCTTCGGCGTCTTCAGGATGGTGTGGCTATGCTCGCCATTGAAGTAGAGCAATGAGAACTCGCCTTCCGTTGTGATCGCGGATAGAAACGGCTGCGCCATTAAGGAGCGGTTCGCGTAGTAAGCAGTAAGCTCGCCGTCCCGGCTGCGCACGGTCTGGGCGTCGAGACGGAAGGCACCGCGGGCATTCAATCCCACAACCGGCTTGATCACGACTTCCGCCGTTGCGACCTCTTCGAGTAAGGCCGGCAGCTCGCCAGGATTGAGTTGCTCACGAAAAATCGTCGGCACGACCGGGACGCCGCGCTCGGCGAGGTCGCGGAGGTAAGTCTTACGAAGGTTCCAGCGGACGAGATCGAGTGCGTTGAAGAGCGGCGTGCCGGAGCGCTCGATCTCGGCAAGGGCGTCGAGGAACGCGTCCGGATCGTTGACGTAGTCCCACGTGGATCGGATCACGACCGCGTCGTAGGCGTGCCAATCGACCTGAGGTCTCCGCCAAGAGATCGCATCGACACGCCAGCCGAGGGCAGCCAGCGGCGGGTAGGCCAATTCGTCATCGATAACAAAGCCGGTCGAGTCTGCGAGGGTGAGGAAGGCGCAACAGCGCTTTCGCACGGGTGAGTTCACGAGAAAGTTGTTACTGCACGGGCGAAAGGAGGCGCGCGGCGCGCGTGCCGAAACGAAACCAGAAGCCGCGCCCGGCGATTTCACCGTCGCTGACTTGGTGCGACCGTGCGAAATCATTCTCCAGCATGCGCCTGACTTCTGCCGCGAAGTCCTTGTCCATCACGGCCACGGTGATTTCAAAGTTCAGCCGGAAAGAGCGGTTATCGAAGTTGGCCGTGCCCACGGTCGCGCGATCGTCGTCCACCAGCATCACCTTCTGATGCGTAAATCCCGGGTAGCGAAAAACCTTTACGCCCACATTCATGAGGCCGGCGGTGCAGCACCAGTTCGATAACGCAACGAGCGGGCCGTCGGATATGTCGGGAATCAGGAGGCGCACATCCACGCCGCGCAACGCCGCCAGTTGCAGCGCGCTGATGAATTGCTCGTCCGGGATGAAATAGGGGCTCGCAATCCAGAGGCGCTGCCTGGCGCGGTTCACGACGTGCAGGAAAAACAAGGTGCATGTCTCCAGGGGATCGGACGGCGCCGAAGTCAGACACAAGGCGGCGCGGCGCGCGCCAGACTGCGCAGGCTCCGCTTCCCAGCGCAGCTCGAGAAACTTCTGCGTCGCCCAATGCCAGTCCTCGTAGAATCCGAATTGCGCCCCAAGCACGGCCGGCCCCGTCACTTTCACGTGGGTGTCGCGCCAGGGGCGCAGCTTTTTCCCGAGCCCAAGGTATTCGTCGCCCACATTTAATCCGCCGACCCAGGCCGCTTTGCCATCCACGACCACGATCTTGCGATGATTCCGAAAATTCAGTTGCCAAAGATTGGAAGGGCCTTGCCGGGTATTGAAGGGATGAATCTCCACCCCGCCCGCGCGCAATTCCTCCTGATAACGCACTGGCAGATGTTTGCTCCCGATCTCGTCGAAGAGCACTGCGACGCGCACGCCCGCCTTCGCTTTCGCGATCAGCGCCTGCTGAAATCTTCGACCGAGGCCGTCGTCGCGCAGGATGTAAAACTCGACGAGCAGATATTTTGTCGCCGCCTCGATGCCCTCGAAGATCGAGCGAAAGGTCGCGTCACCGTCGATTAAGAGCTCGACGTCATTGCCCGCGGTAAGCGGCGCCTTGGCCAAATGCTCGATGAGCAACTCCTGTTCGCGATCGGGTTCCGCGAGCAACTGACGCTCGATCAGTTGCGTGTGCAGCCGTTGCGCGACGGTGCTGGTCTTGAGCAGCTCATCGCGCCGTCTCGAGATATAACCGTGAAACTTCGTGCGCCCGAAAACCCAGTATGCCGGCACGCTCACATACGGAAAGAGGAGCAGGATGATCGCCCACGCGATCGCGCCCTGCGCCGTGCGCGTATCCATGATCGCACGCACCGCCGTGAGCGCGCCTAACGAGTGCGCCAGAATGACGAAGATTGCCCAGATCATGCGTAAAGAGATTTACGCGGGCGAAATCGGCCCGCCAAGATATTACGGGGGGAGGGGGCAGCGTGAATCGTACAAAAAAAGGAGCCCGCTGGGGCGGACGCAGAAAGGAAGCGGTGGGAAGCGGTGCGACGGGGCGGGATTACGCGACTTTGATGCCGCGCTAGCGGCGGCCTGCTACAGTGCCGATCGATATGCGCCGTCTTTTCTTTGCCATCGCTCTCGGAATTCTCGTTTCGCAAGCCGCGCCGGCGGCGAAAAAAGAGAAGGAGAGCGAGGATGAGAACAAAGCGCTCCCGACGATCGCGCAGAAGACGCGCGGGATGCAGGCGATGCCGGGGTTTTTCAATATCTACTGGGATGCGCGCGCTGGGAAAGTCTGGCTCGAGATTTCGAAGTTCGACTCGGAGTTTCTCTACGTCGTGTCGCTCGCGGCAGGCGTCGGCTCGAACGACATCGGACTTGGATCGCGGACAGTTCGGCGATCTCGAGAGCGAAACGGCGAGTCCGGAGCACCTGGTGAAGATTCGAGCGCGTCGGGCCCGAAGGTTTTGCTGGTCGAGCGGAATCTCGCCTTTCGCGCGGTCACAAAGAACGTCGATGAACAGCGCGCAGTCGAAGAAGCGTTTGCTCGCTCGGTGCTTTGGGGATTCAAAATGGAAGCGGAGGAGAATGGCCGCGTCCTGGTCGATGCGACGCCGTTTCTGTTGAATGACGCTCACGGCGTTGCGGAGAAGCTGAAGGAGAAGAAACAAGGGAAATACAAAGTCGATGACGCGCGGTCGGCGATCTATCTCCCGTTCACAAAAAATTTCCCGAAGAACACAGAGATTGAAGCGACGCTGACTTTTGCCGGTGAACCGGAGGGCGAGTGGATCCGATCCGTCACGCCGGCTCCGCAGGCGGTGACGGTGCGTGAGCATCATTCCTTCGTCGAGTTGCCCGACGATGCAATATCAACCGCGCGTCTTCGATCCGCGCTGCCGGCTATTTCCTGATGAGTTACGCCGATTACGCGACGCCGATCCAGGAGCCGCTGATAAAACGTTTCGTCACGCGCCATCGCTTGCGCAAGAAGGATCCGAACGCAGCCATGAGCGAGCCGGTGCAGCCGATCGTTTACTACGTCGATCGCGGCGCGCCGGAGCCGATCCGGTCGGCGCTGATCGAGGGCGCCTCGTGGTGGAACCAGGCGTTTGAAGCGGCCGGTTACAAGAATGCGTTCCAGGTAAAGGAGCTGCCGGAAGGAGCCGATCCGATGGACCTGCGCTACAACGTGATCGAATGGGTGCATCGCTCGACGCGCGGCTGGTCTTACGGCAAATCGATCATCGATCCGCGGACGGGTGAGATCATCAAGGGTCACGTGTCGTTAGGCTCACTGCGCATGCGGCAGGATTTTCTCATCGCGCAGGGATTGGTCGAGGCCTATACGAACGGGCCGACGCCCGATCCGCGCTTGCTGGAGTTGTCGCTCGCGCGGCTGCGGCAACTGGCGGCGCACGAAGTCGGTCACACGCTTGGACTTGCAGCATAACTTTGCCGCCAGCACACAGGATCGCGCCTCGGTGATGGATTATCCGCCGCCGCGTCGTGACGATCGATGAAAACGGGAACATCGATCTGAGCCAAGCCTACGCGACCGGGATCGGCGCGTGGGACAAGCGCACCATCCTTTACGGTTACCAGGATTTCCCGAGCGGGACGAGTGAGTCGGCCGGGCTCGCGGCCATTTTGCAGGAAAATATCGCGAAAGGTTTTCGTTACCTGACCGATGCCGATGCGCGGCCGCCGGGAAGCGCAGATCCCTTCGCGCACTTGTGGGACAGCGGCGCCTCGGCGACGGACGAATTGAATCGCCTGATCAAAGTGCGCGCGCTCGCCTTGAATCGCTTGAGCGAGAAAAACATCCCGCCCGGCGGCGCCGCATGGCGACCCTCGAAAACGTGCTGGTGCCGGTTTACCTGATGCACCGTTTCCAAGCGGAAGCCGCGACGAAACTGATGGGCGGCGTGAACTACACTTACGCGGCGCGCGGTTCGACGGCCAGGCCTAACGAGCCGATTCCGTTGGACCAACAACGCGCCGCGCTCGCCGCGGTGCTTGCAAACTTTGCGGCCCGATTTTCTCGAGATGCCGGCGAAGCTGGTCGCGCTTCTGCCGCCGCGCCCGCCCGGTTATCCCCGCGATCGCGAGTCATTCGATTCCCATGATGGACTGGTGTTCGATCCGCAAGCCGCGGCGGAGAGCTGGATCAATACCGAGCTCGATTTGCTGCTCAACCCGGAGCGGCTTTCCCGGATCGTTGCGCAAAACGCGAACGCGCCAAGACGGCTTTCGTTGAACGAGCTTTTCGACGCGATTTTGCAAACTGCTGAGCGCGGCGCCAATCAGACCGGCCCGCAAAAAGAAATCTCGCGCGCGCTGGAAAAACAGTTCCTGAATCATCTCCTGCAACTTGCGCTCAATCGAGAGACCGAGCCGCAGGTGAACGCCTTTGCCTTGCAGCGGGTGAGCGATTTGGAAACGAGATGGAAAACGCGCTCCTCGAATGATCCTGCGGAGATGGCGCAGAATGCCTATCTGCTTTCCCAGATCGATCAATTCCGGCGCGATCCAAACGCGCTCAAGATTCCGAAGCCGGCGCGGATTCCCGACGGCTCGCCGATCGGGGCGGGGGAATAATCTTTCTGGTGCAGTCTAACTGCTGAATCAGCACGCGTTGCAGAATCTGGACGAGCGGAAGCTCGTCCCTCCGGAGGGGCAAGCTTCCGCTTGCCCAGGATCACGAGAGCGACTCTGTATCAGAACTTGAAGTTACACTAGAATAGAAAAGGTGGGAGCTCACGACTCGTATGACTTGGAGCGGTTCGTTCGCGCGCAGGCGGGCGATTATGAGCGAGCGCTCGCAGAGATCATGGCCGGCCGAAAACGCTCGCACTGGATGTGGTACATCTTTCCGCAGATCGAAGGACTCGGCTCGAGCGCGATGTCGCGGCGATATGCGATCAAGAGCCTGGCGGAGGCGCGGACTTATCTCGCGCACCCGGTGCTCGGACCACGGCTAACGAGTTGCGTGGAAGCGCTGCTCGCGCTCGAGGGGCACTCGGCCGTCGAGGTCTTTGGGCCGACGGATGAACTGAAGCTGCGCTCCTGCGCGACGCTTTTCGCGGAGGCGTCACCTACAGGTTCGGTCTTTCACCGGTTGCTCGACAAGTATTTCCAGGGAGAACGCGATCCGGCGACTTTGCGCCTGCTGACGAGCTAATCGGCGCGCAACGCGGTCATGGGGCTTATGCGCGTGGCGCGGCGCGCCGGCAGCCAGGTGGCGATGAGGGTGGCGGCTCCGAGGAGGAGGGGCGCGGTCGAGAAGGCGATCGGGTCGAGCGCGCCGACCTGATACAACATGCCGGAGAGGATTCGGCCGGTCGCGGCCGCGAGGAGCAGGCCAATCACGACGCCGCCGGCGAGCATGACGATGCCTTCGCGCACGATCATCCATTGCACTTCCTCGCGCTGCGCGCCGAGTGCCATGCGGATGCCGATCTCACGTGTGCGCCGCGCGACCGAGTAGGCTTTGACGCCGTAGACCCCCACGATCGCGAGCGCCAGCGCCAACCCGCCGAAGACGGAGAAGAGGGTCGCGCCGGTGCGGATGATCCAGATTTCCATGTTCGAGTCGAGATGTTGCGGGAATGTTTTCAACGAAAGCACCGGCAGGGTGGGATCGGTTTCGCGAACGGCGCGTCGCACTGCATCCGTTAGGCTGGGCATGGTCGCCTTGTTCAAGGCTGAGAATTGAATGAAGAAGAAGACGTTGTTTTGGAAACCGCGTGCGAACGGAAGATAGACGGTGCCGCGGGGTTTTTTCTCGAAGACCGCGCTGCGCGTGATGGCCGCGATCCCGACTACCTCGATCGGTTGCTCCGGTTTCAGATTGCCTTTGCCGGCTTGGTTGATCCCCATCCCGCCGCCGCCGTCATCGCGTTTCGCCCGCGGCGCATCATCGTCGGCAATCTGAATTTGCTGGCCGAGTGCGTCGCCGTCGGGCCAAAGCTTTTTGGCGAGCGCTTCGTCGATGATCGCGACGGCAGGGCTGTCGGCCCGGGTCGCTTCCGAGACGGTGAAATTGCGGCCCGCGCAGAATCGATATTCCCATGGCGGCGAAATAATCCGCGCCGACCGCATTGAAGCGCGAACTGTAAGCGAGGCCTTCCGCGGCGGTCCCGGGCTTGTCATCTTTGCCCACGTGCATGCCGGCGCGTTGCATGGCGCGGGCGAGGGAGACCATTCCGAAGGGCGCTGACGCCGAGATGCTGACGTGTTGCACGCCGGGCAGCGCGGCGAGCCGATCACTGAGCGTGCGGTAAAGCTGCTCCGCGCGTACCGGGTCGATGCCGCCGAGGCTGGCATCGACTTCGAGGAGGAGATCGTTCTCGACATGGAGTCCGGTATCGAGATATGCCGCCTTGTTGGCGCCGCGGATGAAGAGTGCGGCAGCGGTGAGGAGCGCGAGCGAAAAAGCAATCTGCACGACGACGAGCGGATTACGCGGCAGAAAACGCCAGCGTCGCCGGACGACGTCGTCGCCGGCATGTTCCTTGAGATCACCGATGACGCTGTTACGCGACAACTTGAGCGCAGGACCGAGGGCAAAGGTGACCGTGCCTAACAAACAAAAGGCAAAGGTCATGGCGAGAATGGGCAGATTGGGCCCGGCGTTCCAAACCAGTTCGATCGGGAGAAGATTGTGCATCGAGAAGGCGAGGAGCTGGGAGGCCCACAAACCAACCATAAGTCCGGCGACGCCGCCAAGGAGGGCGAGGAGCAGCCCTTCGGTGAGCAACTGCCTGACGACGCGCCAGCGGCTCGCTCCGAGGGCGAGGCGGATGGCGATTTCTTTCCGCCGCGCGGTACCGCGGGCGAGGAGCATGTTCGCGAGATTGAGGCAGGCGACGAGCAGGACAACGGCGGCCATGCCGAGCAGGAATGGGGCGATAGCCGTCAGGTCGCCGTCATCCGGCGGATCGTCGCTGATGGAGAAACGCGAGATCGGGGCGGTGACGAACGTCTGCTCTTTCTGCTCGACCGGATAGGCGCGCTCGAGATTTGCCGCGATGTTTTTCAGGGCCGCTCCCGCGGTCGGGGCGGTCACACCCTCCTTGAAGCGCGCGATCGGAATCAGCACCTGGCCGGCGCGGCTGGTCAAAGACTGCTTAAGATCGTTTGCGGAATTGGTAGCGAGGAATTTGAAAGCGCTCAGCGGCAGCCAGACTTCCGGCGAGAGAACCGCGAGCGTGCCGGTGAATGTTTTCGGGAGCACGCCGATGATGGTGTAAGGACGGCCATTGATCAGGATTTCCGAGCCGAGGACGGAGGCGTCGCGATTGTGTCGGGTCCAATAGCCATAGCTGACGACCGCGACCGAGGCGACGCGCTCGGGCTGATCTTCATCAGCCGTAAACACGCGGCCGATGACCGGCGCAATGCCGAGGACGTCGAAATAGTTGGCCGTGACCATGGAGGCGAAGGTGCGGCGCGTATTGTTCTTCTCGCCCACGCCGACCATCGCGACGTTGTAGCCCGCGACGCCGGAGAAGACGGAGTTTTGTTCGCGGATGTCGACCAGGGTCGGATAGGAGAATTCGCGGTACGATTTCGGGTTCTTCGTGTCCTGCGAAAAAATCTGGACGAGTTCGTTAGGCCGGGCGTAGCCCGGCGGCGCGAACAACATCGTATGCACGAGGCTGAAGACGGCGGTGTTGGCGCCGATGCCGAGGGTGAGCACGAGAACGGCGCCGATCGTGAAGGCCGGCGCCTTGTATAACTGACGGAAGGCAAAGCGAAGATCGTCGATCATTCTGTGGGTGAGATGCACACACGGGCGCGATTGGATTCAAACTTTTCGCGAAAAGCTGGGATTGGTCCGCCGCTAGCGGTCGATGCGGCCGCGACCGAGGACGGGACCGAACTGCAGGTAAACCGCCAGTCGTTGCTTGCACTATGGCGATCCGCACGAGTGCGGCTTTGGACGTATTCTGCCAAAGTAACTGCGTTGAAACGTTTACGCGGTCGTTCGCCGCCGAAGATGAGAGCGGGCCGCGTTTACTTTCGAGGTTTTCGAAACGCGATTGCAATTTGGCCGCTTCAGGGGAAGGAATGACCGTTCCTGAATTTTTGCATGCCAACAAGAAAACCAAACCCCGCTCTTGTCAGTGTCGTGATGGGGAGCGCCTCGGATTGGGAGACGATGCGGCATTGCGTCACGCTGCTGGACAAGCTTGGCGTGCCTAACGAACACCGGATCGTTTCCGCGCACCGCACGCCGGAGTTGATGGCGAAGTTCGCCCGCGCCGCTTCGAAGCGCGGCGTGCAGGTCGTCATCGCCGGCGCGGGTGGCGCGGCCCATCTTCCGGGAATGATCGCCGCCCAGACCTGGCTCCCGGTTCTGGGCGTGCCGGTGGAATCGCGTGCCCTGAAGGGACTGGATTCGCTTCTCTCGATTGCGCAGATGCCGGCCGGAGTCGCGGTCGGAACGCTCGCGATCGGCGTTGCGGGCGCGAAGAATGCCGCCCTGCTTGCGGCCAGCATCGTCGGTCTGCACGACGCCAGGGTGCGCGCGGCGGTGCAGGAATTTCGCCAGCGCCAGACGAAAACGGTCCTTGGACAGAGAGTGCCATGACGCCCGAGAAAGTCCTTCTTCCCGGCTCGACCATTGGCGTGATGGGTGGCGGCCAGCTCGGTCGGATGTTTGCCATCGCCGCGCGGCGCATGGGTTATCGCGTTCATATTTTTTCGCCGGAAGAGAAGGGTCCGGCCGCGCAACTGGCCGATCGCGCGACGGCCGCGCCTTACGAGGATAAGGGGGCCGTGATGCAATTTGCCCGCGCAGTCGATCTGATCACTTTCGAGTTTGAGAACATCCCGGCGGCAACGATCGAATGGATCTCGCGGGAGCAACTGCGCCGGCCGCGCGGTGAGATTCTGCTCATTGTGCAAAACCGGCTGCGGGAAAAAGAATTTCTCCAGGGAGCCGGGTTTCCGATCGCGCCGTTTCGGCGCGTGACAAACCACGCCAGCCTCAAGAATGCACTGAAGGCAATCGGATGTCCCGCCATCTTGAAAGGGGCCGCTTTTGGCTACGACGGGAAAGGACAACAACGGATCGACAAGGCAACCGAGCTCGACGCCGTCTGGGCGCAGCGGCCCGATGAAGAGTGCGTCCTGGAAAGTGTGATCGACTTCGAGAAGGAGATTTCGGTCATCGTGGCGCGTGGTTTGAAGGGAGCGACAGCGGTCTTTCCGGTTTGCGAGAATTTCCATCGCCATCACATCCTCGATGTCACGCTGGCCCCGGCCCAGATCACGGAGCGGATCGCGGCCGCGGCCCGTAAACTCGCCTGCGAGGTGGCACTCAGCCTCGATCTCGTCGGGCTGCTCGCGGTTGAGATGTTCCTGAAGGGGAACGGCGAATTGATCATCAACGAACTCGCGCCGCGGCCACACAACTCCGGGCATTGGACGATCGAGGGCTGCGTCACGAGCCAGTTTGAGCAGCATGTCCGGGCCGTCTGCGGACTGCCGTTAGGCGCGACTACGCTTTTGCGTCCGACGGCGATGGTCAATCTGCTCGGCGACGCCTGGAGTCGGGGCGAACCCAACTGGTCGGCCGCGCTCGCGGAACCGAACCTGCATCTGCATCTTTACGGCAAACGCGAGCCGCGGCCGCGCCGCAAGATGGGGCACCTGACCGCGGTCGGCGAGACCATTGCGATGGCGGCGGCGAGCGTGTTGCGCGCGCGCGAAAAGCTCGCCTGAGGTGAAAACCGAGATCGGGCTCACGGTCACGCCTAACGAACGGGCCCGCGCCATTACCCATGCGGTCGCTCTCTTGCGGGCCGGAGAAATCGTCGCCCTGCCGACGGAGACGGTTTACGGACTGGCAGCGGACGCGCTCTCGGCGGAAGCGGTCGTGAAAATTTTTGAGACAAAAGAACGGCCGCGTTTCGATCCGCTCATCGTTCATTTGCCGGATTTGGAATGGCTGGAACGACTGGCGGTTGTGGAAGAGCCGTCGCGAGCGCTCG
Organism: uncultured Verrucomicrobiae bacterium; assembly: GCA_963737995.1. Lineage (GTDB taxonomy): Bacteria > Verrucomicrobiota > Verrucomicrobiia > Chthoniobacterales > UBA10450 > Palsa-1392. Next base: position 15,092 of record CAVTUV010000007.1, read on the forward strand.
TCGAAAGATTGATCGATTCCTTCTGGCCCGGCCCCCTCACGATCGTCCTGCCGCGGAGCGATCTTGTTCCGTCGATTGTCACGGCGGGGCTAGAGACAATTGCGCTGCGAATGAGTGCGCACCTGCTTTTCGCGGAGGTGGCGCAAACCTTCGGCCGGCCTATTGCCGCCCCGAGTGCGAACCGCTTCGGTCGCATCAGCCCGACTGCGGCCGCGCATGTGGCGGAGGAATTATCCGGTCGCATCCCGTTGATCGTGGATGGCGGCGCAACCGAGCACGGGATCGAATCGACCGTCATCGCAGTGCGCGGTGGCGGGATCGCCGAGCTGCGCGCGGGCCCGATTACGCGGGAAAAATTGGCCAGGTTTGGCGAAGTGCGGCCGGGAGAAGAGCAGAAGGTGGAATCGCCCGGACAGCTCAAGTCGCATTATCGGCCGCAGACGCCGCTCCTGATTGCGGACGAGATTTCAGAAATCACGGTGCCGAAAGGGAAGCGTTACGGCGCGTTACTCTGGAGCGAGGCGCCGTTATCGGAGACGTTCGTCAAATCCCGACGCCTGAGCAGAACCGGAAATTTGCGCGAAGCCGCGGCCAATCTTTTCGGTTACCTGCGCGAGCTCGATCACGCGGATCTGGATTGCATCGTAGCCGAAGCCTTACCCGAGGAAGGTCTCGGTCTGGCGATCATGGACCGATTGCGGCGCGCGGCGCACGGTTAACTCCCTAAACGCGTTGCGCGGGATTCCGAGGAGTGCACGCGACTCAGGTGCTATTTGCGGCGAGTCGCCGCAAACACAGGGAAGGCGGCGCAAAATCTCTTGCGCAGTGGCACTCGGGGTTGCTCGTCCGTCCGTTCGGCGACTCGCCGAACGGGGCACGCGAGTCGCGTGCGCTCCCCGGATCCTCAGCCACGCGATTCGTCAGGCGTCAGCCCTGATGCGCGAGGCAGGCGCGAATGAAGCCGCTGAAAAGCGGATGTGGCTTGTTCGGTTTGCTCTGGAATTCGGGGTGATACTGGCAGGCGAGGAAGAAACGGATGACCGCGCAGCTCGATTAGTTCGGCGAGCGAGCCGTCCGGCGACGTGCCGCTGATGAGGAAGCCTTTCTCCTCCATCTGAGCGCGGTATTTCATATTGAACTCGTAACGATGGCGGTGTCGCTCCAGCACTTCCCTATGCTTGTAAATTTTTTCCGCGAGCGTGCCCTGCACGATCTTGGTCGGCCAGGTGCCGAGACGCATGCTGCCGCCTTTTTTCTGAATCTTGCGCTGCTCATCGAGCAGGCAGATGACCGGCTCAGCCGATTCCTGATCGAACTCGATGCTGTTGGCCGCCGCGATGCCGCAGACGTTGCGCGCGAACTCGATCGTCGCGACCTGCATCCCGAGGCAGAGACCGAGATAGGGGACGTTGTTTTCGCGCGCAAATTGCGCCGCGCGAATTTTGCCTTCCACCCCGCGCTCGCCGAAACCGCCCGGGATGAGGATGCCCGCGACATCGGCGAGCTGGCCATCGACGCCGTGCTCGAGCGATTCCGCGTCGATCAGGCGCAAATCGATTCCGCAATCGTGACTGGCGGCGGCGTGAGTGAGTGATTCGTAGATGCTCTTGTAGGCGTCCTGCAGTTCAATGTATTTCCCGACGACGGCGATCTTGACCTGCTTCTTCGGGTTGATGACGCGACTAACGAACTTGCGCCAGTCGCTCAGATCGGGCTGCGGCGCTTCGATGTGGAGCAGCTGGCAGACGAGTTCATCCAGCCCTTCCTCGTGCAACATGAGAGGCATCTCGTAGATGGTGTGCGGCACGTCGCGCGCCTCGATGACCGCGTTCAAACCGACGTTGCCGAACATGGAAAGTTTTTGCCTGACGTCGGCGTCGAGCGGGCGTTCCGTCCGGCAAATCAGGACCTGCGGTTGCAGGCCGATCTCGCGCAACTTGGCGATGCTTTGCTGCGTCGGTTTGGTTTTCAATTCGCCCGCCGCCCGGATGTAGGGAATGAGCGTGACGTGCATGTTGACGACGTTCTGCGCGCCGACTTCGAGAATGAATTGCCGGATCGCTTCGAGGAACGGCAAGCCTTCGATGTCGCCCGTCGTCCCGCCGATCTCGGTGATGACCACGTCCACTTTTTCCGGGTCGGCCACCTGCCGGATGCGGGCCTTGATCTCATCGGTCACGTGCGGGATCACCTGAACGGTGTTGCCGAGATAATCGCCGCGGCGTTCTTTCAGAATGACGCTCTCGTAGACCTGGCCGCTGGTCAGGTTGTTGTTCCGGGAGAGGACGCAATTGGTGAAGCGCTCGTAATGGCCGAGATCGAGATCGGTCTCGGCGCCGTCGTTCAGGACATAGACTTCGCCGTGCTGGAACGGATTCATCGTCCCGGGATCGACGTTCAGATAGGGATCGAACTTTTGCAGCAGGACGCGCTGGCCGCGCAGCTCGAGGAGGGTGCCGAGGGAAGCGCGCGGCGAGGCCTTTGCCTAACGAACTCACCACACCGCCGGTTACAAAAATATATTTCATCGAGAACGAGCCTGGCGCGGTCGCCGTGACGGGGCGAGCAGCTGGCGCTCGATCGCCCGGGCATCGTCCGGCGTATCCACCCCGGGCGAGCCGCTTTTGGTGACGACCACGTGAATGTTTACGCCATTCTCCAGCGCGCGCAATTGCTCGAGTGCCTCCGCTTTTTCCAGCGGGCGTCGGTTTCCAGCGGACGAAGCGCAAAAGCAGATCGCGGCGATATCCGTAGATGCCCTGGTGGCGGAAATATTGAATCGGCGCGGTCGTGTCGCGGGGGTAGGGGATCGCGCTGCGCGAGAAATAAAGCGCGTGGCCGTGCGATCGAGGACGGCTTTGACCTGATGCGGCGATTGCGCGTCGGCCGGGATTGGCGAAGGGATGGACCGCGGTGATCATTTCGATCTTCGGGTCGCGCTGCATTTTGCGCGCGAGCTGGTTGATCAGCTGCGGATCGACCAATGGCTCGTCGCCCTGGATGTTGATGATGTGCGAGACGCCGCGCAATTTCGTTGCGACTTCCGCGATCCGGTCGGTCCCGCTGGCGTGGTCGCGGTTTCGTTAGGCTGACTTCCGCGCCCCAGGCGAAAGCGGCTTCGGCGATCCGCATGTCGTCGGTCGCGATGATGACGGAGTCGAGCGCCGTGGCGCGGCGGCATTGTTCCCAGACGTGTTGCAGCAAAGGTTTGCCGGCGATCGGGTGGAGCGGTTTGCCCGGGAAACCGGGTCGAGGCCCAGCGAGCGGGGATGATGCCGACAATTTTTGTCATGAAAGCTCGAAGACTAGCAGCGGCCGGAAGCACCTTGCAATCGTGCTACTGCATCCGGGTAGCGCACGCGTTTCGCGTGCTGGTCGCGGTGTTCCACCGCGACGAACTTTGCTTGACGCAAGGGCATTGCTGGACGCGCCGATCGTCGCAGCGCTCGGAAAGTTCGCGACGGTGGAACACCGTCGCCAGCACACCAGAGGCGTGCGCTACCCGGATCGTCAGCGCTTTATCGTCCAAAATGATCTCGGCCGCGGCAGCGAAATCTTCCGCGATCCAATCCGGGGCGGCGTGCGTTTCCTTCGCGCCGTAGCCGGTTTTGACCAGAATCGTGCGCACGCCGGCGTTGCGGCCGCATTCGATGTCGATCGCCTTGTCGCCGATGAAAAACGAGCGCGCGAGATCGATGTCGTGATCGCGTTGCGCTTCGAAGACCATTCCCGGCGCGGGTTTGCGCCGGTCGGTCGCGAGGTCGGGGCGGTCGGGGCAAAAATAAACCCCGTCGAAAGTCGCGGGAAGAACCGCGCGCGCCACTTCCGCTTCGACGAGGCGATATTGCGCTTCGGTGAAATAGCCGCGCCCGATGCCGGCCTGGTTGGAGATGACGATCAGCTTGTAGCCGGCTCGCTTTCAGCCTAACGAGCGCTTCCGGGACGCCGGGAAAAATTTCCACCTGTTTCGGGTCGGAGCAGTAATTGACCTCGCGCATCAGCGTTCCGTCGCGATCGAGAAAGACCGCCGCCGCCGATTCGTTAGGCGCCGTTGTCATCCTCGAAGCTCGCGATCAGCTCGGCGGGGTGACGGTGGCGGTGCCAAGTTTCGCCACGACCACGGCGCTGGCGTGGTTGGCGATTTCCGCCGCCTCGATCGGCGAGGCCTCGCAGCAAAGCGCGAGGGTGAAGAGCGCGATCGCGGTGTCGCCGGCGCCGGAAACGTCGAAGACCTGGCGCGCCTTGGTCGGAATGTGATGCGGCGTTTGGTTGCGCTCGAGCAGCATCATGCCTTGCTCGCCGAGGGTGATGAGGAGCATCTGCGTGTCCCATGTTCGAAAGCAGGCGGATGCCCGCGGTCGAGAAGGGCCGTGTCTTCCAGCGGCGGATCAACCGGATCGGTGAGGGGAAATCCGGCGGCGTGCAGCGCTTCACTGCGGTTCGGTTTGACCGCGGTGACCTTGCCCCAGTCGACGACTGGTGCGGGTTGGGATCGGCCGTGGCGATTTTTCCGGCCGCCTTGAGATCTGCGGAAATTTGCCTAACGAGCTCGGCACTGAGAAAACCCTTGCCGTAATCTTCGAAAATGAAGGCGTCGAGCTCGCGGCAGGATTTTGCGCAGGCCGGCGATGACCTGCGCGACCTGTTTCTGCGCCGGCCCGCGGATCTCCTCGCGATCGACCCGCACCACCTGCTGGTGGCGCGCGATGATGCGCGTTTTCACGATCGTCCGAAAATCGCGGATCCTCGAGGACGAGGTCGGTCTCGATTTTTTGCGCGCGCAACAGATCGAGCAACTGCCGGCCGCTGGCTATCGGTCCCGACCGTTCCGACGACCGAGACGCCGTCGGTAAATTCGCGCAGGTTGCGCGCGACGTTGGCCGCGCCGCCGGGATAAAACGATTCGCCGGTCACTTCGACCACCGGGACGGGCGCCTCGGGCGAGATGCGGCCGACTTTGCCCCAGACGAATTCGTCGAGCATGAGGTCGCCGGCCACCGCGATGCGTTTGCCCGCGGCGCGGGCCAGGATTTCCCGGAGACGTTCCAGTTTCATAGAGCGGGCAATGACGCGCCTGACTAAATGCGCGGCCGATGCCACCGCCGAAAATGGTTGTCGCGATTCCAGAAGACGGGATGGTATCGCGATTTGTGCCGCGATGCGGTTCTGCATAAAGTGACCAACTAATCCTGAATACCTTCTTGAAATCAACAGTCGAAGCTGCGGATGAGACCTTTCGTTAAACTATTTCTATCCGGGCTGCCTGCTGGCCGCTTCTGCCTCTGGCGGCATGGCGGCGCCGAACCGCCGCGCAGGATCGACGTGCAAACGCCTCTCGAAAAACATCGACGACGTGGTCGTGCCTTTGCCTAACGAGATCTTCGGCGCGTTGAACAAGCTCGACAGCGTGAATTGGAAGGAGTTCGTGCGCACGAACAAGGGAACAAATTTCACCGAGCGCCCGCGGATCGCGCTGCTTCCTCGGCACGGTCATCGCCGACGGCTTCATCGCCGTGCAGGCGGAGGATGCGCCGAGCGTGAAAGAGATCGGGCAGCGCGTCGTGAGCCTGGCCAAAGGCATCGGGGTGGGGAACTCGATCGTGCCCCACGCCAAGGCGATCACGGAAGCGGCCGACCGGCGCAACTGGCCGGCCGTGCGCCAGGAACTCGATCGCACCCAGAACAGCGTGCAACAGGCGATGAACGAAGTGCACGACGAGAAGCTCTCCCAGCTCGTTAGTCTTGGGGGCTGGCTCCGCGGCACGCAGGTGCTGACCGCGGTCGTCGACCGGCATTTTTCGGCCGACGGCGCCGAGTTGTTGCATCAGCCCGATCTGCTCGACTATTTCCAGCGCAAGCTCGCGAACATGCCGGAATTCAACGTCCCGTTGCTCGACCAGATCAAGAGTGCCCTCGTGGAAGTGAAACCGTTGATCGACGTGGACAGTCCCATCTCGCGCCGCATCGGTGAAGAAGATCAACGAGATCACTTCGCGTCTCGACGACGGCATCGTCACGCGAAAACCATGAAGCCCCCGATGCGTCCGCCTTATTTCCACCACTCGTCGCACCGTCCTTCTCCTCCTGGCGTTGCTTGCCTGCAGGTCGCGGCTTCGCGCGCCTCGGTCGATGACGCACATTCTTTTGCCCTTCAATGCAGCCGAACCCTACGTCAAGGAAGGCTATCAGGTGCGCGAAGATTACTGGGGCGGCGACCTCGGGGTGGGGGAGAAGAAGGCGGTCCGGCAACAACTTTTCAAGGGGAACGACTATTGGTTTTGGATGGGCACGGAAGTGGAGCAGGCCAAAGTCTCGGTCCATATCTACGACGCCGACGGCAAGCTTGTGCGAGCAGCCCGACAGCTGGCAGAAAGGGCATTTCGCCGCCGCCCATCTCGTGCCCAAGACGACGGGGAGTTATTTCATCATCGTGGCGGTGGAGAGTTCGCCGGAAGAGCGCACCCACTGGGCGCTGGTTTACGGTTTCCGGTAGGAGGTCAGCCAGCTTCGCCTGACGAGTCTTGCGGCCCAGGGTGATCCAGGCTGCAGAGGGTATCCCTTCAAGAAGCCACCGTTAGTCGCGATCTCTTCGTTTTTGCCGGATTCCAGGAACGCGGCTTCCTGCCGGCCAGAATCGGTGCGTTCATATCGCGATTTCGGCAGTCAGAGGCCGCCGCCACAAGGCCGAGGCGACCTTACGGCACGACTGTCAGCGTTAGATCATTTCCATCGCCACCCTCGTAATTCGCCTGGTAGGTATTACTGCCAATCGTGATCGTAGCGCCGTCTTCCAGATTGCCAAAGGTGCCGCTAATCGCCGCCCCGGAAGTATTGTTGACAAGAGTGAAAGAGGTGCCATCGGGCCGGGTGGTCGCGCCAAGGTCCGTGAGCAGAAGCTGCGAGTCGCCGCTGATGGCAACTCCATCCGCGGTCACGTTGTCGGCCGCGAGATTCGTGCTGTCTAGTTCCGCCTCGTAACTGCTGTTCGCGTCAAAATTAAGCTCAGCTTGCACCGTGAGCGTACCGATCATGGAACTGCTCGCGCCGGGAGCAAGCATCGCCCCGGAACTTCCATTTCCAACGGTGACCGGGCCAGTCATCGTTCCCGTTCCCGCCAAAGTGCCGCCCACCACATTCACCGGTCCGCTGCCGGTTGCGGAGCCAGTCGTGTTATTTATAAAGAGCGACCCACTTTCAACCGTTGTTCCAGCGGAATAATCGTTCGCACTCGTGAGTGTCAGAGTGCCGGTGCCAGTCTTGCTGATCGAGCCGGGGCCACCCTGATGGACTCCGCCCTGCTCGGTAATCGTGCCCGCAAATGTGGTGTTGATATTATTGCCGCCGATGGCGAGCTTGCCCGCTCCGAGAAAGACCAATCCATTTCCTTCCACCGAGCCGATCGTGTTGTTCGCAACGAAGACACGGCTGAAATCGATATTGCCGTTTCCGAAAACTTCCACCCGTGCGGTGCCGCCGCTTGAGTTCGTGAAGAGAATGCTCCCTCCAGAGTTGGGGCCGGCGCCTCCATAGGCGATCAGCGTGGCGGAATTCGCAGCAGAATTACGGAAGGATAAACGGGCTCCGTGAGCACCAAAAACAGTGCCCCCATTGAGAATGATCGTGCTGGAACCTGCATTGGACCGCCTGAAACTAATGCTGGCGCCAGGTGCTCCGAAAGATGTCCCACCGCTATTGATGAAAGTGGCTGCAGCTGCGGTCGTCAGTTTGCTGAAAGATATCGTGCCACTGTTATTGAAAGTCGCACTACCGGCGGTCGATATAGCCGACGGTCCTCCAGAAAAAGATGCGTTACTAGTGAGGTTGAAAGTCGCGGAGCCGGCATCCCCACCATCACTGAAATAAACAGTGCTGGCGTTGTAAATAACCAAATCTCCGGCGGTGGCACTCTTGCCGAATCCGAATGAGCCGTTGAAAATCTGAGTTATCCCAGAGGCATTTAAAACGCCACCGCGGCTGAAATAAAAGCCACCATTGAAGGTGTATTGGTTTGCGCCTGGCGTGAACTCGAGCGAACCGCAGATGGCGGAGGCTGAGGCAGTGACATTCGTCACCGACGAGGAGCCAAAAGCCGCCTTTTCGGCGTGGGTGTCAGGAACACCTTCCGGCATCCAGTTGGTCGGCGTGTTCCAATCACCGCTCCCCGGATTGAGGCTCCAAGTATATGTGGGATGGGGTAGTTCAATCTCGGCGAGTGCGGGGCCGCTCAATGCAACGAGCAGAGCGCCGAAAATAATGCTCCGGACGGTGAGTGAATTTTTCATACAATTGTCCTTTCCCATTTTGGATTCTATCTCGGATGCTAGCCACAGAATGAGGCTCGTGCAGATCGTGTCGAGCTTTGTTTTCAAATCCGGAGAGTTTGACCCAACATCCGGCTGCCTTTACTCTCGCGGTTACCACTGCGCGCCGGAATGAACGAAACGCGAACGTTACAATTTGAAAACGCGCGGGCCGTGCAGTCGCTCTACGCGCACGATTTGAAATTGATCAAGAACCTCGAGAAATCGCTCGGGGTGAAAGTCACCACCCGCGAAGGCTGGATCAAGCTCGAAGGCGAGCCCGCGCAGGTAGCGAAAGCGGAGCGCGTCTTCACCGAGTTGGAAACCGCCCGGCAGCGAGGGGTCGACATCCAACGGCACGAATTCAATTACGCACTCAATTCTGTGAACGAATCCCGTTCCGATAGTCTGGGTGAGCTGGCTGCGACCAAAATCCAGACTTCGTCGCGCAAGCCGGCGATTGTCCCGCGCACCGCGGGGCAACGAAATTATCTCGAGGCGATCCAGAAACACGATGTCGTCTTCGGGATCGGCCCGGCCGGGACGGGTAAAACCTACCTGGCCGTGGCCATGGCGGTGGCGGCGTTGAAAAAGGAGCAGGTCGATCGCATCGTCCTGACGCGGCCGGCGGTCGAAGCGGGCGAAGCGCTTGGTTTTTTGCCCGGTGACTTGCAGCAAAAGATCACGCCCTACCTGCGGCCGCTCTACGACGCGCTGCACGACATGCTCGAGCCCGAGGAGCTGGAGCGCTACGTCGCGCGCGAGACGATCGAGATCGCGCCGCTCGCCTACATGCGCGGGCGCACGCTGAGCAACGCCTTCGTCATCCTCGATGAAGCGCAAAACACCACCAGCGAGCAGATGTTCATGCTCCTGACCCGGATCGGGCCGCGCTCGAAGTGCGTCGTGACCGGCGACGGCACTCAGATCGATCTTCCTCCTAACAAACGCTCGGGCTTGCTCGAAGCGCTCCAGGCGCTCAAGAGTGTGGCCGGGATCGGATTTGTTTATTTCAGTGACAAGGATGTCGTTAGGCACGAACTTGTCCGCGCCATCATCAACGCCTATCAGCAGCACCGCTCGCCGGCCAACACCGGCGGCAGCGTCGCGAAAATAGCGCCCATGTTTAACTTCCTGCGCAGAACTCGACTGGTGAAACGCGGGCTCGCCTCGGGCAAGACCCGGCGCCGCCGCGGCTCGAACGAGATGCTGCGCAACCTCGAACACGCCCCCTGGATGAAGGGGACAATCTTTGCCGCCTTCGTCGCCGGTCTCGCCCTCCTTATCTTCAGCGGCCAGCAACAGGAGCCGACACGTATTTTGTTTTCGCGCTTCTCCTCCTCGCAACCGCCGTCGCCCAGCTCTGGGTCAATCAGCCGAATACTTTCAAGCGCAACTCGCGCGTCCTGCTGGTTTTCGGAATCATTTACCTGCAGCTCGCGGATGACCAAGCTGCTCTTCGCTCTCTGCAACAGCCGCGTCTTCTCCTACTTGAAACCGGAGACGGGCTGGTTGATCGCGCCCTACGCCTTTGCGCCGCTTGTTCTTTGCGTTTTGCTCGGACGCAATCACGGGCTGTACGGCGCAGTATTCGTTAGTCTCTGGAGCAGCATCCTCGTCGGCAAGATCGACGCGCCGATTCTCGTCATCGGCCTGATCAGCGGATTCACCGCCGTGTTGCTCACCCAGCAGGTGCGCCGGCGCGGCCGGCTGATTCGCGCCGGGTTTTTTGTCGGCCTCGGCATCTGGCTGCTCTCGCTCACCTTCGGATTGATCGGTCCGATCAATCTATTCAATCCAGGATGCGACCGACTGGACGATGATCGGAATCGAGAGCGCGTTCGCGATTGGCAACGGCATCGTGACCGCGATGGTGGTGGGCGGGGCGCTGCCCATGCTCGAGCAACTCTTCCAGATCACGACCGATATTTCCTGGCTGGAAGCGTCGGATTTGAATCACCCGCTCCTGCGACGGATGACGATCGAAGCGCCCGGCACTTATCATCACAGCCTCGTCGTCGCGAACCTGGCCGAGTCGGCCGCCGAAGCGATCGGCGCCAACGCCACCCTCTGCCGCGTTTGCTCCTATTTCCACGACATCGGGAAACTGGTGAAGCCGGATTATTTCACCGAGAACATGAACTTCGAGCGCAACCCGCACGACGATCTCGCCCCGACGATGAGCGCGCTCATCATCATCGCCCACGTCAAGGAAGGCGTGGATCTCGCGCTCAAGCACGGACTCAATCAGCAGGTCATCGACGTCATCCAGCAGCATCACGGGACGTCGTTGGTCTTTTACTTTTACAAACGCGCCCTGCAGCAGCTCGAGGACGCGCGCGCCGGGGGCAAGATCATGAAGATGCGCGAGGAAGACATTCCCGAAGTCGCGGAGGAAAGTTTCCGTTACAGCGGGCCGAAGCCGCAGACCCGGGAGAGCGCGATCATCAGCCTGGCCGACATGGTGGAGAGCGCCTCGCGCTCGCTCGAAAAACCGACCCCGCAAAAGATCGAACAACTCGTCACCGACCTGATCGATCAGCGCCTGGCCGATCATCAGCTCGACGAATGCGATCTGACCCTGCGGGATCTGAAAAAGATCGCGGAACGCTTTCGTTTCACGCTCATGAACATGCTGCACACGCGCATCGCCTATCCGAAGGAAGGCAAGACCTCGACGGCGCGAAGATGGCGCACGCGGCCTGACGTGATGGCGGCGACGAAACGACCGGCCTCAGCGCCGCCGGTTTCCGCCGCCTGAGCGAGTGGAAAATTTCGCGATTGAACGGGTGCGCGAATATGGAGCGCGCAGGTCGCGATTGTCCTTGGCTCGGGCCTGAACTCGTTAGTCCAGGATCCGTCCCGCGAACGGATCATTCCCTACGGCGAAATCGGCGGGCTGCCGCGCTCGAACGTGAAGGGTCACTTCGGCCGCTTTGTGCTCGATGAAATCGGCAACACCCGCGTCGTCTTTGCCCAGGGGAGAGTGCATCTCTACGAAGGCCACAGTGCGCCTGACGTCGCGGCCGGAGTTCGCTTCCTCGCCCGCGCCGGGATCGAGCGCCTCATCCTGACCAATGCCGCCGGCTCGGTCAATCCGGATTTCTCTCCGGGTTCATGGATGATGATCACCGATCACCTCAATCTCACCGGCACTACGCCATTGTTAGGCAGGACGGATTTCGTCGATCTGACTGATGCCTACTCGCCGGCCTGGCGCCAGCGCTTCGCGGCCGCGGCGCAGTCGAAAAATGTAAGACTGCATCAAGGCGTTTATGCGGGCGTGTTCGGTCCGCAATACGAGACGCCGGCGGAAGTGAAGATGTTGCGCATGCTCGGGGCGGACGCGATCGGGATGTCGACCGTCTGCGAAACGATTCAGGCCCGCGCTCTCGGGCTGGAAGTGGCGGGTTTTTCCTGCCTGACGAACTGGGCGGCAGGGTTGAATCCGGGTCCGCTTTCTCATGGTGAAGTGCTGGCGATGGGTGCAGCGACGACCGACATACTGCGTCAACTGCTCGCCGCCGTGCTTTAGTGCCTGTGGGGTTGTAGCCGGGATGGGTCATCCTGGCCGGCTCTCGACCCGGTCGGAAGTTGCCGGGATCACCGATCCCGGTTACAACTCGCGCAAATCGACTAGAGGATCGGCTGGCGGGAACGCGGCTCGCGATCTTTGGTCGTGGCGGTGCTCGGCTGGGTGACGAAGGGGCCGCCTTCCATCGGGGCGGCGGAGGTAAAGGCGACATCGGGCATGTCGCTCGGCAGCCCTTCGAGCGGGAATTCTTTGCGCAAGGGAAAGTAGGGATAACCGTCCCACATCAGGATTCGGCGCAGATCGGGATGGCCGTTGAAACTCAGGCCCATCATGTCGTAAATTTCGCGCTCGTGCCAGTTGGCGGTCGGCCAGATATCAGAGACGGTATCGACCGCCGGCGCATCTTCGCGAGACGCGCAGTTTAAGGCGCAGATGGACCGTCAGAGTCATCGAGTAGAGCTCGTAGACGATTTCGAAGCGCGGTTCGCTCCCGAAGTTATCCACGCTCGAAACGTCGAGGAGGTAATCGAAGGAAAGTTCTTCTTTGCAGAACTTCGCCACTTCCCGGAGGTCAGCCGCGGCGATCACGAACGTGGTTTCGCCGCGAAACTCGATTTGTTCCTGGACCTTCGATCCAAAGAGTTTGCCGAGTGAAGAGAGCAGTTCAGGGCCGGTCATGGAGGAAGTGATAAGTGACCAGTGGAAGAAGCCAAATTCGTTAGACCAGCGCTTCGATTTTCTCGATCAGGCCGCGTTTTTGTGAGGTGAAGGAACGTTCGCCCGCGATCTTGTCCTGCAACTTCATCAGGCCGTCGATCAGTGCTTCCGGGCGCGGCGGGACAGCCCGAGACATAGACGTCGACCGGCAGGAGTTGATCGATGCCTTGCAGGACGGCGTAGGAACGATACATGCCGCCGCTGGAAGCGCAGGCGCCCATCGCGATGACCCATTTCGGTTCCGGCATCTGATCGTAAATCCGTTTTACTGCCAGGGCCATTTTGTAGGTGACGGTGCCGGCCACGATCATGACATCGCATTGCCGGGGCGAGAAACGCATCACCTCGGCGCCAAAACGTGCGATGTCGAAACGGGCTGAGGCCGTCGCCATCAATTCGATCGCGCAACAGGCCAGGCCCATCGGCATGGGCCAGAGCGAATTCTTGCGCATCCAGTTCATGGCCGCGTCGAGCTGGGTGAAAATGACATTCCCTTCGATCTTGGAATCGTAGGCGGCGGGCAGGATTTCCTTGCGTGAAGGCTGGGCGTTCATCCAACGAAGAAGCTAAGAGGATGCTTCCGCTGCGCAAGTTGGAAGCGATTCGCTCTGCCAAGCGCGAGAGCAAACGGGGCTGCGGGCGAAGGTTTTCGAATGGCGCAAGGCATTCTCGCGCTTCGCGGGGTATCGGTCTGGACACCAATCAGCAGGCGTGCTGCAACTGGTAGGAATCGCCGTAGCTAACGCGGCTCGAGGCGATCACTTCGCGCACGGTGCGACCGAGCTCGGCGGCCTCGTAGGGCTTGGCGATCATGCCACGAAAGCCAAAGTCCTCGGAGCGACTCATCGTCGCGTCCATCGCATAGCCGCTGGAGACAATGGCATTCACCGTCGGATCGATTTCGATCAATCGCTTGAGCGCCTCCTTGCCTCCCATCCCACCGGGCAACGTCAGGTCCAGAATAACGAGATCGAAACGCCGCCCGCGCGCCAGCCCTTCGCGGTAGAGTTCGATGCCTCGCAGCGCGGTCTCGGCGGCAGAGACCTCGTAGCCGAGCCGGCTGAGGGTGAAATCAACCAGGTCGCGGATCGTCTCCTCATCATCCACAATCAGGACGCGTCCGCTGCCGTTGATCGGTTCTTCCTTGGGAGCGACTGGTGTTTCCACTGCCGGCTGTTGGTGTCGCGCTGCCGGAAGGTAGACGCTGAATGTGGCGCCGCAATGCAACTCGGACTCGACGGTGATGAGGCCATTGTGATTCTTGATCACAGAGTAGGTCGTCGCCAGGCCGAGACCGCTGCCTTTGGGCTTCGTGGTAAAATAGGGGTCGAAAGATCTGCTTGAGGAATTTCTCCTGAATGCCGACGCCTTCGTCGCGCACTTGAATGCGAATGTAATCGCCTGGTGTCAGGTCAGGGATGGCTGGTGTCGTATCCGCCTTGTAGGAAAAGTTGCTGCAATCGACGTGAAGCGTGCCGCCGTCGGGCATGGCCTGCTCGGCGTTCACGACGAGGTTCGCGATCACCTGGCTGATTTGTCCCGGGTCAAATTCTGCCGGCCAAATATCGGGCTCCATCGCCAGTTCGCTCCGGCTGTGTGAGCCGCGAAGGGAGAAGCTGACCGTTTCTTCGATCAATTTGGCGATGGACGCCGTTTTCTTTATCGGCGCGCCGCCGCGGGCGAAAGTGAGAAGTTGTTGCGCCAGGTCGCGCGCGCGGAGCGAGGCGTTCTTGGCGTCGTCGAGGCGAACGACCATTGGGTCGTTTGGCGGAAGGAGCACAGAGGCGAGGGAGATGTTGCCGATAATGGCGGTAAGCAGGTTGTTGAAATCGTGCGCGATTCCGCCGGCGAGAAGGCCGAGTTGCTCGAGCGTTTCGGCTTTGCGGCTTTCCGCTTCGTCGCGTTGCCGCTCCGTCACGTCGCGAAAAACGAGAACGACCCCGCAAAGTTCATTTTTGCCGTCGCGAGATCGGGGAGGCGACCTGTTCGATGACCCGCTCCGTTCGGTCGCGCGACCGGTCAGCGTGGCTCGCACCGGAGTGCTGAGCAGGATCGCCTCGGCTTCGCTGCGGAAGCCCGATTTGGTGCCGCGCTTTTTCTTCGAGCCGGTTTCGGCCGTGATGTTGAGAACCGATTTGAGCGGCTGTCCGACCGCTTCCCGCTGCAACCAACCCGTCAAGGCTTCCGCCGCCGGATTGCAAACCACGACCGGCCCTTTAGATCGGTCGTGATGACACCATCGCCAATCGAGCCGAGAGTGACGGCGAGGCTTTTCTTTTCTGCCGCCAATTCTTCTTCAAAACGTTTCCGCTCCGTGATGTCACGCACCATCGCGACGTGATATTTCTTTTCACCGGCGATCATCTCGCTCAAGGAAAGCTCGACCGGGAAAGTGGTGTCTCCGCCGCGCGTGCGAGCGAGCGCGAGCATGGTCTTGCCCGTGCGCTCGCTCAGGTGGGCCTTTTCGCAGGCGACCGGAGCGTCAGAGTCGGCGAGGAACCAATTCGGAATTAGCTGCGTGAAATCGTCGGCGAAGGGATCTCCCTCGGCACAGCCAAACATCCGCTTGGCGGCAGGGTTCATTGAGTGGACTGAGCCCTTCTCATCAATCGTGATCATGCCATCGAGGATTTGGTCGATGACGGACTCAATCTGGCTATCGGCGCTGGCCAGCTTCTTGAGCTGGCGCCGGCAGAGGCGATAGCTGTAGAGACTCGAAGCGATCATCAGTCCGGCGACGACAGCGCAGAAAAGGTCAATCCCTCGCGTGGTCAAAAAGCGTTCGCGGGCCGCCGCCGCCGCTCGCGCCTGGTAGAGATCCGTCTGCTCCTTTTCGAACTTGTCCATCATCCGGCGCACCTCGTTCATGCGGGACTCGCTCTGTCCCGGGGCAACAACAGAGGCCGGATTTTTCCCCTCGCGTTTGGCCGCCATGGCGGGCACAGCGCATTCCGTAACCCACCGCTGAATCCGTTGTCGAATCTGGCTGAACTGCTCGGCAGCGCCGGCCTCATTGGCTACGACGACGGACAGATAACCTTGAAAAATCGTGAAGTCGGCCGAGGCCCGCTGATACGACTCGGCGAAGATCGGATTGCCGCTCAAGAGATAGCCTCGCATCTCCTTTTGCATTTCGGAGGCGGCCTGGTCCGTTTTTCCGATGAAATTGAGGATGCGAGTTGACTGAATGATCCGATCCTGGTCGCGCGTTTGCTGATTTAATGCGACTTGCTCTTCGCCTTGAATTTCCCGGAGGATCGCCCTTGCTTCATCGAGATCCGGAGAGGCCAGCTTCGCCGTCATCTCGTTCCGCGCGGCCTGAGAGGAGTGTAAGGTTAAATTAGTCAACAGGTTCGTCTTCAACCACTCCTGCACGTTATTGCGTATTTTTAGAAATTGCTTTTTCCGGTGCGCATCGTTAGTCAGAACCTGACCAAGGTCTTCGCTATCCTTCGCCAGAAGACTCCGCAAATGGTCGAGATCTTCGAGATAGACGCCCCCTTTGGCAAGAAGGTGACCTCGATAGGCGTTCTCCAGTGCCGAAATGTCGTTCTCTACCACGCTGCTCAGCCACATTACCTCGATGCCATGCGCTCTGACCTGGTCGCGTTGCTGATTCCGATAAGCCCAAACGACACAGCCGACTGCGAGGAGGGCGATCACGATCACGCCACTGATGGTACCGAGGAGAAGTTTTAGGTTGAATCGATCCGGCATGAAAACCCGATCAATCTGGCGCCGAAGGAACCCCTTCTTTCCCTCTGGTGCGCTCCTGGTAGCGGCAAGGGTCAAGACAGGAGGCATACTCGCGTTTCACGAGCAATTCCTTTGCCATTCCATCCGGTGGAATTTCGCCTATAGCAATTACAGCCCTAATAGGTTACCCGGACCAGCGTAAGCCCGCCCGCCGGTGCCACGAGACGGGTCCGTTCCGTGCCCCCACCGCGAAGACGTTCCCGCACCTCCCCGATGTTCCTTTTGCCTTGCGCACATTGCACGATGGCGCCGACCATCAGCCGCACCATCTTGTAAAGGAACCCGTCGCCCTCGATCTCGATCACCGTGATCGACGAGGTCCGACGCAGCCGGACCTTGCGAATCGTCCGGGTCGTGGTGGTCACCGGATGACCACGATTCGCGGCGAAGCCGGAAAAGTCATGCCTGCCGACGAACAACTGGGCGCAGTCGCGCAATGATCGGTCATCGAGGGGGCCGGTCACATGCCAGGCGCGCCCGAGTTCGAAGGGCGAAAGCACCGGTGTGGTCGCGAGACGGTAGCGGTAGACTTTTCCGCGACTCGAAAAGCGGGCATGAAAAGTTTTCTCGACAAACCGGCAACTCAGGATGCGAATCTGGGGCGGGAGCGATGCGTTGACGGCCGAGGCGATTACCGCCGGCGCCAGGCGGGTCGGCGGCAGGTCCAGGTGCGCGCACTGTCCGAGCGCGTGCACGCCGGCGTCGGTTCGGCCGGCGCCATGCACGCGCAGCTTTTTTCCGAGCACCCGGGCAAAAGCGGCCTCGACCCGATCCTGAATGGTGTCGCTGTGGGCCTGGCTTTGCCAGCCGGAGAAGCCGGAGCCGTCGTAGGCAATGATGAGTTTGAGCCGCCGGCCGCGGCGGGAAGGTGGCGCCGGCAATTCGTTAGGCAAAGGACTCCGGCGCGGCGCCGCTCTGGTTGTGTTCCAGGCTGTCGAGGTAACCTTGCAGGAGCATTTGCGCCGCCACCTGGTCGACATACCCCCGGGTCTGGCGGCTCGACTTGCCCGCTTCGCGCAGCACCCGGTGCGCTGCGACGGTCGAGAGCCGCTCATCCCAGGTGCGAACCTCGCAAGGCACCAGCGCGCGGATTTTTTCGGCGAAGCGACTCGCTTCCTCCGCCGATGCTCCGGCACTTCCGTTCATGTGCCGGGGCAAACCCACCACGATGCGCTCGACGCTTTTCTCTCGCGCGAGCGCGGCAATGCGCGCCGCCGGCTCCGCAGTCTTCGCGACCGTGATCGTCTCGGCCGGGTGGGCCAGCATCTGCAGCTCGTCGGAGAGCGCGATGCCGATGCGCGCAGTGCCGTAATCGATGCCCATGATCCGTTTCATTCGTTAGGGGAGAGGTTTCGTCATTGCAATCCCGGCGGGAGTTTCGCTACCAGGTCCTTGATCTTTTCGGCGTCGCGCCGGTTGCAAACCAGAATGGAATCATCCGTCCGGATGACGATGAGATTGTGTACCCCGAGGAGGGCAATTCTGGCCGGCCCCTCGCTGAAAACGATGTTATCGCTTGCGTGCAGGGTGTTGATATCGCAATTGGCGGCGTTCTTGTTTTCATCCTTGGGCAGATAGGCCGAGACCGCGCGCCAGCTGCCAACATCATCCCAGTCGAAGCTCGCCTCCACCATCAGAACCCGATCCGCCTTTTCCAGGATCGCGTAGTCGAACGAGATGATGGGCAAATTGCAGAAGCGCTCGCGCAAGGCCGGTTCCCAATTGCCGGGCGCGCGAACCTGCGAAATAAAATCGGCCATTTCCGGCGCGTGGCGATTGAACTCGCTCAAGACCGTCGGGACGGACCAGACGAACATTCCGGCGTTCCAGCGGAAATTCCCTTTCTGCACGAAGGTGTCGGCCAGCTCGACGTTTGGCTTTTCGCGAAAGCGAATGACGCGAAAGATGTCGTTAGGCACAGTCCCACCCGGCAGCGGCGCCGCGGCGCCCTGCTCGATATAACCGAAACCGGGGCAGGGCCAGGTCGGCTTGATGCCGATCGTAACGAGCGCGCCCGTTTCCTCCGCAGCGCGCACGGCCGTCAGCATGGTTTTCTGGAAGGCTGCCTGATCTTTGATCACGTGATCGGCGGGCAGGACGAGCATGGTGGCTCGATGATCGCGCGCCGCAACCCAGGCGGTGGCGAGAGCGACGGCGGCGGCGGTGTCCCGCTTGGCTGGTTCGGCCACGATGTTTTGCGGCGGAAGATCGGGTAGCAATCCACGTACCGCAGCCTCCTGCTCGATATTGGTCAGAACCAAAATCCGATCGTTAGGCACGAGCCCCTCGAGCCGGGCCGCCGTCTCTTCCAGCAGCGTCCGGCTCGAGACCAGCTTCAACAGTTGCTTGGGCCGCGCCCGCCGGCTGAGCGGCCAAAAACGCTCGCCGCTGCCGCCCGCGAGGATGAGCGCGTAAACTGAATTTGTCATAGGGAAAAATGCGAGAGCACGAAACTTGCTAAAGAGTTTACCGTTTCCTTTTTTGGCAGCGAGAAGTATAAGGTTAGGCGATGTCAATTTCGTTATCCATTCCAAAAACGGCGGAAGCATTGCCGCTGGACGGACTGCTCCTCCTGACGCGCACCGCCTTTGGTCTTGGGGTGGGATTGCTCATGGCGGAGCGCCTGAATCGGCCGGCGCGGCAGGCTACCGCCATCGCGCTCGTCTCCGTCGGGACGCTCGCCGTCATCCCGCTGCTCGTGAAAATGGCAATGGAACGAATCAACCGGCCGGAGTCCGATCGCGTCATGCGACGGCGCCTGCGCTCGATTCGCGGTGACTCGGTTTACGACTCCGAGCACGACATTTTCTAGACGCGGCCGTCGGCGCCCGCGGGTGTGGCGGCGGGCGTGTCGCCCGCAGAATCCGGCCTCGGCAGGATGGATGATCAAGCGGCGGCCGCTACACTTCCTTTGCTTGATCGCCCGACTTCGCCGAAGTAAGTCCACCCGATGACTGCCCGTCCCGATTCTGCCGAGAGTGCCTTTCGCGAGCGATGCGAAGCTATCCTGCGCGAAGAAGAAATCCTGCGCGAGGGCGGGGGCAAAGTGGGCCAGGAGCGGCAGCGCAAGATGGGGCGGCTCCCGGCGCGCGAACGCATCGCGCACCTGCTTGATCGTGAAGCCGAATTTTTCGAAATCGGTTTGTGGGCTGCCTACAAAATGTATGACCAATGGGGCAGCGTGCCGGCGGCCGGCGCGGTCGTCGGCATCGGCAACGTCGCCGCCGTCCCCTGCATGATCATCGCAAACGACGCCACCGTAAAAGCCGGCGCCTTTTTTCCCCAGACGGCCAAGAAAATCATCCGCGCGCAGCGCATCGCTTTCGAATGCGCGCTCCCGATCATTTACCTGGTTGATTCCTCCGGCGTTTTCCTCCCGATGCAGGACGAAATCTTTCCGGATGAAGACGACTTCGGCCGGATCTTTCGCAACAACTCGGTCATCTCCGCGGCGGGCCTTCCGCAATTCGCCGCCATCATGGGCAACTGCGTCGCGGGCGGCGCTTACCTGCCGGTGCTTTGTGACAAGGTGCTCATGACGGAAGGGAGCGGCCTTTATCTCGCTGGACCATCGTTAGTCCAGGCCGCCATCGGTCAGATCGTGGATGCGGAAGAGCTCGGCGGCGCCCACATGCATGCCGAGGTCAGCGGCACGGTCGACTTCTATGAGCAGGATGATCCAGCCTGCCTGAAACGTCTGCGTTCCCTCGTCGCGCATCTGCCGGAAGCCGAAGCGGCCAAAAGTGGCGCGGCCAAAGATGCAACTCGGCCGGAAAAAAATCCGAATGCGGTTTATGATTTGATCAGTCTCGACGGTCAGAAAACTTACGACGCGCGCGATCTGCTCGCTTCCATCATCGACGGTGATTCGCTCGACGAATACAAGGCGGACTACGGCAAAACACTCGTGACCGCTTACGCCCGCATCGGCGGACACTCAGTCGGCATTGTCGCCAACCAGCGGCATCAGGTCCGAACGAAGAAAGCCGGGATCCAAATGGGCGGCGTCATTTATTCCGACAGCGCAGACAAGGCGGCGCGCTTCGTCATGGACTGCAATCAAACGGGTTTGCCCATCATTTTTTTCCAGGACGTGACCGGTTTCATGGTGGGCCGCGACGCGGAACAAAGCGGAATCATTCGCAGCGGCGCCAAGCTGGTCAACGCGGTCAGCAACTCTGTCGTGCCCAAGATCACGATTGTCGTCGGGGGCTCTTTCGGCGCGGGCAACTACGCCCTCTGCGGCAAGGCCTATGATCCGCGCTTTCTCCTCGCCTGGCCCAACGCCCGCTATGCCGTGATGGGCGCAGCCCAGGCTTCCGACACGGTCTTCTCCGTCCTGGCCCGCTCCCGTTCGCGCGGCGACAAAAAGGCGTCGGCCGAAGAACTGGAGCAACTGCGCGCCAAGGTGAAGGAAACCTACGAAGAGCAGACTGACATTCGTTATGGCGCCGCCCGCGGCTGGATCGACGCGATCATTCAACCGCACGAGACGCGGAACGCGCTCCGGCGATTGTTAGGCTACGTCGCCCGCCCGATGCCGAAAACGCGCTTCCACATGGGCGTGGTGCAAACTTGAAGCTCTGACGCCGCGTCGTTAGGCCAAAAAATCGCGCGCTGATCGCGGCGTTAAGCGCCGCGACCTTTTCGACTGAACGTGCGATCGGCGACGGCACTCCGCGCGTTTCGAGTGCGCGAATCACTTCTTCGGTCGGGATGTTTCCGACCAATTGATCCTGCGCGAAAGGGCAACCGCCGAGTCCACCCAGCGCGGCGTCGAAACGGCGGCAGCCGGCATCGTAAGCCGCAAGCACTTTGGCCGCTGCTCCGGCCGGCGTGCTATGCAAATGAACGCCGATCTCGCCGCCGTCAGAGCCAGGCAGAAGCGCCGCGACCACCTCATGAATTAGCTCCGGGGTGGCCACTCCCACCGTATCGGCGAGCGAGATCGAGCCAACGCCCGTCGCAGCCACGCGCGCGACGGCTTCCGTCAGCAGCTCCTTGCTCCAGACGTCCTGGTAGGGATTTCCAAAAGCCATCGAGATGTAAACCACCATCCCGAGACCGCGTCGCCTGCCCGCACGCGAATCCTTTCCAGCACCGCTTGATTCTCTTCCGGCGACTGGTTCTGATTCCGGCGCAGAAAGCTCGCGGAGACTGAATACGGATAACCCAAACGTGCGCACAGCGCCGGTCGCGATCGCGCGCTCGGCTCCTTTTTCGTTCACGACGATGCCGATGATTTCGGTGTCGTCAGGCAATTCGAGTTGCGCCAGGACTTCTTCGCTGTCGGCCAGTTGAGGCACGGCTTTGGGCGAGACGAAACTGACCGCGTCCAGATGTTGAAAGCCGGCGTCGATCAGGGCACGGAGATATTGAACTTTCAGCCCGGTCGGGATTTGTCTCGGCAATCCTTGCCAGGCGTCGCGCGGGCATTCGATCAATTTCACAGTTTCGTTCCTTCATATCGGCCGGCGGCTTGATCGCAAGAGCGTCTGCGCGATCATGCCAACCGCAAGCCCTCTTTGCTGAGCGCCACCAAAATCTGCATCTTTCCCTATGCCAAACGTCATCGTTGAAGAGAAAAATCGCACCACCATCGTCACCCTCAACCGTCCCGAGCGACGCAATGCCCTAACGATCGAGCTGCTAACCGAACTCTCCGCCGCGCTCGACGCCGCCAGCGCGGACGCGCAAAAGCGCGTCCTCATTCTGCGCGGCGCCGGGAAGGCTTTTTGCGCCGGACTTGATTTGCAGGAAACGACCGTGGTCGGAAAAGCGCCATCGATCCGCCGAGATGGTGGCGAAA
Source organism: uncultured Verrucomicrobiae bacterium (assembly GCA_963737995.1). Lineage (GTDB taxonomy): Bacteria > Verrucomicrobiota > Verrucomicrobiia > Chthoniobacterales > UBA10450 > Palsa-1392. The sequence continues at coordinate 37,209 of CAVTUV010000007.1, forward strand.
ACACTCCTCGCGATCAGCCAGACACGTCTCGTCACGATCGCGCAAATCCATGGCGCGGCGGTCGCGGGCGGCGCCGGTCTCATGTCGGCCTGCGATTTCGTGGTCGCGGCCGAGCGGACCAAAATCGGTTATCCGGAAACGAAACGCGGCCTCGTCGCGGGTCTCGTCATGACTTTTCTGCGCCGCCAATTGCGCGAGCGCGATATCCGCGAGCTGCTTTTCACGGGCGACATGATCAGCGCGGAAAGAGCGCGCGAGATCGGGCTCGTCAACCGGGTCGTTTCGCCTAACGAACTGGAAAGCGAAACGCAAAAGATCGTGGAGGCCGTTCTGCAAAACGCGCCCGTCGCCCTCGCCAACACGAAGCGGCTGATCGAAGAGCTTTGGTCGTCGACCGTCAAAGAAGATGTCGAGCGCGCCTTGCGCCATCACATGGAAGCGCGTGAATCGACCGAAGCCAAAGAAGGCATCGCTGCCTTTCTCGAAAAACGCCCGCCCAACTGGACATGAGAAAACTTCTTTTCGTGTTCGCCCTCGCCCTCGTCCTCGTCCTTCCTCCCCGGTCCCGAGGTGAGCTGGCCTGGGCGGCAGACATCGTTTTCACGAACGGCAACGTTTACACCGTGAACGATGCCGCGCCGCATGCGGAGGCAATTGCGATCAAGGGCGAGCGCATTGTCTTCGTCGGCACGAGTGACGCGGTCCGGAAATATTTGGGGATCAAGACCCGCACGATTGATCTCCAGGGCAAGACCGTCGTGCCTGGGTTCGCCGACTCGCATTATCATATCTTCGGCGTCGGCGAGCGCCTGACCCATCTGGATCTCGCGAGTGCGACCAGCCGCGAAGCGTTTCTCAACGACGTCAAAGAACAGGCCGAAAAGGCCGGTCCGGCGCGCTGGATCACCGGGCGCGGATGGATTGAGACTTTCTGGGAACCGCCCGTCTTTCCGACGCGCGAAGACCTGGACAAGATTGCACCTGATAATCCGGTCTTCCTCGTCCGGGCCGACGGCCACGGCGCGGTCGCGAACAGCAAGGCATTGCAAGTGGCCGGCATCGACGCCAAAACCCCCGACCCATTCGGCGGGCAAATTCTGCATGACAGGACCGGCGCACCGACCGGCATGCTGCTCGATAACGCGATGGATTTGGTCGAGAAGAAAATCCCGCCGCCCACACCGGAAGAAAACGAGCGGGCCCTGTTGTCAGGCGCGCAACGCACCATCAAACTCGGCTGGTGCGAAATCCAAAACGCCGGCAGCTACCTTCCGCAGCTGGACTTGATGCAGAAGCTCTACGGTGCGGGGAAAATCAAATTGCGGATCTACAACGCGGTTTACGGTCCAGGCGAAGCGGCCGAGAAGATTCTGCGCGATGGTCCGATTCTCGACGCCTACGGACATCACTTCACAACCCGGACGATCAAAGTGATCTTCGATGGTTCACTCGGCTCGCGCAGCGCGGCACTCCTGCAACCCTACTCCGATGCCGACACTTCCGGGTTCCTAACGCAAAAGGAAGCGGACCTCCGCCCGATCTTCAAAGAAGCGTTGCGCCGCGGCATCCAAGTCGAGACCCACGCCATCGGTGATCGCGCCAATCGCCTGATTCTCGATCTCTACGAAGAAGCGTTCAAGGCCGTTCCGCCTAACGAACGCAAAGTGAAGGCGCCGCGCTGGCGGGTCGAGCACGCGCAGATTCTCGATCCTTCCGACATCCCTCGTTTCGCAAAGTTAGGCGTGATCGCCTCGATGCAACCATCGCACGCCATCAGCGATCTTTTCTTTGCGCCGAGCCGACTGGGGGAGAAACGACTCGCCGGCGCCTATGCCTGGCAAAGCCTGCTCAAAAGCGGCGCCATCGTCACCGCCGGTTCCGACGCTCCGGTCGAAAAGGGCGAGCCGATGATTGAGTTTTACGCCGCCGTCGCCCGCAAAAGCAAGGACGGGTTCAGCGCTCCGGATTGGCATCCTGAGCAGGCGGTGAGCCGCGAGCAGGCGCTCCAGATGTTGACTCGCTGGCCGGCCTACGCCGCCTTCCAGGAAAAAGAAAAGGGGGCGATCGAGCCGGGAAAGCTCGCTGACCTGACGATTCTTTCCGACGACATCATGAAGATTCCCGCGCCGGACATTTTGCGCACCCGCTGTCTCATGACCGTCATCGGCGGCGAAATCGTTTACGACAGCGGCGAGATCGCCGCGAAATGGAATCGAGCGCTTTGATTCCCGCGCTTTTGTTTGCAGGCAACCTCTTCTGACGCGTGCGCGGCTTTTTTCGCGAACTGAAACAACGCCGCGTCTACCGTGTGGCGCTGGCTTACGGCGTGGTCGCGTCCGGGCTCGTCCAGATCGGCGGCACGATCCTGCCGATTTTTCACGCTTCGGAATGGGTGCAGCAAATTTTCGTCGTTCTGATCGCGGTCGGCTTTCCCTTCGCGCTCGTGCTCGCCTGGGCTTTCGACATAACGAGCACCGGAATTCAGCGCACCGCCAATGTCTCCGGTCTGCACGTCACGAGCCGGCGCCAGGTCTGGGTCCTCGCTCTCGTCGGCACCGCCATCGCAGCCCTGGCCTTGTCGGGCTACTGGTTCTGGCATCCGTGGAGAACGCCGCCCGCGCCCCTGACGAACTCGGCGATCAGCGAAAAGAGCATCGCGGTCTTACCGTTCCAAAACCTGAGTACGGAAAAAGAGAACGCGTTCTTCACCGACGGCGTGCAGGACCAGATTTTGACCGATCTGGCCAAGGTGGCCGATCTCAAAGTGATCAGCCACACCAGTGTGCAGCAATACAAGAGCACCGAAGCGCGCAACCTGCCCGAGATCAGCCAACAGCTGCGCGTCGCCTATGTTCTGGAAGGATCCGTCCAGCGCGCGGCGAAACGTCTCCGGGTCAGCGCCCAGTTGTTCGATGCCCGGAGCGGCACGCAGGTTTGGGCCGAGACTTACGACCGCGATCTGGCGGACGTCTTCGCCATCCAGAGCGAGATCGCGCAGATCATCGTGAGCCGATTACAGGCCACACTCTCGCCCCTGGAGAAAGCCCGCATCGAAGAACGTCCGACCCAGGACATGGCCGCGTTCGATCATTACCTGCAGGCCAAGGAATTGATTGAGGGCTATCTCAACGCGGCGGATCCCAAGGTCTCGTTCCTCGAAGCTCTGCGCCTCCTCGACGACGCGATTGCGCGAGATCCGGGTTTCGTGCTCGCGTATTGTTATGCGGCGCGCGCGCACGATCTGCTTTATTTCTTCGACCTTGACCCGACGCCGGCCCGGGCCAGGCGCGGCCAGGTCGCTGTCGAAACTGCGCTCCGGTTGCAACCGGATTCCGCCGAAGCCCATCTCTCGATGGCGGATTATTATTTTCGTTGCCAGCGCGACTATGACCGGGCGGACAAGGAACTGGCGCTGGCCCTACCGGGCCTGCCGAACAGTACCGCGTTTTTTGTTCTCTCCGGGTACATTCACCGGCGCCAGGGACGCTGGCCGGAGGCCGGGCGCGATTTCATCCGCGCGGTCGAGTTGGACCCGCGCAGTGCCAACGCGGTCAATCTGCTCGCCGACACCTACGCTCTTTTACGGCGCTTCGATGAAGGCGTGCAAACGTACGACCGCGCCCTCGCCGCCGGGCTCGACCAGCCGATCGTCCATCTCCGACGCGAGTTGCTTCGCTTTGCCGCGACTGGCGACACCAACATCCTGCGCCAGGCGCTCGCTGCGGCGCCGCCGGAGATGGATGTCGGCGGAGGCGAGACGCCGCTGCGGATTCTCCTCGCCATGGTCGAGCATGATTATGCGCTCGCCTCGCGGGCTTTGGCCGCCGCGACGCGCGATGATTTTCAGGAAACCGATTTCAGTTTCTACTACCCGCGGGCCTGGTACGAAGCGTTGATCGCCCGGGCCAGCGGAGAAACAACGAAGGCGCGGCAGGCTTTCGCCGCGACGCGCAAGATCCTGACGACGCGCCTCACGACGAAGCCAGACGATCCGCGCACGCTCGCGGTTCTGGCGCAGGTCGATGCCGGCCTGGGCGACAAGGAACTCGCGATCACCGAAGCACGGCAAGCGGTCGATTTGGTGCCGGTCGCCCGCGACGCCTATGATGGCGCGCTCGTCCTGCAAGGACTGGCCCAGGTTTATGCCTGGACGGGAGAGAAAAAGCAGGCGCTCGCGGTTCTTCGCCAGCTGATGCAAATGCCCGGCTACCTGAGTTATGGATACCTCCGGGTCGATCCAAGATGGGACGACCTCCGCCGCGATCCGGGCTTCAAGGAATTCGTCGCCTCACTCGCGCCGAAATTGTAGGCGTTTCGCAGAGCGAAACGTCTATAACAGCGCCAGCTGCGCGGCGTCGGGCGGGCTGACATCCGCGAAACGAACCCCCACGCCGAGCAGCCGCACACTCTTGCCGGTGCGGGCAAAAGCTTCGGTGAGCAAACTGCGATATTCGCCTAACGACGGCACGAGGCCGGCCCGTTCCACCGTCGTGCGGGTGAAATCGGCAAACTTCAGCTTCACAAAAATTTTCGTCACCGTCCGGGTCGCTTCCTTCTGAGCCAGATCCGCCATCATCTCGGCAAAGAGTTCCTCCAGTTTTTCTTCGCAGGCGTCGAGCGTTTCGAGGTTGCTTGCGAAGGTTTCTTCGGTGCTGAGCGATTTGCGCTCGCGTTGCGGCTCGACCGGCCGCTCATCGATCCCGCGGCAGAGATCGTACAGCTCGCGTACCGAATTTACCGAAAATGTTTTGCAGATCGAAACGAGAGAGGCGTTGCAAATCCGCGCAGGTCGTGATGCCGCGTTGCTGCAGTTTCTGTTCGGTGACGGCACCGATGCCCCAGATTTTTCGGACCGGCAGCGCGGCCATGAATTCCGCCACGTCGTTAGGCTGGACTTCGAATTGGCCATTCGGCTTCTTCAGGTCGCTCGCGATCTTGGCCACGAGTTTGTTCGGCCCAATCCCGGCCGAAGCGGTGAGTTTCGTCTTGCGAAAAATGAGGTCGCGAATGACCTGGGCGAGCGCGCCCGGCGCGCCGGGATGCGCCGTGACATCGAGATAAGCTTCATCGAGCGAGAGCGGCTCGACCAGCGGTGTGAAGCGATGCAGGATGCCGCGAATCACGGCTGATTCCCGCCGATAGACATCGAAGCGCGTCGGCAGCACGATCAACTTCGGACAACGCTGCAGCGCCATGTAGGTCGGCATGGCCGAGCGCACGCCAAATTTTCTCGCCTCATAGTTGCAGGTCGTAAGCACGCCGCGCCGGTCGCGCGCGCCGCCCACGCCGACCGGTTTGCCGCGCAGCTCAGGGCGATCGCGCACTTCAATTGCGGCATAGAAGCAATCCATGTCGAGATGGATAATGGCGCGTGGCGACAGCTCCTCGGTCACAGGACAATATCGCGTCTTTGCGGCGACTTTGCTATTGGTGGGAGCGATGACGACGCGAGGGGATGAAGCGGAAAGACCGATTCGTTACGCGGTCGTGGGCGATTCCTATTCCATCGGTGAAGGAGCGAGCGAGGCGGAATCCTGGCCGACGTTGCTCGCGCGTCACATGACGAAGAACGGGCGGCCGGTGGAAATCGTCTCGAATCCGTCGCGCACCGGCTGGACGACACAGGATGCGATCGAGCGGGAACTGCCACTTTTTCGCGCCGCACGGCCAACCTTCGCAACGCTCATGATCGGCGTGAACGACTGGGTGCAGGGGGTCGCGCCCGAACTTTTCCGTGAACGACTGGCGCATCTCATGGATGAAATGCGCGCTGTCTTGCCTAACGACAAGCATCTGTTGGTCGTGAATATTCCCGACTTTTCGGTCACGCCCGATGGACCGAAATACGCGCGCGGCCGGGACATCAGCGCTGGCCTGGCGGGTTTCAACAAGATCATCGCGGAGGAGGCAGAACGCCGCAGTTTGATTGTGGCGGATATTTTTCCCATGAGCCAGCAGATGCGCGGCCGGCCGGAATTGGTCGCCGCGGACGGGCTGCATCCGTCCGCCAAGGCTTACGCGCTTTGGGAGGGGCTGATTCTTCACGCGGCGCGGAGCGTGCTGGAAGTCAGGCATCTTGCCTGAGCTGGCCGGCGGGCTTCCAGCCTGCCGAATGAACCGACCGCCTGGAAGGCCGTCGGCCGAGTCAGGCAGGATGCCTGACTTCCGGTCGCGGGATTTCAAACCCCTCGATCAACTCTTTGATCTCGTGCACGAAATTCGCCGCGCCGGCGCCATTCACCACCCGGTGATCGAAGGTGAGCGAAAGCGTGATCATCTCAACAGTCTGCGCTTTCTTTCCGTTAGGCGAAAGTTCCTGGTGCGCCGCTCCGACAAAGAGCGTTCCGACCGACGGCGGCACCACCAGCGGCACTCCCGCCTTGACCCCAAACGCCCCGAGACTGCTGATCACGACCGGCGCGTTCATCGCATCGACTCGTCCGCTGCGAGTCGCCGTCACTGTTTCGTCGTAGCGCCTGACGAAATCTGGCCAAGAGAGCTTGTTCGCCTCCGTCATGACAGCGGTAGCGAGCCGGTCGTCCTCCAACGAGACCGCCACCCCAAGATCGAAATCCTCATGCTCGACGATCCGATCGTCGTCCAGCATCAGACAGCGAAATGGCGCGTGCCTTTCCATCGCCCTAACGACCGCCCAGGCGACCATGACTGATGGAGAAGGCGCATTCTGGCCATCGCTCTTCTTGGCGGCGTTGCGCGCCTCGCGGATCGCATCCCAGCGCGCGTCGATCTGCAAATTAGCCGGCACCACCCGCCCGAGTTTGCGCGTGATCGTGGCGGAAAGCGCCGGCTCGCGCGAAGCTGGGCTTCGTCTCGGCGACTGGCGCCGGCGGCGAAGTCTCGCGCGCCGAAACCTCCGTCGCGGCTTCAATCTGCTCATCGAGCTCGGCGCCTTCGGCCAGGATGGTGCCGAGTTCTTGGCCGATCTCGACCGTGTCATCCACTTTCGTTTTCCATTCGCCCATCGTCCCGGCGAAAGAAGACTCGATCGGGTAAACCGCCTTATCGGTTTCGAGTTCGCAAAGCGCGTCATCGAGTTCGATGCGATCGCCCGGCTTTTTCAAAAGCGCCACGACTTTGGCGGAACGAATGCCTTCGCCCATGATCGGGACGACAATTTTTTGGCCGTGTTGCGCGCTTGTTGTAGCCGGGATCGGTGATCCCGGCTGGTCTGGCGCGCGGTCACGTTTTCCCTCGCCGGGATCACCGATCCCGGCTACAGCGCGCTCCGTCCGCATTGAGACTGAGCGCTCGATCGCCCTAACGATCCGCTACCACATCCGGCAAGGCGGCGTATTCGTAGATCGGATTGTAGCCGATCATGACGTTGCCTTTGCTGACCAAAATCGGCGGGCTGACGAGCGCGTCCCACAGGTCGGCCTGGCCGGTGACGTGCGAGATGATCATCTGGCCGACGCTGCAATTCTCGGTGTCTTCCTGCACGACGATGAGCCGGCCGGTCTTGCGGACGGAGGTTTCGATCGTCTCCCGATCCCAGGGCGAAATGGAACGGAGATCGATCAACTCGACGCTCGCCTTCGATCCCAGTTTCTCCAGCGCTTCGATCGATTTCTCCATCGTGTTGCCCCACGCCACCACCGTCACGTCGAAGCCCGGCTGATGCAGGCGCGCTTTGCCTAACGACACCGCCCGGACCGGTTTGGTTGATTCGTGTTCCGCCCAAAGCAGATGTTTGGGAATGAGGACAAAGGTCGGATCTTCGCAATGCATCGCCGTCCAGAGCAGGCCGGCCGCGTCTTCGGGATTGCTCGGGATAGCGATGTTAATCCCGGGATAATGGGCGAGGGGAGCTTCGTTCGCCTGGCTATGCCAAAGGCTGCCTCCCGGCAAATAGGCGCCGTAAGGAGCGTAGAGCACGAGCGGGCAAGTCCACGTCCCAAAGGAGCGCCAGCGCAGGTTGCAGAGATTGGTCACCAATTGATTCCAGGCCGGTCCGATGAAGTCGATGAACTGCAGCTCGAAGACCGGCCGCTTGCCATAAGAGGCCAGACCGCAGGCGACACCCACGATGGTTGACTCCGCCAAAGGCGAATTGAAAACCTGCTCCGGGAATTCGGTGGAGAGCTTTTGCGTGAGCCGAAAGACGCCGCCCTTGGGATCTTCCACATCCTCCCCGAAGACGATGCGTCGCGTGTCCTTCGTTAGGCCGAGGCGCAGGGTCTGGTTCACGACATCGCCGATACGATATTTGCCGGGCGGCAAAACCTCGTCATCGAGCTGCGGCAATTTGCCCGTGACCTCGAGTTCGAGTTCATCCGCCGACGGATCCTGGTCGCGCTCGGCGGCGATGAACTCCTGGCGGATGCGTTCTTTTATTTCCTGATCGAGCTTGGCGTAATCCTCCGCGCTGGTGACGCCTTCGGCGATCAGGACATCCTTCCACTTCGCGAGCGGATCGCCTTGCGCCAGGTTCTCAATCTCTTCCTCGGAGCGATAAAGCTTGTGATCGTCCGAGCTGGTGTGGCTCGACAAGCGCTCCATCGTCACCCAGAAAAAGACCGGCCCCTTGTCCCCGCGGAGATGCGCGATCGCTTCCTGGCCGGCCTCGTAGACCGCCGGCACGTCGCTCCCGTCGACGTGCCGCCAGTCGTTAGGCTGGAGCACATCGATCGCGAGAGGATTGATCTTCCGCGTCGGGCTGCTGATGCCGTAGCCGTTGTCCTCGACGAGGAAGAGAACGGGAAGTTGCCTTTCCTTCGCGAAACAAACCGCCTCGAAAAAATCGCCCTGGCGGGTGGCGGCGTCGCCGACGGTCGCGATGACGAAATTCGGTTTTCGATCGAGCCTGATGCCCCAGGCGATGCCGCAGGCAGGAAGCAATTGGGAACCGGTCGGGGTCGGCACGCTCCAGATGTGGCGCTCGGCGTAGCTGTAGTGCGACGGCATTTGCCGCCCGTGGCTTTGCCCTTTGCGCTTCGCGAAATAATCGAGCGCCAGCTCGGCCGAGGTCACGCCACGCCCGAGAACGAGGGCGCGATCGCGATAATAGCCGCAGACGTAATCGCCCGGCTCCGTCGCAAAGGAAATCGCGGCGAGCGCTTCGTGCCCCATGCCCGAAACGTGAAAGTGGCCTTTGCCCTGGCGGTTGAGATTCTGCTCGCGCAGATCGCCATGCCGGCTTTCGAGCAGAATGGTGAGAAGGCGAAGTTTGTCTTTTTTGCTCAGGGCCATCGAAAGAAGTTGAGAGTCGTTAGTTGAGAGTGGAGAGTGGAGAGTGGAGAGTGGAGAGACGGGGCACGGAGCCGCGGATGTCTGGACTCTCCACTCTCCACTCTCAACTCTCAACTTTCCGTTACCGGCGTTAACGATCCTGTATCTGCTCGGCCTCTGCCCGCGCGCGCTCTTTCGCCTGTCATCCCGATCCGCCGCAGGACGGAGAGGGACCTCACCCACGGTCTGCGATAAGCGAACCAGGAATCGGGACGCGCCAGACCCGTTGCGAGGTCCCTCAGCGCGCTACGCCTCGGGATGACAAGTGGCGCGCGCGCCCGACGCTCGACACCTCAACGAACCCGGCTACAGCGGTGCGACGACCGCATCGGCGGGTTTCTTGAACTTCGATTCGTCCGGTGGTTGCACGGTGAAATGGACATTTGAGTATTCGAGTCGTCCCAGTGGTTCGCCCTCGATGTCGTTCCCGGTCCACTTGTAGAACGGCGCGAGTTTCGGGACGAGCAGTCCATCGGCGTTCTGCCATTCCTCGAAAACGATCGCATGCGGCTCGAGCTGCGAAATCGGCCGGCCTTTTCGCAGCGCCGGGTAGGTGACCACGTAAGAGACCAGCTTGAGGTGCGCGTTGGCCGGATCAATGTAGGCGATATAATAATCATCCGGGCTGTCACCGGTTCCCTTGGCGAAGCTGATCCGGACCGCGTCGAATTCCCGGCCGCGGAAACTTTTCTTGCCTAACGATTCCTGTTTCGCGCCCGGGTCGCCAAAGACGAACGGCATCCCGAAAAAATAAAACGGCGTCCAGATGTAGAAGCGGGGCGGGGGGCCGCCCAACGCGTCCAGTCCGGGCTTGATCCAGACTTCGCCGCCGCTCGTTCCGAGACTGTATTTATCGCTTGTGATCAAACCGGCCCGAGTCTGGAGATTGAAGATCTGATGTTCCTGGCTGTTTTCCTTGGGCGATTTCCAAGTGAGATCGTATTCCACGCCGGCGAAGCTGCGCCATTTTTGCAAACCTCCATGCGCCGCGAAGGAACGATCCAGCTGCCCGAAAGCGGAAGTCGCGCCCAGGGCGAGAGAGAGCGCGAGCAGTCGGAAGAGGTAACGATGCATTCCTCTGCATAGAGGGAAACGGCCAGCCTGCAAGGCTACGCTTGAGTTGACGGACTCGCGGGATGCGTTCACGTCGTAAGCGTGTTGACCGAACATGCGCCCGAGGGTGCGCTGCCTCTGCAAGTCGGCTTTCTCCGCCGGCTGAAATGGTGGGTTTGGTTTACGGAGGTGATCCGGCCGAGCGATCTCCAGGTCACGCTTGCCTGGGCGGGAGTGATCGGGTTCGGCGGTGCGCTCACCTCGATCGGCTTTCGCTATCTGACGAGCGAGCTGCACAAGCTCATAACCGGCAGGACCACGCCCGGCCTGGTGGAAAGCTTCAGCGAGCTCTCCTGGTCGGCCCGTCTGACAATTCCCGCCATCGGCGGTTTGCTCGCCGGGCTCGTCCTCTACTTCGGAACGCGCTGGCGCGGCGGGGTGACGACGGCGGATTACATGGAGGCGGTCGTGCTCGGCGACGGAGAAATTTCAACCCGGAGGAGCATCGTAAAGTGTCTCTCCGCCATGTTCACGATTGCCTCGGGCGGATCGATCGGTCGCGAGGGTCCGCTCGTGCAGTTGTCGTCGCTCGTCGCGTCGATCGCGGGACGGTTGCGGCATTGGTCGACGCCGCGCCTGCGGTTGCTCGTCGGTTGCGGTGCGGCTGCCGGCATCGCCTCGGCCTACAACGCGCCGATCGCAGGCGCGCTCTTTGTCGCGGAGATCGTGCTCGGCTCCGTCGCCATGGAAATTTTTGGACCGCTCGTCTTCGCTTCGGTCATCGCGACCCTGACGGTGCGCGGCTTTATCGGCAGCGATCCGATCTATGCCATCCCGCATTTTCAGCTCAACTCGAACTGGGAAATCCTGCCGTATCTCTTGCTCGGTCTTTTCGCAGGCGTGGTCGCGCCCTGGTTTCTGCGGCTGCTTCGGGCCAGTGAACATCTGGCCGGTCTCGTCCCGGTTCCGGTTTTTCTGAAAATGTTCGCGGGCGGATTGATCGTCGGTGCGCTGGCGGTCTTCCATCCCGAGGTCTGCGGCAACGGCTACAGCACCGTGAGCACGATCCTGGCCGGGAGCCGGACCTGGCAGATCGTAGCCGTGATTTTGATTTTCAAAGTGCTGGCCACGGCCGCGACCTTTGGCTCCGGCGCGGTCGGCGGTGTCTTTACACCAACGCTCTTTGTCGGGGCCAGTCTGGGCTACCTCTTCGGCATCGCGAGCGGCTATTTTCCCCTTGGCCTAACGAATAACCCGGGCGCCTTCGCTCTCGTTGGAATGGGAGCGTTCCTCGCCGCCACGACCCATGCGCCGATCATGGCGATCATCATGATCTTCGAGCTGACTCTCGATTATCAAATCATCCTGCCGCTCATGCTCGCCTGCGTGGTGGGCTATTACACATCGGTCAGTTTCGAGAAACGCTCCATCTACAGCGAGGCGCTCAAGCGCAAGGGCGCGGGCGACTACCGCCATCAACTGGCCGAGCTGCACGTGCGCGACCTGCTCAAGCCCGATCCGTTGACTGTTTCGCCGACCGCGCGCTTCGCTGAGATCGGGCAGAAATTCATCGCCAATCGATTCAATTATCTTTACGTCACGGAAGGGGAACGTTTCATCGGCGCGATCTCGTTGCACGACATCAAGACCTATCTCAATGCCCCGGAACTGGCGGAACTGGTCATCGCCGGCGACATCGTGCGGGAGGATTTTCCGGTCATCCCACCGTCGGCCTCCTTGAGCGAGGCGCTTGATTGCTTCGCCCGTCATTTGGGCGAACGGCTGCCGGTCGTGAGCAGCGTGGACGGAAACCGGTTGATTGGAAGTCTCTCGAAGACCGACGTCATCCTCGCGCTGGCCGGGAGTGCGCGAGCGAGCAAGTCCGCCGCCTAGTGCACTGTAACATTGAAAGCGGAACAAAGTTGTGTTTTTCCCTACTTTGTCCTTGGAACGAGATTCCGCACTGAAAACTCGACCGCTTTAAGCGGTCGAGTTAATAAACGCGGTGGAAATTCAGACCCGATTTCAACGTTACAGTGCACTAGAACCCCGGCGCGCGGAATCGTATCTCCGGGGAGCGCACAGCCTGCCCGCCAAAGAGTTTGTGTTCGCGTTCGGTTTCTTTGAACTTAGCGCAATGATTCGCCCTAACGAATGAAAACGGAGACCGAACCCAGCTCGCAGGCAGCGCGGGGCAGGGGAGTGATCGCCGCTTACCGGCAGTATCTTCCGGTCTCCGCCGCGACGCCGATCGTCTCGTTAGGCGAAGGAGACACGCCGTTGCTTCATTCGCCGGGTTTGAGCGCGGCGGTCGGTCGCGGATGCGAGGTGTTCGTCAAATATGAAGGAATGAATCCGACCGGCTCCTTCAAGGATCGCGGGATGACGGTGGCCGTTTCGAAAGCCCTGGAACGCGGGGCGCAGACGTCTGATCTGCGCCTCGACCGGGAACACTTCCGCTTCCGCAGCTGCCTATGCGGCGCGGGCCGGGATGCGCTGCGCAGTCGTGTTGCCGGCAGGCAAGATCGCGAGCGGCAAGATGGTGCAGGCTTTCGCCTACGGTGCGCAAGTCGTGGCGATCGATGGGAATTTTGATCAGGCACTCGAGATCGTCAGGGTGCTCGGTGCGCGGGATGATTTTGCGATCGTGAATTCGATCAATCCCGATCGCATCGCCGGACAGAAAACAGCCGCCTTCGAGATTGTGGATGAAATCGGCGAGGCGCCGGACTTGCATCTCTTGCCGGTCGGCAATGCCGGGAAACATCACCGCGTATTGGGCGGGCTATCAGGAATACCGCGCTGCCGGCAAAACGGCCCGGTCGCCGCGCATGATCGGATTCCAGGCCGCGGGCGCGGCGCCGATTTTCCATGGACGGAGCGGTTGTAAAGCCGGAGACGGTTGCGACCGCGATCCGGATTGGAAATCCCGCCAGCTGGGAGCAGGCAAATCGCGCCATCGAAGAATCGAAGCGGCTTGATCGACATCGTGAGCGACGAGGAAATTCTCGCGGCGCAACGCTGGCTGGCGAGCGCGGAAGGTATTTTCGTGGAGCCGGCGAGCGCGGCGCCGATCGCCGGTCTGCTTCGCGCCGTGGCGCGCCGGCGGGAAGTGCCCGTTTTACCGCGCATGCGATTCCGCGACGGCGAGCCGCATCGTTTGCACCGTGACCGGTCACGGATTGAAGGATCCGGAAATCATCTCCTCGTCGCATCCGCTTGCCGACGCCGGTCGCGCCTAACGAGCCGGAAGTTTTGCGCGTGATCGCAGGCGGCCCAGGAGTTGACACCGACCGCCAGAATGGGGAAAACGGGGCGGCGCGTTTCATCATGGGTTTGATCGTTCAGAAATACGGCGGCACTTCGGTCGGCAACGCGGAACGCATCCGCAAGGTCGCGGCGCGTTTGCTCGCGACAAAAATGGCCGGGTCATGACGTCGTCGCGGTCATCTCGGCCATGGCCGGCGTGACAGATGGCTCTGATCAAACTGGCGCGCGAAATGTCGCCGGAACCGAGCGAGCGCGAGATGGACGCTGCTCCTCGCCACCGGCGAACAAAGCGCGAGCGCGCTCACCGCCATGGCCGTGAATGCGCTCGGCGGCAAAGCAGTTTCGCTGACGGCGCGGCGGCCGGGATCGTGACCGACGGCGTGCACACGAAGGCGAAAATCTCGCACATTTCGCCGCGGCAAATCAACGAGCTGCTGGCCGAAGATTACATCGTCATCGTGGCCGGCTTTCCAAGGGCAAAGCCCTGAGGGCGCGATGACGACGTTAGGCCGGGGCGGCTCCGATCTCACCGCGATCGCGCTCGCCGCCGCGCTTGAAGGCGGATGATTGCCAGATCTTCACCGACGTCGACGGCGTGCACACCTGCGATCCGCGGGTCGTGCCCGACGCGAGCAAGATCGACGAGATCGCCTACGACGAGTTGCTCGAAATGGCCGGCGCCGGCTCCAAGGTGATGCAGTCGCGCGCGGTCGAGTTCGCGAAAAAATTCGGCGTCGGCTTTGAAGTGCGCTCGAGCCTAAAGGACGAACCCGGCACCAAGGCGAAGGAAGCGACGCCGGCGAATATGGAGGACGTCGTCGTGCGCGGCGTCAGCCTCGAACGCAACCAGGCGAAAGTCACGATTCGCGGCGTGCCCGACCGGCCCGGTTGCGCGGGCAAGATTTTCTCCGCCATTTCCGCGGCGCGAACCTGAGCGTGGACATGATCGTGCAGAATGCTTCCAGCACCGGCACGACCGATTTGTCCTTCACGTTGCACCAGGACGATTTCGCGCTCGCGGAGAAAAGCCTCACTGCCGCTCGTCCCGCAAATCGGCGCGGCCGGCATGACAGCCACGACCGGCGTGGCCAAGCTCAGCGTCGTCGGCATCGGCATGCGCTCGCATGCCGGGAGTGGCCTCGCAAACTTTTCGCCTGCCTCGGCGAGGCGGGAGTGAACATTCAGTTGATCTCGACCTCGGAGATCAAGATCGCGGTCGTTATTGACGAAGGAGAACTGGATCGCGCCGCGCAGGCCGTGCACATCGCCTTCGGTTTGGCCCGGCCGCGTCCGCCGGCGAGCTAGTGGCGGTAGCAGATGTAACTTGGGGAAAAAGCAATAGGGGAACCTTCAGGGCTGGGGAGCGCACGCGCCTCGCGTCCTGATGCCGGCGCCCTCGCCGGCATGGAATTTTTCAGGGGACTGCAAGGCCAAGTGCGTCTTGGCGGGGGCGCCAAAACCAGCACGCGAGGCGCATGCGCTCCCCAGAAAAGAAAGCCGCGCGTCGAGCATCCCGCTCACAACTCCTTCCGCATCCGGACATGTTTCACGACACCGAAAATCGTCGGGGCCGGCCCGACCACGGCGAATCCATGCTTTTGATAGAAAAGCTGAACGTCTTCACGGGCGTTGAGCACAATTGAGGTTGCTCCGGCAGCGCGCGCCCGTCGCTCGAATTCCTGCAAAATGATTCCGCCCAATCCGCGTCCTTGCGCGGCCGGCTCGACCGCCATGAAGCGCACCTGCGCCTCGGTCGCCGAGTTAAACTGCAAACGTCCGACCGCGAGCGGACGCGAATCTTTGCCCAGGATCATGAGATGTTCGCTCTCAGCCTCGCGATCATCTTTTTCCGATCCGCGCGGCTGCTGCCAGGGCGCGCGCAGCACGCGCCAGCGCAAATCAAAGTAATCGTCCCATTGACCGGTCGATTGCGGAGAGACCGGCGTCGGAGCGGATTCGTCGTCGACAGCCATTCCTTCGATTTATATCCCGAAGGTGAGTGGCGAAAGCGATTTTGCATTTGCTTATCGGCTGGCAAATAACATCAGACAATGTATGTCATATAAAGTAGCTGGGTGTTGGTTCCGATTTCGATTATAGAAATTTGTAAGTTCGCAGGAGACTTGTCCCACTTTGGGCCTTCCAAAGTTCCAAACATGGCGCGATTTGGAAGACTGGAAGTCGAAAGCGGGACAACTCAGCCGCGAACCTTCAAATTCAGTCGCACGGCTCGTTTAATGCTGCATCTGTATGCTATGCAAACCTATCCGCTCGCGAATGTTATCCTACAAGTTAATCAAATCCGGCGCGAGGTCCGATCAGGCGGAATTTCCTTAGCCGGTTGCGAGCAATTGGACTTCTTGTGCGAAGGCCGAGCATCGGAGGAAGAAAGAGTAACCTGGCTCAAGCAGATCGGCGAATGGGAAGGCTGGACTGTTGAAAGGCAGCCTGATGGCAAAGTGTTATTTAGTAGTGCCTTTACCGTTGGCGCTAATGGGGCTTTTGTCTCGCACGCGCTGGCAGCTTAGGCTTTGCGGGCCAGCACCCGCTCGAAAACCTTGTCCTCAGCCAACCGGCGCGCCAGTGCCTTAGCTTCGCCCAATAGGCTTCTGTCATTTCAACGACACGTTCTAAACTCCACGGCTTTTCTTCCAAGCCTGCTGCCACTGCTGGCGTTGTGCCGAGGCTCTTGTGTTTCCGAACGAAATTGTAAACGCCAAGCGTGAGCGCAATCAAGGTCTTTCGAGTAGCCCAGCCCCTTGCGCTGGAAGCGCTTTAGCTCCTGCCGCCGTACGGTCAGGAACACGCGCTCAATATGGCTCGTGGTTAGGCTTTCTAAGTCCGGCGAGCCGACTACACCCTTGCGCTCCGCTGTCACCATCTTGCGGACGCCTTCATTGCGTCCCAAGCGTGCCAGCGTGCCGTCGTATAGTTCAGGCTCGCCGAAAATCTTTGTCTCAGTTCCGTAAGAGGTCGGTTCGCTCTGCGGTCGCTATCCCCATTTCTCGCCGCAGCCAGTCAAACTTGGCAAAGGTTTGTAAATCTCTTGTTTCTTCAAATCCCAACTCCCGCGAAAGCCTCTTCAAACTTCGCGTCCTCTTTGCGCCGCATGAAATCGGCGGTCATTTCCAACCGAATCAAGAAATTGTCTCGCCAAGCGTTTTTGAGCGAGGAAATGGCTCGGATCGACCTTTTGTAATTTCAATAACCAACGGCTACCAACACCCCGCTACTGGTGTTGGCTCCGATTCGGTATGGCAATTATGGGGGTCGCCCATGAGCGGCCCTTCGCAAAATTTGGCCGGGCGTTACGCGGAAAGTGAAGAAGCTTGAGAACCACGGATGAGGCGGATAGCACGGATAAAAGGGCCAACGAGAGATGCCCGCTCAAAGACGCAAAAGGACGCTCTAGGGGATTCGATAAACTTCGACCAAACCCACTCCGGTAAGATCGCCCTTCCCACCCACGATTGCGGTGTAAGCGCCCGGCGCCAACGTCTGGAAGATCGCGGACTCCCGGTCATTTGTCGGCGGAAGGCCGGTCGCTTCGATTTCCGCTCCATCTCTGTCGCTCGCCCTGCTGGCTCCCGAAATCTTAACGAACTGTTACTTAAGAAGTGTGAATGAAACCAGGCACAGACCCCTCCAACTGGAGTATGAAAAGGTTTCAAATGATAGTGATAGCCTGCTTGCTGGCGCTGGCCGCGAGCGCCCAAACCCAACCGGGAGACGAGCAGCACGCGAGTAAGAAACAGCGCCAAAAGGAGCGCGAAACGGCCCAGGAAGCGCAACAGGGAGCAAACCCCCAGGCCCAGCGGTCGGTCGCCAGAGCGCATACCGCGACGAGGGCTTACGCGCCCGGGGCCGTAAATCCTCGCGCCGGACGGCGCGTTCCTGCTGCTTCCGTCCCGCAGCGGGGGCGTGACCAGATCCCGCCGAATCCACCCGCTGCCCAGGCTACCGCAGCTGCGAACGAGCCGGTGCAGACGCAGACCGCGCCCAAGACGAAGCGTCGCGACCGCGGGGTTGCGGTTGCTCCGGGAGAGAAGCCGGACGTGCAGAAGATTAGAGCCCGGCACGCCAACTTTCATGCCCAACCAAAACCGCAACAGGTCCCTCCTGTCGCCTTCGATGAGAACCACAGGATCAGGGGCAGCGAACATTGGGAGGGTGAGAAATATGCCGCTTTCCGCTCCTATCATCCGCGCAGGCACGACAAGGACTGGTATCACTCTCACTGCCATCGCATCGTCTTTATCTGCGGCGGCTACTACTACTGGAATAACTTCTATTGGTATCCAGCATGGGGCTATGATCCTTCGGCCTCCTACTACGTCTACGATGGCCCGATTTACTCCGGCACCTTGGATGAACCGCCCGACCAACTCGTCGCCGACGTCCAGGCCGCGCTTCAGGACCTCGGGTATTACGATGGCGAAGTGGATGGGCTACTTGGACCGGCGACCCAGGACGCGCTGGCCGTTTACCAGACTGAGAACGGACTCTACGAGACCTCAGCGATCGATCAGCCAACGCTCGACTCGCTCGGCCTTGGTTAACTTATGGATAGTGAAGCGATATGGAATCGCGTCTCGAGCCGATTTGGTATCAGTTTGCTGCGATCTGACAAACCATAGCTTTTCGCGAAAAAAAACCGTGCTGCCGCGCTTGATGAGGACGGAGCCGGAAAAATTGTTTGTCGCGACATAGGGCTTAAAATAGGCGTCTATTTCCTTCGCCTTTGGCATCGCCTTCGCACAGGCCGTATGCCAGAACACGAGAGCAAAGGTAACGCGGGCGAGCCCTTTCAGTTTGGCATGAGATCGCCTTGTTCGCGCCTTCGGTGTCCAGCTGGTCATGCGCTCCTTGCGAACATCGATCGCGGCAGGGATCACTCGTAGCGCAGGGCAACGATTGGATCGACGCGGGTCGCGCGACGCGCTGGGAGGAAACAGGACAAGGCGGCCACGAGCGTGAGCAGCCCGCTCACCGCAAGGTAGATGGTCGGGTCGAGCGGATCGACCTTGAAGAGAATATTCTTGAGCGCAGCTGCTGCCCCTACGCCGAGGAGGAGCGCGATCCCGCCCGTGCCGAGAACCAATCCGATTGCGAGTTGCCACGCGCCCTGGCTCATGACCATGCGCAGGATGCGCCTCGCATCGGCGCCCAGGGCCATTCGGATGCCAAACTCCTGCGTCCGCTGGTTGACCGAGTAACTCATCACCCCGTAGAGGCCAACGCCGGAAAGGATGAAGGCGACGACACCGAAGGTGGTGAAGAGTGTCGCGATGACGCGGTTGCCGGAGAGAATATCGTTGTGAAACTGCGCCGGCGTTCCGGCGAAATAGGTCGGGAGATTCGAATCGATCGCAGCGACGGCCTTGCTTAAGGCCGGCCCGAGCGTGTCCGCGCGCAGACCGGCACGCGGCCTAACGACTACAGTCGCGAACTGCGTGGCCGGCGACGCGCCGAGCAGTGGCATGTAGAATCCGGCGGCCTCGGTCTGCTGATCGAACGGTCCCTGCATCAAGGTGTCGGGCACGACGCCGACGATGGTCCGCCATGGCTGCTCTTTGCCGGGATTGAAAATCCGAACCTGATGCCCGAGCGCGCTCTGGTTGCCCCAGAATTTGTGGGCAAAGCTTGCGTTCACGATCGCGACCGGCTGCTTCGCGTCGCTGTCGTCGAGCGTGAAATCGCGGCCCTCGAGAATCTTCAGTCCAAGGGTCGCGAAGTAACCGTCTGAGACCGATTCGAAATTGCAGCGCGGGCGATCACGATCGGTCAGGTATTTCTGGCCATCGACCTCGTACTGTCCGGCGGGAGCGAAGGTCATGCGGAAGCGGTCGGTCATGGCCGCCGCTTCGAACTGCGCGTTCGTTCGCAGCGTGCGAACGGCGCTCTTGAAAAATTCGCGACGCGAGTCTTCGCTCGGATAGGTGCCCTCCATCAAGGCCAAGCGCGCGGCATACAGTCCGTTCTCGTCGTAACCGTAGTCGAGTTTCGTTTGGTTACGGATCGATTTGATCTGCAAGGTCGCGGCGATAAGCAGCGCAGCGGTCAGCGCAATTTGTCCAATTACGAGCGCGCGCGTGATGACGTTGACCAACCGGCTGCTATTACCGCGTCCGCCTTCTTTCATCACCTCGGCGGCGTTGCCACCGGAGCTCAGAAATGCCGGGACCAAACCGGAGACAATGGTCGCGACGAGCGTGATCACGAGAGTGAAGACAAGCACGCGACCATCGATTGTGAAGCGCCACCAGTATGGCGGCGGAAATGGTGCGGCCTTTACCACTTTGTCGAACATGTCCACGCCCCAGTAGCGCGATCAGCGTGCCGGCGATGGCGCCGAACACGGCGACGACGAGGCTCTCGGTCAGCATTTGCCTAACGAGACGCCAGCGCGTCGCGCCGAGCGCGCTCCGAATGGCCAGCTCCTTGGCGCGCAATGCCGCGCGTCCGAACTGCATGTTCATCACGTTCACACACGCGATGAGCAAAACGACGAAAACCGCGCCAAGCATCGCCCAAACGATCTGGCGCAGTTGCACCCCGGTGAATGCATTGATCAATGGCAGCACACTCGCCGAGGTCAGATTCTGGTTGGTCTTTGGATTATCGGTCGCGATGTTGCGCGCGATTGTGACCATCTCGGCGTTTGCCTGATCAAGCGTGACGCCCGGCTTGAGCCGGCCCATCACAGCCGGCGCGCGCGCGTTCGCGCCGAGGAAGAGCTCACCGCGCGGCGTGGGCGGCCACTCGTTGTAGAGCGGCGTCCAAAGTTCCTCCGAAACGGGAAACTTAAACCCGGGCGGCATCACGCCGATGATCGTCGCGGCTTTGCCGTTAATCGTGACGCCCTGGCCGACGATGTTCGGGTCGGCATTGAAATCGCGCCGCCAGATTTCGTCCCCAAGAATCGCAACTTTCGGTGAGCCGGGCTTGTTATCCTCGGCGGTGAAATCGCGCCCCAGCACCGGGGACACGCCGATGATCTTGAAGAGATCGTCGGTCACATAGGCGCCGGTGTAGCGTTGTGGATTTTTGTTGTAGGTGACGTTGATGGTCGAACCGTTGAGATACCCGGCCATCATTGCGAACGAGTGCTGCGCCGCCTTGATGTCCTCATAATCCTGCGCAGCCGGGATATTACCGTTACCGAAGTTGTTGTTCTGATCGCTCGCCTTCGGATCGATCAACCCGACGCTGACCAGCTCCTCGGGATGGGGAAATGTAAAGCCGCGCAGCACAATCGCATTGACCACGGCAAACTGGGTCATGGCGCCGCCAATCCCAAGCGCAAGCACGAGAATGGCGAGGAGACAAAAGACCTTGTCCTTCAGCAGGACCCGAAGTCCGACCCGAATGTCCTGGTTAAACGATGCGAGAATCATGATGAGTTACCTTGGTTAGTCGAGGATCGGGCAAAGCGATCGCGCAGCGAAGTGATCTTTCGATAGCCGCGTTGTTGCGAAGCCGACACATGCGATCATTGGGTTCAGATGCGAATACAGCCAGAGCATGACGGTGCAATGCACTGCTCGTGCCACACGACCTTGATTGATTCAAGTTGCTCTTTTTGAAAGAGTTCTGAACGAAAATGAAATTGCGTAAACCGCAATCGCATTCCGGCGCCGGGAAACGGACGTCCCAAAAATGAAACGGCGCGCAGCCGATCTCTCCCCGCGAGTCGCGCTGTAGGTTCGCAGGAGACTAGTTCCGCTTTGGGATTTCCAAAAAGTTCCAAACATGACGCGATTTGGAACCTTGGAAGTCGGAAAGTGGCACAGATCAGCCGTGAACCTTCAATTCCGAGCCTGATCGAGTCGGAGGAACTGAAACGCCAGCTCCACGAAGCGTCGCCTCGAACGGGACAATCTGACTGCGAACCCCAGAATGTAGAATTACAAAGCCGGTTCTACATAGGTGCCCCTGCCCGGCGCGGCTTGCGGAGCCTCTCGCCGTGGTGTCACCCCGCCGGTCGACTGGTCCGATGCCGTGCGCACGACCTCGGCAAGGATCCCGTGCTCGATGCCGGCGCCGTCCAGGTAACGGCCGACGATCTGTCCCTGTGTATTAATTCCGTTGAGAGACGTAAAGTTGGAGCCGGGAAAATCGTAGGTGATGTATCTGCTGGGCGGAACAAAGAGCAATCCATGAGTCGCACCACTGGCGTCGGTGTAGCGACCGACGATCCAATTCGCATTGTTGTTGCCGAAGATGATCGTCCCGGTTGACCCCACTGGATCAATCGGAGAAAAAGTCGACCCGTCGCTGTTTCGGTAGTAGCCGTGGGTGACGGCGCTCGTATCTATAAAATAGCCGCAGGCCTGATTAGAAGCGTTGATTTGATAGGCCAGGGTGTTGGTTGCCCGTGGCGCCGTAAATTCGGTGATAACTCCGCCAATGCTGACGTAGCCGGACTGCGCCCCGGACGCGGGTATATCGGAGCCGCAAAAGTCGCCGGCATTATTGAGTCCGAGGGCAATCGTCCAGCTCGAGCCCGGCACGACGTAGTCATGAAATGTGCTCCCGGCAAGGAAAAAGCCAAAATAGTTACCGGAACTCGAATCGAGATAATCGCCGCAGATCCGCCGCGAGTTATTGATGCCTCGTCCCTGGGTGAGACCGCCCGTATCATTGGGATCCACGAGCGGGGCGCTGAAGTTGCCATTTCGAAAGCGGATAAACCCGCGCTGGATCAAGCTCGAATCGGCATAGAGGCCCACGATGTCGCCACCGTCGTTGATTTTTTGTGGTTGGGTCGAGTTTCCCGAGCCCGGGTAATCGAAAGTGGTGACCACTTGGATGCTGAAGCCGGCCGGCGCGTCCGCCAGCGCCCCCAACACTGGAAGCGCGAGAAGTGCGATCAAACAAGAGAGAATGCTGTATTGTGTTTTCATATGTTTTAGGTGCTTGCCAAGCGTGGCTGGAGATTTCGCCTCAAGTCAAGAGCAAAATTTAGCGGGTCTCGCAGAATTGCTGATGTTCGTTCCATTTTCCAAGGCTCGCCACTCCACACCATTCCAATCATCGCCATGTCCGATCGCCTCGAAACGAAAGTGATCGCCTCACCCTCAAAGGCGCCAGACGCAACAATTCAGCCGTTAAAACGCCGCCAGCGTCATCCGCTCGTGAACTTGGAACACGCGGCCGCGCTCCACTTACATGCCCTACAGCTTCTGCCGGAAGGACAACACCCCCGGTTGTCTGGGATGGCGATTCCCCAAGGGCGGCAAGGCGGTGCCGGACTTGGATTTGGTCAGCCCAACGTCGGCGCTGTTGAGGGCGCCATCGACGGTGTCGTCATTGCGGAAATTTCCCGCACCGACCGTCTGGCCGGAAGCGGCCTTGGTTTGGCCGACGTCGGCCGAGTTGACCGAGCGATCGTTAGTCGTGTCGCCCACCAGGAGGTCGAGCCGCCCGACGGCGCTGTTCAGGGTGGCGTTGCCGCCATTGACGGCTGTCGCGCTGCTGTGCACGGGAAGGCCACTCAAGGTCACCAGGTGCGTGAGGGCGTCAGGCGGACCGGTCAGGACCACCTGATACTGATTAGCGTTTGGCCCCGCGCCGTGGCTGGCGACGGTGCCGCCGTTTGAGACCGTGACGCTGGTCGCGTTTCCCGTGACACTGTAGGCCGTGTCGAAGGTGTAAACGATGGTATAACCGGTGCCTTCGCTGCGGCATTCCACGTTGTAATTGCCATTCACATCGGCGTTGAGGTCGATGTCGAAAGTGCCGGCGCCACCGTGCACCTTGCGCGAGAGGACATCGGTCAGCGGCAGGTTCACCACGACTGCTGCGATCGCGGTATTGCTGCTGACAAGATTATGGGTGTCCTTCACTGTGAGATGGGCTGCGAAATTGCCGTTGGTGGTGTAGTTGTGGTCAATCGTAGGGCTTGCTTGGGTGACGGGAGCCGAGCCATCGCCAAAGTCGAAGGTGTAGGAGCTGACGGAATCGCCCGCATCCGGATCGCTGGAACCGGAAGCGTCGAAATGAATGGCCAGAGGCGGATCACCCCGCGGCGGATTGGCTGGTTGGCCCACCGGATAGGCGATCAAAGCTGCGACCGGCGGGTTGTTGGAAATGGTCGCCGTTGTAATCGTCACACTCCATCCGGTCGCAAACTTACCCTGGTCCCCTGGCCCGTCATCAAACACATAGAGGGACCAGTTCCCGTTGGCGCTCGCGCCGTTGAAGGTCGAGAACACCGTCCCATAAGGTCCCGCGGGCGCCGGCGCCGGATAGGTATCGTCGGGCGGATAATCCGTCGGTTTGTACGTCCCGCTAACCAGTGCGCCTGACTGCGGCAACGCGCTGGTTGCCGCATCGGAAAATACCAGATTCGCGTTGTTGGTTGCGCCCGTCCCGGCATCCGACATCACCGTTGATTTCTGTCCCGTAGGTCCGACCAGCAAGACGTCGATGTCGCCCGCCCAAGTGTGGGTGAGACCCTTCAAGTTCACCGTCAAGTTGGTGATCGGACCTGTCATCCCGCTCACATTTATGGCCGAGGGATAGGGAGTGGCCGCACCTGAATCCGGGATCGTGATCTGCGCCGCGTTAGTGAAGGTCTGCGTTGTTATCGTTACCGAACTGACCGTCACGACAAAATTGGTGCTGGTGTTGTTTGGTCCATCGTTGACCGTCACCGTGATGGTTGCGCTGCCGGTTTGTTCCATCGTCGGTGTCACGGTGACGGTGCGATCAGTGCCGCCGCCCCCAAACACGATGTTGTCTACTGGCACCAGCCCCGGATTGGATGACGTCGCGCTCAATTGCAGATTGGCCGGCGCGACCTCGGCGTCATTCACCGTAAAATTGATCGGCCCGGTCGATCCACTCTCCAGGATACTTTGATTCGCGATGCTCGAAATCGTCGGTGGTGTATTTGGACCGCAATCCGGAAAGAGCCTGACCTCGCGCGTTGTGGAAAGCCCGGCGGGATCAGTGACCGTCAGAAGAATCCGATAGTAGTAAATGTTGATCCCATCGCAGCCAGTCGGCTCAGATCACAGCCGTGGTCGCATGGTTAGTATCCACTGGACTGCCATGGTTATGATCGTTATGATGCAGCAGCACCTGCCATTGATACAGCAGTTGGCTGTCGCTCGACTCGGCGTCAGCTCACCGTCGCGGTCAGGTTGACCGTGGTCGCGACGGTCGGTGAGTAGAGTGAACCATCACCGGGCTGGTGATCGTCACATTGGGCGGCGTGTCGTTCACAGCCACAATCAGCGTGGCTTGTGCGCCGACAATCCGCCGCTGTCGGTGACCGTCAGAGTGACCACGATACTTCGTCGGCACTCCGGGCGGGGCCGTGAAGGTATGAGCGGGATTTGCCAGCGTGCTCGCCGGCGAGCCATCACCAAAGTCCCACGAATAGGTGATGGCTTGCCCGTCCGGATCGCCCGAACCGCGCTGCTCAACTGCACCGTCAGCGGCGTGGCTCCATAATATTGGTCCGCCGACGCCACCGCGACCGGTGTCCGATTGCCGGTGTAGGCAAGCTGCCGAATCGCAGACTCCAGTATAATCGTAGCTGATGTAGTAGAGACTACCGTCGGTCGGGTGTGGCACAATGCTGACTACGGCCCCGGCATTACTGGCAAAATTATCCAGCGCCACCGGCTTGTCGTTATCGTCAAAGGTCAGCGCTCTTGATTAGTCCCTGACCCCAGTCGGCAAAATAATACCGGTTCTGATAGGCCGCCGGAAAGTCCGCGCGGTGTACCAAGCGCCACCAATGGCACAATTCCCACTGAAGGGTGTGCCGGAGACGGGCGAGCCGGGAGCTCCCACATTGGCCGTCTGGGCCTGTCCCGATCCCCCATAAATGGGTGTCCGCGTGATGGCACTGTCGTGATTCCAATCCAGCACCGGTCGGGTGTGCAGAAACTGCGGAATGGAACTGGGGATCTTCTGCGAACTGTTGCAGGGGTTGTTAAAAGGCGGTTGCCCGGCCGGGTCGAGCGTATCTTCTTTGAGTAACTCTGCGAACGAAAAATACTGCCTGCAACCCGACGCAGGATAAAGTGGGTTGGGCGCATCGAGATTGAAAATCGTGTTGGCGACGTTATTATAGGTGGGCTCAACGTTGAGCCCCTCATAGATTGGCCAGCCAAAATTCTGCTTCGGCGCGGTCACGACATCCAGCGCTTCCCAAGTGTACCATCCGACGTGTCCGAGATATATCACCCCGGGATTTCCGTCGGCCGGAAAATGACTGCCCGTATTAGGTCGGAGCACCATCCGATAGGGATTGCGCAAGCCCAGGGCCCAGACCCGCGAGCGGGCCGACCGCGGATTGGCCGCGTCATAGTAGGGATTGCTCGAGAGCCCATTGCCGGTCGCCGGATCAATCCGCACCATCTTCCCATCCAAACAATCCAGCAGTTGCGCTCGGAACGCTCCCACGTCCTCCTTGGGCCGAAGGATCCCATCGATTAGAGCCTGCGGAGCATAGCTGATGTTTTGTGGCCCCCCATCATCCGGAAACGCATTCGCGCTGGCCCCATCTCCGCAGGTGGCCAGCAACGTCCCATCCTCACCGAAAACCAAACTGCCCACCCCGTGCGTGTCGCTGCAGATAGGAAAGCCGGTTTGCTTGGTCTCGCCAATCAAGATCAAACGACTGGCCAAGTCGATCGAGCGGAAACCGTCCGACGAGCGGCAGGTGTAGCGCGTCAAGCGCCCAATCGTCGCGTCAAAGTAGGCATTGCCGTTCGGGTCATAACCTGGTTGCCCATAATTCAAAAGATAGTAACGATCCACCACATACAAGACGTAGATGTAGCCGTTGGCTCGAAAGTTCGGGTCCAAGGCAAATCCCAGCATCCCGTGATCGTTCCAGGCCCCGACTTCCTCGCTTATGTCGAGAAGCAGGGTTGGAGCGCTATCGGTCGGGTCCTTAAACCAGACCCGGCCAGTCCGCTCCCACACATACATCCGCCCGTTGCTCTCAAAAGTCATTCCGACGGCATCGGTCCACGGTCCTGCGATGATGCTTTCACTAAATCCCGGAGGCACGGTCGCGGCTGGAAGATGACTCTGCGGGATAAGACCCCACACCACGACCACGAACCATGCGATGGCTGTTACTCGCCTTGTTCGCGCGATACAAGCTTCGCGCGCGCGCTTTAGGTGGCTCGTACAGACAAAGAGAGATTGGAGGGTTTTGCTCAGCATAAAGCTACTTTCTTTGCGCCCTAATTGTCCTGGCGGTGGCCGTTAAATCGCGACATTGCGTCAACTGAATAGGCCCCCATTACACTGACAATGGCCGTAAAAGTCAATCTCCATGTCTGCTCAATCGTGGCGACGAGCGCACCATTCGATTGATCCGCCTATTCAGGTTCGATTTTCCGATGACCTGGCTCGGTGGACCGTAGCCTTTCGGGAATTTTGGCGTTAGATCGTGCTGCCGCTCCACTTCAGCTTCTGGCGGACGACACTGAAGAAGGAGAGCTCCGGCAGCACCGCCAACGGCAGAAACTTTTCCGCCCGACGAATGACGACCGTTGATCCGAACTCCAGTGGCACGGGATTACGTCCGTCAAGCGTGAGATAAACCGGGTAATCGGGCTCGCTTGGCTCGACCTCGATTACGGAATTGTCGCCCACGATGACGGAGCGGTTCGTGAGCACATGCGGACAGATCGGCGTGATGACAAAGACGCCGGACTGCGGCGCAAGGATCGGGCCGCCGGCTGAGAGCGAATAAGCAGTCGATCCGGTCGGGGTCGCAACAATCAACCCGTCGGCGTTGAACTCCGTCAGCGGTTTGCCGTTGACCCGCGTGTGAGCCGGATGAGGCGCGAAATTTCTCCGCGGCTGATCACGGCATCGTTCAGCGCCCGCCCCCGCTGGTGCGGCTCGCCCTTGATTACGATTTCCACTTTGAACAAGACGCGCTCGCTGAGGGCGAACCGGCCGCTGACGATGGATTGAACCGCTTCCTGGTAGGCTGACGAGTTCAGGCAGGTAAGAAACCCGAGCGAGCCGATGTTGATTCCAAAGATTGGTGTGATTGTCTCCTCCAGGCCGCTCACGACGCTGAGGATCGTGCCATCACCTCCCAGAACGACGAGGAGATCCGCCTCCGCCCCGAGCTGCGCCACCGTGCGGCTGGATTGCAATCCCATCAGGGCGGCTGTCGCGCTCTCCATTTGCACTTTGACACCGGCGCGCTCGAATTCGGTCTGGAGCTGGCGCACCAGCTCAGTCGCGCCCGGTTTCCCAGTGTGCGCGATCAGGCCAATGGTTTTCGGAGACATATGAAGAATTCCTGGTTACCATCGGTGCCGGTGATGCCGGATGGGACGAGGCCCCCCACCCGCGCACCGATATTTTCCGCAAAGGTGGCGACTTTCTGCTGGGCCTTCTCATGCAATTCGGCCGATCGCACGATCCCGCCACGCCCGACATCATCGCGCGCGAGCTCGAACTGCGGTTTGATGAGCGCGAGGATCACACCGTCTGGAGTTAGCAACTCAAAGGCGTTGGGCAAGATCAAAGTCAACGAGATGAAAGAAACGTCGATCACACAGATCTCGATCGGCTCCGGGATTTCTGCCCGGGAAAGATGGCGCGCGTTCGTCTTTTCCAGAGTAATAACGCGTGGATCGTTGCGAATCTTCCACGCTAATTGCGCGTGACCTACATCGACGGCAAAAACCCCGCGCGCGCCATGCTGGAGCAGGCAATCCGTGAAGCCTCCGGTCGAAGCCCCGATGTCGAGACCGATCTTCCCTTCACAAACGATCTCGAAATGCGCTAGGGCGCCCTCGAGCTTGATTCCGCCGCGGCCAACGTAGCGACTGCGGGGCGCCACGGAGATTTCATGGCCTTCCTGCACCGAATCTGAAGCCTTCACGGCCACCCGGCCATCGATTCGCACCTCGCCGGCCATGATTGCGCCTTGAGCCTGGTGCCGGCTGGAAAAAAGCCCGCGTTGAACCAGCGCCTGATCGAGTCGGATCCCCTTGGCCATCTCTTTTAGCCAGCCCCAGCAACCGGGTTCTCATTGCCCTTGTATTGCGTAATACACAGCCTAATAGACTTCTGCAGAACATTTAACATCTTTTCAATCTGCGAGATCGAGATAACGAGCGGAGGCATCAAGATCACAGTGTTGCGGATGGGGCGCGTGAGCAGGCCGCGATTCCGTGCAGCGCGACAAACGTCTGTCGCAAGCCCGCTCTCGCCGGAAAGATCGACCGCGCCGATCAACCCGCATGAACGGACGCTCTCGACACCTTTAAGTCCGGCAATTGCTGCAAGCCCTTCCCGCAGGATCGCCATTTTCGGGGCCAGAGATTCGAGTGTCTTCTCCGTTCGAAAAATTTCCAGGCTGGCTAACGCCGCTGCGCAACCGAGCGCGTGCCCACTATAACTATGGCCATAAAAGAGCGTTCCCTCGCGACGCGAATCGGAAAAAGCGTCAAAAAGTTCATCTGAGATTAGCGTAAGAGCCAGTGGCAAATAGCCTCCGGTCAATCCTTTAGCAAAAATATAGATATCGGGATGTGTTTGCTCGTGTTCACAGGCAAACATCTTTCCAGTTCGGCCGAAGCCGGTCATCACTTCGTCCGCGATCAGGAGTGTCCCCACAGCGTCACACCATGCCCGGAGGCGCTTCAAGGTGCCCGCCCTCCAGATCTTCATCCCGGCGGCGCCTTGGATGATCGGCTCGATCGCAACCGCAGCGATCTCATCGGGGTCGACGATTGTTTCAAGCTCCTCGATGCTGCCTACGCGGTAACCGGGAAACTCCAATCCCGCGATCGTAGCTCCGAACATGGACGCGGCCCCGAGGCTCGCAGCCCCCGCTGTATCACCATGATAGGCATCACGGAAGGAAACAAAGACCCGCCGCTTCGACCCTTTCAGCTTCCAGTATTGACTGACAATCCTGAGCGCGACCTCCATCCCGGTCGAGCCGTCATCCGAATAAAAGACGCGCCCGAATTTATCTCGCGGAAACATTTCAACAATCTCCCGCGCCAGCTGAATCGCCGGTGGATTGGTCGTTCCCAGAAACGACGTGTGCGCAACACGCTCGAGCTGCTCACGGATGGCCGCGTTGATCCGCGGATGATTGTGACCGTGGACGTTGGTCCAAATGGAAGCGTTCCCATCGATGTATTCGCGTCCGCGGCTGTCGCGCACGATTGCCCCCTCGCCCCCGACGAGGACGATCGGTTCATGCTCCGGTGCGCACCAATCACCCATCGCCGTGAACGGGTGCCAGACGTAACGCTTGTCGTCGGCCGCGAGCTGCGCCGTGTCCCAGTTATCCATCACGTGTCTGATCCCGCAGCATCCTGTCAACCGCTTCGAAATCCTCCGCTGAGGCACGGCGGCGTTGATATTTTCGGAAAATGATGTCGCGCAGCTCGCGCAGATCTTGGAGCAGCGGCACATCGAAATAGGTCCACTCCTCCTCGTCGCGAAACTTCGCCTGGAATTTCCAGCGCCCGCCGAATTTCGTCACGCGCACTTCGCGTTTGCGTCCGTCCTCATCCCGCGAGGTCCATATATGTTGACTGCGCATGGCGTAGACTCCTTACATTAGCATCCTTGAAGGACGCGGCCAGATTACTGCTCTATCTCGCTGGTGTCGTTCTGCTCGGCGCCCTCGGCGCACCGCCGCTTTTTTGGGCCGGCCAAGTCCTCAGCCTGGGCATTCTTCCGAGCCTGGCTGGCTTCGATTTCGAAAGCTACTTCCATCGCGCGTTGCTGATTGCCGCGCTTCTGCTGCTCTGGCCGCTCCTGCGCGCCTTGCGGTTGCGGAGTTGGTGCGACCTGGGTTTGGAGAAAAATCGGCGCACGGGAGCGGATACGGCCGCCGGATTTTTCATCGCCGCCGTTCCCCTGCTCTGCTGCGGCGGGGTGCTCCTCACGCTCCACATCTATTCACTGCGACACGCTTTTCTCTGGTCAAAAATGCCGGGAGTGGTGATCGCAGCCAGCGTCGTCCCCATCCTCGAGGAACTCTTCTTCCGCGGCTTCATCCTCGGGGTTCTGTTGCGCAGTTTTTCCCGGCTCAGTGCGCTCGTCATGACCTCGGCGCTGTTTTCGATCGTTCATTTCCTGAAGGCGCCGGAGCAGACCTCGCCTAACGAAACGGTAAGCTGGCTCTCCGGCTTTGTCTCGATCGGCAATTCCTTCTGGCAGTTTGGCGATCCTTTGCTTCTCGCCGCCGGGTTCCTCACTCTCTTCACCATTGGCTCTATCCTGGCCGACGCCCGCCTCCAGACCCGCTCTCTCTGGTTGGCGATCGGGCTGCACTCCGGCTGGATCTTGGCCAACGGCGTCTTCAGCAAGGCGGCCCATCGCGAGACGCTCGCCCTTCCCTGGATCGGGAAAGACTTGCTCGTCGGGGTCGTCCCACTCATGATCGCGCTCGCCAGTTGGATGCTGATGCGCGGCTGGGTGAAATATGAGAACGCGCGCGCCCCGCAACCCGTTCCACGGACTCGTTAGTCTCTTTTACCCGCCTTTCTGTGTCGCTTGCGCCAGCCAGATCGGTCCGGGCGAGACTCTTTGCGCGGCCTGCGCCGGGACGGCGTCGCGCATTCGGCCGCCGTTCTGCGGCAAATGCTCGCAGCCGTTTGCCGGCGCGATCACCGGTTCGTTTACCTGTGCCAATTGCGAGGATCGCGCCCTGCATTTCGAGGCGGCCGTTTCCGCCTACCGCAGTCGCGGGGTGGTGCGCAAAGTGATGCATGATTTCAAGTACGGCCGGCAGATTCACCTGCGGCACCTGCTCGGCCGCTGGCTGGCGGAAGCGCTGGAGGATCCACGGCTGGCCGGCCGCCGTTTCGATTTCATCGTGCCGGTGCCGCTGCATCCGGCGAGAAAGCGCGAGCGCGGCTTCAACCAGGCCGGGCTGCTCGCTCTCGCCCTGCACCGGTTAACCGGGCTCCCGCTCCTGAACGCTTTGCAACGCACACGCTACACCACCACCCAGACCCAATTCGACCGAAGCGAGCGGATGGAAAATCTCCGCGGTGCCTTTCGTTTACGACGCGGCAGCAACGTGCAAGATTTGCGGATGTTGTTAGTCGACGACGTCCTCACCACCGGTTCGACGCTGAGTGAATGCGCCTCGGTCCTGAAGAAATCAGGAGCGATTTCCGTCCACGCCGCGACTGCCGCCCGGGGTTAAGAGATGGCTATTTTCAAAAAACCCGCGCTCAAGACCCAAAGCCGCAGGAAACGCGAGATGCCGCAGGGACTGTGGCAAAAGTGTCCGGGCTGCGGTGAGGTCGTGCACGAGATCGAACTGACGGAAAACGACCGCGTCTGCCCGCGCTGCGATTATCATTTTGCGCAATCGGCCAAGGAGCGGGTAGCGAATCTGTGCGATCCCGACAGCTTCGTCGAACTGGACTCGGGCCTGACCTCGATCGACACGCTCAAATTCCAGGGAATGGCGAGTTACAAGGATCGTCTGCGCAAATATCAGGACGCGACCGGACTGGTCGATGCAGTGTTGAGCGGTCACGCGCTCGTCGAAGGCTACAAGGTCGCGATCGCAGTGATGGATTTCAGCTTTCTCGCCGCGACCATGGGCTCGGTCGTGGGCGAACGCATCACGCGCACGATCGAGTATGCGACGGCCCAGCGCGCCGGCGTTATCATCATCGCCGCCTCAGGCGGAGCCCGCATGTACGAGGGCATGCTCAGCCTGATGCAGATGGCTAAAACGAGCGGCGCACTCGCACTCCACGCCGGGCAAAAACTCCCTTTCATCTCCGTCCTGACCAATCCGACCACCGCCGGAGTGATGGCCAGCTTTGCGTCGTTAGGCGATGTCATTATCGCCGAGCCCAAAGCGATGGTCGGCTTTGCCGGACCGCGCGTGATCAAGGAAACGACCCACCAGGATTTGCCCGAGCGTTTTCAGACGGCGGAATTTCTGGAGGAGCATGGGTTGATCGATCTGATTGTGCACCGCAAAGCCTTGCGCGCACAGCTCGCGCAACTGCTCGCTTACTTCGCCGCCACGCAATAGCCGTGGGCAACTCCGAAGCTCGAGATACTTTGATCGCGAGCGAATCCCAGGCCCGCCGGAGCACTCCTCTACCCTATCGGGAAGCCCTTGCCTGGCTCTTCAATACCCAGCGCTTTGGAATCAAGCTCGGCCTCGAAAACAGCCGGCGCCTCTTCCACGCCCTCGGCGTGCCCGCCCCTAACGAGCGCATCATTCACGTCGCGGGCACGAACGGGAAGGGTTCCGTCTGCGCGCTGCTCGATTCCGTTTGCCGCGCCGCAGGCTATCGGACCGCCCTTTTCACCTCGCCGCACCTGGTCACTTTTCGCGAGCGCATCCAGGTCGATGGCAAGATGATTTCCGAGGAAGAAGTGGCCCTCGGCCTAACGAGGATTCGGGAATTGGTGGCGAACTGGGATCCGCATCCAACTTTTTTCGAAATCACGACCGCGCTCGCGCTCGATCATTTTCGCAATACCGGTGCGGATATCGTGGTGCTTGAAACCGGCATGGGCGGGCGACTCGACGCCACCAACGCCACTCATCCGATCGTCTCGGTTATCACCCCAATCGATTACGACCATCAAAAGTGGCTGGGCCAGAGTCTGACCGAAATCGCAATCGAGAAAGCCGGTATCATCAAGCCGAACACTCCGGTCGTTTCCGCCCTGCAACCGGACGAAGCCGCGACGGTCATCCGGGCGCGCGCTGCGGAATGCGCGGCTCCGCTCGACTTCGTTAGGCAGCCATTTGACCGCTTTCCGATCGCGCTGCGCGGCACGCACCAGAAGCAGAACGCCGCGCTCGCTCTCTCCGCCCTGCACACCGCCGGAATCGCAATCGACGACGACGCCCTCGGGCGCGGACTCGCTTCGGTCATCTGGCCGGCGCGCTTCCAGCGCTGGGATGCGCGTACCATTCTTGACGGCGCTCACAATCCGGCCGGTGCGCGCATCCTCGCGCAAACCTGGCGGGAGACATTCGGCGAGCGGCGCGCGACCGTCCTGCTCGCCGTTCTTCAAGACAAAGATGTTGCTGGCATCTGCGCCGCCCTGGAGCCGATCATGCAGCGTGCTCTGTTCCCGTCGATCCGGAGCGAACGGGCGCTGCCCCCGGAAGAACTCCGCCTAACGATATCGGACCAAGTTCCCGGACTGCCAGTGGCAGCGTTGCCCTCGCTCGCAGCGGCCTGGGAGGAAGCGCAGCGCGACACGGCACCGATTCTGATTTGCGGTTCCTTGCACTTCGCCGGTGAAGCGCTCGCCTTTCTCCGTGGCGAACCGGCGGCCTTTGAAGAATGCCGGCAATAAGCCTAACGACCTCAGTTCGGCCGGAGCGTGACCCGGTGCTGATCGATCGACGCCCCACGATCGAGGAAGAACCGGCGCAGTTCCTCGGTGTAGAAACTGTCGTCGCGCTCGCGATTAAAGCCCAACCGGATGCGGCCGCCGGGATTCAGTCGTGTCGCCGCGTCGTCGAGAAAAAACGCCCATTCTTTCGGGCCCCAGAGCGCCGGGCTTTTGTGTCCGTTGAAGCAGATCATGAAAGCTGTGATGAGATCGAACTTGCGCTCGAACGTCGGCAGCGGCTGGAACGCCTCGACGCGCGAGATAACGCGCTGCAATCCAAGCGCGCGAAACATTTCCCCAAACATCGGCACGACATCGATATCGAACCCGAGCGTGCGATGGCCGAGCCACTGGCAGATGTGGAGGAAATAGCCGGCCCCCGAGCCGAGATCGAGAACACTCTTGCGCCGGCCCCAATCGAGTTCGAGATCCTCCACCCGCCGGAGATTGATCCGGATCCACTGGTCCAGATCGAGATACTTTCGCCAGCTGCCGCCCGGGTCATCGACCGCGTAACGAGCGTGGATCGCCTGGAACTGCGCCGGGTCGATGCTCCTGATGATCTCCTCGGGGTCGAGACGAAAGAGAAAGCGGCGGGTCAGAATCACGCGGCCGAGGTGTCGCCGGGCGCTGCGCAGGACGCGCGGGTCAGCGAGTTTTCCGATCTTGTGGGAGAAGCGCATTGGAACGAAAGGCTCTATCCGTAAGCTGGGAGCAGATGATGTCAAAAAGCGTCGCGCGAACGAAACCCGTTGTAGCCGGGGGCGATGACCCCGGCCGCCTCGAGCGAGGTAGTCCACCGGGGTCACCGCCCCTGGCTACAATGGGCCAATCCGCCTAACGATGGGCGGATTGTTTCATCATTGGCGGCATCCGCGCCGCTGTTATCTCATCGGCGGGATCGCCCGGTCCGGCAGTAATCTCCTGAGCGATGGACTGCGCGACACCGGCCGGGCCGGCCGGCCGAACCAGTTTTTTCTGCCTTCGTCGGAGCCCCAATTTCGTGCCGCGCACTCCCTCGAGGACGGGATGAGTTTCGCTGATTACGTGCGTGCGATTGTCGAAAAGAGCTGCGACCTCCAATGAAGTTTTCGGATTCAAATTGATGGCCTGGTATTTGGACGCCTTCCTCAAGCGCCTGCGCGAGACCGGCGAATTTGGCGGGCCCGGCGTCTCCGACTTGGAAATGCTAAACGCGGCTTTCCCCCGCTTGCGCTATCTCCGGATCACCCGGCACAACAAAGTGCGCCAGGCGATCTCGAAAGCGCGTGCCGTCCAAACCGGTCTTTGGAAAGTGCAGCACGGCAAATCGGCCGTGGCCGATCCGGAATACGGTCGAGCGCTGATTGCGCAGTCGATCCTTGAGACCGAAGCGGAAGAAGAAACTTGGGACGCATTTTTCGCCCGGCTTGGCCAGCGGCCCTTCGTCGTTGAATACGAGCGGCTCTCTCAGGATTTCGAAGGGACACTGAGCGCGGTCCTGGACTTTCTCGAAATCAGGTTGCCACGTCGGATCAAAATCCTCCCACCGGCGACCACGCGCCAAAGCGATGCCCTTTCAGACGAGTGGGAGCGGCGTTATCGCGCGGAAGAAAGGCACGATTGAATAGGGGCGCCGCTTGCCGAGGAAACATGTAGCGGAAAGGTTTCGGGGTAGCGCACGCGTCTCGCGTGCTGGTTGCGGTGTCCCACCGCGACGAACTTTCCAGTGGAAGGGGTCGTAACCAGTTCGCAAGAAAAGTTCGCGACGGTGGAACACCGTCGCCAGCACGCGAGACGCGTGCGCTACCCGGCGCTGACTTCGATGCGCGGAAACAAGGGCGTCGGTTTCCCGACAACATGGCCAGCGGGCAGCATCCCCCACTCCGCCTCGGCTAACGAGAAGCGCTCGTCTTTGCCGCGAAGTTCCACCTTCCAATTGAGCTGATCGAAAATACCGTGCGCGGCTTTTGGGAGCACCGGCGAGATGAGGATCGCGATGATGCGAAGACCTTCCGCCAGGCGATAGAGGAGGGAGTCGAGTTCTTTAGCGTGCGCATCCTCCTTCGCCAGCGTCCACGGCTTCTTCAGTTCGATCTCCTGGTTCCAGCCGGTGATGTAGCCATTGACCCGCTCCAAGGCGGCGTGGACCGAAGATTCCATCTCGGCTTGGTAAGTCGAAAACAGAGGAATAGTTCCCGGGCCTCGCTCGGACAGCTTTCCGGTCCGATAGCGCTGGGTCATGCTAAGGCTGCGGTTGAGCAGGTTCCCTAACGAATTGGCGAGCTCGGCGTTGAAGCGACTAACGAGCCGATCTTCCGAGAAGTCGGAATCCTTTCCGGTCACCATATCGGCCATCAAATAATAGCGCAGCGCTTCTGGGGTGTACTTATCGGCCAGCTCGTCAGGATCGATCACATTCCCTAACGACTTGCTCATCTTCGTGCCGCTCATGTTCCACCATCCGTGGACGAGGAACTTCGGGATCTGCTCGTCGGGGAAACCGAGGGCGTGGAGCATGATCGGCCAGTAAATGCCATGCGCGGGAATGAGGATGTCTTTGCCGATGATGTGCAGGGCCGGCCACTCGTTGAGAAAAGTTGAGGGTTGAGAGTTGAAAGTTGAGAGACTCGGATCGTAACCGATGAAGCTGATGTAGTTGGTCAAGGCGTCGAACCAGACGTAGTTGACGTAATCGGGGTCGAAGGGCAATTCGATGCCCCAGCTCAGGCGCGACTTGGGCCGTGAGATGCAGAGGTCGCCGCTCAATTTCTCGACGGCGTTGATGAGCTCGGTCTGGCGGAAGTCGGGGGTGACGCAATCGGGATGCGATTTCAGGTAATCACGTAGCCACTCTTTGTGCTTCTCTAGCCGGAAGTAGTAGTTCTCTTCGGTCCGGTGCTCGACCTGCCCCCACTCGGGTCCGAACTCGCCATCGGGGCCGCGCTCTTTGTCGGTCAGGAATTGTTCCTGGCGGATGCTGTAGTAGCCCTCCTGTTTATCCTTGTAGATCTGCTTTTCGTCGTAAAGCCGCTGGAGCATTCCCTGCACGCATTGTTTGTGCAGCGGATCGGTCGTGGCCGCCCAGCCGTCGTAGCGGACTTCCAGTTTCTCCCAGAGCGCGATGAATTTCGCCGTGATCTCATCGACGAACTGTTGCGGCGCCACGCCGGTTTTCTCGGCGGATTGCTGCACTTTTTGGCCGTGTTGATCGACGCCGGTGAGGAAGAAGACATTTTCTCCTTTCAGCCGGTGATAGCGCGCGATGACGTCGGCCAGCACCTTCTCGTAGGCGTGCCCGATGTGGGGCGCGCCATTGGTGTAGTCGATTGCGGTGGTGACGTAGAAAGGTTTCGGCATCGAGCTCGGAGATATTGCGGGCGCAGCTGGCGCGGCGCAACCGTGAGCTTTTGCCTAACGACTCTCCGCGGCGGCGAGGAGGGGCCGGCGTTTGCGCCGATGCAAAAACCCATAGATGCGCATGATGGGGAAGAGCGAGAGGTAAATCAGGCCGCCCCATTCGCGAAACCAGCGGGTCTTTGCCAGGCCCGCCGCGATCAGGCCGACGCCGACCAACGTTCCCAGGCGTCGGATAAAATAGCGCGTGTCGAGGCGCTCCAGCTCGGAGAGGTCGAGCGCGTCGCGCAGCCGGTAGGCATGGAGATAGAGGAGAAACATGGCGAGGTAAACGGCCGCGAAGCCGAGTCCGTAAATCAGGAGCAGGGTGGAGAACTGCGCGGGGTCGATGTGCGTGGTCACGGCCGCCGGGCCGAAGAAGATGCCGTTGATGCCGAGGCTGAAGAGAAACTTGAGCGGGTAAACGTAAAAGAGGACGAGAAAAAGCAGGACGCAGGTGAGAAAGCGAGCGAAGCCGTCGTCGAGGCCATAGCGGCGGCAGAATTTGTAATGGCTGTTCCAGATAAGCGCGAGCATGAGGAAACAAAGGGCGAAGGCGGGAAACCCACGAATCGCGTTCATGAGGTCGCTGAAATCACGCGGGACGTCGAGCGAGACGACGAGGAGGGTAAGAGCAAAACCGAAGACGGCGTCGCTGAAGCTTTCGAGCCGCGTCACTTCGAGGCCACGCATCCGGAAGCCGTCAACGAATTCGGGGTCGTGCCTGGACCGCGCCTTGCGCCACATTTAATTCAAGCCTAACGCGCGAAAGGTTTCGTCAACGTGGCGAAAGTGAACGTCGAGCGAGCAAAGCTGGTCGATTTGCTCGGACGAAAGCAGTTTCGTGATTTCAGGTTCCGCTTTCGCGTTTTCGGCGAAGGTTTTGTCACCTTGCCAGGTTTTCATGGCGGCGCGTTGCACGGCTTCGTAGGCGGTCTGCCGATTAGCGCCGGCGCGAGTGAGCGCAAGAAGAATGGACTGGCTAAAATAGAGGCCCTTCGTCAGGCCGAGATTGCGCTCCATGTTCTGCGGGTAAACCTGGAGCTTCTCGATCAAGTCGCGCAGCTTGAAGAGCATGTAATCGAGCAGGGTGCAGGAATCGGGCAGGATGATGCGCTCCGCGCTCGAGTGGCTGATGTCGCGTTCGTGCCA
Source organism: uncultured Verrucomicrobiae bacterium (assembly GCA_963737995.1). GTDB lineage: Bacteria > Verrucomicrobiota > Verrucomicrobiia > Chthoniobacterales > UBA10450 > Palsa-1392. The sequence continues at coordinate 75,663 of CAVTUV010000007.1, forward strand.
GAGCGCAACATTCTCGAGCGCGGCGAGAGCGTTCCCCCTCACGACGCGGGCCAGACCGCTGAGACGCTCGGCCGTGATCGGGTTGCGCTTGTGCGGCATGGCCGAGCTGCCTTTCTGGCCGGCGCTGAAAAACTCCTCCACTTCGAGCACCTCGGTTCTTTGCAGATGCCTCAGCTCCGTGGCCCAGCGATCAATACTCGAAGCGATAAGCGCGAGCGTGATGCAAAATTCCGCGTGCCGATCCCGCTGAATAATCTGAGTGGAGAGGATTGCCGGACGCAGCCCAAGCTTCTCGCAAACATGCCGCTCGATGCGCGGATCAAGATGCGCATGGGTGCCAACCGCGCCGCTTAATTTCCCGACGCGCACGCGCTCCAAAGTTTGTTCCAGCCGCTCCTCTGCCCGCCCGAATTCATCGAACATCAGAGCAAGCTTGAGTCCAAACGTGATCGGCTCGGCGTGAATGCCGTGGCTTCTTCCGATCATCGGCGTCATCTTGTAGCGCCGGGCCTGGTCGCCGGTGACGCGGCGCAAATCGCGAATGTCGTCCAAAAGAATTCGCCCCGCGGCGGTCAACTGCACGGCTAGCGTCGTATCGAGAATATCGGAGGAAGTCAGACCCTGGTGAATCCAGCGCGCGGCCGGTCCGACCGACTCCGCGACGTTCTCAAGGAACGCGATCACGTCGTGATTGGTGCGTTTCTCGATCTCGTTGATCTCAGGAATCGAGAACCGGGCCCGTTTTCGAATCTCCTCTGCGTCGGATTTGGGAATTTCACCAATCTCGGCCATCGCTTCACAGGCGAGAGTTTCGATTTCGAGCCAGATCTCAAGTTTCCGCTGCTCGGACCACAGCTCGCGCATGGGCGCGCGGGAATAACGATCGATCACCGCTCGAACATAGAAAGCCGGACGACGGCGGCAAAGCGATTCGTCCAAAAAGAAACGTCGCTCGAGCGGATCAACCGCCGGAGCGACGCTTCACGTCGTCGAAATAAGGAAAATTTACTGGCAGACCCGCGCGCGGCGGAATTGTCCGTTGTTCTCGACCCGCACTTGGCCGCTGCCAAGAAGATCAGCCACGGCCGCGACAGTCTCCTTGGTGTTTTTGGTGCAGGAGCTGACGGCGAGAATGAGGTCGCCGAGGGAAGGTTTGGGACGGGTTTTTAGAATTTGGGTATTTTTCTTCATAATGGGTTGCATTATTTGGAGCAAATTGGATGCCATTCTATTCCAGTTAGAGTTGATCTCCGATGAAATGTTCAAAAAGAACGGCTTCCCGGCGCCTTCGACCACCGTTTCTGACATTAGTGTAGCGAACGTGAACACTGAGTTTCCTTAGCGCCGGCCCAAACCTTGAGGCGTGTCATTCCCGTGGGTGGCATAGCGCGCCGAGGGGCCTTCACAGATCTGGCGGGTCCGTTCGTAATATCCAGCTGCCTAAGACCACTGGCGAGGTCCCTCACCGGCCTCTGCGGCGGATCGGGGTGCCAAACAGCGCTATTGCGCAGCGGGTCGCCGGGCAGTCAGGCGCAGAACCATGAAATACAGAATTGCGAGAGCCGCGGCGAAGATGATGATCCAGTGCGATCGAGCTTTGATGAAGGTGGACCAGCCATCCACATTGGAAATCAGGTCCGGCTGGACTTGATACGCCTTTGCCCCCAGATAAGCGAGGACGCTGCACCAGAGGGCCGAGCCGGTAACCGTGGCGAGGCTGAATTTCCAGAAATTCATCCGGACCAGTCCTGCCGGGTAGGAAATCAGATGTCGAATGACCGGCAACAATCGGGCAAAGAAAACGCCGCCCGCCTCGTAGCGGGCCAGCCAGATTTCAGCGCGCTCCAGTTTGTCAGGTGGGATGAAGAAATATTTGCCGAAACGCAGAATCAACGGTCGCCCGATGGCGAGACAGATCCAATAGCCGATGGCCGCGCCGAGATACGATCCAATCGTCCCGGAGAGGATCACGCCCGCCATGCTGAGATCGCCGCGAGCGGCAAGAAAGGCGGCCGGCGGGATGACAATCTCGCTCGGGATCGGGATGATGGAGCTTTCCATCGCCATAAGGGCGATGATGCCGAGGTAGCCGCCGTGCAGGACCCAGCCAAACCAAACTTCAAGTAAATGGTGCATATGAGATTTTCGGATTCCAGAATTGGGATTTCAGACTTAGCCTCACGTCCGCGCCGGTAGTTCAATCGCAAATCCGGAATCTGCAATCTTAATTCCTCATGATCTATCGGCGCGTGCTTCGCTATTACCGGCCGTTTCTGGCACCCACCGTCGGCGCCCTGCTGCTCACCCTGGCCGGGATCGGGGTCAACCTGCTCAAGCCCTGGCCATTTAAGTTCATCGTCGACCAGATCCTGCCCGCCGGATCTTCCTTTCGCCTTCAGCACGCAGACTGGCGGCGCTTCATTCCCCTGCTCTGCCTGGCCCTGGTCGGTCTGCAACTCGTCTGGGGCATCATCAATCTGATTACCAATTACATTTTCGTGAAGATCGGCCTGCAGGCCCTGCTCAAGCTGCGGACCGATCTTTACGCCTATCTGCAATCGCTTTCGCTCAAGTATCACGACGCGCGCCGCTCGGCCGATTCAAGCTTCCGCGTCGCCTACGATTCGCAGGCCATCCAGACGATTTACAACAAGGGGTTCACCAACATTTTTGCTTCGAGCATTACGCTCATCGGCACCTTCTTCATCATGCTGCGACTCGACTGGCAGCTCACGCTCCTTTCCCTGGGCATCGTTCCCTTGATCGTCGGCGCGATCTATTTCTTCGCCCATCGCATTCGGACGGAGTCGACCTCCATCCAGGAACAGGAGAGCGCCGTCCTTGCGCAGGCGCAGGAAGGGTTGAGCGCCATCCGGATGGTGCACGCTTTCGGGCGCGAGGATTTCGAAGTCTCGCAATTTCACCAGCGCGCGCCGGCAAAGTCTGCAGGCGAATCTGCGCCTTACCCTGACGAATGTGAAAAGCGCGCTCGTCATCAGCACCCTGATGGTCATCGGCACCGCCGCGATGTATTACCTCGGCACGCTCCACGTCCTCGCGGGCACGCTCACGCTCGGCTCGCTGCTCGTCTTCAGCGCCTATCTGCTCATGCTTTATCAGCCGCTCGAAGCGCTCACCTACACGGCGTGGGCGATGGAAGGTGCGACCGCCGGGCGCGCGGCGTTGCTTCGAGGTGCTCGATCGCGAAGACGACGTGCGCGATTCGCCCGACGCCGTCGCGATCACGGACGACGCGGGCCGCGATTACCTTCGAAGAAGTCAGCTTCGGCTACGACGAGCAGCATCCGGTCCTGAACGGAGATCGATCTCGCGATTTCGCCTAACCAGATCGTCGCGCTGGTCGGCGGCACCGGCGCGGGCAAGAGCACGTTGCTGAGTTTGGTGCCGCGCTTTTACGATCCGAGCGCCGGCGTGCGTGGCGCTCGACGGTCGCGACGTGCGCCAGATCACGAAGAAATCGCTCCGGGCACAGATCGCGATCGTCCTCCAGGACACGCTCCTTTTTTCCACCACCATTCGCGAAAACATCGCCTACGGCCGGCCGGACGCGACCGACGCCGAAATCCGCGATGCCGCGCGTCGGGCGCAGGCGGACGATTTCATCCGCCGCCTGCCTAACGGATACGAAAGCGCGGTGGGCGAACGCGGCGGGCACTTGAGCGTCGGCCAACGGCAGCGCCTCGGGATCGCGCGCGCCTTTCTCAAAAACGCGCCCATCCTGCTGCTCGACGAGCCGACTTCGGCGCTCGATCCCACAACCGAGGCCGCGATCATGGAGACGATCAAAGAGCTGATGCACGGCCGCACCACCCTCATCGTGACGCATCGACTCGCGACCATTCACAACGTCGACCAAATCGTCGTGCTCGAGCATGGGCGGATCGTGGAGAGCGGGCGCGGCGCGGAGCTCGTGGCGCGCGGCGGCGCCTATGCGAAACTCTACGCCGCCGGCAATTATCCATCCCAATGAGCAACGTCACGAGCGAGCGCCGCATCGAAGGCGATTGGTGGGCGGATCCGATTCCGCCTAACGTTCAATTCGGCGCCGGATTTTATTGCGAGACCGCGCAGATCTTTCGTTTCATGCGCAGCCGCCGCGCCGATGCCGTCAAGCTCGGCGACTACGTTTCCTGTTATGCCGGTTGCTCGTTCGCGATCGGCAAAGAACGGCCGCTGCACGGTGGGCGACTTCACTCTGATGAACGGCGCGCTCGTCATGGCCGAGGAACTGATCGAGATCGGCAGCTATTGCCTGATTTCCTGGAACGTCGGGATCGCCGACTCCGATTTTCATCCGATCGAGCCCGCACAGCGGCTCATCGACGCGCTGGCGCTCGCCCCCTACTACAAGGATCGCCCGCCGCGTCCGCCGATTCGGACCGCGCCCGTCCGGATCGCCGACAACGTCTGGATCGGAATGAACGCGGTCATTCTCAAGGGCGTGACGATCGGCGAAAACTCGGTCGTCGCCGCGGGCTCGGTCGTGTCGAAAAGCGTGCGCGGCCAACACCATCGTGGCGGGAAATCCGGCGGTCGTGGTGAAGAAGCTTCGACCGCCGGATTACACGGATGAGCACGTGATGAAGAGATTGCGTTGGTCCGTCTTTCCGCATCCGCGTTATCCGTGAAATCCGCGGTCAACATCTTTCCATGAAACGCAAACGCATCGTCGTCATGGGCTTCATGGGCTCGATCCCGATCGCCGGCGTCATCTGGCAGCACATCCATTACATCGTCGGGCTGCAGCGGCTCGGGCACGACGTTTACTACATCGAAGATTCCGCCCGGATTCCCTACAACCCGCAAACCTTCGATACGAGCAACGACTTCGCTTATGCCGCACAAGTGCTCGGCCCAACTGGCGAACGAGTTCGGCTTCGAACATCGCTGGGGCTTTTGCGCGCGCTATCTCCCGGACAATCCGACCGCCGGCCTGCGCCTGAGGAAAATTCAGCAGCTCTACCTCGAGGCCGACGCCATCTTTAACGTCTGCGGCACCCAGGAATTCAACGACGATCTGCTCAGGAGCGAGCGCATTCTTTACATCGAGAGCGATCCCGGGCGTGGAGCAGATCAAGGTCGACAAGCGCATCCGGTCGACCGACCGAATATCTCGGGAAGCATCGCGCGCTTTTCACCTTCGGCGAAAATATCGGCACCGATCGGTTCCCCGTGCCGTTGCACAAACTGAAGTGGCTGCCCGACTCGGCAGCCGGTCGTGACCGATCTCTGGAAAACGAACCGCGCGCCCGGCGGCGGCCGCCGTCTTCACCTCCGATCGCCAACTGGTCCACCAGCGGTCTGAAAGACATCGAATGGCGCGGCGAAAAATATCTCTGGAGCAAGTCGCGCGAATTTCTCCGCTTCGTCGCTGCGCCGAAAAAATCCGGCGAACCGTTCGAGCTCGCGACCGACATCAAGGATGAGAAAACGCGGGAGAGATTTCTCGCGCAACGGCTGGCGATTCTGCAGCCCGCACCAGATGAGCGTCGATTACTGGCAATATCGCGATTACATCCGGCGCTCGAAAGGCGAGTTCACCGTCGCGAAAGACCAATACGTCCGGCTGCACACCGGCTGGTTCAGTGATCGCAGCGCCTGCTATCTCGCGGCCGGTCGCCCGGTCATCACGCAGGAGACCGGGTTCACCGATCACTATGGAAACGACGGCGGATTGTTCGCCTTCAAATCGTTAGGCGAAATCGCCGACCGCCGTGCGCGAGATCAATGCCGATTACAAGAAACAGAGCCGCGCCGCTCGCGCCGTCGCCTGCGAAGTCTTCGAAGCGGAGAAGGTCGTGGGCCAGATCCTCGAGCGCGCCGGAGTTTAGGGACCCATCTCGCCATAACGTTGTCATTCTGAGCGGAGCGAGGAATCTCTATCCTATCTGGCCCCCGAGGGCGCGGTTGATAAGAATGCGGGAGATCCTCCAGCGCGAACCATCGACCCGTTTGACTCGAGCCGCGCCACACTCCCGGCATCGACGGCGTCATGCTTCCAGAGTGAACGTTTTTCGCTCTCGGTCATCTAACGCTTCGATTGCCGTTTTACAGCCACGCGCTTCTGCTTGATCTTCCCGCTCTTTTCCTGATGCACCGATTTCGCTTTCTCATCTGCGCGCTCGCGTTTTTTGTCGTCGCCGACGCGCAGGCCAGCCCAACGGCCAAATCCAAAGCAGCCTCGTCCGCATCACCTCGACCGAGGTGTCGCCCGATTATCGCGCCCCTTGGAATTCCGGCTCGATCGGGCGCGGCGTCGGCGCCGGGTTCGTGATCGACGGCCAGCGCATCCTGACCAACGCCCACGTCGTGAGCAACAGCCGTTACCTCACGGTCGAGCGCGAAGGCGACCCGAATAAATATCCGGCCACGGTGCAATTCGTGGCGCACGATTGCGACCTCGCGCTCCTCCAGGTGGCGGCGCCGAACTTCTGGAAAAACATGAAGCCGCTCGGCTTTCGGCGGCATTCCCGCGCTCGAGTCGACCGTCTCGGCTTACGGCTATCCGATCGGTGGCGAACGCATGTCGGTCACGACCGGCATCGTTTCGCGGATCGACTTCAACCTCTACACCCACTCCGCGATCGACTCGCATCTCGCCATCCAGATCAGCGCTCAGATCAACCCCGGCAACAGCGGCGGCCCCGTCATGCAAACTGGCAAGGTCGTCGGCGTTGCCTTCCAAGGCTACAGCGGCGACATCGCGCAAGGGGTCGCCTACATGATCCCCACGCCGGTGATTCGCCGTTTTCTGAAGGACATCGAGGACGGCCATTACGATCGCTACGTCGATCTCGGCATCACCTACACCAAGCTGCAAAACCCGGCCCAGCGCCATTATCTCGGCCTGAATGATGACGACCGCGGCGTGCTTGTCGGACACCGTGATCGACGCCGGCCCGTGCGGGAAAATATTGCAGAAGCGGTGACGTCCTGCTCTCGATCGACGGTCATCCGATCGCGAGCGACGCCTTCGTCGAATACGAAGGCGAGCGGGTGCAGATGCCTGAGGTGGTGGAGCGGAAATTCAAGGGTGACACGGTCAAGCTCGATCTCCTGCGCAACAAAGCAGCCGATGAGCGTGGATGTCACGCTAGGCTCGGTCTGGCCCTACTTCATGCAGGGCCACAGCTACGACATTCGCCCGCGCTACGTGCGTCTACGGCGGCTTGCTCTTTCAACCCATGTCGCTCGACCTCCTCGAGGCCTATCGCATCAGCGACCTGCGGGTGCGCCACTTTTTCGATTTCTTCGTCACCGAACAAATTTATCTGCGAGCATCCCGAGGTCATCGTCCTGACCAACATCCTCCCCGACCCGATCAACACCTATTTGATGCCGTTCCGGTCCAGCATCGTGGACGAGATCAATGGCCAGAAAATCCGGCACCCTGCAGGATCTGGCGCGCGCCTTCGAGCAACCGGCCGATCGCTTCGTCCTGAACATGATCGGGGACGGCCCGCCGCTCGTGCTCGACCCGAAACAGGTGGAGGCAGCTCGCGAGCGCATCAAGACGCGCTACAACGTTTTTGTGGAGCAAAATCTCGACGAGCAACCGCCGGCCAAACCGGCCGTCGCCGACCGCAGACCCATAACTGATCATGCGTCACGATTGTTTTTTTTCTCGTCGCACTGCTCGCGCCTTCCGCTCTTCTGGCGAGGCGAAGAAGCCCGGCCGCGGTGCAAAAGATTACCGGCCAGCATCCAGGGCCGCGGTCCAGGCCAAGGAGGTCTCGTTAGTCCGGGTCAACGTCACCGGCCAGCCGTACGATTACTTTCGACCGTGGCAAAAGAAGGCGCCGTTCTCCAAGCGCGCGCTCGGCGCCGTTCTGCCGCACGATCGCGTTCTCGTCACGGCCGATCTGGTCGCGAACCAAAACTACGTCGAGCTGGAACGCGCCGAATCCGGGCGACAAGACGGCGGCCAACGTCGTCGTGGTCGATTACGAAGCCAACCTCGCCTTGATCGAGCCGGTCGATAAGAAATTCCTCAACGGCCTCCAACCGCTCGACCTCGCGCTCGACACCGTGGTGGGCGATCGCCTCTCCGCCTGGCAGCTGGAAGCGACCGGCGCCCTCGTCGTGACGGAAGGAATTGTCACCACCATCGGCATGACGCGTTACCCGGCCGACGTCGGCCGAATTCCTGACCTATCGGCTCAGCATTCCGATGCAGTATCGGGACAACAGCTACACCGTGCCGCTGGTAAAAAACAACAAGCTGGCTGCGCTGCTCCTGCGTTACGATCCCCGCTCGCAAACGCTCGACGCAATTCCAGCGCCGATCATCGCGCATTTTTTGAAAGACGCCGCGGGTCAGAAATACCCGGGGTTTCCTTCGTTAGGCATTTCGTTTTTTCCGACGCGTGATCCGCAGTTGCGGGCTTCGCCGGCGAGACCGGCAAAACCGGCGGCGTTTATATCACGCGGGTGGAACCGGGATTGCCCGCGGCCAAGGCGGGGCTGCAGGCAGGCGATATCATTACCGCGGTCGGACGATCACGAGATCGATCAGAATGGCAACTACGTCGACTCGCTCTACGGGAAGATCGAGTTCAGCAATCTGATTACGTCGAAGGATATGTCGGCGATTCCGTCGCCGCTCCATATCCAGCGCAGCGGCCAGCCGCTCACCCTCAACGTCAAGCTCGAACATCGCGCGGAGGAGGATTACGTCATGCCGCCCTATAACATCGATGATCCCCCATCCTACTACGTGCTCGGAGGTTTAATTTTTCAGGAGCTTTCCCGCCAATATCTCAAGGAATGGGGCGGGAACTGGCAAAAGGATGCGCCGCAGGATTTTGTTTATCTCGATCGATTCCAATCGGAGCTTTTCCCGGAGGGTAAACGGCGCGTCGTTATTCTGAGCCAGGTGCTGCCGGCCAATAGCACGATCGGTTACGACGACTTCAGTTATCTCGTGGTGAAAAAGGTTAACGGCAAAGAAGTCCGCTCGTTAGGCGAGCTGGCCGAGGCTGTGAAAACTCCGCTCAACGGTTTCCATGTCATCGAGACGGCGGACGACCCGAAGCAGCTCGAGCTGGATGTCGCCCAGGTGGCGGCGGAAGCGGAAGCGTTGCAAAAGAACTACGGTCTGCCCGCGCTGCAACGGCTTCCGTGAGTTCCAGCGCGCAGCCTCTCTTTGGCGCGATTTTCGATTGGGACGGTGTCATCATCGATTCCGGAGCCTTGCACGCGCAAAGCTGGCGTCTGCTCGCCACCGAGCTGGGAAAAGAGATCGCGCCCGACAGTTTCATCCGCGGCTTTGGAATGAAGAGCGCGCGGATCATCGCCGAGATTCACGGCTGGGCCAGGGATCCGGTGGAGATTGCCCGGCTGAGAATCGCAAGGAAGCGCTCTATCGGGAGATCGTGGCGCGGAGCGAGATCGCCCCGTTGCCCGGCGTGGTGAAATGGCTGGGGCGACTGCGTGCCGCCGGCGTGCCCTGCGCCGTGGCGTCGTCGACGCACCGATTGAATATCGAAGCCGTGCTCGATCGCATCGGATTGAAAGACGCCTTTCGCGCGATCATTTCGGCGGAGGATGTGGAGCACGGGCAAACCGAACCCGGAAGTTTTCGCCAAAGCAGCAACTCGCCTCGGGATGGCCGCGGAACGCTGCGTCGTCTTTGAGGACGCCCATGTTGGCATCGAAGCCGCTCATGCCGCGTGCATGAAAGTGGTGGCCGTCGCGACAACCCATTCGCCCGGGGAGCTAAGCGCGGCGGACCTTGTCGTTAGGCGTTTGGACGAGCTGACGCTGGCGAGGGTCGCGGCACTTCTGTAGACGTTCGCCCTGCGAAGCGCGAAAGCCGGGACTCGCCGCGGCGCGTCCCTCCGGAGGCGCGCTTCCGCACGTCCAGGTTCTCCGCGTTCATTCACTACTTCGCCCGACACCGGCCCGGCGTTGTCATGGCCGCCTAATCGCCGAACGAAATCTCGACATCGCGCGCCGTCTGGACCATCTGGCTCGACGGTTGCACCAGCCGCAAGCGGTTGACCGCTTCGGCGATCGGGACGTGCTGCACCTGGTAGTTTTGGTAACTCACCATCGAGCCGAAATGCCCTTCGTTAATCAGCTGCACCGCCTTGACTCCAAACCGCGTCCCGAGAATCCGATCGAGCGTGGTCGGCGGGCCGCCGCGTTGCAGGTGTCCGAGAACGGTGCAGCGCGTTTCTTTTCCCGTGCGTGCCGCCAGCTCATGCGCGACGACGTCGCCGATCCCGCCAAAACGATATTCGCCGGTTTGCGTTTGATGCAGCACCTGCTGGCCATCCCGAGGCGTCGCGCCTTCCGCCGCCACCACGAGCGAGCTCAGGCTCCCAGCCGCGTCGCGTTTGTTCATGAACTCTGCCAGCTTGTCGTAATCGAACGGAATCTCTGGAATCAAAATCGCATCCGCGCCGCCCGCGATCCCGCCATGGAGCGCGATCCAACCGGCGTGGCGCCCCATCACTTCGAGCACCATGATTCGTTTATGGCTCGTCGCGGTGGTGTGCAAGCGGTCGAGCGCATCGGCCACCGCCGCGACCGCGGAATCAAAACCGAACGTCATCGCGGTCGCCTCGAGATCGTTGTCGATCGTTTTCGGCACGCCGATGCAGTTGATCCCGGCGTCCTGTAATTGCAGCGCAGTCGTCATCGAGCCGTCGCCGCCGACGATAATCAGCGCCTTGACCTGCAACCGGTCGAGCACCTCGCGAGCCTTCTCGATTACTTCCGCGGCCACAACGGCGCGATTCCCCGCGCCTACTTTGGCGATGAAATGCCCACGATTGGTCGTGCCGATGATTGTCCCGCCTAACGGCATGATGCCGGCCGTGCGCGCGCGATCGAGCACGACGTAGTGGCCCGGCGGGAGCAAGCCTTCAAAACCGTCCTTAAATCCGACCACTTCCCAGCGCAGTTTTTCCGCGGCGAGGACGACGCCGCGCAGGACCGCGTTCAATCCGGGGCAATCGCCCCCGCTCGTCAACACGCCGATGCGTGATTTCATTACTGGTTAGGGCCGCTGAGTGTTTCCCTGGGATCGACCGGGCGCCCGGCCGCCGCCCAACGATCGTAAAGTGCCCAGCCGCGCGCCAGCGTCGCCGCGCCTTCCCCGAAACGATCCGGGCTCGCCAGCAAAACAACAATCAGGCGGCGCGGTGTCACCACGGTGGTCGTTCCCTGTTGCACGACTTCCGACGGGCGCCCCGCCGCCAGCACCAGGCAATCGCCGGCCCGTTGCGTGCGACCTGTCTTGACGCCATCGATGTCGTCCCTTCCCAGCAGCTCGTTCGTGTTGCGCAGGAGGTAACGCATGCGACCGGGGCCGCGACCGAATTCAATCTCCCGCTCTTTCTGCGAAACGTAGAAACGGAAGCCGGCGTTGTTCATCGCATACTTCGTCAGGCGAGCGACATCGGAGGCGGTTGAGAACGGCTTCTCTTTCCAATCGATCCCGCTCGGGTTGAGAAAGCGCGTCCGCTCCATCCCGAGGTGCCTGGCCAGCGCATTCATCTGCTGAACAAAGAGATCGACCGGCGTCCCGCGCGGTGCCTCTCGGCTCAGCGGAACCAGCGTGGTCAGGGCCCGGCCGACATGATCCGCCAGGGTATAAGCGGCGATGTTGTCCGACTGCACCAGGGCGGCGTAAAGCAGATCGCGCAGGGTGATCGTGTCGCCCGGTTGGAAGCCGACGCCGTTCTCACTCGTCCCGGCAAAAGCCGCTTCCGGGATGACGGCGACCTGGGTGAGATCGCCGCCTTGCTTGGCCGCCCAATCGAGCACCACCATGGCGGTGGCGATCTTGGTCAGGCTCCCGATCTGACGTTTCTTTTCCGGCTCATGCTTTTCGAGAATGTAGCCCGTCTGCGCGTCGATCGTGATGCTGGCCTCAGCCGCGAAGAGCGCCGGCGCCGCCGCCAAAAAAAGCGCCGGAACAAGAGCGAGGACGGGGAGTCTGCGAAGAAAAACGATCACACCGGTCAAAACCGCTGCACGGTAACTGGCCGTCTTGGCTTGGCAACCGCAATCATTGGGGAGGCGCGCCCGCCACGCACCGGCGGCCTTGCCTAACGAAGGCTGATAGAGGAGCGCGCGCCGAAACGGAACGGATCGGTGCTAAGAACAAGGAGCACGCGTTCGGCCGCGTTGCGCAGGTCGAACGCAGTCGCATCGTGCAGCCCGCCGGCGCGGACCGTGCCGAAAAGGCCCTGGCCGTGGTTGCCACCCGCCATATCGAACTCATAAATGACCCGGTGTTGCACCACGTCCGTCACCTTTACATGCATGGAGAGGAACGAGACGCTGCTGTCGACGTGGTCAATTCGACCTTCAATCAGCCAGCCCACTTTCGGGGCTTCATCGCTCGCAATCACAATCGCAGGTGCGAGTTTGCTCATTTCTTCCTTTAAATCCTCCGCAAAGACCTGCGGCGTCAGGGCCTTGCGAATCGGCATCTCGCCATCCGAAGCGGCCTCGTCATCGCGAAAAACCGCGGAGTCGATGCAAAAGGGTCGAATGTAGATTGCGGAGGGATGCGCCGCGCCTACGCCGCAGTTCGCTTCATAATGAACCGATCCAATGTCCTTCGCATCCATGGCCATGCCGGCGCCGGAGTTCGAGACATTGCTATTCGTGACAACCATATCCGCGCAGGAACAAAGGAGCAGGCAGGAGGCGATGACAGTGAAGGATTTCATAAGTTTGCTTGGTATGCCGCGGGTCCCCGTCTTCTCAACGCCAGCCCACAACTCCGTTTGGATGATGCAACTCTCGTGCCGTGCGGGGGGGAAATTTCCGCGCACTACTGCTCTGCGCGCGTGGCGCGGTGCGTCGTCACCAGCCCGCGGCAGATCACATAGACGAGCGCCGCACAGGGAAGACCGATGATGACCGAGCCGACCAGGAGTGGACGGCCAACCGTGAAAAAAGTCTCCCACTGGATGTAATCACGCAGGGAAAGCGCGCGGAGACTGAACCGGCGCGGGAGATGGCCGTGCAGCGACCAAAACCCGATCTTGTATTCCCACAGATAGATCGCCGGCATGAAGGGCAGGATGAGATCATGCAACTGGACGCTGATGGCCGCCGCGATCTTGTTGCTCTTGAAGAGCCACGCCACCGCGATGGAGAGCAGCGTCTTCAGGCTCCAGAGCGGGGTGAAGCCGAAAAAGATTCCGATCGCCACGCCGAGTGCAATCGAATGGGGCGTGTCCTCGATCGTGACAAGGCGAAAGTGGAGGTGGCCCAACCAGTGGCGAAACCGGGTCCACGTTCCTTTGCGTTCGGAAGATTCCTCCACCATGATGGTTGCCTAACGAAAAAGTTCGGCCTGCCGCGCCGGGCCTTTCGCGATTTGCCCGAGCGCGGCGCGCAGACGAAGAGCGGCATGCGGCGCGAAATCGAGGGCGTTGTTGTTGAAAATAACGTGTACGCTTTCCGCCTCGCGCGCGAGTTTCTTCGTTCGCTCCGCAACCTCGGCGATCTCTTCGTCGCTGTAATCGTAATAGAATCGTTCGGCTACCGTTTTCCCGCGCAGGTAGGCCTGGGCGTTCCGGCCGTGCAGCCGCAGATAGGCCCGGCGGGGATTGGTAATCTCGTCCAGCTCACTCGGCATGATTGTGAAATGCGATTCGTCAGGCGCGTCCACCAGTGCGAGCGTCGTCTGGTGGTGCCGGAAAAATTCCAGAGTCCGCGCCAGCTCTTCACCTTCCGTCCAGTTGCGATTGCGCAATTCCACCACCATGCCGGACGGCGCCAGCCGCGCACACATATCGTCCAGCTCCGCGAGCTCGTGCTTCCTCGGCGAGAACGCTGGCGAGAGTTGCAGGAGGAAGCCGCCAAATTTGCCCGCGGCGCGCAACGGCTCGACCGAGGCGGTCACTTCGTCGAGCAGCGCGCGCTCCAGTTTGGCAGTCAATTTCACCGTCCCCTTGGCGTCGGCCTCGGCCAGCTTCTGCAGCGCGGGCGGGAGGGATTTGACGTTCGTCGCATGGCGCGAAAGCGCGCGGTGCAATTTCACATCGAAAATAAACTCGTTAGGCGTATCCCGCTGCCAGCGCTCCACCAGCCGCACCGCGGGCACGGCGTAGAAGGTCGAGTTCACCTCTACCATCTCGAAATGTTGCGCGTACCAAGGCAACCGCTCGCCGGCCGGCAGCTTCGCCGGGTACCAGCGCTCCACGAATCCCGGGTCCGACCAGCTCGCCGTCCCGACGAGAATATTTCCCGATTTGGCTGGCGGCTTCGGCACGCAAGAGAAAAGGCGAGTGGCCGCTCAAACGCAACCGCGATTGCAGTTCGGTGGTTGGTTGCGGGGGCGGGATTTGAACCCGCGGTCCGGCGGCTGCCGGATTATGAGCCTTGGGACTTTGGCAGACCGGTGATGGAATAAAAACCCCTTCCGCGACCTTGCCGCTTTAACTTGTTTTCCAACTTGCGCGCCTCTCCTAACGGAAGCGGCCCATTCTGCCAAACAATCTCCCACGGGCGATGCGCGCACGTCCATTTGGACAACCCAGCATTGTGCTGTCGCAGGCGCAGGTCCAGGTTATCGCTGATCCCGACATAATGTCGCCCGCGCAGATTTTTCAGGACGTAAACCCAGTAATCGCTCACGACGATTTGGTTGCGGGGGCGGGATTTGAACCCGCGGTCCGGCGGCTGCCGGATTATGAGCAGATTCGTTAATTTGAAATTGGTTGCGGGGGCGGGATTTAAACCCGCGGTCTGGCGGCTGCCGGATTATGAGCAGATTCGTTAATTTGAAATTGGTTGCGGGGGCGGGATTTGAACCCGCGGTCCGGCGGCTGCCGGATTATGAGCAGATTCGTTAATTTGAAATTGGTTGCGGGGGCGGGATTTAAACCCGCGGTCTGGCGGCTGCCGGATTATGAGCAGATTCGTTAATTTGAAATTGGTTGCGGGGGCGGGATTTGAACCCGCGGTCTGGCGGCTGCCGGATTATGAGCAGATTCGTTAATTTGAAATTGGTTGCGGGGGCGGGATTTGAACCCGCGGTCTGGCGGCTGCCGGATTATGAGCAGATTCGTTAATTTGAAATTGGTTGCGGGGGCGGGATTTGAACCCGCGGCCTTCAGGTTATGAGCCTGACGAGCTACCAGACTGCTCCACCCCGCGATCTTGAGAGGCCAAGTATCACCGCGTTCGCGCGGAACGCAATGGCCAATTCGCTCTGCGTTGCGACGTGGACAAAATACTTGCCGCTGCGACCTTCAGAGGCAAGGTATACGCCCCCGCGACGGACGATACTTTCCAGCGTAGCTCAGTGGTAGAGCGGTCGGCTGTTAACCGATTGGTCGTAGGTTCAAATCCTACCGCTGGAGCCATTTTTAAGCGTCTCAAGACGAGGCGCTTCTCCAACCGGCAGGCCCGTTTCGGAGCCAAATGCCAGCAGAATTGCCAGCAGAGCGAGCGCGAGAATAACAATTCGTGCGAACTCTGCCGCAACTCCGCGACTACTCCCTAACGATGAAAATTTGGCGCGTGCATTCTCCTCACACATGGAGAAAAACGTGCAGCTAAAATATCGATTGTATCGCAGGCATAACGGCCATTTTTACTGGCAGGAGAACGATTCGAAAAAGCAGGGATCGCTCCGAACAACGGAGCGACGAGAAGCCGAGCGGTTACTCAACGCGATGAACGAGTCGCACCGGCAACCCTCGCTCAATCTCAGTCTGGCTCGCGCTTATCTCGCCGCACATGATCCCGCCATGGTCTCGCGGACGTGGCAATCGGTCATGAATGAAATGGCCACGCACGGCATCCCGACAACCCAGGAGCGCTGTGCGCGAGGATTTCACAGCAGGGCCTACGATCCACTCCGCCACCGCCCCCTCGTGCAGACGACCGGCGCCGAGCTGCTCGCGATCCTGCACGCCAATGGCAATTGCGTGGGGCATTATCTGCGACGGCTGCACAACTTGGCAGTGGATCTCGGCTGGCTCGCGTGGCCGATCCTGGCAAAGCGTGCGTGGCCAAAAATCCGCAGCCAACAAAAGAGAGCGATCACCGCCGGAGAACATGCAGCGGTCATTGCATCCGAGAAAAATGTAGAACGCCAAGCGTACTACGAATTGCTTTACGAGACGGGCGCAGCGCAGACAGACGCTGCCAACCTCACCGCGAAGGATGTCGATTGGCGCAATGGTGTTTTGGTTTACCGCCGGAAAAAGCTTGGCCCCTTCGGTGAGCCGGCCCGCCTAACGATCGGGAGAAAACTCCGAATGTTGCTAACCTCCCTCCCCTCCTCTGGCGATTTGTTCCCCCACATCAGGAGAAGTTCGGCCAACCATCGTTCCGCGGAATTTCGCCGCCGCTGCCGAGTCACGGGAATAACGGGGGTCAGCCTGCACAGCTATCGGCACGCGTGGGCGCAGCGAGCCAAGAGTTGCGGCTACCCGCAGCGGTTCGCTCAGGAAGCGCTCGGCCACGGCAGCCGTGCAGTCCACGAGGCATACGCGAAAGGTGCAGTGGTAGTCTGCCCCGCTTTGGATGAGTATGAAGCCGTGTCGGCGGAGAAACTGATTCGCCTGCCGCCGCCGCGGGGCGCAGCAGAGGGAAGCGCGTACGCCGCCGTCACGTTTTGTCGCGTGAATGCCGTACGCTCACGGCATAGGCCCGCTTGAGAGTAAAGAACGACCCATCAAAACCGCCTGCCGATGCCAACGCAATACAAAAATGATGCTGTGCTTCGCTTGTTTGTTCTCCTATGGCGGGAAGGTCACTTTCGTAACATTGGAGCAGCTCGAAGTGCCGGCTTCACATACCCGAGACTTGTACCTGGCCTGTCCGGTGTCGCCGGTGGAATCATCATAATTTCCATCGTTCGGCGTCGTCGTGATCAGCACGCTATCGCGGTAGACGTCGATATCGGCCGAGGTCGCCCCGCTCCAGGTGAGAAGCACCGTATTTATTCCATCCACCCTGTGCCTTGCAGCGCTGAGTGCCGGAATGCGTTACTGACCAGATGAAAATTATCGTAGTAGTTCGTGATCGACGAGTCGGAGTTCTGGCCGGCAAAACCAAATTTGGTGGGCGCGCCGCTGCTGAAATCGGGCATGGGCGCACCCGGTCCGAGGATGTGGCTAAACGCCGCTTGGTTAAACGTGCCATTACGCACCAGCCTGGTCCAATCGGTTTGCACACGGGTAATGCCGAGCGGCAACCCGTAGATGTCGCTTCCCTGCTGTACCAGGAGCAAAAGCGCTTGGCCGTCGTCGTGCGCACCCGCTCCGCTCAGGAAATCGACCGAGAAGGTGAACGTATCGCCCTCAAACGGGAAGTTGGTAGTATAGTCGTCTTTGATTGCAGTCACGGTATTGGTGCCAACGGGCGCGCTTGTGGAAATTCGCAGACGAGCACCTGGGTTACCACCCGAATCCTCGCGGGCGGCTGATCCACCGCCTCCGACCGAGTTAAATGACCAGTTCAAAAACTCGCCGTCAACCAAAGTTCCGTCGGGACTTTTAACTACCAGATGAAAATTATCGTAGTAGTTCGTGATCGACGAGTCGGAGTTCTGGCCGGCAAAACCAAATTTGGTGGGCGCGCCGCTGCTGAAATCGGGCATGGGCGCACCCGGTCCGAGGATGTGGCTAAACGCCGCTTGGTTAAACGTGCCATTACGCACCAGCCTGGTCCAATCGGTTTGCACACGGGTAATGCCGAGCGGCAACCCGTAGATGTCGCTTCCCTGCTGTACCAGGAGCAAAAGCGCTTGGCCGTCGTCGTGCGCACCCGCTCCGCTCAGGAAATCGACCGAGAAGGTGAACGTATCGCCCTCAAACGGGAAGTTGGTAGTATAGTCGTCTTTGATTGCAGTCACGGTATTGGTGCCAACGGGCGCGCTTGTGGAAATTCGCAGACGAGCACCTGGGTTACCACCCGAATCCTCGCGGGCGGCTGATCCACCGCCTCCGACCGAGTTAAATGACCAGTTCAAAAACTCGCCGTCAACCAAAGTTCCGTCGGGACTTTTAACTTCGCTCGCAATTGTCGATCTTGCGTTGGCTTGGCGCTTGACTGCGCTTTGCACCGCTCCGCCCGATGCAAGCAGTGCGCAGAAAACTGCGGTGGTTGCCGTCGCCGCAGTAAAGGTTCGATCAATTTTTAGCCAGGAAGTTATCATCTCATAAGGAATGAATCGCTTTTGTTTCATAGGAAGTTTGTCAGAAGTGAGCCGGCGCACGCAGGCCCAGGTGTAAAGAGATAATCTTCTTGATTTCGCTGTGAACAAGCGAACTCCAAAAACTCTACCTGATTCTCATTACCGTTACCTCAATTTGTGCGAGCGAGCCTGTCGTTCGCGGTTACCCTGCGGGAAGCGCGCGAGGTGGCTTCGCTGGAGGTGGCTTCGCTGGAGTCACCTAACGGACTTCGCGCAAGCGCACGGTATCAGTACGCGGGCGAATGTCGAACGAATCTTTCGCGGTTTTCTGCCGTCGGTCCAGATCCCTGGGAAATGAGCGGACGGAGACGACTCCACCGGTAAAACAAAGCTCGGACATTCTCTAAAAGATCAATCGAAGAACCGGAGAAAGGATTCTGTTGCCGCAACCGATACGCGTACGCGCGGGCGTGATTGGATTGAAATTGGGCCGGACGGAGGACTCCGTGCGAACAAAAGCATCCCAAGCGGGGATCTCCCTCAAACCTAGTAATCAGAGCCCGTACGGCAGTAAGCGATAGTGCTCGATCTCAGTCCAAAAATGGCGCGTAGCTGTCGTTAGGTGGTTTTTGATTGCGGTGCGTCTCGCCCACGATATCCCGCACTCCCGGACCGCTCTGCTACCAGACTCCGGCGATTCTTGCGGGCCCAATGATTTGCGATTGCCTTCGTCGCTTCAGAAAGCCACCCGCGATCCTCAGCTCGACTGAGAATGTCTGCGGCCGCGAAATACTTCGGCGCATTCGGCGCTGGCTTGCCGAGGACTGCCAAAAGTCTGACAGCGACTAGTGGCGCGATATCGTGTTCTTGGAAGCCCAGCAAAAGAGCTGTCTCCCCGGTATTCAGCCTGGCGGGTAGTCGCCGGCAATTCAGGAAGGCGATCTTCTCCCCGAAATTGGCGAACGCTTTTCCTGCGAGCATTGAGGCACCTCACATTTCGTCGAAGAACGGGCACTGCCCCAACCAAGCCGACGAAGGCGAGGCCAAACCAGCCCTTTTCATCATCGCCCACCTCGCCTGCCTCTCGGCGAAGTCGGGATCGAAAGTAGTCAGATAAATGAACCACGCCTTCTCGACGGCTTTTGGAAAATTGCGCTCGACGCCGAAGCGCTTTGGCATGGGAGCCGACTCGTGAGTGCCGCTCAGTTCGTCCTCGATTAACTCCTTCCCCATGACCCGCCGCAGAATGCGAACCATCGGCGTATCGGTCACTACGTCTTTGACGCGCGTCCTCTCAATCTTCCCAAAGGCAGACCAGAGACGCGCCCCTTTTAGGCAGCCAGATCGCGGCTTCGACAGATATTTGCACAGATACCCAACCGCCTTTTCCACGTCTGGTACGCTCCGAACGTCCATTCGGCCGAAACCGTACCGCCAGCTGAATTCGAGAATTTTCTGGATCGGAAAGCGCTGGTTCGTGATGACGTGAAAATGGCATCCGTGTTCCTCATGTAATTCGAGGACCCGGATGCCCCGGAACTCCAACTTTCGCTTTAGGAGCGTCAGAAACTGGTTCCACAGTCCCATCGCCGTCTTTAGCGAATGGACCTCTTTGAACGTGAAGGTCCAGAAATACAGCTTCGAATTCTGGCGAAGCATCTTTCTGACGGTGAATTCAAAGGCAGATCGACTCTTCATCTGCTGTGCGTCTGAATTGTTCTTGACTGAAACAAGGTAAGGCGCGGCGGGAGCGTGGCGCTCACGCGCCACGCGACCCGCCACGCCGACCTACTTCACGTATGCTCCATTAGCTGACGGTCAGCTGCGAAGCTGGTCGATCTCTGCTTTGTCGAGCACGACGAAGTTTGCTGCACCGCATGACGCGCGACGAACGCCTTTGAGCAGTTCCAGTTTGCTCACGGCAATCGCCACAACGTCCCCGCGCTTCATTGTAACTGTCGATGCGAATTGCTCCGCATTGACTCCACGATCTAGGAATACAGACACCATCACCGGGGAGCCATCAGCGAGAAGCTCAAGTGTGAACTTGAACATCCCGAACTCGATTGGCGCTGCGTTTTTGTCCGTCTTGTCGAATCGCTTCGCTACCTCACTTTTTCCGCCGCGGAATTCGCCAACGATGACTGGTCCCGTGCGAAGCATTGATGCTATCTTTTTCATGAACTAACCCTTTCAAGTAGGGCGCGCTGCGTTCCCGCAACGAACCCATTATTAACTGCTCGTCGGCGGTCGCCCACACGGGAGTCGTCGACAGGCCTGGTGTGGCCAGTGTGCCGTTAGGCTTTTGGGTTCGGCCACTTCCCTGGTCCGATTGGGTGTCGCGATAATCCTCACGACTCGCGGCGTTTCATGAATTCGTTACGGTAGCCAGCCGCAACAGGTGCCAATCAATTTCCGTTCCAGGGCACCCTTCCGGCTAACGGGTCGGTTCCGGTCTTCACCTCATTCCGTTTCGGGAACCTCTCGGTGGACATCGCTTCCGACGAGAAGGTTTTTACACGCTTCGTAGCGTTCGTGTAAAGCCTTTTCTACAAAGCGTTGAGATTTCGCAGAGCCGCGCTCATTGCCGCTGGGCTAGAGGGGAACAGGATGTCTGATAAAACGTCACCGGCCAATCAGTTCGTCTTTGCTCGGATCGCCGAAAGCTCAGTTCCGAACAGAATCTCGTGCAGCTGATACGCCGGCACGACACCCGCGATACCCATACTCGGACGAACCAAATTCGTCGCAGATGTGCCGACGGACTCGACCGCAACCGCATCGTTGAACCGTCCGGACATAACACCAGCAAGTTCAAGAGCGGGATTTCCAACCATAATGGAACCCGGTTCTCGATCGACTCCTAAGTAGAAAAACACAGGCGAACCGCTGTTCCCTCCAAAGGAACCCGTATCCATTAGATACAGTTCCGCCTTAACTCCACCGAATTCGATTCGCTCATCCGTAACAAGTGCCACCCGACCAAACCTGACAATCGGGTAATTCCGTTTTGTTTTCACCAAAGGAGCGAACAAACCTGTAAAAAAGACTTCGCTTCCCTCGCGAATTTTTAGCTCCTTGAATTTCTCTTTTTGTACAAATCAATTCCTCATCGAGCGGCAAAACATCGAAAACATTCTGGTCAGGAAAAGCGGGAATAACTACCAGATCCACGGTTGGATCAGGATGAACGAAAACGCTTTTACCTTTGCCATTTGCCCACAGAGGAATCTTTACGAATCCGACGCCCTCTTCCTTTAGATTAAGTCGAACCGATATTTCGGGGCGAAAAAAACTCTTCCCTTCATTTTGGACGACATGCTTGGCAGTAACGAAATAGCCGAAACTGCGCCCCGTTGCCGACGCTTTCACCGCGACAAAGAAGCCCGTTCCGAGAGGCCGCGGTTCCTCAGATCCGTCTTGCACGAAAATGAAGCCGACCACGCGCTTTACCTCGTCAGGAACCGGCGTGGCGCGGACTGGTGTTTTCGCTAGCAGTAAAGCGACTACAAGTGCGATTTTCACGTTCATTAAACGCGAACAGTGTCGCGAAACATGCCTCCTTGTCGAGGCTTCGCATTTGCACTAGCTGCCGGCAGAATTGCCAGCAAACGGCAGTGAAAGCGTCAGAAACTGGCTCCACAGTCCCTTCGCCGTCTTCACCAAGAGCGTCTTCTTTAAGGGTTGCCGACCTCTGACTTGTGGGTTTCAGAACTCTTGTATCGGTCCCACAAAGCTGAAGCGACCAAATTGACGACTATTCCTCCAATAATAACCATCAGGATGGCGTTTCGAATCATGCGACGCTGGCCACGTAATTGATCATAGCGCTGGCCTCCGTCTCCCCATGCGAAAACAGCACGAGGATAACAAATTAATCCAAGATATAGCAGTAGGAGTGCGGCGAGCAGAACGACTAGGCCGTTCAGTACATTTGGTAAGGTCATCGACTGCGCGAAATCGGCAGGCTTCAATTGCATCGCTTGCGAATGGATCTCCCGCCTCTTAACATCGAACAGGAACTCCATTTGCTCACTGTTTGAATGAATCGCGTTCGCTTTCTGGTCGAGCGCGATCACATCACTGCGCGGCAGCCCTTCTAAGAAAAATGGGTTGGGATCAAAACGCGTCAACCAAATCAAGGCGGCAACAAAAATCAGAATTCCGCCGACCAATGACAAAGCGGGCGCGAGCCGAGCGGTGAACGTTCTCTCGATCTGTTCTTCTATCGCCGCGAAAGTCTCCGAGACCTCAACGGAATCATCACCGGTCGTCGTGAGCTCGATGTTGTCCTTCGCCAAACTATTGAAGACTATCGTGCATTCCAATTCAGGACCAAGGCCAGCCCGCGACCCGATCACCTGAAAAGCCTCGATTGGCTGACGTCGAGTGTTATCGAGAGAAGTCACATCCGCCAGTGTAGGGTGGTTCAGCGCTGGCCCATTCTTCTGTTTGGTCGAATATGTGAACGTAGGAATGACCCAGCAGATCGTTGAAGTCGCTCCAGCAGAATCTCATGCATTCGGATGAGCTTTGTCGGTTCCAATGCGAAAGCCCGAGACCAAGTCTTCGGATAAACATGCGCGGCCATATGCTCCCACTCCTTATTCGGTTAGTAGAATCCAAGGAAGCTCAAACCGTCACCTGCCAGCGGAATTGCCAGCAAACGGCAGTGAAAGAGCCCGCGCGGAGCAGTCGCAGATTTCGCTTGATTACCTAGCAAGACTCTGCTTAACTACCTCAGAACAAGGGGAAAACACCGCCAAATCCTACCGCTGGAGCCAGTCCCCTCGCCCTCCTCTGCTGCGTTCCTCAAACTGGCGACGCGGCTTCCCCTAACGAAGCGGTCGACTCGTCCTGCGGTTTCTTCTTGATCGGATCCGAGGCAAACCGGCGGATGACGACGTAGAAGACCGGCGTGAGGAAAAGACCGAAGGCCGTCACGCCGAGCATTCCGAAAAAGACCGCCGTCCCGAGCGCCTGTCGCATTTCCGCGCCAGCGCCTTTGCTCAGCACCAGTGGGAGAACGCCGAAGATGAAGGCGAAGGATGTCATCAGGATCGGGCGCAAGCGCAGGCGGCAGGCTTCGACCGCGGCGGCGAAGCGGTCCTTTCCGTCGCGATCCTGGATTTGTTTCGCGAACTCCACGATCAGGATGGCGTTCTTGCAGGCGAGTCCGACGAGCACGACGAGGCCGATCTGGGTAAAGATGTTGTTTTCCATCGAGCGCAACCATACACCCCAGATCGAGCTGAAAATGCACATCGGAACGATCAGGATGATGGCGAGCGGCAGAGTCCAGCTTTCGTAAAGCGCGGACAGCAGGAGGAAGACGAAGAGCACACAGAGCGGAAAAATGTAAAGCGCGCTGTTGCCGGCGAGTTTTTGCTGGAGCGCGATCTCCGTCCATTCGGTGGTGAAGCTGGTCGGCAGAATTTGTTTGGCGAGACGTTCAACGGCTGCCAGGGCGTCACCGGTGCTCGTGCCCGGCGCGGGCTGGCCGCTGAGATCGGCCGCCGGGAACATGTTGTAGCGAGTAATTTTATCGGCGCCGTTCACTTCCCTAACGGTCGCGACAGAACCGAGCGGAACGATTCCGCCGGAATTGTTGCGTGTCTTGAGCAGGCGGATGTCCTCAGGGCTCAGACGAAATTGCGAGTCAGCCTGCGCCGTGACTCGGTAGGTGCGTCCGAAAAGAGTGAGATCATTCACGTAGGTGGAACCGAGATAGGTCTGGAGCGTGCCGAAGATGTTGCTCAGCGGCACGTTCATGCTCTTCGCTTTTACCCGGTCGACGTCGAGCCAGAGTTGCGGAACACTGGCGCGGAAGGTCGTTAGGTTATTGCTCAGGCCCGGAGTTTGATTGGCCTGCGTCATCATCGCGAAAGCCTCTGTTTGCAGCTCGTCGAGCCCGGCGTTGCCGCGATCTTGAATGAAAAGACGATAGCCGCCGGCGTTGCCAATGCCGGAGACCGGCGGCGGCGGAAAGACCGCGACGAACGCTTCGGGAATCTCGGCCCGAACGCGTGCGTTCATTTTCGCCAGAATCGCCAGCATGCTCTCGTCCGATGAGGTGCGTTCTGCGAAATCCTTGAAGGGTAGAAAGACGGCGGCGGTGTTGGTCTGATTGCCGCCGAAAAGATTGAAGCCGGCAAATTCCACGGTGTTGAGAACCCCGGGCGTTTCGTGCCCGATCTTCGTGATTTTATCGACCACCGCCTGGGTGCGATCGAGCGAGGCCGCGTCCGGCAATTGCGCGATGGCCACTGCGTAGCCGCGGTCCTGCGTGGGCAGAAAACCGCCCGGGACGATTTTGAAACCCAGCCCGGTCAAGCCGAGTAACCCGACATAGACGAGCAGAACGATGACAGCTAGTCTCGTTAGGCGCCCGACCGCGTTGCCATAGGCGTTGGAGCTCCAGGCAAAGACCTTGTTAAATCCGCGAAAGAACCAGCCGAGCAAACCGTCGAGCGCGCGCTGAAACCAGTCCTTCTTCGCGCCACGCGGCGGGAGGAGGATGGCGGCGAGCGCCGGCGAAAGGGTGAGCGAATTGAGCGCCGAAATCGCGGTCGAAACCGCGATCGTTAGGGCGAACTGGCGAAAGAATGTGCCCGTGATCCCGGCGATGAACGCGGTCGGGACAAAGACCGCGCACAGGACGAGCGCGATCGCCACCAGCGCGCCGCCGACTTCGGTCATGGCTTTGCGCGCGGCATCGCGGGGGCTGAGGCCGCTTTCGATATGGTGCTCGATCGCTTCCACGACCACGATGGCGTCATCGACCACGATGCCGATCGCGAGGACGATCCCGAAAAGCGAGATGTTGTTAATCGAGAATCCGAAGGCCGACATGGCCGCGAAAGTTCCGATCAACGAAACCGGAATCGCGATGAGTGGAATGAGTCCGGCGCGCCAGGTCTGGAGAAAAACCAGGACGACGAGAACGACCAGCGCGATCGCCTCGAAGAGGGTCTTCTCGACTTCGTGGATGGACTCCCGAACCGACGTCGTCGGGTCGTAGACGATGGTGTAGTCGAGTCCTGGCGGGAAGCGCTGCTTGAGTTCTTCCATCTTCTGTCGCACGGCCGCGGAAGTCGCGAGGGCGTT
The DNA here is from genome assembly GCA_963737995.1 of uncultured Verrucomicrobiae bacterium. Taxonomy (GTDB): domain Bacteria; phylum Verrucomicrobiota; class Verrucomicrobiia; order Chthoniobacterales; family UBA10450; genus Palsa-1392. Next base: position 100,912 of record CAVTUV010000007.1, read on the forward strand.
CGATCCCGGGAGTTGGAAAATCGCGATCGCGGTCGCCGGTTTCCCGCCCAGCCCGCTGTTGACAGTGTAGTCGCGCGCCGCCAGTTCGACCCGCGCGATGTCGCGCACGCGCGTGACTTGTCCGTTGGCCCCCGTCTTGACGATGATGTCGCCGAACTGCTCTTCGGTGGTGAGCCGTCCCTGCGTGCTGACCGTAAATTGGAATGCGGTCGCGCCCTTCGGCACCGGCGGCGCGCCGATGATCCCCGCGGCGACCTGGACGTTCTGTTCCTGAATGGCGGCCACGACGTCCTGCGCGGTCAAATTGCGCGCCGCGGTCTTGTTCGGATCGAGCCAGATGCGCATCGAATACTCGCGCGCCCCGAAAACGTTGATGTCTCCGACGCCCTGGACGCGGGCCAGTTCATCGCGAATCTGAAGGAGGGCATAGTTGCTCGTGAAAAGCGAATCGAGCGAGCCGTCGGGCGAGACCAGATGCACCACCATGGTGATATCGGGCGACTGCTTTTTCGTTGTCACGCCGATGCGCTGCACCTCGGCGGGCAGAGTCGGAATGGCGATGGCGACGCGGTTTTGCACCAGCACCTGGGCCGTATCGAGATTGGTGCCGAGCTTGAACGTAATACTCAGCGTCATGTTGCCGTCGCTTGTGCTCTGCGACGACATGTAAAGCATGTTCTCGACGCCGTTGACCTGCTGTTCGATTGGCGTCGCCACCGTTTCCGAAACGACCTTGGCGTTGGCGCCGGGATAATTCGTCGCAACCTGAATGGTGGGCGGCGCGATCTCGGGATATTGCGCAATCGGAAGCGTGCTCAGCGCGATCACGCCGACGAGCGTGATCACAATGCTGATCACGCCGGCAAAGATCGGCCGATCGATGAAGAAGTGCGGGAAGTTCACGAATGCGGAATCCGGAATGCGGAATTCGGAATCGGGGAGGAGCAATTGATCGGGCCTGCATGGCAATACTGGAGGGCAACGCTCCGTCGTTGCCGAGGTTCAAACACGGCGACGACAGAGCGTTGCCCTCCAGCGGTTGCACGCATCGTCACTTCTCCGGAATGGGTTTCACCGTCATTCCTGCTTGCAGAATTTGCAGTCGCGTGGAGACGACTCGATCGCCGTCTTTGAGTCCGCTCTTAACGATGCGCTTGCCTTCGAACAAGGACGCGATCTCGAGATTGCGGCGCTCGATCGTGTTATCTGGTTTCACCACGAAGACGAAGGAGACGCCCTGTTGCGAGCTGATCGCTTTGTCCTCCACCAGAGCAGCCCGGTAGGGAGTTGCGCCAGCCACGCGCACGCGAACAAAGAAGCCCGGCGTAATAAAAGAAGGATTCCAGTTCTTGAGCACGGCGCGCGCGCGGATCGTGCCGGTCTGGGGATCGAGGCGATTGTCGACGAAATCAACGTAGCCTTCGTGCGGGAAATTCGTCTCGTTACCCAGTTCGACAAATGCCGGAATCTTCTGCGTGCGTGCACTGACGCGCTTCCCTTCCGCGCTCAGCTTGATGTATTTGAGGATCGCGTTTTCGTCGGCGTCCATCTTCGCGTAAATCGGATCGACCGAGACCACGGTGGTGAGCACGTTATCCGGCCCGGCACCCGGTTGGACGAGGTTGCCTAACGTGATCCGCGCGTCACTCACCCGGCCGTCGATGGGCGATTTGATCTGCGTAAACTCGAGATTCAGCGCAGCCGAACTCTTGGCCGCTGCGGCGGCCCGCGTCGCGGCCGAAGCGCCCTGATACGTCGCCGCTTTCTGATCGAACTCGCTCGCGGAAATAGTGCTCTTGGCTCGCAGATCCTTGGCGCGGTCCAATTCGATTTGCGCAAGCTTTAGCCCCGCCTGAGTACCGGTCGAGTTCCGCCGCGGCGCGATCGAAGTCGGCCTGATACGGGCGCGGATCGATCACATAAAGCAGGTCGCCCTTCTTGATGATCGCGCCGGCCTCGAAGTGCACCTCGGTGATATAACCGGAAACGCGCGGCCGGATTTCGACCGACTCGACCGCTTCGAGCCTGCCGGTGAATTCATCCCATTCACTGACCTCCTTTTCCACGACGGTGACGAAGTTGACTGGCAATGGGCCCGCCGCGCTTGGTGGCGGCGCCTTTTTGCAATCGACCAGAAGGAGGAGGGCCGAGGCAACCAGCACGAACTTAGAGAGGCGATTCATCTGTTCACAAGACGCCCGCCGCGAGAACTGCGGCAGGCGTTTCCGCAATTCCACGTCCGCAAAGCGCGTTTGTCACGTAGCGAATTAGTGAAATTTTTTGAACCGATATGCCCGGAGCAGTGACCGAGCCGGCGAGAAGCGACCCGAGCACAAAATTTATTAAGCCTTTCCGCCGAAGGTCACGTAATCATCAAGATCGAGAAGGTCGGCCCAGGTCTTGATATCCTCGCGCGTTTTGCTCAACGCGCCGGCCATCTCCGCGAAATGCTGGAGCGTTTCCGCGTCGCTGTCCGGGCCGCGCCGTTGCATGTGCTCACTCCATTGCTCGATCTCCCACGGCGTGCGCTGGTGCTGCGCCGTTTCGTTGATCCAGGCGAGAATTTCGCCGTCGCCTTTGCCCGCCGCGAGTTGCTCGCGCAACGCGGCCGGGTCGATCCCGACGAAGTCGACGAAGCGTTGATCGAGCGGGCAGGCGTATTTGTATTCGCCAATCTTGCCGGCAATATCAGCGCGCCCTTTGTCCAGCATGCGAGGCAGAAGGACGTAGCCGCCTAGCCGAGCGCGTGGACTGCGGGGTGGTCGTTTCGTTAGGTCCGGGGTGGAGCTTTGATTCGTTGGCGTAGTCATTTGTTCCTTTCGATTTTGGTTAAGATTATTGGCTTCGTTAGGCTTGGGCCGAACTTCTCGCGAGGCTGGCGAGCTTCTCCACGATCGCTTGCTTGGGCGCGCCGCCGACCAGTTGATCCTTCAATTCCCCGCTGCTGAAAAAGAGCAGCGTCGGAACGGCGCGGACATTGAAGCGCTGCATGAGCCCGGGGTCGTCGTCGATGTTGACCTTGGCGACGCGATAACGTCCTTCGTTTTCGTTTGCGATTTCGTCGAGGAGCGGCGCGATCATTTTGCAGGGTCCGCACCATTCCGCCCAGAAATCGACCAGCACCGGGATGGGCGATTGCAGGACAGCTTTATCAAAACTGGCTTCGTTGATGTTGATGGGTTCGTTCATTTTGTCTTTCGTTAGGTATCGTAATTTGGAGGGCAATGCTCCGTCATTGCCCAGTTTCTCAAGAGACACGGCAACGACGGAGCGTTGCCCTCCAGCCCGACCGGTTTCATGGTTCGTGCCATTGGAGGGTGTTCAGTTCGCCTTGGTAAGGCCACTCGTCAGCAGCGGTCACCAACCCGTGCCGGACGGCGTTGCCGGGCACGCATTCCCATTTCGCATCATAGCTTTCGCCTTTGCGCAATTGCGTATCCCAAGAGTCGATCTGCCAGATCGGTTGCTCTTCGGGATGTGGCCATAAATTCAGGGCTTTGCTCTTCCAAAACACCACCCACTTCTGCACTGCGAGGGCGTCCGGTCTGCCCGGCGCGCAGAAAAGATGAATGTGGTCGGGCAAAATAATGTAGCGGCCGACCAACCAATGATCTGCCTGTTGCGAGGCAGCGACGATCGCGGCAGCCGCCTCGTTGTTAGCCAGAGTCGCTTTTCGTTTCGCCGTGCAGACTGTCAGAAAAATGATAACCGGTCGGTTCCCCTGTTCGATCGGTGCCCAGTGGACGGGATGTTTCCGCCCTGGAGGGCAACGCTCCGTCGTTGCCGTGTTTCTTTCCCGGTGCCGGCGTCCGCTCTCACTCTCCATGCGATCGATTTTCCCTTCGCTTGAACCTCGGCGATGACGGAGCATCGCCCTCCAGTGGACGTCGCAGCGGCGGCAGTTCCCGGGGCACGACCATGCAGAAAAGTTTCTCCGTGCCGCGGAGAAACATGAGGGGTGACGCGACCCCGATTTCAGCGGCCACGAGTTGTTTGTGCAAATCATCGACCGAAGCGATCGCCTGTCCTTTGAAGCCAACGATGGTGTCGTTAGGCTGAAGGCCGGCGACCGCGGCCGGGCTTCCCGGTTCTACTTCCATCACGAGGACGCCGCTCTGCGCGGGCAGTTTATGAAACCGCCCAACGCGCGGATGCAACGGCACGTTCTGACCCGCGACTCCGATCGAGCTCCGCCGGATGCGGCCATCCTTGATCAGCCAGCCGGCGACAAATTTCGCGGTGTTGCTCGCGATCGCGAAGCAGATGCCCTGCGCGGGGAGGATGACGGCGGTGTTGACGCCGATCACTTCGCCCGCGCTGTTCAGCAGCGGTCCGCCGGAGTTGCCGGGATTGAGCGCGGCATCGGTCTGGATGATTTCGTCCATCAACCGCCCCGACTCGGAACGCATCGAGCGCCCGAGCGCACTCACGATCCCCGCCGTCACGGTCTGTTGGAATCCGTAAGGAGAGCCGACCGCGACCGCGATCTGGCCCACCTGGATCTGGGATGAATCTGCCAGCCGCGCGTGTTGCACGTCGGGCGCATCGATGCGGATTACGGCCAGGTCGGTTTCGGGATCGGTCCCGATCAATTGTGCTGGAAAGACGCGCGCATCGCGCAGGGTGACCTCGATCTCGCGGGCGCCCTGCACAACATGACTATTCGTTAGGATGAAACCGTCGCGCGCGAGAATGAATCCGGAGCCGCCGCCGATTCCGCGCTCCCCGCTGAGGACGCGGATATTGACCACGCTGGGAGCAACGCGGCTCACCACCGCGGCGATGGTCTGCGAATAGCTATCGAGCAGGTGCGCGTCGCTGGAGGGCAACGCTCCGTCGTTGCCGTGGTTCTTACCGGCAAGCTCCGCAGCGCCCTCTCCTGGCAGCCAGATCCTCGGCAACGACAGAGCGTTGCCCTCCAGCGCCGTTACCACGGCAACGGTTCTCCCATATGCATATAAGCGCCGTTGGGCCCATCCGAGCCGATCGTGGCCAGCGCGACACTGGTCTTGGCGCCGTCTTCGATTTCCATCATCGCGCCCTCTCCGCCCATGTCTGTTTTCACCCAGCCCGGGTGCGCGGCGTTCACTTTGATTTTCGTGTCCTTTAATTCGTAGGCGAGCTGCACGGTGTAAGCGTTGACGGCCGACTTCGAGACGTTGTAGGCCGCGTAATTCTTGCTCTCGTAAACCGGCGAACCGGGAGTGGAATGCAACGTAATCGAGCCGAGAATGCTCGAAAGATTGACGATCCGCCCGGCCTCACTCTTGCGCAGCAGCGGCAGGAAGGCGTTCGTGGTCGCGATCAACCCAAAGAAGTTGGTCTCAAAAGTCTCACGCCACGTCGCCAGCGACTGTTCGCTCACTTTCCTGTTCTTTTCGTCCGTCATGATCCCGGCGTTGTTGACCAGGATGTCGAGTCGGCCGAAGTCCTGTTCGACCTGAGCGGCTGCTTTTTTGACGCTCTCCGGATCGCTGACATCGATCGCGATCGGACGGGCATCGATTCCCTCCTTGGCGAGTCCTTCGACGGCGGTTTTGCCTTTCTTAATGTCCCGCGCTCCGAGCAGGATGGTAATGTCCTTTTTCCCGAGCTGGCGGGCGGTTTCGAGGCCGATGCCTTTGTTGGCTCCGGTAATCAGTGCGATTTTTTTGCTGCTCATAAATATCGGTGCTTCCTGCTTCTTGTTAGGCTGAGGGCATCATTTCGTTGACTCGGAGATGCGCGAGGGCCGGGAAGAAGAGCGACGGGAAGGGAGTCGCCCAGGCCGCTTCTTCCGCGTCGCGGATGGCTCGCGCGATCCAATCGCCACCGGCGGGGAACGACTCTTCATATTGCTGTCGGATCGAAGCGCCGAGCCGTTTGATGCCGCTCTTCAATTTGTGGCAATAGTCCCTTGGGGCATTGAGCGGGGGCCGGCAGTCTCTCAAATCATGAACTGATTCCGTTGTGATTGAAGCGTTTACTTGACTAGTCATCTATTATATGTCTCCGAGGTTGAGTTGGTTGAAAAATTGACGATTACTTCGCCTGCCGTTGCGCTTTGGCGCCCGAGCAATTCGAGCGCGCCATTCGCCAGTCCGCGCAGCCGGCGCACATCGTTCTCGATCCGGGCCTGCGCCAGGCTGCCCTGAAAATAGGCCACCAGCATCTGGGCCTTCGCTTTGGCGTCGGGCGCCTTGATCAAGCCTTGCGCGTGCGCATCGCGAATCGCTGATTCAAAATATTTGGCGTTACGATCCAGGATTTTGTGTACCTGCTCGCCGATCGCTCTGTCCTGAGTGCCGATCTCACACCCTATGCTGCAATAGGGGCAGCCGAGGACTGCGCCACATTCTCCGTGCGCTTTGGTTTGGCCTTGATAAACGTGCTCAAAGTAACGGTGCAACCGATCCAGCGGCGGCACGGAGGCGGAAAAAATGTCGTCCATCTTCGCTTTTTTTCGCTGCCAGTCCGCTTCGAGTGCTTTCACGGCAAGCTCGGATTTGGATTCGAAGAAATGATAGAAGCTGCCTTTTTTCGCGCCGGCCTTCTCGCAGATCGCGTCAACCGAGGTCGAGCCATAGCTGTTCTCCCAGATCAGATCCATCGCCGCGTTCATTAAACGCTCTTCGACGTCGCTGGTTCTCGGCATGGCTGAACGTTGCCATAGTTTACTAGTCAGTCAACTACCTTTAAGGGAAATTTCGAACGCAGAATCTGGACTCGCCTCGGCGAGTCCAGGTTCTGACGCGGCGCTTCCGCTATTCCCATGCTTTAGTTCGCCGTGTCCGCGTTCATCGGTCTTCCCTGCGACAAACAATTGATCGAGTCGCGCCCGACTTCTCTCCCCTGCTCCAGATCCGCCGGGCGCTGGATGCTGGCCGCGACCATTCTCGGGTCGAGCATGGCCTTCATCGATGGCACGGTGGTGAATGTCGCGCTGCCGGCCTTGCAGCGGTCGCTCGGCGCCGACGTCGTCGATGTGCAGTGGGTGGTCGAAGCTTACGCGCTCCTGCTCTCGGCATTTCTTCTCCTCGGCGGCTCGTTAGGCGACGAGTTCGGGCGCCGGCGCATCTTTCTCCTGGGCATTATGCTTTTTGCCGCTGCCTCGGCCTGGTGCGGCTTTGCTCCGACGATCGGGCAATTGATCGCAGCGCGCGCGGTGCAGGGCCTGGGCGCAGCCTTGCTCGTTCCGGGCAGCCTCGCGCTCATCAGCAGTTCCTTTCCGCCGGAAGAACGGGGACGGGCGATCGGGACGTGGTCGGGATTCAGCGCGATCACGGCTGCAATCGGTCCCGTCCTCGGGGGGTGGCTGATCGAGAACATTTCCTGGCGCGCCGTCTTTTTCATCAACGTCCCGCTCGCCTTCCTCGTCATCGTCATTGCGCTCTGGTGGGTGCCTGAAAGTTCGAGCCCGAAGAAGACGCGGCTGGATTGGTGGGGCGCCATCCTCGGCGCGGTCGGGCTCGGGAGTTTGGTTTACGGGTTGATTGAATCATCCCGCCGGGGCTTCGCTCATCTTCCGGTCGGGCTCGCGCTCGCCGCGGCGGTGGTGTTGCTCGCGCTTTTTCTTGTCGTCGAGACACGCGTCCCGCATCCGATGTTGCCGCTGGCGCTCTTTCGTTCGCGCTCCTTCCTCGGGGCCAACCTGCTCACGCTTCTGCTTTACGGCGCGCTCGGGGGCACGCTCTTTTTTCTGCCACTCAATCTCATCCAAGTGCAGCAATACACGCCGACCGCAGCGGGCGCGGCTCTTCTGCCGTTTATCTTGATTATTTTTCTGCTCTCCCGCTGGTCGGGCGGCCTGGTCGAGAAATGTGGGGCCAGAATGCCGCTCGTTATCGGGCCGCTGATCGCGGCCACGGGTTTCGCGCTTTTCCTTCGGCCTGACGTCGGCGGCACGTACTGGACGACGTTTTTTCCGGCGATGGTTGTTCTTGGAATCGGAATGGCGGTAAGCGTTGCGCCGCTCACGACAACGGTGATGAATTCCGTTCCGGAAAGCCGCGTTGGTGTCGCCTCGGGAGTTAACAACGCCGTGTCGCGGACGGCCGGATTGCTCGCCATCGCGGTCTTTGGAATCGTGATGCTGCAGAGCTTCAATCGGCAACTCGATCAGCGGCTCGCGCAAATTCCGTTATCGCCGACAGCGCAGCAGGCTCTCGCCCAGCAGCGCGACAAGCTCGCGGGGGCCGGGATCCCAAACGAGATCGCGTCTCAAAATCGCCAGCTGGCACAGAACGCGATCAACGATGCGTTCGTCGGCGGATTTCGCGTCGTGATGAGCCTGGGAAGCATTCTCGCCATAGCGAGCGCGCTCAGCGCCTGGCTCCTGATTGAGCCGCGAGAAAGCGAAAAACTCGCCTAACGAAACGACCATCTTCGCGCGCGTGAGTCTTCTCATCCGTAGATTGAATGCGATTCAACGCGCAGAGTGTTTGCGGCGAGGCGCTGCAAACAGCACGCGAGGCGCGTGCGCTCCCCGGAGGCGGGTTGCCCTCCAGTTTCGCCTGACCCGACATCTTGCCTTAGATTCAGCCGGAAATGAACACGATCCGCGGAATCAAATTGCGCTGGCTCCACGAAACGCTCGGCAACGTCACTTACCAGATGACGCGGCTGCAGCTCACCCAGCTCGGTCCTTATCGCTGGCAGCCGGCGATCAACGCTTTCCAGTGCGACAAGGGGTTGCGCATCTGCGTCGATCTGGCGGGCGTGGATCGTGCGCAGGTCGATTTGACCGTGGAACCGAGACGCGTCGTGATTCGCGGCACGCGTCCGGCGCCGGAACCCAGCGGCGATGAAGACCAGTCCGTGCAACTGATCGCCTTCGAAATCGACTATGGGCCCTTCGAACGGATCGTCGAGCTGCCGTTGCCGGTCGACGTGGACAAAGCACGCGCCGAGCAGCGCAACGGACTTCTTTGGATCGACCTGCCCTTCAAGAAATGAGCGCCGAACCTCTCAGTGCCTTGCAGGGAGCGGGCGAAAATCCTGCGCCGGCGAGTGACACCGCGCAGCTCCGCGGGATGGACGAAATGCCGGCGATTCCTGACACGCTGGCGATTCTTCCGGTGCGCGGCTTCGTGGTTTTCCCGCGCACGGTGGCCCCACTCAATGTGGAGCGCGCGTCGTCGATTCAATTGCTAAACGAAACGCTCCCGCAAAACAAAATCATCGGACTCGTCGCGCAGCGCGATGAAGCGAAAGAGGAGCCAGGCGAATCGGATCTCTACCAGGTTGGAACGGCGGTGACGGTTTTGAAATTACTGCGCCAGGCGGACAATCACGTGGTCGTAATTGCGCAGGGTCTGCGTCGTTTCGCGATTCGCAAAGTGATCCAGACCTCGCCGTTCCTCCGCGCGGAAGTCGAAGCCCTAAAAACCCTCCCGGCTCCGACGACGAAGGAATTCGAAGCCGCATTCCGAAACTTGCGCGACTCCGCGGCGAAGCTGCTCGAGTTAACGCCCGACGTCCCGGAACAGGCGCGTGCGATCGTGCTTGGCATCGAGGACGCGGAGGAATTGACCGATTTTCTCGCGCCGAATTTGAATCTGGACGTCGCCCAGAAAGAGGCGCTGCTCGAGGAAAGTGATCTCGAAAAACGACTGCGCGCGGTGCAGGCCAGCATCTCCTCGCAGCTCGAGATCGCGCAGATTCAGCAAAAGCTGCAGCAGGATGTGCAGTCGCAATTCTCCGATGCGCAACGCCGCGCCTATTTGCGCGAACAAGTGAAAGCGATCCAGCGCGAACTGGGCGAAGGCGATTCCGGCGCTGACGAACAGCGGGCCGCAGTTGCGTCAGAAGCTCGAGGAAGCGAAACCGCCGGAAGAGGTAATGAAACAGGCGGAGCGCGAATTGAAGAGGCTCGATTTCATCCCGCAAGCGAGCCCGGATTATTCTGTGATCGTGACTTACATCGAAACGATTGCCGAGTTGCCCTGGTCGAAGATGAGCCAGGACAATCTCGACCTCGACAAGGCGCAGGAGATTCTCGACCGCGATCACTACGATCTGGAAAAAGTGAAGCGACGCCTGATCGAATATCTCGCCGTGCGCAAACTCAATCCCGAGGGGCACGGGCCGATCCTGTGTTTCCTCGGGCCGCCCGGCGTGGGCAAGACGAGCCTCGGCCAATCCATCGCCGACGCACTCGGAAGAAAGTTCGTCAGGATGAGTCTGGGTGGGATTCGCGACGAAGCGGAAATCCGCGGCCATCGCCGCACCTACATCGGCTCGATGCCGGGGCGCATCATCCAGGAACTGCGCCGCGCCGGCACGCGCAATCCGGTCATGATGCTGGATGAGATCGACAAGATCGGCGCGGATTTTCGCGGCGATCCGGCCAGCGCGCTCCTCGAGGTGCTCGATCCGCGGCAGAATTTTTCCTTTGTCGATCGTTACCTCGATGTGCCCTTCGATCTTTCCCAGATCATTTTCATCGCCACCGCCAATTACATTGAAGGCGTGCCGGAACCGATGCGCGACCGGATGGAAATCATTTCCCTCGCCGGTTACACCGGGCGCGAGAAGCTGGAAATCGCGCGCCGCTATCTCGTCCGGCGACAACTGCAGGAAAACGGCCTCACGCCGGAACAATGCGACTGGCAGGAGGAGGCGCTCGTTAGGGTGATCGACGATTACACGCACGAAGCCGGAGTGCGCGAATTGGAACGCCAGATCGGCGCCGTTTGCCGCGAGCGTCGCGGCCCAGGTGGCTCGCGGCAAGACGGAGCGGGTCAGCGTCACGCCCGCCGTCGTCGCCGAATTGCTCGGCCCGGCGCGCTACATCCACGACACGAAATTGGCGGTGAACAAGCCGGGGGTCGTGACCGGACTCGCTTACACGCCGGTGGGCGGGGAAGTGCTGCACATCGAGGCGACTCGTTACCCGGGCAAAGGCAATATCACCCTCACCGGCCAGATCGGAAACGTGATGAAAGAATCGATGCAAGCGGCCCTCAGCCTGGTGCGCAGCCGCGACGGTCAGGTCGGTGCGGGGGCAAAAGATTTTGGCCAGATGGACATCCATGTCCACGTCCCGGCGGGCGCGGTGCCGAAAGATGGACCGTCGGCCGGGGTGGCGATGTTTACCGCGCTCGCGTCTCTTTTCTCCAACACGCCGGTGCGCTCGGATGTCGCCATGACAGGCGAGATCACGCTGCGCGGTCTCGTTCTGCCGATCGGCGGCTTGAAGGAAAAAAGTCTGGCTGCGATGCGCGCCGGCATTACAACCGTGATCATTCCGAAGCAGAACGAAAAAGATCTGGTCGACATTCCGGAGGAAGCGAAACAGAAAATCCAATTCGTTCCGGTGGAAACCGTTGACGAGGTGTTGCAGACCGCGCTGGAGCAGCCGCCCTCGCCCTACGAAGCGTAGTTGTGGCCGGGGGCGGTGACCCCGGTGAGAGAAGAGTTGCCATGCTCCAGACCAGCCGGGGTCAGCGCCCCCGACTACAGTGCCTTTCTGCTTGCGCCAGCGCGCTGATCGGCCAAACACTCGCCTGTGCAGAAGCTGAAGCTGACTTTGGGCGTGCTGATGATCGCCGCGCTCTTCGTCCCGCTCAGCAAATGTTCGCACGGCGGGAAGGAGAACGCCGCACCGCCACCGGCCAAGGCCGGTTTGCAAAAAATCTTTCCGCGCGATGATGCGCGGACTGATTACGACTACGGCGTGAAGCGCCTCGCGCCGTCGATTTATGGGGCGTTGACTTTAGTGGCTTTCGGTTGGCCACTGACTGTTGCGCTTCTGGGCCGCCGAGCGCGCGGAAAACGTTTCGCCTGGCTTCTGTACGTTCTGGAACTTTTGCTTTGTGCCGGCACGATTTGGTGGATCCACCCGCTATCGGACAGCGCTAGATTTCTTTGGGGCACTTATTTCGTTTGGGTCCTCATGAGCGCCTACGCGATCGCGGCGTTGCTCGATCTTGGGACGAACTTGCGCGGCGGCGCGCGAAGATCGGGAAGCCCCTGAGTCCCGGACTGGAGGGCAACGCTCCGTCGTTGCCCCGATTCAAACACGGCGATGACGGAGCATCGCCCTCCCGCATGATCTCAGCTTGGTTGAAAACTGGGCCGGTGGCACGGCCATTCCGGGAGCAAATTAAAGTTCTTGTCGCCGGGGCGCGACGCGTTAAGATTGCTGCCCCGAATGGAAATTCACGGTTCGCGCTTTTGAACCGCCAGACAGTCTGGATCTTAGCGCGCCCGCGAAGACCCCAAAGGATGCACAACTCCATTAATCAGTTCAACGCCGAGCAGCAGAACGGTTTCATCACCTCTCCTGCTCCATCCCAGCCGCGCTCGTTAGGCGCGGTTTTTTTATGAACGATGACCCGGCCAAGTTAAGTCTGAGCAATTTCCTCGCGAGCGAGGGGAGAGATCCACTTCAGGCGCCGTCCAGTTTCACCCGCTGGATGCAGTCCGTCGCGTGGGCGGCCGAACTCTACGAACCCGAGATGCGCGCCGCGGCCGAGGCTCGCACCACCATCACTTACGACGGGAAACCGCAGTCCGTCATCAATCTCTGCTCCTACAATTACCTCGGGCTGGCCAACCACCCGGAAGTGATCGCGGCCGCGCACGACGCGCTCACCACGCACGGCCTGGGCGCCTGCGGCTCCCCCATGCTTTCCGGCATGACCGATCTGCATCGCGAGCTCGAGAGAAAAATCGCGCAGTTTCTCGGGCGTGAAGACGCGATGCTCTTCAACAGCGGCTTCGGCGGCGCGCTCGGCACCATCTCGGGCCTGCTCCGGAAAACGGATGTCGCGGTGCTTGATAACCGCTCCCATCTCAGTCTGCGTGATGGCGCCACGCTTTCGCGCTGCCGCTCGGAGAAATTTGAGCATAACGATCCCGCCTCGCTCGATACATCGTTAGGCCGGCACCAGGGGAAACGCCGGCTGGTCGTGATCGAAGGAATTTACTCGATGGACGGCGACTTCGGGAACCTCCCCGAACTGATCGCCGTCGCCGAATCCCATGGCGCCAGCGTCTTCATCGATGAAGCGCATTCCACCCTCGCCTGCGGCGAACACGGGCGCGGCGCGGCGGAAAAGTTTGGCGTCGAAGATCGCGTTCCCCTCACCTACGGAACCTTCTCCAAGGCCTTCGGCGCGCTCGGCGGTTACGTCGCCGGCCCTCGCGAGACGCTCCAGTATCTCCGCTTCTATGCGCATCCCTATGTGTATTCCTGCGCGCTGCCCGCGGTCGTGGTCGCGGCGATTTTGAAGTCGCTCGAGATCGGCACGAGCCAGCCGCAACTGCGCACCCGGCTCTGGGAAAACGCCGACTATTTTCATCAGCAACTTCGCGGGCTTGGCATCGACACCGGGACTTCGACCACTTATGTGATGCCGCTCGTGATCGGCGATCGCGAACGAATGTATCGCCTCGGCCACGAACTGCGCGGCCGCGGACTCTGGGTCGCGCCGGTCGATTATCCGGCGGTGCCGCATGATCGCATCTGCTTCCGCGCCTGCGTCACCGCGCTCCATACCCGGGCTGATCTGGACGAGGCTCTCAACATTCTCGAGGACACCCTTGTCCCGAAATTGGTCGCGCAGCACGCCTGAAGTCGTCGGGGCCGCAATTTTTCGTGCAACAATCTTTTTATCACTCGGATCTGGGTCATCCGCATACCGGGCGGGCGCGCGCCATCATCAAAGCGCATCCGAAGTCCGCCAACTCATGGGCCGCAATCCCTGGACGATTCTGATCGCTCTCTCCGTCGTTAGTCTGCAAACCGCGCTCGCGTTTGTTTTTGGCAGGCTGGGTTTCGGCTATTGGTGGCTCAGTTTGCTCGTCGCCTACGGGGTCGGCGCATTCGCCAATCATTCCATGTATGTGCTGATCCACGACGCCGATCCATAATCTCATCCTGCCGAGCAAGAGCTGGAACAAGATGATCGCCATTTTCGCCGATCTGCCGAACCTCCTGCCCGGCGCGATGGGTTTTCGCGTCTATCATCTCAAACACCATTCGCACCAGGGCGATTACGAGTATGACGCCGACCTGGCCAGTCAATGGGAGGCGGAACTGGTCGGCGAATCGATGGTATGCCAAAGCGCTTTGGCTTCTGCTCTTTCCCGTCGTGCAATTAACCCGGCCGCCGCGGATAAAAGCCTTTCGGATTGTGGAGCCGCTGGATTTTCATCAACCTCATCTGCGCTCTCGCCTATGATGCCGCGATCGTTTATTTCTGCGGCTGGGCTGGACTTATTTTATCTGCTTCTTTCCTTCTGCTTTTCCATCGGGCTGCACCCGGTCGGCGCGCGCTGGATTCAGGAGCATTACACGAACGACCCGGAACAGGAGACCTACAGTTACTACGGGCCGATCAATCGTATCTGCCTGAACATGGGTTACCACAACGAGCATCACGATTTCCCCACCATCCCCTGGAACAACCTGCCCAAGCTGCGCGCGCTCGCCCCGGAGTATCTACGACACTCTGAAATGTCACCGTTCCTGGAGCGGTCTGCTCTTCCAGTTCATTTTCGATCCGCGATACACTTTGTTCTCCCGGGTCGAGCGCACGAAAGATCGCGAGCGTGAATCCCGAGCCAGCCGAAATCCGGTCGCGATGAGCGACATTTCGTGCCGGAGCTGGCCCCGCGCGGTTAGCTCCGCCAGCTTTCGCCTTCTTCATGCCAGCAGCGATCGAGGGCACATACAAAGACCGCGACGTCGAAGGGCTTTTCGACATCTACTTTTACCGCAAAGTCGGATTCGCCTTTGCCCGGTTTTTCGCCCGCCTCGGGATGACGCCGACCGGCGTGACCTCCTGAGCGCAATCTCCGGAGTCGCCGCCGGGCATCTCTATTACTATCGCGACCTGCGCCTCAAGTCGCCGGAATGCTCTTACACATCTCTCCAATACTTTTGATAACGCGGATGGCCAGCTCGCTCGCCTAACGAATAGAGGAAGCCGCAACGGCCGCATCATCGACAGCATTTCCGATCATATTGTTTTCTTCGGAATTTACCTGCATCTCACCCTGCGCTGCCTGGCCGAAGGCGCCTCGCCCTGGATCTGGCTGCTCGGCTCTCGCGGCCGGTCTGAGCCACGGTGTCCAGGGCGGCTTTGCCGATTACTTTCGCAACGCCTATCTATTTTTCGTCGCCGGACGTGCCCGCACCGAACTCGATTCTTCCGCGACGACTGCAGGAAGAATATGAGCAACTCATCTGGCGGCGCGAACCGAAGGCAGAAGCTTCTGCTTCGGATCTATCTGAATTTTACCCTGGCCAGGAATGATTCTCGCCCAACCTGATCCGCCTGCGAGCGCAGCCTGGCGGGCTTTTCCGGCCACGATTCCAGTCGCGCTTCAAACCCGCTATCGCGCGACCGCCAGGCCACTCTTTCAATGGATCGGGTTCCTGATGACCAATACGCGCATGCTAATCTGTTTCTGGCTTTGATCCTGGATCACCCGGCCTGGTATTTCCTCGTGGAAGTGACGTTTTTGAATCTGGTCCTGGCTTACACTCTCATTCGTCAAGACCGGCTTTGCCGCCTCTTCCAGACCGAGATCGAGAACCTCGCCTAACGACCCGGTAGTGACTCCTTTCGTGCAGACCCAATTTTTCGAGCGACCCGCCGTTGATTGAAACCCGGAAATCGAGCATGATATTGCGAATGCCACAGCGCTATGTCTCCAACAAGAACGAATCGGTCCGCATGTTTGAGAGCGATTTCATGGAGTTCTTTTCGCATGTGCATCCGGCGACTCCGCTCGTCATCTACCTGCCGCTTATGAGTTACATGCTCTACCTCGCCGCCGGGCCGCGCGGGTTGGCGCTCAGCCTCGTCGCGGGCCTGTTCGCTTCCGGCATTCTCATCTGGAGCCTGGTCGAGTACACGATGCACCGCTGGATTTTTCATTATGAACCGCGAAGCAAATGGGGAAAGCGCCTGCACTTCATGCTCCATGGTGTGCACCACGATTACCCTAACGACGCCAGCCGGCTGGTCATGCCGCCGGCCGTGAGCCTGCCGCTCGCCGTCATTTTCTACGGACTCTTCAGTCTCCTCTTTGGCCGCTTTACCCCGGCCGCGTTCGCGGGACTGCTCGCCGGTTATCTTTTCTACGACTCACTTCATTACGCGACGCATCATTTTTCCATGAAGCGCGGCGTCTGGCTTTGGCTGAAGAAATATCACATGCGCCATCACTACCAGGACGATGAAGTCGGCTATGGCGTGACCTCGCCGCTTTGGGATCATGTTTTCGGGACGCGGGCGACCGGGGATAGCCTGGACGAGCGGAAGCTCGTCCCTCCGGAGGGACGAGCTTCCGCTCGTCCAGTTTCTTCTTTGCCGCCGCTGCGATAAGAGCAGTGTCGTCGTCTCTCGGCAGACCTGTTCCTTTCCGATGGCCGAACTGATAATCACGGAGGTCGCATCGCGTGCTGAACGCGATGCCTTCATCAAATTTCCCTGGCAGATTTATCGCGACGATCCGGCATGGGTTCCGCCGCTCCTGCTCGAGCGCAAGGAATTTCTCGACCGGACCAGGCATCCTTTCTTCGAGCACGGCGATGCGGCACTCTTCCTCGCGCGCACAGGAGGCAAGATCGTGGGTCGCATCATGGCGAGCGACGATCCGAACTACAACGCGCTTCACAAAACCAACGTGGGCTGCTTCGGGCTCTTCGATTGCGTCAACGATCAAGCGGTGGCCGCGGCATTGTTGGAAGCCGCCGCCAAATGGCTGCGCGCCAAAAATCGCGACGCGATCATGGGACCGATTGATTACTCGACGAATTACGTCTGCGGATTGTTGGTCGAAGGTTTCGACTTTCCGCCGACGCTCCTCACTTCGCATAACCCGCCTTATTACGCGGCGCTGATCGAAGGGCTCGGGTTCACCAAGACAATGGACTTTTATGCCTGGTGGTTTTCGGAGCCGGAGCGGGCTGCAAAACGCCTGCGCCGGCTTGCCAGTGCGCTCGAGAAGCGGCACTCCGCTACGATCCGACCCGGGGACCTGAAGAACATCCAAGAGGAAGCAGCGCGGATGCGCGAGATCTACAACGATGCCTGGAAAGACAACTGGGGTTTCGTTCCCTTCACCGAAAAAGAATTCGAGTTCATGGCGAAGGAACTGAAACAACTGGTCGTGCCCGAGTTCACCCTCATCGCCGAGGTCGGCGAGGAACCGGTCGGTTTCATCCTGTGCGTGCCGGACATCAACGTCGCCTTGAAGAAAATCGGCGGCCGCCTGACGACCTTCGGAATTCCGATTGGCCTGGCGAAACTGCTCTACCACAAGAGCCGCCTCCGCACCGCGCGCCTCATCGCGCTCGGGGTAAAGCCGAAGTATCGCCGTGGCGGCATTGCCGAGATGCTGGTCTTGCGCATCATCGAAGACGCCATGATCAAGCGCGGCTTCACAGGTGAGCTGAGCATGACGCTGGAAAACAATCATCTCATCAACCGTTTCCTCGCCGCGATTGGGGCAAAGAAATATAAGACCTACCGCATCTACCAACGGCGGGTTTGATTCCTCGGCAAGAGACGCTTAGCTGATCGCCGGCAGATCGCGGATTCGTCGAGGCCGATTCTGCCCGATCCGCTTCAAGCGGTTGCTCACTGTCGCGCCCACTTCGCGGCCGAGAAATCGCCACGGATGATTGACGAAGAGCGAGGTGTTGATCGTGCAGTAAACGCCGCAACGGGCCTGGCAATCCTTCTTCTTGTTGTAGCTAAGGAGATCTGCCGGCGTGATATCCATGATACTGCGTTCGGTCCGCACCTGGCTGCAGAGCCAGAATTTGCCAGTCGAGGAAACGAAGAAATATTTGTAGCCGGCCGCGCAGGTCCACTCCACCGGCTCGCGCCGCAGCATCGCTTTTTGGTAGGCGAAAAGGTTCCAGTTGGTGTGAATCTTTTCCCCGTTGCGCTTCAAGGTCTCCTGCTGCTCGATAAAGCCAAGCAGCGGATCGGTTGATCCCGGCTCCCGCAGCACCCGGTCGTGGATCAGGTCGTCGTGGACCGCGCGCGCCTGCACCGGGATGCCGCGGTCGAGACAGGTGTCCACGACTTCCCCCATTTCATCGAGCGTTTCTTTGAAGAGAACGGCGCTGATGTTGAGCTTGATTTTGGAGTCCTTGAACCAGTCGAGCTTGGTCAGGATCGACTTCATCGATTTGCGCGTGCTGACGATCGGCGTCATCCGATCCACGGAAATATGGATGCTGTCGAGGCCGGCGCTCTCCAGATCGGCAAGGAGCGGGCGGCTGAGGAGAAAGCCATTGGTGGACATGCTCAACGGGTAAAAGCCAAGGGATTTGGCGAAGCGGACCAATTCCACGACATCGGGATGCTTGAGCGGTTCGCCGCCCTGGAAGCCGAGACGCGCCACGCCCAACTCGCGAATTTTCGTCATCCATTTCTGGAGGTCGTCCACCGTCGGATGCGGAATCGAGTTATTGTACTCGTTGCAATAATGGCAGTCGAGATTGCACTGCTCGGTCACATACAGGTGTGCCGCCCAAGGTTTGGTGTCGAAAATCCGCCGCACGGTTAGGAAATCGATCACAGCCGTTCCTTATCGTCGTCGGGGACGCGGCGTCAAGCTGGACTCGCACTTTCCTTGCGGTGCTGCCAGATCGCGAAGGCTGCACACGGTACTTGCACGGTCGCGGTCGCGACTCCCCACCAGGCGATGACCTTGTAGGCCTGGGCCGCATTGCCAAACAGGGCGCCAAGCGCCAAAATCCAGACGTAGATATTCCGCCGTCCGCCAACGAGACGGACAAGACGATTGAACTGGCCGATCTCGTCAATCAGCCGCCCGCAGGAGCGAATGACACTCCATTTGGCCAATCCGGCGACGGCTTCGGCACCGAGCAGGAGGAGGAGATAGCCCAACGGGCTCGCGATTTGTCCCGTGTTCTGGAAATGATAAGCGAGCGCGATCCACCAGGAAATTTCAAAGAGCGCGTCGAACCAATGCTCCAGCTTGCCCGCATTCGTCGTCTCGACTTTCACCCGGGCCTGCTTGCCGTCGAGCCCATCGAGAATGCCAACCGCGAGAGCGAGGATTGTTCCCCATCCGAGGTATCCGGTGGCAAAAAGAAACGTCGCGCCCCAGGCGGCAAGATTAGTCAGAACGGTAAGCTGATTGGGCGTGATCGAGGTTTTGCAGAGATGCGAAATCAGAAATTTCTCAATCGGTGCGTGGACCATGGCCGGGAAATCAAGTGCCCCCTTTTGCGTCGCGTCGAGCAGCACCCGCTCCGCGATTTTTCGCTGCTCGGGAGCAGGCGCGGGAAACCAATACGGTCGCAATTCCCGACGGACCGAGACGGAATACCATGAACTCGACGCTACATCCACGGTCTCAACCAGGCCGGCATCGATCTCTTCGCGAAGAGCTTCTTCAAAGTGACCGGTGTGTTCCCGTAGCCAGTCGCGGGACAAGAGCATCGCGTCGCACCTGCGACCGCGGCTTGTTTGTGCGGTGAGAGCGAAAAGGGGCCGCAGATTTTCTGGAGGCGCCGAGTCAACCAAGGCGACGTCTGAATTCTGCTCATCCAAAAGTCGAAGCAATCGGGAATCGAAGACGCTGTCGCCCGCAAGGACGAGCACCTTCTTGGCGTCGTTAGGCCACGCTTCGGCAAGTTGTTTTCCGGTCAGCGGATCGTCTGCGCGGCGGCGAATTTCGAGCGCGACTTTCGCGCGATGCGGCGAAGGATTGGCCAGACTTTGGCCAATGATATCTGGAGTGGCGGAGAGGACAATTGCCCGTTGCAAACCGCAACGCTGCAGCGTGCGGAGCAGGCGTTCGAGCATGGAGATGCCGCAAAGCTCGACCGACGCGCCCGGATGGTCGGCGAGGATGATGCAGTCGTGACGCATGGCATTTCCTGAACAATCGCCGCCTCCTTGGCAAGCCTCACTCTCCTTGTCCTGCATCCGAGTTCGTGTTAGACCCGTGCGTCCCCGCAAGGTTACTCATGCCAGCACGCGCTTTTTCTCGTTTGCGCTACAGCCCGTGGCTGGCGCAGATGGTCGTGATTCGGCGCTGCAACTTGTCGTGCGGTTATTGCTCGGAGTTCGACAAGACGAGCGATCCAGTCCCGTTTGAAACGCTCGAGCGTCGCCTCGAGAAACTGAAAGAACTCGGCACCTTCGGCGTCTCGCTCACGGGCGGCGAGCCGACCTTGCATCCCGATCTTCCGCGCCTGATCCGGAAATGCCGGGAGCTTCGTTTTTTTCGCACCGGAATGATTTCGAACGGCTTTTTCCTGCGCCCGGAATTGATCGAGGAGCTGAACGCCGCCGGTCTCCAGGATATGCAAATCTCGATCGATGGCGTGCGGCGCAACGAAACGACGGAAAAGGTGCTCGATAATCTGAAGAAGCGCCTCCTCGCTTTGCGCGAGCACGCGCGCTTTCGGGTGACGGTGAGCGGGGTGATCGGAGCCGCTCCGCCTGACGAAGCGGAGGAAGTGGTCGCGTTCGCGCGCGAGCTAAGGTTCACCCCGCGCGTCCTCCTGGTGCACGATGGAAACGGCCAGCTCAAACTCAACCCCGAAGAAGTGAAAGCGTTCCAGCGTATCGTCGACACGCTTCCGAAAAGCTGGATGGACTTTTCGAGCTATCGCAAACGACTCGTGCGCGATGGTAGCGCGCCCTTCAAGTGTCGCGCCGGCAGCCGTTATCTCTACATCGACGAGTTCGGGAACGTGAACTGGTGCTCCCAGACCCGCTCCGTCTGGTCGAAGCCTCTCATGAATTACACGCCCGAAGACTTGCGGGAGCAATTCTTCACCTACAAATCCTGCAACGAGACCTGCACCCTCGGCTGCGCGCGCTCCTCCAGCCAGCTCGACAACTGGCGCACCCAGACGCCGCCGCTACCTACAGACGCACAGACGGCTCTTCCGGTCTGAGCATCTGGCGCTGGCTCAGCTCTTCCTCGGCGCGCAGCAGCATCGCGAAGGTGTCGACATCCTGCCACCAGGCATCGGCGATATCGATTGCTCGCACCTTGCCCGCTTCGGCCATCAGCCGAACCCCGTCGGCCAGGCTGCAATCGCCTTCTTTCTTCGCGCGTTCCAGGTAATCGAAAAGCTCGTTAGGGCAAAGAAAAACGCCGGTGTCGATCGCGTCGTAGCTCGGGAGTTTTTTTGCGATCGCGCTCACCCGATCACCGGCCGTCTGCACTTTCATGGCGTCATCAAGATCAAAGATCGTTTCGATCTTTCGATCGATCGCCAGGTTCAATTCACCCGGATTCGCCTGCGCGACGACCCGCTCCAGAACGGAAGGCTCGAAAAGATGATCGCCCATCGTAAGGAAAAACGGCTCCCTCACCTTTCCCGCCGCGCAGAGCACGGAAATGCCGTTCTGCTTTTGCCAGGCCGGATTTGAAATCGGATTCAGGCGCATGCTTGAAGGAAGGAGCGCGCGCACGCCCCTGACGAGTTCGTCCCCGTTTGCGCCGACCACGGCGTGAAGGTCTTGCACTCCGACTTTCTGCAGGGCCTCGGCGATGTAGCAGATCAGCGGACGCCCAAAAATCGGCACGAGCGGTTTCGGCAGGATCTCGCCGGAGGCGCGCAGGCGCGAGCCCGTCCCGGCCATCAAAACGACCGCGTCGGCTATTCCGCGCATCGATCAGATTCCATAGTATTTCCTCAATCCCCACAGCCTGACGCGCTGCGGCAGCAAACGAAAGATCAGCGGGGCGACCATGGATTGGAATGCATCCCCCACCGTGATCCGCGCCGGCGGATCAGCCTGATCGATCAGCTTCATGACTTTGCGTGCGACGAGCTCCGGGGTCGGCGCCGCTTTCATGTTGCGATCCACAGCCTGCCAGGTTCGATTGACCCGCGCATCGTTCGTCGCGGTTTTGGCCACGGCATCATTGAATCCGGTGTTGATATCAGCCGGCTGAAGATCGACTAGCCTGACGTTCCCCTTCCCCAGCTCGAGCTGCATCGACATCGTGTAACTGGCGAGGGCCGCCTTGGCCGCATTGTAAGCCGCCATGTAGGGTACCGGCAGACGCGAGGCGAGCGAACTGACGTTGATCACCAGCCCGCCTTCCTCCCCGCGCATCGATTCGAGCGCGAGGTGCATCAATTCGATCTGGCCAAAAACGAGGACCTGAAAATGCCGCGACAATTCCTCCGGCGGGAGGGATTCGGCGGGCCCGAAGTAGCCGCTCCCGGCGTTGTTAATGACGACGTTAAAATGACCGGCCTCGCGCTGGGCCGAACGAAAAATCTCGCCTAACGACTCCCGATCCAGCAGATCGAGCGCGACCCGGTGCAGGCCGGGCAACTTTGGAATTCGATCCGGCTTCCGCGCGGTCCCCCAGACTTCATCGCCATTTGCGCTCAACGCTTTGGCGATGGCCAGGCCAATGCCGGAACTCGCGCCGGTAAGAAAAATTCGTTTCATCGAGTCGACTCCCGCCGCGGCCGAAAATGAAATCGCCATTGCAAACCAAAGACGGCGAGGAAGACCAGTCCCGACGTGATCTGTCCCACCGCGCCGCCGAGGAGCAGACGGCAGGGAATGGCGGGAACCGCCGCGATCAGAGCCGCGATCACCGGTGGGGCGATATTGCTCCACGGCCGCTCCCACCCGAAGACGAGCCGCAGCGTGCGGTGACGCAGGATGCCGAGAAGGACATAGGGCAAAAGAATGCCGAAGGCCGCGCCGAGCACGCCTAACGAACTGATAAGCCAGACGTTCGCCGCCACCGCGATGACCGCGGTGATGGCGGAATTGAGAAGATTCAGCCGGGGCTTTTGCACCATGATGACCGTCTCCGCCAGGCCGACAAAACAGTTCGTGCCGCAGGCGAGCGCGACGATCACGAGCCAAGCCGCGCCCTGGCGAAAAGCAGGTCCATAAATGCTGAGGATGAGCGAGCCCGCCAGGGCCATGATGGCGAGCAGCGGGAGAAGGATCCAGAGCATCCACTGCGCGACGCGGGAAAAAGTGGCGGCGGCATGTTCCTGTTCGCCGTGTGCCGTCATCCCTGCCACAAGGGGCGCAAAGATGGGGGTAAAAGCCTGGTTCACCTTGCGCAAGCCGCTCCCGACTTCGACCACCGCGCCATAGATGCCGACCGCCGGCAGCGTCACCCCGGGCGCATGCCCGATGAAACAGCCCAGCATGATGACATCCACCCTAACGATCAGCGCATTAAGCAAATCATAGCCGCTGATCGACGCCGAGTAGCTGAGCAAACGGCGCGCTTCCGCCCGGTAGGAAATCACTCCGCGGACCGAAATGCTTGTAGCCGCCTCACTGTGTTGAGGCGTAACGGGAGCACGGCTACGCAGAGCCGTGGCTACAGGGGGATGCGCTGTGCGAAAAAGAGACGACGCCAGGGCCAGCGCCACCACCCCGGATGCGGCGGTGCCGATGATCGCCGCAATCGGGGCGCCAAATGTTTTCCATCCGAGAGCGACCAGCCCGAGAAAGGCCAGCGTGGTGACGATCGGTTCCGTCACCCCGCGGGAGAAGATGTCGTGTTTCATCACCTTCATTCCGCGCGAGATGGCGGTGCAGATCCGATACAAATTCACGCCCGGCATGGCGCAGAGCAGGATCGAAAGCACGCCGGTCATCTGCGGATCAAGGCCCATCCTGGCCCCGGCGAACTGAACGACGAGGATCGCGAGCGCGGCGACGATCGTGCTTTGCCCAACGGCGAGCACAACCGCGAGATGGAACAGCGCCCGGCTCCGCGCCGGCTCTCGCGCCGCCTCGGAACGCGCGATGAAAGCAATGATGCTGTTGTCGAGACCGAACATGCCGATCTTGCTCAACACATCGGTCGTGGCCCAGGCGACGAGAAAGGTGCCGAGGGCGGCCGCGCCTAACAACCGCGCGATGAGGAAAGTGAAAACGCCGCGGAAATTCGAGGCTAGGAGCGCGATTGTGTTGAAGAACATCCCGCGCTTCAATTCGGAGCCGGTCCGATCCGGCCCGGCCCGTAGTTCCGGTGGCGGAATCTCTCTCGCAGTCGAGACGGCGCCGTTCACGAGACGATGGCAACGCGCCCGCGCGGATGGGTCGAGACAATTCGTCCGTCCTGCATTTCGTGGATCCAATCGCAGGCGCGCGCGATCCCGGGATTATGCGTCACAAGAAGGAGCGCCTTGCCGCCGCGCACCACCATATCCTGCAAGAGCTCGAAGGCGCGGTCGGAATTTTTTGTGTCGAGATTGCCGGTCGGCTCGTCCGCCAGGATGACGCGCGGATCGTTGGCCAGCGCGCGCGCGATCGCCACCCGCTGCTGTTCGCCGCCCGACAAATGCCGGCTCGGGCGGGTTACCTTTTGGCCGAGCCCGACCGCCCCGAGCAGCTCCGCCGCGCGCTCCCGCATCGCCTCTTCCGGCAGCCGCCCGAGCCGTCGCATCGGGATCATGACATTTTCCTGGGCGGTAAAATCCTCCATCAGAAAATGGAATTGAAAGATGAATCCGAGGAACTCGTTTCGTTTCCGCGAGAGCGTGTCATCGGGCAGATTCGAGACCTTCTCGCCTTCGATCACGACCTCGCCGCGATCGGGATTATCGAGCAGCCCAAGGATGTAAAGCAGGGTGCTTTTCCCGCAACCGGACGGGCCAACGACCGCATGCACTGTGCCCGGCTCGAGGGTGAGCGAAATCCCGCGAAGCGCGTGGACGCGTTCTTCCTCTTCGCCGAGGTAGCGCTCGATATCGTTGCAGCGCAACGCAGGTTCAGCCGCCATCCGCCCAGTCTAGAGTCAATTTTTCGTCGTGCTACTGCGACTTCGCCGCCGCGGCCCGTGGCCGTCGCTTTGCGCTGTAGCCGCCTCACTGTGTTGAGGCGCTGGGGGCAGACAGCACGTCGCTGCCACGGCTACACAGAGCCGTGGCTACACGTTGCGCAAAGCCATGGACCGATTCCATCCTGACAAAAAGCTCGCCAGAGCCCAAGACCTCGCTTCATCCTTCCCGTGCTCATGAACAACGAGCAGCCCGCCCCATTCCCTCGCCGTCCGCCTCGTCTCGAGCGTCTATTTTCCTTCCTCGCGCCCTTCTACTTCATCACCTTCAACACTTGGAAACGTCGGCCGCTCCTGGCCCGGCCGGAGATCCATAAAGTGTTTCGGACCTATTGCCTGCGGGCCGCGACCGAGCACAACGTAGCGGTCGGCCGCTACGTCATTCTGCCAGATCACATCCATCTCTTCGTCTACCCGCCGCCGACCGAAGTGACTCTTGAAAATTGGATTCGAATGCTGCGCACCGTCTTGGGCAAGGAGTTGCTGCGGCTTGGCACCCAAAAACCGCATTGGCAGGAAGGCTTCTTCGATCACGTCCTGCGCAGCACCGAGAGCTACGCCCAGAAATGGGATTACGTTCGGCTGAACCCCGTCCGCGCCGGCTTCTGCCACGATCCGGCAGATTGGCTTTATCAAGGCGAAATCGTCTCGATTTCCTACGAGTAGCGTTGGGAGGCGTTGAGCTAATTGTGAAGCGAATCTTGCAACCGGCTTGGCGTAATCTTGTAGCCACGGCTCTGTGTAGCCGTGGCGGTGGCGAGCTGCCGCCCGCCAGCGCCTCAACACAGTGAGGCGGCTACAGAATCAGGCGGCTACAGAATTCGCACGCGTCGGCGCCGCCGGCAGGCTCAGGCGCCGGAGCCACGGAGGATGGAGACCGGTGGGAGCTGCCCGGCGCGGTGGGCCGGGACCCAGGTGGCGATCGCGACCGCGATAACTGCGAGCAGCGTCGCCCACAGGTAATGGTGCCAGTCGGAGGCGACCGGAAAATAATCGGCGTAGAGGATGCCGCGCACGCGCAGCGGAATGTGGGAAACCCCGATGACCGAAAGCCATCCGATAAAACAGCCGATGACCGATCCGAGGCCGGCGATGAGCGCGCCCTGCCAGAGAAAAATGGTGCTCACGTCGCGCTGGCTGTAACCGATCGAGCGCAGGATCGCGATCTCCTTCATCTTCGAGAGCACGGTCATGGTGAGGACGTTAAAAATGCCGAATCCGGCGAGGAGAATGATGAGCGCGACGGTGATAGCAGTGGATATGCGCAGGGTCAGAAGGAGTTGCAGGTTGGATTCCTCGCGTTCCTGCCAACTGCGCGCTTCGTGTTGAAAGAGCTGCTCGAAATGTTGCGCCAGTTCCGGCGCGGCATCGGGATCACGCAACTTGTAGAGAATCATGGTCGCCGGATACGGCTTGCGCAGCAGTCGCTGGGCGATCTTGGACTGGCAATAAACCCGGGTGGAATCGACCGAGCCGACCCCGCCGCGAGCGATGGCGGCGACGGTGAAACGCCAATACTCGCCACTGGGCGAGAGCAGTTGCAGCGGGTCTCCCACTTTAACTCCGAGCAGCTCGGCCAGCCGCGAGCCGACGATCAACGAGCCTGGGTTGTTGCGAAAATCGTCAAACTTCCCGGCGATGATCTGCTTGCCAATGTCGGTCGTGCGCAGATGAAGCGCGGGGTCGATTCCGAAGAGGTCAATTGTCGCGGTCTCAAATTCGGCCCGGGCTGTGAGGGTGCCGCGCAGGACCGGCGCGCAGGCAACGACGTTCGAAAATCGCCGGCTGATGCGCATGATCGCCGAAGCGTTGGTGATCCCCTCGAAGTAGCGGCGGCGGGCCGCGGCCACGTTGGCGTTTTTCGGCGCGACGTAGAGATCGCCATAGCGCGGGCTGAACTGGCCGCGCAGCATGATGGCACCAGTGCTCCCGAGGGTAGAATCGATGAAATTTTTCGTGAACCCCTGGGTCTGGGCCTGGGTGCAGATGAAAATTGCGACCCCAAACACGACCCCGCCAAGGCTGAGGATGAAGGCGCGCTTGCGATGAAAAAGAAAGCGCAGCGCGATGTGAAGGGTCGGCGTCACTGCGGCTTTTCCTGCGCCACATTCTTGAGCACTCGTTGCCTGACGAATTGTCCGGGCCGCATCTTGTCCTGATCCGAGACCACGACGTGATCGTTTTCCTTCAGCCCGCCGAGCACCTCGGAGAATTCAAGCGTGCGATAGCCGATCCTGACCGTGCGTTTATCGATCAGGCCGTGTTTTACCAGCCACACCTGGTCGACCAGCACCGCGCGAGTCGGCACGAGGAGCGCATTCTCGTGCCGGCCGGTGATGATGTTCATTTCCCCAGTCATGCCGGCGAGAAGGTTCTGGGGCGGCTTTTCAAGATCGAGCAGCACGGTGTAGCGCTGCGTCTCCGGATCGGCCGCGGGCACGATGGAAGTCACGGTGGCGTTGAACTGCCGGCCTGGGTAGGCATAGAGCTGCAGGATCGCTTTCAGCCCCGCCTTCACCTGGCCCACGTCTTCTTCGTTCACTTCACCGCGGACATAATTTCTTTGCGAGGAAACCGTGAGCAATTGCGCGCCGTCGCTCACAAACTGGCCGTCGATGGCTTTGATGTCGGAAAGAATGCCGTCCATCGGCGCGCGAATCTCCGAGTTTTTCATCTGCGCCTCGGCCTTGCGGAGCGCGTCGCGCAGCGCTTCGAGGTGATGCTCCCGCTCGATCTGCTCGGTCTGGAGCGCGTCGCGTAAACGTTTCGCTTCGCTCTTGGCCTTCTCGTAGTCCACCGCCGGCACGTTGCTTAACGAGGTCAGTTTTTCCAGCCGCTCCACGTTGGCCTCCGCGATCTTGAGCGGCTCGGAAGAAGGCAATTCGAGCCGCGCCTGCTCTTCCGCCGCCTCCAAATCGGCCCGCGCCTGTTTGAGCTGACGCGCGGTTGTTTCGTCCGCGATCGTGGCCAGCAGTTCATCCTTCGTCACCATTTGGCCGACCGCGCCGCGACCGGCAGCGAGCAATTGGCCGAATCGAATGTAGCCGATGTTTTGCCCCCGGACGTTGATGACAAACGCCGGCTGGATCTGGACCGTGCCGTAAACGGCCGAGATCGCGGTGCCGCGACCGACCCTTTCCACTTCCGCAACTGGCCGCGTGAAATAGAAAAGCAAACCCAGGATCAGCGCCGCCAGTGGCAGGACGATCCAGAGCGTTTCCTTCGAAATCCGTGTCTTCAATGGCTCGAACTAATGCACCTTTCCGGCGGTGTCTCCGGAAAACTGAAAGTAACGACCGCTCGCCCGGTCCCACTCGGCGAGCGCGACTTTCTGCTCGAAGATCGCGCTGAGAACGCCGCGCCGGGTGACGAGCAGGCTGCTCTCGGCGGTGCGAAGATCGAGAACTGAAGCCAGACCCTGGGCACGATTTTCCTGCACCGAAGTGACGTTCTGTTCGGCGACATTGGCCGCCTGGGCAAACGATCGATAACGGGCGGCGATGGCTTCGAGGTCATTCTGCAGGCGGGCGAGTTCCCGCGGAACATTGGCTTCCAGCTTTTTCAGTTGCAGCTCATTTGTTTCGCGTGCGGCGCGCTGGCGCAGGACGGCGCCGCCCACTTCACCGTTATCGATCACCCGCCAGGTGTAGTCCACGCCGCCGCGCACTTCGGAGGCGACGGTGTCGTCACTCGCCTGCGGCGAACCGCCGCTGTCACGATGGATGCCGGAAACCGGAATCGCTTCGCCGGACCCGACCGCATCAACCGAGGGATAATAACCCGCAGCGATGATGCGTTGATCTTCGCCCGCCGCTCGCACGAGCAGGCGAGCGAGTTTCAAATCAGCCCGGCGCTGCGACGCCTGATCGACTTCGCCCTGCCAATGCAGATCGACGGTTTGGAAATCCAGATTTCCCTCCGGCGCGGGAAGCGTCGCGCCAGGACCGAGGGCGCCGCCCATCGCAGCGGCGAGCTGGACAAGTGCTGCGCCGTAGGCGTTGTGAGCGCTCTCAATTTTCGGATCGAGTTCGCGCGCCAGCAGGGTGGCCGAAGTCAGTGCGCCGCGGTCGCTTTGGCCCGCTTCGTAGAGCGCTTTCTCGCTCGCGATGTTCTGGTCGAGCCTTTCACGCTGCGCCCGGCCTAACGACTCCAGCGATCGCTGATAGAGCGCGTCGTAAAAGGCGAGACGCGCCTGATGCAGTTCCGCCACGATGGAAACGTTCACTTGTTGCTGCGCGATCAGAAGCGCGACATCGCCGCGGCGGAACGACGCCGGATTTCCGACGTGGAAGATCGGTTGCAAAAAAGATCCATAGGCAAAAGCAAATGGGGAATTGGAAGATGCGCTCGCGCGCCGGCCACCTTGATCGCCGACAATTCCGCCGATCAAACCTTTCGGGAGCGCGACCGAGCGCAGGATCAATCGTTGACCCGCGGCCGCTTCAAGCGCCGTCTTCGCTTGCAGGATGCGCGGATTTTTTTCCAGGGTTTGCGCGAGGGCGGCATCAAGTGTGACCGCGGGCGCCGGCCGATTGACGCCGACGGCAAGCAACGCGGCCAAAAGCGAAATTCCGATTTTCATTTCCCGCCACCCAGAGTTGCCGGCGGACGCGTCAACCAGAGAACCTGCTCTTCTCCGTTGCCGGCTGGCGCCTCGTCACCTAACGATTTGAGTTCGCCGCCGCAGGCGCGATCGAGCCGCGCGAGCGCAGCGTTGTGCAGATAAATCGCGCTGAGGCGGGTGCTACGGGTGCGGGTGAGATCGGAGGCCGCTTGCAGGACGTCGAGCTGGGTTCCGAGGCCGGCGGCGAGGTTTCCGTTCGCGATCTGGAGCGATTCCTCGGCCGTTTGCACGTTTTTCTTTTCCGATTCGAGCACCCGGTCGGCTTGCTCCAGGTCGAGAAACGCGCTCCGCACTTCGGACGCGATGGTCAGGCGAAGCGCATCCCGCTTTTGCACCGCCGCGCCGCGCCGCGCCTCGGTCGCCTGCATGCGCCCGCGAGTGGCGGAACCGTCAAACAGAGCCCAGGAGGCGTTCAATCCAATAACGTAGCCGTGATTGAATTCCTGCCCCAGAGTTGGATCACGTTCGTTATAAACTTCATAGCCGCTAAAGAAATCAACCTTCGGCCGAGTGGCGCTGCGGTCGAGGCGAAGCTGCTGCTCTTCGATCGCGATGTCCATTTCCGCTGCTCTGATTTCCGGTCGACTCATCCTGGCATGCGCCAGGCAGTCGTTCAGGCTCGGGTGGCGCGGTTCATAAATCAGATCGCCGCTGACCGTAAAGGGCGGCGCGCCGGAGGAGGTGGTCTCTGTGCCTAACAACTCACCAAGACGCAGAAAAGAGTTTTGCAAATCGGCCCGCGCCTGGAACAGCTCCGGCTGTTCGTTTGCGAGCGACACTTCCGCACGACTCACATTCAGCGCGCCGACCGTCCCGGCGCTGAAACGTTCCCGCTGCGATTTCACTTCCTGTTGCAGGACGCCGACCGATTCTTCGCGCACGTGGATGCGCTCGCGGCTGAGGAGCAACTCATAAAAAGCCAGCCGCACTTCCATCGTCACCCGATCCATCACTGCCTCGAGCTGGGCCTGCGCTTTCTCCAGCTGTCAAGCGCGCGATCGCGGTCCGGCTCGAGGTGGCGCCGCCGGTGTAAAGCGACTCCACCACGCGCACGTTGGCGTTATAATCCTCCGGTCGCAGACTCGTGTTCCCCTGCCGTTCGCGCTTGCGATAGATGCCGCTCGAGACCACCGAAGGAAGGTAACCGGCGCGCGCTTCCACTACCTCGCCGCGCGCCGCCTGCACATTTTTTTGCGCGATAGCGATATCGGGGTTGTGTGCGCGCGCCACTCGAATCGCGTCGTCGATCGTGTAGCGCGGCGACCCCGCCAGGGCCGCAGAAATGGCCCCAGCAAGAACCGAACATGCGATGTAAACGGGCCGGACCATTCGCTTTTTTCCCTGCCCGACCTCCTTTTCGCAACAAAAATTCCGGCGCCGGGTGGGATTTGGAAAGTAAATTCTGAGTTAACTTTGCGTCTTGCTCCGCGCACGGGACTACGGCAACCTATCGATTTTCAGCCGTCAAAATGAATAAGATCCGAATTGCAATCGTTGGGGTGGGAAACTGCGCCAGCTCACTCGTTCAGGGAATCAGCTTTTATCGAGACACGCCCACGAACGGTGCAGCTGTCGGACTCATGCACAGCCTGATCGGTCCCTACCGGCCGAGTGACATTTCGGTCGTGGCGGCTTTTGACATCGATCGGCGCAAAGTCGGGCGCGACGTCAACCAGGCCATTTTCGCTCCGCCCAATTGCACCAAGATTTTCTGCGGCGACGTGCCGCCGACCGGCGCGATCGTCAAGATGGGCTGCGTGCTCGATGGTTACCCTGCCCACATGGATGGATGTGATCCGCTGCGGGCCTTCCAACCGCTGAAGAAGGAATCGACCGCAGAGCAAATCATCGAGGAGCTACGCGAATCCGGCGCCGAGATCATGCTCAATTATCTGCCGGTGGGCTCGGAAGAGGCAACCCGCTTTTACGCCGCCTGCGCGCTCGAAGCGGGCTTGGGAT
This sequence comes from uncultured Verrucomicrobiae bacterium, assembly GCA_963737995.1. Taxonomy (GTDB): domain Bacteria; phylum Verrucomicrobiota; class Verrucomicrobiia; order Chthoniobacterales; family UBA10450; genus Palsa-1392. Next base: position 132,272 of record CAVTUV010000007.1, read on the forward strand.
TCGTTAACAACATTCCCGTTTTTATCGCCAGTGATCCGGCCTGGGTGAAGCGCTTCGAGGAAAAAAATCTGCCGCTTCTGGGTGACGACATCAAAGCCCAGCTCGGCGCCACCATTCTCCATCGCGCGCTCGTCGACCTCTTCCGCAAGCGCGGCGTGAAAGTCGAGCGCACCTATCAATTGAACACCGGCGGCAATACCGATTTTTTCAACATGCTCGATCGCGGCCGTCTCCAGTCGAAGAAGACTTCGAAAACCGAGGCGGTGCAATCCGTCATCGGGAAGCGATTGATCGAAGAGAATATTCACATCGGCCCGAGCGACTACGTTCCCTGGCAACGCGACAACAAACTTTGTTTTATTCGCGTCGAAGGACGACTCTTCGGCGACGTGCCGATGGAGATTGATTTGAAATTGTCGGTCGAAGATTCGCCCAACTCGGCGGGCGTGGCGATCGATGCGATTCGTTGCTGCAAGCTGGCGCTCGACCGGGGCCAGCGCGGAGTTCTGCATTCGGCTTCGGCGTATTTCTCAAAGCATCCACCGGTACAGATGAACGACGACGAAGCGTATCACCGGGTCGAGGAATACATCCGCGGGGAACGCGACTCCTAAGCCCCGCTTGCGCGGGGTCATTCTTGCGAATTCTTGTAACCTGGGACCCGGCACCATTATTTCTGGGGCAGCTCGTTGGTTATGATCGCGCTCCCGTCCCTCTGTAGAACAATGATGATTGGAATTGTCGAGGACGGAAGTCGCGATCATTATGGGGCATGAAATCAATCATGTTGCTCGCCTTCATCGCGACCCTGTTATTGGGAGCGTGCGGAAGTTTCGGGGGAAAACGCGAGATCGAGGTCGTAGTTCCTCCCCACGACAACGCCCCACAAGACCATTTCCCGGCTGAGAGGGCACGCAAGATGCCCGCTGACCAGTAGGACCACTTGGCCGTCGCTTGTCCGTTTTCTCGGAAACAGAAACAGGAAGGACGCGATGACGAGGACAATCTCAATGCCGGCGGCTGACAAGGCGTTAGTTCCAGCCTCTCCCGAGTTGTGCTTCATCTGGTTTCCTCCGCTCTGCGATTTTAGGTGATCTCCGAAACGAAACCGATAGACTCGGTTCGATGCGCATCTTCCTTCAGGTGTGTCTGGCCCTTGGGCTCTGTCTCTCGATCGTGCTCGCCGCTTCGCCTTCGCCGGCGACACGACGGCCGGGCGCCTGTTGCCAGCTTTGCCCTCATCACAATCCGAATCTGCTTCCTCAAGTATCGGGCACAGAAGCTTTCCCGACCCTGATGGTCCGCGGTCAGGCGCGGTCGGACCGGCCGCCGGTGCCACCGCCGCGCTTCCGGCCTGTTTCATTCCAATCGGCTCATGCGTCTTACGCGTGAGGGACAGGAAGAGTCAACAGGAGGAAACTATGAAATACCTTTTGCTGATCATGGCAGCTCTTGCTTTCGCTGGTTCAGCGACTGCGATTTCGCCGTCGACAGCTGATTGCTGTAACGGCGGTGCATGCTGCATCGTTCACATGAGTTGCTGCGCCAACTAACGCGCAGCTCTCCACATCAGTAAGTTGCGGGACCCTCGCGGGAGTCATCCTGCGGGGGTCTTTGCTTTGGAACGGTATCCGGCGACGGATTTAGGGCGCGCTGAGCTTCTCCGCGCGCCTGGTTATTTCGCTCAATAACCCGCCAGGAGCGCGCACAAAATGACTCGTTTCGATCGCACGACATCATTCTGACGCGGGCACTCCTTGAATCGATGATACATCTCGCCTCAGGTCACCGCGGCACGCGCGGGTTGACTAGAGCAGGCGCGTCCCACGACACTTTGGAGAGTTTGGACAACCCGCTGGCCCATAATGGAAAAATTCCTTGCCGAACTGAAGCGCCGCAATGTGCTGCGCGTCGGTGCCTTTTATGCCGCCGCCGGCTGGCTCCTGGTGCAGATCGCGACGCAGGTCCTGCCCGTCTTCGATGTCCCGACCTGGACTTTGCGTGTCGTCGTCGTTGCGGTCGTGCTCGGTTTTCCTTTCACGCTCCTCCTCTCGTGGTTCTACGAACTGACGCCGGGAGGTCTGAAGCGCGAGAATGAAGGTCTGTACGCTCGGAGTCGATCACGCGCGCGACCGGTCGCAAACTCAATCGTATGATCATCGGCGTGCTCGCAGCCGCCGTCGTAGTTTTGCTCGCCAACCAGTTTGTCCCCCATCGCGATCGCAAAGATACCGCGCTGGACAAAGCGATCGCCGTGCTTCCGCTGGTTAACGACAGCGGCGATCCAGGCAACGAGTATTTCTCCGACGGGCTTTCCGAAGAATTGATCAGCGCGCTGGCACAGATCAAGGATCTCAAGGTCATCGGCCGGACATCGTCGTTTCATTTCAAGAACAAGAACGAGGACAGCAAGGTCATCGGCGCCGCTCTCGGCGTGGGCTATCTGCTCGAGGGCAGCGTCCGCAGGTCAGCCGGACGAGCGCGCATCGCGGTCAACCTGATAAAAGCCGCGGATCGAGCCAGCGTCTGGTCGCAGATTTACGACCGCGCTCTGCCGGATATCTTTGCGGTGCAGGCAGAGATAGCGCAATCGGTGGCCGGCGCGCTGAAGGTCGCGCTGCTCGGCGATACCGAGAAGAACCCGGATGCGCCATCCAACCAGAACCTCGAAGCTTACAACGCCTACCTGCAAGGTCGCTACTACGAGCAGCGTTACACGGCGGCCGATCTGCGCAAGGCGATTGACTTTTACGGCACGGCGATCCGGAATGACCCGCACTATGCCTTGGCCTATGCCGCTTTGTCGAAAAGCTGGTGGGCTCTGGGGGATATGACGGGAGAGAATGTCGCTGACGCCAATCATAAGGCGCGGGCCGCCGCCGAGCGCGCCGTGGCCGAAGGCCCGAACCTCGCAGAAGGACATTCAGCCCTCGGTCAAATCCTGGTCAGCGTCGATTGGAATGCCACCGCAGCCGAGGTCGAATATCGAAGAGCCGCGGAACTTGCTCCTTCCTCAGCAGAACCGAAGGTCGGCCTTTCCTCGGTGCTGGCGAATTTTGGCCGGATTGCGGAAGCAGTCGAACTTTTGCAGCAGGCGATTCGCCTGGAACCCTTGACCGTCGCTGCTCACTTCGACCTCGCCCGACTGCTCACCTCTCTCGGCCGCTACGATGACGCGGGGCAATCCGCGCGCCAGGCGATCGAACTCCAGCCTGGCGGCGCTGGTAGCTGGGAAATGCTGGCGCTGGTCGAGGCAAAACGCGGGGATGGTGTGGCGGCTCTGCGGGCCGCTGTCCAGGAATCCGATCCGGACTGGCGGGCCTATGCGATAGCCTTGGCCCAGCAGGCTCGAGGCGATCGCGCCGCCGCCGATGCCGCCTTGAAAGCATTGATCGCCGGCCACAGCGACGACATGTCTTTTCAAATCGCGACTGTTTATGCGCTCCCTGGCGATGCCGACAAGACCTTCGAGTGGCTTGATCGCGCCTACGAGAAACGTGATCCGGGAGTGATGGCGATCAACGACAATCCGTTCACGCGCGAGCTGCGATCGGACCCACGCTTTGCTGCATATTGCAAGAAAGCCGGCCTGCCCCATGCGCCGTGATCGGGAGCAAAGGTGAGGTCTTGTTATGCAAACCCTGAGTCAGTCCTACTCCAAATACCCAAGACAGGGACCGGAGATCAGATTGCGGCCACAAAAGATCACTTCACACCGGAGCTTTAAACAGCTACGGTAAAGAAGGAACATCCATGAAACCTCACATTAGATTCGTCCTTACGGTCGGTTGGGCCGTGCTCATCCCGCTGCTCAACGCGGGAGCGGCCACGTTTCAGGTTCAGGTGGGCGCCGGGGGCCGTAAGTTCACCCCGAAGAATATTACGATTCAACCGGGAGACACGGTGGAGTGGGATTGGGCCGCTGACGAGCACAGCTCAACCTCAGGGACACCGGGGAATCCCGATGGGCTCTGGAATTCGGGAGTCCGGGATAGCGGATTCGTGTTTAGCCGAACCTTTTCCGATGTTGGGACCTTCTCTTACTACTGCACGCCTCACGGCGCCTGTTGCGGGATGGTCGGATCGGTGACGGTGGCGACACAGTCCTCCGTCGCGGGGGCGGTGTTCGTCAACGCCAATGTGCCTCGTAACCAGGTTTTGATGTACAGCCGCGGAGATAACGGCCAGCTCACCTTGGTTGGTGGATTCTCAACCCAAGGGAGCGGCAGCAGCGCCGGACTTGCTGCGCAGAGCAGTATCGCGCTGGCGAATAAGAACAAGTTCCTTTACGTCGTGAATGCAGGCAGCAACGAGATCACGGCCTTCCAGGTGAAACGCAATAACCTTGTCTTCGTGGGCAAGGTATCGTCAGGCGGCACCTTTCCGAGCAGCATCGCCACCTTTGGCAGTCTCCTTTACGTGCTCAATGCGCAAGGCACCGCGGCCAACATCAGCGGTTTCCTCATCCAGCCGGATGGATCTCTCGTCGCCATTCCGAACTCAGCTCGACCTCTGAGTGCAGCTCTGCCGAGCCCCGCCCAGGTTGGATTCACACCCGACGGCACAACGGTGATCGTCTCGGAAAAAAGCACTAGCAATATCGACACCTACGCCATCAATGCGGACGGGACCGCGACGGGACCGACGGTCACAGAGGGCGGCGGCTAATGGTCCGTTCGGGTTCGCGTTCGACGGAGCCGGACACTTGGTGGTTGCAGGAACGTCCGGTACCGTGTCGTCCTACACGATTTCTGACGGACTTCTCCAGGCGGTCACGCGCAGACTGAAGGATTTTGGGAAAGCGCCCTGCTGGGTCATGAGCACCCGCGACTCCAATCTTTCCCAGCAGTTCGCATACGTCAGTAACACGGGTTCCGGATACGGTATCCGGGCTCGCGATTGGGGCCGATGGCACTCTCTCGTTGCTGGAACCGGACGGTAAATCAGCCGTGCTCCAACGTGGGGCGTTCCCGCTTGACATCGTCATCAGCAGCGACAGCCAATTCCTCTATGTGCTCGAAGGCCATCTGCCGGGGATGCCGGCTTTCAAATCCAAAGCGACGGCCGTTTGGTCCTGATACAGGATCTGCGGGGAACCCCGGGCGGTTCCTACGGTCTGGCGGGCTACTAACGTTTCGGCAGTCCTATTCGCGTTCGATCTCCGACTGACTGCTTGGAGTTACTTTCGGCTGCCTCGATTTCGCGCTCAAGGCCCGGTGCGTCGCGCGCACGTTGAGAATTTCCGCGTCGCCTTGCAGCCAGGCATTGTCGATCATAACCCGCTTGAAGCGCCACTTCTGGCCGTCGCGCACCAGCTCGCAGTGGTAGCGGTTCATCAACAGGGCATGCTCCGAACCGCGGCGCGAACCTTCCCCGGCATGAAATGTTGCGACAACACATAGGCATACATCGTGGCGGTATCGCCGCTGATTTCGATCTGAAGATTGCTCGCCGTGTGCGTGGTGTCGAGCGGGCCGAGCAACGGCAGCAGCGCATCAAGGACAGCCTGACGATCGGTTAGCCTTGGGAAGTCGATTCCGAGCTTCCGACCGGCCGGCCTGAAATCGAGCACACAATCCTCGGTAAAGGCCGACGCCAGCGAATCCGCATCCCCGTGGTCGAGGCCAAAGCGTAGCGATGCAAGGTATCCGCAATCTCATATTCATCGCAGATAGTTGTATCAAATCCGTGCTCATATATCACACCTTAGGCTTTGCCACCCTCAGCGTAAAGACCCGGGCCCTTTTCACTTGCAAAGGCCGGCCCTGGCCAAGGCAGGTCCCCTTTCTCTGACCTCCGTCTTCTTGGACTCCTGACAAATTTTTTTCTCGCTTTCGCGAGCGCTTCACCTACAAGAGCGGGGCCATGCACACTGTCATCCGAAGACTCACCCTGTTTGCTGCCATTCTTCTTTTGTTCATCTTCTCCCTGCTTCCGATCATGCCGTGCCTTCCATGCAGCCAGGGCCCGGCGCTGGCAAAACGCGCGCCGGCAACGGTCGTTTCACCTCGTCCAATGCGAGTGCCTCAAAGCCAACGCGCACCCGGCGCGCCGCAACCGCAAATTCCCAACACCCATTCGCGATCATCGTCGGCTGCTCCGATTCGTGGACGCCGCCGGAGATCATCTTCGATCAAAACATCGGCGACCTGTTCGTTATCCGGACGGCCGGAGAAGGGGTTAGCGATTTCGAGCTTGGCAGCATTGAATATGCGGTCGAACACCTCGGCGCCCGGCTCATCGTGGTCTGCGGTCACGCGCGCTGCGGCGCCGTCACGGCTGCGATGAGCGGCGACGGTGCGCCCGGCCACATCGGCAGCATTGTTCGCGACATCCGTCCAGTCCGTCAAAGCTGTGCGCGGCCGGCCCGGCGACGCGCTTGTGAACGCGATCAAGAGCAATGTTGACCGCGTCGCAAAGCAGATTCGGCAGAAAGCCGAGCTCGGTTCCCTCGCCTCCGGCGTCCGCGTTGTGGAAGCCTATTACGATCTCGATAGCGGCAAGGTTGAATGGTCTAACGAGTAATCGTGGCGCGAAGAGCCTTCACCAAATCGCCTTCTACCTTCCTCCTTCATCCATCTACCTTCACCGAATCTCCCACCTTCAGCTCGCCGTCGTTCAGCACCTCTGCGACCAGCCCGCCGCGATGCACCAGACCGCGCAACGTCTCGGGATGCGTCAGGCGCATTAGGTGCGCACACGGCTCGCTCAGGCGCAACCCCCGCATTCGCACCGCGCCGACCTGAAACTCGAACCCGACCAAATCATTCAAACGCACTCCCTGGGTGAGGAGATTGCGCCGCGACTCCGCCGCTGAAAGTTTTCGTCCGCTCTCCCGCTCGTAACTCTCCAGCACCTCCGACTCGATCAAAGTCACATCTCGGTTGCCGGGCCGATCGGAAAAGGTTCCTTTCATCGCCGCATAGCGATCCCCTTCCAGTCCACGTCCCGCCAAAGCCCTCACTCTCTCCACCGACTGGGGCATTTCCTCCGCGCGCGCCGCGACATAAATCCCGAGAAGTCGTGCTGATGCCTTCATCGTCTGACGATAAACAAGCTAATCCATAACCGCAAAATGCCGTTCTTGCTCATGCTTAGACCAGAAGAGCACAAAAGAAAGCCTCGCTTGAAGACACAGTGTCGGCTGCAATTCGGTTCACTGATGAACATCCAACCCTTCAAAGATCAAACGGAGACGATTCATCTATCCGGGCGGCAGAGAGAAGCGGAGCCCGCCGCCGAGCAAGCGAAAGCCGCAACGCCCTGTTCTCACGCTCGCGCCGCCTCGACGCCCGCGCGAGCTCCCGACGAGCGTCGCTATGTTCTTCAGTGCTCTTGAGGCGCTTGCGAAAGCAGACGAGCGCCCCGAAGGCATCAGCACCGAAGCCAACCTCGCCCGTATCAAACCGCTGATGCAGCAAGTCGTCGAAGCGGACCCTAAGACGAGTGGCAGTGAGTTGAACGCCCTTTGTCCTGGTTGGGTTGACCACTTTTTAGACGCGCGATTCGGATGTTCTCACGCGCGCAATGGGCGCTATCATCCAATTGCAACAGTGGTGGAAGCCCAATCAAGAAAAGATACTCATTCTTGTAACGGAGCGCTTTGGCTAGTGCCGTTATGATCGAGCAATCGAAATTAAGAGCATTTCACGAAGGAAATGGGGCAGGGAGACGGAAGGCGTCAGTCTGTGAATCTCGGCGTTTGTCTTGGCAAGCTGATGCGATTGCTAAATGACAATCGCGTAATGGAATAGGCGGTATAAGAGTCTCAATCGCAGGCTGTGGCCTGTCGATTTACAGACTGCCACCCTTTACCTCCCTTTTCGTCTTGACGGCCGGTCGTCGGTTTCCTTTAATCCGGGCCGCTCACATAGGGGAGTTTCTTATCATGATTTTTATTAAAATATTAAGGGTCGGCGTTTTAACGTGTCTGTTGTCGCTATTTTTAGCTCCCCCTTGCTTCGGGCCAACTGGCGCCGACACAAACGTGTCCGCAATGAGCCGCTGGAGAAATACGATAACCCGCCTGCTGCCCCCCGGAAAATAGAGACTTCACCGCGAATGATCTCGCAATTCGGTTCATTCATCAGTTTTCAGGTGAACGTCGATGCGAGTGGCCAAAATATCCTCGGCGACGCCGCGAACGAGTGCTCGATCTCGGTGAATCCCACAGACCGCAGCAAGATGACAATCGCCTGGAGACAGTTCAATGATGTCACCTCCAACTTCCGGCAGGGCGGATGGGGTTACACCACCAATGGGGGCACGACATGGACGTTTCCCGGTGTTCTTGAAAACGGCGTCTTTCGCAGCGACCCGGTGACTAACTCCGATGAGGTAGGAAACTTCTTCTATCTTAGTCTGCAGTCGAACGTGCAAACGTCGTTTTTTTGTGACGATCTGTGGCGCTCGATAAACGGCGGCCAATCGTGGACGCTGCTCTCGGGTGAGAAAGGGGCAGGCGGTGGCGACAAGCAGTGGTTCACGATCGATAAGACCAACGGCCAGGGACATGGGTTCCAATACCAGGCGGACGATGGGATTAATTGCAGCGGCGGCGGGGTGCAATTTCAACGTTCCATCAATGCCGGGGTGACCTGGCAGTAGCCGATTATTATTCCCAACTCGCCTGTATACGGAACTCTCGACGTGGACACCAATGGTAACGTCTTTATCGGCGGAGAAGGATCCAGCCAGTTCGTTTGCGTGCGCTCGAGCAATGCGCAGATTGCGACCCAGACGCCCGATATTTGACCAAAGCACTCCGTCAACCTGGGTGGCGTCATCGGTAGCGGGGGAATTAATTCCGCCGGATTGATGGAATGCTATTCCTGGCGATTGATCGCTCCGGCGGCTCGACTAACAATAACATTTACATGCTGGCCAGCGTGGTGCCGAATGGGCGGAGCACTACCGACGTGATGTTTGTGCGCAGCACAGACGGCGGTTTGACCTTCAGCGCTCCGAAGCGGATCAATGACGACCCGGTCAGTAATAGCAAGTGGCACTGGTTTGGGACATTTTCCGTAGCTCCGAATGGACGGCTCGATGCTGTCTGGTATGACACGCGGAACGCTTCCAATAACACCGATTCGCAACTATTCTATTCTTGGAGCACCGACGCGGGCGTTACCTGGGCGCCGAACGTCGCGGTGAGCAATTCCTTCAATCCCTTCGAAGGTTATCCAAACCAGAGCAAAATAGGCGATTACATCACCATCGTTTCAGACAATACCGGAGCCAACGTCGCGTATTCCGCCACCTTCAACTTCAACGCGAGCCGGGGGCAGCATGAGGAAGACGTTTATTATGTCCGGGTCGCTCCTACTACCTCCGGAGTCAACCTGCTTAGCGCGGCGTCACGACTGACTCACGGGGCTGCTGGTAGTTTCGATATCAGCATGCCGCTGACCGGCACGTCAGGAGTTGAAAATCGCAGTTCCGTCGCTTACAGCGCCGTTTTCACCTTTGATACGGCGGTCACTTCCGGCCAGGCCAGCGTCCTCTCCGGTACTGCCACGGCCGGCGCGCCAACTTTCAGCGGCAATGAGATGAGGGTGCATCTGACCGGCGTCGCAGACGTTCAGGTTGTCACAATTCGGGTGAGAAATATCAATGGCGACGGACAGCAACATGGCGACGTTCCGTTTGGTTTCCTAACGGCCGATGTGAACGGCAATCGCACCGTCGACAAACCGGACCAGCAACAAATTAAGACCAACAAAAACCAGGCGGTGACTGCCGGCAACTTTCGCGATGATATGAATCTGAGCGGCGTGGTGGATAAGCCGGACCTGCAGTCGGTTCAGACCAACAAGGGCCATTCGATCCCGTAGCTCGAGAAAGGTCTGGCGCGTCCTAACACTTCATGCTGACGGTTGCACATGCCGCATTCGACTGGGCGGCCGTCGCTATCATCTACTGAAATCTGGCATCCGATTGCTCACCTTTTATCTAAATAGCGCTTTACGATAGGCAATCGACGCGAGCCATTTCTAACTCGGGAATCTCTGACCTCCGGTCGCTAATTTCTCTTGTTTGCCCGAAACGAGTCGGGCAGCATCGCGCAAAATGGACCCCAGCTCCTTGCGCTCCGACCAATTAACGACTGCCGAAAGAAAGCGAGCGCCTTTCGCGTCGGATGCTCCGCCCGTCCGCCGGCTCCACCTTAATCCCTCGCCGGATTAGACAGAATAATTCAGCTGAATTCTCGTTGGGCTTGGCCCCGGACGGCGACGGAATTAAAAGTCCGAGATGAGAAGCATGATGTTCGCGATCAAAGTCGAGGTTAACGATCCGTGGGCGGAGACGTTCGCGTTCAGCGCGCAGAAGACGATGTATGGGGGTAAGCACATCGCCAAAGGCGATACGATCTTCGTCTTCGCGAGCGAGAACGAAGGCGGGCCAGGTCTGATCGCGAGCGGTATCGTCACCTCGGTCAAAGCGATCGCAAAGAAACGCGGGATCGCCCGGCAAACGCCGCGCGTGAGCATCACCATCAGACGCACCGTGCTCGCGAAACGGCGCCTGGGGCGAAGCGAGCTCAAACTTTTTTCCGACTGGAACGACGGTCGACCCGAGACCGAGCTCAATTTCAAATTCTATCGTCAGGCAACGAACAAGATCGTAGGCATCTCGGATGAAACAGCGGCGTTCCTTCGCAGATTCCTATAACGCGGCCGCTTTCGACGTAAAAACGACATGACCCTGCCAGGTTATTCTTCGCCGCGGGTTGTCTCAACGTTAGCCATCCGCACCGACGGACTGCGTGACGGCTAATTCATCCCCTTTACCTTCAGCTCAGGGCGTCTCCATCGAGTCGGTGACGTGGAGACGGCCGACGATCAGCTCGCCAATCTCGAGTCGCTTGATTTTCGCGCGCCCGATGACGAGGCAACCTATCGCGACCGCCCCAAGCGCGAGCGCACCGAGGGCGATCGCGCCGGCCGCCAACGTTCCCATGGATTGCGCCCCCACCGCCATCGCACGCATCCGTACGACCCCCCGCTCCTGTGTGATCTCGCCTGGCTCGGTCATGCATCCTCCTCGTTTTCGTTTTGCCGATCACTTGCACTCGGACCTCGCAAAAGGCAAAGAGACGAAATCCTGTATTTGAATGTCCACTTCTCGGCGTTCCCATCAACGAGCACCGACGTCGCCGCCTGGATCAACGCCAGCCGGATCGTCGATCTCAAACACAACGGGTTATGCATCACGTCTAATCCAGATACGGTGTCGACCAGATGCCCCGCGCCATCACTCAAATCTGCGTTCGCCAGGCGGAACCTGTTTCAGTTTCCTATTGCGCGGGGGTAAGCAGAAACGCGTGGGTCTGGCCATGCAACGTGCCATACCCCGCGATTCGCCCGGCATCATTGATGGCTGTCCCTTCCTCCAGCACCCAGCCGGTTTCCGCGGGAATCATGCTGTTCAGATCCCGCATCTTTTTGCCGTTGGTGGAGATGAACGCACGATAGGAACCATTCCGAATCGTCGAAAGACCCACGACCGTGCCGCTGTTATTGATGGCCGATCCGTAGGAACTCGATCCGCCGAGCGCGCCCAGATCCACCATCCGGCCATTGGCATAGCGAAAGGCGTGGGCGGTCAGGTTGTTCCTGGTGTAGGCCTGCCCGGCAATCTGGTTCCGATCGTTGATCGCGTAGGCGATGCTCCATGATCCGCCCAACGTGCCGAGCGCGGTCATCGTCCCGTTGCGATAGAAGTAGCCAAGAAAGTCACCCGCAGTGTTATAAGAATAACCTACGATCACTCCCCGATTGTTGATGCCATAAGCTGTGCTGGTGGGACCGCCCAGCGTTCCCAGGTCCATCATCTGTCCATCGCTGTAGAGGAAAGCGTGTTCCTGCCCTGGGACCGCCTCCGATACACCCACCACCTGGCCGGAATCGTTTAATCCATAGGCCGCGCTGTAATCGACGCCGAGCGTTCCGAGGTTCATCATCTGCCCGCCGGTGTAGAGGAAGGCGCGATACGACCCGCTCGCGAGCGTCGAGTACCCGGCAATCTGCCCGGAGGTATTGATACTTCGCGCCGACCCGTATTCGCCGCCGAGCGTGCCGAGCGACGCGAGCTGGCCATTGCTATAGAGAAACGCCGGATCAGTGAAGGATGAGAACGAGGCACTGGATTGTCCTGCCACCTGGCCGCTCGCGCTAATGCAGAAGGCCTGACTGTAGCTGCCCCGGTCATTCGCTCCCAGCGTGCCAACGTCCGTGATCGAGTAGGTTTGCGCCGCGGCGGGTGACGTCGCTATGAGCAATAGCGCAAAGGCAAGCGTCAGCCGTTCGATATGATAATTTATTTTTTCCGATAGCGTGGATGTCATTTGAGATTTCGCCTTTCCGTGGATGTAAACTGCATCCCGAATTTCGGATGCGGGCCAACTCTACGACCATCTGCCAAGGAGAAAAAGCTGCATTCCGTAACGGAATGGTTACGGAACGTCGGGAGCTCGAAAATCAAGTGGGACCAAACGGCAGGAGCATGGGAACGCGGCGGCGGTAGGAATCGTACGCCTCAGCGCCGAGCTGTTCGCGCAGAAAACGTTCCTCGAGTCGTGCTTTTAACCAAAAGCCAAACGCCGCCAGAAGCGCGCCGGCAATCGCAAAGAGCGTTCCTTTGACGATGGCCAATGCGACCGCCGCCAGGATAATCCCGGTATAGATCGGATGGCGTACGATGCCATATGGCCCGGTATCAATAATGTGGTGATCAGCTTTGCGAGTGACAAAAGCGGACCAGAGCTGACCGAGATGAATTCGCGCCCACCATGCGAAAGCAAAGCCAGTCACGCAAAGCAGCGCCATCACCCAGCCCGCGCCGGTCGGCAGGAACCAGAGATGCCATGGGCCGCGGTAGCGGCGAGTCTGGACGGCGAAAAGCAGAACGAACCCGGCGATGTTAAAGAAGCGATAGAGCAGTTGCTCCGTCATGCTGAGTCGGGACTCGGCCCGGCTCGACCAGATCGCAGCCAACCACCAGGAAAGCGCCCATGCAATCCAAACGGCGTAACAGGCGCTTTCCGGGTCGATCGTCTTTGCCATTCCGCGTAGATACTTTGCACGTTTCCGTGGTGCAGCAAAATTTGCGGGGACAGGCCGGCGTTTGATCCGTTTCGATCCGCTTTTATCTTTTACGTTTGCAAGCGCGTCTTGGCTCCACCTGCAATACGGCTACTCTACTTTTCTTATGATCGAACCAGTTGAGGCGCTCGGGACGGCGGCGCAGGTGGCAGTAGCGCTGGCTGGGTTTGCCGGCGTGGTGGTGGTCTTTCGGACGGAATCAGTCCAACAGTGGTCGGCGATCGATAAGTTCCGGCTTCGCCTCTTGCTCGGGAATTCGGTGATTCCCCTCGCCTTCTGTCTCCTCGGCATGCTGCTGCTCGCAGTGAATCCGCCGCTGCTGGGGATTTGGCGCGGGGCGAGCCTGTGCGCTTTTGTGGTGCTGGTTTGCTTTGTCGCGCTAACGGGACCCGCGGGGCGCAAGATCCCACGGGATCAATTTGCATTCGATCGCACGACGCGGCTGGTTTTCTATTCTCTGGCGGCGCTGGGATGGCTGATCGGCTTCTTGCAACTCTACAATGCGATAGTCCTGCACGCGTTCTGGCCGTTCTTCGCCGTGATCGTGTTTCAACTTATGGCGGGCGTGATTCAGTTTGTACGCATGATCCTACTGCCGCATCAAAAAAGCTGAGCGACCGCGTTGGCTCGGGGTCTGGTCCCTTCAGCGCCAGGCGGAAAAATGCCCTACAAATCCGGCAAACGATGTTTTTCCTGAATGGTTTGTTAGTTAAAGACGACTGCCATGCTCAAGACCCATTAATAAGACCGCTTTCCTTCATTCTTTTTGCCATCTGTTGCGCTGCTGCTCAGGCCAACATTCTTCGTGTGCCGTCACAATATGCAACCATCTAGGAAAGTTTGGATGCCGCCGAGGCTGGCGATTACATATTCGTTGCGGCCAGCACCTACACAGAAAATATTATCTGGCCGCAAACCAATGACCTGCATCTCGTGAGCGATCCCAACTTCGGCGACGGCGAGGATCGATGACAATGTGATTTCTTATTCGGAAGTCGTTTCATTTTTTCAGCCGAGCCCACAGTCTATTTCAAATGGTCCCCGCGCGAATCCCATCCATATTCGTCTTCCGGCAGCAAAGATCTTGACAACTGAGTCGGAGTGTCTCTACCCTCCGTCATGAATACGACGACCTCCCCCCGAAGCCGCATTGGGGGCGAGCGGCTTTCTGGCTGGACAATTGTGCGGAGCCAAGTCTCTCTGCTTTTATTTGTTCTTCTCTTGAGCGCCCGTTTGTGTTCCGGCCAGGTGTTGACCCACGGGCCCGTTGTTGGCGGAGTCAGTTCGTCAGCGGCCAACGTCTTCGTCCGCACTGATATCCCCGCGGCAGTCGTGCTCCGTTACGGAACTGATCCGGACCTCAATTCATTCCGCAGCTCCAGCTCCTTCAAAACCCAGCCACAAAGCGATTTTACCAAGATCATTCCCCTCAGCGGTCTGACTGCGGAGACGCCTTATTACCTAAACGTGACGGTGAATGGCGTGCCTCAACTTACCGCGCCCTTTCCCACATTTACCACCTTCCCCCGGAATGGCTCTGCGCGAAACTTTGAATTTATTGTACTGACCGATTTTTCAACCGTGACGGACTTGACCTCCTCGGTGGAAACGTTTGCCCATGTGGCGGCCGAACTTCCGGCCTTTGTCTTTATCGGCGGGGATTTTGATCATAGGAATCCGCTGGAACTGACCGACAAGCGCAAGATGTTCCAAGACCTGTATAATCCCGATACTCCATTCATGTCTGACTTCGTTCCGTTCGTCTTACGCAAGTTCCCCATCGTGCATCAGTGGGACGATCACGATGCGGGGTTTAATAATGTCGATCGGACCTATTCTGGATGGAGCCTGTCCCAGGAGGTTTTCCAAGAGTATGTGCCAACATATCCGCTCCCGAGTGTATCCCCAGGCATCTGGCAAAAATTCAGTTTTGCGCAGGCCGATTGTTTTGTGCTTGATTGTCGCAGCCAAAGAGACCCTGAGAGAACCCCCGATAATCAAGACAAGAGCATGTTGGACGGAAATGCCCTGGGCTCGGCAGGACAACTGCAATGGCTCGAAAATGGCCTTCGCCATTCCACCGCCCGCTGGAAAATTATCTTTACATCAGTCGTCACAAATACGACGACAAAATATCCTGATGGCTGGGCTGGGTATCAGACCGAGTGGAATGCTCTGCGTGATTTTATCAACCAAAATCAGATCGCGAACGTTGTTTTTATTAGCGGAGACCTTCACCTGGCTGCGATCGACAATGGCAGCATTTCGGGTTTCCCCGAAATGTGTGTCGCGCAGCCGAATTCACTCAAACCTGGCAGTGGTGGCATCGCGAGTTCTCCTTCGGGGACCGGGACGAGATGTTCCACTGCGAAAGAGGGCAGATGGAGTGAGGGATATTATGAGGAGGAATGTTCCGGTTATGGTCGGGTGACCGTCTTGCAAAACCCCGATCGGCTGATCCTCGAGTCGGTCGATGAATTCGGGGTGACTCATCTTTCCTATACGGTCTCCTCCGCTAACTGATTCCAACGCCCAACCCGGCATTACCCCGCTGACATGGCCGTGGCTCAGGTAGCTAAAGGTTCTACCGGAAACGTAACCGTTCTTGCCCTTTCTCCGAGAAGCTGAGTCGCAATGGTTTAGCCAGGTGCCATTCCGCCAAAGTCAACGACGTCGGTGACTGGGGGCGCGACGATCTGCCCGACTGCGGCCCGCAGTTCATTAAGGTCGAAAGGCTTCGGGAAGATGGCACGCACATTCAGCCGCTCGTAGGCGGCGCGCATCTCTGCGGTAAGGTGCGCCGACAAAACAATGATCTCGCCAGGGATGCCGCGGTCTCTGATCGCTTTAACCAACTCAACGCCGCTCAGGTTCGGCATCTTTTGATCGACAATGATTACATCGTATTTGCCGGCATTGGCTTCGAGAGTGGCGAGAGCAGCATCGCCGGTTGCGACGCAGAGCACTTCGTAGCGCGGCCCGGAAAAGACAAATTTCAACGAAAGCGTGACCGATACCTCGTCGTCCACGGTTAAGATCCTGCACGGTGCCTCCATGCCCATGCCATGGAAAGGAGCAGTGCCCGTGCCCGCCACCAGGCGCCCGGACCGGATTTCGGTCACGCCTGGCCAGAATGAGCAATTGCCCTTTCGCCAAGGTGGCCGGCTCGATCAAAGTCGCTTCATCCCCAACACCAATCCAAGGCTCACACCCGATCCCATTCTCCAAACTGCTTTCGGTTTCTGCTCTTCCAAAGTGCTTCTGACGGCGGTGGAGTTTGGTGTTTTCACTCAGCTCGCCAACGAGCGCATGACCGGCACGGAACTGAGCCGGGCGCTGAACTTGCATTCGCGCGCCATCGGCGAATTCTTCGACGCGCTCGTGGCGATGAGATTCCTCGAGCGCGAAGGCGACCGTCCGAATGCGAGGTATGCCAACACGCCGGCGACCGCGCTTTAGCTCGATGAAAAAGCCCGCGCTACGTCGGCGGCATCCCGGTGATGTTAGACGCGCGCCTCTTCAAGTAATGACGCGATTTGCCGGAGGCATTGCGCACCGGGCGGCGCAGACCGAGATAAAGCACGGCAACAAGGGAATTTGGGCGCGGAGGTTTCCTGCCCCGGCGTTACGAAACAATTTTGGAACTCGCCCAAGTCGGGTGAGTGTAAAGGTGTTATGGGACACAGCCAAGGCAGAGACAACGTCAAGAAACGCGCCTCACGTCGCAAAAAAGCAGAGCGCCTCGCGGCGGCCGCAAAAGCGAATAAGAAAAAAGCGGCCAAATAACGTGCCGGCGAATTTGTGACATCCGGACCGAGATGGGAAAGAAAAATCCAGAGTGGGCCCGACGCGCTCGCGTGCTCGTCTTGGTGGACGAATCGAATGTCGGCAACTCCGTCCGCACTGCGGGGCGCGGGCTTGATTGGTTAAGGCTGCGCGAATTTCTTACCGGCGCAGAGACCGGGCGGGATCTGATCGAAATGGTGGTGTATGCTGGCCTGCCACCGGCCATCCCGCTTTGGCAGGACGAGCGGGATAAGAAGAACAAGTTCATCTACTGGCTGCGTTCCAATGGATTCCTTGTCATGACCAAAGATGGCGCGCCAGCCGAGCAAGGTCATTACAAGGCGAACGTGGATGTGATGATGGCGATCGACGCGCTCGAGTTATCGGTCGAGATGCGACCCGATGTGGTCATTCTCGTGACCGGTGATGCGGACTTCGCGTATCTGGCCACCAAATTGCGCCGGCGCGGCGTTCGCGTGGAAGTGGCTTCGGTCACGCAAAATCTGGGAAACGTTTTGAAATCTGCGGCCAACGCGGTCATCGATCTGGCGCCTTTGTTCCGAACCTTTGAGTTAATGTCGGTGTCGGATTCGCCCGCGCTCGCGCCGCGGCGAAAGCGGTCATCGTCGTAGCCCGGAGGTCGGTGACCCCGGAGCGAAAAGCGGGCTTTGAGTCCAAGCTGCCGAAATACCTCCGCCATCAATGTCGCGCCGCGTGGCTCGCAATCGCTCATAAGACGAGCGAGGCGCGGGCGTAATCGCGTTCGGGCGTTGTGCGCAATCTGGTTTGCGCGATGAACTGGGTCGGAGCCGGCGAGCTCAACATCACGGACCCGATTTTTGTAGGCGGCGCAAAAGTAAAGTGGGACAATCAGGCGATCACAAACAACTTGATCGCGAGAGCCTTCCGCAGTTTGGCCTCGTCGCCAAACAAGTCGCCAGGGTCGACCCGGCGCTGGTGGCCCGGGATGAGGAGGGCCAAGCCTTACACTGTGCGTTATGAGGCGGTTGTTGCTTAACGAGTTTCTCAAGGAACATCGCAGAGTGGAACTCTCAGCAGGCGTATCACCTACAGCTGTGGCGTGATCGCGAAAGCGGCGCAAAGCTCGCCTCCGGGGCCGATTTGCTGAATGCCGTCCTTTTCCTCAAATGCCCGCTGCTCATGCCGATCGGTCAGGCCCCAGCATGGCTCGACGCAAAGGAACGGCCCTCCATCGGACCAGAGAGTGAAGTAGGGAACCTCAGCAAAATCGAGAATCACTCGACGACCGCTCGGTGGGTCGCGGTAGACGAAAGTGCGATTGGGCACTTCGACAAACTCGAGGATGAAAGAACCGGGCAGCTGGGTGCGATCGAAAGGCATTTCGCCGCCAGCGTGAATAATGTTCTCGGTCTCGCCGGTCAGATAGTTTCCAGGCGAAAACCAACGGCGATAACGACCGCGCGGCATCTCGAGCTGAAACGCATCGAAGCTGGTCGCCACGAAACCAGGATGCAGCCCGAACTCGAGGTGCGCCGTCAGCTCCGGCTCCTGATTACGAAAATGGAATCCCACCTGGAGGGCGTCGCCCTGTAAAGTGTAGGTAAGAGCAAGTGAAACCTTGAGAGGATATTCTTTGGGCTCAATCTCGTTAGGCGAAATCCGGCAGGTGAGCGATGCGCCCGCGCCGTCACGAAGGTCTGCGCACACATCCGTAAAGAGCTTGTGGCGCAGAAAACTGTGCGTCCCGCCGCGGATCTCGCGGCCACGATAGAGACTTCGCTCGTCCTTCAGCCGGTGCAGGAAGTAACCCATGACGGTCGCGTGATTGGCCCAGCCGCTCGCTGGCTTACTGAGATCGTTGTCACGATGGAGAAAGCCGATCCAATTTCCCTCCCCGTCGCGACGCGCCAGACTGACCAGCTCCGCGCCGAGTCGCGAAACGATGATGCGCAAGCCGCGTTCCTCATCGGTGAGCACATCGAGCAGACGCCCGGCGCGCTCGATTTCGCGGTGGGTGAACTTCATGCGACCCGAGAATGCGCCAGCGCTCGTCGGCGGTAAAGCTTCATCGTAAGGCCACTAACTCCGGGCTACATCGGGGTAAACGTAAAGGAGCGGACGACTAACTCGACTTCCTGGCCGTTGAGGGGGGCCTGTCCCTGGAAAAGCCAAAGATTAATGTGCACCGGGAGCGCGCTCTGCGGGATGCGGCTCTGGGCGTCGCGCGGCCGGAAGAGCCAACTGACAGATGGACGACCACTCGTGCCACGGAAGGACTGAAAGAGGATGCTGGTAGAAGTCCAGTTAAAGGAGTGGGTAGAGTTGCCGGTGCCACTGAGCTTGAACGGAAAATTCCTGGTCGTAGGATTTATACCGACGTCGGCCGGAAAGACAGTGAAGTTATCGATCGGCGACAAGGGGTCGCCCCAATGGGCAAACTCGATGTCGATTTCGTTGGTGCCGTCCCGGCCGACGTCCGGCGTGGGATAGTTGAAGAGCCCCAGGACAACATTGGGGTCAAGCGCGTCGACGCGTCCGATCACCGCGAATTCGTAAAAGCCGAACCCGAGCCTCTGCCGGAGATAGACTTCCGAGCAATACCATTGGCCATCGCGCTGACTAAGCTTCATGTGGAGATAGCCATTGGAATCGACGGAGACGTTGTTCTCGTCCCAGTGGTTAGGACCAGGACCACCGCTGTCCGCCGTCGGACGAACATCCCATTGGTAGCCGGAGAACTCGACCGTCCGCGCTTCCATCGGAGTGACGAAGATGAGTAACGCCGTCAGCGCGGCGGCGAGGAGGATTGGATTCATTTCTCTTGCCTGCGACTCAATGATCGATCAGGGGAACAAGCCGCGCTGATGTTTGGCTTTCATAACTCGCTCGACACCGATCGCCATCGCGGCGGTGCGATGCGAAACCTTGTCTTTTTTCGCGCGCTTGATGACTTGGGTGAAGGAGTGCTCAAGGATCCGAAAAAGCTTGTCGGTCACTTCCGTCTCGGTCCAGAGGAAAGCCTGCAAACCTTGCACCCACTCAAAGTAGGAGACAATCACGCCGCCGGCATTGCAGAGAATGTCCGGGATGACGAAGACTTCGTCCCAGCGTTTGTTCAGGTGCAGGTCGGCTTCCGGGCTGGTCGGGCCATTCGCGCCCTCGGCCAAAATGCGGCACTTGATCTTGTCCGCATTCTTTTCCGTGATGACGCGATCGACCGCGCAAGGGGCCAGGATATCGCATGGCATCTCGAGAAATTCGTTTGGGTTAACCCGGTCGCCCTGATCGAAGGCGAGTAGATTGCCCTTCTTTTGCACGTGCAAGTCGGCTGCTCTGACATCGATCCCCTTGGGATTGTAAAGCGCGACGGTGTGGTCGCTGATCCCGACGATCTTGACTCCGGACTTCAAGCCTAACGACAAGGCGGCGACGGAACCGACGTTGCCGAAGCCCTGGACGATCGCGGTCGATTTCTCCGGGTCCATCTTGAGCATGTCCATTGCGCGCTCGATCAGGTAAACGACGCCGCGGCCGGTCGATTCGCGCCGGCCTTCGGTGCCGCCGATCGAGACCGGTTTGCCGGTGACGATTTCATTCACCGAATATCCCTGGTAAACCGAATAAGTATCCATGAACCAGGCCATGACCTGTTCGTTCGTCCCCATATCCGGCCCCATGATGTCGGTCTTCGGGCCGACGAACGGGATCATCTCCTGCATGTAACGGCGCGAGACGGCCTCAAGTTCCTTGTGGGAAAGCTTGGTCGGGTCGCAGGCCACGCCGCCTTTGGCCCCGCCGTAGGGCAAATTATTGAGCGCGCATTTCCAGCTCATCCACATGGCGAGCGCGGCGGTTTCGCCCATCGAGAGGTTGGGCGCGAAGCGGGTGCCGCCTTTCGTCGGGCCGAGCGTGAGGTGATGCTGCACCCGATACCCCTGAAAGGTCTTGGTGCTGCCGTCGTCCATGTGCACGGGAAGCGTGACGGCCATGGCGCGCTTCGGATACATGAGCCGGTCACGATCGTTTTTGTCGATGTTCAGGTAATCGGCGATGACCTGGAACTGGTTGCAGGCCATTTGGAAGACTTCGTCGTCGTATATCATAGAAGGCGGAGCCGACACCGTAGAGCGGGCCGGCGGTTGGTGCAGTTGGTTTTTCGGACGGGACCTGCGAGCCGTCAAATGCAAAACGCGGCCTGCGCGAGACATGCTGGCGATCCGGCAGCCACGGCCGCTAATCTGTCTGCGAACGGATTATGAGCGAACGCAACATTCCCATGGCATCCGGAGACGATCGCCGTGCATGCCGGCCGCGCAATCGATCCCGCGACCGGCGCGGTGGCCGCGCCGATTCATCTCTCCACGACCTTTCAACGCGCCGAGGACGGAGGTTTCCCGACCGGCTTCGATTATGCCCGCTCCGATAATCCGAATCGCGCGGCGCTGGAAAAGGCGCTCGCCCTTCTCGAAGGCGGCGCCGTTGCGGCGGCCTTTGCCTCGGGCCTGGCGGCCGCCACGACCGTCTTTCAGGCGCTCGCGCCTAACGATCACGTCGTCGCCCCGCGGGAAGCGTATCACGGCGTGCTGCGGCTCCTCCGCGACGTCTTCGCGCCCTGGCAACTCGCGGTCGATTTCGTGGATATGACGGATCCCGGCGCGATCAAGAAGGCCGTTCGCGCCAGAACACAAAAGTTCTCTGGGCCGAGACGCCGTCCAACCCGACCTTAAAGTTGACCGACCTCGCCGCGGCCGCCGAGATCGCGCACGCGGCCGGGGCGCGCCTCGTCGTCGATAACACCTGGTGCCCCATGATCCAGCGACCTTTCGCGCTCGGAGTCGATCTCGTCATGCATTCGACTACGAAATATTTCGGCGGCCACAGCGACGTGATGGGAGGCGCTATCGTCGCGCGGCAGGACGACGAATTTTTCCAGCGCATTCGCGAGCTGCAAATCGTCGGCGGCGCGGTGCCGGCGCCGTTCGATTGCTGGCTGGTGCATCGCGGAATGCAGACGCTGCCCTGGCGAATGCGTGCCCATTGCGAAAACGCCGCGCGCGTCGCGCAGTTTCTTGCCACGCATCCGCGGGTCGGAGCGGGTCCATTATCCGGGGCTGCCCTCGCATCCGCAGCACGAGTTGGCGCAACGGCAGATGAGCCTGTTCGGCGGAATGCTTTCGTTCGAACTGAAAGGCGATCGTGCCGCGGCCATGGCGTTGCCGAATCAGCATGAAAATTTTCACTCGCGCCACCAGTCTCGGCGGAGTGGAGAGCCTGATCGAACATCGCCAATCGATCGAAGGCCCGGACACTCTTACACGCCGCGAACGCTCCTTCGCCTTTCCATCGGCCTCGAGCACCCCGACGATCTGATCGCCGACCTGGATCGAGCGCTGGTGTAGCGGCGCCCGTGTCGGGCGTATCCGGTGGACGCACTACGCGTTCTCATGCTCGTGCTCGTGCTCTATCGCTGCGCCTAACTACGTCTTCGACCGCAAGCCGACGAGTTCGATCGCGCGGCTGGAGGCTGGCCATGAGTCATGCGCCCGACACGGGCGCCGCTACACTTTCAACTTCCGCCGCACGATCGTCACCACATCTTGCACTTCGGCGACGCGGAGGAGAAAGGCCGTTCCAAAAAACGCCATCACCCCGACACCGATCGTGAGCCCACTTCGGCGATCAACCTCCACAGCGACGCGCCGTGGCGCGGCGAAAAGAAAAACTGCTGCGCGCCCAAACAAATCGCCGCCAGGACCGCGCCAGCCAGAAGCACTTTGCCTAACGTCGCCAGCATCTGTCCGGTCTCGAGCCGGCCGGTGTGTCGCCGCATCATCGCGTAGAGCATCAGGAAATTGGTTATGGCGACTAGGCTCGTCGAGAGCGCAAGTCCGCGATGACCGAGCCCAAGACGAAAGGTAAAAAGCCAGTTGAGGCAAAAGTTCACCGCGATGGAAAAAGACTAACGACCATTGGCAGGTTTCGCTTGTTGATCGCGTAGAACGCCGGCGCGAGCACCTTCACCCCCGCGTAACCGGCGAGCCCGAGCGCGTAAAAACGCAGCGCCGCGGCGGTCTGCGTCGTCGCACCGGCGGTAAAGCGCCCGTGCTGATAAATCAGCCGGATGATCGGCTCTGCCAGAATGACCAACCCGATCGCGGAAGGAATCGTCAGCAGCATGACCAGGCGCATGGCATGCGCGAGGGCGCCGCGAAATTCCTGCGTGTTGCCGAGCGCTGCGCTCCGCGAGACGAGCGGCAAGGTCACGGTTGCGACCGCCACGCCAAAAATTCCGAGCGGCAATTGCATCAGGCGAAACGCAATGTTGAGCCAGCTAACTGGCCCGTCGCCAAGGCGCGCCGCGAAGCCGCTGTTGATGAGCACATTGACCTGCACGGCGCTGGCCGCGATGACGGCCGGGCCCATCAAAATCAAAATCGTGCGCACACCCGAGTCGCGCCATTTGAAGTCGGGATTGAATCTAAAGCCGACACGCCGCAGCGAAGGAAATTGGGCGGTCAATTGCCATAAGCCACCGAGGAGGGTTCCGATCGACAAGCCGATCAGGGAGCGCGCACCGAAATGCGGATCGAACCACCAACCCAGCGCGACACCGCCGATGATCGAGCCGAGGTTAAAAAAACTCGAGGCCATCGCCGGCGGGCCGAAAACATTCCTGGCGTTCAACATTCCCATGGCCAGCGCAGCCAGCGACACGAGCAGAATGAAGGGCCACATGACCCGCGTGAGCAAAATCGTCAGCGCGGTCTTTTCTGGCGACCAACTCCACCACGTCAGCACGTCGACGAGCTGCGGCGCAAACGCGATGCCAAGTAGCGTGACCGCGCTCATGAAGATCGCGGTGAGGGTTGCGACTTTGTTGGCTAATTGCCACGCCGACTCATCACCTTCGGTCGCGATTTTCTGCGAGAACGTGGTGATGAAGGCGGTGGAGAGCGCGCCTTCGGCAAAGAGATCGCGCAACATGTTGGGCAAACGGAACGCCATCAGGAACGCGTCGAGATTTCTCCCCGCGCCGAAAAGCCCCGCGAAGACTTGCTCGCGAATTAACCCGAGCACGCGGCTGCAAAGCACGGCCAGACCGACGACGCTCGTCGCGCTGGTGCTCACTCGTTTGTCTTCGCCCGCCGGCATGGGCAAGAAGGAACAGCGGCTCGCGCTTTGTGAAAGCAGAATGTTTCGCCGCCTAACGCGGCGCGCTCCACCAGACCCAATCGCCCTTTTCGTCATCACGTCGGGTCGAATTCGATTTCAGCGCGATGGTTCCGGCGTCGTCGAGCTGATTCCAACCGATCGAGTAGATTCGGTAATTGCCGTCCGGCGAAGGCCGATACTGCAACTCTTTCTGACCGAGAACGTCGGCGGGAACCTTGGCCAGATAGGTTGGCACCAATTCGCGCAGCTCCCTCGGCAATCGGTTGTTCTCTAGACGAAAACGTTCGATCGCGCACGCCGCCCGGGCTTCGTCGAGGGCGGCGGCGGCGGCGCCGACTTTGCGGACGATTGTCGGATAAATCGGGAAGGCTAATTTCGCGATGGTGTTGTAGGGAGTAGAGAAGCTCACGCTGATCGTGCGCTCCAGACGATCCGAATTCTCCCGCACGATTCTGCCTCCCGGCAGATCCACCATGGGCAGAACCAGATCCTGCACCCAGCGCTCGGAAATCGCCTCGTTTTGGTCGAGGACGGCATCTCCCGGCAGCACCAACGCGGCCAGCTCGATGGAAACGGGCAGCGTGTCGAACGGCAAAAGGTTGTGCATCTTTTCCAGAACATGAGATCGGCGGCTTCGAATCGACTGAAAACAGCTACGGCTGAAGGCGCGGTCTCCCCTAACGATGCGCTGGTGGTCGGACAGCAGATTGGTCGGCTCGAGCAAATCCTGGATTTGCCGAAGTTGCCCGGCATTCCACTTGTGATTGACGAGGCCTTCCCAAAGCGGCTGCTGGAGTTCGGCCAAAATTGTCAGCCTAACGAGCTCGGAAATCAGGAGCGGTTCCGGCTGGAGCGCCTCCTGCAATCGGTTCAGGGTTTCCAGATCACGATAGGCCAGAGCCGAGTCGCCCGCCCGCAGCGCGGCAATCGCGCGCAACGAGTAGAGGCCCGACATGCGGAGCAGCACGGTGCCGTGCGTAAAATCCATTCCTGGACCCTTCTCGTAGTGAACCGGAAAGTGCGCCGCAGGCCGTTCCGCCGCGGCGGCTAGGTCGGTCATCTCGGGCGACCACTCCGTAAACCATTGCAGAACCTGTCGGGCGCAAGCAGCTGGATCAGGGTCATCGCCAGGTGAGACCTGCTCGCCGTTTAGGAACCGGTTCCATTTGCAAAGGTCGACGAGTCTTCCGAGGGCGGCGTCGCCCCGCGCCGGCTGCGGACCGTGGCCTCGGACTCGCGACCAAGTCATTGCCTCCAGTCGCTGCCCCTCCGCATCGGACTTGGGGCCATCGGACTGCGATGCGCTGAGCAGCTTCACCACGATGGGCGCCGCGGCGAAATTCTGCGCGTCGGGCACCGGCGCCGGGACAAAGGCGCCGAGGTCGAGTTGTTCGCCCTTCCGTTGCAGCTGCGCCTCGGTCCTGGCGAGAAGGCGCGCCGCGCGCCAGTTTTCCTCCCAGCGAAAAACGAGATAGATGGCAAACAACACAGCCAGGCCGAGAAAGAGCCGGCTCAGGAATCGGCGCAAACGAGCGAAGCCCCGGGCGGAATCGACTGACATGTTTGTTCGTTAGGCGCGTTCCGGTGCGAGAAAGCGTTGGTAGATGAAGGAGGCCGCGATGAGGATGAGCGCCACGCCCACGAAAGCGCCGATTCGGTAAAGCTCATCCAGATCGTTCAGATCGTGCAGGAAGAGTTTGGCCAGCGTCACGCCGAGCAGCGCGACGCCCGCATAACGAGCGACGCGCTTGCTTGATTTGCATGCCGACGATAATGAGAGCCGAGAGCGAAGAGCGCCCAGGCGATCGAGTAGGTCATGTCGCGCGCGAAATTGCCGGAGAAGGAAAAGGTCAGGGTCGGCCCGATCGAGAAGTAATCGGCGATCTCGATGTTGAGGAGGAGGAAGACGAGAATCACGCCTAACGAGCCGAGAAGCGGCGGACCGGCAGCGTTCGAGCTGCTTTCTCCTGTGGCGGTCCGAAGCGCCGCGCGCCCGCCGATCAGACAGAAGCTCGCGATCCCGTAGGCGTAGAGATACCAATTCCAGATCCGCGTTCCGCTCCGCTTGTGATATTCGAGGACGGCCGGATTGCAGGCGAGCCGGGCGAAGGCGGCGCAGAGCAGCACGACGCGCGACGAGGCGCAGCCCGCGATGCGGCAAGCGATCGGAAAAGACAGAGGAGCGCCAGACCTTCCAGCGCCCAACCGAGCGTGATCCATTCGCGATCGAACTGGAGCGGAAAAATCAGACTAACGAAAAGCAGGAGCGCCCCACCCTGCCAGGCGAGCCGGGCATCCCCGCTCGCGGGATCGGCGTGATAGAGTTTCAGCAAGCGCCCACGACGCCGACGCGCCGCCGGAATCAGGAAAGCGGCCGGGAGCAACCCCATCCACTCGTTAGGGAAAGAGATCGCGATGGCGCGATAGAAGAGCCAGAACTGCGAGCGCCTGCGCGAGCGCGCTGATCGCCCACGACCACGCCTTTTCCTTTTCCGCCGAGCAAAACGGGAAGGCGACAAAGAGAAGCAAGAAAGAGCCCGTAGCAGACGAGCGCGGGAATCGCCTGCGCGTTGGAGAAGCGCATCGCCTTGCCAGGTCAACTCCGTGAGCCCGGTGCCAAGCAAGCGCGGCCAGCGCAAGCCAGTCCGCTCGCCTAACGATCGCGGCGGCGAGCAGGATAGCGGCGAGAAGAAGCGCGACGAAAAAGACCGGCGTCGGATTCCAGAACTCGACCCGGTCGATCAGAATAATGAGAAGCATAAACGGCGTGAGCGTGCCGCGCGGCGGTGAAAGGGAGCAGAGCCCGGACGCCAGGCCGCGGCCGGAACCGTCGCGGCGTGGAGGAGCGCGAAAAGCACGATGGCGGCGAGCGGCGCGAAGAGCGGCGCGTGCTCGCGCAAAGAGAGCGATCCATTCCGCCACGAGCGCGAAAGCGAGCACACCGGCGCCGAGCGCAATCCCGCGATGCGCCCGACCGATCACCGGCAGCGCGAGCAAGCCGGCATCCGCCAGAAAAACAAAGCTGAAGAAAAAGAAGTGGATGGCGCGCGAGCACCGGGAACGCCGAGAGCCAGAAGCCAAAACCGAGCGCGCTAAATCCTGCGAGACTGCCGCAGCAAGCATCCATTGGCGGGCGGCCTGTAGACGCTTCGCTATGCGAAGCGCGGTCGCCGCGCCGTCAGTTATTCCCTGCGTTCCTCGCGATACCCGACTGCTTCGCAAGCGAAGCGGCTACAGCCAGCGATCGCCAAAGAAGAGCGCGAGAAAAGCGCCTCGAAGCCGAGAAAAATCCAAAAGCGCGTCCGACGCCTTTGCTCGCATTGAAAAATTGGATGGCCCAGCCGAGCTGGGTGAAGACGCGTCCCGAGCGGCCGCGAGAAGGACCAGGTAAAGCCAGCGTTTACGCAGCGCGACCGCCGCCACCCCGAGATCGAGCAGCGCGATGTAGAGGAAAGAGCGCAGGTGCATTATCCGCTCCGCTCGCGCAGCAGGACCGGGGTGAGAAATCCGCCTAACAATCCCAGAATGACGATCACCTGCGCGCTCAGGTTGACCGCGAGGAGAAAGGAAAAGAGCGTCACCGCCGACATGGCAAAAAACGCGGTCGTTAGGGAAATGAGCCCGTAAAAGGAATGCGCCGCGAAAAGATCGGCATAGAGAATGACGATCCCGGTCGCGCAAAGACTTTGCGCCGTCACCCGATAACGGCCGCGCGCCAGCCACCAGCCGGTGGCGATCGCAGCTCGGCCCGACGACCGGCGCCGATCGGTGACCCGGCCGAGCGGCGTGATCAGGTTGTTCTCGAAGGAATATTTAACCATGAAAACGACGCCGAGAAAAAGCGCGAGTCCGCCCAGCCAGGCGAACAGTTTCACGCCCATGAACGCTTCCCAATTGAAAGGCGTGGCGGGGACGGGAGGCGGGGACGAAGGCGCCATCGGAAGCGGCGGCGGCTCTGCCGCCGCCGCGGAGGGACGGGCTTCCGCTCGTCCGGGACTCGCCCGGCGGGTCCCTCCGCTCCGTTGCGGGCGAAGGCGGAGTCGCAGACCTTCTCCGGAGCGAGCGGCGTGACGGCTTTCGCTTTGCCTTCGAGCGCCGCGATCGCTCGGTCACGTTGTCGATCGTCAGTCGAAGCCCGCGCAGACGACTGAACAAGACGGCAGTCACGAATCAGCCCGAGAAGCAGGAGCACGAGAAATTTCGAACGCCATGAGCGCGCTGCCTAACGACAATTTGTCACAAACCGGTCGGGTGATCGAGAAATTCCCACGGCACGCCGAACTTCTCCGCCAGCTCGGCGGCGAGCGCTTTCACCCGAAAGTCTCGGTCGCGTAATGCCCGCCGAGAAAAAGATTGAGCCCGAGTTCTTCCGCCGCGACCGCCGCCCAATGCGGCGCTTCGCCCGTGATGTAGGTGTCCACTCCGGCCCGCGCCGCCGCGTAGATTTCGCCACCCGCGCCGCCGGTCACGAGGCCGATGCGCTTGCATCTCCATCGGTCCGGCGCCGATGCAGCGGACCGGGCCGCCTAACGACTCTTCGAGTTTAGTGAGGAGCTCGTCGCGGCGCAGAGGTCGGTCTCCGCCTGCAGCCCGATGCGGCTGCCCTTTCATTCGAGGAAAGGCTCGGTGTTTTCGAAGACCGAGGGCGGCGGCGAGGAGCGCGTTGTT
Organism: uncultured Verrucomicrobiae bacterium; assembly: GCA_963737995.1. Taxonomy (GTDB): domain Bacteria; phylum Verrucomicrobiota; class Verrucomicrobiia; order Chthoniobacterales; family UBA10450; genus Palsa-1392. Next base: position 160,987 of record CAVTUV010000007.1, read on the forward strand.
GCCGAGTCTGCGGATGCAAATCGAGCGGCAGATGCGACGCTGTAGAGCGCAAGATTGTGCTCGAACGCAAGTCTTGAGCGCGCGAAAAAGCGGACCGGTGATGGGCTGCAACCCCGGCCAAAACAAGCCGTGATGCACAACGAGCAAATCGATCCCGCTGCTCCACCGCCATCTGCATCGTCGCGTCCCGAGGCGTCGACCGCCGCGCCAATTTTCGTCACGGTGCCGGAGTTCTCGATTTGCAGGCCGTTGAGCGCATTCGGATAATCCTCGATCTCGGTGAGGCGCAAACGTTCATCGGCATAACGGACGATCTCGGTCGAGCGCAGGCATGACGCAGCTCTGCCGGGAACTGGAGCGTCAATTGCACGCTTCTAGTTTTAGTGCAGGGAATCATCGAAGCTGGAGGAATGCTCCGTCATTTCCGTATTTGAAACTCGGCGACGGCGGAGCGTCGCCCTCCAGACGCAGGATTGCGCAGCACGGACCGGTGACCCGGGCCACAACGAATCCGCCGGCAATCATTTGAAAACACAACAGTTTTCTTGACGAATCCGGCGCCGCTGCTGATCGTCAGGAGCACGCGCCGCATTTAGCTCACGAAAGCACTCCCGTGGAATACACCGACACACCTGCCGCCGAATCGAATCAACCGGCATTGCCTCCCCCGACGGCGGCGACTGGTCTTTTGGAAACGGCCGAGGGCCAGGCGAGCGACATGGTCGCGGTCATGCTCAGCATCGTCCCGGGGCTCGGTCACATCTACAAGGGCTATCGCCTGATCGGCGTGCTGCTGATTTTTCTCGGCGACGCCGATTGCGCTTGGCCTCGCGCTCCTGATTGCGACGGGCACGGCGGGTTTCGGATTCTTTCTCCTCCCGGTCTATTGGATCGCGGTCATGATCCACGTCTGGGCGATTCCGGATCGGGTCGCGCCGGACGCGGGAGACGAAGGCGAGCAGTACTGATGTAGACGTGTCGCTCGCGAAACGCGGGAATAATCGTCGCCCGAAGTTCAGGAGTTCCCCAGCCACGCGCAGACCAGCGTTTCGCAGAGCGAAACGTCTACATGGCGACCAGCGCGGCGAAGATTTCCTCGAGGATCTCGCGCAGACCGTAACGGAAATTCCATTCCGGATAATGCTCTCGGAATTTGCGCACATCGCTGATCCACCAGATGTGGTCGCCGATCGCGGTTGTCCTCGACGTATTCCCAGGAAAGCTTGCGCCCGCTGATTTCTTCGCAGAGCGCGATCGCTTCGAGCATCGAACAATTGCAATGGCGGCTGCCGCCGATGTTGTAGACCTCGCCGACACGCGGCGCCCTAACGAACGCGGCAAAGGCCTCGACCAGGTCGAAGCTGTGGATGTTGTCGCGCACCTGTTTGCCCTTGTAGCCGAAGACGCGATAAGGCCGGCCGCTCACCGTGCACTTCATCAGGTAGGAGAGAAATCCATGCAGCTCCGTCCCGGCGTGCGCCGGACCGGTCAGGCAACCGCCGCGAAAACAGGCCGTCGGCATGCCGAAATAGCGGCCGTATTCCTGCACCAGCACGTCGGCCGCGACCTTCGACGCGCCGAAGAGCGAGTGCTTCGTCTGGTCGATGCTCATGGTCTCGGAAATGCCCGGCTCGTACTCGTGACCGGGCTCGATCTCCCAGCGCAACGGCAGTTCCTGGAGCGGCAGGCGGTTGGGCGTGTCGCCGTAGACCTTGTTCGTCGAAGTGAAAACGAAGGGCGTTTCCGGGCAAAAATTTCGGCGCCGCTTCGAGCAGGTTGAGGGTGCCGTTGGCGTTGACCGTGAAATCCATCTGCGGATCGCGCGCCGCCCAGTCGTGCGAGGGCTGCGCCGCGGTATGCACGATCGCGGTCAGGCTGCGCCCGTGCTGCTGAAAGAGATCGTTGACCGCGCCGGCATCGCGAATGTCGATCTCGTGATGCTGATAGTCCAGGCACGTTCTCGCCGCAGCTCGTCGCGCGTTTTCCGGGTCGAAGCTTCTTCGCCGAAGAACTGCTTGCGCATGTCGTTGTCGATCCCGACGACCGCACAAGCCATCGCCGGCGAAACGCTTGACCGTTTCCGAGCCGATCAATCCCGCCGAACCTGTGACAAGAACGGTGCGTGTCTTCGTCATTTCGTCAGGCGGCGGTCGCCGATCATCCAGGTCAGCTGTCCGTTAGGCGGGTTGACCAGGCTGGCGGGAAACTCGCGGATCGCCCGCGATGACGCGTTCGAGCAGCGTCATGGTTCTTGTCACCGCCGGACGAGAAACAGGACCTGCCGCGCTTGATTGAGGAGCGGCAGTGTCATGGTGAGGCGCCAGCCTTCAAGTTTGGGCACAAAATTCGCCACCACCCGGCGGGCTTGTTCCTCGAGCGCCGCTGTTCCCGGGAAAGAGCGAGGCGGTATGTCCGTCGTCGCCCATCCCGAGGAGGATCAGATCGTGCCGGTAAATCGTCTCGCCATGCTGCGTCGCAAGGAGCGCGAGCTGCGTCTTCATATTCCTGCGCGGCGAGTTGTGGATCGATCTCGCCCCGCATGCGCAGAATCGATTGCTCCGGAATCGATTGCGGATCGAAGAGCGACTCACGCGCCATCCGGAAATTGCTGTGCGGCATGATCCGGCGGGACGCAACGTTCATCGCCAAAAGTGAACCGGACGCGTTCCCACGGCAGGTCGCGCGCGATGCGGCCGAACTCGGCAAAGATCGGTCGCGGGGTGTTTCCGCCGGAGAGAGCGATCCGGAATTCGCCTCGCTCGGCCAGCGCGGCCCGCGCTTGTTCGAGGATGAAGTTCGCCGCGTCGCTAACGAAGTTTGGGGTGCGAAACGTCTCGGGTTTCACGAGGCGGGGAAATGACGAAGCCCGAAATCGGAAGCTCGAAACAATGACGAAGCCCGAAATCCAAAATGCCGGGCGAACAGTCCAGCCTAACGAATGTGGCGCAGGCGATTTCGTCATTCGGATTTGGGGCTTGTTTCGGATTTCGTCATTCGGATTTCCAGCTCAGATCGCGCAATGGCGTCCGGCCATGCTTGCGCGAGATACTGCTGATGATATTCTTCCGCGCGGTAAAACGTCGGGGCCGGTTCGATCTGGGTCACGATCGGCCGGCGAAAACGTGCCGCTTTTATCGAGCGCTTCCTTCTTCGCTTCGGCCGCCGCTTTTGCTGTTCCGGCGAATGATAGAAAACGACCGAGCGATATTGCGACCCGATATCGGGCCCCTGGCGATCGCGCGTCGTCGGGTCATGATTACTCCAGAAAATGTCGAGCAACTGTTCGTAGGTGACCTGTGCCGGATCAAATTCGACTTCGACCACTTCCGCGTGGCCGGTTCGTGGCTGCAAACATCTTCATAGGTCTGGGTTCTCGGTTTTGCCGCCGGCGTAGCCGCTCGTCGCCGCGGTTACGCCTTTCGTGTTGCGAAATAATTCCTCCACTCCCCAAAAACATCCCGCGCCAAACGTCGCTTTCTCGGTACTCATGGCATCCAACATGAAACGAGAAGAGAACTGACGCAACCGGCTTTGCCTGAACGAGTTGGCGCGCGCTTTTGGCAGCGGAAGCGTGCGCCCCCGTTCAGTGTGCGATCTGTTCGATATCCTCGACCCAGACCAGCTCGCAAGCGCCCTTCCCGAATCGGTCCGGCTGAGCGAACTGCGCCAGGTGCCGATCCCCGGTCCGGTCGCTTCCACGAGCAAGCCGGAGAGATGGATCAGTTCGCCGGTGCCGAAGAGATTTGCACTGCGCCGCGATCGCGCCGGTGGAGGGAATGAGATGGAGGTTGGTCGCGTGGACGATGATCTCCTCTCTGCGGGATCGGCGGCTGATTCTGATATTCGTAGCAGAAGAAGCGCGCGCTTTGGCTGATCTTGAGCCGATCGAGCACCGCCTGGTCCGACATCGGCCCCCAGCCCACCGCGAGATCGACCGGGACGAGCGCCGCCTGCGGATCGTAGCGATAGATTTTCCGATGCAGAACCCGGGCATCGATCGCGAAGCGCAGCCAGCGGCTTGAGCTGAAACGTTTCTGTAGTCAAAGGGAGCTTCGCTGGGCGGATTGCGCTGCTCGGGCTCGCTCGCGAGGAGGACGCCGGGGGGATAGGTAATGGGCGCGTTGATTCGGCTGTAGACGAACCAAGCCGACCACAAGGAACGCGATGAAGGCCGCGGATTTCAAAGACGGTAGGCTTTATCAGGAGCACTTTCAGTGCTTGCCCAGGGGAGAAGCCAACATCCGACGCCCCCACGTTGGAAAAAGCTCCGCGCGTCTGGCTGAAAGCGCAGGTCGGGTGCGCGGAGCGCGTCGCCCCCGAAGCCCAGGGCTAGTCCTCCGGGTTTCCCCGCAATTCTGCCTTTATTCGATTCGCCGATCGGACTTTTCGACGGCAGATATTTTGCTCGCCATTTGCGCAGGGACCAGTCTACGCTGGACAGCGTCCAACCTCATCCCATGAAAAACATCATCCTCCGCAAACCCCATCCTCGCCCGCGACCAGCGCCCCGCAGGAATCTGTTTGTTCGCTGGCGACGGTCCTCGCTCGGCGTTTGGCCTTACCAATGTTTCTACTTTGTGCGGCGTCGCTGGCGCAACCGTGTGCCGCTACTCCGGCGTTTCGATGCTTAAAGGCAAGGTGCGTAGTCTTACCGTCACCGGCAATAGCGCTGACTTCCGCGGCACCGGCCGTCTTAAGGATGGAACTCGGGTCAACTTCGAAGTGACCGCCGCGGATAATGGCGATGGGACCTCGGATACCTGTTTTGTTAGTCTGAATAACGGCTACACGGCTGGCGGTAACTTAATCAGAGGCGACATTCGAATCAACTAAGCGGAAATGTGCTAAACCAGATCGTTGAAGGTCAGAAGATCGCGAACAACAACGTCTCGGCCGCACAATCGTGGCGAGTTTTCCCGCCATGAAATCGCGGCTGAGGATGCGGAAGTCGCTAGGTGCAGCGACGCGGTCAAAAGCGGCAGCCGTCTTCACATCCGCGACCGCCGTTTGGTAACGGTAATCGGTCACCGGAAAAGTCCGCGTCGCCTGCTGCTCGCCATCGTGGCAACGGGCGAGCGGTCGATGATTGGATTGTAGAGGTAGTGTTTCCGTATGGTTTTTCTAAGGTCGGCCAGTTTGCAGCATCCGACTGTCGATCAGGTTTGCTGACCATTGCCGGGGCGAATCAGATCCGCATTCGCGGCGGCCCGCGTTGAATCGAGGCGCGCCAGGAAATGGCAGCGCGAAGCAATTCGATGACAGTTTTCATAAGGCCGACCCGCTATAAAGATTCACGTTTGTCCAGTCACGTAGACCCGAGTTCAGCAAAACGTCACTTTCAGCTTGATAATGCAGCGCCGGCTCGGGTACACCTCAGATCAAAATCCTCTGAAACCCGCATCTTTTCTCCATCGGAATCTATTGCTGCTTCTATTGCTGTGCACCGGACTGGCATCGATGCAGCCCTGCACCGCGGCTCCGTTTCAATTCGATGCAACCGGGAGTCTCGCCGTGGCTCGTCAGGGACACACTGCGACTCTGCTGAACAACGGCAAGGTTCTGGTCGCAGGACGCGTGAGCAGATCATCGCATTCCTCGCAGAAGTGAAAAACAGCGTGCTCGCGCGCACCGCGTGAACATTTTGCTCGACGAATGTGTGCCCGCGCGGCTGGGACACTCGTTGGCAAGACAGTCCGTCACGACAGTGCAGCGACATGGCTGGGCCGGGATTAAAAATGGGGACTTGCTTGCGCTCGCGGCGAGAGAATTCGACGCGTTCATCACAGTCGATCGAAAGCTCTCTATCCAGCAGGATCTGCGAACTTCCAAATCGCGGTCGTGTTGCTCCGCGCGCGAACGAATCGCCTCGATGATCTTCGCGCGGCCGCGGCTCCAGTTGCTCGAAACTATCTTACGCCTCGCCGGGTGCATTGACGGCCGTTGGCCACTGACAAGAAGGGCTCGGCCACATCCTCTTTGTCATTGGATGTTGAACGTTCTCTTCTGTTGCTACATCACCATCCCGCCATCCACCGTCAGCACCTGGCCGGTGATGTATTTCGCCTCCGGCGCGGCGAGGAACGCGACCGCCGCGGCGATGTCTTCGCCTTCGCCGAATTTGCCTAACGGAATCTGCGGCAGGACCGCTTCCTTCATCTCGTCGGAAAGGACATCCGTCATGTCGGTAGCAATGAACCCGGGGCGACAGCGTTGACCGTGATGCCGCGGCTGGCCAGTTCGCGCGCCAGCGTTTTCGTCAGGCCGATGAGGCCGGCCTTGCTCGCGGCGTAGTTGGCCTGGCCGGCGTTGCCCATCAGGCCGGCGATCGGAGCTGATGTTGATGATGCGGCCGCTGCGTTGCTTGATCATGGAGCGCATGACCGCCTGGGTGAAAGCTGAAGGCGCCTTTCAGATTCGTATCGAGGACGGTGTCCCAGTCTTCGATCGACATCCGCATGCTCAGTCCGTCGCGCGTCACGCCGGCGTTGTTGACGAGAATGTCGACCCGGCCGAAGTCTTGGAGAATCTTCGCGCTCGTCTCTTGCACCGCGGCGTGATCGGAGACATCGACCGCGTAGGCCTTCGCGGCATCGGCTCGCGCGGCGTTGATTTCGTCGGCGGTGCGTTGGGCGTTCGCCTCGCTCCGGCTGACGGAGGCGACGCGCGCGCCTTCGTTAGCCAAACGCACCGCGATGGCATGACCAATCCCCCGCCCTGCGCCGGTCACGATCGCGACCTGATTTTCGAATCTCATCATGGCGCATCCTGAAGGCGCTGCCAGGCGCGTCAATGTAGACGCTTCGCTGTGCGAAGCGCGGGTATCGGGGTAGGATCGCAGGAAAGATCTACTCCCAAAGAGCGCCCAACTCTCGCGCCTCCCACAGGGAGGCGTCTACAGGCGGCTCCGAACCTCACGGCTTCACTGCGTTCTTCACGATCTTGCCGTCTTTCATGACGAAAAAGACGCGCTCGGTCACGGTGATGTCCGCGGTCGGATCGCCCGGCATCGCGATGATATCGGCCAGCTTTCCTTTCTCCAGCGTGCCGAGCTTGTTCGCCACGCCCAACAATTCTGCATCGACCGAAGTCGCGCTGAGCAAGGCATCGATCGGTTTCATCCCGAGCCCGGTCATGAGGGCAAATTCCTTCGCGTTTATCCCGTGCGGAGAAACGGCCGCGTCGGTCCCGAAGGAAATCTTCACGCCGATCTTGACCGCGTTGCGAAACATCTCGGTGCGCGCATCCGTCGCCGCTTTCGCCTTTGGCCTGAACGGCTGGCGGATATTGCCCGATCTTTTTCATGATCCATTCGGACGCCATCAGAGTCGGCGTGAGGTAGGTGCCCTTTTGCTTCATCAACTGAAGGGTGTCCGGTTTCAAAAAGGATCCGTGCTCGATCGAATCGACGCCGGCGTTGATCGCTTCCTTGCCGGCTGCGTCGCCATGACAATGGACCGCCACTTTTTTCCGCAGCCGATGCGATTCATCGACCAGCGCGGCCATTTCCGCGGGGTCAAATTGCGGCACATCGACTTCATCCGTTAACGAGAGCACTCCGCCCGAGACGGCGGCCTTGATCACGTCGGCGCCATTTTTTACTTCGAGCCGGACCGCTTTCCGGATCTCCTCCGGTCCGTCCGCGATCCCGTCGGTCCAATCTGGTTCCGCGCCGAAGAGCATGTCGCGAAATCCGCCGTGCGATCGAAATGGCCGCCGGTCGCGCCGATGCCATGGGTCGCGACGAGCATGCGCGGCCCGGGAATGATGCCTTCGTTGATCGCGTTCCGGAGCGAGACATCGGGGAAATCGTGCGAGTTGGGAAAACCGCTCCCGAGATCGCGCACGCTGGTGAAGCCGGCTTCGATCGTCGCGCGCGCATTCGGGATCGTCTCGAGCGCGAGTTGTGAGACGTTCTCGTCCAGCGATGCGAAGGCGCAGCTCGTTGTAGTTGCCGGAGTAGTCGAAAGTGAGATGGGTGTGCGCGTCGATGAACCCCGGCGATAGGGTGGCGTCGCCGAGATCGATGACCTGGGCGTCCTCCGGGATGGCGACGTTGCTCCCGGCGGCGATGATTTTGTTGCCCTGCATGACGACGACGCCGTTAGGCAGGAGCGTTTTCGATTTGCCGTCAAAGAGGCGGGCGGCCTTGAGCGCGATGATCGCGGGCGGCGCGTCGGCCGCAAAGGAAGTTGTTAGATCGGCGAGCAGGCCCCAGGCGCAAAGTAAAAAAAGAACACGTTTCATTCTGCGGATATAGGAACGCCGCGCGCGGATTGCAAGACCGCAGCGCAACTCGCTGGGCGCCGGTGAATTGCCTTGACTTTGAGGATACGGCGAAGCTAGACCGGCAGAATGAAACCCCGTTCCCTTCTCGCCGCGGCGCTCCTCTCGCCCCTGACCTTAGGCAGCGCCTTCGCTGGCAGCGCAACTTGGAACGCCCCGCCCACCAGCAGCGATTGGAATACGCCGGGCGACTGGACACCAGCTACGGTTCCTGACGGACCCGCGGATGTTGCCACATTCGATGTCTCAAATAATCCCGCGGTAACCCTCTCGGCGAGCGCCGAGGTCAGCGGATTGGTATTTAATGTCGGCGCGATGAGTTACACGATCAGCCCCAAACACGGCAGCGATCTCACCCTGAGCGGCTTCGGGATTCAAAACGATTCGGGCCAGAAGCAATCTTTTTTCACTTCGGTTGATAATGCCGGCCGTTTGGCGCAGATCATTTTCTCCAACCACGCGAGCGCCGGAACCGAGACTGCCTTTTTTAACCAGGGCGGCGGTTTTCCAGGTGCGGAAACAGATTTCCTGGATACGTCGACGGCCGACCACGGCACGTTCACCAACTTCGGCGGTTCGAACCCGGACACCGGCGCTCAGACCCAATTCTTCGATTCCTCGACCGCCGGTAACAGCGTCATCAGTAATCTGGCAGGCTTGGGAATCTTTGGTGGCGGGGGCCACACGATGTTCTTCGATGTTGCCACGGCTGGAGAGGCGGTCATTACGAATGCCGGTGGCCTGGGCCCCTTCATCTTTCCGGCCACGATGTTCTTCAATGACAGGTCGAGCGCGGGCCAGAGCACCATCACCAGCAACGGCGCCGACGCCCTCTACGCCACTGGATCAGTGGTAACATTTGAGGGTCGATCGAGTGCGGGGAATGCAACCGTCATTGCTAACGGAGGAGGCTATTCCGGCGCCACCACAATGTTCATGGGGGAATCGAGCGCGGGACACGCCACCCTGGTCGCCAATGGCACCGCCTCTCAGAGTTCCGGAGGCTTGATCAGCTTTCTGGAGTCCTCAAGCGGCGAGATGGCGCGGGTCAAGGTGTTGGGGAATGGCACCCTTGATATTGGCTCCGCGAACACTCGTAGCCTAACGATTGGTTCACTGGAGGGAGACGGATTGGTGCACCTGGGAGCGAGCCAACTCCTGATCGGAAGCAACCACCAGAGCGCGACCTTTGGCGGAGCCATCGACGGCCCGGGGTCACTGACCAAGATCGGGCAGGGCAAATTGATCCTGACCAGCTCGAATGCCTACAGCGGCGGGACATCGATCAAGGGAGGCGCGGTCCTGGTCACAAACCGGGCTGGCTCCGCGACCGGCAGTGGGTTCGTGCGGGTGAACCGAGGAGTGCTCGGTGGCTCTGGGCGGATTGGTGGGCCGGTGACGGTCGGCGACGGAGCATCTCTCTCACCGGGACCTGACGGCGCGAACCCCGCCGAGCTTTTCCTCCAGCGCAGCCTCACTTTCAGCTCCCTGGGCGCTTACAGGGTAACCCTGAACAGCACAACGCCCGCGGCCAACGAAGTCGTGGCCAATGGGGTGACGATCGAAAGCGGCGCGACGGTGTTTCTTCGGGATATTGGAGCGAGAACGATCGCCACGGGCGCTATCTTCACCATTCTCAGTAACACTTCCGCAAATCCGATCGGCGGCACTTTCGCCAATCTCGCCGATGGCTCGACCCTTAACCTGAACGGAAACAATTTCGTGGTTAGCTACGAAGGCGGCGACGGAAACGACCTCACTCTGACGGTGCAGTAGGGATCCCGGTTACAGCTAGGGCGAGCTGCGAACGGTCAATTCGGTTGTATAAATTGAACCGGCCGGCGTCAGCAGACTGGATTTTAACTGGAAGGAATCGATCGGGATCAACCCGGCGTCGAAGTCCGCGTGCAGGCGCAGAAAGGGGCGGAGCGATGGGGCGGAGACATTCTGGCAGCGCGCGATGGTAATATGCGGATGCCACGGTCGGAGATCGGGCTCGATTCCTGCCGCGAGAGCAGCATCGCTCGCACGTTTGTGCAGTTGGAAGAGGTGCGGATGCCCTCGGCCAATTCCGACCCAAATCACGTTCGGCCGGCCTCTGGCCGGGAACGTTCCGATCTCGCGCAGGGGCAGGAAGAAGGCGGTGAAATGAATTTCCGCGAGATGAACGCGCAGTTTCTCCTCGGCGGTCGCGTCCACGTTCCCGAGGAAAGCGAGGGTCAGGTGAAGCTGTTCGGCCGCAAGCCAACGAACTCCGGGAATTCGTGGATTCAGCCTAACGAGAAGCGCACGAGCCGTCGGAGGCAGGTCCAGACTAACGAAAAGGCGCTTGGCTTGCACCGCGCCAAATCACGCTTCGCCGTCGCGCGCCATCGCGCCGTCACTGAACCGGCTCAGCCAGCCCGGCACTCGTTGCTCGGCCCGCGCCTCTCGGCCGGATTTCAATTCATCCCCTTCGACGCCGACCGGACCGGGCAGGATGCGATTGACCAGTTTCATGACCCCACCCGTGAGGCCGGGAAAAACGGCGTTGCCGATGATGGCCGCGCGCGCTGGCAACCCGATGATGAGCGCAGCCTGCCCGCGCCGGCAAGCGGTCACGATTTTTGCCGCGGCACGCTCGCCATCCACGGCCGCAAACGGGAGCGCGCTGGAGAGAGAGAACCATGTAAACTCGGCGCCGTGATCGCCCTTGAAGGTGGCGTGGACCTGCGAACCGGTCCGCATCATTCCAGGCGTAACCGTGGTGACGCTAATCGCGTCCCGCGCGAGCTCGGCACGAAAGGCGTCGGAGAGTCCGACGAGGGCAAACTTGCTCGCGCTGTAGGGCGCCAGGTGCGGCACCGCCACCTTCCCGCCGATCGACGAGATATTGACGATGCGTCCGCCGCCGGCCCGCTGCATGTGCGGGACGATTTGCCGGATCAGATTGAACGGCGCCCAGAAATGGAGCTGCATCGATTTCTCGAAATCGTGCACGCCGCATGTTCTCGAGCGGGCCAACTTCAATGATGCCGGCGTTGTTAATCAGAACATCGATCGCGCCGAAATGATCGACCACCGTCTCGACCGCGCCTAACGACTGCCCGCGATCGAGCAGGTCGCACGGCACGGCGAGCGCTTCGCCACCGAGCGCGCGCAATTCCTTGCAGGCGCGCCGCCAGTTCATCCTCGTCCCGGGCGAGGAGCGCGACGCGACCGCCTTCCGCTGCAATCCTGCGCGCGATGGCGAGTCCGAGGCCGCGCGAGCCGCCGGTGATGAGAACGGATTTCCCAGCGAAAGAAAAATCATCGCGCACGAGGCGCGAAACGGCCCAGGTGGCTACGCCGATCCCGCCGAGAGTGAGAAGAACAGAGCGCTTCATGCGCGCACTCTAACAGGGAACGTCCGAAGGTGCGAAAGGGCGTCGCACGACCTCCGGGGAGCGCACTGCGACTCGCGTGCCGTTTGCGGCGACTCGCCACGAACTGGGGGAAGACGCGACAAGTTATTTAGGGTTGAGATCACGGATTGTTCTTCCGTTCGGCGGGTCGCCGAACGGAGCACGCGAGTCGCCCGCACACGGCGGGCAGGCATGCGCTCCCCGGCAGCTAAACGTCCGCCTCCAGGGCGATGGCGGCCGGCGTCTTGTCGCTCGAGGGTTTACGAAAGTTGAGCGCGAGAGCGAAGGCGACGAGCAAGATGGCGCCGCTTACAAAAAATGGCGTGCGCGCGTAAAAGGCGAGCGTCCGATTGAGATCGAACATGAGCAGCCAGCCGCCGAGCAGCGGTCCGACGAGACGCCCGACGCTGCCAGCCGATTGCATCAAGCCGAGCGCTCGTCCTTGCCAGTTGCGATCGATCATTTGTGACGCGAGCCCGTTCAGTGTCGGGTTGACGAGGCCGTTGGCGATCGCGATCGTCGCACAAATAAGGAGCAGCATCGGGATGGTCGGCACCAACGGCAGGAGCGCCAGCGAGAGTGCGAGTAGGAGCAGGCCCGTGCGGGCGAGCACGGTTTCGCCAAACATTTTCACGAGACGTCCGATCAAGCCGCCTTGCAGGATGACGCTGATGATTCCGATAAAACCGAAGACATAACCGGTCTGGTGCGCATCGAAACCGAAATGCTTTTCGGTGAAAAGGGCGAAGAGCGTCGTCATGATGGCGAAGCCGGTGATGGTGAAAAAATAAGTGACGACGATCGTGCCGAAGAGCCGGCCATGGCCATGGTGAAAAATCTCCGCAAGTTTGGTGCGCTCGTGCGGCTTGGAACGGTATTCGGCGGAAAGACTTTCCGGGAGGATGAAGTAAAGCAGCACGACGTTCACCGCGGCGAGCGCGGCGGCGAAATAAAAAGGCGCGCCGTAAGAAATGCGGCTCATGATTCCACCGATCATCGGACCAAAGGTGAAGCCAAGGCCGAAGGCCGCGCCGATCACACCCATCGAGCGCGAGCGATTTTCCGGCGTGCTGACGTCGGCGATGTAAGCCTGCGCGGTGGAAATGTTGCCGCCGCTCGCGCCGTCGATAATGCGCGCTACAAAAAGGAGCACAAGCGACGAGGCCCAGCCCATGATCAAAAAACCGATGGCAGTGCCGGCCAGACTAACGATCAGGATCGGCCGTCGTCCGAAGCGATCGGAAAGCCGGCCGAGGATGGGCACGAAGATGATTTGCATCCCGGAATAGATGCCGGTGAGCCAGCCGATCTGGAACGGCGTCGCGTGAAAATGTTCCGCGTAAAGCGGCAGCACCGGAATGACGATGCCGAATCCCACCATGTCGATGAAGACGGTCAGGAAGATGACGAAGAGCGGAGACATTTGGGAAGTGACGAGTGACGAGTGTCCGATGATCCCGTGCGCCTGACAACTCGTCACTTGTCACTCGTCACTTGTCACCGGTCACTTTCTTCACCCATGCTTGCGATTGAATTTGGCAACTTCGCGCGCGGTTTCGCGATCCGTTGCGCGCTTCTTTAGATCAAGTCGTTTATCGCGCGCTTCCTTACCCTGGGCCACGCCGATCTCGGCTTTGATCCGGCCGTTTTTCCAATAAAGCTTGAGGATAACGAGGGTCCGGCCTGCGATATTCGTCAGGCCGTAAAGCTTGTCGATTTCGCGCCGGTGCAGGAGGAGTTTTCGCACCCGCTTCGGCGCCGGCACTTCATGGCTGGCGCGTTCGTAAGGCTGGATGTCGGCGCCATAGAGGAAGGCTTCGCCTTTTTCGATCCGGGCGAAGGCATCGCCGATGTTCGCTTTGCCGGCGCGGATCGATTTGACCTCGCTCCCCTTCAGCTCGACCCCGGCTTCGAAGCGCTCGAGGATGTGGAAATCGCGCAGCGCCTTGCGATTGAGAATGGTCTCAGCGGGCATCGGGAAGTGATGGGTGACAAGTGACAAGTGGAAAACGCCGCGTCTCCCGTTCTTACTTGTCACTCGTCACCCGCCACTCATCACTTCCCTAGCCCTCGGCCGGGGCTTCGTTTTTCAGCTCTTCGTAGGTCAGCTTGCCCGCGATGATTTCCTTGAGCGCGATGTCGGTCAGGGAGGATTTGAGGGTGGCTTCAACAAGGGGACGATGACCGAGGCCAAGCTGCCGGACGCGCTTGGACACTACGTTGATCAGCAGTTGCTGATTGGGGATTACTTTGGCTGCTTCCTGCAGGAGTTGAGCGGTCATATTTCTCAAGGAGCGAACGGAACGGCTCATGCCGGACGGAAATGGGAGGAGCGTAGCTGCACCATTCGTTAGGGCTGAAGAGGTGGAAATCGAAGCAAGCATCGTCGGCACAAGCGGATTCGGATAATGCGTGCACCCGCAGGGTTGTCAATGGATTTTCTCGGTGCGATCGAATCACTTGCCAGCGCGAGCGAACTGCGCGAAGTAGGGCGCTACGCCTCCGCCGGCCGAGTTCCGGTGGTCGCGTTGCAGGAAAAATTCGGGCTGTGGCTCAGCTTGGTAGAGCGCCTGCCTCGGGTGCAGGAGGTCCAGGGTTCAAATCCCTGCAGCCCGACGTTCTGCGCCCTTGTTTTTATCCACAGATTACTGGAACCCATTTCCGCAGATATTCTTCTCTCCTCTGAATCTGTGTAGATCTGCCTAATCTTTGGACGAATTCGCATGAACGAGTCCGTTCTCACCACCATCGCCATCACGGGATTCGGCATCGCGTTTTTCCACGCGGCCATCCCGACGCATTGGCTGCCCTTCGTCCTGACCGCGCGTGCGCAACGCTGGAGCCGCACCAAGACGCTCGCCATCACCGCCTTCGCGGCCAGCGGGCATGCCTCTTTTACGGCGCTGCTCGGACTTATTGTCGCCTGGTTCGGCATCGCACTGAGCGCTCGCATCGGAGTGTGGTTCCCGCGGCTCGCCGGCGGCGCGCTCATTCTCTTCGGGCTCTTCTACGTGGTCCGACAATTAACCGGGCACACGCACACGCATCTGCACGCTTTGGACACGGCGGTCACTCGCATCACCACGAGCACGGCCACGAGCACGAGCACGAGGGCGAACACACCCACGGCCATCTGCGCATGCCGCTCTCGAAATCCGATCTGGCCGCGATCACCAGCCTCCTTGCCCTCCTAACTTTTTCGCCCTGCGAAGCGTTTGTTCCCGATTTACGTCTCCGGCGTGCGCTACGGCTGGCATGGCTTCGCCTTGCTCACCATCATTCTCACTCTCGGAACGATCGCCGGCATGGTCGCTTTCACCGGCCTCGCCCTCACCGGGATTGAACAGGTGAAATTGCGCTCCTTCGAAAAATATGAAGCCGGCGTGATGGGCGTGTTGTTGTGCCTCGTCGGGGTCCTGATTATCCTCTTCGAGAAATGACGACCAAGGCTCTACTCCGTCGCCGATCCCGCGCCCGACTTCGCCGCCACTGCCGTCGGCGGAAAATATGGCGCCGGACAACTCGTTAGGCTAAAGGCGCTTTCGCGGCGCGCCCGTCGTGCTTTATTTCTATCCAAAAGACGATACGCCGGGCTGCACCGCCCAAGCCTGCGGACTGCGCGACGCCTGGAGTGAATTCGACGGTCGCGCCGAGATTTTCGGGGTGAGCATCGACTCGGAGGCCAGCCACGAGAAATTCATCGCGAAGTATGATCTCCCCTTCCCCCTCCTCTCCGACCCGGAGAAGAAGATCGTGCACGACTACGGCGTCTGGGTGGAGAAAAGCATGTATGGGAAAAAATACATGGGCGCGGAACGGACGACTTTCGTCATTGACGCGCGCGGCCGCATCGCCGCCATCCTGCGCAAAGTGAAACCGGCCGAACACGTCGACCAGCTGCTCGCCGCCCTGTAGCCCTCATCGACCCTGTCTGCCCTCCTTCTCCCGCTCCTGATCTCCCGAAGCGCGAATGAGCAGGAGAAGGAGAAATCGCGCGGCGCGCGAAATGAGTTGCCAAGCGCACCATTCAATTTACCTTCGCTCCTCATGACCGGGGTTCGGTCACGGTTTGGTTTCAGATGCTGAGCTTCGGCACTCCGAAATCGGCAGATTGAAATCTTCCTATGGGCTCGCTGAAAAAACGACGAAAAGCAAAAATCTCCAAGCACAAGCGCCGCAAGCGGATGAAAGAAAACCGCCACAAGAAGCGCTTGCGCTACAAGTCGTAAGGCCCCGACCAGCCAGCGGTCGTCGCCCTTGGGCACAGCAAGCGAAAGCCCGCGCCACCGTCTGATCACGCGGGCCTGTTCCCCTCGACGGGCAGCTTGTTTAACTCCGCGACGTTAAACAACGTCGCGCCGCACCTCACCGTGCAATTGACATCCCGCCCAGCCGGCCACATTTCTTTCATGGACAAAATTTCGCACTGCACCCGGCCAACTACTGCGTATTCGTCTCCCGCTCGTCATCTCCGCCTCTGGCAACTCATCCCGTTGCTTCTCCTCCTTCTCGCCTTCCCGGCCCGGGGCGGCTTCGTCGAGACCTTCGATAACGGCAGCAACGAAGGCGACTGGCATCTCACCGTGAACCCCGCCACCATCGAACCCGACGGCGGTAACCCCGGCCCTTACCTGCACGCCACCGCTGACGCCGCCATCCCCACATGGTATGTCCCGCTCGGCACCTCCACTCGGTATTTCCTTGGCAATTTCGCCAGGAAAAGAGTCGGCACACTCGCCGTCGATATCGACATCTTCAGCGGCGTCGAAGTCCCCGATCGCGCCATCACCCTCGACCTCAACACTACCCTGGGCACGGGCGATTTCAGAAAAGGCGTCGACGCCTACTACATTGGCACCGCAATCTCCCGCCTCCCTGCCGGCTGGCACACCTACGCCTTCCCGATCAACGCCGCCTCCACCACCATCCCACCCGGCTGGGTCGTGACCAAGGGCAACGGCCGGCCCGGCACCGACGTCGACTGGCAGGCCCTCATGGGCGACGTCGAAACCCTCGGCGTAGAGTTAGGCACACCCGGCTTCTTCTACCCCTTCGGCATCTGGGACCTCGGCCTGGACAACGCCCGGATCAGCCGCTTTCTTCCCTAAGCCACGGATTTACTTCCGTAACTCTCCACCCGTAAAAGAGAAAGCCCGCGCCACCTTGCGATGACGCGGGCCGGTTTCCGCGAGCAACGATAGTTGTTGGCTGCGCGAGGCAGTCATAACCATGCCGTTGCCGTTCCCATTGCCTCCGGGATTGATGGCCGCCAGAGGGAGCATAATAGGGGTTAGGAGAATATTCTTGCGCTTCGTCGTTCACGGTTGGTTAGCCTGGAGATTGAAAGATGGCCTCGCGCCGATCCCCGCGGCACATTACATGGTAAAATGCCCCCTCAAATTCGATCCGCACTCGTCGTGGCATCCCTTTCCTTGTGCGGTCCGGCGGCCCGA
The DNA here is from genome assembly GCA_963737995.1 of uncultured Verrucomicrobiae bacterium. Classification (GTDB taxonomy): domain Bacteria; phylum Verrucomicrobiota; class Verrucomicrobiia; order Chthoniobacterales; family UBA10450; genus Palsa-1392. The sequence goes on from CAVTUV010000007.1 coordinate 178,106, forward strand.
AAGGCACTAAGTTAAGGGGGTTTTAGGGCGTCTCATTTTTGGGGACGGCTACGGTGCGGCGGTTCTCTCGGGGTGCCAGGCGCGCACCGGAGCACAGGCAGCTTGCCTGTGGGGCACGCGGGCGGCCCGCCCGTAGCGGAATCCGAAGGAGGCGAGCCGCCTGCTTTCCCCACAGGCAAGCTGCCTGTGCTCCGACACGATTCCGCTTTTCGCCCTATACTCGCCTTATCTTAGTGCCATTCTCTCCTGACCCCTATTCCTTTGCGGAAAAGCACGCGTCGAATTTGCCGGCACCGTTTACCATCTCCTCGATTCGAGGCGATGGGCGGGAATAAATCTTGCGCGACGACGCGAACCGAAACCGTTTCCTGCATACCTTGGGCGAGGACTCGGATAGGTCGGGTCTCTGTAAGATTCAGGAACTGATTCGATACCGAGACTTGCCTGGTTAGGCCTTTGTGCCGTCGGTTGGAGAGTAGGCATCGCGAATTCGGTAGAGAATCGTGCGGTGCTCGGTTTCATCACGGAGAATGATGATGTCCCCGGTGCGTCCGCTGAGCAGCGGACGCACATGCTGTGCGGGAAGATCAGTAAGTCGTAGTGGACGAGCCGTGTTCTCTGCCTCCGAGACGACGAAGTCGCCGTAGTCTCCAACACGAGTTCGGTGCAGAAGGACAGTCGCGCCATCATTCAGCGCCTCGGTGTATGCATACTCGTATGCGTCATAATATTTCTTCTGCACGGTTTCGAACGCAGCGCCGGCGCGCAAATCCGCCGCGATGTTCGCAAACACGCCCTCTGCTTCGGCGCGTGACATGTTCTGATCATCGATGAACACGCTGTCGACAAGCACATTAGTGGTGCCAGCTCGATTTTGAAGTGAACGATGCCGCGGCTGCGTTAACAGTTGCGGCATCGCCGCATACGTCTCTTTTAGGTCGTGAAAGAAACGCGTCGGCCCGACCAGCAAGAGTGCGCGCTTGAGCGCACACGCGAAAAGCCGATCGTCACACGGCTGAGAAATAATCCTCCTAAGCAAGTCGTAATTCGAAATCTCGCTGAATACCACGGTAGTGTCCGTCTCCAGCGCAAGGCAATCACCGGATTCCCGAAACGCGAGCAGTTCGGCTGGTATCGGCTGATCCGGCGCCCATGCATTCGCCCCCTTCACCAGCGGGATGTCATCGGCGGCCAAAGGCGTTGCGATCGCGTTAGCGATCGCAACGGCGAGCAGAATGCGGAGAACATAGACGACCCGTTGCATAGGCCTAACGAGAACAAGATGAGCCACGCCTTCCGGCGGCGAGGCTGAATTGGAATGAAGATAATCTAATCATCATGAAATGTGAAGGCGGTACCGGGAAGGCGCTAGCTGCATGGTCTGGTTAGGTGTGAAGCGTTGCAAAGTCACTGAGGTTGCAGCAGTGCCGTCCAGTCCTTGCGGCCTGCCCAACACGAACGGCCGATACGGGAATGGCTCCATCGATCGATTGGTTAGGTCAGTTTACTGCGTCGATCCGAGACTGCCAACAATGTATGCGTTCCCAATGCCATGAACGACTGCGACAATCCACAAGTTGCCGGATCTCCTGAAGAGCACACCAAAGAACAGACCGATTGCGAAGATGGCTGCGAACATGGGCACAACCAGGGGGGAGAAGTAGTGCCAGTGCAGGGGCCCAAAGGTGTAAAGAACGTTACTGGCCAAAATGCCGGCGAATGCGCCCCATCGGCGCACCAACTCTGATTGCAGGATCCCGCGGTATACAACCTCCTGGTAGAAACCGAAGAACAAATACGGAACGAAGACAGTCGCCAGGGTTCGGAGAGCAGCATGTTGGGTCAGAATCGTCGCTAAACGCGGAGCGAACACCAGCGGGAAAACGACATTTGCGATAATCAAAAGCTGAACGAAATACGACTTCTCGGTAACAGTCCATTTCCGCCATCGATAAAGCCCGATTTGTGACAGCTTCAGCCCTGCTCCAAAACGGACCGATAACAACGCGCAGCCCAACAAAAGCGGGACAAGGACCCAAAGCGGCACCAGCGGATGGAACAACCTGACCACTCCGAGCCGGAGTGCTTCGAGAAGAACAAAGATGATGCAGGAGGCGCGTGCCCGCCGCCGTATCATGCTGAGAGCCGGGCTTCTGGTCAAAAAGAAGGATATGCCCCCGCAGGTGGAGAAGCAGCCTCCGCCACCTGGGAAGAGCCGACGGGTCAGAGCGCGTCTGTGCTCGGATTTCCGCCGGCGTTTTGCGTATCCACATAAGACTTAACGAGACAGCGCTGAGCCACCGCTGGCGGGAGCGAGCTTTGCTTTCACTTCGTCCTTCATATTTTCATCCTTCAGCCTTTCACTACGCCGGCCAGCGGATGGCTCGAGCGATTGTTTAGGTGTCATTCGAGGAATCACTGCCAGTTCCCCTCGTTGCGTAATTCTGGCCCGAGTTGAACCGCGCAGCCAGAGACGCTGGCGCATCGTAGCGCAGTTGGGCTTCCACCAGGCCGCGACTCGCCGTTTGAATTGTCGACGCCTTCTCGCTCAAGGGGAGCCGAATCGAGGGCTGAGCAACCAGCGGAAATGAAAGTCCGGCCACCGTCCAATACGTCGCGGCGAGCGTTCTAGCTCCGGCACCAAACGAGGCTTTCAGCGCGGAAGCCATTCCATAGCAAAAGCACACGGAGGCCGCGACTGTAAACGGCCAGAACAATATCGTCTGCAAGATTTCCGACTCGAGGTTTCGCAGCCCGTGGTAGTCACCCAAAAGACTCGACTTCCCTAATCGTGATACTCTCAAATCCACTCATTGCTTTTTGCCTAACGAGACACAAGGTCAGCGCTCGTGCAACAGAGCGGCGATTCGACTATGGAGCGCATTACTAATGCCCGCGAGAAGTGCTCGGTAGAATCGCGAACGGGCCTGACGACGCGAGAAGAAATACGCAAGCAGACTCGCCACCGCACTGCACCGCATGATTGGTATTTGGAGGGATTTCTGAGTACGACCCGGGGCCAAGCGTTTTCTTATGGGAACCCTCATACTGGACTACGATTGTTCCCGAGATGACAACAACCCGCTCCACCGAGGGATGCTTGTGCACGGGCGGTGCATAGCCCGCCGGAAATTTTCGGAGCATTCCATGTTCCCCGGAAGCGGGATTTCCCCAAAGTGGGACGCTCTGAACACCTGGAAGCGCTTTGTCGTCTTGCCACTTCATTTCGCTGGACGACCACACCTTCGCCTTGCCAGCCGATTCCTGAGCGTGAGCGTCAATTGCGAAGACAACATAGAGGGCTAGTAACGCCGCAAACCGAACGGAAACATGGCGATCTCGCCGCATGGGGATCGGCACAAACTGCCCGTCGGGAGCAAAACGAAGGTCTTGCAGCAGTTGCGCCGCTGGTGGGTGTCGCATTAGCGGGTAGGCACGGGACATGGGGGTAGGCAATTCGTTCGGGAACGATCGTCGCCGATTGCTCTCTGGGAGGCAAGCCGAAAAAAGATTGAGTGACAACACTGCTTTGCCATGGTGGGATAATCGGCGTGCTGGCGTGGCGCCTGGCGGAAAAATAGCCCGCAGCTTCAGATTGAAAATGGGTCGCGGCGACAGAGAGGAAACGCTATTACTCAATCAGCTGGGCCACCAACCCGTGGCCCACGAACTGCGCGTCCTGATAGTAACCGATGATCTGGCCGGAGTTATTAATGCCGGTAAGCGTGGTGTTCTTCGCGTCCGGAATGTCGTAGCTGATGAAGGTGTCAGGCAAGCGAATGACAAAGCCGTGGCTGTCGTGGTTGCCGCCTTCCCAAACGCCGACGATGTAGCCGGAATCACTAATTGCCCTAGGCATAGTCTGCACGGCACCGGGAAAGTCGATCGACAGGGTGAGGGTCCCATCGGCGGCGCGGAAAAAGCCGGAGGTTTTATCACCGCCATCGTAACTGCCTACGATTTCGTTGAGATTATTGATTCCGCTCGCTCTGGCTTGAGGCTGGTCAATCGGGATGTCGATGGCATGCCGGTTGATCACTGCGTAGGCTGAGGCCACTCCGTGCGCGCTGATTACCTGTCCGACAAAGTTTTCTGCACTATTCACACCTTCTGCCGTGGTCCCAACGCTGCGAGCCGGCATAAAGAACTTGTTGTGCGTTCGACGACGAAAAAATGCGCTGAAACCGCTGGGCGCATCGTAAAACCCGCAGATCAATCCGGCGTTGTTGATGCCATAGGGGACAGTGACGTTGTGATTATCCGGGAGAACAAAGGGCTGGGAAAAGCCTCCGCTCACGTTACCCTTGAATCCGGACAGGGTCACATCTCCTCCCAGGACTGTGCCGACGTAGTCGCCGTGGTCGTTGATCTGTTCGGTGGAGTTGAATGTGTAGACGGTCCCAGGGTAATCAAAGGTGTTAACTAACTCGACGGTCTGTGCCGTGAGAGGCAGGGCCGCAAGCAGGCTGGCCGCGGTAACGGCGCTAAGGGAGATTATTGTGCGCATGAGAAAAGTTTGCTGCCTTGCGATTCTCGAAGTCAAGCTAATACTTCCGGGCAGCTCTTTTAATCTTGCAAAAAATTGCTCGACCGGTAGAGCCCTGATTTGATCTGCTCAGGCGCCTGGCCCGGAAAAAGCACGCGTCGAATTTGCCGGCACAGCTTACCATCTCCTCGATTCGGGGCGCTGGGCGGGGATAAATCTTGCGTGACGACGCGAACCAAATCGTCTTCTGCATACCTTGGGTGAGGACTCGGACAGGTCGGATCTCTGGACTGAGGGATCGAAATCATGTGAAGCTTGGTAGTCCAGCGGCTCGCGGTCAGCCTGGTTAGGTCTTCGGCGTGCCATACAGCTTGCGGATGTCTCGATCCTCGCTGTCGTCAGGTGATGTAAAGCCGAAGGCGCGAAAGGCAAATATACTGGCGGCCAGCAAAATGCCGCCCGCGATAAATAACGACTGTCCGACTGCATCGCTGCCACCAAAAAAGATGGCGACGAAGCCAAGGATGAGACATGCGATCCCGATTCGGAGGCGCTGGGGAGACAACTGGTCGCCCTCAGACGGGCGCAGGCCCGGCTCAACGAAGCGCGATCGACGCTCGACTCTTCGAGCGAACTGTGCGTCAATCTGCGCCGACATACGAAAGACCTAACGAGAACAAGATCGACGACCGCTGGCGAGAGCGAGCTTTGCTTTTGTTTCATCTTTCATAATTCATCCTTCTGCCTTTTCATCGGAACGACCAACGGTTGGCTGCAGCGACGCTTGGTTAGGCCTCATGCTCGCAATGCCGGACGCCGCATGGGCAGAAACGAGATACCATGCACACTCTGTAATGACCCTGCTGGAGCAAAGCCGAAGGCGTGATACACCGGCACGGCCGAAAGGCTTGAGTTGACCGTAAAGGCTTCCTCGCTGCCAGGAGCGCACAGCTCGCGCAGAGCTCGCTCCCACAAGAGCCGGGCAATGCCTTGGCGTTGGTGTGCGCGCTCGACAAAGAGGTGAAAGAGGTGGGAACCATCTCGGATGGCGATGACGCCGGCAAGTTGAGAACCCGAGTAAGCGAGAAGGTACCGGTAGCGTGCTGAGGCCAGGTACTCGCGCTCGGCCCGGACGGACACGGAGGCAAGATACTCCTCAGCACCCGCACCAGACGGATCGTCGGTGAGTTCGCTTTGGAAGCTAGCGATCAAACCCGCGATTGCTTCTGCATCTGGCGGCGAACCTGCTCGGAATTTCATGTCAAGCCTAACGAGCATAAGGTCAGCGACGCCTACCGCGACCGAGCGTGGCATGCATGGGGAGTTGTCGCATAGAATCAAATCTGTTCATCGCGCTGGCCAGCCCATGGCTCCAGCAATTGGTCAGGCGTTCGCGTGTAATGCAGCCTTACCATAGCAGGGCAACGAGAAAGAGCACAATCCCCGTCAGTGCCGTATTGAAGAACACGGCGGAACGCACGATTCCGTAGCCCATCGCCGCAGCAAGTAAATAGCCGAGTCGCCCCCAGAAGTAAAGGTGTGCTCCCCAGAGCGTGAGCGCGCCGTCGTGCCCGGCGACATGAGCGACCAGAACCAGTGCGGCGAAGAAAGGAAATGTTTCCATGAAGTTGGTGTACGCCTGATCCACCCGGTTCGCCAAGCCGCGCAAAGATGGCACTGGCTGCTCGCGCGTACTTGCCGTCCAACGGTAACCGTATTGGAAGCTGATGAGGTGAGAGTCTGCGATCAGGTGCACGAGGCCGAGGATTACACTCGCCGCCAGAAATCGAAACTCGGTCGTCACAGGTACGGTGCTAACAGTTGCGCCACTGGTGGGTGTCGCATTAGCGGGTAGGCACGGGACATGGGGTAGACAATTCGTTCGGGAACGATCGTCTCCCGTTGCTCTCTGGCAGGCAAGTCAAAAAAAAGATTGGGAGAAATGGCCTCAAAACCCACAATCGAACCGAAATAACCTCGGGAGGCCCGATTCTCGAATGGCTGGCGGACTCGCCAAACGGCGTTATCCCGTGCATAAGGTAAGCGTATGGAAAAGAAATTCGCTGTTTGTCTTGCGACGGTTCTCGTTTCCCTCGTCTCGGTGCTCGCACAATCGGACTACGTGAAGGCCGTGGAGAAATGGCGGAGCGACGAGGCGACAGACCTCAAGAAGGACGACGGATGGCTGACGCTGGCGGGGCTGTTTTGGCTGAAAGATGGGCTGAACACCGTGGGCGCGGGCTCGCAGTTCGATGTGCGGCTGACGGATCACTTCATCCAGGGGAAGTTTGGAGAAATCGACTTTAAGAACACGGTGGCAACGTTAAAGGCGGCCAGCGGGGTCGAAGCCCAGTGCGATGGAAAACCGGTTTCGACGATCGATCTCGTCTCCGATGAAAACGGAAAACCGACGGAGATTCGTGTCGGGAGCCAGATGTTTTATTTGATCCGGCGCGAAGATCGCTTCGGCATCCGGTTGAAGGACAACCAGAGTAAGGCGAGACTGGCGTTTAAAGGCCTGAATTGGTTCCAGGTCGACGAGAGCTACTGCGTGCCGGCTCATCTCGAAGCCCTTCCGGAGCCGAAGGAGTTGATGGTGCCGAACGTGCTCGGCGGTCATTTCAAGATGAAGAGTCCGGGCCTGCTGCGGTTCGCCCTACAAGGCCAGGAATACTCACTGCAACCCGTCCTGCAGGACGACGGATCGCTCTTTATCATCTTCCGCGACGCCTCCAACTCGAGCGAGACTTACAGCGCGGGCCGATTCCTCAACGCCGATAAACCAGTGAATGGCAAGACGACGCTGGACTTTAATAAAGCGGAGAATCCGCCGTGTGCCTTTGCTCCCTATGCGACGTGTCCGCTGCCCCCGGAGGGGAATGACTTGCCCGTTGCCATCAAGGCCGGCGAAAAGCGCTACGATCATTAGGAACAGCGATCGATGACTTTGGCACGATTCTCGCGCTAAACCCCAAGTTCTCAGACATCTTTCTGGAGCGTTTTTTCGGCTTGGCGCGCACGAAAGAGAGGTCAACAGTTGCCTGCTGGCTCAAGGCGCTTCTCTTAGCCTGCGAATACGACTCGCCGGCGTGTCCTGTCCAAACAAAGTCAAAAGCGGGCCGGTCGTGATGGTGGTAACGAGCGCCATCAGAACGAGCATGCTAAAGACTCGTTGCGAAAGCTAGTCTATGTCACGGCTTGCCAGTCCGTTCCATTTGGCCAGACAACCTTTTAAAGTTCTGCGAAGATCGAAGCTCGATCATGGTTATGCCGCCGGCGGGAGCTGCAACTCCCGCCGGGTTCATCCCGCCGCCAGATTCTAGCAACTACTCTTAAGGAAATAACCTGCCGCCCCCTGGGTATCAGGGGACGCTGGCGTAGCCGGCGACTTGTCCCGTATTGTTAATGGCGCTGCCGTAGCTGGATGTGCCGCCAGGGAGCGTCCCGAGGTCTTGCGGTGTGCTGGTATAGTCATCCCAAATGGCCGCATGGGTCGCTCCCGAGGCCACACTGCTCCAGCCCGCGATCTTTCCCGCCAGATTGATATCGAGGCCGGCCCCGATACTGCCGCCCAGGGTCTGGAGGATGACCATACCCGTGCCGCGACGCCAATAGAAGCCGCTCGTGCCCGAGCCAACATATCCAATACCGGTAACTTCGTCGTTGTCGTTAATGGCGTGCCCAAGCGTGCTGCTCGCACCGGGAACAAAGCCAATTCCAGTCGATCCCTGCTGGCGCGACCAGACGAATGCTTCGTAGCGACCACTGGGCACAGTTCCGTTGCCGGTAATATGGTTGAGGTTGTTGATGTCGTAACCCACCATGTGCAGGCCGTTGGGCAAGGTCGGCAGGAAACGCACCCTCGGATTACCCGGCTGCCAGAAGATCGCGTGTACCACCTCCCCGGTGTAAACCTGCCCGGTGATGGCGCCGGAGTCATTGATGGCCAAGCCATAGTTCCTCGAATCTCCGATGCTCTCTCCCAAGCTGACGAAGCCCGTGCTCGCCGACCAGAAGACTGGCACTTGCTTCCCGTTGGAATCGAGAGCTTCGCCGGAGATCTGTCCTGAGGCATTGATTTGATGCCCTTCGGTCCATGCGCCGCCCGGGAGTGTCCCGAGGTCGACCATTCCGCCGGAGGCGGTCCAGGTGAAAGCGTGACGGCTAACATTATCAGCCAGGTAGGAAAAGCCGACTACCTGGCCACTATCGTTGATACCAAAAGCGTAACTAGTGTGTCCGCCTAACGTGCCAATGTCTGTGAGTCCGGTGGCACTATTCCAGATGAAGGCATGATAATTCTGCGCATTCGCCAACGGCGCCAGGATAAGAGTAGCACAAGTAATGATGAGCAACCGCATTGTTTTCATTGTTTTTTTCTTTTTTTGCTCCGGCGAAGCCGTCGACCATTTCGGCGGTTTATTCGCAGCGGAGACTGGCCGTGATTACTGCGCCGGGGCGCGAAAGGTCAAGGAAAATGCGGACCATCTTTGAGAAAAATTCGCAGGCAAATAACAATTACATGTCAATTACATGTCGGCAGGTTGTGCGGCGGTGTTTTCGTGACACTTTCTCGTTGATGAAAGCAGTGCCTGGCTGGCTAATCCCGCTCCTCTGGTTGCTGTGTGGCGGGCAATTCCTTTGCGCAGCGGACCCCAATAACGCCCCGCGACTGGAAAACGACATCCTGCGCATCGAGCTCTCGCCAGCGGATGCGTCGCTCACGGTGGTGGACAAACGGATCGGCCTTACCTGGCAGCAAAAGATAAAACCGGGGTTTCGCGTGGCGCCGGGGACTCTGCGGATCGCACCGGATTCAATCTCGTACCAGGTCTCAGGCGCGGGCGAGACGACCAATGTGACGATCACCCTGACCGGCAAAGCGGTGAATTCGTTCGGCCTGGTGGTCGACATACCTGGTCGCCGCTATAGCACTCGACCGGAGTATCCCTTTCGTTTCATGGCCCCGGAGAAAGGCTGGTTCTACGTCCAGAACACGAGCGGCGAAGGCATGCTCATCCCGATGGCACAGTCGAATCAGATCAACAAACCGTTTGGCTGGAACGGGAGCCAACCATGGTGGGGATTGACCGATCTCCAGCGCGGCCTGGCTGAGCGCCTGGACTCTTTCCGCAATCCCGACAGCCAAGACGGGCTTTTCGATAACACGGTCTACGCCGTCCCCCTGCGGATCAATTATGCCTTCTTCAACGAGGGAGGCTACGTTGCGCAGGCCAGGAGCTACCGGGATTACTTCCTTCATTTGCATCCGGAGTTGCAGCCCTTGCGCGATCGGGTTTCGAGCCGGCCGCCTGTGGGCAACTTGAAAGACGGCGTTTATGTCTATTTCTGGGGCAATAGTCCCGCGGACGATTTGAAACTCGCTTCCGAGATGAAAGCGGCCGGGATAGAGCGAGGTATCGCCGTTTTCTATGGCAGGCACCCGATTGATCGCGCCCTTTTCGACGGCATCAAACGGCTCGGATGGGTCGCGGGCTCCTACAGCATGCCCACAGGCAATCTCTTCCGGGTGGGGCGCCGCGGCTGGCCTAACGCGTTACTGACCGGCCACCTCCAGCCGAGCGAACTCCTCCAGGAAAGTAATCCCAATGGCTGGGACCGGATCTGCGCCAAATATCAGCTGCCACGCTGGTTGGAAAAGGCCAGGACCATGATTAGCGATTACGGCACCCAGCTCTTCTATTTCGATACGCTGGCGGTCCAGCTCGCCCCCTGCCTCAGCCCTAAACATCCATCGACGATTGAAGAAAACATGCAGGCGCGGCTCGAGATCATGCAAAAGACACGCGACTTGGGAACAGTGGTCGGGAGCGGCGAAGGCATCTGTCCTACGTGGGCCCTGCCCGGGCTTGATTTCTTTGAGGGTCTCATGTCGCTTCGGTCTTACACTGATACCGGCTTGAAGATTCCAGCGGGCGGTTATGAGACCGATCTCGGCGACGGTTATCGGAGCGACGCCGCCATCACGCTCGATGAGGCGCGACGCATCCCCCTTTACGAGTTAGGCTTTCACGATTATGTCGCCGGCACGTGGGTCTGGCGCGACACAAATTTCCAAAGCCGTCCCTTTGCCTGGAAGAAGGATCTGTTCAACATCCTCTACGGCAGCATGCCGATGTGGCATATCGACCGAAAGCTTTGGGAGAGTCACAAGGCCGATTATGTCGCGAGTTATCGAGCGATCGCGTCGGTCCGTTCCCGGATCGGCTTTGCCAGCATGATTAAGCACGGATGGCTCATCCCGGATCGCTCCGTCCAATACACGGATTGGGACAGCGGCGAGCGGGTGATCGTCAATTTTGGAAGCAAGCCGTATCTGCGCCAGGGCCAGTCAACCGTGTCCGCCAGGTCGTTTCTTCTGGAAAAGACCGCAGCTCCGTAGCCGGGATCGATAATCCCGGCGGAGGGGTGGCGCCACGGCAAAAGCCGGGATCACCGATCCCGGCTACAGCTCAGTTTGCGTCGCTTCCGCGGCGCCGTTACCATTCGCTGAATGAGACACGGGTTGCGAAGAGGTTTCTGCTTTTGCTGGTGGATCGCCGGCAGTTGCTTCCTTTACCCCGCGATGGCGCCCGCGCGCACCGCCGAAGAATTGCGCCCCGCCCCTACCCGATCCATACCGGCGAAGACGCCCCCGCAGGATGACTCGCTCGTGCTGCATGCCCCAAAGGATCTTGCCCTGCAACCGGAAGGCGAGCGCAAGGCGCGCGCGCTGTTGGATTACGTGCAGGCGCTCGACCTGCAGGATGATGGCGAGAGCGAGCAGGCGCTGGCCGCTTTTGAGCGGGTCCTGAATATTGATCCCGGTGAAGTGGATCTCGCCACGCGCGTCGCTTTTCTGCTCACGCAGCGGGGGGATTATCCGCGCGCCATCGATATTTTGAAAGATGCCGTCAAGGCGCAGCCGAAAGAGCCCGGTCCCTACCTGCAGCTGGCCTATATCTACGCCAAGTATCTGAAGAAGATGGAGCCAGCGATTCGTTATGCGGAAGAGGCGGTGGCGCTGGCGCCGAACGAGATCGAGGGATATCAGCGCCTCGCGGAAGTGCAGCTCACAGCCAAGAACCGCAAAGGCGCATTGCAAACCCTGGAGCGCGCCACAAAGGTGGAGACGAACGACCCCTCCTTCTGGACGCAGCTGGGCAAGCTTTATCTCGCACTCATCGGCCAGTCGGGGAAGGAGCCGAAGCCTGAGGAGCTGGAAAATGTGAACGCCGTCTTTCGCAAAGCCCTCGCGCTCGCGCCGGGCGACGCTTCCATCCTGAAGGATGCAGCCGATTATTTCGCCGGCTCACAACAGGTGCAGGAGGCCATCCCGCTCTATCTGCGGGTGCTGGAACTTCAGCCTAACGACTCTAACGCGCGCGAAAAACTGGCCACGGGCTTCATGCTGACCAACCAGCGCGGCAAGGCGATCCAAATGCTGCAGGAAATCATCCAGCAGCATCCCGAAAAATATCAACCCTATGAGTTGCTCGGCCGCGTCCAGGAGGAAGACGCGAATGCGCTCACGGAAGCGAAAAAGCCGAAGGAAGCGAAGGCCGAATACCTGAAGGCGGCGGCAAATTATGAGCAGAGCCTTTTGATTAACTCCGCCCAGCCGGATAATTACCTCCATCTCGCTGAGCTCTACCTGACGAAGCTGCGCGACAACGATCGTGCCGTGCGACTCTTACAAGAGGCACGCCGGCATTTCCCGACCGCCTCGCAAATTACCTACTTGCTCGCGGTCGCCCTGCGCGAAGCGAAGCAGGCGCAGGTTGCGGTCGCGACTTTCGAGGAGGCTTTGCATGAAAGCGAAGCAGAGGGGCAGGAAGTGGCCAACGGTCGCTTCTTTTTCGAATACGGCGCCGCGGCGGAACGCGCCGGCCTCTACGAAAAAGCAGCCGAGCTTTTTAAGAAGTCCATCCAGCTCGATCCGGCGGACGCGGCCGAGGCCTACAATTATCTCGGCTTTATGTGGGCCGACCAGAATACGCATCTGGCCGAAGCCGAAGACTACATCAAGCGCGCGCTGGCAGCTGACCCGGAGAATGGCGCCTACCTCGACAGCCTCGGCTGGCTGCATTACCGCCGAGGAGAGTATGAACAAGGGTTGGCCGAGCTTCTCAATGCGGCCCACGTCCTGAAGACCGATGATGCCACCGTCTTCGAACACGTTGGCGATGCTTATTCGATGCTGCACGAAATGCCGAAAGCGCTCGAATACTGGGAGAAATCGCTCGCCCTCGACCAGACTAACAAAAAGCTGGCGGCAAAAATTGCGGCCGCTAAAACGAAGATGAGCGCAGACACAGCAGTGGGCGCGCCTCCGAGCAAATGAAGAAATATCCGACACCCTGGCAACGCAAGACGATGTGGGCCGCGCTCACTGCGATCTTTGTCGTCGTGCTCGTGGTCGTGGTCGGCTCGGTCGTCTGGGTAGGAGCGAGCGTGGTGGCGTTTCTCCAACCGATTCTCATCCCGGTGGCGATCGCGGCCATCATCGCCTACCTGCTCGATCCAGTGGTGACTTATCTCACGCGCCGCGGTGTCGGCCGCACCAGGGCGGTCCTGGCCATCTTTATCATCGCCTTCCTTGCCATGGTGGCGATGATTTCGTGGATCGTGCCGCTCATTTCGGTGCAAAGCGTCAGCCTGGCCAAGCAATTGCCCGCCTTCACCGAACGCACGCGCGATCGCGTGGTCGACCTGATTTATCGTTACGAGCACACCTTCGGAGTGAGTTCTAGAGGAGGGAAAGAAGGCGCGGCCACCGGCCTCGTGAATTGGCTGCTGGCGGAGTCGGCCTCGACCGAGCCAACCCCCACCCCGACTCCGAGATCAAACGCCAAGGTGGTTTCCCCGAGTGGTGAAGTGATCGGACCCGCATCGACAAAACTTACTTCCGCCGATCGCCAGCGCATTCAGGACTGGGTGCAAAAGCAACTTCCGGCGATTGAACGACAGCTACCGGATCTTGCCTCGAAGCTTTGGTTGTTGATCAAGACCAGTGTCGGCGGCTTTCTTGGCGTCACCGGCTTTCTCCTCAGCCTGGTCATGGTGCCGATTTATTCCTTCTTCCTCCTCAAGGAGCGACCCGCCATCCAACGCCGCTGGAAGGAATATCTGCCGCTGCGCAATTCACCGCTCAAAGACGAGGTCGCGACCACGCTCTCGCAAATCAACAGCTACGTCATCGCCTACTTTCGCGGTCAGCTCCTCGTTTGCCTTGTGGATGGCCTTCTCATCGGCGGCTGTCTTACGGCCCTGGGGCTGAACTTTGCTCCTCTGATCGGCTTGCTCGTCGTCCCCCTCACCATGATTCCCTATCTCGGCATCGTGATCTGCTGGATCCCGGCGGTCCTGATCTCCGCCGCGCAGTGGGGCGACTGGTGGCATCCTTTTTGGGTCACGATGATTTTTATCGTTGTGCAAAATCTGGAAGGCCTTTTCTACGCTCCGCGCATCGTCGGCAACTCGGTCGGGCTGCATCCGATGACGGTGATCGTTTCCATTTTCATCTGGGGATTGCTCATCGGCGGTCTGCTCGGCCCGCTCCTCGCCATCCCACTCACCGCCACGATCAAGGTCTTGCTCGCTCGCTACGTCTGGGGCGAACGACTGCGTGAGGAAGTGATCGAGAGCATCGAGGAAGTCCCGGTCGTCCAGCAAGCCGAGCACGAAGCTGAGGCGGCACCCTAGCCTTGATGGGATGGCGCGCGAACATCTGCGTTGTGGCCGGGATCACTGATCACGGCAAACGCGGCCGGCTACCAGCGGGCCGGGGTCATCGATCCCGGCGACAACGGGAGAGGTCTCAGCCTTCACCGCACCGCTAAGGAGACGGCAGCATGCCCGAACACTCAAAGCGCGTGCGCCGCCGACGGCGCAGCCGGGTTTCCTGGAAGCGGCGGCTGCGGATTGGCAACTCCTTTCTCGTCTGCCTCTTCGTCGTGCTCGGTTTCGGAGTCGGTCTCTTCACCTATTCTTCGGCGCGCAAAGGGTGGAGCCGCTGGCATGAGACGCGCCTTCTTGCCCAGGCCGCCAACCAGCTCGAGCGCGGGCAGCTCGAGGCTGCCGACGCCCTCGCCCGCAAGGCGCTCAACATTGACTCCAAATCCGTTGAAGCGAGCCGGATTCTCGCCGAAGCGACCGAAAAAGAGAACAACTCCGAGACGGTTGCCTGGCGGGCTCAGATCGCGCGGCTCGATCCTGGACTCGATAGTCAGCTTAACCTCGCCTCCGCTGCTCTCCGCTTTGGCCAGCTCGACGTGGCGCGCGGCGCCCTCGCCCGGATTGACCCGGCTGACTGGGAGAAAGCCGCCTACCACGTTGTTGCTGGCTGGCTCTCGCGCGCCCAGGGAAACATCGCGGAGGAAGAACGCCATTTCGCCGCCGCCGTTGCGGCCGAACCGGCTAACGATGTTTACCAATTCAATCTCGCGGTCCTGGAAGTCCAGTCGCCCGATCCGGAGAAAAATGCGACGGCGCGCAACCAGCTCGAGCGCCTGAGCAAGGTGCCACAGTTTCGCACTGAGGCCTTGCGCGCCTTGCTCGACAACGCGCTCCGGCAAAACCAAACCGACGCCGCCAATGCCCTCGCCCAGGAGTTGCAGATGAGTCCGCAAGTCACCTTTGCCGATTACCTCCTTTGCCTTGATCTCTACCGAAAGCTCAACCCGAAACAGTTCAACGCCCTCCTCGGCAAGGTGAAACCCGTCGCGGCGCGCCACGCCGGTGATCTCGCGCAGCTCCTCGTGTGGATGAACGAGCATGGCCTCGCGAACGAAGCCTTGAAATGGAGCGAGCAATTGCCGGCCGATCTCACGAGTCGACCGCCAGTCGCGATCGCGGTCGGGGCCGTCCTCGCCCAGACGAAAAACTGGTCGCGCTTAAGACGCTGGACTCGCAATGGCTTCTGGGGAGACGACGACTATCTGCGCCTCGCCTACCAGGCTTATGCCGTACGCCAGGCTCGCGGGACGGTGGCCGAGACCGAGTTCGATTCTCTCTGGGAGTCCGCAAAGAAAGCGGCCGCCTCGAAACCGGAACACGAGTTGGGCCTGGCGCGGCTCGCGTCGAAGTGGGATCTGACCGGCCAGGCGGAATTACTGTGGCTGCAGGTTGCGAAAGTCCCGGCAACACGACGCGAGGCGCTCGATGCGCTTTACAAAATCTATCGGGAAAAGAATGACCTTCCCAGCCTGCGCCTGACTGCGCAGAGACTTCACGAAAGTTCGCCGGAGGAGATCGGCCTGGCGACCGACGCCGCCCGCCTCGCCTTGCTCCTCGACCGCAACACCGCCGCCGGCCGCGAACTGGCCCGGCAAGCCTACGAAAAATCGCCTAACGATACCGCCGCCGCGGTCACCTATGCTTTCGCCCTCTACAGCACCGGGCAAACGGCGAACGGAATCGCGGTCCTCAAAAAGCTCTCGCCCGATCAACTGCGCGACCCGCACGCCGCCGTCTACGCCGCGCTCCTCTTCGACGACGACAATCAGATCGAAACTGCCAATCAATACATCGCCATCGCAAAAGCCGGTTCGATTTTTCCAGAAGAAAAGCAACTCCTCGACGAGATCGTAACGCGTCGGCAAAACGCCGCGCCCACGCCTTCGCCAAGCCTCCAGTAAGCGGATGGCTACTGGTCTGGGGAGCGCACGCGCCTCGCCTGCTGGTTGCGGTGCCTCACCGCTACGGATTTTGCCCCCCAAGCGTGCAAGATGCAGCGAAGAGAAAAGTTCGCGATGGCGAGGGCGCCGTCGCCAGCACGCGAGGCGCGTGCCCTCCCCAGACCATCGGCGACTTCACCGCGTCCGGCACTCAATGAGTGCGTAAGAGCGGCTGCTCCATCGGATGCGCGAGCCTTTCAATAATGTGAACCCGTGCAACACCCGGCTGAATCACCGGGTAGCTCGTTGGCCTGAGCGCAGTAAACTGAGTGGTGTGTAAGGGATAAGTAATTGGAACCAGCCGGGTAAACTCTACCTGGGTGAGCGGCTGACCTTGATAACTCTCCTCCCCGATAGCTTGGGTTGTGCAGCATACCAGAGCGGAAAGCAGAAGCATTCTTCGCAACAAACGAGCAAATTTCACGCGCTGATCTTGTTCGAAATGTGGCGTGATTGTCCATTGAAATCGGCGGGCGCAGTAGCGACCTGCGCGGTTGAGGCGACGCACTACGAATGTGCCGGTCGCGTCTAAGCATATGAAACTTGATTTTGATAAGACGGCGTAATCAAGAAGCGGCAGGAAAGGGAGGCTCAAGCTGAAAAATCCTCTGGTCGGCGCGCAAGGCGCTTCCCCTTTCTCCCGGCGGCCCTTGCGTCTATTCCTCGGCCTTACCGGCGGATCCGGCCATTGCTTGTTCGACGATCACAGCCGCCAGTTCCTGCGTCGCGTCGTCGAGTGCGGCGTTGGCGGCTTTGAGACGCGGTGTTTCGTGTATTTCCATCGCCCGACGCACCTCGTTTGCCATCTGCTCGATGCGGTTTCGGTCTTGCCTGGAAAGCCGATCGCCGGCAAGCGGCAGTGCTTTCTCGACCGCGGCCAGCATCTCCTCCGCTTTGAGACGCGTTTCGGTCCAGGTCCGTTCGCTCATGTCCGCAAAGGCGTGCTCGAGCGAATCGCCAATCATCGCCTCGACTGCTTCGTCGGAAACATCGACCGCGCTGGTCAGGTCAACGATTTTCTCGGCGCCGGTTTTGGTATCGCGGGCCAGGACGTGCAGGATGCCGTCGGCGTCGATCTCGAATTGCACGCCGACCCGGGCGACGCCTTTCGGCGCCGGTTGAAAGTCGATTTCGAATTCGCCCAGCGTCCAGTTATCGGTCGCCATCTCACGCTCGCCTTGCAGGACTTTGATCTTCATGGCGCGCTGCTGGTTGACGGCGGTGGTGAACATCTCGCCCGCCTTCACCGGGATGGTCGAGTTGCGCGGGATGATGACGTTCATCAGACCTCCGAAAGTTTCGATGCCTAACGACAAAGGTGTGACATCGAGCAGGACAACGTCGCGCACCGCCCCGGAAAGAATGCCGGCCTGAATGGTGGCGCCGAGCGCGACCGCTTCGTCCGGATTCTGCGAGGTATTCGGCTCGCGTCCGAAAAGGTCGGTCACAAATTTCCTAACGAACGGCATCCGGGTCATGCCCCCGACCAGAATGATTTCGTCGAGGTCGGCAGCAGTCACTTTCGCGTCCGCCAATGCTCGCAGGCAGTGCGCCCTTGTGCGCTGAATGATTGGGCGCGCGATCTTCTCCAGCTCGGCGCGCGTCAGCTCGTAGGTGAGGTTTTTCCCTTCGACAAACGGGACATCGATCCGGACCGACTCTTCTGTCGAGAGGCGATGCTTCGCTTCAATTACCAGTTCGCGTTTCTGCCAATCAGCAATCGGCAATCCGCAATCAGCAATCAGCGCCGCGTCCACGTCGTCACCACCGAGGCGCGTGTTGCCGCTGGTGGCAAGGACCCGGAAAATTCCGTGGTCCAACTCCAGGATCGAGATGTCGAAGGTCCCGCCGCCGAGGTCGTAAACCGCGATCTTCGATTTCTCCTTTAGCTTGTCGAGACCGTAGGCGAGAGCCGCCGCCGTCGGCTCGTTGATGATGCGCTCGACCGTAAAACCTGCCGCTTCCCCGGCCGCTTTCGTCGCGCTCCGTTGGGCATCGTTGAAATACGCCGGCACGGTGATGACGGCGCGCGAAACCGGACGCTGGAGCGCCGCCTCCGCGTCCCGTTTCAATTTTTTCAAGACGAGCGCCGAGATTTCTTCCGGCGCGAAAAGGCGGTCGCGCACCCGGATGCGGAGCGGCTGGCCGGCCTGCCTAACGACATGGTAATCGGTCGGCAATTCTACTGGCGTGACGTCTTCGCTGCGCCAGCCGAGCAAACGTTTTACCGAATAAGCGGTCGTTTGCGGTTGCACGGCCCGCATCCGGTCCGCGGCCGCGCCCACGAGCGGCTCGCCCGTTTCCGGGAAATGCACCACCGACGGAGTGAGACGCGCGCCGTTGGCATCGGCGATCAGGATCGGGAAGCCGGCCTCCATTACACCGATGAGGGAATTGGTTGTGCCGAGGTCGATCCCGACGATTTCGCTATTCATGATCTCGGATAGTTGCCGCGCGCGCTGGCAATGTCTTTCCGGGGAGCGCACGCGCCTCGCGTGCCGTTTTCGGCGCCTCGCCGAAAATTCTGCCTGGAGAAAAAGTTCGCGATGGCGAGGGCGCCATCGCCAGCACGCGAGGCGCGTGCGCTCCCCAGACTCCTCGCGCGCCGCTTCCGAGGCAAATGATGCGTGACACTATTTCGTCGGGGGAAAAATCAGAGCCCTTTCACGAGCGCGATAACGAACACGATGATCGCGAGGATGAGCAGAATGTGGATGGCAGCGCCGAGGAGGTGGAGTCCCAGGAATCCGACCAGCCAAAGAACAAAGAGAATGATGACGATATACCAAAGCATAGGAATGTAATCGCCCGGCGGGCGCCTTTCTAAATGTGCGCAGAACCTAGCGGATTTCTCCGCCACGGCAATTCCCGTTGGAAAAGCCGCGATTTCGGCAACCGTATCGCTGCTTTGAAACTCCCGTTCAGCCTTTTCCTCGCGCTTCGTTACCTGAAACCGAAGCGCACCTTCATCTCGATCATCACCCTCGTCTCGGTCTTCGGGGTGACGCTCGGCGTGACCGTCCTCATCCTGGTTATCTCGGTCATGACCGGATTCGATCGCGAGCTGCGGCAAAAAGTGATCGACTTCGACGCCCACATTCTTGTCACGACCGAGAGCGTGATGAACAACTGGCGCGATCTGACGGTGAAAATTGGCGAGATCCCGGATGTGGTCGCGATCGCGCCTTACATTCAGGGGCCGGTGATCGTGGAATTCCAGAATCGTCGCCTCGCGCCCATGATCCGCGGGATCGATCCGGACAAGGAAGAAAAGGTCATTCCGCTGAGAAAATTCATCAAGCTGGGCAAGCTCGATCTGAACGGAGACTCGACCGTGCTCGGGGTGGAGTTGGCACAGAAGCTCGGGGTGACCGTGGGCGATAAGATCACGGTCTACTCGCCCGGCAATCTCGGCGAGATTCTCGACAAGCTAAAGGCGCTCGATCAAAAGAAAGGCGACGAAAAGCAACAGGCGATCGACGACCTGCGTGAAGTGGTGCTCCCGAAGGAACTGACCGTGACCGGTATTTTCGAGACGGGCCAGTATCTGCACGACTCCGAGTTTTTGCTCGTGCCAATTTTTATCGGGCAGGAGCTCTACGGTCTCGGCGACTCGCTGCACGGCTTGACGGTAAAGACGGTCGACCCCTACGACGCGGCGCACGTGAAGGAGGCGATCGAACCATATCTCAAGCCGCCGGAATACGCCCAGACCTGGATCGAGATGAACAAGCAGTATTTCGACGCTGTTCGACTGGAACGCACGGTGATGGCGTTCCTGCTTTTCTTCATCGTGGTGGTGGCGGCTTTCGGGATCATGAACACTCTCATCACCGTGACAGTGCAAAAGCGGCGCGAGATCGGCATCGTGAAAGCCGTCGGCGCGACGATCGGACAGATCATGGCCGTCTTTCTCTTCCAGGGGATCGTCGTCGGCGTCTTCGGCACTTTCACCGGCCTCGGGCTCGGGATGACGCTGATCCGTTTTCGGAACGAGTTCAGCCAATGGCTGGCCCACACCCTGCACATCGAGATTTTCCCGAGGGAGGTTTACCAGTTCTCGCAAATCCCGGCGGAAGTGATCCCGAGCGACGTGGTAAAAATCTGCATCGCGGCCTTCATCATCTGTTCGTTAGCCGCGCTCATTCCCGCCTACTTCGCAGCGCGGGTCGATCCGGTGAAGGCGCTGCGCTACGAATAGGAGCCGCCACGTCGCCCGCACCGGCATCTATCTCGACTCTGCACACGAAACCAAGGGCTTTGTGCGCTATCGCAACGGCACGTTCAGCCCACCTATTGTTGCGCCAAACGATGATACAGGAACTTACACCACATCGAGTGGGATCAGTAGCGCGCGTCGTCGTCGGTTCTTTCTTCAATGACGCCGACAGCGCTTATCACGGCTACATCCTCTCGAAGCGCGTTTTTACCCAATATGACATAGCAGGAGCGATCTGGACCTATCTCTACGGCATTAACGACGCTGGTTACATTGTGGGCAGCTTCCGAAGTACAGCCGTCGGGCGCGAGGGTTTTCTCGATGTTGCTGGAGCAGTTGAATGCTTCAGTGTTGGCTCGTCCTCATATACCGACGCCAACTCAATTAATGCCAGTAAAGAAGTAGTCGGCGACTACGTCGATAGTTCAACGTCGACTTATCACGGCTTCTTCCGGGGCGGAAACGGAAGCTTGACCTTCCCGCTCGATTTTCCCGGCTCCGGGCAAACCAAACTGCTTGCGATCAATAACAAGGATTTGGTTGTCGGGTGGCACGATTCGCACGGGCTTCTTCTGAAATTGCCCGACAAATTTGTTTCCTTCGATTATTCGGAGCGCTGGGAACGCTCCTCACTGGGATCAACGATGCTGGTTTGATCTGCGGCACGTACCTACAGAGGAGACGGCGTCAACCACGGATTTATCGCCCGGGTTCGTTAGCCCTCGGCCACCGTGGCTAGGCCTGTTCAGCCAGTATTCGCACGGCGGCCTGGCAACCAGGCCGGGCGGCGCCTAACTTCCTTCCCGCATAAACACGGGCGAGGCCGGAAGTTTATCGAGAATGATCTTCCCCTCGCCATCGAAGCGGCCGAACTGGAGCACGCCGGTCGGGCATTGCTGGACGCAGGCGGAGCAGCGGACGCATTCCGGGTCTTCCATCGGCAGGCCTTTGTTGGCGAAGTTCATGATGTCGATGCCCTGATGACAGACCGACGTGCAGACGTTGCAGGAGATGCATTTGTGTTTGTCGGGGAAAATCCGGTAGCGCGAGAAGCGCGTGTAGATGTGCATGAGCGCGGCGAGCGGACAGGCGAAGCGGCACCAGACCCGGCCGCTGAACCAAAAGTAAAGTCCGACGCCGAGGATGCCGGCCATGAAGATATCGACGCTCCAGGCGTAGTTCAGAAACGGGATGCCCTCGAAAAGCTTGTGATACCAATGGGTCGGCCACGACTCTTCGCCGAGCGACCCAGCCGGCGATGCGCAAGCCAAGAATGGCGAACGCGAAAAGAAGCGCGGCCTGCCCGACCATGTTGAGCCGATTCCAGAACGGCCCGTGCGGCATCTTCGCCGCGGTGGGTGTCGCCCATCGTCTCGGCGAGCGCGCCGCAGGAGCAGATCCAGCCGCAGTAGGCGCCTTTGCCCCAGCGGAAAATGATGAGCGGAATGATGACGAAGGTCTGGAGAAAACAGATCCCGAGCCAGAGCCACATCGGATGATCGGTGAAGACGTTGTAGACGTTGAGCGGGAAAGCGAGGATGAACCCGTAAGCGCGCCAGTAAGCGCGCTCGTGGCCTAACGAGCCGTCATAGCTTTCAAACAAATGATCGGCCAGCCAGCGCAACGGATGGCCCGGCTCGAAGAAGCCGTTGTGTCCCATCCACGGCAGGATGAGTTCCGGCAGGATGAAGAGCGGGATGCATTGCGAGCAGATGAGCGACGATCGTCTGCCACTTCACGTAAGGCGTGCGCCGCCGCCGAATCCGCCGGATGCCGAAAACAACGACGCAGGTGCAATAGGCAAGCGTGTAATAGAAGGACGGGTTCCCGAGCCCGCGCTTGATCGTGTAGAGGAGGTTGGTTTCGCGATTCGACCACTCGGCGATTTTGCCGCCGACCGAGTCGATCGCTTGCGGGACGTTGTAGGGAAAGGCGTGGTGCTGGCTCGCCCAGCGCTGCACCGGGAATTCCTGCGGATGGTTGCTCTTCCAATGGTAGAGCACGACGCAGAAGAGCGAGGAAGGCGATGCAACTGATCCAGGTGAGCGGGCGCCAATCGCCGCGCACATGCAGCCCGCTGCGCCGGAAAAAATCGAGCGGCGCTTCGCGGCCGATCATGGAAAAAACGACGTCGTTAGGCAAAACGCGTCTCGCTCCCGTCGTCCTTCTTCAGGGTCACCTTGTCCGGCTCGATCCGGGTGACCGTTCGTCGCCAGCGCCAGCGTGACCGAGCCCGGCCGGCGCGTTCTTCATCATCTCGCTCGTGAACGCCGTCGTGACCCGCTCCGAGCTCGGGCGCTCGACCTGCACATCCGCCTTCGGATCGTGCTCCAGCATTTTGAGCTTCTCGACGTTCTCCGGCTTGGGCCGGGCGAACTCCGGTTTGCGATAGCTCACCGTCACCTTCGCGCCGGAGCCGGCGAGGGCGATGGCGGATTCGAGCGCGCTGTCGCCGCCGCCGACCACGAGCACGTTTTTGCCGCTGAAATCCTTCGGGTCGTAGAGCCGGTTATAGACCTTGTCGAGATCTTCGCCCGGGCAGCCGAGCTTGCGATGATTGCCGCTCCGTCCGATCGCCACGATCACCCGCCGCGCGCGCGTGACGCGTCTTCGCCTTGTCGCCGTGATGAAGGAGAATTTCGTTCCCGCTGCGCTTCGAGCCGCTCGATCCGCGCCGTCGGTGAATTCGATCCCGGCGGCCTTGCGCTGCGCTTCCATTTCCTCGAGCAGCGCCTCCTTCACATCCTTCGTGAATTGGAGTCCGCCCTCGAGCTTCAGCTCCGTCGGGTAGGTGTAGATCGGCTTCGCCTTCGGAAAATTCGCGACGGTCGAGAACGGCTGCGTCGCCTCGAAGATCTTGAAATTCAGCCCGGCCTTCCGCGCCTCGATCGCCGCCGAGACACCCGAGACGCCGCCGCCGACGATCGCGAGATCGAGGATTTCATCCTTCATCCTTCGACCTTCGTCCTTTCGAAAATCCGGCTCGGCCAAAATCGCGCGCACCGCTTCCGCGCCGGTTTTGGAGGAAAATTTGAGCAGCGGAATGCCGGTGAGATCGCCGACGATGCGCACGCCGGGAATGTTGGTCAGCGCCGAGCTCGCCCGACTCCGGCAGTTTTTCGACCACGCCGGCCGGCCAGCGGGTGTGCAGCCAGTGGGTGTAACGTTTGATCGGATTGAACATACGAGGCGCGCCCGGCGCAGTCTTATCGAAGAAGAGAGCAGGCGGGAAGTGGATTTATTCCCGCTTCTCGCCGAGCCTCTTTTCCTCTCGCGCCGAATCGGCGGTCGCCAAAAGACAGGCTGGATTATTCCGACGAAAGCTGCTGTCGTGCTGCGGCTGGCGATTTCTCCGGCTTCCATGCATCTCGCGAATCAAAGCCGAGCCCCCCTGACGCGGGTCATGCCGTGGGAACCGGAACAATCCTCGCCCGAAATCCTGCTTGCCCGGGAATGGCTCGTGACCAATGGGCTCGGCGGTTACGCCTCCGGCACGGTCTCCGGCGCCGTCACTCGCCGCTACCACGGTCTGCTCGTCGCGGCCCTGCCTGCGCCCCTTGGCCGCACCATCATGTGGAGCCACGCTTCCGAGGTTCTTCGTTTCGGACCGGACGATGTCGTTTCGTTAGGCGGGGAGGAGCGCGTCCGCGGCGAGCTTGATCTGAAGGGCGCGACTTATTTTCGGGAGTTTCGGCTGGAACAGGGTTTGCCGGTCTGGATTTTTGCCGTGCGCGGCCTAACGATCGAGAAACGGATCATGATGCCGCATCGGCAGAATACGGTGCTCGTCAGCTACCGGGTGAGCGGCCCCGGGAAGCTGCCGCGACTCGAAGTGCGCCCGGCCTTCAATTTCCGGCACTACGAGGATCGGGTGGATGGCCTGCCCGAGGCACCCTATGAAATTCGGACCAGGGATGGGCGCTATGAAGTGGTCGCCGGCGGAGAGAAAATTCCCGCCGCTGCGCCTGCGGCTTTCCGACTGCGATTGCGATGTTCTGGTCGACCCGGGCAAGATTCGAGAAGTCGTTTACCGGACGGAACTGGATCGCGGTTATGACTACGAAGGCGATCTCTGGAGCCCCGGCATCTTTCGCATCGACCTCCAGGAAAACGAGACCGCCACCTTTGTCGCTTCGATCGAAGAGTGGAGCATCCTTGATGTTCTGACCCCGCGAGCGGTTGATGCAGCCGAGCGGAGCCGGCGCGAGCGTCTGCTCGAACAGGCCCAGCCATTTGCGCAAGACAGCGTCGGCGCGGAGTTAGTCCTGGCGGCCGACCAGTTTGTGATCATGCCGGCAGGGCGCACGGAGGAAGAGGCCCGGGCGCACGCCGCTGGCGACGAGGTGCGCACGGTCATCGCCGGCTATCATTGGTTTACCGATTGGGGCCGCGACACGATGATCAGCCTGGAGGGATTAACGATCACGACCGGCCGCACACTCGAAGCCGGATATATTTTGCGCACTTTCGCGTCATTACGTCCGCAATGGCCTGATCCCGAATATGTTTCCGGATAGTGGAAGAGAGGGACTTTATCATACGGCTGACGCTACGCTCTGGTTTTTCCATGCTCTCGGGCGTTATCTTGCCGGCACCGGCGACCGCACCACGCTTCAGGCGCTCCTCCCCACCCTCTGCGATATCGTCGAGCGTCACTTGCGCGGGACGAAGTTTAATATCCACGTCGACCCGGCGGACGGACTGCTCGTTCAGGGCGAGGAAGGCTATCAACTGACCTGGATGGACGCGAAACTGGGTGATTGGGTCGTCACGCCGCGCCGCGGGAAAGCAGTCGAGATCAACGCGCTTTGGTTCAATGCGCTTGAGTTGCTCGCGAACTGGCTGCGGGAGACGGGCGACGAGGAAGCGGCGAATCGTTATCATGAACATGCGCAACGCGCGCAGCGCTCTTTTAACAAACGATTTTGGTGCGACGAGGGCGGTTATCTCTACGACGTCATCGACGCGCCTAACGGGAGCGACGGCAAATCCATTCGCCCCAACCAGGTCTTCGCGATCTCACTCGATCATCCTGTGCTGCAGAAGGATCGTTGGGCCTCCGTGCTCGCGGTGGTGGAGAACGAATTGCTCACGCCCGTCGGGTTGCGTTCGCTTTCGCCGCATCATCCCGATTACAAGAAAAATTATCACGGCGATTTGAAAACGCGCGATGCCGCCTACCATCAGGGAACCGTCTGGGCGTGGCTGATCGGGCCCTTCATCGACGCCTGGCTAAAACTTCATCCTGACGAACTCGCCACGGCGCGCGAGTTTCTTCGCGTTTTTCCCGAGCATCTCGATGAGGCCGGGCTCGGGACGATCAGCGAAGTCTTCGATGCCGAGGCGCCGCACCTCGCGAGCGGCTGCATCGCGCAGGCCTGGAGCGTGGCGGAAGTGTTGCGTTGCTGGGTGAAAACCGCGCCGCGCTGAAGCTGGCTCGGCGAAGACAAAGAGCGGAGCTTCTGGGCCGGCCCGATGCTGGAGGGCAACGCTCCGTCGTTGCCGTGTTTCCGGTCGGACGGGTGGGGTCGATCGAACACGGCAACGACGGAGCGTTGCCCTCCAGCGCTTTCCCTGCCCCCCGCGATCGGCTCGTCGGTTTGCGGTCGCAGACTTCGTTCCCACATGCCGGGGCGGCGCGAGCCAGGGGAGCGCTTCGCAGAGCGAAGCGTCTACAATTATTCCCTAACGAGTGTCCGGTCGCCGGTTGACTTGCCCCCCTCGCGCGATAGCTTTTCCCAGCATGATTAACGTCACCGACAACGCGGTCGGACAACTCCGCTCGCTTCTCGCCGAGCAGCCCGACCGCGGCGGCAAGGGTCTGCGCGTGCAGGTGGCCAAGGGCGGCTGCTCGGGCATGCAATACGAGATGTCGCTCGATCAGCGCCAGGAAGGCGACGCCGTCGTGCGGCGCGATGAAGTGGAGTTTTTTATCGATCCGAGAGCGCCGATTTCCTGCGCGACGCGACCCTCGATTTCGAGGATGGTCTGACCGGCGCCGGCTTTCGCATCGTCAATCCCAACGCGGCCCGGACCTGCGGTTGCGGGACTTCGTTCGAGCCGGCCCGCCCGGCCTAACGAGACGACTCGACGGACGACGGTCTGCGTCCCTGGCATGGAACCCGATCTTTTTCGCTTCGATGATCCCCACGGCTTCCAGCGCAAGAAGACCAATTACTTCGCCTGGACGATCGCTGATTCTCCTCCTCATCGGAGTCGTCTTCGCCGCCTGGCTCGGCAGCTTTTACATCCTCGGCCAACCGGAGCGGCCGGAGAGTTACCGCATCCTGCAGAAGCTGCACAAGATCGAGCCGCCCAAACGTTTCGCCCTGACCGCGGCGCCGGCCGGCGAATTTCTCAATCCGAAGACAACTTTACTCCCGCTACTCGGCGATGGGCCCGGCGGAGCTGGCGCGCAAGGACGCGGAGCTGACCCGCAATTTCATTCGCAACTTCCAACAGGTGCACGGTCTCGTCACTTATGTCGTCGGCCGCTTCAACATCATGGCGGCGCGCGAGCTGACCCCGGACGACGTCTTTACTTCCGGGCGCGGTGGCGCTGACCCGCGCAGTGGAGCAGCCGGAGCTCCTGATGGAGCACGTTTTCACGACCGCCGATGAACACGACGCGAAGCTCCTCACGGAGATGCTGGCGATGGGGATGGATGTGAATTTCGAGCGCAGCCACGATCTCTCGGCCGTGATTCACGTCGAGCGGCTGCCCGATGGCCGCATCCAGATCACGGCGATTCCGTTGCTTTACGGCAGCTACGCGGTCACCCGCGGCACCGGCACTTTCAGTCTCGAGCCGCCGACCGAATTGAATCTCGCCGCCGGCTGGCCGCTTTTCAAAACCGAGACGCGCCGGACGGTCGAGGTGCGTTACGACAGTTATCGCGCGAAGCTCGCTCCCAGCCACCAGCACATTGCCGATCGTCGGGTTCCTCCCGGCCAGAACCGCCCCGCCGCCGGAGGATGCGCTCGTCCGGGTGGAAGCGGCCGTGCCGTTGACGGAAGCGCCCGGCGCACCGCCGCTTGCGGCCGGGCGGCAACGCAGTGCGATCGCTCGCGGAGAAGAAAGAAAGCGACACGCCCGGTCGCTTCCGCCTCCCCGGTGACGGTGCGCCGGGCCGGTCTCGCCGGGTCCTCGCCTAACGAACAGCACTCGCGGTCGCGCTTCCGGCGCCTCGCCTCCGAGGGTGATGCGGGCGTTGCCGGTGACTGCGTCCTCGCCCGCCGGTCGCGCTGGCTTCCACGACGGGCGCGACCTGGAAAACTTTCGCTCCCGGCAAGCGCCGGCCGGGCGCGTCCTCGATCCGGCGGGTCTGCGCGAGGTGGCAAATAACGGCACCCGCGGCGAGCGCATTTATTTGAACGGGCAGTTCGTGGTCAACTTCGCCGACGGCAATCGCGCCGTTCTTCGTCCCATCGAGCGGCCAGACGGGGACAGCCCGGCGGACTCGGCGCGCAAGGCGCGCGTGATCGTCGATTACCCGGCCGGCGCGCCGCTTCCCGAGCCCGGCTCGACCCTCGACCGCGATGCGAGCCGTCCCTTCGAAGTGACCGAGGTGCGCCGGCAATCCGACGGTCAGCTCAACGTTTTCGTGCGCGAGATCATCAAGCCGTAGGCGAAGATCGTA
Source organism: uncultured Verrucomicrobiae bacterium (assembly GCA_963737995.1). Lineage (GTDB taxonomy): Bacteria > Verrucomicrobiota > Verrucomicrobiia > Chthoniobacterales > UBA10450 > Palsa-1392. The sequence continues at coordinate 206,129 of CAVTUV010000007.1, forward strand.
GGCGGGCGCTCCGCCTGCCTCGATCGATCCCAAGGAGCGCTCGCCTACAACCTGCCCCCGCTCAGAGCACGAGCGCGCCGTCGCGAATCTCGGCCGTGCTGACGTTGTAGGGCGCAATCGCATTCCAGCGGCATAGCCCAGAATTGAGCGGCCGCGATAACTCATCGAAAGCACGCCGGACGGCAGCGGAAGTAGCCGTTCGCCGCGAATCTTTCGAAACGTGCAGCGCGGTGATCGGCGTCGGCCCGTCGGTCGTAATGGCGAAAGCTCCCGTTCAAATAGCCGCGCGGGAAGCCCGGCACTTTGTCCGAAGGGATGCTGATCTGCACATTGGCCGTGTTGCCGCTGAGGGTGACAAAGGCGTGGCCGCGCGAATTCTTGTTGTCGGCGATCAAGGCCGTTGATCTCGACCGCGCTCACGACCGAGCTCCCGCCCCGGCGCTCGCGGACGGGTGGAGCAGTTTCGTTTGCCAGGTCGGCTTGCGCAGGCGATCGGCGTCGGCAGAGCGGTGGGCGCGGAGGGGTTGCATCGGAATTGCTCGATCCGCTGTTGAACATCGGAGAGTGCCTCCGGCGAAAGCTCCTCCACCGGCAGCGCAACGGGCCGCGACGGCAATGACCCCGCGCGAAAAGAAGAAATAGCTTCCGACCCCGAGTAACAAAATCGCGAGAACGGCGAGCACGACCAGGACCAGACAACCTTTGGCGAAACAGCCCAGACCGCCTTGCTTCGGCGGCGGCGGTTCGATCCAGGTGGGATTGGCAGGAATCGTCGTCATCGGTCAGGTCTGCGAGGCGGTTTTGCGCCACATCAGTTTCTCGTAGAGCGCCTGCAATCCTTCCGAGAGCAGGCGCGTCCCGCCGAGAACGGGCATGAAATTAGTGTCCCCCGTCCAGCGCGGCACAATGTGCAGGTGCAAGTGATCCGCCACGCCCGCGCCGGCCGCGGCGCCGAGATTGAGCCCGAGATTGAAACCCTGCGCTTTCATCGTCGACCGCGAGCAACGCCTGAGCGTGCACAGCCAGCGCCCAGAGCTCAAGCACCTCGTTCTCGCCTAACGAAGACAGCTCCGCCGTCTTTGCGGTAGGGCACGACCATGAGATGACCGACCGCGTAGGGATAGCGGTTCATCATCAGGAAAGACATTCTTGCGGCGCGTGAGGACGAGATGCGCGGCATCGTCGCTGGCCTGGGCCGCATCGGACAGAAAATTCGGGTTGCGCTTCTCGAGCTCGAAATATTCGACCCGCCAGGGGCACCAGAGGGCTTCGATTTCGGCTTTGGGAAATTCCATCGGCTCGTTAGGCAAGAAATGCCTAGGCAGCGTATCGGCTGAGCCGAGATGTCGAGCGCGCTTTTCGCGGCCTCTTACTCGCGCTCGTGCTCGTAATCGTAATCCAAACGGATCCGAGCACGAGCACGATTACGAGCAGGAGCACGAGAAGAAGTGCCACTACCGACCCTTCGCTCGCACGAAGAGCGAATATCGCGGAAGCTCCGCTGCTTTCTCCGAAACCAACCGCAGTTCCGCCCCCGGCAGCAGCTCCAGCCACGGCCGCGCCGGCTGATTGCGCACCACCAGCGCATCGAGCTGGCCGGCTTTCCATTGCGTCACGGCGTCGTCAGGCGGGAGAAAATGATCGCGCCGCAGGTAAAGCAGCATCCCTTCCTCCCGTCCGCCCACCACTTCGTAGCGCCAGCCACGTTGCGCAGCCTCCTCCCGCACCTCGCGCGAGAATCGCACCAGCGCATCGCTTCGCTCGTGGCGCGCCTGGCCGATTTTCCAAGCCGCGTAGCCGCCAGTGAAGACGACGGCAAAGACGAGGGCGGCCGTCAGCCACGGCTGGCATTTTCACGCGCCATTGCTCGACCTCGCCCCACCGCCGCGACCTGCGCGCCTAACAATAGGCAAAGCGGCGGCACGATCGGAAAAATCCGATCGACCCGCTTCGAGGGAATGATCGACATCAGGATCAGCCCGCCGACGCTCCAGCAAACCAGCCAGAGCGTCTCCGGTTGCATCGGACAGCGCCCGCGCCGGCGCCAGAAAAAAATCGCCAGCCCAATCAGCAGGAGCTCCAGGGGGCAAATTTGTGCAGCAGATGCGGAAGATAAAAATAGAACGGCTGCGGTTTGTGAATCGTCTCGGTAAAGCGGCCGGCAAACTCCCTCACCACCACGCTCTCGTAGAAGCCGGGCTGCCTAACGATTCCGCCGATCGCCCAGGCGAGAAAAATCGCGAGCGACAAAATCCAGGGCCACCAACCGCTCCAGGCACTCGGCGCGCCACTCTTCCGCCGCAGGATTTGGTAGACGATCAATCCCGGCAAAATGAAGGCGTAGATGATCGGCCCCTTGATCAACATCGCGCTCGCCAGGAGCACGAAAGCGATCGTCCGGTCGCGCGTCGTCCATGCTTCCGCCGACGGATCTTGCGCCAGATCTGCCAGCCGATCAAGAAACGTCACGAGCGCGAGCGGCATGTCGGTCCGCACCAGCGTGGCCAGCCGCGGCGACAGCAGATTGAGACCAAACGCGGCCAGAGCGATCAAGCCGCCAACGCTGCCGTAAGCCGCGCTCGCTTCGCGCGCGATCAGCCAAAGCAGCGCGAGCGCTGCGGCGAACGACGGGATGCGCCAGGCCCCCTCCCACCAGCGCGTCACCTCGAAAAGCGCGGCCGAGACCCAGCCGACCAGGGGCGGTTTCGTCGCCACGCTCTCGTTAGGCGTATGCTGGTAGAGCCAGTGCCCCTGCCCCACCATCTCGAACGAGGTGTAGGCCTGTTTCGCCTGGTCGTAATCATCCAGCGTCCAGGGCAGATTGGTGCTCGCAAAAAACAAAAGCACGAGCGCGACCAGCGTCCCGCGCACTAGCGGATTCGTTAGGCCGACGGCCGGTTGCATCGCGCGCATGGCGGAGATTGAACGGAGGTTGGCGTCAAGGCAATGAAAGCCCCCGTTTTTCTCCGTCTCGTGCTCCTGCTCGTGCTCGTAATCGATCTTTTGCGTTGACACGAGGCCCAGAGCAAAGCGCCCGGCGCCTTTGCAACCGCGCCTGAAATCCGGCATGGTCTCCCCGTGAACGAAGATGAAAACCCGTGGATCGACATCGCTCCCGGCATCAAACGCCGCGCGATCGCCACCGGCGCCACCATGTATCAGATGCGCGCCGAGTTGACCGCGGGCAGCCGTCTGCCCGAACACAGGCACGCGCAGGAGCAGATCGCGCATGTTATCAAAGGCCGGATGAAGCTCATCGTAGCGGGCGTGCCGCACGAGCTCGCGGCCGGCGCCGCTTTCTATCTCGCGAGTAACGTGCCTCACGGCGTGGAGACGATCGAAGACACCACCGTCATCGATACCTTCAGCCCGCCGCGGGAAGATTATCTCGCGCTCGACGAGGAGGCGCGGCGGTCGCGCTGAATGAAAATCATTTCCGGCGGGCAAACGGGAATCGACCGCGCCGCGCTCGACGCCACCCTGTCGTTAGGCGTGGCCTGCGGCGGCTGGTGCCCGGAAGGTCGGCTCTCCGAGACCGGCCCGATTCCGGAGAAATATCCGCTCCGCGAACTGCCCGGCGCCGGCTATTTGGAACGGACAATGCAAAACGTGCGCGACTCCGATGGCACCGTCATTTTTCACTCCGCCCAATTGCAGGGCGGGACGAAGGCGACTGCGGATTTTTGTCGCCAAGTCGGCAAACCTTTACTGCTCCTCGATGATGATTGCAGATCGTGGGATCAAGCGGCCGAGAGGCTTGCGGAATTTGTGAGCGCCCACGCGATCGAAATTCTGAATGTCGCCGGCCCTCGCGCCAGCCAATGGCCAGCCGGATACAACTGCGCGCGTGAGACGCTTCTGCTTTTTTTACATCTCGTAGCGGCCGACGCGCCGCCGAAGCTCTCGTTCGTCGTCCCTGCGCATAACGAGGAGCATGAGCTGCCGGCAACTCTCCGGGCCATTCTCGGCGCGGCCCGGGAGGCAGGCGAGATTTTCGAATTGATCGTTGCCGATGACGCCTCGACCGACGCCACGGCCGAGATCGCTCAGGAATTCGGCGCGCGAATCGTGACCGTGAATCATCGGCAAATCGCCGCGGTGCGCAACGCCGGCGCCCGCGTTGCGCGGGGCGAGATCCTCTTCTTTGTCGACGCCGATACGCGCATCGCGCCGGGACACGTGCGCGCGGGAGTCGCCGCCCTCAAGGCCGGTTGCTCCGGGGGCAGCGCGCGCGTCGCGATGGATGGCGAAGCCGGATTCGGGGCGCGTGTTTTTCTCCGCTCGTTCTCCGCGATCTACTTTGGCATCGCCCGTCTTGGTGCCGGCGCCTTCCTCTTCACCCGCCGCGAATCGTTCGAAGCGGTGGGCGGTTTCGATGAACAATACTTCGCCGGGGAAGAAGTTTACTTCACCCTTGCGCTCAAGAAGCTGGGTCCCTTCAGGATTCTGCGCGAACCGATCGTCACCTCCGCGCGCAAACTGCGCATGCATTCCCGACGTTCCCTTCTCTCTCAGAGCTTCTTGATTGTGGCCGGCGGAAAACGCGCCGTGCGGAGCCGGGCGAAACTTGCACTTTGGTACGACGGCAAGCGCGAACGGCGCGGGACGTAAACAAACCGGTCATGCGGGAGCATGACCCTCCGGAGGGACGAGCTTCTCTCCGAGCCGTCGGCTCTTCAGAGCCAGAGGCCGCTCGCCCAGGATCTCGGTCGTCCAACTCGATTTGACGTCGGGCAATTTCTGCCCGCAGTTTAGAACGCAACCCATGGAAACAAAAGTGCAACCGCCAGTCGACCTGGAAAACTGGATCGAGACCAATCGCGACAAGTTCAAACCGCCGGTCAGCAACCAGTATCTCTACGACGGGCGCGACTTTTTCGTCATGGTCATCAAGGGACCGAACGCACGCAACGATTTTCACCTCGTCGATTCGGAGGAATATTTTTACCAGCTCAAAGGCGACATCAAAGTGCGCATCCGCGAGGGCGACCAGATCGTCGATCACCTCGTGCGCGAAGGTGAAACGTTCTTCATTCCGCCTAACGTTCCGCACGCACCGGTCCGTCCTCCCGACACGATTGGGGTGGTGGTGGAACGCCGCCGGCCCGCCGGCGAGCACGAGCACGTCATCTTCTACTGCGACCAATGCGGCGCGCTCGTGGAAGACATCGATTTCGATTGCGCGGACATCGTCAAAGCCTTCAGCCAGGCGATGCTCGATTTCTGGAACGACGACGCGCGGCGCACCTGCAGGAAATGCGGATACAAGGTCCCGCAGCCCGAGCCCACCAAGCCGTTCTAATGGATAGCAGTGTAGAGGCGGCTGTGTCAGCCGCAGAGTTGCGGATGCGCGCGACACGCGCGCCGCTACACTCATGAAGATCGACCTGCATACCCACATCCTCCCGCGGGAGTGGCCCGATCTCGACGCGAAATACGGCTACGCTGGATTCGTTAGACTGGAGCACCATCGTCCTTGCTGCGCTCGGATGATGATTGGGGACCGCTTCTTTCGTGAAATCGGCGACAACGCCTGGGATCCAACGCGGCGGATCGAGGAGTGCGACCGCGACGGCGTGGCGGTGCAGGTGCTCTCCACTGTCCCGGTGATGTTCAGCTATTGGGCAAAGCCGGCCGACGGACTCGATCTCTCGCGACTCTTAAACGATCACATCGCGGAAGTGGTGCGCGCGCATCCGACTCGTTTCACCGGCCTCGGCACGATTCCGTTGCAGGATCCGGAACTGGCTGCGGGAGAATTGAAACGGTGCGTGCTCGAGCTTGGTCTGCGCGGGGTGGAGATCGGGTCGCACGTCGACGCCAACGACCACTGCAATCAGGAGCATTGCCGCAATCTCGACGATCGCTCGCTCGACGCCGTCTGGAGCGCGGCCGAAGAAGTCGGCGCCGCCATCTTCGTGCACCCCTGGGACATGGTGGGCAAAGAGCGGATGCCGAAATACTGGCTCCCGTGGCTGGTCGGGATGCCCGCCGAAACTTCGCTCGCCATCTGCTCGATGATCTTCGGCGGTGTCTTCGAGCGCTTTCCTTATCTGCGCGTCGCCTTCGCCCACGGCGGGGGCGCGTTCCCAATCACGATCGGCCGTATCGAACACGGCTTTAATGTCCGGCCGGATCTGGTCGCGATCGAAAACAAGGTCAACCCGCGCAGCTATCTGGCGCGGGTCGATGAGGAGGGAACGGCGCGGCCCGCGCGCTTTTATGTCGATTCGTTAGTCCACGATCCCGATGCCCTGCGCCTGTTGTGCAAACTCTTCGGAACGCAACGCATCGCGCTTGGCTCGGATTATCCCTTCCCGTTAGGCGAAGCCCACCCGGGCGAACGGATCGAGGCGATGCCAGACCTTTCACCAGTAGACAAGGCGCAACTCTTGTCCGGCACGGCACGGGAGTTTCTCCTTTTGCCCTGAACGGCATCTGGAGCAGCCTCCATACATCCTCACGGCCTTCGATGAAGCGCGCGCGGCGGAGTCGCTGCCGACCGTCGGGCTGAGGATTGATCTTTTCGGCGCCAGGCGAATCGACGAATCGCTTGGCATTTGCCGGCACGACGCTAGCGTCCACCCGTGGCCAGGGAAGGGAGTGCACGCGTCAGCCGATACGAAACGGCGATCGCGACCCTAATCGGGATGTCGGCGCTCTTTGTCTCGGCTTACACCGCCTACATGCAGCGCCAGCAGGTGCGCGCCGCGGTCTGGCCTATCCTGGAATTCGATACCAGCAACGGACCGATGATTCGCTTTACCGTGGACAACAAGGGCGTCGGGCCGGCGATCATCCGGCACGTCGCGGTGAAGGTGGATGGACAGCCTGTACGCGATTGGAACGAAGCGCTCGACAAGCTCGTCGGGCCGGGAAACATAAGTTTTCCGAGAGCGGGCTGAGCAGGCACGTCTACTCGGCCGGTGAGTCGGTGGATGTCCTTATCCCGCACGATTCGGAGGGCAACCCTGTCACATTCGAAAAGTCCAACCCGCTTTGGGCGCAATTGAACACGGAACGCTTTCGGGTCACGGTCGAGATCTGTTACTGCTCTACGCTCGGAGAGTGCTGGACTCTGCGCAGCGGCGGCAAGAACGGCAACTCTACGACCGAGGCGAGTAACTGTCCGAGTGACGTGGGGACTGCGTTCCAGCAGTAGCGGGTGGGAAGTCGTTTGACGCCGGGACGGGAAACTCGACGGCCAAAATCTACCCGCCTACTTTCCAGTGCGAATCTCAGTAAACGTATCACCGATTCGCACCTCATCGATCACATAGTTACCCTCGACGTAGCCGTCGTGCACCAGCACTTGATTGAAGCCGGCGCCCTGGAACGATGGTATCATGCGCAGCTGCGCAGTGCCTTCAGCGGATAAGGTACCTGCGCTATTCTTCACCGGGTTGACATATAGCGTCTCGGTCCCGGCATTGAAATCAAGCCTTGCCACTAGCCAGTCTACTTTGCCCTTGCCTGGTCTGACCGCCGTCAATGCTTCTCCACCCTGCTCGCCGGTATCATTATCCAACCCGTAGTAGATGTAGGCGTAATTCAGACCCACTCCCAGCGGGGGCGACCCATCCGGAGTCAGGAGCGCGATTCCGGCGTAGCCGAAGGTCCTTCCATCCACCCGCTCGATGAGAAAACCCAGCCAGACCACCCCGCTATTGACTGGCGTCGACATGGCAAACGCGCTATTGCCATTGTTAAAAGCTGAGAAAACTTCCGCCGCACCGCCCGTCGAGAAAACTCCATTATGCCGCAGGCCGGTCGCGATCACCGTTGGGGAAGTCACCGACAACATCCAGGCGCTTTGATCGGGCGGGCTTCCGGGCGGCGGGCCATCCCCGACCAACGGTCCCGGCGGATAATCAAAGCTCTCCGAGAACAGCAAATCTGCGCGACTGGCCGAAGCGACCAAGAGCAGGCAGATGAACAACGCACCCACCGCCAGAAGTGATTGGCACCTGACGATAAACCGATCAGGATAAGTAATCATAGTGCATGGCATCATCGCACAAATTGCGTCCTCCGAGTCAAGCCCAAAATCCGATGAAGTGCCCTTCTCAGTCCCTGCCCTCGCGTTCTTATTTTCAGGGATGTCGCCGTTCCGCTTTCCCTCCGCCCGAATTTCTGGCGTTGTCTTGAAAAATACATGGATTCATCCAAACACATCCTCACGACCTTCGATGAAGCGCTCGCGACCCTGCGCAACGACGTCATCGCCATGTCGGTCCTGACGACGCGGAGCCTGGATAATGCGCTCAACGGATTGCACCAGCGCGCCGCCGATCTCTGCTTGCAAACGATCGCGGACGACGAGGAGATCAATCAATTCGAGAAGCAAATCGATAAGGATGGAATCGATCTCCTCCTCCGCTTTCAACCAGTCGCATCCGATCTTCGGCGCGTCGTCGCGGCCATGAAACTGTCGCCGAATCTGGAACGCATCGCCGATGAGTCGGTCGCCCTGGCGCGGCGGGCACGCAAGCTCGCCCAGCATCCTCCGCTGGCCGAGGCCGAACTGATTCTGCCCATGGGCGCGCACGCGCGGCAGATGGTGACCGATAGCATCGAGGCTTACATTCGAGAAAATGCCGATCTGGGGCGGGCGCTGAAAGAACGCGACAAAGCGCTCGACGCGATGAACAAGGACGTCGCCCGATGCCTGCTCGCGCGCGCAATCGAGGATGCGGAGCAAATGCGCGGCTACATCAACCTGGTCTTCATCGCCCGGCACATTGAACGCATCGGCGACCACGCCACCAACATCGGCGAGGACGCCGTCTACGCCGCGGCCGCGGAAGACATCCGGCATCAGCCTTTTGTTCCGGAATAGCTTTCAGATCACGACTGGAGTTCCAAGATTCGACTTTGGCAAAATGAGAATTTTTATTACGGCAGAAGCAACCGCAATTCCGAAGAGGTCACCATGTTCTCGATAAAACAATTGTTAGGGCACGATCAGAAATTCTTCGACCTCCTCGAGGCGAGTGCGCAACAGGCCGATAGCAGCGTGCATCATTTGGTGGCGCTCCTCGCCCGCCTCGAGAAACACGATTCAACGCAAAGCCTCGACGAGTTCGTCCACAGCCGGCGCAAGGACAAGCAAATCACGCAGGAACTGACCGAGCAGCTCTGCAAGACCTTTGTCACCCCGCTGGAGCGCGAAGACATTCAGGCGCTCGCCGCTGCGCTCTACAAGATTCCGAAAACGGTGGAGAAAATCGGGGAACGCATCCTGATTTGCCCGGGCGATCTCGAGGGCCACAACTTCGAAAAGCATCTCGAGCTGCTCGACCAGGCGGCTGAGGCGGTGCTCGCGATGGTGAAAGAGCTCCGCAAAGGGACGGACGCGGCGACCGCGAGAGAGATGAATTCCCGCCTCCAAACCATCGAAGGCGACGCCGACAAGCTTGAACTCGAACTCTTGCGCGATCTTTATCACGGGGATTACGAGGCGAAGCAGATCATCTTCCTGCGCGATCTCTATGAGTTGCTCGAGAAAGTGATCGATCGCTGCCGCGACACCGGCAACATCATCCTGCAGGTCGTGCTCAAGTATTCCTGAAACGCGCCTAACGAATCCGCGCATGGTCCTCTTCCTCGTCGTCGTCCTGGCCGCCATTCTCTTCGAATACATCAACGGCTTTCACGACGCCGCCAACGCGATCGCGACCGTCGTCTCGACCAAGGTCCTGACGCCACGCCAGGCCATCGCGATGGCGGCTTTCTTCAACCTGACTGGCGCGCTCATGGGGACGGCAGTCGCTTCGACCATCGGGAAAGGAATTGTCGATCTCAAAGTCGTGACGATGCCTGCCATTCTTTGCGCGTTGCTCGGAGCGATCGTCTGGAACCTCATCACGTGGCTGCTTGGCTTGCCCTCGAGTTCAAGTCACGCGCTCATCGGCGGACTGTGCGGTGCCGCGCTCGCCACGGCGCGCGGTGATTTCTCGATTCTAAAATGGAGGTCCGGCCTGATGCCCAAAGTGGTGATCCCGATGATCACCTCACCGGTCGCGGGATTCATCTTCGGCGCGCTCCTCATGTTTCTGCTCATCGTGATTCTGCATCGTTATACCCCGCATTTGATCCACCGGATCTTTGGCAAACTGCAGCTGGTCAGCGCGGCCTGGATGGCGCACAGCCACGGAACAAACGACGCGCAAAAGACCATGGGCATCATCGCGCTCGCCCTTTTCACCGGGACGAGCAGCGGAGCCTTCGCGCATCTGCCGCCGGCACTCCATTTCCTGAATACGCCGGAATTCAAGGTCCCCTCATGGGTAGTGGTTTTATGCGCCGCGACCATGGCGGCGGGAACGGCTGCCGGCGGCTGGCGGATCATTCGCACGCTCGGTCATAAAATGGTGAAACTGCAGCCAGTGCACGGCTTCGCCGCCGAAACGACCGCCGCGGTCATCATTCAGGCGGCCAGTTCCTACGGCATTCCCCTTTCCACGACCCACGTCATTTCGACCTCGATCATGGGCGTGGGCGCGGTGAAACGCTTCGGCGGAGTGAAGTGGACTCTGGTCGAACGCATCGTCTGGGCCTGGGTGCTGACTCTTCCCGCCACCGCCTTGATTGGTTACATCCTGGCCCGCGCCGCCGCTGCCTTTTGAAGCTGCGTCTACTCGACGCCATGCGCGAGCGGGCCGTCACCATTCGTGCAACGCGCTTTCGGAACATCGCAACCGTGCCAGAGCAATCGCCGAAATACGGCGAAAAGCTTTAGCGAATGCATCTCCCTTTCTCCCATTCGACGTTAAACGTTTGCTCCCTCTCCCCGCTTCCCGCTCCGCCCCCCACTCACTCACCGCTACCTCGCGGCTTTACCAGCGTGTCGGCTTTTTTTGTTGCCCTCTCTCCCAATAACCAGGAACAATAACCAATAACCGGCGCTCGCTTCCGCCGCGCCAGCGCCTCTTCCGAATCCCTTCGCAGGAGCGCTCCCGCGTCCGAAAATGCCGGTTCGAGCCTTGCGCCGAGGAGTTCCTCGCCCGAGGTTAACGCTGGGGTTGGATCTCATGCCTAAAAAGGAACCGAAACAGAAGAAAACAACCGGCAGGTTGAAGGATTTGACCCCGAAAAGGAATCCGCAAGGCGGCAGCTTCAACTATTCCAGAAACCCGCCGCTTCCCATTCCTCCGCCCGGCTTCATGGTTTCATCGCGGGGCACGGGAACGTCCAACGGGCGGCGTTAGCACGCGACAAAGAGTCGAAGCGCCAAACGCCAGCTCAGTGGCACCGAACCCGGCCCCGAGCTGACCCGGATCCTCCAACGGCGGAGAGAGCTCCTGCGGAGGGTCCTTCGAACCTCCGCCCGCTCGGGATATTTTGTCTTGCCTCACACCCGTGCAACCGAGACGATCGCTGCAAAACGATACACCTTCCCCTTGCCGAGCGTCGACCCATTAATAACGGCCAGTCGCGACCGACGTTTATTCTTGGGACACGGCACGCTCCCTTTTATCTTCCCAACCCGCTCGAAGCCAGATAGCAATCGACAATCTTTGTGCACGCAATAATAATACTTCCCTGTGCGCAACATTTCGTCTACTTCTAGGTTAGATCATGACGATCGGCGATTATATACGCGACCTCGCACAGAATTTTTCCGAGGAAGAACTCCAGCTTCAAGTCGATAACACCCGGTATTCTGCTTCCGAACTGTCTCGTCGACTGGATGCGGGCGAGGCTACATCTGGCCTCGTGACGGAGAGCGGAGGCGACGGCTGCTTCATACTCGATCCGGTGTCGCAGAGACGCGTCATCGAGTTACGTTGGGCGCCACAACGACGCGGTTGGTACATCGAAAGCATCGCCGCGAACACATGCGTTCATTGCTACAAAATGGCTGATTCCTACCTCGTCTCCCTTTGCGGCGTTACGACTACTCCGGCCGACACGCCGCTTGACTCAGAGCCGCCCACCGATTCACCGCTTTGTAAGACATGCGTGCGTCTACAGGAGAGTCGCGTGAGTGGACACGTTGCAGCGACGCAACCAATGGAACCAATCGACCCGAGTAAGCCGCCGGTCCCGAAAGGTCGAATGAAGATCTTTGTATGTCGAGAGGGACGACAATTTGGGCCATTCACAAAGAAGGAACTGAGACTTCGGCTATCCCTAAAATTCTTTGAGCCGAATCTCTGGGTATGGCACGCCGGTCTCCCTGAATGGAAACCGCTGTATGAGATTATTCCGTTAAACACCATTCCGAAACATCCTGACACTTCTGGTTGCGCCGACGAATGCAAAGAGGGTGGAATTGCTACACTCAGCCAGCTACACTATTTGCGCGGTCTCGGTGTCGAATACCCGTGCGGCATCTCCAAACAAGAAGCGGGTGCACTACTGGGAGCTCATGCGACAAGAGTTACCGCAGGCCAAAAGCAAAGACTTGAATTTTACGGGGTATCTTCCGGCGGGATGACGAAAGAAAGCGCTTCGCGATGCTTGGATGAACTAAACGAGTTGTATCCCGAAAAAGAGGAAGAATACTTTCGCTGGCTGGACAAGCGCCGCGAAGAAGTTACTGCATGAGGCGTAGCGGTAAATGATCTAACCATGCGATGGAGCGAACGGCGGACCGCCGTACACTCCACTTTTGAGATGACTTCCACACTTCCACCCCGAGCGACGCGCGCTCTCGTCCACCGTCGCTCATCTTGTTCTCGTTAGATGCAAGGCAACGCCCTACCTGTTACGCTGCCGATCCCCGAGGATCTTCGGGCATCCGCCATATCGCTCGATCATCTGGGAGTGTGTGAAGTTGCATGGACCCGCCAGAACGCGCTCGGCGTTATCTAGCGCTAGAGGCCACTAAGTGGGCGGTCCTTGGCGGAGACGTTCTTGTGCAGCGTGACGGCGCTTTCCGCCACTCCTACAACAGTTGGCATACGGGTCGGGCGGCTGACGAGGAGGTGTCCAGAGTTCATCAAGCGAAGCCATCGCGAAAGCCGCAGCTATATCGAACGCTTCCCAGAGAAGACGGATTCACCGGTCGCATACGTTCTTGTGTTCGCTCCCTGCGAGGGCGACTACTTTGACCTTACGTAACGAAAATCATCTAACAATGCGATGGAGCCAACGCCGCCCGACCTGACTATGACCTTGTTCGCAGCTCAACCCGCAGTTTACAGCCAGCCGCGACCTCGGCGGCGTGGCTCATCTTGTTCTCGTTAGATGCCATGCCCGCCACTTCGACAGGGTCGGATCGCGGCGTTAATCTGCGGCATCGTCGTTATGATCCTCCTGGCGCCTACCGTTTTCTGCAGATCCCGCGTCGCCGAGCAGAGGCATCTGGTCGTTCCCTGCAAAGCTTCAGGCACAGGCTGTTATCCTGCTTCCCCCTCCCCATTCGAATAAAATCTCGACACGGCTCGGCTTGGCTTCGTAGTCTCAGGACATTAAAGCGTTCTCCATGAAAACTCCATTCCTTCTTATCCTCAGCGTGGCTCTGTCTCTTGTTTTGACTTCGCCGGCCAAGGCACTGACTCACGCCTTCATTTGGAAGAGTGACACCGGCATGACCGACCTGGGAAGCCTGTCGGCCGGTGAGGACAGCGTCGCATTTGGGATCAACGATCGCGGGCAGGTAGTCGGGGATTCCTACGTGAACGGCATCGCGCATGCCTTCATCTGGACGGAAGCGACAGGGATGGTGGATATTGGGCTGTTTGAGGGAAATCTCACTTCCGCAGTTGCGATTAACTCCCGCGGTGGCGTTGCTGGAGGAAGCTTCGACGGCTCTCGGTCGTCCTCATTTTTCTGGACGAGCTCCCGTGGCTTTGTCGGCCTTTTGCAGTCAGGGCCTAATGACGTGGCTGCACTGGCAATAAATGATTCCAACAGAGTCGTAGGTCACCGTTCCGGTGTCGGGAAGAACGACGCGTTTATCTGGGATCCCAAAAAAGGCATCGTCCGGTCACTCGGATTTCTTTCTGGCGGTGATTCGAGCCAAGCCAGAGACATTAACAACTTCGATCACGTTACAGGGTGGGCAGGGTTCCCCAATGGTGCTCAACATGTTTTCCTCTGGGCGAGACCCGGCGGCATGAGCGATCTCGGCACGCCTGAGGGCACCTCCCAGGCGTATGCTGAAGCGATCAACGATCAGGATGAGATCGTTGGTGAGGCCGATTTAGGTAGCTTTGAGAAGCTGTTCTATTGGAGTTCCACCACGGGTTACAGAATACTGCAGACACTCGGTGCCGCCGCAGGCTACGCCCTCGATATTAAAAATACCGGAGAAATTGTGGGGGGGTGCGCGGTCCCGAACACCTCATCATTCCATGCTGTCCTTTGGCCCGACAGCCTGAGCGCTCCACAAGATTGGGCCCTCCGGGGGGCCTTCGCGTCGCTTCGGCATTAACAACTTGGGCAAGTCGTCGGGCAAAGTGATCTGATTGCGACCAGACCGGCGCTAAGACGTTGGAAGGGCAATCGAGAGGCATCGGGGTCGGCTACTTGAATCTTGTGAAAAACGTAGGCTCAACTTTGAAGTGCAACATTTGCTAGGTCTGAAGGAAGCATTGATTAGGTGTTTTGTAGCCATGTCTTTTTCTCGGTCGGTTGTTGAGGTGTTCGGCGATTAAGTCGCATTCGCTTTGGGTCACTTTGGCCATGGTTGCTCCTTTGGGCAGATACTGTCGGATGAGTCCGTTGGTATTCTCGTTGGTCCCGCGCTCCCAGCTGTGATGCGGGGTGGCGAAGTAGAACTTGACCGGACTAACCGCTTCCACCTGGCCATACCAGTGGAACTCGGTTCCGTTGTCCGCCGTGATAGTGCGCATCCGCCTTGGATGACGCTCCATCAGACTGAGCAACGCGCGGTTGGTTTCGGCCGCGGTGCGCGCTGGAAGTTTCCCCAGCATGAGATAGCCGCTTTTGCGTTCGACCAGGGTGAGCACGCAGTGGCTGTTCTCTCCCGGGCTCTCGCCCATCATGGTGTCGATCTCCCAGTGGCCGATCTGGCGCCGCCGCTCCACACTCGCTCGGTCGCTCTCCGATCATTCTTTTGCCGGCCAGGCGCCCTCGGCTGTCGTAGCGCCCATAGCGTTTCCGGCAGCTCTTGCGCGCACCGCGCAGATGTTCGTGCAGCGTGCCTCCACTTCTCAGATCCCGCCAGATGTACCGGTAGATCGTCTCGTGGCTGATCGCCAGCTCTCCTTCAAGCGCAAGTGCCCGGAGACTTGTTCGGGGCTCCACTCTTCTCGCAACAACTCTTCCACTCGCTCCCAGTGCTCGCGTCCAAACTGGCTGTTGCGCCGCGAGTGTCACCTTCGCGCTTGCGTTCGCTCCTGCGCCTGATCTCGCTCGATACCGGCCATCGTAGCCGCGACCGCGTTGCGCTCGCAGCTCCCGCCAAACTGTGCTCCGGTGTCGTCCCAGTTCCCGCGCGATCTCCGCCGGTTTCAACCCCACCAGTCGCAACGCCGCCAGCACGCTCCGTTCTTCCCCATTGAGTTGCCGATACTTCATCCCCATCTTCCATCCATGCTTCGTCCCCTTCCAAACCCTTCTTTTTCCCTTCCCTCCACACGTCGTCCGTGTTGCACTTAGTTTGTGAATCCGCGAGGTCTAACCAACCGATGGAGCCAACCGCGAACCAGCGATATGTTTTTACTAATGAACGACTAGTAGTTCGCGCGGTGGCTTATCTCGTCTCGTTAAATGGTGAGATCACGCTATAGCTTCTTCGCTTATTCGCTGAGCGTGCTCGCGGAAACGCGAGCTTAACGGGACGCTGATGGCTGGTCGGACTTGGGAAGCCTCGTAGGACGATCGATAGCTACGGAGTGTATAGATGGTATAAAAAGGGAGACGATCTCTTCAATTGTATGCGGGCGCGCGGTTGGTCGATTTCTCGGTAGCGCTCGTAATCAAGTTGAAACAGAAAGTTACGATCGCTCATATGGCGGAGCTGTAATATGCGATTGGGTGGAGATAAGGATATGGTCGCGAAGGCACGTCGGGCGATCCGGAAATTGTGGCACGAAGGATAGCAATGGAGGAATGGAGCGAGGGTCGCTTTAAAAGGGTATGATCGAGATT
This sequence comes from uncultured Verrucomicrobiae bacterium, assembly GCA_963737995.1. Lineage (GTDB taxonomy): Bacteria > Verrucomicrobiota > Verrucomicrobiia > Chthoniobacterales > UBA10450 > Palsa-1392. The sequence continues at coordinate 222,194 of CAVTUV010000007.1, forward strand.
CAGAAGGTCTCAGGGAAGCGAGCTGATTGAGCGATCGATTGGTAGAAGGGCACGCTGCGCTGTATCGACAGCGCGCATGGCTGGCTAGGAGCAGCAGGTCGTGACACGCGTGCGAGGAGAAAGCGACACGGGACGATATGCAAGGCGGTCGATCATATCGAGCGCGCTCGGAAGTTGGCAGGATGCGGCGGGCGCAGCGGAGTTCTTGCGAGAGATAGCAAGCTGGGGAAAGATTGGTTACAGCTTTGGGATCTGGTCGCATTACTGGCTCAAGTGGAGGAAGAGGGCGTTTGCCGATCTTCGCGTTTCGGACGGAAGTGGGAGTTCAGCAAGTGAGTTGCGACGCACATTAATGAATGGAGCTGACTGAGGAGGATGATTGTTTATGACTTGATTTCACGTTGCACGCCGTCGCTCGCGCAGCTCTTTGTTCCGTTAGGCTTCTCAGCAGAGTCTCGCAGTGCATGGCTGATAGACGCGGATGACAAAATGGAACGATGAAACAATTTATGCAGAAGGACGATACGACGTTGAGCGAATTTTTGGATTTACGTTTCGTGTCGTATGGATGCCGCTACGACGGGCGTGTGGCGACGCTCGCGGACTTCAGATCGCGGTCGCGTTTGGCGTGGACTTGGCGCGAGCGCGATGAAGCGAGGGAGCCGAGAGGCTTGCCTTGGGGGATTTGCGCGTTGGGGTATGTTTCGATCGGATGGAGGACGTGGGAACGATGCGGAAGGATGCGATACGAGGTTGCTGATCGCAGGATCTGATAGGGAGGATTTGCGTTCCGGGCGAGTTGCAGACGGCGAGCGGTTTATCGCTCCGGGTTCGGTATCCGCGGGTGCTGATGTGGTCTCGCGATCAGCTCCTTTATTTGGCGCGGGGTTGGGCAGGAGATGGTGTTGGTTGGGAGGCGAGCGTTGGACGCTTGGAGTTCCTATTGGCGGCGTTCGTGTGGCGCTTGAGATGGTTGGTGGGACGAACCGTGTTCGTGGTATCGTTTGTTTGCGGTTTTGTGCGTTTCAGTGGTTGCGGTGGTATAGTTTGGGACACTTTCGCTTTGAGAGAGTTGGGAGTGAAGATCGCGCTTATTGGCTTTGCTCTGGGGATAGCGATTTTATGAGTTGATGGGAGTATTTGCGGCGCGCAGGTGAAGAGCCTTGACGAAGCGGTACCGCTGGAGCAAGCGGAAGCGATATGTAGATTTCCGTCTGACGTTGACGCGCGGTGGCTTATCTGCTTTTTAGCGTATTCTCCAACCCCAGAAGAGATGTTATGACGAAAAGAGGCTGGACCTGCAGACGCTCGACGACGTGGATGCCGATTTGGATATTTGAAGCGGCCGAGCGACGTTGTTGTGCGTTGGAGCTCAGTGACGCCGGGGCGATCTCGAGGAAGATAGATGTCAAGACGTTGGATACGTCGGGAGGTACGGGTATCTCGAGAGCGAGGATTAGGGATTAGGGACGATGAAGGGAGATGATCGGGATGGCCGAATCCGCCGGGAAGGTCGAGTCGATTTTGAGTAGCGCGCTGGATGACTGGCGAGATTGTCGAGGAGATTTTTAGATGTCGTGGGATGATGAAGCGATCGGTCGCCGTAGATGATGGCGTTGCTGTGGGATAGAGAAGCGAGCGTTTTATGAGCGGAGGAGTTGAAAGTTCGCTCGGACTGTGTCTAAAGGTTTCGGATTGAGCGCGCGCTTAGATTATGGCGATCTGCTAGGATTTGCGGTGAAGCGGTACGGTACGACGCGGTTTCCGCGGGCGGGTATCGTATCTATCGTTTCACGCTGGAAGCTCGGGCGGGTCACACCGCGCGACGCGACGGGACTTTTCATGGCGATCATATATAGCAGACGTTGGCGGATGCTTTGCGGTGTTGGCTGGGGATCAGGCTCGACGGGGCGAGGGGGGGGGGGGGGGGGGGGGGGGGGGGGGGGGGGGGGGGGGGGGGGGGGGGGGGGGGGGGGGGGGGGGGGGGGGGGGGGGGGGGGGGGGGGGGGGGGGGGGGGGGGGGGGGGGGGGGGGGGGGGGGGGGGGGGGGGGGGGGGGGGGGGGGGGGGGGGGGGGGGGGGGGGGGGGGGGGGGGGGGGGGGGGGGGGGGGGGGGGGGGGGGGGGGGGGGGGGGGGGGGGGGGGGGGGGGGGGGGGGGGGGGGGGGGGGGGGGGGGGGGGGGGGGGGGGGGGGGGGGGGGGGGGGGGGGGGGGGGGGGGGGGGGGGGGGGGGGGGGGGGGGGGGGGGGGGGGGGGGGGGGGGGGGGGGGGGGGGGGGGGGGGGGGGGGGGGGGGGGGGGGGGGGGGGGGGGGGGGGGGGGGGGGGGGGGGGGGGGGGGGGGGGGGCCCCCTGTTAGGCGTTAGAACACTTTCAGCGTAACCCCCTGGGAATCGGAAAAGACAAACCAAATGAAAACAAGAAGACAATGGATCGGTCCAGTAGTAGCAGTAGCTCTTTTCGGAGCTTTCGTGAGCGTCGGTGCTTCGTCGGCGCGCGCCCAGGCAACCAAGAGAGGCTGGTGGATACGCGTCAACACGTCGAAGACGGAAGCATCCACGATATCGTTCCAGATCGGCACGAGTAAAAAAGATAGCCGCAACTGGCGCACGTGGAAGTCGGGCCAACGCGTGGAATTCGACCTTCCGGCTGACTCCCGCGATGTCGCCAAGCTTTACATCCGCGCTACGTCGAATCCGCACGACAAGAACGCGTGGTTCTGCGTCTTTTACAAGAATCACGGAGTCGAGCATTTCGAATTCGACGGCGACGAAGATCACCATATGAAGCAGGATGACTCGGATGACGATTGCAAGCCGTAATAATTACCTAACCCTGTGATGGAGCTAACCGGCTTCGCCGGCAGCTCACCTTATTATCGTTACGCGCTACTCCACATGAACACCTTAATTAGATCTGGAATCCCGCCTTGAATACAATACCGGCATCGCATATGACCGTTCAACCTATGAAAAAGTGCGCTTACATACTGATTGGCCGGGCGACTTTGTCTTGGGCAGCGTCGTCTCACCATGCGATGGAGCCAACCACGGACCAGCATTATGTTGCTAGTAGAAATGCCATGAAACGCACATGGACGATTATCGGGGTTGGTGATGGGCCGAATAGCTTCAAGTGGTACCAGTCTCTGTTCGGTCAGCCAGAGACTTATCCCGTCCATGACTATTTTGGGCAAATCGTCGATTCGGATGGAACGGTCCTTGCTTTGCCTCCACGAGTGGGGTGCCCATCAGCGTCCCTCCTGATGAGCCCCGATCATGCGGCAGCCGGAACGGGCCCTCTTTTTTCGGGGGCCGTTTTCGCTGGCTTGCGATGAGCCCAACCCGCCAATCCATACGCCACGTGCGTTCCCGCTCGCGGCAGCTCATCTTGTTTTCGTTAGCACTCAACAGGTGAATCAAATGAACGAGCTTGATTCCGGCCAGCTTCTGTGTCGACAGGTGCGATGATTTACCCTGGAAGCCCTCGACCTTCGCCGCGAAAGTGTTCGTCAAGGATGTTGCCGTGACCGGCGGCTTGGAGATGCAGATCGTCCGATTAGAGCCCGGCGCACGGCTTCCACTCCATAAGCATGAATGCCCAGAATTCATATATGTTCTGGAAGGCGATCTTATTTTGGCAGGCCAACATCTAGGTCCAGATGGGCGAGTGTGGCCAGTAGCGGATCTGTGCATTCCGACGTTCATTCCGAAATGGGTTGTGTCTTTGTCCTCGTCGATCGCCCACTATGAGCGCCGGTTCTTGATGCGCGCAGACTGTCGCTCCACATCAACCCCTGACTAAACGATGCAGTGAAGTATAACCAAGCCCGCACGGAGGATAATCAAATGTCTGTTTATGTCATCGTCCAAGGCAAAATCGAGAACCGCGGATTGCTCGATCAATACGTAGAAAAAGCTGGTGCCACGATCAGGTCTCATCAGGGGCGAGTTATCGCCGCCGATGAAGCGCCGGAAGTGGTCGAGGGGGAGATGGAGCGCCCTCGCACCGTGATTGTCGAGTTCCCATCAATGACGGAGTTTCGCGCGTGGTATGACTCGCCAAGTGATCAGGAAATCCTGCCTCTGCGAGCTGAAGGCAACCCAAGGCACGCTCATCGTTGTAAGAGGCAGGCCGTCTTGATCGTCGTGGCACGCTGCCTGACACCGCGGTGGAGCCAACGGCCGGTCCAAGACACGCCTTCGTTAGGCCAGACCTCAAACTATGAGCACCGATCCCATGACAGCGACGAAGGATAGAGCGATGCGTATCGCAAGCGTGGGTCATGCGGCCTTCGCGGCGACCATGATCGCCCTCGGAATCCTTGGCCTGAGTCAAAGGGGATTTCGCCCCGATATGGGCGCCGGTGCCCAAGATTGTGCCCGCACGTGAGGTCCTGGTCTATCTGTGCGCTATTATTTCGCTTGGGTCTGGCCTCGGCTTGCTCTGGCAGCGCACAGCCGCCACCGCTGCCCGTGTGCTGCTCGCCTGTCTCCTGCTTTGGTTGCTGCTTTTAAGAGTGCCCGCCTCCTTCCCTGCGCCCACCGAGGTAGGTTCCTGGTATGGCTGCGCTGAGACCGCGGTGATGGTGGCGGGGGCCTGGGTGCTGTATGCTTGGTTCGCTGCCGAATGGGACAGGCGGCGCCTCGGTTTCGCCACGGGCGACAAGGGGGTGCGCATCGCGAGGGTGCTCTACGGCCTGGCTTTGATCTCCTTCGGCGTGGCCCATTTCGCCTATCGTCAAACAGACCGCCGTGCTGGTGCCTGGCTGGCTGCCGGGGCATGTGTTTTGGGCGTATTTCACCGGCGGTGACCTTCATCGCGGCGGGCGTGGCGGTGCTCATCGGTGTGTATGCACGGCTGGCAGCCGCGCTCTCCGCGTTACAGATGGGCATGTTCATACTGCTGGTGTGGGTACCCATCGTAGCGGCCGGCCACATCAACGCCTTCCAATGGGGTGAGTTCGTCGTCTCTTGGGCGCTGACGGCCGGCGGCTGGGTGGTGGCGGATTCCTACCGCGGCATGCCCTGGTTCGCGGTGAACCAGCGCTAGGCAGCCTCCGTAAAACCTAACCGGGCGATGGGATATTCTCCGTCTCAGCGAGTCGACGGCGCGGCCCTGAGGGCCCGGTTCTTCACCGGCTAGGCTCGCTCATTCGATTCCCAAACGACCACGTGAGCATGTTCCGCGAGCCGGAAGAATTGGACGGGCGTCTCTTCCTCGCTCGTCCTGATCAAGGTTCCCGGATTCGAAGACAGCGGCTTTATCTCCGGGATGTGCGCGGCGGTGATCATGCCCGCCGCCTTCTGCACGTCGGCGTCGCTCATCGGCGATTCCCCCTGGTTCTGTGCCTTCACGAACACTTTACCCCTCCGTTTTTCGTCATCGGGGAAGACGAGAAATTTGAACAAATAAGTCTTGAATTTCATGAAACAAATTACCCCGCAAATCCCTGCGCACGAACAGAAATGCGTTCGCCGCAGCGGCCCGAAGGTTGCGGCGATCGTATCAAACCGGGCGAAACGAAAGGGCAACGTGCTGAAGTTCGTAGCTTCATGGCGTCGGGCGGGATTCTACGTTGCTGTTCGTCAGGAGGGAGGGCCAGAGCGGGTCATTTCAGAATTCGGGAATCGATCGTTCCGCCCTTCTTGGCACCGTTCTCGCTGGGGAATGAGGAATGCGCCGATTCCTTCGGGTTTTCCTCATCCTCCATGGCGTCGCAGCTTCTCTCCATGGGCAGGCGACGATCGAAGGCACCGTTCAATTGCCGGCGCCCTCGGCAAGCTATGGGTTTAATCAGCGTTACGGAGCGGCGACGGGCGATGTTCCGACGATCGCGATCAATCCCCCCGCGGCCATCGTTTATCTGGAGGGAGATTTCGGACCAACAAGAACGCCGAGTTCGCCGACCCCGGCGGTGATGGCGCAAAAGAACATGGCCTTCACGCCTGATCTGGTGGCGGTCATGGTGGGCGGCACAGTCGTTTTCCCGAACGAGGACGACATGTATCACAACGTATTTTCCTACTCGAAGGTGAAGCGCTTCGACCTCGGCCGATACCGCAAAGAAGAAAAGGCGCTCCCAGTGACTTTCGACAAGCCGGGCGCGGCGACGATTCATTGCGACATTCACGACGCGATGCGGGGGACGGTCCTCGTCCTCGCGACGCCTTATTTTGTGAAGACGGACACCACCGGGCACTATCGCCTGGAGCACCTGCCGACTGGTCGCTATCTGCTAAAAGCATGGGTGGCCGGGAAGGATGTCCGGCAACAACCTGTGGAATTGAAAGCCGGCGTGACGCAGCGCGTTGACTTTCCAGCCAGGTAACCGGTTATCAATCGCAAGCTTCAACCTTCGGAAGAGCGCGGGTTCCGCGCGAAGCTGCTCCTGGCGATGATGTTGGTAGTCTTCGCGGTCACGGCGGCCACCGTTTATCTTACGGAAGCGAATCGGCGGACGAACCAGCAACGACTCCTCGATGCGCAATTTACCAACCGGGTGCGCTCTTTCTCGCTCTCCAGGAAGCCCGTTCGCGGACGATCAAGGACAAATGCTGGACCCTGGCGCAGGCCGTGCGGTTGCGCGCGGCACTGGAAGAGCGGGACGCGGAAGATCTCTATCAAAATGCTCGGACCGAGCTGGGTGAAATACTCGATCGTCCCGGGCGCGAGAACAGCGACGCGGCCTCAGGAGTGCGCGCCTCCTTTTTTTGTTTTTTCGATGCCAACGGAACGCTTCTGTCCCCGGAAAGGGGGGTGACGGAGGTCAGGAATGAGAAGTCTTTCATGGAAAGTTTGCAGGCGGTCGAGAAAGCATTCCTCGGAACGACGGACCAAAGTGTTTGCTATTTCGCGCTCGCTCGCTCCAACCGGCCCGAGGCCTTGCGCGAGGTGGTGTTGACGCACATTCGCGATTGGAATGGACGAAACCTGGGCGCCCTCGCAGTCGGTTTTCCGATGGGCGAGTTGCAGCCTTCGGGGCCGGAACGCCAGAGTGGTTTACGGAGCGGGATCTGGCTCGCCCGGCGTTTCTATACCGATGATCTTACGGCTAGCGACCGTGGTCTCGTGGCCGAGCGAATGTTACTCGCCCTGAACCAGGGAAGCCGCGCCCCGTTTTCGATCGACCTTACGAGTGGTCCGCAGGTCGTCTTTTTCCGGGCGCTCGATGCGGAAATGAAACTCACTCCGGCGTATGAGGTTTGCCTTTATCCGCTGGCCGCATCAATCAAAGAGGAACGCGCCGTTCGCTGGAAAATCATTACCGGCGGTCTGGTGGTCCTGCTGGCTGGATTTGGAGCCAGCCTCTTTCTCGCCCGCAGACTCTCGAAACCGGTCGAGAAAATCGTCGCCGGCTCAAAGGAAAACCTGACCCGCCGAGTGCAGGCGGAGGAAAATTTGCGCGAGAAAAACGAGGAGCTCCAGAAAGCGCTCGAGGAATTAAGAAGCACCCAGCAACAGGTTATCCAGCAGGAGCGGCTGAGCGCGGTCGGACAAATGGCAAGCGGCATTGCGCATGATTTCAACAACACCCTCATGCCGATTCTGGGCTTCACCGAATTGTTGCTCGAGAACGATGCCTTGCTCGACGACCGCGACGAAACCCGGCGTTGTCTGGAAATGCTGCGCACTTCGGCGAAAGACGCGGCCAGTGTCGTTAGTCGCTTGCGTGAATTTTATCGGCCGGCCGTGAGCGACGAAGCCTTTCCCGTGGTCGATCTGGCGAAGATTGTGCGTCAAGCCGTTTCCCTGACGGAACCGAAATGGCGTTCACAAAGTCAGGCTCGCGGCGTGACTTTCGAGGTGACGGTTGAAATCACGGCGACACCTTTTGTGGCCGGCGAAGAACCGGCTCTGCGTGAAGTCTTAACCAATCTCATCTTTAACGCCGTCGACGCCATGCCGAATGGCGGGCGCGTCTGCCTTCAAACGGCGATCGAGGAAACAAACGCGGTCATTCGCGTTGTCGATACCGGAACGGGGATGAGCGAAACAGTGCGCCAACGTTGCCTCGAGCCTTTCTTTTCCACCAAGGGCGAAAACGGGACCGGGCTCGGGCTTTCAATGGTCCACGGGATCGTCGAACGCCATCAGGGGAGACTCGAAATCGAATCGATCCCGGGTGAGGGCACGACCTTCGTTATCCGGCTGCCCTTGGCTGCGAAAACGACCGGCTCGGCCGACGCGCCGGAACGGACAAGAGCCACTCCAAATTCCGCCCTCAACGTGCTCATCGTCGATGATGAAGCGCCCGCGCTCGATGTGCTCTCGCGTTATCTCCGGTGCGACGGGCACGCCGTCGCCACCGCTGCGAGCGGCCGCGAAGCGCTCGAGAAATTTCACCGCAACCCGTTCGATCTCGTCCTGCTGGACCAGGCCATGCCGGAGATGAATGGCGATCAAACCGCCCGACACATCAGACAATTAAGAGGCGACGTTCCGATCATCATGCTGACCGGGTTTTCCAACCCGGACTCAAACGGCGCCAAGCCCGAAGGGATCGACGAAATCCTCTATAAGCCGGTTACCCTCGACGCATTGCGAGGGACGATCGGCCGAGTTCTCCATGCCGCCTGATTTCCTCAGATCTCGCCGGATGTGGCGCCGGTTGGCGCCAATCTCCGTCCTGCTTGTCTCCTGCCGCATCGCGATCGGCGCAGACTTCCTCGAGCGGACTCAGGACGCGCTCTCCCTGAACGATCCGCAAGGTCGGTACCACTTGCAGCTGAGTGGTCTGCTCGATCTGGAAACCTACTTTATCGATCAGCCGCCGCCTGGACTCCTCTTCACCGATGACGAATTTCTCTTCAATCCGAGGCTGCGACTCTTCTTCGACGCCCAGATCGGTTCGCGCGTTTATGTCTTCGCCCAGGCGCGCGCGGATCGTGGATTCGATCCGAGCGATGAGGGTGCGCAGGTGCACCTGGACGAATATTTCGTTCGCTATTCCACCGGAAGCGGTGCGCGCATCAGTTTTCAGGCCGGGCAATTTGCGACGGTTGTGGGGAACTGGGTTTCACGCCACGATTCCTGGCAGAATCCATTCATCACCGCACCATTTCCCTACGAAAATCTGACCGCGGTTTGGGACATCGCCGCCCCGCGCGATGTAGACACGTTGCTCGACTGGGGACACGTCGATGGTTACGACGATGGCGATTACTCTGACAAGACGTTGCGTCTCCCCATTGTCTGGGGTCCGAGCTACGCCAGCGGCTTCGCCGTTTCCGGAACGGCGGGCCGATTCGATTTCGCCGCGGAACTCAAAAACACTGCTCTCGCCGCGCACCCCGAATCGTGGAGTATTACGGAGACCGGATTCGAAAATCCCACCTACAGCGCACACGTCGCTTTTCGGCCCGATGAGCGGTGGAACCTGGGGTTTTCCGGCAGTGCCGGACCCTACCTTCGGGCGGTCGCCGAGCGATCGCTTCCCCCGGGTCGCGATTCCGGTGATTACCTTGAGCTGGTTCTCGCCCAGGACGTTTCCTTTGCCTGGCATCATCTCCAACTTTGGGCGGAGTTTTTTGAAGCGCGCTTCGAAGTGCCCGGGATCGGGAACGCCGACACCTTTTCCTATTACATCGAAGGAAAATACAAGATTACTCCGCAACTCTTCGGCGCGCTGCGCTGGAATCATCAACTTTACGGCACGATTCGCGACGGAACCGCACCCATCCCGTGGGGCAATGACATGGAGCGAATCGATGCCGCGGTCGGTTATCGCTTTACCAACTATCTGCAGCTAAAGCTACAATACAGCTTCAGCCATCGTGAAGCTGAGGTTCAGGAAGGCGAACATCTTTTCGGCGCTCAGCTTGCGTTTAAATTCTGACAGTCACTCATCGCCGCTTTGCCTGCCAATTGGGGGACGCCGAGGAGCGCTCCTTTTTCGGTTTGCTGTCACCGCTTCTTTCCCTGGTTGCCCGTGAGTTAGGAGAGCGACACTTTCAAAATCGAACAATCGTCTGGTGGTGGCGCGCCGTTCAGAGGATCGAGTGTTCGATTACGGATTTCAGCAACGGTTCGGCTGTGGCCATTACTCGGCGCAACGAGGAAGTCCACCAGCCGATTGAGAGGCTCGGCATCCTGATGGCGACGTGTTTCAAACACGCCGTCCGAAAAAAGATATAAGTCGCTCGGCAAAGTCATGGGTAACTCCACCGTCGGGTAGCTCGCGCCCGGGAAGCAACCCACCGGTGGTCCGCTTGCGGGCAGGCGCCGATTGTCAGATTGCAGGGCGCGGACGACCGCCGGAGGATGACCGCCGGCAGCATAGCGCAACGTTCCGTTGACAAAATTCGCAACGCCGTACCAGATGGTAAAATATAAGCGTTCGCGCGATGGGGAGAAGTAAACGCGATTGAGCGCGCCAAGGATCGCACCGGGATCGTTCCAATCGGTGTCCGCCAGCCCGCAGGTTCGCAGGGTGCCGAGAATCGAAACCGCGAGCAAGGCCGATTTCACACCGTGACCAGAGACATCGAGCAGATAAAACGCGAATCGGTCCGAATCCACCCAGTGATAGCCGAGTCCATCTCCGCCAAGCTGTGCAGAAGGAGTGATGCACCAATCAGCCGAGATACGCTCTTGCGTAATGGGACGCGGCAAGAGCGAGAGCACATAATCCAGCGCGCCGGCCAGCTCAGCATTCAGTGTCTCCTGGGTCGTGCGAAGGCTATCGTATGCTCGCTTGATTTCCTGCGCACGTTCCTCGGCCGCTACCTTCGCAACGCGCAGTTGCTCCACGGCGCGCGCCCGTTCAATAACGATGCCGGCGAGGTGTGTCGCCATGCGGATTAACTCGCGATCGTGCGCACTGGGTTTGTGTGGCTCGCGATAATACATCGCGACCGTTCCCAGCAGGTTCCACTCACTCGAGAAAATGGGAGTCGAGCAGCAGGCGCCGAGGCCAAACGTTTTTGCGAGCTCGGTGAAATCGACCCAGTGCGGATCGGTCGCGATGTCCGTAGCAAAAACTGGTTGGCGTTTGTAAGCGGCGCTGCCGCACGAGCCGATGTTCGGGCCGATGCCTACACCATCGACGATTTGGTTGTAGCCCTCAGGTAAACCGGGAGCCGCACCCTCCCGCAGGCAATGCGCCTCCTCGTCAAAAATCAGCACCGAGCAAATCATGCCGTCACACGATTGCGCTTCCACCCCGCGCACGAGGACATTGAGCACAGTTCGCAACGGCGCACCGGAAGCGATTTTCTCCAGGTACTTTCTTCTCGTTCTCGAGCGCGTCTTCGGCGCGTTTGCGCTCGGTAATGTCGCGAAAGCTCCAGACGCGGCCAACGCTCCGCTGGTCAACCAGCTGAATGGCCGAATTGCGCTCAAAAACGCGACCATCGACCAGATGTAAAACGTCGAAGCTTTCGCCAACTGGCGCCGCGATAATCTCGCGAATGCGTTTCACGCAGGCCGCGGGATCCTTTAGTTGGTGGCAGAGGTCATTCCAGAAATCATTTGCGTCGCGCGATGCCCTCAACTCGGGCGGAATTGCCCAGAGATTGAGGTACTTCTCATTAAAGGCCCTGACCTGGTTTGATTCGTCGGTGACAAGAATGGCATCGGTCGTGGACTCGAGTGTGGCATGCATCATCGCCAGCGACTTCGCCAGCTCATCGGCGGTCTGCGCCGCCGCGTCGCTCATATCGCGACCGCCCAACGAAGTTAGCAGCCTGTCGTTTTTCATTGTCTAGCTACCTGCGAAACTGACTTCACACAGCCGAAACCGAGGTGGTCGGTGCCGGTATTGATTTCGACTTTGCCGCGCGTGCTCACGATATAGCGCCAGCAATACTGGCCGGTGCAGCAGGCGATGGCAAGATCGATCCGTCTCGCAAACCTCCAGAAGGGGTGCCCGGCGTTGTCGTAGACGCGGCCGCCGAAGCGGCCGCGGGGCGTAGCCGAGCGCGAGTTCCTGTGCCCGCGGGCCGGTGAAGGCGGGTTCAACGCCCGGGGCTCCCATGCTTGATTGACCCGGGGCGAATCGGAACGGGGTCGCATCATAGATGCGACCCCAATTCGACCCCCTTCATCCATCAAAGCTTCTTCGAGTATGCCGGCCAATCGCCTCTCCATTGTGCGTGGACCAAACTCTTCCTCCAAGAGAGAACCGCCAAAGGCAAAACCCATCCAACCGCCCTCCGCGCCCTCGCCTTCAAATGGCAGCGCATCATGTATGTCTGCTGGCGCGATCGCGTCCCTGATGATGAAGCCACCTATCTCGCCGCCCTCCCACACCGTGGCTCACCGCTCGCCTCTAAGCTCCAAGATCACTCCAAAAAGCCGTCTTATTTTGATGCAAATAATTCTCGAAAAAACCCTTGCTAGATGACCTCAGATGTATGGTTGGGTGTTTCGGTGGTGTCGGAAGTGGTTGCGGGTGAGTGCACCGAATAAGCACGTGATGCCTCCGCAAAAGGCCGCGAAGATGACGAGTGGAAACGAGTTCGAATTAGTGGGCCAGAGATACGTGAGCATAATCGCACCTCCCGCCATCGTGCCGCAGATCGTACAAACTGGCCAGCGCCAAAGCGGCGAATGCGATGGCACGAAGAGATACAGTGGCAATAAGGCGACGAGCCATGTGCCAAAAACAAAAGCACCCGTGATAATCGCAAACGACAAAGCTCCGGTGAGGTAGGTGGCCATAGAATGCCGCTGCTCTGTCACCACGAGATAGCCGAACAGCACGAAAACCCCAGCCGCCCAGCCAACGACCGCGGACAGAAAACTACCGAGGATTCGTGGCCCAACTGCGGCGGAGGATACCGGCAAGGCAGGCGAGGCCGTGGTTGCTTGTTTCACGAGGAGCAAGTAACGCTTAACGACCCAAGCTCAGCGACTGGTTAGGCCTCGGGTTCGTGGCACACCACTTCGATGTTGTGCCCGTCCGGGCCAATGACGAAAGCTGCATAGTAGTTCGCGTGGTATTCCGAGCACAGACCAGGCGCACCATTGTCTTTGCCACCCGCCTCCAGAGCAGCGCGATAGAAAGCTTCGACTTGCTGGCGATTCTCGGCCGTGAACGCCAAGTGAAGATGCGCCGGCTTCTCCTCGGTTTGGTATAGGCACAATGAAGCCTCACCATCAGGGCTAAGCTCGACCCCGTACGTCGGCGGCCCTTCCGAGACAACAGCTACGCCGAGCGATTCGAGTGCCTTGAGGAAGAACGCTTTGCTCGCTGCATAGTCGCTGACTCCGAATTTGACGTGGTCAAACATATGTTCTCCTGAAGTGTGCGGGTCTGCGCGAGGTCTAACAAGATCAGCCACCGCTGGCGAGGGCGTGCGTGACGGCGGGAGAAGAGGTTCGAGTCATGGAAATCTTCGGCGGACGCCGGCCAGCGGTTGGCTGCATCGTCTGTGGTTAGGCGTTTCGTTGGAGATGTCGCTGCTCGCCAACAGCGTATGCCTCTGCTAGCCACGAACTGAACTCTTGATCGATATCGTGCGGAGATGTGACGCGAAAGCTGTGAGCATGGTTGCGCGGAGAAATAGTCTGAATCCGGCGAAACCTAGGATGCTCAACTCGGCGTGCTAAAACAACATGACCGTCCAACCACCGTGACTTGGGTGTGATCTGCGCGAAGGACATGCGCACCTGAAAGGCGATACGTGTCTTCTCGGGTAGAATGCGGACAGGTCCAATCTTCCGGATCGCAGCTTCGACGCAATCAAACAGAACACGAATCTCGGGGGGTTTGCCACGAAAATGGTGCGCGAGGTTGTGTCGGGCGCAGGCGTGCGACTGATTACGATTGGCGAATGCTCTTCCGCACTTACGGCATTGCCACAAAGGAGCGCGCGCCATGACGCCTAACGAGAACAAGATGAGCCACGCCGCCGAGGGCGCGGCTGGCTGCACGAAGAGGGTGGAACTGCGGAAGACATTATTTCAAGTTGGGCGGCGTTGGCTCCATCGCCTAGTTAGGACTCTACCGCTTGCGCATTTGCCATTCCTGCCCGTTTTCATCGCGAGTAAAAAGTAGACCGTTTTGGAGCGAAACAACTCTGTCTTTTGTCGGTTGTCCCATTGGAATCACATTCGGGAGGCTCGTCTTGGTGACTTCCTCGATCAACACCTTATTCGCGACTCGCCACTTGCCCTCCACATCAAGTCGCACTGCAACGCCGTTTCGGTGGCCTTTCGCAAATGAAGTAAACGTTCCATCCGGCCTAAAGACGAATTCGCCTGATTCAATCAGAGACTGTGAGGTGTTCTGTGGGACGTGTTCCCAAGTTCCGACTAGTTGCCGCGACAAATACGCGTCCTGTTCGTTTGCGGCCGTTCTGACTGTTGTGCATCCGGTAACAAAAGCATAGAAACAAATGCTTACGACAACAGCCGAAGCGACTACCCTGAATCCGATGTTTGATTTCCTAGGCTCTTGTGGCGCATGCATGCAGTTGGGTTAGTCCTAACGAGAATTCGACGGCTTGGAGACGTAAAACAAGGCGTCTCCAGGACGCATGTTTCGCTTGTTGGAGAGGCTACCGCCCTTGTCCTCTCGCGGCATGGAGCGAAATTTAGCAGGCAGGCGCACGATCGGCAATGGCTTTGTCAAGCCGCCATCGCCCAGTCGCCGCAATAACGGCTGACCTGAAGATGTAAAGCACGATACCGGAAAGTTCGCGATCGCGAGGCGCAATCGCCAGCATGCGAGGGCGCCCACCACGGCGGGCAGGCCGTGCGCTCCCCATTAAGTTTTGGACCTGATTCTCGGGCACTTCACTTTTTATCTCGACGGGGTCTTGCCTGATCCCGACGCGATTCAACCTGATGCGCGATCGATCAACCTGATCTGATCAACGATCCAATCTGACCCGTGGACGTTGCCAGAATGTCAAATGCGATGCGACCCGTCATTCACGCTCTTCATCCTTTCCGCATCTGTCCGTTCCAAAAAGAAAACCGCGGAGAAGATTGCTCTCCTCCGCGGTCCTTGCCACCGGGCTGGGGCGCGATTAAATCACGACGCGGCAGGTCGGCTCGGTCCAGTTATCTTCTGCGCCGTATCGAATACTCTCCTGACCCTACTCTATCTACTCCATCCCATGAACGGGGCGACGAGCGCTTCAAGCCGTTCTGCCCGCGAGTGGTCGGCCAGTTACGGGATCGAATGACCCCTGTTGGTCTCGACCGACTGAACGTCCGGCTTATCCACAACGCCGCTCAAGTTAATATCGTCGCGGAAATTGCTGGCAGTGACCACCTGGTTCCTGTCGGCGCTAACCTTTTGCTTGTCGGGTTTGTCCACGGTGCGATTGCCGATGACATCGGCGGTGAGGAAACCAAACGGAATGTCGCCATGTGGCTGGCCGTCGCCGTTGATGTTTTGCACGCGCAGCGTGACGACCTCCGCATTTGTCACACCAGTTAGTTGTGCGGTCAGGGTGTTCCCACTGAAAGAGATTGGACCAACGGTGGCGGTACCACCGACAACCAGAACCTCGCCAGAGGTGGCAGCTCCATCGAACGTGAAGACAGCATTGTAAGTGCCGGAAGCGCGGTCTTCCACGCCTGAGGTACCAGTCAGCGGCATCGCGATATCGAATGTCCCCGCCCCGTTATGAGTCAGGCGTGAGGCTGCGCTCAGCAGGGTTGCAGTCCCTCCAGTCACATCCAAAAACGCCGCACTGATCGGCCCCCAGGTCTGGAAGCCCTGGAAGTTACTCACGCCGCGTCCGCGCACGAAGATAACGTGGCGGCCTGCCGACAGGCTGGCAGTGCTTATGGTTGCGTTGACGGCTACGGTCGGCGAATTGAACGTGCCGTTCATCGGGATGGCCGTGCCGCCAGCCCAGGGAGGCGTGTCAATGTAATATTCTGCTGCGCCCACGTTCTGGCTGAATGCGTTGCGTGACCAGGCGAAATTAATGCTGGCGGCTAGCTGTGATGGCGCGCCTTGCGGCACTGATGCCGGGTTGGTGACAACGGTATTGGCATCTGGTCCATGCGAAGTCAGATAAGGCGTGCGCGCTATCTTCGCCAGGTAAAGAAGCATCCCCCGATTCTCAGGCCAGATACCCTGCGACGAGCCGCATCCTGGATTATCTATGCAGGAGTAGAGGGGGAGGAAGTCCTGGCCGCTCAGCTCAGTGGAGAAGGACGCCATGCCCAGCTCACCGTAGCTCCAGTCAATCGAACCTCCATCTACCGGATACAACTCTCGGTCGATCGAGCCATAGGGGTAACCGTTACCGCCCGCGTTCCGCGCCGCCATGTGCGCGGCGATGTTGTTCGTCTCAGCGAAGTTCGGCATCGGCGTGGTCGTCCAGCCCCAGTCAAAGAGGTTGACCGCCGCATCGGAGTGAATGTTCTGGTAAACGCCGGTGGCAGTGATAGGCGCCGGGTCGGTGTCGCCGGGACCGCGCTGGTCGGGCACGAGGGCACGAAGCTTGTTGACGATGGCCGTATCCTCCGGCTCCGATCCCGCAGACGTTCCTCGATAGGTCTGGTCGCACACAAAACCGCTCGAGCCGTCGCAGCAGCCCCAGTGGAAAGGGAAGTTGCGGTTGTTGTCTACGCCGAATTGATCAAATGCTGTGGGAGGCCAGGAGCACCCGCCGCCTCCGACGTTGTCGCCGTTCTTGCGGTAGAGGTAGGGGCTGTTGCCATTGCCCCCCGCCTCGACGATGTGGTGGCCGTCGGGGTTGACTTCGGGCATCAGCCAGATGTCGTGATAGTCCACGAGCCAGTGAGCGTCGGCATCGGTATTGTAGTTATTGAGCAGGTAGTCAATCATGCGAATGACGACTTCTGGCGTAGCGATCTCGCGGGCGTGTATATCGCCGTCCGCCCAGAAGACCGGTTTGGGACCTGGTATGCTGCGGTTCGTGATGTGTAGCACGTACAGGTCGTAGCCGTTCGAGGGATTGGGTTGGGTGCACGCGCCTGGATGGATCTTGCACCAGGAGTCGCCGATATCGACCTTCTCGACCAGATTGGGGAACTGTGCCACCTTCTGGTCGAGGTAGGCGTATATTTCTTCGACCGACTTGTAGCCGCCGTAGAAAGTGTCGAGCATGATTTGAGGGTCGCTGAGGTTGCGACTGCTGTTCTCGTCTATCTCCACCCGGAGGCCGCGCGCCGTCAGGCCATAGTAGAGGTCGCGATCGCGGATGACGGTGAGATAGCCTCCTGTTGTGGGCACTTCTTCGGCGTTGAGTTCCTGGGCCAGCTGGTCGCGCTCGGCGCGGTCGCGGAAGTAGACGCGCATGACCAGCGTGTCTGTACTTCTCGGCTATTGAATTCTTGTCGCTTCCTGGATTCTCCGCAACAATCTGCGATTTGCTGCTTCGGCCACTCGGGTGCTTGGGGCCAGCCGCCAAAGCGAGACCGGCCAGAGTGACTGCGGCGACTACGCAGAAGGCGGAAAGGACGCGCCTCGCTCGCGCCGATGATTTCTTCGTCGTATTTCCGGTGTGAAGATAGTTGTTTTTCATTTTGGATTCTTCTTAGGGGGCATCCGTTTCATTTTCAGAGGCCGATTCTCTTCTACCTCCAAGATTTGGCAATAATTACCGAACATGCCAATGATTCTACGCAGACCGGTCTCCGGCACGCAATACTAAACTGTTCAGGCTGCTTCAGAACCAGCAATCTACGAAAATTGTGCATTGGCTATGGGGATCATTTGCCACCATTTGGTGGACATTGGTCGTGCGGAGCAACCCTATGAAAGATCTACATCAACGAACCAAACTCAGCAGCCTTCTAGCCACCGCCTGTCTTGCCCTTGCGCCCGCCGCTGTAGCCGTCGATCCTCCGCCGGATGGAGGCTATCCCAATAACAACACCGCTGAGGGGCAGGATGCGCTCTTTCGGCTTACCACGGGCAGCGGCAACACCGCGCGAGGGCAAACCGTACACGGTGCGCTATGAAGCGGGGAACGCGATGTTGCTCAATGAATTCCAAAAGGAGCAGCGCCAAGTAGCGGTTCAGAGCGATCAGATCGCAGAGTTGAAAGCGACAGTGGCGGACTTGAAATCGGCCCTCAGAGCACAAGCAGCACAAATCCAGAAAGTCAGTGACCAGGTTAGAGCACAGGCTCCTGCTCCGCGTGTGGTAGCGAACGGTTGATTCTTTGTAACGGCCCGCGACGGGCGCACGTATCTGGCGCGCCTGGCGCAGTTGGAAGCACAGATGGAAGCCGGGAGGAAGCGCGGCGGCTGACGTTGATTGCGCTGAATTTTGTAGCGAACGCAGTTCGGACACGTCTAGTGCCACAATAATCTTGACACGAACCGAGGTGGAGGCGCGTAATCTCCGCATCGAATCGATCTGAATCTGGCGCGGGCGCTTGACCTGGGGGCTTCCTCCCCTTTTTCAGACCTGAAGTTGTCGTCACAACCACCAGGTAGAGGAAAATTATTATGAAACATGCCGTTCAACTCAAAAATTCAGTTGCTCCCATCAGACACTTACTCCGACGCTGGCCTTGGCGGCCCGACTTACTTTCCGTGGGGTTCGGCCTCGTGTTGGCATGGCTTGCGCTTTCGCCGCAAGCGCACGCGGTCTGTAGGGAAGGCTGCGGCAACAACGACAGCGCGTTTCTCGGCGATGATGCGCTCAATCCCGGTTCGTTCGGATCTTCCAACGTGGCCATCGGTTTTGAAGCGCTCTTTAGCAACAGTTCTGGCAATTCAAACACGGCAATCGGGTTTGGTGCACTTTTTAATAACAGTACCGGCAACTTCAACACGGCTGGCGGTGCTAATGCGCTCGTTGCCAACACGACCGGCAACAACAACACGGCGAGCGGTTTTTCGACACTCCAACACAACACCACTGGTACGAACAACACGGCCAATGGTTTTGATGCGCTGTATGACAACACGATCGGCAACAACAACACAGCCACCGGTTATCAATCGCTCCTAAACAACACCACTGGTGGCGGCAACACGGCCAACGGTGCGGCAGCGCTCCTAAGTAACAACACCGGCGGCAGCAATTTGGCCAACGGTGCTAACGCGCTTTTTAACAACACCGCCGGCAACGACAACACAGCCAGTGGTTTTGATGCGCTGTTTAGCACCACCACCGGCAATAGCAACACGGCCACCGGTCATAATGCGCTCTTTGGTAACACGACCGGCAGCGATAACACGGCCAACGGTGCAGAAGCGCTTTCAAGAAACACGACCGGCATCAACAACACGGCCAACGGCTTTCAGGCGCTCTTTACCAACGCCACTGGCAACAGCAACACGGCCAACGGTTATCAATCACTTTTAAACAACACCACCGGTGGCGGCAACACGGCCAACGGTGTGAATGCGCTCCTAAGCAACACGACAGGCAGCAGCAACACGGCCAGCGGTCTTGGCGCGCTCTTTAGCAACAGCACTGGCGGCAACAATCTGGCCAACGGTGGTAATGCCCTCTTTTTTAATACCGTTGGCGGCAACAACACCGCCAATGGCTACAATGCGCTCCTCCATAACACAACTGGTCTCGCTAATGTGGCTGAAGGTGTTAATGCGCTCGCGAGCAATACGACCGGCAACAACAACGCAGCGACAGGTTTTCAGGCGCTCCTATTGAACACCACGGGCAACAGCAATATTGCCTTGGGTGTTTCCGCGGGGACAAATCTCACCACCGGCGACAACAACATCGACATTGGCAACGTCGGGACGGCAGGCGAGGCCGGGACGATCCGGATCGGCACCACTGGAACCCAATCCAAAGCGTTTATTGCCGGGGTGCGCGGCGTGGCGCTCGGTGGCCTGCAGCCCGTCGGCGTAAATGCCAGCGGCCAGCTTGGAGTAAGAGTCTCCTCGGGCGCGCTTCAAAGAGGCGATCAAACCGATGAACAAAGCAAGCGAAGCGATTTTCTCACTTCAGCCCGTGACCTTCCGCTACAAGAAGGCGCTCGATCCTGAGGACCTGCCGCAATTCGGCTTAGTCGCCGAGCAAGTGGCAAAGGTCGATCCCGATCTCGTGGCGCGTGATGCCGAGGGAAAGCCGTTTACCGTCCGCTATGACGAAGTGAACGCGATGTTGCTTAACGAGTTTCTCAAAGAGCATCACACAGTGGAGGCGTTAGAAGGGACCGTCGCACGCCAGCAGTCGATGAACGCTGAACAGCAGAAGGAGATTCAGGCGCTCACGGCAAGCCTGAAAGAGCAAGCATGGCAAATTCAGAAGGTCAGCGCAGAGCTCCAAGCGAGGAAATCTACAGCCCAAGTGGTCGGCGACAATCGGCAAAAGTCGCTGGGCCAGACCAGCAGCCGCTTTTAGCAATCGACCGCAGTGGGCCGAAAGCAGCCTCGACATTTTATTCGCTCGCGTCCGCGGACAAACAGCGGAGCGCCGTTTGTTCGTCCGTTCGCTCTCCCAGGGATGTGGATCGACGGCAGAGAAGGAAGTGCTCGGACATTGTCAGTTTGAGAACGAGAAGGAGTCGCCCAACTGACAATTGACCAACACTGTCGGCAGAGAAGCGCAGGAAATTTAGTGATTGACACTTCTCCGTGTAATCGGAGACTGCGGTTGGGCCGAGTGCGTTAGGCGACTCCAGCCAAGCCACCCCACTCACTTCCCGCAGGGAAATCCGCGAAACGAAAGGGTTCGCTCGCACAACCTGAGGTATTAGCTTTGAAAATCACGCGATCGCTCATTTCATGGAGACATTTCCATGGTAAAAACAATATTCACTCAGCCCTGCGCTCTTTTGGGGCCTTCCTTTCGTGGAGCGCCATTCTAACACTCCCGCTTTCAACAGCGAGCAGCAGCTTTGCCGGCAGCGCCCGCTGGAAAGCGAATCCAACCAGCGGCGACTGGAATACGGCGACCAACTGGGTGCCCGCCACTGTGCCTAACGGGCCGGCGGATACGGCGACCTTCGCTACCAGCAGTCAAACCACCGTTTCTTTTTCCGCTAACACGGAAGTAAACAGGCTCCTCTACCGTCCCGGTGCGAGTGCCTTTACCACTACCTTGGGAAATGCCCTAAGTTTTACTCTCAGCGGCGTTGGAATCACCAACCGTTCGGGCATTACACAGAACTTTCTGGTGACGGCCGTCATGCAATTCACCAACAGTGCCACGGCCGGGAGCTCCACCAACTTCGCCGCAGGTAACAGTAGCAGCGGCGGCAACATCAATTTCTTGGATACCTCGAGCGCCGGCGGTGGCGTGTTTAGCGGCCTGGGGTTAGGCACTGTCGATTTCTTCGATAACTCGACTGCGGCCAATGGCATCTTTACCTTTCAATCCACTGAGAGCGCCCAGGCGCATTTCCAGTTTTTTGATAGCTCAACTGCGGGCAGCAGCACCTTTACAACGAACGGGAATGTTGTTGGCGTGTTCAACGGGAGCTCGAGCGCGGGCAATAGCCTCTTGACCATCAATGGTGCTCAGGCGATGGGCGGCGGTTTTTCCTTTTTGGCTTTCTCCGACTTCTCAACCGCCGGGGCCGCAACATTAGTTGCCAATGGCGGTTTTAGCGGAGGCTTGGGCGGCACGATCAGATTCAATAATGCTTCCACGGGCGGCACTTCACGCGTGGAAGTGTTCGGCAACGGCACTGGGGATCTCACCGACGGCAACCTGGATGTCGGTCAACACAACCTCCCCGGCGTCACGATCGGCTCGATCGAAGGCAATGGCGCTGTGTTTCTCGGAAACCGAAACCTGACCGTAGGCAGCAACAACTTGAGCACCGCCTTTTCCGGCAAGATCCAGGATGGCGGAAGCAGCGGTCAGTCTCCCGGTTCGCTGACCAAGAGCGGAACCGGCACGCTCACGCTCACCAAGGCGAACACCTATACCGGAGGCACCACGATTAGCGCTGGCACACTCTTGGTTAGAAATACGAGCGGCTCTGGCACCGGCCCCAGCGCTCTGCAAGTGAGCGCGGGGACGCTCGGCGGAACGGGCGCGATCGATGGCCTAGTAACAGTTGGCACTGGCAGCGGCCCCGGAGCATTTCTGTCACCGGGAGCAAGTGCTAATATCCCTGGCACTCTTAAGATTCAAAACCAACTGACGTTCCAGGCCGACGCGACCTACAACTATGGATTGAAGAGTAGTAACGGCACAGCGGATAAAGTTATTGCAAACGGCGTGACCATTACGGGCGCACTCTTTTCTTTCACCGAAATTGGCGCTGGTACGCTCCCGCAGGGCACAGTTTTCACGGCGATCAACAATGCCGCGGCAACACCGATTGCGGGCACCTTTAGCAACCTCGCCGATGGCTCGACATTCACCGTGGGCAGCAACACCTTCCAAGCGAACTACGAAGGCGGCACGGGCAACGACCTGACACTGACGGTGCAATAAAGCCCTAATTTCACACCGCATAGGTCGTCTGAACCTTTACGCCGTTTTTTTGTTCCTCCAGACCAGGCGACATGCCGACCACTTTCGGGAAGCATTGGGCCTGGCGTTAGCTGAAGAAGCCCAACAGCATCGCGTGATCGTTCGCTCGACCGCATTTCACACTGTGATGCTGTTTGTCTACCTCTTCGTCGTCGTAGTCCTGGCGGAGAAATTCGCCGTTCCTTTGGATAACTGCATTGAGCACTTCGGCATGCCCCAGGCGTTTGGCGGAGCCATCGTCGCAAGCCTTGTTCTCGCCCCGGAGGCGCTGGGCGGCATCCGGGCTGCGATGGGCAATCATCTGCAGCGCTCAGTTAACATCCTGCATGGCTCCGTCCTCGCCTCGATCGGTCTTACCATTCCAGCCGTGCTCATCATCGGGCTAACGACGAAACGGGAGGTGCTCCTTGGGATTCGGGGCGGCAATCTCACCCTTCTTCTCCTCACACTCGGAGCCAGCATCGTCACCTTTGGGAGCGGCAAAACCAGCGTCCTGCAGGGCTGCATCCATCTCCTGCTCTTTGCCGTCTTCCTTCTCCTGATTTTCTACCCGTGACAATGGCTCCTTCGTCCTGGTATGCCTGGTTGTTTCGTCTGTGACTATAGGTCTGGAAGCCAGGCTGAGGCTTGTCCTCGGGCCTCTCCATCCCGCCTCGGCGTCCGAGGCCCCTCTTCTGCCTTCATTCTTCTCCCCAATAACCAATAACCGCGAACGCTTCGCATTCGCTCTTGCCAAGCGAAGATCGCCCCTCATTTTAATCTTTTCACTTTCTCCTTTCTCCTTTCTACTTTCCCCCGCCATGTCTCACACCCGCTCCTCCTCGAAGAACAACTCGACCGCCATCTCGGCTTGCCTGCTCTTCCGCCTTCCGTCTTCGGACTTCCCGCTCCGCCCTTCCCAACCCGCTCGACGCCAGACAGCAATCGACAACTCCTGTGCACACAATAATAAACTCCCCTCGGCGCAACTTTTCGTCTACTTCTGGTTGGATCTCATGAGCAGCGTTTCGCTCTATGTTCTCGCCGGCGTCGCGTCTGTCGGCTTCAAGAAATGAGATCTAGCCCGGCGCTGAAGCCAACCGCTGGCCGTTGTAAACTCCACCTTTGATTTTATGAAACAGTTCTCGATGTTTTCCACGCTCGCTCCCGCCAGTCAAAGACTCGCCGTGGAGAGCGGTGGCTCATCTTGTTCTCGTTAGGCCAGCCAAAACAACTGTTGTCCGATCACACCAACCCAAAAGAATAGAACACAAATGAAATACATGCTCACTTGGTCCGAACGCCCGCAAGGCTCCCCAATCGAATACGAGAATGCGCAAAAGCGTATTCTGGAGGTTTTCACCCAATGGAAGGCACCAGCCAATTTCAAGATCGAGCTCTTTGTCATCCGCGTTGGGGACTGGGGAGGATATATGATGCTGGATTGCGATGATCCCACGGCGGTCCACAAGTTTTGCTCGATGCTGCCCGCGTTCGTCTTCGAGGCGCGTCCAGTCATTCCAATCGCAGACGCTGTCCGGGTCGAATTGGAATCCATCGCTTTTCGTGACGGACTCAAGGCCAGGTAGTCGAACAAAGGCCGATGACGGCGAGCGTTGCAGGCGGATGCTTATGTGGAGGCGTTCGATATCGTCTTCACGGCCTTGGAAAGCAAGGGAGCGACTGCCATTGTGAGGATTGCCGACGCGCCAGCGCCGCTCCTTATGTGACCTGGTGCTCCTTTCCGAGTGACGCCGTGGAACTCCTGTCGGGCGAGTTACGCGAGGTGCCACATGCAAGCAGACTGCGCTTCTTTGCCAGCTGTTGCGGCACGCCTTTGTTTATCCGGGATGATGCAAGCTCTGGGTGGATTGATATTACAGTCGCCTCTCTTGATGACCCGACATCCTTTCCGCCACAGGCGGCCATCTGGACTGACGACAAACTTCCATGGGTCCAACTTGATCCGACGCGCCGCGCTTTTCCACGCAGCCGAGACGAAAATGCCTAACCAGGCATGGACCTGACCAGCGCAAGCAAAGACACGCGGCGGGCTGCGAGCCCTCGTCCTGCAGCGACCTCCGTTCCAAAAAGAAAACCGCGGGGAAGATTGCTCTCCTCCGCGGTCCTTGCCCCCGGGCTGGGGCGCGATTACATCACGACCCGGCAGGTCGGCTCGGTCCAGTCACTCGCACCGGCGGCGCCGTTGGCCCGCGCCCGGGCCCACTTGGTCTGAGCGGTCATGGGCAAAACGGAGTTGCCGGGACAAGTGCGTGCCCAAACTGGAGTTTGGGCACGAGGAACTAACCGGTCAGATCCTGGAGTGCACAGAAGAAACGGTAAAGAAGCATCGCTGCCATATCTATCGCACCCTCGAGGTGGCAAACGCGATCTCGGCGGCAACCTTTTACTGGCAGGCCAGGATGACATTGAGCGAAACGCGGTAACTGTTCGTTCGCCGCTCGCCTACGGCGAGCAGGCGGTTGTCCGCGGCTACCGTTCCCTTTTAGGGTTTGGTGACCGATAGATATTTCGCAGAGCTTGGAATACCGTTGGTAAACACCGTCAGCAGCGCCGGTCCGGAAGGGAAGGCGGTGAGGGTGCCGGAAGTAAAGCTGGTGTCCGACCAACCGTGACGCGGGTCCACGGGAAGGAAGGTAACCCGACTGCTGTCGATGCTGCGCAACTGCACGACCGGGTAATTGCTCGATGAGTCCTGGGTGTTGCCGCTCGAAGCCTGAGATAGCCCCTGGAAACGCCTGCCGGTAAGTTGAAACCGGTTTCCGCCGTTTTTAAGGGTTTGGATCTTCGGCTGCGACGCGTTCGTAAACCCCAGACCAACGTCATAGACCTCGCAGTTCGTAACCGCGCCAAAGTTGATGTCCAGTCCCCCGGACGCGAGCACCCTGCCATCCTGTAACAGGGTGAGCGGGGCGAAGCGAGCAGTCGCGAGACTAGCCGTGGCCGACCAAGTGCCACTTGCCGGATCGTAAAGTTCAGCGCTGGCCAGAGCGAGTGGATTCCCTCCGCCGGCCGCGAGCACTTTGCCGTTGGGCAGCAACGTCGCCCCGGCATAGCGGGCAGTGCCGAGGCTGCCAGTCGCTGACCAGGTCCCGGTGGCCGGGTTGTAAAGCTCCGAAGTCGCGAGAAAAGCACCATTATTATCGCCGCCGGCCGCAAGTACTTTGCCATTGGGGAGCGAGAGAAAAATCTGATCCTGGCGTGGAGCGGAGAGGCTGCCCGTCGTGGTCCAAATGCCGGTAGCCGGGTCGTAAAGTTCGGCGCTCGCCAGGCTGTGTCCCCTGACACCGCCGAAGAAGAATCCGCCCGCGACGAGCACCTTGCCATCGGGCAACAGCGCCGCCCGATGGAAATAGCGCAAGCCATGAAGGCTACCGGTAGTTGTCCAGACGCCAGTGGCGGGGTCGTAGATTTCGGCGCTGGCAGTGTCATAGCCGCCAGCGACTAAGACCCTGCCATCCGCGAGCAAGGTCGCAGTATGATAAGTACGGGCGACGGCGAGACTGCCGGCGCTGGACCAGGTGCCAGCGGCTGGGTCGAAAAGTTCGGTGGTGGCGAGCAGGCTGCCGCCGACGGTTTCTCCGGCTACCGCAAGCACTTTGCCGTTAGCGAGCAACGTTGCCGTAGCATAGGAGCGTGGGTCAGTAAGACTGCCGGTGGCGCTCCAATTGCCAGTCGCAGGGTCATAGAGCTGCGCGCTGGAGCTAAACCCGACAGCATCAAAACCTCCGGCGATGAGAACCCTGCCATGCGGCAGCAACGTAGCCGTGTGGTCGGCCTTTGGTTCAAGCAGACTTCTCGTAGTTGCCCAGGTCCCGTTCGCCGAATCGAAGAGCTCCGCGCTCGTGAGGTAGTGTGTGTCGCTGTCAAGGCCGCCCACGACGAGCACCTTGCCGTTGGGCAGTAAGCTCGCCGTGTGAGATACTCGTGCGGTGCCGAGGCTGCCGGTGGCCGTCCAGGTCCCGCTCGCCAGATCGTAGAGTTCCGCGCTCGCGAGAGGGGCCAGGAAGCTGTCATAACCGCCCGCGACGAGCACCTTGCCGTTGGGCAGCAACGTCGCCGTTTGGCAACAGCGTGCCTCGCCAAGATTGCCGGTGGCCGTCCAGGTCCCAGCCGCTGGATCATATACTTCGGCGCTGGTAGTATGACCGGCTGCTACGAGTACTTTCCCATTGGGCAGTAATGTGGCCGTGTGCTCACCGTGTCCGTTTGCGAGGCGGCCGGTGCCTCTCCAGACGCCGGTGGCTGGATCGTAGATTTCCGCGCTCGTGAGCACGCCGGAGAGAAGGTCGAGACCGCCCGCGACAAGCACCTTGCCGGCAGGCAGCAACGTCGCCGTGTGAGATACTCGTGCGGTGCCGAGACCGCCGGTGGCCGTCCAGGTCCCACTCGCCGGATCGTAAAGTTCCGCGCTCGCGAGCAGGGAGGACGCGTCAGGGCCAAGACCGCCCACGACGAGCACCCTGCCGTCAGCCAGCAATGTCGCCGTGTGATACGCGCGTCCCTTAGCGAGGCTGCCAGTGGCCGTCCAGGTCCCTCTTACTGGATCATAGAGTTCCGCGTTCGCGCGCGGGAAATCGCCGGTATAGCCGCCTGCGACGAGCACCTTGCCGTTGCGCAGCAACGTCGCGGTGTGAGCAGAGTGTCCCTGGGTGAGGCTGCCGGTGGCCCTCCAAATCCCGGTGGCCGGATCGTAGAGTTCCGCGCTCGTGGCCGCGTCTCCGGCGTTGTTGCGGCCACCTGCGACGAGCATTGTGCCGTCGGGCAGCATCGTCGCCGTGTGATAATCGCGTGCGGTTGTAAGCGAGCCGGTCGGCTCAAATTGGAACGGCGCGCCCGCGCAGGGCCGCACCAGTGCCAGGCCGGCGCCGAGAAAGAAAAAGAGGAGTGTTCTCATAGGTTTTTACCAGCGCCAAGAAAGTCAGGCTCCAAGTTCGAAAACGCCTGGCGCACACGCGCCGGCACCCTGAGGCTTTCAATTTCGCGCATAACCGTCAAGCAAAAAGCGCAGGTATGAAGAAGCAACCCTGAAACTGTTCCGAGTTGTCGGAACTAAAGGATGAACGGGATGATTCGCTTCACTCGCTCTCGGTGAGCGGCAAGCCATTCGGCTGTGCGAAGCATCGCCGCCATATCTATCGCACCCCTCGAGGTGGCAAACGCGATCTCGGCCGCGGCCTTTTACTGGGCCGCCAGGATGACATTCAGCGAAACGCGGTAACTGTTCCACGGGAGAGTTGGGGTCGACCCCGATTTCACGCGGCCCTTCTCTTAGCTGCACGCCAAAGCGAGCTTGCGGCTGCGGCGTTTATTGCGCCATCGAGCAGAGACTGCCCGATTTACCACGTTACCACTTGCGCATTAAGCTTGACGTTCCGGCCGCCGAGTCGTCAGACTAAGATCGAAAGGAACAACTCTATGAACAACCCACCTACCCTAACGAAATTCACCTCTGCTCTCGCCACCGCCTGCTTCGCTCTCACCTCCGCCGCGCTCGCCCTGGATCCGCCCCCGGATGGCGGCTATCCGCAGCATAATACTGCCGAAGGAGAGAACGCGCTCTTCAGGCTGACCAATGGATTCGGCAACGTCGCGATGGGTTACCGCGCGCTGCATGACGTAACGAGCGCCAAGGACAACACCGCGCTCGGCACGCAAGTGTTACAACATAGCAGCGGCGACGATAACACTGGCGTCGGTTTTATAGCGCTCGAGCAAAACAAAACCGGCTACGACAATACCGCCATCGGCTCCTACGCCATGTACGGTAACGCCGTGGGAGTGGGCAATACCGCGTGCGGCAGATCCGCGCTCAGCGCTACCGTCGGCGGCAACTACAATACGGCCGTCGGCGAGTACTCGCTCTTTAATAGCACGGGCGACCACAATATTGCCGTAGGCACAGAGGCCGGGTACTTTATCACGGGCGGTAACAACAATATCGACATTGGCAACGGCGGCGTGCCGGAGGA
Source organism: uncultured Verrucomicrobiae bacterium (assembly GCA_963737995.1). Taxonomy (GTDB): domain Bacteria; phylum Verrucomicrobiota; class Verrucomicrobiia; order Chthoniobacterales; family UBA10450; genus Palsa-1392. The sequence continues at coordinate 250,511 of CAVTUV010000007.1, forward strand.
TGACAGTATCATCCGCTTCGGCGTGCAAGACACGCAGCTCAGCACCTTTATCGCGGGAATTTATGGCTCGCCCGTTACCGGCAGTAGCGTGATAGTAAACGCGGCCGGCAAACTCGGCGTGGCGGCTTCCTCGGCGCGGTTCAAGGATAAGATCAAACCGATGGGTAAAGCCAGCGAAGCGATTCTTTCCTTAATGCCGGTCACCTTTTGTTACAAACACGACCTGGATCCGGCCGGTATCCCGCAGTTCGGACTCGTAGCCGAGGATGTAGTCAAGGTCAACTCTCAGCTGGTAGTTCGAGACAAAGCAGGCAAACCCTATACGGTGCGCTACGAAGCGGTCAACGCGATGTTACTCAATGAGTTCCTGAAGGAGCATCGCAAGGTGGAGGAGCAAGGTAACCAGATCATCGAACTCAAGGCGATGCTAAAAGAGCAGGCTACCCAAATCCAGAAGGTGAGCGCCGAGTTGCAACTGCGCAGGACGAGGCCGCAGGTGGCGGTGAACGATCGCTAAGAGGCCTTCAAAAAGTACATCTTACGAAACGAGTTGCCTGACTCTTCCCCGGCCTGCTTGCGTGCAGCCGTGCGCGGCAGCTCAATTCCAGGAGACTGGCAGCCTGCTCGGCACAAGGGAAAGATCCTGAGACGGGGCCGGTTCGAGTTTGCGGGCCTTGTGATTGCCGCGGCGATCGACACGAGACAATTTTCCAGGACGAGCGAGGCGTCGCTCGGCCTTTATACCCAGGCGCGACAAGGCGAGGCCCCGAATGCCACCCGGCTAATGGACTTGACACGACCTACGCTGCTTGTTATCACATAACCTTGGCCTGACTTTTTTGTGCTAACCGGGCGAGCAGGCGAATCAACACCCATCGAGAAAGACACCTGGCATGATTAAACAAATGTCACTCATCGCATGTCTTACCATCGTGCTTGCGGTGGTGGCCCACGCCACCGTTCATGCCTTCATTTGGGATAGCACAACGGGAATGACCGATCTCGGCTCCCTCGGCGGCGACAGTGTGGCTCTTGGAATCAACGATAGCGGTCAGGTCGTTGGCTATTCTTATCTGGCCGACCGGAGCACCGTGCACATGATTACCTGGACCAAAGCGGGAGGATTAGTTGATCTTGGCTCAATCGATAATGGCACGGTTTCGGTAGGCGGAGCGATTAACTCCGCGGGTGACATCGCAGGCGAAGGTTACAATGCGAATGGAGTTCAGGTGATCTTCTTCTGGTCCTCCTCCACGGGCTATGTCAGCCTCGGTGAAATACCGGGATATGGTGATGGATTTGGCATTAACGATAGCGACACTATCACCGGGGTGGATTATCCTCCGTCGCAGGGCATCGTCTGGCGACCGGGATTCCGTCGCCCACTGTTTCTAGGAACATTGCCAGGCGGTTCGCAGAGCGAGGGTCAGGGCATTAACAACCTCGGTCACATCACCGGAACCGCCACCATCGCAACCGGAGCGTGGGACGCTTTTGTCTGGAGCAAGACCGGCGGCATGCGCGACATCGGCACCGTGCAACAGGGTGTTCAGACGGTTGGTGATGCTATTAACGACAACGACGAGGTGGTCGGCTTTGGAGGAATTCCTCTGCGGGCTTTCTACTGGAGAGATTCCACCGGCATCGTGCCCATGCGCGGGCTGGGAGGAACGGATGCCGAGGCTCACGCCATCAACAATAGCGGAGCAATCGCCGGCGATTGTCGGACTCCGTCCAGTGTGTTTCACGCCACGCTCTGGTCCAGGCACAACGCCTTTCCGCAGGACCTGGGAGCCCTGCCTGGTGGGACCATCGGTGTTGGCAATGGCATTAACGCTTCCGGCCAGGTCGTAGGGTGGTCGGATGTTCTCTAGTCGGTGATGGGATAGTCATATCTATCGCACCCTCGAGGTGGCACACGCGATCCCGGCGGCGGTCTTTTACTGGCAGGCCAGAATGACATTAAGCGAAGCGCGGTAATTGTTCCTGCTTTCACGCCACGGCCTGATCCGACTCTTTTTCAGCTTTCTCAGCCACTGGGACAGGCAAAAGCCTTCGGGGCTGTAGCAGCGACGGCGCGACGCCCTGCCGTAAGCGCGCGGGAACTCCTCCGGGCACAAAAGTTGCGTTGCGAAGAACAATTGCCAATTGTTTCGGCACTTGACGATGAAACTTCTTCAGCTTTGCGGATTGATTGCGATCGGATGCCTTTGCTTTGGTTGCGCCGCGCGCCAGCCCGTGTCCGGGCACGAGGCGGCGACTCCGGCGCACCCGTGGGGTTACTATGGTGGCGACATCGTCACGCGCTGGAACGGCGATGGCCGCAGCATGACTCTGCTGCAGGAGCTGCGTTATACCGATCCGGACGGGACCGTCTGGATCGCGCCCGCGGGCTCGGTCGTGGATGGTGCCTCGATCCCGCGCTCGCTCTGGTCTTTGATGGGCGGACCGTTCGAAGGCAGATATCGCAACGCCTCAGTCCTGCACGACGTTACCTATGACCAACGGAACCGTCCACCGCAGGAATGCGACCGCATGTTTTACAACGCCATGCGCTGCAGCGGCGTCGGCGCGGTCGAGGCCAAGACGATGTATTACGCGCTTCTCCGCTTTGGCTGGCATTGGAAGTTTGGCATCAAACGGGCCAAACCGGTGAAGGTCGATCGCAAGTTGGTGGCGCGGGCCACTGCTGAAACTCCGGACGCCCCGGCGGCGCCGTCCGCGACTGACCTCGAGGACGTGCGGGCCTGGATTCGCCAGACGGAACCGAGTCTTAATCAAATCGAACAACATGCCGCCGCGGAATCACACTGACCCACGTTAGTGCGCAGGAAATTTTTGTCTTGCCTCACACCTTTTTTTGCCCGACGGCCGCTTCGCCGACAGTAGTGCAAATCGAGATGGTCGTGACGAGCTACCAGCAGTGCCTTCAGTGCAAGCCCAAGGAATGCCCGGAGCAGCGGAAATTCGTTGTGGCGCCGCCAGGCAAGTGAAAGATGAAACTTCGGCGTGCGGCCAGCTTGGTGACCCGGGCCTCGAATCCCGCTTCGCGGCACAGGTTCGAAACCCAGTCGTGCAAGAGGACGGCAGAAGAGGGCCTGAGCATGACAAAGGGCTCGTGGGCGAGCTTTGACAAGGTGAGACGGCGGACGCTACACCTTCGATTTTTCGAACATGCCCCGAGGTGGTGCTGCTGCGAGAGCGATTGCAATTCAGCGCGACAATCGGCGAACGATTGCGCCGAGGTAGTTGATCGCAATGACGCAGAATGCGTTCCTCATCATTTTTCGAGCACATCGCAATTGAGTTGATTGCGGGTGTCTTGCGATTACGAGTATGGCATGAGCGCAGTTCGACTCTTGGTTGGCACAAAAAAAGGCGCTTTCGTCCTGACTTCGGATGGGAAGCGCAAGGATTGGAAGATAAGCGGTCCGCACTTTGCGGGCTGGGAAATTTATCACCTGAAGGGATCGCCCGTGAACCCGGATCGCATGTATGCGTCGCAAACGAGCGGCTGGTTCGGCCAACAGATCCAGCGTTCGGACGACGGCGGCGCGACGTGGGAACCGGTCGGGCATGACTTCGTCTACGATGGCACGCCCGGCACGCATCAGTGGTACGACGGCACGCAGCATCCCTGGGAGTTTAAGCGCGTCTGGCATTTCGAGCCGTCATTGACCGATCCCGACACAGTTTACGCCGGGGCCGAGGATGCCGCTCTCTTCCGCAGCAAAGATGGCGGCAATACCTGGCAGGAAATTCCCGGTTTGCGCGAAGCGAAGGGAAAACTCTGGCAGCCGGGCGCCGGCGGGATGTGCCTGCACACGATCGTGCTCGATCCGACGAATCCCGATCGCATTTTCGTCGCCATTTCCGCGGCCGGCGCCTTCCGCACCGACGACGGCGGCAAGACCTGGCGGCCGATCAACAAGGGATTGAAGTCGCAATTTGAACTTCCTGACGCGACGGCTGAAGTCGGTCACTGCGTGCATCGGATCGCGATGCATCCTTCGCGACCGGGCGTGCTTTTCATGCAGAAACACTGGGACGTGATGCGGAGTGATAACGCGGGCGATCTGTGGAATGAAGTGAGCGACAACCTGCCTTCGGATTTCGGTTTCCCGATCGACGTCCACGCGCATGAACCGGAGACGATCTACGTCGTCCCGATCAAGAGCGACTCGGAACATTTCCCGCCGGATGGAAAGCTGCGCGTCTATCGCAGCCGGACGGGAGGAAATCAATGGGAAGCCCTGACGAAGGGTCTGCCGCAAAGCGATTGCTACGTGAACGTGCTGCGCGACGCGATGGCGGTCGATGCGCTCGATGAATGCGGCATTTATTTCGGCACGACCGGCGGGCAGGTTTACGGCTCGGCCGATGCGGGCAACTCGTGGAATGCGATCGTGCGCGATCTGCCGGCGGTCCTCTCCGTCGAAGTCCAGACACTGCCATGATTCGGGTCGTGCCTTGCCGGCCCATCTGCGCACCCTGGCGCGCGTGAACGATGAGGTGCGGCTCGACGTGGGCGTGCCGGTAACGCAGCGCTCCGATCCTCGATGCGCTCGGAAGCTGCCTACCCGACGTTGCGCGGAACGATGCGCGACCAGGCGACGCAAAAACGGCGCTGCCGCTCGTTCGGTTTTTTGTTTGCGCCGAAGATTTCTCGCACGAATCTGCCCGACGCTCCGTTGCCGGAAGCAATCGCAAATGGGGTCGAGCCGTTTTTCATCGTCGGCGCGATGGCCGGCGGATAAATGCGTGCAACTGCGGTGGCGCTCCCGAGGGCGTCCCGCCCGCCGGTCGCCGCATCTTGCGGCGACGGACTTTCCATTCCTCCGACCGCTCGATTTCCAAAGTTCGCGCCCGCAAATGCGGGCGCCAGCCGGCGCAACGCCAAACTAACTAACGTGCCGCAGATACTCCCGATCCCACGCCGCCGGGATACTCTCGCGCGGCGAATACGGCCCGGGCCGATAAGCGCGCGAAGCGATCCCGTGCTGACTCAGCTCGCAGACATGCCAGTCCTGCTGATTAGTCATGTCCCAAAACTCAACCGCGTCATCCGGATTGAATAAGCCGGGGTCGCTGACCCCGGCCGCGTCCGGATGAAAGAACCAGTCGCACTGAATCCGCGTCCGTTCCGGCGACTGCGGCCAGAGTTGATGCACCATGACATAATCCGGGATGCATGCTGAGGAGCAGGTTGGGAAAGATCGAGTAATAGAAAACGCGGTGCATGATCGTCGCTTCGAATATCTCCCACCGGCCGGGCGCAGGCTTTTCCGCTCATCGTTAGGCTGGCGTCTTTCGCGATCTCCATGAACCCGCCGAGAAACGGTCCTTCGGCAAGATCGTTCTCGGCCGAATCGTAAGGCGAGACCTTGGCCAGCGCCGGATGCACCCCGGGGCAATGATAACACTCCGAGTAATTCTCGAAGATCAGCTTCCAGTTGGCGCGCACATCATACTCGATCCGTTTGGCGGAGCGCAGGAGCGGCAGGTTCCAATGCGCGAACTTACCCGCCAGCGGCGCGAACACATTCTCCAGCGGCATCGGCTTCTCGGCCAGACTAACGAAGATAAATCCCTCCCACAAGTCCAGAGCTTTACGGCGTGCAATGAATAATCGCCTTGTCGAAACCGGGGACGCTTCGTCCATGTGGGGCGCGCCCGACGAGGCGCCCGTCCAGGCCATAAGTCCAGGCGTGATACGGGCATTGAATCGCCGCGCAATGTCCCTCGCATCCTCGCACAATCGTGTGCCACGATGGCGGCAGACATTGTAAAACGCATGAATCGCACCTGCCTGGTCGCGCACCATGAGAGGCTTTCCCCGGCCACTTCCTGGACAAAGTAGTCACCCGCCCGCGCGAGTCTGGCTCTGGTGCCCGACGCAAGATCCATTGCCGGCCAAAGATCTTTTCCTTTCCTCGGCGAAGACTCCGGGGCAACGAAGTAACGTTGTGGCAACGTTTTCGCCCCGGCGAGTAAAAGTTCGGTCTGTCTTGCGAAAGCCTGCGGTCACCTGCGCGGGATTCAGCGACGCGTTATTTCAGGACCGCCTGGTGGAATTCATACCAGTCGTCCAGGTTATTGAGATTGATCGCGTCTTTCGCTGCAGACGCATCGTCCGGAATCGCACTCGCCCAAAATATTTTGGCGCGTCTCGTCATCGTGAATGTAACCGCGGACCGCGGCATTGTGCTTTTCCACCGCCTCTTTGTTGAGCGACGTGGCGTTTTCCTTCACCCACGCCTCGAATTGCGGATAGGTCGGTTTCTTCTCCTTGATGTAATCTTTGACCGCTTCTTCATCGAGCCCGAGCGCGGCGCAGGTCATGGCGTCGAAGCCCCGGCCGATCCCGGGATAGCCGGCGGCGAGTTTGCCCTGCGGCTTCGAGCGAGACCTTCTGCCAGAGCCGCGGGAAATGAAGCACGCCGAGTGGACCGGCGGTGCCGGAACTGATCATTGGAACATAAGTATCGCTCATGGTGATTTCTTTTCCTTGGGTTGGGCCCCGCCGGCTCTGTAGATTGCCGAACGCGGGCGATTTGTCGCCAGCCTACAAACCCACCGGTGCATGCACAACAAGATTCGGCCGCTCCCGCCCATGATTTCTCTGCCGCTCTTTTTCCCGCTTTGCTATCCAGCCAGGCCGACACACGTTAACACGATGGCGGGCGCTTTCGTGGATCCAGACGCAAGGTTGATCGACGACGAACAATTCGATCGCATCTTCCCGCTGAAAATCCGAAGGCTCTCCGCGCTTCATTGGACGCCGGTACGCGTGGCGGCGGCAGCAGCAAAGCTTCTGGTTCCGGCACCGGGCACGCGCGTTCTGGATGTCGGCTGCGGACCGGCCAAGTTTTGTCTCGTCGCCGCTTCCCTCACGCGCGGCTCTTTCACGGGAGTGGAGCAGCGGGCGGAGTTGGTCGCCGCGGCCCGGAGAGCTGCGCTGAGGCTGCAACTGGACGAGGTGGAAATCATTCACAGCAACGTTCTCGATGTCCCCTTCGCTTCCTATGACGCGTTCTACATCTATAATCCCTTTGAGGAAAATATGGCTCGCGGACACAAGATCGATGGCACGGTTCCCCTCTCCCCGCTCCGGTTCAAAAGATACAATAGCTATGTGGCCGCTCAGTTGGGCACCATGCCCATTGGCACTCGCGCGGTAACCTATGCGGGTTACGCCGCCGAGATCCCGTCCTGCTACGATTGCGAGTCAGCGCTCTTTTGCGATGAGCTGAAGCTCTGGATCAAACGCCGCGAGTATGACCCCGAAATCGAACGGCTGGGCCTCCGTAGCGCAAGAAGTTATCGCGGGCCCATCGGCTGGGCGCCGCCCAGGTAAAAGAAGACGGATGGAACCGCATAATTCCTGGCATGGCTAAACGCAAAGTGCTTCGCCGGCGACGCAACGCACGCTAGCATCCGCAGCCATGACCGCCTTCCCGACGTCGCCCGCACCCTCCGCCTCGGTCGCCCGCTCATGATCAGCCAATCCGAATTCGGGACCATCACCCGCCTCGTCGTCAAGCACGCGCGAGATGCGTTTCAATCGCCCGAGGCCATCACTGCCCAGTGGCAGGCGCTGAACTTCAGCGCGGCTCCGGATTTCGCGCGCGCGCTCGATCAATACGAAGGCTTCCTCGCACTTCTGCGCAGCTCGGATTGCGAGATCACCCTGCTGCCGAGAGCCGAAGGCATCGGATTGGATTCGATCTACGTCAGGGACGCGGCGATCATCTGCGACCGCGGAGTCATCCTTTGCCGCATGGGCAAGTCCCAGCGTGAGCGTGAACCCGCCGAGCAGGAAGTGGCGTTGCGCGCACTCGGTTACCCGATCATCGGCACGATCCAACCGCCCGGTCGATTGGAAGGTGGCGACGTCGTCTGGCTGGACGAACGCGCTGTCGCTGTCGGGCGCGGTTATCGCACGAACGACTCCGGCATCGCGCAGCTCCGTTCCTTTCTCGGCGATAATATCGATGAGTTCATCACCGTTCCGCTGCCCCATTGGCGAGGGGCGAGCGACGTCTTTCATCTCATGTCCATAATCAGTCCCGTGGATCGCGATCTTGCCGTCGTTTATTCGCCGCTCATCCCAGTCCCTTTTCGCGAGCGGCTGCTGGAACGAGGTCTCACTTTGGTGGAGGTTCCCGACCAGGAGTTCGAAAGCATGGGCGTCAACGTCCTGGCCATCGCTGCGCGCCGCTGCGTCATGCTGGAGGGTAATCCGATCACGCGCGCGAGACTTGAGGCTGCCGGGGCCACCGTCTTAGCCTATGAAGGAAGCGAAATTAGCCTGAAAGGAGGCGGCGGACCCACCTGCCTGACCCGGCCGTTGGCGCGACAGATCTGACCGAACCAGGGGCGCATCCTCTCCCCGAAACGCCGGACTGCGCGATGCGCAGATTGAGACAATCTGTTGTGTTGTGAATGCTGCAAAAGTCCGCCCCTTGCCAGCGGCGCTTGATCTCGTTAGGCTTGAGTCCGTCGCTTCGGCGATCTTTCCAAGGGACGAAACTCGACTATCGTCGGCTCATGTATTCCAAAGGCAACCTCAAAAGACTCAGTAAAATGGACCAGTTAGCACCCGACGTGATGAAGGCGTTTTGGGCTTTCGACAAGGCGGCGGTGGCCGACGGTGCGATTCCCGTCAAGTACAAGGAACTGATCGCGGTAGCCGTCGCGCTAACCACTCAGTGCCCGTATTGCATCGATGTCCATGCGGCCAATGCGCGCAAGGCCGGCGTGACCGACGCAGAGTTGGTCGAGGCCGCCATGGTGGCCGCGTCCCTCCGGGCTGGAGGGGCGGTAACACATGCCACTCATCTCCTGCCGGATTGATGCGAGGCGGGTGGGAAGACTGAAATCCGGCTGCGCTTACGTCTCCTTAGACCTTTCCCGCGCCACGTGATATGAAAACTCGTGGCGGCTCCGAGGTGCGTCGTTGTTCAGCCGGGAACGAGAAATCACAGAGCACGAAAATGAATCTTGCCCACGCAGTCAGAAGGGAAGTTGCGCGCTTTAAGTCGCCTTCGCACAGAGTGAATCGATCATCCGGCTCTGAAACATGGCTGGGGGAGCGCGCCTTTTCGTTCTTCGGCGCTCGGGCCTACCGCGCCCTTGGCATCCTTGCGACAATCCTATTGTGCGCAAACGGCGCCAGCGCCAGCGAGCCGGCCGCACCGGCAAACGAATCAGTCAGAGCGGGTCTCGCAGCAATCGAGGCGCGGGTTGGTGGCCGCCTTGGCGTCGCTGCGCTCGCGATCGGAACCGGGCGGCAAATCGAGTATCGCGCGGACGAGCGTTTCCCGATGTGCAGCACTTTCAAGGTTCTTGCCGCAGCCGCGGTGCTCCATCGAGTCGATCAAAACCAGGATCGACTCGACCGCTTCATCGCCTATACCGAGGCCGATCTCCTCGAATATGCTCCGGAGACGCGAAAACACGTCCATGAGGGCGGCATGAAACTCTCTGCTCTTTGCGCCGCCGCGCTCACGCTGAGCGATAACACGGCCGGCAACCTCCTGCTCGAGGCGATCGGAGGCCCTCCAGGTTTGACTCGTTATGCACGCTCGCTCGGCGATGCGAAAACCCGCCTTGATCGGGCGGAGCCCTATCTGAACAGCGCGCTGCCCGGTGACAAACGCGATACCACCACCGCCGCGGCCATGCTGGGCAACCTCCGCGCTCTGCTTCTTGGCAACGCGCTCGCAACCGCCTCCCGCACTCAGCTCGAGAAGTGGCTGACAGAGAACAAGACCGGTGAAGACTTGATTCGGGCCGGAGTGCCTGGTAATTGGCGAGTCGGAGATAAGACCGGTCGCGGTGGCAACGGTGCGATCAACGATATCGCCATCGTCCGTCCCCCGGGGAAACCGGGGATCCTGCTCGCTGTTTATTCTGTGGAATCGACGGCTGCACCGACGGCACGCGCAGCGGCTGTGGCGGACGTCGCGCGGCTTGTCGTGGAAACGTTTTAGAAAATGGAGCCACCGAAATCCCAGCCGACGCCACCGGCGAAATACGTCGCCCTGACCGATCCTCTCTACGACTACATCGCGCGTCATCGCTCGCACCTCGTCGATCCGCTCTTGCAGGAACTTCGCCGCGAAACAGAATCGTTAGGCGAGGTCGCCCGCATGCTCATCAGCCCCGAACAAGGCGATTTCCTCACCCTCCTCGCCAAACTTCTCGATGTTCGCTGCGCCGTTGAAGTCGGCACCTTCACCGGCTATAGCTCTATCTGCCTCGCTCGCGGACTGGCTGCCAGTGGCCGATTGTTCTGCTTCGATGTCAACGCGGAGTGGGCTGCGGTCGCCACACGCTATTGGAAAAAAGAAGGTGTGGCGGAGCGCATTGAACTCCAGCTAGGCGACGCCAGGGAGACGCTTCAGACTTGGGAGCCACGCGAACCGCCCGATCTCGCCTTCATCGATGCCGACAAACCCGGTTACGACATTTACTACGAGACTCTCCTGCCGAAAATGAAGCCAAACGGCCTCTTCATCTTCGACAACATGGTCTGGGGCGGCCGTGTCATCGCGCAACCTCTGACCGACCCAGATGGTTTGGCTATTGATCGCCTGAATGAAAAACTGGCGAGCGATCCACGCGTGGAGTCAGTCTTACTTCCCGTCGCGGATGGGCTCCATTTCGCGCGCAAGCGCTAAGGCCGCTGCGCGATTCGCGCTTTTACCAGCTTCCTCACCAGAGCACTTGGGAGAGGCTTGTTCGCTTGAAAGCGGATGGTGCCCTTGCTTGTTTCGTAGCCCTTTAACTCCTCTTTGAAGTCTTGCACGATGGAACCCGGGTAGAAAGCGCAGTGCCGGGCCGCCGCGCCGAAGGCCAGGAGAAATTTTCCATTGAGACGGAAGGCAGGAAGCCCATAACTGATGCATTCTTCAGCCCTTGGCGCCGCGGCCCGAATGTCCTTGCGTAGTGTTTCAAGGGGCGCCCGCTGGTCGAGGCTCACAGCTGCGAGATATTCGTCGATCGTCTTCGGATTCTTGTTTCGTTTCATGATGTTGGTGGCTCACAAGAGCCAACTCGGTCGCGCCACACTGTCAACTGGCGGGACGAGTCGTGAAAGCGCTCTCAGGTAATAATGCATATCCGTCTAGAGGTCGATGGTTTCACCAATCGCCGGCAGGAGTAGCTCTTTGCCACCGGCTTCAGCCGTCTGCCGAGCGGCGGCGCGATCGATTCGGATCGGCGGGAAGGTCTCATAATGAACGCCTACGATCCTGGTCACACCGACAAAAGCGGCCGCGCGCACGGCATCGTCGATACCCATGGTAAAGAAATCGCCGATTGGCAAAACGGCGAAACGCAGTTTGGTCTGCTCGCCGATGAGTTTCATATCGGAGGTAAGGGCCGTGTCGCCGGAGTAGTAGAAATTGCCGCTGCTGCTTTCGATAACAAAGCCGCAGGGATTCCCGCCATAGCTGCCGTCTGGCATGGAGCTGCTGTGAATGGCGGTGGTGAGCTTGACCCGTCCAAAGGAAGTCCCGGCCGCACCTCCATGGTTCATGGCCTGGACATTTTTCACTCCCTTTTGCTCAAACCATGTACCGACCTCAAACGGCGCAATAATGGTGGCGCCGGTCCGCCTGCCGATGTCAACCACGTCTGCGACATGATCGCCGTGACCGTGAGAAACGAGGATGAAATCGGCCGCGATCTTCCCGGGATCGATTTTCCCGGCGAGTGGATTGGGAGTTATGAAAGGATCAAAGAGAAGTGTCTTCCCTCCCGCAGCGACAGAAAAACAAGCATGTCCGTAATAGGTAAACTTCATCCAAATATCTAACGACCGAATTCCCGCAACGCAACGTTCGCCCGGTTCAGCTTGTGCTTCCGCCCCTTCCCAAGCCGACGTCACAACCAGGCTCACGCTTGCGCGGTGAATGCGCCCGTCCCAGATTCTGTGCGTGAAACCGAGGAGCCCGCAGGATGAAACTGAAGGATTGCGCTATTTCGCCCGTATGCTGGATAAGATTCGGCTTCATGCCGGCGGGAAACTGAACTCCGATTATCACCCAAATCTGGGCGTGGCGCCGATGCCCGTCTGACGAAGTTTCTTCATGTCGACTACGACAAACTACGTGGGCGCGTGCTCGAAGGCGGAACCGATAGCGAAATCCTGAAATGGTGCTACACCCAAGGGCACCGTCTGGATGGGAACGATAAGTTGATCTGGAACGGGTTCATCTCCAAGCTGGGCTGGAACGATGCCGCTTCGGCGTACTTGGTCGAGAGCAAAGCCAAAGCCGGTCTGGAAGACCGAGCGGATATCCAGACCCTCGGCCATCTTTTCGACGTCGAGGAAGGACGGAAGCAGTAGGTGCGGGGTAGGCGCTCGGAACACTTGGCGCGCTACGGGCTCACTTCGGGTTCTCGGTTTCTATGGCAGCCAGAACCGCCTTCAACTGCTCAAGGTTATCCAGACCAACCTTTTGAGTGACATGGAGCGTGTTTTTGGAACCATCGTCATTTTCTTGAGTCACATTGAGTCGGGCTCTTAACTTGATAGGCGGAGCAGTTCCTACAGGCGGATCAATCGGGTTATCGCTGCCGTCTCTTAGATGCTTCGAGAGGTTTTTGTGCCATCTCGGAGCAGGACTGCTTAGTGCCGTCTCAAAATCTGGCATCTTGATCGCGACTCTTTGTTCCGTGGCTGGATTTCCGAAATTCAAGACATATTTCGCGGGAGGGTCGTCACGATCCTGCTGCGGCCAAAAACTGTGCCCAGCCACCGCACCGATAAGCAATCCAAGAATAGCAACGCCTGCAATGATAAGGGTGTTGCTACCTGTTGACGTTGTCGCACCGATTTCAGGGGTAGTCATAACGCCTTGTTTTTGGGCATTCGTTAGAAGTGTGTCAAGCATGGATTCGGTCTAGGCCGATTTCGCGATCCGAGAGCGCAACCGAAACAGCTATTCCCCATCACTGAAGCGGTAGCTGGAGCACGCTGGCGTGCGTGGCGTCGTGATAAACTTTTACGTGGCACGGGTGTGCGTCCTTGGCGGTTTCATCGGCGACAGCTCCGCCGGAGTTGTAATTCTTTTGCAAGAAATTCGAATTGGGGGACGTGACTACGAGGCGGAGACGACTGCCTTTGATTAGCTTCCGGGCCACGGGAGCGAAAGCGACGGACCGGAACAATAAGTTTCGCGAGACGTGGCCTGGCGGGGCGGATCTACCACTTCCATCCGCCACTCGAACCGGCGGGCGCAGGCGTTGCGGCGCCGGCGACTGGAACCTCGGACTCGGCGTTGGCCGCCGGGTGGGTCGGGAATGGATCGTCATCCGTCGCGCAACTCGCGAGCAGAAGAAGTGTGCCCAGCCCAAGACAAGCTGCCAAAAGCCATCGATTCATGGCACAATATGACCCCGCAATGGCAGGACCGGCAAAGCAAAAATGTTAAGACCGACGGACACCACCGGGGTAAGCCGTGGTAAGGGATCTGTGCGCCTGCGGTTCGATCAAGAAGTTCAGCCGGATTTCCTTTTCGCAAAGTCTGTCATCCCGAGCGCAGCGAAGGATCTCCGACGGTTTCCGTATCCGCCGCGCCTTCGGAGGCTGGAGCGGATCAGAGATTCTTCGCTTTACCCAGAATGACAGGAAGCGAGCGTGTGAGGGGACAATTGTGTGAGGATTGCATTTGGCGCACGGCGCGAGGCAAGTCGGGACTCTCAATGCTAAGGCGTGACAGATTCGACAAGGTCAGAGGCTCGAAGTCTTTCGAGGTAATCCTTCTGCCGTTGTCCCATCCAGGCTCCCTTGCGTCGGTTCAGGGTGCGCGGCATCAGCTCGAGGTTCGCAATCTCGTTACCGAGCGTCGGCTCGACCGCGATCGGGACGATGTGATCGACTTCCGCAGGTTCGCCAGTGTAAGGCCCGCGGCTGATCACAGGTGAAGTGCCGTGCCGCATTCGAACGAGATTTTCGGGTGTCAAACAGCCGAGCTTCCCAGCGATGTCGAGGTTGCGTAACAATGCGGCCTCGACCAACGGAGCGCGGATTTGCCTGGCAGAGAGATTTAGCTCTTGCGCCTCGGTGATCACCGTGGCGGGCTTGAGCCCGCGAGAGCGGGCGTCATTCAGCCAGTAAACGCATTTCAAGACACGGCGGTTGGCCGCCCGTTCGCCTTGAAGAGTGGCAAGCTTGGCCGGATCGATCAGGGCAGCGACGGCGACAACCGCCACATCTCCGGCCAAGGCTTTGCTGGCCAGAACCAGACACAGGACCAATCGAAGGACGCAGGGCTGATGGCAACGAATCATTTCCCATTTTGTTACACAGCATTCGCCAGGCCTTTAATCGCGGTAACGCCAAAGCTCTACGCCGCTGGAGGCGGCTTCCGGTCCAGCCCCTGGCGCCACGTCTACATCTTCGCTGAAGGCCGCCCGAAGACGATTTACCTTGATCTGCTCTCCCAAAATCTCTAGATATGACGGAATCTATGGTAAAAAACAGCAGATCCAACGTCGGGCCAGTGCGGCGCATCGTTTGTATTCTTTTCTTCGCCGCCGCGGTGATGGCGGGGCTCGGTGCCGTCGCCTCGTTGCGCGCGGTCAGCCAGCCGGCCAGCCCCGGAGAGAGCGCGGCTCTACGCAAGATCGCGCCTTGGGTCATGCAGCATACCGCGGGAGACAAACAAGCGGAGTTCATGATTATCCTTGGCGACCAGGCCGACCTGAGCGGAGCAGCCCTCTTGAAGACAAAAAAGGAAAAAGGCCGCTTCGTGCGCGACGCTCTTTGGAACACGAGCCAGGCTACGCAAGGCCCGCTCCTGAAATGGCTCGCTGAGCGCAAGCTCGAGCATCGCTCTTTTTACATCGTGAACGCGATCTGGGTGAAGGGTCGCTTCGACGACGCCATGGCGATGGCGTTACGCAAGGATGTGGCCCGGGTGGAAGGCAATCCGCAAGTGCGCGGTCTGCCAGAATCCGCTGCCGCGGTGGAGGCGCCTGCCCAGCTAAACGCCCCCGCGACGGTTGAGCCCGGGATCGCTTACACCCACGCTCCTTCGGTTTGGGCGGAAGGATTCTTCGGTCAGGGCATCGTGGTCGGTGGCGCTGATACCGGGATTCGCTGGACGCATAACGCGCTCAAACCACATTACCGTGGCTGGAATGGCGTGACGGCAAGCCACGATTTCAACTGGCACGATAGCATTCACTCTGGCGGTGGCGTCTGCGGCCCTAACTCTCCCGCACCTTGCGACGATAGCGGCCACGGTTCGCACACCATCGGCACCGCTATCGGCGACGATAACGCTGGTAACCAGATCGGGATGGCGCCGCAAGCCCAGTTCATCGGTTGCCGCAATATGAATGTCGGTGTCGGTTCCCCCGCGAGCTACACCGAGTGCTTCGAATGGTTCCTCGCTCCCTACCCTGTCGGTGGCAACCCATCCCAGGGCGACCCCGACAAAGCGCCCGATATCACGACCAACTCCTGGATTTGCCCTTCATCGGAAGGCTGTTCGCCGACCACTTTACAGGCGGGCGTCGAAGCCCAGCGCGCTGCTGGCATCGAGATGGTGGTGGCTGCCGGTAACTCCGGTCCGAGCTGCTCGACAGTCTCTGATCCGCCATCCCTTTACGACGCTTCCTACACGGTGGGCGCTTTAAATACCAGCACCGACACCATCGCGTCCTTCAGCAGTCGCGGCCCGGTCACCTCCGACGGCAGCATGCGCCTGAAACCTGACATCGCTGCCCCGGGAACCAACACGCGTTCGGCTTATAACACATCGGACACGACTTATGCCTTGCTCAGTGGCACCTCGATGGCGACCCCACATATCGCCGGCGCGATCGCCCTGCTCTGGTCGGCTCATCCCGAACTAAAGGATAATCCGGATGCAACTGAACCGGTCCTGAACAACTCCGCCGTTCACATCCTATCGAATAGCTGCGACGGCGGCTCACCCACCACGCCAAATAACACCTTCGGTAATGGCCGGGTCGACATCCTGGCCGCGGTCAATACAACCACGGCTTTTTCCCTGACCTCCGCCGCTTCGGTTAAGACCCACGGCGCGCAGACCTTCGGCATCGCCTTACCGCTGAGCGGTGAGCCGGGCGTGGAATGCCGGAGCGATCGCAACCAGGAGACTCTCGTCTTCACCTTTAGCGACAACGTCGTCAGTGGGACCGCCGTCCTAACGAGTGGGAGCGGTCGAATCGCGGGCCAACCCACCTTCTCGGGAAAAACGATGACGGTCAACCTGAGAAGGGTCGACGACGTGCAGCAGATCAGTGTAACCCTGAGGAACGTGACAAGTAGCTCCACGCAAGTGTTGCCCGACACCGCTGTGAGCATGAACGTCCTCATCGGCGACACCGACGGCAACAAGATCGTCAATCCGGCCGACGTCAATCGGACGAGAAGCCAGGTCGGCATGGCCGTGACCAGCTCCAACTTCCGCGAGGATGTGAGAGTGGACGGGGCAATCAACAACACAGACGTAAGAGCGGTCCGCAACGCAGTCGGTCACAACCTGCCCTAAACGTGAGATAGCGACTTAGGGCTCGACGAAATTTGATCGGCGCGTTCAGCAATGGGCGCGTCGATTCTATCGTTCATGCCGGCGACGCCCTGAAAAGGAACACGGGGTCCTCGCTTGAGGACTCAACTTTTCCGCGACTTCGGTTTAACGAAGTCCCCCGGGGGGCGCTTCTCGTCCTCCGGGGTAGCGCCAGCGGAGTTGGCGAAGCCCTGCTCGTCGGAGGGCAGGAACTTTTTGAAGAGATTCTTGTCGATCGCTTTCATGAAAGCTTCATGCGGAGAGATGGCGCCTTGCTGGAGGAGTGCCCAAATGGCGTCGTCCATGAACTGCATGCCCTGCCCTTTGCCGCTCACGATCACGTCCTGGAGCTTTTGCGTGGCGCCTTCGCGGATGATGGAAGAAACGGCATTGCTCGAAATGAGGATTTCATTCACGGCAAGACGACCACTGCCGTCGGCCCGTTTCAGGAGAAGTTGTGCGAGCACGCCGCGGAGAGAGTTTGACAGCATGGTCCGCGCCTGTGGTTGTTTATCGGCGGGGAAGACGTCGATCATGCGGTCGACCGTCTTGCGCGCGTTGTTGGTGTGCAAGGTGCCAAAAACGAGCAGACCAGTCTCGGCCGCGGTGAGGGCGAGGGAGACGGTCTCGAGGTCGCGCATTTCGCCGACGAGCACGATATCGCAATCCTCGCGCAAGGCGGCCTTGAGTCCGGCCGGGAAAGTCGACGAGTGCTCCGGGACTTCGCGCTGGGTGATGATGCTGGTCTTGTTGGAATGCACAAACTCGATCGGCTCTTCAATCGTGACGATGTGCCGGGAGTAGGTCGCGTTGATGTAATCGATGAGCGCGGCAAGGGTGGTCGATTTTCCGGAGCCGGTCGGACCGGTGACAAGGACAAGCCCGCCCCGCAGGTCGCCAAACTGTTTCACCACCGGCGGAATACCAAGCTCTTCGAGCGACGCAATGCGTGTCGGGATGAGGCGGAAGACGGCGCCGTAGCCGTTCGTTTGTTTGAGAAAGTTGCAGCGAAAGCGCGATTTCTCATCCATCTCGTAGGCGAAATCGAAGTCGCCACGCTCGTCAAAAATCTCCCAGCTTTTCGGGCCGCAGATTTCGCTCAACATTTTCACCACCTCTTCGCGAGTGACCGGGTCTTCGCGAATCGCCATGACGTCGCCGTGTTTGCGAATCTTGGGCGGCTGACCTTCGCCGATATGCAAGTCGGAAGCGCCCTCGTTGACCAGGACTTCGAAGAATTTATCGATGTAAGGCATTTTTAACCACGGATTACGCGGATGGCACTGATGGAAGAGTTAGGAATTTAGGTCTGGTGGATTGGGGTCTTGGGAGGCGGTTGGCCCGATGACGCGCTTCCAATTGAGAGTGGCGTTCTTGAAGTTCAGGAGTAATGCGAGTTGGAGACCGGTTATGTTCAGGTAGCCGATCATTTGGGCAATGTGTGTTTCATTAAAGCTCGACACGACCTTGGATCGACAATCAGGTCGGGAACCAGGTTGCCGATTAACTCGCCGCGAAAATGAACGGGAAAGGAAGGTTGCACCGTGACGAGGTGGCCACCCCGTTTCAGTTCGATAATCATTGCGCGTTCGTAGAGCTTCTCGTCCAGACCAGGCCTCAATTGGTTGAGCACCTCCATCGCGATACCGATGATGGACCCGCTCAACTCCTCATGAATCGTCTTCCCCATCCGTGAAATCTCTCCGAGCTGTAGGTTTCTCCGAGCAGGAAGCCGCGAAATCCGTGGTTGAAATTCTTCTCCTGTCATCCGCGGTTCAAAGCCCCACATGTTGACGCATCGCCAGTTTCTGTTCGGCGCGGCTATAGGCCTCCTGAGCGCTGATCAGCCCCTGGTCAAAGAGCTGGGTCAGTGAATCATCCATCAGGCGCATTCCTTGTTTGCGCCCTGTCTGGATGATGCCGGGTAACATATAGGTCTTGGCTTCGCGGATGACGTTGGCGACGGCGGGGGTGTTGGTCAGGATTTCGAGCGCGAGGACGCGGCCCTTGCCGTCGATGCGCGGGACGAGCTGCTGGCTGATGACGCCGCGCAAGGACTCACTCACCATGACGCGGATTTGATCCTGTTGATCGACGGGAAAGACGTCGAGCAACCGGTCGAGGGTGCGTGAAGCATTGCCGGTGTGGAGCGTTCCCATGACGAGGTGGCCGGTCTCCGAAGCGGTAATGGCGAGCGAGACGGTCTCGAGGTCGCGCATTTCGCCGACCATGATGACATCGGGATCTTCGCGGAGAGAGCCGCGCAAAGCGGCGCCAAACGACTTTGTGTGAGTGTGGACCTCGCGCTGCGTGATGTGGCATCCTTTTGGTTCGAAGACGTACTCGATCGGATCTTCGAGGGTGATGATGTGCTCGTGCCGCTCCAGGTTCACCTGCTCGACGAGCGCGGCGAGCGTGGTCGATTTGCCGCTGCCGACCGAGCCGGTGACGAGGATGAGGCCGTTGTGGAAACGGGTGAGCAGCTTGAGGCTCTCGGGCAGACCGAGCTCATCCATGGTGCGGACGTTCGTGCTGATGATGCGAAAAACGAGGTCGGTCCCGAGCCGTTGCCTAACGACGCTGGTGCGGAAACGCCCGAAATCGTTGGCGTAGGCGAAATCCACGTCCCCGCGCTCTTCGAGTTGCGCTCGCTGGGCCTCGCTGAGAAAGCCCACGGCCAGCGCGGCCGTCTCCTCGGCGGTCAGTTTGGGCGCGTCCGGCCAGATCGGCTGGAGATTTCCATAAAGACGCCAGAGGGGCTGCGCGTTGACGCCGAGATGAACATCGGAAGCGCCCCCCTGTTGTCCGACCAAAAGATATTGATCCACGTGCGGGACGGAGGCCGCGAGGGCGGAGGCGCTGGATATTTTGGCGGACATGCAAAAAAACGGGCGCCTTCAAAAATAGGCAACCGCCTCCGTAACGTAAATGGAAATCCCGCTAACGGTCGCGCCCTGGCCGTGATTCGGGACCCTGGCGAGCTCGTTTCTTGAAGTAGCTCACCAGCATCGGCTGGACCAGCGACAGGCCCAGCTTCAAAGCGCCCAGGAGAACACCCGACTCGAGCAGGGATTTATTCGGCGAGCGCATCTTTTTGCCTGCGGCACTGAGGACGATCTTTTGCGGGCGCGCCCGCAGGAGCGCGACGAGCAAGCCGAGCGCCAGCGCCGCGCCCACCCAGACGATGGTGTTGCTCTGAAACGCGTGCTTGAATTTCAGCGGGAAATTCAGCTCGTAGCGCAGTGCCCCCACGTCGCGCACGACCAGCTCGCGCGAGCGGGCGATCTTCCTCCGCAACTCTACGGGCGTTTCGTCTGATCCAGATTTTTCAGCCATTCAGTATCCTCTTTCAAAACACTCGCCGTGTCGCGAAGGACGAGATGCTTTGATTGTCCACGCGCGATGATGAGACAAAGAAGGGCGGCCACGAAATGGAGCAGGGCCAGTCCCAGTGCGACCCAGATCCAGGAGACTCTCATCAGGTGCGCGAGCTCGAAGATCACGAAAACGATCAGGAACACATAGCCGCAGACGGAGAGAACGGCCGCGGCGACCAGACACGCCACCGCCGTCACGAGATGGAGCAGCGCCACTTTCGATTCCCGCGCCGCCAGCTTGAGCCGGCTCTCGAGGAATTGGGTCAGCGACGCAACCAGTGCGCGCAAAGTCTGGAGCAGACCCGCGTACCCGGCAGGATTGCGAAGCGGCATGGGGCGGCCCACCATGGAGCCCGCCCTAACGACGGAAAATCAAGCCGAGCACGAATCCCACGCCCAGCGCGGTGAAGACCGCCTTGGTCGGATTTTCGCGCACATATTGTTCGGTGTCCTCCTGAAAACTGCGCACGCGATCGCTCGCATCATTCCAAGCCTCTTCCGCTTTGCCGCGGTATTCTCCGGCGAATGCGCCCGCGACCGACTTAAAATCCTCGGCCGCCTTGCGCATGTGGGTGGTGCCACTCTCAATCTTGGCCTCGGCCGCTGATGGGACTGCTGACTCTTCCTTTGTTTTCTTTTCGTTAGCCATATCTTTCTCCTGGTTGAACCTTCGTTGTTCGCCGCGCTTTTGTTTCTGCCGGCGCTGAAATTCTCTTCTGGGGATACGGAACTGGTGGAAGCATTGCGCTTACGATGCTGGCCTCCCGGCCGCGCGCGAACGTTATTTCGCGCGAAAAATGATTCGCGCCTTGGTTAAATCGTAAGGTGACAATTCCACCTCCACTTTGTCGCCCGGCACGATGCGGATGAAATGTTTTCTCATCTTGCCGGAAATATGGGCGAGGACGTTGCGCTGCCCGGCCAGATCGACCCGGAACATGGTGCCCGGCAACACCTGGGTTACGGTGCCTTCGGTCACGATCTGCGCTTCTTTCGGCATATCCAACCATACTGCCTAACGGCGACTCTTCAAGAGACGCCTCCGGTGCGACCGGCCCGGCGGCGCGACTTCTACACGACTGTCGCCTATTCACGGCGCAAGGATACCAGCGGCAGATAAATTTGCGGTTCGGCGCGCTGCCACCAAGCGCCTGTCTGCTCATGTTCCGCCAAGGTGGCGAAGTGGTAGCGATAAATTTGGGCTCGCAGATAGCGCGGCGGTTTGTCCGGAAACGGATTCTTGCCTAACAAGCGAACAACGTCGGGTGAATTTTCCAGCAGGCGATAGGCAAGCCCAAAGAACCACGGATTTTGCCGGGCGTCGCCCAAGGCGGCGAACCACATCTGCCAGTCAAGTCGAGGTTGATGCGGCTCCACGAAACGCGGACGGCGCTGGAGCGCGCCCGGTTTCCATTTGAATTCGTACGCTTTCCATTCGCTCGCGTCATCGCTCCCCTCGATGATGATTTCCGGCCGTTCTTTTGTCATAACGCGAAACAATCCGTAGCTATTGACGATTCGAAACGGGGCCTGCGCGCCATACATGACCGCGAGCGGACGTGGCCAGGGCGTCTCCGGTTTGAAACCGGCAAAAATCAAAGTCGCATTCACCGGCATGGTCAGGACGATGACGCTGGCCGGGACCCAGGCCGGCCAGCGCCGGCCCATTGGCTCGCTTTTCGTTAGACGACCGCCTCCCGGCCAGGCGCGATCGTCGATCAGGAGGAGGCAGAGAGCGATCGTGAGCAGGTTGAAAAAGGCGTAATTGCCGGTCAGGCCGATCAGGATTTGCAGGAAAACAATCGCACCGCACCCGAGCAAACGCAGCCGATGCGGCAACCAGAGCAGGAACGCGCCCCCGATTTCCACCGCGAGCACGAACGCGGTCGACAAATGCTTGAACCATTCGGGGGACTTGTCCGCCCACCAGCCGAGCACGGTCGGTAACGGCTGCGTCCAATAATGGTAATCGAGCGCGGTCAGGTTCCACCACGACCCGTCCCCGCTCGTTAACTTCACCACGCCGGAGAGCAGCATCAGTTTGAAGAGCAAGAAATGGAGAAGGAAAAGTCCCGGCCGCGAGAGCGGCGCCAGGTGTCCGCGCTGCGGCCACCAGCGCCACGGCGCGAGAAAGACGGCGAGGAATCCGGTCTCCAGCAAGAGGATGTCCCATTGGAAACTATAAAACGTCTGCCCCGCGATCGTGAGCGAAAGGTAGAGGACGAAGAGGAGCGCGAGACAAAGGATCGGCGCGATCTCCACGATCAGGAGCAGGGAAAAAGCAGCGCCCGCGCCGCAGAGAAAATGCAGGAACGCGTTTGTCGAATTCAGCCAGCAAAGCGTCGGGAGGACGAAGTAGGATTTGTGCCCGAGCTGGTCGCGCGCCGCGGTCAGGAGTTGCGGCAATGGCATGATGCCGCGGGTGCCGATGAGCGCGTCGGCCTGCACCCAGAACGATAGGAAGGCGATGAGATAAACTACGCCGAGGAGACGAAGGAACCAGCGGCGCGCCCGGAAGTAGGTCGGCCGCCGCACGTCCTCGCCCCAAAAAAGCCAGGTGACGGTGTGCGCCAGTTCGCGATGTCCGGCAATGAATGCGTAGGCAAGATTCGAAACCGGCGCAAAGCCAGGCAGATGCTCAAAACACCAGCGCCAGAAGCTGCTTCCGCCGCCCTGGCCTAACGAACGATAAACCGCTTCTGCACCGCTGAAGACGCGCCCGTCGGTTTCGATCAGTTTGACCGCGCCCTCAAACTCCGCGCGCGGAACTTCCGGGAAGCGCGCGGACGCATCCTGTAATTGCTCGTAATCGACCGCACCGGCGGTGATCTCGCGCCAGCGCGCGATCCAGAGTTTGCAGAATCCGCAATCGCCGTCATACACCATGAGCGTTTTTGATGGCGGATTGGCGACCTGATGGATAGGGCCGGGCACAATGCTTAACGTCGGATGCGCCGCGGGCGGCGTCGAGTCGGAAGATGTGTTTCAACCTCCTCCTAATCCCATTCTTGCTCGTGCTGCCAATCAAAAATGGAGTCGGAGGCGTCCCTATTTGAGGGAGCAGGATTAGGATCAGGAACAGGACATAAATTCCGCCCAGACCGGCGCATGATCGGATGGTTCCTTGCCTTTGCGCATCTCGCGATCGACGCTGCCGTCGGTGCACTTCGCTGCCAGTTCGCCGCCGGCGAGAATCGCATCGATCCGCAGCCCGCGATTTTTCGGGAAAGCTAGCATCCGATAATCCCACCAGCTGAAAATACCCGACTCCCGATGGTGCAGCCGGAGGGTGTCGACCAGCCCGATCGCTTCGAGGGCGCGAAACGCCGCCCGTTCCTCCTCCGAGCACATGATGGCGCCCTGCCAGAGCGCGGGATCGTGCACATCCTCGTCGTTAGGCGCGACGTTGAAATCACCGCAAACCACCACCCGATCAAGCGCGCTTTCCTTTTCTCGCAAACAATTCGTCAGGCGCCGATACCACTCCAGCTTGTATTCGTAGGGGGCCGACCCGACCGCCTGTCCATTCGGAGCATAAATCGACACCACCCGCACCGCACCGACATCGGCCGCGATCACCCGCGCCTGCTCGTCGGCAACCCCATCGCAGAATCCCGCTCGCACCTCGCGCGGCTCTTCCCTGGCCAGAATCGCAACGCCGTTATAGGACTTCTGCCCGTGAAAAACGGCCGCGTAGCCAGCATCGCGCAATGTCTTCGCGGGAAATTGTTCATCGGTGCATTTCGTTTCCTGAAGACACACGATGTCCGGACTCCTCTCGCGCAGCCAGACAAGCAACCGCTCCTGCCGTTTACGTAGCGAGTTGATGTTCCAAGACGCGATTTTCAAGGTAGCGCAAGCTACAACTCAATCTCCACTCCGGGCGGCGGCACAATGATCTCGCTCTCCGGCAAGGCCGCTGCCGCAGACACCCGCATCCATTCCACCGCCGGCACGTCGCCGTGCACCAGCACCACTTTCTTCGGCGCCACCTTTCTGATATAAGCGAGGATCGACTCACGCGAAGCGTGCGCGCTGAACTGGAACTGATCGAGCTGGCAGCGCAACGGCAGGGCCGGCTCGTCTGCGTCGAGCGACACCAGTCCGTCAGGCTGAGCCCTGCGCAGCACCCCAGCGGGCGATTCCGGATCAGCGTAGCCGACAAAAAAGATCGAGTGCTCGGGGCGATCGATAATCCGGCGCGCGAAAATATTTGAGAGCGTCTTCGGGGTCATCATCCCGCTGGAGAGCGCGTAGATGCGGCCGGGCCGCGCGGGAGCGTCAGCGATCGTTTTGCCATTCAGGACAAACGGCCCAACCTCGGGGAACAATTGCAGACGCGGCAGGAGACGGCGCGTTTGATTGGCCCGGCGATCGTAAATCTCCGTCATCTTCGAGCTTAACCCACCGATATAGATGGGCATGTCGGCGGTCATCTTGTTGCGCTTGAATTTGTAAAGCATGGCGAGCACTTCCTGCGTCTTTCCCAGAGCGAAGACCGGTACCAGCACGCACCCGCCCCGGGCAAAGGCCCGCTCGATCGCCTCCGCGAAACGCACCTCCTCCGCCTCGCGAGTGAAGTTTTCCGGCAAGGGCGAATCGCCCCGCGTCGTCTCGATTATCAGCACGTCGATACCCGATTCCGGGAAGACCGCGCCGCTGGTCAGCGTTTGGCCGTCAAAGTTGACATCGCCGGTGTAGAAAACGCTGCGTCCTTCCGCGCGCAGTAAAATGCCAGCGGCGCCCAGAACATGGCCGGCATCGCAGTATTCGAAACTCAGCCCGTCGTTAGGCCGGGCCGGGCTGCGCTCGCCATTGACCGTGAAGGGCTGGCCGAGCGGACAATGCTGCCAGCGATCCGTTGCCCGATCCGTTTCGCGATGGGTAAAGAGTGGATAAATGACGCCGACCTCTTCGCGTTCCCGCGTCATCACGTTGACCGAATTGTGCAGAAGGGCGTCGCCGATCGCCGCCGTCGGCTCAGTCATGAAAATACGCGCTTGCGGCTGCTGCCGCATCAGCACCGGGAGCGATCCGATATGATCGAGATGGGCGTGCGAGAGGAGAAGGGCATTGACCGTCCGCCCCCCCAGTGTCCCGAGCAGTGGCAAGGCCATTTCGCCCTCCTCTTTCGGATGCATGCCGCAATCGAGCACGACCCCCTGCCCGCCCGAACCGAGATAATAACAATTGGCGCCGATCTCGGTCCGACGCGTCAGGTTGATGAACTTCAAAATCGACCGCCAACTTGCCAGTCCCGCGCCCACGAGCAATCAGCAAATTTCATTTTGCCGGCCGTGCAAACGGGGCCGGTTCCAACGCCACTTGCAGGGCAGACTCCTTGTCATCGGTTGGGGCGAGTCCCGACGCCTCGAGTTCCGCTTCACCGGAATTGTTTCGCCAGCCGTTATTCGAAGCGATCATCTGGCCGCCGCGAAAAAAAATAATCTGGGTCGACTGCTGCGGGTTGGAAACCAAGCCGGCCAAAGAAGGACCCGTAGCGTCAGCCGAAAGCAGATTTCATTGGACCGCTTTCCGCGTGGCAAAAGCGGGCTGAATAGAACTCTATCCGATAGAGCCTGCCGGACGGCGCGGAATTTGCATGAAGACAGCGGACAGTTGATAGCTTCCGCTCATGAAACCGGCCATCGTGATTTGTCTCGTGCTCTCTGCGCTCGCGTTGCGCGCGGAGGCCGGTTGGTTTTCGCGCCGGACACCCACGCCCACTCCGACGCCGGTACGTCCGGCCCTCCCGCCGCCAACTCCGACTCCAGTGCCCACCCCGCGCCCACCGCCGCGCGAGCTGGTGGCGTTGCCGGTCTACGACGAAGAAACAAGTGTACGGCTCCAGATTTTTCTCGATAACCACGATTTCGGACCGGGAAAAATCGACGGCAAGATGGGCGAGTTCTTCGGCAAAGCGCTCGTCGCCTTCAAGAAGGCGAACGGCCTGCCGCCAACCGGCGCGGTCGATGCGCAACTGCTCGCCCAGGTGCCGGAGCCATATACAACCTACACCGTTCGACCGGAGGATGAACAGTTCGTCGGCGAGACGGCGTCGCAGCCGTCGGAGCAGGCGAAATTGAAAGCGATGAAGTATGGATCGCTGCTCGAGTTTGTGGCCGAGCGCTACCACGCGGCGGAGGACTTCCTGCGCAAGCTCAATCCAGGGATGGATCTTGAGAAGATCAAGCCGGGCGATACCGTAACCGTGCCTAACGTTCAGCCGTTCGAGATCGAAAAGCTGTCGGAGAAATTTATTCCGACGAATCCCGCTTTCGTAGCCCGCCAGATTTTCATCGACACGCGCGAGAATTTCCTTGAAGTGCGCGAGGGCGGCAAGCTGGTCGCGGAGTTTCCAATTACGCCGGGATCAAAAACACTGCCGGCCCCGAAAGGCGTTTGGAAAATTCTCGGCATCGCGACGATGCCATGGTTCCGGCACGACGAAGGGGTGCTCAACCACGGGGTGCGGACGGACGATTTTTACAACATCCCGCCCGGGCCTAACAATCCTGTGGGAGTCCTCTGGATGGGGTTGAACAAGCCGGGCATCGGCATCCACGGGACGAACAATCCGGAGACGATCGGTCGCGCCGGGAGCCACGGCTGCATTCGGACGGCGAACTGGGATGCGGCGCGCCTGAAAGACATGGTCAGCCCCGGCACCGTCGTCACGATTTTCTAGGTGTGGTGGCGGCTGTGTCGGCCGCAGATTGGGTTGATGGGGTCTGCTCACCCGCCCGGCCTTGTCATCCCCAGCCGCGCAGACAGCGCGAGACCTCACAAGTGCAATCCGCGTTTTTTATCAGGTAGGAAGAAAACGCTCCTTCCATGGGAGAGGTCGCTCGACGCGCTGCGCCAGCTCGGGATGACAAAACGGGAAGGCGCGGCCATGCCAGAGTTGCGAAAAATTTTCGCGCGGATTTCACCAGTCGCGCGTCTAGGCTTCAGATCGACCGATGGATTCCAGCGAGCACGACATTTATCGAGCGGCCATTCACGGTGATCGCGAGGCTTTTGAAATGATCATCCGCACCCAGAGTCGCGCTCTCTTCGCCATCGCTTACGCCGTCCTGCAGAACCGTGAAGAAGCCGAAGACGTCGTGCAGGACACGCTGATGAGAGCATGGAAGACGCGCTGGCGGGTGCGTGATCCGGAGAAATTTCCCGCCTGGCTGAGCACGATCGCGCGGCACCGCGCGCGCGACGTCGCGCGCCGCCGCCGCAGCGTCCCTTTCCCGGGCCAGACCGACGAGCCGGTCGATCCGCAATTTGAAGCCGCCGCCGGCGAGGCGAAGGACCAGGCCGTGAACGAACAAGTGCAGGCCGCGCTTTCGAGCCTGCCCGAGCTGCATCGCGCCGCGCTTACCCTCCGTTATTTCGAAGAAATGGATTACGCCGCGATCGAGAGCGCCCTTGGCCTGACGAACGGCGCGCTGCGCGGAATCCTCGGCCGCGCCATGGCCGCCTTGCGCAAACGACTGCGTCCGGCGCTCGCCACTCTGGAGTAAAGGACATGCCTGACGAAACGATTCACGACGAGATCGAGAGCTGGCTGGCAGCGGAGGTGCACGACCAGCTCTCGAGCGACGAACGCTCCGCTCTGGAACAACACATCGCTGCCTGTGAGTCGTGCCGCCCTTTGCAACAGGAGGAGAAAAATATGCATCAACTACTCGAAAATACGCTCGCGAAGGAAAGCGCCGATCCGGCGTTTGAAAAAAGGATGGTCAGCCGCTTCCGCGATAAAGTTCCGGCTTCCGCTGGCGGACTGCCCTCCTTTTTCGCCAACTTGATGCGGATGCGCGCGGCCCAGATCACCGCCGTCGCCGCCGTCCTGCTCACGCTCGTGCAGGTAGGAAAAATGGTGACGGGCGAAGGCGGCGGCTTTCCCCAGCGGCAGTCTCCAGTCGCCTTCGCCGCTGCACGGGCGCGGGACGAAAAGAAAGCCGGGACGGAGCAAAGCATTGTGACTGGTTCCAACATTCCAACCGCCCAGGAAGCTGCGCCGTTGGCGAAGGCTTTTCGTTCGACCGACACGCTCGCGGCCATGGGCGGTGCCTTGAAATCGGACAACCCAGCTGTGCCGGCGGCGCCTCCGTCGACGTTCGATCTGCGCCAGAAGGAAAAAGATCTCGAGGACCGGAGCGACCTCGGCGCGAGCGGCCAGCTTTCGAACGAGATCAGCCCTGCTCCGACGCCGGCGGCGGAACCGGAAGGGCGCAAGCTGATCCGCAACGCGCAACTCGAGCTGCAGGTGGTGAATTTCGAGACCGCGATTCAACGTCTCACGACCTTCGCGAGCGAAGAAAAGGGGTTCGTCGCGACGCAGAGCTCGAGCAAGTTGCCTAACGGAAAGCTGCAGGGCACGGTGGTAGTCAAGGTCCTGCCGGAAAATCTCGACCGCTTCCTGCAAAAGGCGCGCGAACTCGGTGAACTGAAAAACCAGACGCTCGGCACCGAGGATGTGACGAAGGCCTATTTCGATACCGACGCCCGCCTGCGCAATGCGAAGCGGATGGAAGACCGTCTCCTCGAGATGTTGAAGCAAAATACGGGAAAAGTTTCGGATCTTCTTCAGGTGGAGAAGGAACTGGCGCGGGTGCGCGAACAGATCGAGCAGATGCAGGGCGAGCTGAAGTACTACGACGCGCTTGTCCAGTACGCGACCGTAACGATTAACCTGGCGGAAAAGGATTTGAATGAACCGGCCGCCTTCCTGCTCAAAGAAACGGCCAACCTTGCGCTCTTCTCCGCCGACGTGGAGAAAACCTTTGGCGAAGTAAAAATCGCGCTGCAAAACGCCAAGGCGCAGATCGTGCAATCCACCCTCGACCGCGACAGCTCCGGCCAGGCGACCGCGCGCATGACGCTCCTGATCGCCCCGGAAGAAAGCGACGCTGTCATCGCCCGGATCAAAGGGATGGGCCGTGTGCAAAATTTCAATGTGCAGACTGAGCGCGTCGCGCAAAACGGTTCCGGCATGTCGGAGACGGCGAAAGTCGAACGCGACAAAGTGCAGTTGAATCTCGTCATCTCGCGTACCGGCGAAGAGCAGGCGGTGCAGCAAACCAGCCTGCGCATCCTGACGCCTTCGGTGAATGAAAAGGTGGCGCAACTCAAAGCGGCCGTAAGCGACGCGGGCGGCGAACTGCGCAGCTCCACATTCTCCCGCAATCCCGATGGCCAGGAACTAGCCAACATCACCCTGCGCGTGCCGATGAAGAATTACGCCGGCCTGGTCGCTTCATTCGACAAGCTCGGCCAGGTGAAAGACCTGAACGTGCAACGGAACGATCAGCCCGGGGCGACGGCCAATCCCGAGACCGCGCCGGCGGATGTGAGCCTGCAGATCTACAGCGCAGGCAAGATTGTTTCCGATGAAACCGGGATCACGGCAACGATCCGGCGAACTCTCGGACAGGGCGTGGCGGCGCTGATGTGGAGCCTGCGCATGATCGGGGTGGCGCTCGCCTTCCTCGCGCCGTGGGCATTGGCGCTCGGGCTCGTTGCCTGGCTGGTGCTACGCTTCGCGAAGGGGCGGGGTTAGCAAGTGGCTGGATAGCGCACGTCACGCCTGGCTACCCAGGCAGAGAAATCCGCCGCCACGCTTCCGAACGGATTATTTCGTTAGGCGACAGAACTGATTTCGTGAGAACAAAGCCTTCGGCCTTGAGCAGCGGCCGGTAATCCACCAATCGCCGCGCTTCGATCCCAGCCACGGCGCGAAAGAAGCAATACATCGTCGCGATCAAAATCCGCGCACGCAGTCGGGACCATCCGGGCGGCGGCAGGTGGAAGTCAGCGATCAGCCAACTCGCTCCGGGCGCCGCCGCGCGCGCCAACTTTCCGACCACTGGCCGGAGCGATTCCTCGTCGAAGCAATCGAGAAAGAAGTGTGTCACGATCAGGTCATAGGCACTCGCTTCGAGCGGAACCTCCATCAGATTCGCCCCGATGAAATTGACCTGCCCTGTGCCGACTGCTCGGCGGGCCAACGCGACCATGCGTGTGCTTGCTTCAACGCAATCGACCGCTGCATCGGGATGCACCCTAACGAACTGAGCGAGAAATCGTCCATTCCCCTCGCCCACCGCGAGGACCCGGCGGGGCGGCGCGATTTCCTTCAGAAAGGCGGTTCGGGCCTCCTGGAGCTGCTCCCCGAAAACAATTGTCTCGAGCCCGCGATACGGCGCCGCGACGCGGTCGAAATTCACCGCAGCGAGAAGAGCAGCACGACCAGCGGCGTGAGCAGGACGAGGTCGGCCAGCGCGGTGCGACCGTCGCGCGAGAGATCCTGCGCGCCATTCAACCTAACGAGAAAAAGCGCGCTCGCCGCCAGGCAGAGCCCGAGCGGAAAGGCGAACCGCCAGAAGACCGCGAAGATCAGAGCTGCGAGCGCAATGGCGTAGCCGATGAGCTTGAAGGCGCGGGCGACGGCCGGCCAGCTGGTCAGAAATGAGGTCTTGCCCTGGGCGGCGTCAAGCTCCCGTTCCCAAGCCGCGATTAAGAGACAGTTAAAAGTGCAAAGGATGGCGAAGAGCATGACGGCGACGCCAAACGAGATCGTCAGGCGCGGCAGCTGACCCACCACCCCCAGGGTCGTGCCGGCGGCGAAGAGAATGCCGATGGCCTTTTCCTTGACCGGCAGCGGCCGCCACTTTCCGCCTAACGAATGATTGATGAAAAGGTAGAGGGCACAGACCGCGGCGAGCGTGCCGCCGAGAAGCAGCAGCTGCAGATCCAGGCCGCGCAGGGCAAGCGCGGCGTCGCAGATGAAAATCACTACGATGGCGATCCACCAACCGATCGTGTGTTCCTGACAAAACCGATGGCGAAGCGAGATCGGGCCACCGGCCGGTAACTTGATCGTATCCGCGAAACGATCGGCGAGATAAATCAGCCAGGCGGTCAGAAAAAGGAGGGCACGGAGGAACAGGTTGAGATGGGCGCCGAAAGTGCGGGCGAAGAGCCATTGCCAGGCAATCGCAACGATCGGGGCGTCGAGACAAAGAAGACTCAACCAGACAACGGGCGAGTAGCCGGCGCGTTCTGTGGCAGAGAACGCCGGCTTGGCCATCAGTTCCGACGCGTCGGACATGGGCGAACCTATCCAGCGTGGCTGATCTCCGCAATCCGTCGACCAGCTTCGATGCACCTGGCGCTCGAGAAAGACCCTTGCCCTGTTCCGAGTTCGGTCATAAAATTCATAGTGCGCAAGCCGGTCGTTAGGCAGGCGGAAAAGGGCTGATCCCTGAAGGTGCTGCAATGAAAACTGAAAACGGAATTCCGATGGACAACGCGGCCGTGGCCGCGCTCCCGAAACATCTTCTCCAGTTCGCGGTCGACCAGCGCTACGACGAGTATACGCCCGTCGATCATGCGGTCTGGCGCTTCATCATGCGCCAGAACACTTTTTTCCTGAAAGAGTACGCGCACAAAGTCTATTTCCAGGGTCTGCTCGAGACCGGCATCTCCTTCGAGCGCATCCCGCGCATCAGCGAGATGAACGACATCCTGGGCAAGATCGGCTGGGGCGCGGTGGCGGTGGACGGGTTTATTCCGCCGGCGGCTTTCATGGAATTTCAAGCCTATAAGGTGCTCGTGATCGCGTGTGACATGCGACAGTTGCACCACATCGAATACACCCCTGCGCCCGACATCGTGCACGAAGCCGCCGGGCACGCCCCGATCATTGTCGATCGAGAATACTCCGATTATCTGCAGCGTTTCGGCGAAGTGGGGGCAAGAGCGATGTCGTCAAAAAAGGATTTCGAACTTTACGAAGCCATCCGGCACCTCTCGATTCTGAAGGAGCTGCCGAACTCCGATCCCAAGGAAGTGGAGAAAGCGACGAAGAAAGTTGAGTATGGCCAGAAAAATCTCGGCGCGCCTTCGGAGATGGCGCTGCTCTCACGCCTGCATTGGTGGACCGTGGAATACGGCCTCATCGGGACGCTCGAAAAACCAAAAATTTACGGAGCCGGTCTGCTCTCCTCGATCGGCGAATCGGTCAGCTGTCTCGAAGCGCAGGTAAAGAAGCTCCCTTACTCCATCGACGCCGCGGAAACGGCCTTCGACATCACGACAAGGCAGCCGCAGCTTTTTGTTTGCCGCAATTTCCAACATCTGCGCGACGTGCTCGAGGCGTTTGCAGGCAGGATGGCGTTCATGGGAGGCGGTCTCGACGGCGTCAAGAAGGCGATCGATTGCAACAACACCGCGACCTGCGAGTATTCTTCGGGGCTGCAAGTGTCAGGCGTTTTCACGGAGGTCGTGCTGGGCGCAGACCAAGAGCCGATCTACCTGCGGACGACTGGACCGACGGCGCTGGCCTGCCAACGGAAGGAGCTTCCCGGGCACGGCATCGATTATCACAAGGAAGGTTTTGGTTCACCGATCGGGAGATGGAAAGAGACCGAGCTGGTGGAAGGGCGACCGACAAAATTGGAATTCGAGAGCGGCGTGATCGTGCAAGGTCGGGTCGAGAAACTATGGCGGCGCGATGGCAGGCTGCAGTTGATCACCTTCTCGAATTGCACCGCGAAACTTGGCGATCGCATCCTGTTTGATCCAGCCTGGGGCGGCTACGACATGGCAATGGGCGACAAAATCGCTTCGGTCTTTAACGGTGCCGCCGACAACGACGCCTACAATCAGGTCGCGCTCGTCCCGAAAGAACGCACAATCAAGATTCCGTCGGATGCGAAACGCAAAAAGCTCGAAAGCCTTTATCAACAGGTGCGCGACATCCGCTCGCGCAAGACCGGCTACGAGCGTCTGGGCGAGATCTGGGAAACGCAGCAGGCCGGGCACCCAGACGACTGGCTCCTTTCGATGGAGATCTTCGAGATTCTCGACGAACTCGGCGAGCAAAAAGAGTTAAAGGAGAAAGTTGCGCAATTTCTCACTACGCGGAAGGCGGCGGACAAGGAGATTTCCACCCTGATTGAGTGGGGCTTCCGGCTCGTGACATATCACAAGCAGGACGCACGCGCCGTGGTTTAGCCGGTGCTCGGTTCGCAAGTGTCACCTTCCAGCGAATGGATCCCGCATTCTTCCCCGCATGATGATGCGGTGTGATCTCTTCCCTGACGGTTAGGGACAACCGGAGCCGCCATGGCGCAGCGCGAGCACTACCTTTTTGTCTGCACCAACCGTCGGGCGGACGAAGACGCGCGCGGGTCGTGCGCGGCGCGTGGCTCACTCGAGGTGCAACGAGCGCTCAAAGAACAGCTGGCGGCGAGCGGCCTGGCTAAATTGCAGGCCCGCGTCTGTGCCAGCAGCTGCCTCGACCAATGCTCGAGCGGCGTGACCATCCTGGTCGAGCCCGACCATTTTCTCTACGGACGGGTGACGGTGGCGGACGTGCCTGAGATCATCGACGCAATCGCGCGCGGAGAGCGGGTGGAGCGACTACTCCTGACGAGGGAGGATTTGGAACGGGGCTGAGAGTTGGGACCACCGTTGCGTGGAAACTGCTCGCTCGAGAAAATGCGAGTGGATCACCGCCGGGAACAAGCCAAATTAGCCGGCGCCTATGAAGTCGACTCTCTTATTCTTTTTCACTCTCGCTCTCTTATTCCAGAATGGATGCGCGACAGGACCGAGCATCAATCAGCAAACGCTCCAGCGAGAACAGGAGATCCAAGCTGCCAAAAGAAGCGATGCTTTCGCCAAAACCCTGCCGCAATGATTGGTACAAGCGCAAACATCCACGAATGATTTGAAAATTCCAACTGCGCACTCGATAGGATTTGATGAACAACAATCTGATCACCCGGCGCTTGATTCAACTGGGGGCGCTCTTTCTGATCGGTGACGGCGTCATGGGGCTCCTCAAGCCACGCTGGCATTCGCTGCTCTGGCACTTCGGTCCCGAAATCGCACGCGCCGCCACGGAAGAACTCGCCGAAAACCCGAGGACGGCGCGAGCTGTTTACTTCGCGGAAGCTGCCATTGGCGTCGCGCTCGCTTCCTTTCAGACGCCCGAGGTCGATTAGACCGGACCCGGAAGAAGCGGAGCGGGATTCGCCATTGGAAAAAGCGCCGGGCAAGCAAGACAGGATCGTTATCTTATCCCGGTGTCACACTTCCATTGGACCGCTGTCATTTTGCCGCGACTGACCAACGCCTCGAAAGGACCGTAGGAGCCAATCGCGCTTTTCCAATCCTTGCGCGAGACGGTGTAATGGCCCGGCTCCAATGCTTGCCGGAAATGGCCTTGTTCATCGGTTTGGAATGACGTGATCACCCGATCTCCCTGCTTCACTTCAAAGGTGGCATTTGCCAAGGGCCTTGAATCCGAACTGCCCTCTCGCGTCGGCCCTCCTTGCACGGGACTCATCGTGATCACGCCGTCGATTCCCGTCGGGTCGTGTGGGGTAGTCGTCGGTTGCATCTGGGCATGCGGCGCAGACGAAAGCATGGCAAGGCACGGCAGAAGAAGAAATTTTCTCATCTGTTGTCCCTGCCAATTGGGCTGCAAGGACGTGCGTGCCAAAAAACGCGCTTGGTCAAAAGAAACCGCACATTACGACCTCACGGCACGGCCACAACTCGATAGAACCTCTGGGCGGCATTGGCCGGGTTGTCAGTAAATGAGGCGGTGGTGCCGGTGGCGGTCACATCCGGCGCCAGATCCAACCAATTTGTATCATTCAGATGAGACTTGTACTGTACCCGGTAGGTGACGCTGCTGACCGCGCTCCAAGTAATGACAACATTGCTTGTGCCGGCACCGGTCAGTGAAAGTATGACGGGCGGGCCGCTAATCGCCAGACTCCAGCCATTGTTAATGGCGCCGGCATTCAGAGCCGCCGTATCGAGCACATAGAGCGACCAGGTGCCGTTGGGCGACAGACCGTTGAAGGCTCCTAAAGTGGTAGCGTAGGGTGCAGCGGGCGCCGGCGCCGGAAAAATGTGCGGCGGGCTGGTGTGATTTGGCGCGTAATCGGTCGGCCTATAGGTGCCTGCGGGAAGTCCTCCGAACATTGGGAGCGGATAGGCGGCTCGGTCGTCGAGAGTAAAGGTTACGTTATTCACGCTCCCCCCGTTGGAGGTAGCCGAACAGATCGCCACGCTCTGTCCGAATGGCCCCACCAGAAGCATATCCACGTCACCAAGATTGGCGTGGCTCAAATTTTTCAGTGTGACGGTCAAATTTGTGATCGGGCCCGGCACCCCCGACACGTCGATCGTTGACGGGTAGGGCATCGCGACCCCGGCGCTGGGAATTGTGATGGCGGCGGAGCTGTTGAAAATCGCCATTCCAAGACCCGGTTGGCTCACTGTAAAGAGGAACGACCTATCACTGCTCAGTTGACCGTCGCTTACCGTCACTGTGATCAGCGTGGTTCCGGTCTGACCCGCCGCCGGTGTTACCGTCAATGTTCGGGTGGCGCCCAAATTGTAAAAAAACATGTTCTGGTTGGGTACCAGCGTGGGATTCGACGAAGTCCCAGTCACCAACAAACTCCCCGGAGCTGTCTCCACGTCGCCGACGGTGAAATCAAACGGTCCCACCGATGTGTCAACCAATGTCGTCCGATCCGCTATTGTCGAAATCGTCGGCGGATCATTCACGGCGTTGACCGTCAGCATAAAATTCGTGCTCGTCACATCGCGTCCATCGCTCACGCTCACCGTGATCGTCGCCACCCCATTCTGGTTGGTCGCCGGCATGACAGTCACCGTCCGATTAGCTCCCGATCCCGCAAAAACGATCTGGTTGGTTGGCACCAGAGTGGGATTGGACGAGAACCCGCTCACCGTAAGGTTCTCCGCCGGCGTTTCCGCATCCCCCACCGTAAAGTCTAGCGCCGCGGTGGACGCGTCCTCGTCAATTACCTGATCGGCTATGCCCGTGATCGTTGGCGGCACGTTCGGCGGAGTGACCGTCAGCATAAAGGTGTCGCTGTTGCTGTTCACGCCGTCGCTCACCGTCACCGTGATCAGGGAGGTGCCTAACTGACCCGCGGCCGGGGTCACCGTCACCGTCGGAGCGGCCCCGCTTCCACCAAACACAATGTTCGCGTCCGGCACCAGCGTCAGGTTGGACGAAGTGCCGCTCAATGTCAGGCCGCTGCCGTCCCCAGTATCCGGGTCATAAATTGTGAAGGGAATCGCCGCCGTCCCGGTATCCACTGAAGTGATTTGATCAGGAATGTCGCTGATCGTGGGTTGCGAGTTGCCGCCGCCGCTGGTCTCAATCAGCAGACTCCATGCATCCGATACCAGGCCGCCGCCAGTCAAAGCGGCATCGTCATATAAATACAACGACCAAGTGCCATTGGCGACTAACCCGTTGAAGTTCGTAAACGCCGCCGTCGAAGCAATCACGACCCCGCCCGGAATCCCAGGGAAGGTGACGCTGGGAGAATAGGCGGTCGGTCTTAACGGCTCCGGCCAAAGATCGAAGTCAGACGGCAGGGGAAAGTCCGAGGTGTCAGTCAGATAAACTGTGCGGTCGGTCACCGGGCGGTTGCCGGAGGCATGGGAGAAGATCACCACCCCGGTGCCCGTCGGCCCGACCAGGAGCATGTTCACGTCCTTCACGTTTGCGTGAGTGAACTTGCTCAGTGTGAGACTCATGTTGGTGATCGTGCCAGTCCGCCCCGCAATGTTGATTTGCGAAGGATACGGCGTCGCGGTTCCCGAAGCCGGGATCGTAATAGACGATGAATTAACGAACCTCGCCGCACCGGGCGTCGGCGGATTGACCGTGACCACGAAACTGATGTTCGTGCTGAGCCCCGATTCAGTGTGCGTGACCGTGATGGTTGCTGTGCCGGTCTGCCCAAACGCGCCCGTCACACTGATATAACGGTTCGTGAAAAATGAGCCGAAAAAGATGCTTGCAGGGGGAACCAGCTCCGGATTGGAGGAAACCCCGCTCAACACCCCGCTGGGCGTTGTGCCATCAACATTCGTGATTTTGATGGCAATGGTCGGATGATCCTCCATGATCGTTTGATCGGCAATCGGGCTGAGGTCCATCACCGCGAACGCCTGCTCCGCAGCCAGAAAGGCGAACGCCGTCACGAAAACGGAAGTAGCGAGTGATGGAAGAGTGATCACGGCGGACACCATTCCTTAAAGAGTGCCGCCGGTCGATTTAATTTGTGCGGATCAAATACTCAAGGCGCTTCAAAACGGGGATGACGTCCTTCGCATTTCGCACAATGCCCCGAACTGCGAGCCTTCATGGCCGGTTCCCGGTGTTTGGGATCGGAAAATCTACAGACCCGCTAATTGCGAATACCTCTTTTCAGTTCCCAGACCCGCACGGCTGCCAGGATCAATCGCTTTGTTCGTGCCATCGTGCTCATTCCCGGCAGCTCCGGCTCCTCTGTTGGAAGGGCAATTTCTGATGAGATCGGAGTGGCCGATTTCCCGTTGCACTTGGGCGATCGGCGCCGAGTCGTTCTGCGACCCGAAAGGATGCTCTGACTTGAAGAAGGCGTACTCATAATGAAGCTCGGAAATGGCGCCGCCCCGCTTGAGATCGCGGACTCCCTTACTTAATCCGCAGAGCGGATGCCACCTGCGAATGAATGTGTCCGACGCGTGTTACGACACCGTGACGATTGCGGGACACTTTGGTAAAATCGCAGCCCGGCAGACTTACCACTGCGGACACCCGGGCTGGCCGTCGCTCCCGTCTTGGTCGCGCCGGGACTGCCCCGGCGAATCGTCAATCGCGGATGCCCTGCTTCAATTCCCAGACTCGCAACGCGGCCAGAATCAGATTGCGCGTCTGCGCCAGCGTTCCCACACCGGGGCGTTTTGGCTGCGTCGCACGCTTTGCTGCACCTCTTGACTGCCGTTGCGTTCGACGCGGAAATGCGCCATTTGATAACCCGTGAACATGATACTGATTCATCAGGCGGATCGATTTAGCAGCTTGCAAGCCATCGCGTCGGCGCGAGAGTTCGGGACAGCGAATCCACGCGTTCTGCTCCGATGTAAGAGCTTCCGCGCCACGCAGATCAATCGAAACGCACGACGAGAAAAGTTTCCTCGATCCGCTCTTCGTTTCAGCTGACGGCAGGACTAATTCCGACGCCAGTCGGTGCAAATTCGAAACACGGTTTGGCTATCTTTTGCCCATCGGTCCGGTGTTTCCTTGTGAACAATCGGCCCGGCTGAGAACTGCGATTTTTTCGACGCGACGGAAATTGGGGCAAGCTTGTTGAAGGATAAGTTTGGGCCGCCGACTTTGCGCGCAAACTTGTGATCGCTATTCGTCGCGACGATGATATAGTCGCGGATGGCAAACCCTACTGGCAAAGCTTTTTCACGTCGGGCTCCCGACATCATTACCGAGGAAC
Organism: uncultured Verrucomicrobiae bacterium; assembly: GCA_963737995.1. Classification (GTDB taxonomy): domain Bacteria; phylum Verrucomicrobiota; class Verrucomicrobiia; order Chthoniobacterales; family UBA10450; genus Palsa-1392. Next base: position 288,779 of record CAVTUV010000007.1, read on the forward strand.
TCGTGGCGGTTTTTGCCAGCCGGGCATCCTTCGAATTCAAACCGTTGTTCGAGGTTGTCTTCGCCAACCTTCGCGCCCGAAATGCGGCCAGCGGTGGCGAAGAAATGCTCCGCTTGCGCGCCTACGAGAAACTGCAAAGCCTCGTCGACCGCGGCGCAGTAAAGAAAACCGTCACTGGCGTGGTGAAGAAATACAAGGGGGTTCCGGCTCCGCTCACTGTTTTGAATGCGGAATTGCAACAGACGCGACTGGCGTGGAGCCAGCGTTCTGTGGCTTCCGTGGCGGCTTGATCGGAATCCGATGGCCAGACCCAATTATTCAGGGGAAAAGCGCCGGAAGGAACTCGAGAAGCAGCGGAAAAAGGCGGAGAAGAAACGCCGCAAACAGGAGCACGTCTCCGTCGCAGCCGATGATTCTTCCCGGATTGAGGCACCTGACCCGTCCGAGCCTTAAGGACTCTGTGCTGGAGTGAGATATTCTCAGCACCAGCGCACAACCCACTGGGAATGCGGAGGCGCAGGGCCAACTCACATCGGGCCAGGGCGGCCCCCGCTTCTCTAAACTCTAACGGGGGCTTCGGGAGAAGCCGCTCGTGAAGCTGCCTATGGTTTCGCCTTCGCTCCCTTGGCTTCTTTCGCCTCCACCTGCGTGGCCGTCATCCGGTACTTGATCAAAACTTTGGAACCCACCTTGACGCCGCCATTGATCTTCGTGCCGGCATCGCGCGCGATTTCCCAGCGCTCGCTATCTTTTTGCACCACGATCATCGCGTCCGTCATCTCCAAAACAGGCCCGGTCACTTCATACGTTTTTGTCGAACCGGCCTGCGCCAGCCCCGTGCACGCAAACACACCCGCTGCCATCATTCCGCATATAGTTGTTAACTTCATAGAACGACAATTAATCAGCTGCCGTTTTTACCTGGCAAGCTTCTTTTTGCGCCGGTCGCATATTTCGTTGCCAAAATAAATCGCATAGTCAGCACGCCTACAAGCCATCTTACAAATATTCCTGTCATTCTGAGCAAAAGCGAAGAATGACGGGCTTTTCGCATTTATGAGATGGCTTTGGCTTCTAAGATTTAATCGGTGCAAGCGAATCGACCGCCGAAAACAATGGTTAGTTTCGAAGAAGCGGAAGGGGAGCCTGGCCGCAGGTCAGATTACGCACCCGATCATAGCTATATCTTGCTAACTCCAGCGGCTCAGCTTTGTCGGTCGATCGGAAATGCTCCAGCAACCTTTCGCGCCGAGTTCTTTCGCGGGTATCATCGCCCGCCGCGATGATCAGCCGGCGCAGGTCCTCCTCGACCTGCGTTTTTGTTTCGTTTTTGAGTGAAAGAAGCGCCAGCCCCGCCAGGGGAAAGCGATCGAACTCTTCATTAAGAAAGTCAGACATGGGCGGACTATGACGAAGGTGAAACCGAATCGTCTGTTCCACGCCGCGGATTGGATATTGCGGGAAGGCTGCCGAGTGGATGATCGCCGAAGCGAGGTTATCCAGTAATAACTCTGCCATCGCTTTCACTTCGTCGCTGGTCGCCCGCATCGCTCGCTGAACCAGTTGGATCTCCGGTTGCTGCCGGGCGTTCTCAAGCATGCGGCGGGTCGTCTCCAGTTGCTCTTTCGTCGAACGAAGTTGCCGCAGAAAAACCGAGAAGTTCAACAGGCCCGTGACCACCAGGAGCAGCGTTCCACTGACCGCGAGCAATGACAATAGCATGGAAGTATTCATGAATGTACGATTGACAGGCTCCTTTCATATCAGCCTCGAAAAGGCGGTCAACTCGCGTTCAGCGCCCGCCCCAGGGTTGCTTTGACTTACCGACCAACGATGCCGGTCTTCGCTTCCGTTTCTGAGGCACCAGGCGGGAAACCAGCCTTCATTACTTCTTCCTTGATCCTGACCCGGTGCCGGCGCAAATTTCACCGATGCGAAGAATGGCACTAATGGGGTTTGTTATTGGCATGACCCTGGGCTGCTTCTTCGGTGCCGTCATGGACTCTCTTCCTGGACGGGATGAAAGCAGGCAGGGGACCACGTTAAGTCTGAACCAGGTCACGGGTAAACCTCAACTCCATGTCAGAGGCAAGCCCGAGATAAAGTAGCCTGATCGCCTTTGAGTCTTTCGCGCCCGCTCCCTCACCTGCCCTTCGAGCTTCCTTCAGCTTCTCGATTTTCTAACCGTGTTCACTCCACCTGAACTTCGCAAACTCCGATCGCTGAAAACACCCGTCGGCATCCAGCGGTTTCTTGACGCGATGCCGTATCACCTCGCGCCGACGGCGTGGTCGCCGCGAGTCGTTCTGCGCGAGCGCACCGCGCACTGTCTGGAAGGCGCAACCTTCGCCGCAGCCGCTCTCCGCGTGCTTGGCTTCCCGCCGTTACTCCTTGATCTCGAAGCCGACCACGATACCGATCACGTCCTTGCCGTCTTCAAAATACGCGGCCACTGGGGCGCAGTGGCTAAATCGAACTTTACCGGATGCCGTTACCGCGAACCGGTTTATCGCACCCTGCGCGAGCTCGCCCTGAGTTACTTCCACATTTACTTCAACCTGCGCGGTCAGCGCACTCTGCGCCGCTACTCGCGTCCGGTAAACCTCGCCCGCTTCGATCACGACGAGTGGATGACCTCGGAGAAAAGCGTCTGGGTCATCCCGAATCATCTTTGCGACATCCCGCACACGCCTCTCCTGCCACCTACGCTCGCGAAAAACCTCAACCGCGTCGACCACCGCACTCTCCGGGGCGAAATCATCGGTCACCGGCGAAAAGATGGCGCACCGCTCCCACGGATATTTCGTGCGCGTTAGGGTTGCGGACCTCTTCCCACCGATCACTGTTTACTGCTCCCCGATCACCAATACAATTTTCCCAAACGCGCCCGGCTTCATGACCGCGCGGTGCGCGTCCGGCGCCTCCCCCAGCGGTAACTCTTGACCGATCACGGGATGCAGGCTCCCGTTCTCCAGACCAGCCACGAGCGCGGCATGAATGCTGGCCAGTTCGAACGCCGGTGTATTAGGCAACACCAGCCCGCGAATATCCGCGTCGCGCGACATCGTCTCACGCGCATCAATTTCCACCCGCCCCCTATTACCAATCACAATCACGCGCCCGCGTGGCGCCAGAATGGTCAGATCCTTGCCCAGATTTACATGAGCCGCCATTTCCAAAATCACATCGACACCCCGTCCCGAAGTCGCCTTCACGATCTCCACCAAATAATCCGGCGCGCCATGATCGAACACCTCGTGCGCCCCCTGCTCGCGCACCAGGGCGCGTCCACGCTCCGTCCCCGCGGTCCCAAGCACACGCATTCCGCCCGCGCGCGCCAGCTGCACGGCGGCCGTGCCGACCCCGCCGCTCGCGCCATGGATCAACACGGTTTCGTTAGGCCGCGCCTCCGCCCGTTGCCACAACCCGCGATATGCGGTCGCGTAGGGTGTCCCCATTGCCGCGCCCTGGGCGAAGGAAGCAATAGTCGGCAATGGGTGCACCTGCGCCGCGTTGCACAAAGCATATTCTGCGTAGGTCCCGCTGATTGACCCGGCGGTGTAAACCCGATCGCCCGGCTCCAACTTTCTCGCATCATCAGGCAGAGGAGAACCCACCTCTTCCACCACACCGGCACCATCATTGCCGGGCGTATAAGGCAGCGCTGGCTTCCGTGCATACGTCCCCGCCCGAATGTAAGTCTCAACCGGGTTGATACCGCCCGCATACATCCGCACCAAAACCTGTCCCGGTCCCGGCTTGGGGTGCGGCACCTCCACCACCTTCATCACCTCGGGTCCGCCGAATTGCTCCACGCGAATTGCTTTCATGGCGTCGCATTCTGCTTTGCCAGTTTGGTTTTTCCAAATCCAAACTGCTCACCAGAGGCGGGTTCCTGCTTCAGCATGGCGGCGCCTCGCTTCACATCCGATCCCAATTCTTCCTTCTTTCACCCTCCTTCTTCCTTTATCTTCCTCCCATGCCCATTCTGGCCGCCGGCTTCGAAAACGACATCACAATCAATGTGATCGCCTCCATCATCGCGTCCGCCATCCTCCTCGGACTAGGCTTTCTCGTTGGCAAATACCGGGAGCGACGGCATTTCGGCAAAAAACTCGAGGACTACGACTTTTATCCCTTCAGCGTCAATCGAGATAACTTCTCCGAATTCAGCCTCAAGGATTTCCGGCTCGGGATGCATTACTTCCTGCGCAATTTCGATCCGATCGCCGCGCGTCAACTCATTTTCATCGGCGAGCAAAACAACGTCCGCGCCCAGCTCGAGCCGGCCGAGCAGCAGGTCTACGCCCGGCTCTTCACCCGCTACGACGGCAAGAAGATTGCCGACGACACCCGGGAATATCTGGAAAATTACGTCCGGATCGTTCGCCTCCTCGGCAAATCATTCCCCAGCCTCGGCATCGAGATCCTGCTGCACGATCTCTCCAATCCTTCGCGCTCGCTTGTCGCGCTGGAGAACAATGTCACTGGCCGCAACCTGCACGACGGCACCACCAACCTCGTTATCGACCTGAAAAAACGCCAGCTCTGCAACGAAGACAAACTGAATTACGAACTCAACCTCGGCGCGCGGAAGTTCAAGTGCACCACCATCCCCATCATTCGCAAGGAGTACGGTGTGGTCGGAGCGATCTGTATCAACGTCGACGCCAACTACCTCACCGAGGACATCCTCGGAGCCGCCGAAAAGGTCGTCGCTTTCTTTCAGACCTTCTGTCGCACCGAGATGCAGCTCGACGAAAATATCCTCAGTCGCGACGAATACGCGAAAGCATTGAAAGGCAAGCGCCACTTCAAAGACAATCGTTTCGAGTAGAAAACCTTCGGGCTTGATTTTGCAGGTCCGAGCCACAATATTCGCCGCCACGCGCGAAACCCGGCATTTGTAGAGTGAGGCCGGCGGTCGGCGCAACCGCCGCCATACCAAAGAGGAATTCCGCCATGATAAAGAAACTACTTCCAGCCCTTGTCGTCCCATTTTTCGTCCTGACCAGCCTCGCACCGGCCCAAACACTGCAAAACCTGGTCCATCAACCTCCGGGTGGCGCGTTCCTCAGTTTTCTTCTCACCGACGGCACCGTGATGTGCCAGGCCAACACCTCTTCTGATTGGTGGAAGCTCACTCCGGATATCAGCGGCAGTTACATTAACGGGACCTGGACGAAATTGGCCTCACTCCAGCGCGGCTACGTGCCCGATGACTTCGCTTCCGCCGTCCTGGCCGATGGCCGGGTCGTCATTTCAGGCGGCGAATACAACAAGGGAAACTTTTCCCTAACGAACATGGGGGCGATTTACGATCCGCTCGCTAATACCTGGACGCCACTCGATCCTCCCGCCGGTTGGGATTTCATCGGCGACTCGCAATCAGTCGTCCTGCCGGATGGCCGCTGGCTCGTCGGCCGAAAACTGGATATGCAGGTGGCCGCGCTCGATCCGGCCACTCTCACCTGGAGCGCTCTCGCGTTCACCGGCAAGAGTGACTTTAATTCCGAGGAAGGCTGGACCCTGCTGCCAGATGGCACCGTTCTTACCTGCGATGTGCTAAACGCGCCAAACTCCGAGCGCTATTTCTCTGCCACCCAGACCTGGATGACCGCTGGCAGCACGATCGTCGATTTGCATTCGCCCTCCCCCTTTGGCTGCATTCCCTATGGACCGCATGGCGAATTTTGTTATTACCCGCCCGGCGAAGTGGGTCCGGCGATCCTGCGAGCCGACGGCACCGTCTTCGCCACCGGCTCTTACTCCGACGCCGGTCCGGGGCACACCGCCATCTATACGCCTCCGCCGGTCATCACTGGTGCGGGCAGGTGGGCGGTCGGCCCTGATTTCCCGAACAACGACGACGCGGGCGATAGCTTTGCCGCGCTCCTGCCTAACGGAAATGTTTTGGTTTTGGGTAACTCTGGTCGCCTCTATGAGTTTGACGGTGTCAATCTCAACCCAACCCTGACGGCCTTTGGCTGCCTCATGGTCTTGCCTACGGGGCAGGTGCTCGTGGCCGGCGGATCCGTGGTCAAAGTTTATACGCCGGCTAATACGAGTTACGCAGCTGCCTGGGCGCCATTGATCAAGCGCTATCGAAGGAGAATCACCCGCGGCAATACTTATCCGATCTCAGGTCGTCAATTCAACGGACTCTCCCAGGCGGCCGCCTTTGGCGATGAACTGGAGACTTCCACCAACTATCCTCTGGTCAGACTGACCAATATCGCCACCGGCCATGTTTTCTACGCCCGCACCCACGACCACAGCACCATGGCCGTCGCCACCGGCAAGCAACTCGTCTCGACAAGCTTCGACGTGCCCGCGGCCATGGAGACGGGCAGTTGCACCCTCGAGGTGGTCGCAAACGGCATCCCCTCCCCGGCCGTCACGGTCACCGTGCGCTGAGCCGGACGATTCACCCGGCCGCGTCCCGCATTTCTAGCTTCGAACTTGCTCTTCCATCACGGGACCTGCGATCGGCACCTCGTCGAATTTCAGCTTCCGCCCAAGCTCTCGCCTGAGCAGCAGGAGAATGAGGCAGGCCTGGATAACCTGCGACATCACCGATAGGTACCAGACCTGCCTGATCTGAAAGCCAGCTCGATGCGAGAGCAAAATGGCCGGGAGCGCGAAAAGCACCAGGCGCGTCGCGGTGCTTAGGAGCGGCGGCACCGTATTACCCAAACCCTGGAACACGCTCGAGCTGCTGAAGGCGATGCCAGCCGCGAGAAAATTCAGCGATACAATCGTCAGGTATTCGGTCCCGAAGGCGATCACCTGTGGGTCCTGCGAAAATCCGCCGATGAGCGCCGGCGCGAACAGCCACACGGTTGCCGTCAGTATCACCATCAACGCCGAGGCCAGGCCGATCGCGGCAAACACGGATTGCCGCACCCGGTCGGCGCGGCGGCCGCCATAGTTCTGCCCTACCACCGGCGAGACCGCGAAGCTCAAAGCCAGCACCGGCAGAAACATTGACTGCATCACCCGCGCCCCTACCCCGAAACCCGCCTGCGCCGCGGCGCCGAATTGCCGGATGATCGCGTAAACCACAAACACATTGATCGAAAAGAGGGCAAACTCTGCGCCCGCCGGCAGCCCGATCTTGAGCATCGCCCACCACACCTTCATCTGCGGGCGGCACTGCGCCAGCCGGACCCTCAGATATTGATACTTCTTCTCGAAATAGAGCAGCATCAGCCCATCGGCCACGAGAATGGAGATAAACGTCGCCAATGCCGCGCCCGTCACACCCAGTCTGGGCCAGGGGCCAATCCCGAAGATGAACAACGGCGCCAGCACCATGTTCAGCACGACGCTCAGCACCTGCAACGCCACGGCCGGTTTCACGATGCCGGTCGCGCGCAGCGCCGATCCGAGCGCGACCAGCGGGAATTGCAGGAGCAGCGCAGGGACGAACCAATTCAGGTATTGCTTCGCCAGCATCGCCGTCACATCATCCGCCGTGAGCGAGCTGCAATAAAAATCACGGAGCAAAAACCCTGCGACCCCGATGACGACCGCAACGCAGAGCGACATCACGAGCGATTGATTAAACGCCAGCTCCGCGTGCGCCTGATCTTTCCGGCCGGCCGCTTGCGAGATAAGCGCCGTCGTTCCCACCCCGAGCATTTGCGTCAGGGCCATCACGACCATCATCAGATTCCCGGCCACACCGACGGCGGCGATCGCTTCCTTCCCGAGCCGGCCCACCCAGTAAAGATCGGCCAGCAGATAAAGCGTTTGCACCAGCATGCTCACCGCGAGAAAGGCCGCCATCTGCAGCAAATGCCGTATCACCGAACCCTGGGTCAGATCGTTCATCGCGTGATGACCGCCTGTTTAGCCGAGTGAGGGTTCTGTGGCAACGCCCTTAACGAACAAAGTAAGAGTAGGCAGGCAAGAGGCAGAAGAGCCGCAGGCTCCTGTCCCTGATCAGCGGCGGCCGACCACCGATCACTTTCCTGCATTATCGCTTCGTCTCCGCGAAATCGGCCGCATATTTCCCGTAGCCCTCTTTCACAAGATCCTTGGCCGGGATAAACCGCAGCGCCGCCGAGTCCAGACAATAGCGAGTCCCCGTCGGGGGCGGCCCGTCATGGAATTTGTCGCCCAGGTGCGAGTTCGCCTTCTTCGATCGCACTTCCACCGAATCGGCCTTTGGCACCTCGACTATGTTGCCCGGCTCGAGCGGCTTGGTAAAGCTGGGCCAGCCCGTCCCGGAATCAAACTTATCCTTGGAACTAAAGAGCGGTTCGCCCGAAACGATATCCACATAGATACCCGGCTTTTTGTTATCCCAGTAGGCGTTATGGAATGGCGGTTCCGTCCCCCCGTTTTGCGTCACCTCATATTGGAGCGGGCTTAACCGCGCCTTCAGCTCCGCCGGCGAAGGGATTTTGTTGCCATTCGAAGCATCTTGCGCCAGCGACACGCCGCATAGTGCAGAAAAGCCAACCGCCGCCCAAAGAATCGTCCTGATCATTTGCATACTTTACTGAGAGACCCGAAATCGTCTTTTAATTCCCGCCGCCCCCCTTCGTCCAACCAATAACCGTCCAGCGGGAGCCCTCGCTGACAAAAGAAGGTTAACGGTCATTCTTTTCTCACTTTTGCGCGATGATCGCGGTGGAAACCGGCGGTAGCGCATGGCTCTCGACCGCTCGAAAGCCGGCACTGGCCAGCATTTTCTGAAACTCAGCCAAGGTATAGGCGTCCCCTTTCGGCGTGCTCGCGAGCATCACAAAGCTGAAGCTGGCGGCTTCCGGCGGCGAGACCCGGTCGGAATTCGGCACGAATTCCGCGATCGCCACTCTCCCTCCGTCTCGCAAGGCCGCGTAGACCTTTTTCAAAAAGCGCACGCAATCCTCTTTGTCGAAATGATGCAGGAAATTGGGGATTAGCACCACGTCGTAGTCGCACCCAAGTTCCACCTCAAACGCATTTCCTGCGATCGTGCTGAAGCGATCGGCCAATCCCGCGCGTTCGGCATTCTCCCTTGCCACTGCCAGGACCGGCGCCCAGTCGAGCGCCACCAGTTGCGCGCGCGGATGTTTTTGCGCAAACGCCATCCCCCACATCCCATGGCTGGCTGCGATATCCAACACCTTGGGCGCTCCCTCCAGCGCGATCAGGTCCGCCAGCCGTTGCGCCGGCATCATCATTATCGGCCCCATCGCGCGCGCGAAATCCATCCAAAGCGGATGCTCCGGCGCAATCGTTCCCAATTCGCTCTGGGCCGTTCCGCCCTTCCGCACCGTCGCCGCGATATCGTCAAACCCGCGCCGCAGCTCCGGTGCGAGCAGGAATTGGATCATCCCGCCGGCGTAGGCCTGCGACTTGCGACTAAGAAACATCGCGCTATCCGGCGTCAGTGCATAGCGCTCGCCGCTTTTGGTTAGGAAACCCAGCACCGTCAGATAATCCGCCAGAATGCGCGCGCCGCGTTCGGCCGCGCCGCAGTGTTGCGCCAGTTCCGCGGCCGTCGCCGGCTTGTCGGCCATCGCTGTAAAGAAATCCAGCTCGACCGCGCCCTTGACCGCCGCTGTTCGTTCGTAGGCGTTGACCGTCTCAAAAAAGAGCTTCGGTGAAGGAGGCTCAGGAGAGTTATTTCTCATGCACAAAGGTGATCGCATCTACGCGAAGCGCCAAAACTCCCTCATCCTGCGGGCTACCTTGTATCGCACCGCCCCGCCGGCTTCATTCATCTCTTGCCTTGTCCGACCGATCACTTCCTTTCAGCTTCCAAGAGCGAATAACAATTACGGTCTCGTCCCCGAGGCGGGTCCTACGGTTTTGCGCGCACGTCTGGATCGAGTCGTTGCAGAGCAGGACCGACACGCGCCTGGCCACTCGCCTGGAGGTCTTCCTGCGTATAGACACGTTTCGAGGGATTTGCGTCGTCAGACGCAACCGGCTTTGAAGCTTGATTCGCGCACCCGCCAACGATCAACGGCGCGATCGCAATGATAACCGCGACAGAAATAAACGATTTCATGTCCTAATAAAGTCCTCCCAAGCGATCCGTGCAACCGCGCTTCCTCGCGTGTTGAGCGTCGAGATCGCCCGTGCCGCGCTGAGATAAGAAAACGTGGCGCGGGAGGACAACCCGCATTAGTCGCGTCGTTGCCGAGGTTCGCAAGTTCCGTTGTCCGCTTTCAGCTTTTCATCCTTCGTCCTTCTTAATCTCCTCTCTCGGGTTGATTCGGTCGCGCCGAGGATGCGAGAATGTCGCCATGAGCGTACAAGTTTTCGGATGCAATCATGTCGCCATCGAAGTCGGTCATATCGGCGCAGCGGTCGATTTCTACCAGGACGTCTTCGGCCTGACGAAGCTGGACGGGGGTGAAGGCGACGCCTTCTTCCAGATCGGCGAACATCAGTTTCTGGCCATCTTCGAGCGCAAAGGCCTGACACCGGATTCGAGCAACCGGCATTTCGGCCTGATGGTGCGTGACGAAAAACAAATCGCCGAAGTCCGCCAGAAGCTGACGGAAAAATATCGGGGTCAAACTAATCGAAGGATTCCGCTGCGACTTCCGCGATCCGTGGGGGAATCGCATTCAAGTCGTCGACCTCCACGATGAATCGCTCATCTGGCTTTTACCGTATCGCGAATTGCAAAAAACCGGCCTTCAGTTCCAGCCCCCGAAATAACGTCTTCCTGCCAGCCGGGCGCGCCCTCCGGCCGTCGCGAAAGTAAGGCGTGTGCGACGCCAGCGTGTTGGCGTTTGATCGCAAATAGACAAAATCGACATCATAGGTTGCGCGGGCAGCGCCATGCACAATTCCCGCGACACCACATGGGACAAACTGATCGTCGGCGCGCCAGAGATGAATCTGGCCGGCGAGCGGGCCCTTCTTCCTCTCCGCGGCGGGCTCCATTCAGCGTCTCAGCGTTTAGTCGGGTCGTTCGATTTGCTGCTTCAGTTCATCGGTCAGCGAAGTCCACAATTTGGGATGCGTCTCGATCAGCCGGGCAATGTCACCGAGATCTTTGAGACGCTTGCTCTGCCGTCTTTCGGCATCACTCCATGCCTTCATCTTGCCTTTAAGAGTGTCTTCCAGGGAAGCGACCCGCAGCAAAATGCCATGCACGGCCGCTGGCACAGCTCTCTGCGGAAAGTCGCGGTAGAAATCCTCCGTGCTCAGTTGCAGACTCACCTTCGACTGCCCCTTAAAGTTGATCGACCACGCGAACCTTTCGGAATGGAACCCGGCTTGAGTAAGAGCGTCCACCGCGCGCTCAACCGCGTCCGTGGCGACAACAAAATCGAGGTCTTGGGTAACCATTGGCTCCGCTGCCCAGTGATTAACGGCGACGCCCCCGATGGCACACCAGAGGACGTCGGAGCGCTCCAGGCAATCCACCAGCCGCATGACATCATCCGTGCCGCCGACCGTCTGCCAATCGAAGAACTGTTTCTCCGTCACAACGATATTCTACCGGCCTAACCGAAGAGCGCGAGCTTTTCGGTCGGATGCCCTCCGAGGTCAGGGCTCCCCGCTTGAACGTTGAACAGCCGCCCGTCCTGGTCAAAGCTCGCTCGCCCTCGCGAGTGGCGACCGCGCCGGGCAATCCGCAATCCGAATTTCGCATTTCCCCTCTTTTTCCCTGCTCCACCCTCCCTGCCTGCCCCACTCGTCACTATTCTTCAATTTCAGCTTTTGCCTTTGCCACTCGTCCCTACTCTTCAGCTGTAGCTTTCCGCCTGTCGGCACTTTATCAGGTTTCAGATTTTCCCGCTTGTCATCTGTCACGCCGCCTTTTTCTTGGACGGGACAGCGTCAGGAAAAGCCACCACCTTGACTGGCGACTCAGCCTCTTTGCCTTGGCCGAGAGTCGACTCATAGGTGAGCTTTCCTTCAATAATCTCCGTCAGCGCAATATCGGCGATCTGCATCCCCGGCGCATGCCTCACCAGAGGCCGATGTCCGAGCGAGAGCTGACGCACGCGCCGGGAAACCACATTCACCAACATTTGCTGGCTTGGAATGACGAGAGAAGCGGCATTGATAAGGTCTGTTTTCATAATATATCCAGAGTCAATTACTCACTGGCTGATCGGCGCATCTGCGCTGCCATCGCTGCTACGGTGCCTGCCCGAGCCACCCGGCTCTTCTTGCTCCTCCTCCACCGAGAGAGAATGCCTTTCCATGATTGGCCAGACGGCGTTTTCGCGTGCCGATCATGAGGCGACGAGAAAGCAGGGACTGGCGTTGGGTATGGTTCGGTCATTTTCGTCGCTGCCACGAAAAGACGGGCCAGTTAACCAACTTTAACCCGGAATCGATGAATCCCTAATGGTATTATCACGTGTCACTTGTTTAGCTTCCGGCCTTCCCACCGTGCTGCAGCGATCTTGCCCTTGGCGAAAAGAGTTGAAATGATCGTGCCAATGAACCCCAATAGCGTGCGAGGTTAACGCGTGATCTCGCCGGCCTCTCGACTCCCTTCTCCTCTCGTCCCGCGTCCTTCCCCACTGCCGCAACGCGGTATTACCAGCCCTTACGAGCGCGCCCTCGTTGCTCGCTTGGCACTGATCACGGGTCTGCCCGGTGCCCTTGAGGCTGCCCTCGCCGCGGGCGTTCCCCATTACAAAAACCGACGCCGTGGCGTCCGCAATCGCCGTTACGTCGCGCCATGAAAGTAACCGTGTCGAGGGATGGAGTGGCGATCGGCGTCTGGGAACGCGCCGACATCAAAGCCGCGCTCGCCACCGGCGAGTTGCAACCTACCGACCGATATTTTGCGCAGGGAATGTGCAGCTCGGCTTCCGCTTTCCACCCTCACGGGTGCGTTGCGCTCACCCGCCAACGCCAGGCTCGGTATTCCTCCCCCGAGTTCCGCGGCCTATTGGCAGCGAGCGATAGCTTTTGCTGGCGGTGCATTCGTTTTGGTCGCTGGGTTTTCAGCCATCGTCAGCCCGAACTACCTGACGCAAGCGCTGATGGCCGCCGCCGGTTTCCTTCTGATTGCAGCCAGCAGCTCCCTTCACTAGAACGCGCTGATCGCGTTCGCCCGAACAATTGGGGCCGCCGGTCGGATCGCACGCGGCCAGAAGACCTCGGCGATCCGCACCTCCCCTGTCTACTTTCCGTCCCAAGGCTCTATTCAGCTTTTCAGATGTTAGTTGTCAGCTTTTACCTTTCGGCTTCCCAATAACAAATACGAAGAGCAGATTACCGCGTCGGTTTCGACGCCATCATTAACCAACAGCCGCCCGCCCGACATGGAAGTTCGCAACCTGGAAGCTCAAGCGCCGTTCACGACCGCGGATGGCTCGACCATTCGCAGCATTCTCGATCGGTCCAACGCGCCCGTGCAACAACAGAGCCTGGCCGAGGCCATTTCGGCGGCAAATCCCCCTACGTCGACATCCTGGAAATCGCAGGCGCGTATCTGTATTATCTCTGCCGCAATCATCCGTTTCTTGCTGAAACAACCGCCCCGCAAGAAAAAGTAATCTCTCAGCGCCCTGGCCTTAGACCCCTCGGATTCTCCCCGTTTCAGCTTTCAGCGGCCCAGAACGTCTAAGCCCGCGAGATAGCCCGGCCCGTCGCCGACCGCGCGCCGCTTCGCTTACTTGCCCTGACTCGAAACGTCCTTCGCGTCGACCGGCTGGCGGGTCACTACGCGCCCCTCATAGATCTGCGGTGCGCGATTGGCGTAAACCGGCGCATAGCCGTAAGGCGCATAAGGATAGCCCCATCCCCAGAGCGGAAACCCAATCGCGACGCCTACCCGCGGCCCGCCGTATCGCCATCCCGGGTGGCCATGCCAACCCCATCCCGGACGGCCGTGCCAGCCCCCTCCTCCACGACCATGCCATTGTGCGCTGGCCGGAGAGGCAAAAGCGAGCAGGCCCGCCACCGCCACTGCGCCGATCAAAGATCTGTAAAGTTTCATAGAAATTCTCCCTTCGTTAACCCACGCAGCATAGCACAACTTTGTCGTTTTCGATAAAAAGTCCTCTTCCCTGGCCTTCCACAATTCAGCTGTCAGCTGTCCGTTTTCAGTTTTTGCCGTTCGGCTCCCCAAAAAAACCAACAACCATTAACCAAGAACCGCGTCGCCTCCGACGCCGTCAGGATCCCGATTTTACTCATACGCTAGTCGCTGACTTCTGACCTCCGACCTCCGCCACCCCGTAGCCCGGCGAAGGCGGATCCGCCCCCTGATTTGATGCGCTCGCAGTCCGCTCGCTTCCGCTACCTCACGGCTTCGACTCTTTCGCCCCCTACATCCGCCCTTCCCGCACCCCTGACCAGCGAGCCAGTTCCGAATCAATAGAAATGACGACGAACGCCTACGTCACCATCGTCAACTTTGACTGGTGGCTCGTGTGCTACGGGTGGATGCACCGCGTCTCCGCGCTCAACCGGAAATAACCCATGTCAACACCAGAAGAACGTGCCCGCCATATCGAAAGTCGGGCTTCCAGCCTGACTCGGCCGACAGGCATCCTGCCTGTCGTCTCATCCACCGCCAACCGGAGATAACCCATGACGACCTCAGAAGAACGTGCCCGACAAAGAATCGACACCCTTTTGGAGAAACGCGGCTGGCATATTCAAGATTACCGGCGGCTCGATCCTGCGGCGGGGCGCGGCATCGCCCTGCACGGCGTGCGCTTGATCCAACGCCGTTTTGATTACCTCCTGCTCGTAGATCGCCAGCCCGTCGGCGTAATCAAAGCGCGGTCGCGTGGGGCGACCCTTCCGGCGGTGGCGGAGCAGACCGGGCCGCACGCCGTCAACCTGCCCGACTTTGCGGCGCAACTCTTCCCGGCCGGCGTCGCGAAAATTCCGTTCGTCTACGAATCGACTGGGCTCGAGACCATCTTTCGCGACGAGCGCGTCCCGCATCCGCACTCGCGCCGGGTCGCCGCCGTCCACCGCCCCGAGACCCTTGCGAAATGGCTCACCGAGCCCGCCGGAGATTCATCACTCACGCATTCCGGATTTCATCGCCCCGCTTAACCTCGGATCCCCTGTTTGAGTTCCCACACGCGCAAAGCGGCCATGAGCAAACGCTTCGTGCGCTCGAGCGAACCGGCTTGCGGCCTGGGAGCGGGCTCCTCGGTGCGGCTGACGGTTTTGCGATCATTTTTCCGCTTTAAGCCGACCGATCGACGCGCTCCTTTGTTCCTGCGCTGAGCGCCGTTATTCGAGCCGTTCGGCTTCACCATCGCGCGCCCGCCAGCCGAGGCGACATCGCGCGGCGAAACATCTGACACTCCATCCGGGCAATTGTCCGGTTCCATGTATATCCTGACGCAGGCAATGCTTCTATATTCACCAGAAAATTGGGTTTCCCGGCCTGCCCTGGACGGGCCTGGCGCGATCGAGCGCGGTCTGGCTTGACCCTCTTTCCGCCTTCTTTCTCTCCCCCCATCGAACGTCGGACGTTGAGCGTTGGAAGTTTGTTTCTTTCTTAGCTCACCGGCCGCCACCTAGCGGGCGGCATGCAGGGCGCATCGCCATCGACAACTTCACCGGGAGCCAGCGCTCCGATCTCGAGATGGGGAGAGAGCAGCGACCGCAGCTCGTCCAGCTTATAGCCACGCTTGGCGCGCACGTGAATGATCGAAAGCTCTGCGGCCGCCAGCGCCTGATCCACGAATCCATCGCGCTTTTTACGGTCCTCGGCGTCATGCGACGAATCGTCCAGTTCTACGACCGCGACAGGATGCGAGATCGCCGTCGCAGATCACGAAATCGAAAGAGAGCGAAGAGCGAGGCCATGCCACAATGACAGCAGCCGGAGTGCCGTTCCCCATTGGACGTTGGACGTTTGCTTCGTCCTCTGCCCTCCGCTCTCTGCCCTCCGCTCTTCGCTCTCCTTCTACTTTAGCCTTTATACTCTCTACTTCCGTCTGACCTCTGATTTCCGCCCCGATTTCCGCGTTTTAGCGTTTCAAATGGAGCGACCGGAGTGAGCGACTCCAAGGCGGTTTACGGCGAAGGCGTAGGAGAAGGGTGCACCGTTCCTGGGGGTGGGCTGTGACTACTAAAGAACTGTATGATGACATCAATCTTATGAAGAAACCAGCTCAGGGTGGCGTTAGCCCCTTGTTGCGCATCGGCGGCAGCGTGGATCGCGGCACTAGCGCGATCTACCGTTGCAGAGAGAAAAATTGAGGCCCGAAATGCTGCCGCGATAAGCCCGATCATCGAGATAAGAATGAACCCATAACTCAATCGAAGGGTCAGGCGGGCCAAAGCGGGGGAGGCCTCTGGGTTACTCAGGGTAAACTTAGCCAATGAATACGCCAGGAATGCCAGCACGAGCGCAGCTATCCAAAAAGGTGATCTTAAAAGAGGCCAGAATGAGCCCATCAAGGCCAGGGGCACGCAGAGCAGAGTTAAAGCGAGGGCCACGCGCGAAAGGATGACCGGCTGGTGATGAACCGGCGCTGAAACCATAATTTTTACAGGTGGCTCTGGCATCATCCGCGATCCGGCTACGGATACAGGGAAATCAGGGACGGCCGCAGCTGGGATCGGGGGAGGAGTGTGATTCCCCCGCAACTGTTCATCAGCCTGCACGCCCGACGTCGGGGCATACGCCCCGGGAATCGGAGGAGGCCCGCCGAACGATCCTGCAAATGATAGCACTTCTTCTGGAATTGGCGGCGGCTGATGCTCCCGCGGGCTTGCCAGATAACTGGCGGGGATCGGTGGCGGGCCGGCGCTTTCCCTTTCGCTGGGCTCCGGGTCGTCCTGATTCATTTCCTGTTGCTCTTGACGACGAGAGTGCCAGCCATGAGATCGTGCAACGCCTGATGGCGTGGAGTAAAAAACACGAGCAGATTGCCAATGCCCAGGACACACCAGGAAAGAATGGAGCCAAGTGCCCTGCCCCAACATTGGCCAGGGGAGGGTTTTCGCCCTGAGTAATCTACCACCTTCAGGCCCAAAAGCTTCATTCCAACGCTCGCTTGCCAGCTACTCCCGATGATGATCCCACCATAGACGGCGTTTACTATGGGATAGGTTAGCTGGAGCAGGAAACCTGCGCCAAGAGTAGCGGCAGCGACGGGGAGAATGATCATCTGCACTGGTAACCACAGGATACAGAGATCGATTAAGCCGACCAGGATGCGCTGCCCGGCAGTCGCCACATACAACTCCGTCGGGGCCTGCCCGGCAGGAAATAATTGGGGTAAGAGTGATGCAGCAGGCTGCCAGTCAGTCATGCCATCTCGCCAGACAAGGCTGCTTTCAATCAGCGTCCCTTGTTGACGCATTGTTTGCAGGGCAGAGAGACTTACCGGCCCCTTCTTCTGGCCCTGTTCAACGATATAGTAGCCGTTTTCAGTTTGAGGATTCATAGGTCATTATCTTGGGGTTTTACAACCAGGAAGGCTCCGATCGTGTCGAAAAAAAAATGGGCTTCTTCCAAGGGAACGCACATACCCGTTCCCACTAGTCGAGCATCATCCAAGTCTTTTTTCGCTTTGGCGGCTTCATTTGAAACGGCAAACCTAATCAAACAGCGTCGGCCACAGCCTTTTCCAAACGGGCGGCACCGGCGGAGGACCGCTTCCTTCTCGCTGTTCAGGAATTTTCTCTTCCGCAGCGGCCTCGCTCGGTGTCGCGGTGCCATGCCGTATTCCGCCCGTGCCGAGGGTCGTCGTTTCCTTAGCCAGACCTGGCCGCTCCCCCAAGTCCAGGACATTTGGTTCGGCGGCGATTGCATGATCCATCGAGACGAGTGCTTTCACCGACTCCACCAACTGACTGTAGTGATGTTCCATCGGCGGCGTCAGAGCGTCGAGCCAATGAGGAACGGTGAGGTAATAGTCGAGATCGTCATTGATGCTCACATTTTCGATCCGAAAATTCACGATGTGACAATGATTTCTGGCCGCCAACTGCACTTCGCGGAGCACGTCTTCAGAAGTGTTGGAATGAGAGGAGAAGACCAGCACGACGACTTTGCAGCGCTCGATCGCACGCTTGATCTCACCGCTGAAGGCCAAACCCGGACGAACATCCCGTGGCGCTATCCAGCACCGCACCCTCGCCGCTTCCAAGGCCGCGCAAATGGCGTCCGCCGCCGGCTTGTCCTTTGTGGAATGGGAGATGAAGACGTCGTGGGGCATTACTGGTCGAATCGAAATCTGCAAAGCGCGTATTTTAAGAAAGAACTCTCGCTCTGCAAAGCACAAAAATCGCGCGAAGATAAAATTTCACGGCCAAGGGAGTACCGCATAATTTCCGCGGCCGCTGCAAAGCGCGGCAAACAGCCGGCGCGGAACCAACAACATTTAACCAACAGCGGCGCCGCGCCTCCGCCGCAACCGATCCCCAAAAGACTCCCTACAGCGGACGCTTGCCGCGGCATTTCGGAAAGCTTGGGCAACCCCAGAATCGCTCACCGAAATTAGGGCCGCGTCTGCACCGCTACCCTCGCGGCGCCCCCCATCTATGTCGGTCCGTCCGCCCTCGCTCTCCGTTCCGACCTCAGCTTTCCGCTGTGAGATGTCAGTTGTTAGCCGCCTGAGCCCCTAGTTTCGGATTCCTCGTTTGAGTTCCCAAACGCGCACGCAGCCAGAATCAGACGCTTCGTTCGCTCGAGGGTCCGACTGCTGAAGCGCCATGCCGAGACGGACGGGAAGCGGATCTTTCTGCATTTCCGCGATTTTCGCGAGCGGCGGTAGGAGCATCCTACGATGACGGTATGTCTGCGTCGATTCGCACAAAACTCTGCCGTGCAATCGAAAAAAGGGTCGCGGTGAGTGCTCGATCAGGTTTTTTTTCTCGCTCGAGGCGGCGAAATCATTCCTGATTTCTGGTCGCGAAGAATCGGTGCAGTTGCTCCATCGCCGGGAGGTAACGTCCGGCGAGCGCGTGCGCGACTTCGGCGAAGACGACGCCGTCGTAGTTGTGCGCCAGCAGGGTCCGATGGTTGAGCATGTCGATCCAAACCTGGCCGTCGCTCACCACCTGCGCCGCGGCCGCCTGCCGCAGCACTTCGCGCGGAGTGACTGGCGCGATGCGCAGCCCCGATTCCTCGAGATAGTCGCGCGTGATCTTCCAGGCCAGCTCGAGGCAGTATTCGAACCGGTGAATAAGGCCTTCGGTTTCGAGGCGATTGAGGGCGGCCGGTCCCGGCTCCAAGGCCCGGCGGAGCAGGGTGAGACCGGCATCAAAACTCTGAAAGCCTTTCTCCCAACGGATGGCTGTTTTCATGAGGCCGGATCAATGAGAGCAAGATTGCGGCCAGTCGCGGACGGGTTGAGGGCGCCGTCCAGTATCCAACCTCGCCGGAACGACTGAGTTTTTTCTCCGACCTCCACGCTCAGGGCCAAAGAGGCTCGCTCGACTCATTACTGCGGCTCTGCTTTGCCTCCGAGCTCGCAGCCGAAGATCGCTATCTGATGCTAGGGTATGGCGCCTCCGTCCCGCCCTATGTCCGTCAGGCGCTGCTCTCTCGTAGCCTGGATAACGATGATCTTCTGCCGAAGATTCAAACGCCTGTGTTGATCACTCATGGTGCCGATGACGCGGTTGTCCGAACGACGGTGATTGAACGGCAGATGGCTCGCATCGGACATGCCGAGGTTCGAATGATGGAGAACGCCGGACACGCTTGTTTCTGGGACGATGCGGCAGGCTACGACCGATCTCTGCAGGAGTTCGTCGCCGCGTTGTAGCGAGGGGGGCGTGAATTGGGGGCTCGTCTTACATTTGACATTGGCTCGACGTTTTCAGCGACGTCGTTGGGGACGCCGGATCTTTCTTCATTTCCGCGATTTTCGCGAGCGGCTGAGGGAGCTGGCGCCGGGGCCGGCTCGTTTGTTTTTATGCGGGGCGCGGTCCGACGGGGCTGACTTGCGCGCGGAACGCGGTTCTGCTCGATAACGGCATTCCAACCCGACTGAACGATCTTATCCCCGCAGGCAGATTTGGCGCATTCGCCGCCTTCACAAATATGTTGGAACTATTGGCGTCCCCTGATAAGAACGGTTCTAATATGAACAGAAATATCTTCTACATCATCGGAGTCATTGTCGTTATCATCGTCGTCCTCAAAGTGCTCGGCCTGTTTTAGACCCTGCTCGGGCTGTCATCGCACACGCGGTATGATCCGCCGAAAGCAAAGGACCGACCCGTGGAGGAACAGGACGCCGCGCCCGAACAGAAGCCAGAGCAGCCGGGTGAAGAATGAAGACTCTCAATGATTGCTTTGGCCGCCAAGTACGCCTGACCGACGAGTGACTGGCGCACATTCTGGAACATCCCGAAACGGGCGGGACAGAAGGAAACTCATCCGCACACTACGCGAGCCGCACCGATCGCCCGGAAAATCATCGATGAACAGGTGAACGTCGTGCTCAGTGGCTCTTCGCCCATGACGCCGGCGGAATTAGGCGACGCGTGGGAAAAGGAAAAATCCGACAAGGTGAATATCGGCCGCAGCAACAATATCATCAACGACTTGAAGCAGGTGATCATTTACATGCACGCGCGTGGCGGCTCCTTTGACGAGGAAGCCCGAATGACGGCGGAACGCCGGGGGGACGAAAAGCTAACCCGGATCACGATCTCATCTCCGCAACCCAAGCCCGATATGGAAGGCGATGAGTAAGGAAGCCCGCTCGCGCCGGACTGTTCGCTGGCGCATCTGGTTGCAGTCAACTTCTTTTTGCTCGTTAGGCGAGCGTCCCTTGAGGGGATTGGTGTCCTCCTCGCAGAGGTCGATCAGTTACTGGGCATTTATGTAACGGGCCAAGGCAAACTCTGCAAAACGATTACTGAAGGTGGCTTGAAATCCAACCGCCACGATTTTCCCATCCGACTGCAGAGCGGCCCCGTTGGCGCCGCCATTCAGATCGCCAAAGGAGGTTCGCACTTTGCCGCTGACACCGAAGGTCCTGTCGAGCGAGCCCCTCGGACTCAAGCGCGCCAGCAAAAAGTCGTCCTCGGATGATTCGCCGTTCGAACCACCGACGGTGATGATTTTGCCATCGCTTTGCAGCACGACTTTGGTGGCACCCTGGCAGCAATTGCCGAAATCGATTTGTGTCATCCCGTCGTTACTGAAGGAGGTGTCGAGGACGCCGTTTGAGGTATAGCGCGCGACGGCGAAATTCTGGACTCCTCCGCCGTGGGAAATAGCGAACCCAGCAGCAACGATCCTGCCATTCGGTTGTAGCGCAGCCGAGCGCGCCCGATCAAAGTTTCGATCGCCGAAGTCCGTGCGCACCTTTCCGGCTACACCGAAGGTCGGGTCGATCGTGCCATTACTGAGATAACGCGCCGCGGCGAAGTCGTAGTAAGTCGCCGGGTCATTAGCGGAGCCGACTGCGACAATCTTTCCGTCGGGTTGGATCAAGACCGAAAAGGCATCGTCTTCGAAACCGACAAAATCGGTTGAGACCTGGCCGCCATTGCCAAATGTGGCGTCCGGGGTTCCATCCGGGTTGTAACGCGCCAGCGCAAAATCGGTATCGGATGAGTCGCCGATATTGAAATCTACGAAGACGGTCCCGGCGGCAACGATCTTGCCGTCAGCCTGCAAGGCCACGTCGAACGCGTAACTACCCTGGGGAAAATTCGTCGTCACAATTCCACCGTCACCAAAGGAGGTATCGAGCGATCCGTTCTGGTTGTAGCGCACCACTTTGAAATTGCCGGCGAAGGTAAAGAGCGGAAAGGCGCCGCCCGCGACCACGATCTTGCCGTCCGATTGTATAACCACCGATGACGGGACCGCCGACAGACCGGGGAAATCCGTTCCCACTTTGCCTCCTCTGCCGAAGGTGGCGTCGAGCGTGCCATTTGTATTGTAACGGGTGACGACAAAGTCCTCGCTCGAGTAATCATTGTTTTTATAAGTCGTCCCGACGACGACTGATTTGCCATCAGCCTGGAGGGCCACCGCGTTGGCGATGTCGGTGCTATGATTAATATCAGTCATCACCATGCCGCCGATCCCGAATGTCGGATCGAGGTCCCCATCGGCCGCTTGCGCCATCTGCACACTCGCGAAAAGGGTTAAGATGATCGTCGCAGCGCCGAGTTCACGGCAGCGAGTGGCGAATCGGTAAAGTTTTGAGTTGGTGATTTGCATGGGTGTCCTTTGGTTTCCGCTTCATAAATTCGAAACGCGCCCTGTTCCAAACAAAGCGCGTAACAGATCTGTTACAAGTGGCACGGCAACCCCCGGCTTCACCAACCGCTCAGCCTGCGCCGAATCGGTAGCCAGCTCTGGGTCAGAGCCTGCTTTCGACACAAAGTGCAATTCGCGGTATGCGTGCGCTATTAGATTAATCATGGCAAAATGCCTTTCCGGAGTCGGGGTCAGCGACCCCGGCTACAGTGCGATCTTGGGACCTCGAGTCCTCCCGCGCCGTGAGTCCGCCCGAAGCTACTCCTGCACCCTTGCCACCAGGGAAGCGTTTTCCCTGGGTTATCTACGGAATTGTTCTCGCACTGATCGCCCTCGTCGCTCTCGCGCCGATCTTCTCCGTCGTGGCCTGTAGCCTGATCGCGAACCCGCACGGATGCAAGGTGGACGAGGGTTCGGTCCATCCCTGCATCATTAACGGAAAAAACTACGGACAGCTGCTCTACACCCCGGGGTCGGCTCGGTTGTTTTAATGTCAGGCGCTGTCCGGCGGGGCTGACTTGCGCGCGGAACGCGGTTCTGCTCGATGACGCGGTTCCAACCCGACTTTCGACACCTGTCGGAATCGCCGTGCTCGCTATCTGGTTCAGCGCCACATCCTAAGCTTGATCGATCATTTCTTTGCCGTGAGCGGAAAAAATAAACCAGACCACTTGTCGTGCCTTTCACGAATAGCTGACAATGGAACTATCAACTCTCAAAGACCTCTACATTCACGAACTCAAAGACCTCTACAGCGCAGAGAACCAGATCATTAAAGCGCTTCCCAAAGATGGCCAAGGCCTCGAGCGACGCCAAACTAGTCGCGGGCTTTAAGACCCATCTCGAGGAAACTAAAGAGCATGTTGCCCGCCTCGAAAAAATTCTCAAGAGCCACGACGAGACGACCCGAGGCCCGAAGTGCAAAGGGATGGAAGGTGTCATCAAGGAAGGCGCAGAGATGATCGAGGAGGACGCGGAAGACGAAGTGCGCGATGCCGGTCTGATCACCGCCGCGCAACGGGTCGAACATTACGAAATGGCCGGTTACGGGACGGCTCGCACTTACGCCCAGCTCCTGGGCGACATGCAAGGTGCGAAACTATTGCAAAAAACTCTCGATGAAGAAGGCGCAACCGATAAGAAGCTGACTGCTCTGGCTTCGCGGATCAACGTCTCCGCCGAGTAGGCGCTTGCAGGCGTGCTGCTCTAAGAAAGGCGATCGATATGAAAAAAGTTACTAAAAGGAATGAAGAGGGCGCGATGGGTTATATCCTTCTCTGGCTTCTTGGGATACCTCTTCCGATCCTGTTTGTGATCTTCCTCGTGCGCGGTTGCACCTAAGGTTGCAACGACCCGCACAAGGTTACGGCCGCTCAAGGTCGCGCATGCGAATCGATTGTGATTAGAATTGCAAGCGAACAAGAACAAATATGGGCACGATCCTTTTAATTATCCTGATCCTTCTCTTGATCGGCGCATTCCCGAGTTGGCCATATAGCAGCGGCTGGGGATACTATCCATCTGGTAGCCTGGGGCTGATTCTTCTTATCGTGATCATCCTGGTGATCAGCGGACGCATCTAAGCGACTTTGATTCGATCGGCTCACGCAAACGCCTGGCTGTCGCCAGTCGGGCGGGAACTAGGCCAGCCCTTCCTAACATTTGCGATTCGCCTTAGAACCCTCAATGTAGAGCAGACGAGCGCCTGGTAACGCCCTTCCTTTTGAGTTTGCAACCGAACCATCCGCAGCCCATGCCCGAAGAGTCGAGCTTTATTCCGCGAGATCTCCTCTACGAGGCGATCGTGGATTCATCGGATGATGCAATCATCAGCAAGAATCTGAGCGGCATCGTCATGAGTTGGAACAAGGGTGCAGAACGCATTTTTGGCTATTCAGCCGCGGAGATGATCAAACAATCGATCACCAAAATCCTTCCCGCCGATCGCCTCAACGAAGAGACACAGATCCTCACCCGCATGCAGCGCGGCGAGCGGATCGACCATTTCGAAACACAGCGCCAGCGCAAGAATGGCTCATTGATCGAAGTTTCTCTCACGATCTCACCGATCCGAAATGCGCAAGGAATCATCGTCGGTGCATCAAAGATCGCTCGTGATATCACTCTGCAGAAAGCCGCGCTTGAGGAGCTGCGGCGCGCTGATCAGCTCAAGGCGGAATTCCTCGCTACCCTCTCGCACGAACTGCGCACGCCGCTCAATGCCATTCTTGGCTGGGTCCAGATTCTAAAAGAGAGTGCCAACCCGGATGAATATGCCGAGGCGGTGACGATTATCGATCGCAACGTCCGCATACAGGCGCAACTCATCGACGATCTCCTCGATATGAACCGGATCGAGGCTGGCAAAGTGAGCCTTGATATTCAGCAAGTAGACCTCGCCGCCATCGTCAGCGCTGGGATTGAAAGCGTGCGCCCGACAGCCATGGCCAAAGAGCTTCGTCTCACGTCTGCGTTCTCCAGCGTGAGCGGGATCGTCATGGCGGATAAGGATCGTCTCCAGCAGATTATTTGGAATCTGCTCACTAACGCCATCAAGTTTACCCCCAAAGGCGGCCGCATTCACGTTCTCATTAAACGGGTTCTTTCCAACGTCGAGATTTCGGTCATCGACAACGGCCAGGGCATCGCCCCAGAATTTCTTGGTCAGGTTTTCGAGCGTTTTCGACAGGCCGACGCCACATCGACACGCACTCACGGCGGGCTCGGCCTGGGGTTATCAATTGTGAAGAGTCTCACCGAGCTTCATGGCGGGACTGTCCGGGTCGAAAGTGAAGGCATCGGCCAAGGCGCAACCTTTTCCATTTCGTTACCCCTCCAGCCGATTCGCCAAGAGCTGGCCGCGACCGCTCAGGCGCGAAGAAATGCTGCCGTTGACGACGCGGCAATCGAGGCCGATCTCACCGGAATCAAGGTTCTGGTCGTCGACGACGAGGAGGATTCTGCTGCCGCCGTCAAAGCCATTCTTGGGCGCCACAACGCGACCGTTCAGGCGACAGGTTCCATGGAGGAGGCTATCCGAGAGTTTACCCAATTCTCTCCTGACGTAATCCTGACCGACATTGGCATGCCGTTACACGACGGCTACGAACTCATCGCGCGGGTGCGCGCACTAGCGGGCGGGCAGACCGTGCCGGTGGTTGCGTTGACCGCACTCGCGCGGAGCGAGGATCGCACTCGCGCCCTTCGAGCTGGGTTCCAAATGCATCTCGCCAAACCGGTCGATTTCTCGGAACTTGTCGCCGTCGTGCAAAACCTGACCGCGCTGCGGAGGAGCCGAAGTTAAAAGCCGCCGCGCCTGGTCGCGCCGCTCAGCTTTCTCTTTGCCCAAAAACTTTCGCGGCCGCTTCGATTCGCTGGGCGTCCGTCTGCTCAGCTTGGTCAACCGCGCGCCGCTCCAGGCGCGCCAGGTCAAACCGTTGCAGTTGCGGCCAATCCTCCCGCAAAGCAGCGAGGGCGCGCCAAAGCAACTTCTTACCGGTGATCCCGAGCACGAGAGCTTCGAGCCCCTGTACCAGACCTCCGGCGCCTTCCAATTTCAGCTTGGCTCGACCAACCTTCTCCGTCACCCACGCCCCCGCCTTGCGCACGCTGCCGTCAGAGATATCCAGCGCGTCCATGATCGCCTTAAGCTCCGGCTGATCCTCCTTCACCTTCTCCTGTAGCTCACGACAGAACTGTCCCACCGGCTCGTCCTGGTAGGATTCGATCAGATGCTCCAGCATGTCCACGGCGCCGACCGAGCCCGCCATATGATCCTTCAAGTAACTCGCCAGCTTATCGTTCTCCATCGCACACCTCCTCGGGTTGAAAATCCAACATCGGCCCTCACGTTCCCTATCGAGTGCTCGCGGCGGTTTCGCGCTGCCGGGCATGCCGCCCTTTCGCGATTTCCTCGATCATCTTGCGGCGACCAGAATCGGCACCTTCTTTTTGCCATCAAGCAGTGTCATATAATGGAATACGAACCCGGCGCGACAAATGGATGGGGCGCGATCGCCCGAGGCTTATCTGCGGCTCTCCCTCCCTTCTGTCCTCTGTCCTCTGTCCTCTAACCTCTTCCTTGCGCCCTCCGTCCTCTTTCCCTTCCCGTTGAACGTTGGACGTTAAACGTTGGACGTTTTCTTCTTCCGCTCTGCCATCTGCCCTCCCAGGCCCTGCTCCCTCCTTTAACAGTCATTATCCGAGAACCCGCGGTGCTCCCCTGCGGCGGCTTGCCTGATGCAGACATTCGAGGCAGTATCATCTGCATGAGAACCACCTTGAACCTGGATGGCACGCTCCTCAACGCCGCCTTAAAAGCGACTGGTGAGCAAGAGAAAACGAAAGTGATCCATCTCGGCCTTGAAGCGTTGATCAGACAGAAGGCTGCACAACGACTGGCGGTCCTGGGTGGGAGCGCGCCCAAGGCGAGTGCCGCCCCGCGACTTCGGGAGTGGCAGCGCCGGCGCCGTAAATGAAAGTCCTGGTGGATACACCGGTTTGGATCGATCACCTGCATCGGGGTGATGCGACGTTGCGCAGGTTGCTGCTCGCTGACGCGGTTTGCACCGCCACGCCAGTCCTGGGCGAACTCTCCGCGGGAAACCTCCCCGACCGGCAACGGACCCTGGCCGATCTGCGCCTTCTGTCACGGTTGGAGGAACCGCCCCCAGAACAGGTGCTGGATTGGATCGAGACCCACCGCTTGGGGGGAAAAGGCCTCTCCTGGGTCGATTGTCTTTTGCTCGCCACCGCCGAGCAGAACAAAGTTCCAATCTATACGCGCGACCGGGTCCTCGCGCGCTTTGCCGGAAATCTGAAACTGGCGTTCGCCCGAGGCTAATCTGCGGCTCTCCCTGGCCTCCGGCCCCCTGCCCTCTGTCCTCCGTCCTCTGTCCTCCGCCCTCTGCTGACCCCAGCTCCCCTCCGCGCCGTCGATGGAGCAAGTGCCCGCGGTATTGCTGCGAAGAACCTAATCCCGCCGGGGCGGATTTTCGTCTTTGGCCGCGCGGCGGCGATCCTGGTCGGCCTCTTCCACGCCTTCTCTTGTCAGTTCCGCCGAGAGCGCGGCCTCATCCTCGGGCGAGAAGGTAGGGACCGCATGGCCGGTTAGATCCGGACTTTCATTCCAGGTAGTCAGATTTTCATCGCCGGGTGGAATTTCGGGCGCAGGATTCGCAGAGCGACTGGTTAATTCCTCGAGCGCGTGCGCGCGGTCGGCGTTGATCGGCTCGGTGCGGCCGTCTTGTTGGGCCAAGTCCCGAGCGCGTTGTTGCAGAAGCTTGTCCGACACGGCCCCGATTCCAAGGCCTTGGGCTTCGATTCTTCCTTGTGGTTCGTCTTTCATTATGAAACTCTCTGACTCGTCGAGGCAAGTGCAAGGTCGGACTATCGGAACAATCTCTCCTGTGTCGCTGCGCCCCGTCTATGTCACTCACCCCCACTCGCTCCATTCTGGAAGTGCTTCGAGGCGCTGCGCCCTAAACTGCAGGACGCCAGCCGGCAGGCGCCATGTAGCGCGCATCACCTTCGACAACCTCGGCCGGAGACTGCGCGGACACTTCGAGATGAGGCGAAAACAGCGCACGGAGTTCGTCGAGCTGATAGCCTCGCTGCGCGCGCACGTGGATAATCGTCAGCCCAGCGGCTGCGAGCGCCAGATCCACGAATTCATCGCGCTCGCGCCGTTCCTCGGCATCATGCGATGAATCATCCAGTTCCACCGCCACGACCGGAGCCAGGTCCGCATCGCAGATCACGAAATCGAGATGTTTACGATCAATCTTGTTGCGGTAGGAACGCCAGGAGCGGGTCCCTTTGGCTACTCGGATCACATCCGAAAGCCCGACCTTGGCGAAGACCGTGTGCTGCGGCAGCAACCGCCGAATCACCTCATAAAAAGAGCGTTCCGCGGCGGAGAAGAAATAATTTCGCCTCGCATATGGGAGCGGATCAGATTTCGGCGCTGCGTCGCGAGCTCGTCCCAGAAGCGATTTGATCGCCGCGCCAACCGCCACGACAACCCCAATCAAGAAGATGAGACCAAGCAACGAATTCATTCCCACAACAAGAGCAGACGCAGTGCCGACTTTGCCGCCTCAGCATCCGAGGCCGCTCCTTATACTTTAGCCTTTCTAGTTTCTTCGCTCTTGCCAAGCGAAGACCGCCCCTCTAGAAATGCGCGCGGAAATAGTGCTCAGCTCCGCGCGCTACGATCGAGATGCGAGCAAATATCCCGAATCTCCCATGTGCTAAGCTTCTCCGGACGGGACTTGAAGAACTCAGAAATGGTCTTGTCATTCAAGACGACAACACTCGTCTCTGATTTTGGCGGCTCGATCTGCCATCCGGGAAATACGACGACTGGTTCGACCCAAATCTTCCGGCGAAGATGACGTTCTAATTCCTCCGAAATCTTCGCGGCGGAACCTCGCGCTTGCCTGAGCGGATCGCCAATTGATCGCTTGCCACCAAGCTGAAGCCCATGCGCGTCGAACGATACCCGGCCAGAGCCAAAGACACTGTAGGCCTTGGTCTCCACAGCGTACATCCCACCAGGTCCAGCGACTACATGATCAACATTGAAGTTTTCGAAAAGCAGATCATCGAACGTCACGTAATCCTTGTCGCGCAATGCGCGGAGTAATTCGCTGACCCTCCGCTCGCCCTTCTCCGCCTGATTAAGATTTCTTATTTCCTTGCGCAGACGGAAAATCCGGAAACCGCAGTAGCCCGCCATCCCGACGGCCATCGCACTGAAGACCTCAGGCGCATGCGGCAAAACCAACCAACGACGAAACCACTCCCAAGCCGCCAGAAAACAGAACGCGAGAGCAACTACGATATAATCGAGCACCTGATCGTTGAGAATCCTGTCACGCTCGTCCCGCACCGATTGACCTGGAAGCCGCCGAAGCGGACCTTCAACCGGCGACCCGTTCTTCTTTTTCTTGGGAAACACGATCCGAAAAGTATCGTCTCTGCGAATTGCCTGCCAGCAAGTTCGAGTCTTCGCCCCGACACAGCCTCCGATTTCAGGATCTCAGCGTTTCAGCTTTCAGTGTTTAGCCCCGATTCCCCTCGACTTGCCCCGCCCGCCCCGCTAGAACAGCGGCTCGCTCATGCCTCGCGCCCGCTCCTCCTCGAAGAACAACTCCACCGCAAACCTTGGCTTCGAAGCCAAGCTTTGGCTCGCAGCGGACAAGCTGCGCAGCAACATGGACGCGGCGGAATACAAGCACACCGTTCTCGGCCTCATCTTCCTCAAATACATCTCGGACAGCTTCGAGGAGAAGCACGCCGAGCTGAAGAAGGAGCCCGGCGCCGATCCCGAGGACCAGGACGAATACAAAGCCGAGAATGTTTTCTGGGTTCCGCCCGCCGCACGGTGGACCTACCTCCAGAACAGCGCCAAACAGCCGACGATCGGCAAGATCGTCGATGACGCGATGGTCGCGATCGAGCGCGACAATCAGCGCCTTAAAGGCGTCCCGCCAAAAGATTACGCCCGCCCCGCGCTCGACAAGCATCGGTTAGGCGAGCTGATTGACCTCATCGGCACGATAGTGCTGATCGATCCCACTCCGGGGAGCGCACGCGACCCGCGTGCCGAGATCGGCGACTCGCCGATCTCATCCTCCTCCCATCGCTCCAAAGACATCCTCGGCCGCGTTTACGAATACTTCCTCGGTCAGTTCGCCAACGCCGAAGGCAAGAAAGGCGGCCAGTTCTACACCCCGCAGAGCGTCGTTCGCCTCCTCGTCGAGATGCTCGCGCCCTACAAAGGCCGCATCTACGATCCCTGCTGCGGCTCCGGCGGCATGTTCGTGCAATCGGAGATCGCCGGCGCGGTGGCGAAGCAACTTCAGGTCGCGCTACTCAACCAGAACGGGCAGACCGCGCAGTTGTCCACCACGGCCACGCCTTCGAACCAGAATGTGGAGGCCTACAACGCCCTCTTGCAGGGAAATTTTTATGGCAATCGCGGCACGGCCGAGGATTACCGAAAAGCGATCGGCTCCTACGAGGAGGC
Source organism: uncultured Verrucomicrobiae bacterium (assembly GCA_963737995.1). Taxonomy (GTDB): domain Bacteria; phylum Verrucomicrobiota; class Verrucomicrobiia; order Chthoniobacterales; family UBA10450; genus Palsa-1392. The sequence goes on from CAVTUV010000007.1 coordinate 318,946, forward strand.
AATCCGGCTCGACCCGCGTTACGCCCTCGCCTATGCGAAGCTCTCGGTTGCGGCGGTGGGTCTGGCCACAACTGTTGCTGGCCTCCCGCCGGAAGAGAGAGTGGCGCTCATCGCCAAGGGACGCGACTCGGCTGAGAGAGCACTCGAATTGGATCCCAACCTTGGCGAGGCACATCGCGCGAAAGCCCTGATCCTGGACGCCGTCGATTTAAATTTGGCCGCCGCGGAAGCGGAATACCGCCGCGCGCTCGAGCTCGCGCCGCACGATGCGGCCACGATGGGGAACGTGGCGAGCCTGATCGCGAGTCATGGCAGGCTGGAGGAAGCCGTCGCGCTCTACCAGCGCGCAATTGCGCTCGAGCCCTTACGCACCGGATCCCTATTCAACCTCGCCGGCTGTCTCACCGCGCTCGGCCGCTACGACCAAGCGGAGGCGGCGCTGCGCAAGGCGATCGAGTTGCAGCCGCAGTCGGCCCAGAACTATATGCGCCTCTCGCAGATCGAGATTTTGCGCGGCCACCCCAAACGTGCGGTGGAATTGGCCAAAGAGGAGACCGACCCCTTCTGGCGCACCTACGCCCTGGCGCTGACCCACTTTGCCAATGGCGACCGGGCCGAAGCCGAGGCGGCGCTGAAAAAACTGATCGATGAAAACGCCGAGGACGGCGGCAGCCAGATCGCCCAGGTCTATGCCCTGCGCAAGGAACCGGAGAAGATGTTCGAGTGGCTGGAGCACGCCTGGGCGACGCACGACTCGGGCGTGACCGAGGTGCTGACCGATCCCTTCATGCGCGCCTACAAGGACGACCCGCGCTTCATCGCCTTCGCGCAAAAGGTCGGGGTCATGCCGAAGACCGCTCCCACGCCATGAGCGCCGAGTCGGAAGAAGCGATCGATTCGAAGTTCGAGATCGGGCACGTCCTCTTCATCGACATCGTCGGTTACTCGAAGCTCTTGCTCGAAGAACAAAAGGAGCGCCTCGGCCAGCTGACGAAAATCGTGCTCGGGACGGCGCAGGTGCGCGACTCGACCGACGAACAACTCGTCCGGCTGCCGACCGGCGACGGGATGGCGCTGGTCTTTCGTCACAGCGCGGAAAAGCCGGCCCGCTGCGCGCTCGAGATTGCCGAGGCGCTGCGAAAACATCCGGAAATTCCGGTGCGGATGGGCATTCACAGCGGGCCGGTCAGCGAGGTGACCGACGTGAGCGGGCGCACCAACCTCGCCGGGTCCGGGATCAACATGGCGCAGCGGGTGATGGATTGCGGTGACGCCGGGCACATTCTCCTCTCCCAGCGCGTGGCGGATGACCTGGTGGCTTCCCGGCAGTGGGCCTCCCGTTTGCGCGACCTGGGGGAATGCGAGGTCAAGCACGGCGTCCGGCTGCATTTGGTCAATCTCTACGCCGAGCCCCTGGGCAACGCCGCCTTGCCGCAAAAGTTTCAACACACGAAGCAAAAACGGAAGCGACGCAGTATCGGATCGATCGCCGCCCTCGTGCTGGCCGGGATCGTTGTGACCGCCGGAGTTTACTATTTCACGCATCGAACAGCGGCCATTCCCGAAAAATCGATCGCGGTCCTGCCACTGGTCAATTCCAGCGGCGATCCGGCGAACGAATACTTTTCCGACGGGATCTCGGAAGAATTCATCTCCACCCTTTCGCGTTTACGGGACCTCAAGGTCATCGGGCGCTCCTCCTCTTTTCAATTCAAGGGCAAAACCGACGAGAGCAAGACCATCGGAGAGAAGCTCGGCGTGCATTACCTGCTGGAAGGAAGTGTCCGTAAAGCGGCCGACAAGGTGCGCATCGCGGTCGCGCTGGTGACGGCAGCTGATGGCGCCAATGTCTGGTCGGAAACCTACGACCGGGAGTTGAAAGACATCTTTGCCGTGCAATCGGAGATCGCCGGCGCGGTGGCGAAGCAACTTCAGGTCGCCCTGCTCAACCAGAACGGGCAGACCGCGCAGTTGTCCACCACGGCCACGCCTTCGAACCAGAATGTGGAGGCCTACAACGCCCTCTTGCAGGGGAATTTCTATGGCAATCGCAACACGACCGAGGATTTCCGCAAAGCGATCGGCTCCTACGAGGAGGCAATCCGGCTCGACCCGCGTTACGCGTTCGCCTATGCGAAGGTCTCGATCGCGGCGATAATTCCGGCCACAGGTTTTGGCGGCCTCCCGCCGGAAGAGGGCAAGGCGCTCATCGCCAAAGCGCGCGACTCGGCTGAGAGAGCACTCGAATTGGATCCTAACCTTGGCGAGGCGCATCGGGCGAAAGCCCTGATCATGGACCGCGTCGATGGAAATTTAACCGCCGCCGAAGCGGAATACCGCCGCGCGCTCGAGCTCGCGCCGCACGATGCCGCCACGATGGGGAACCTGGCGTACCTGATCGCGCGTCATGGCAGGCTGGAGGAAGCTGTCGCGCTCGACCAGCGCGCCATTGCGCTCGAGCCATTACGCACCGGCTTACAATCCGACCTCGCCCTATGTCTCTCCGCGCTCGGCCGCTACGACGAAGCGGAGGCGGCGCTGCGCAAGGCGATCGAGTTGCAGCCGCAGTCGGCAACGAACCATATGCGCCTCTCGCTGATCGAGATTTTGCGCGGCAACCCCAAACGTGCGGTGGAATTGGCAAAACAGGAGACCGATCCCTTCTGGCGCCCCTACGCCCTGGCGCTGGCCCACTTTGCCAATGCCGACCGGGCCGAAGCCGACGCGGCGCTGAAAAAACTGATCGACGAAAACGCCGACGACGGCGCCAGTCAGATCGCCCAGGTCTATGCCCTGCGCAAGGAACCGGAGAAGATGTTCGAGTGGCTGGAGCACGGTTGGGCGACCCACGACGGGGGCGTGGCCGATGTGCTGATCGATCCCTTCCTGCGCGCCTACAAGGACGACCCGCGCATGATCGCCTTCCTGCAAAAGGTCGGGGTCCTGCCGAAGACCGCTCCCACGCCATGAGTGCGCAAATTCTCCCTGCTACGCAGCAAGCTCTGGGGAGCGCACGCGCCCCGCGTGCTGTTTTTGGCGCCTCGCCGAAAACCCTATCCAGAGGAAAGTTCGCGACTCGCGAAAGTTCTCGGAGTCGCCAGGACCCGAGGCAGATGCGCTCTCCAAACTCCTGCCGAGGCGTTTCCCGATCGTTCGGAGCGCCCTGAAGCTGAAGCCAGCGCGGTATTGCCCGATGCGCAGATTCGTATTATCAAAGGTCATGACCACCATCACCTGCAAAATCCCGGATAAGATCAGCGCGCATCTGGAAGCGCTCGCCCGGCAGCGCCGTGTGCCCAAGTCTCAGATTGTCCGGGAAGCGTTGGCCGCCGCTTTGCGCAAGGGCAAGTCCACCGTCTCCGCCTTCGATCTGATGAAAGACGTCTGCGGGATCGTGAAAGGAGGCCCGAGAGATTACGCCAGTCATCCGCGGCATTTGCAGGGTTTCGGGAAGTCGTGAGCGAGATTCTCATCGATACCGGGCCGCTCGTCGCCATGATCTGCGCGGGCGATCGCGATCACGCCTGGACGGTGGAACAATTTCGCGCCCTCCCACCGCCCTTCCTCACCTGCGAAGCGGTCATCGCCGAAGCCTGCTTTCTCACCGCGCGCCGCGGCGTGAGCGGCACCGTGATCCTGCAGCGAATCGAGAATGGTTTGCTTCGCATCGCCTTGGAAATCGAGGATCACTCCGCCGCTCTGCGGAAACTGATGATGCGCTACGCCAGCATACCGATGTCGCTGGCGGACGCCTGCCTCGTCCGAATGTCCGAGATTTACCCCGAGTCTCATGTTTTTACCCTCGACAGCGACTTTCGCATCTATCGCCGGAACGGGCGACAGATGATCCCCACGATCGCGCCCGACGGATAGCGGTGGCGAAGGAATAGTGAACGGAGCTATGATGACGCCGGAATCTGACGACAATCTCCATCTCGAGATCGGGCATGTTCTCTTCATCGACATTGTCGGCTACTCGAAGCTCTTAATAGAAGAACAGAAGGAGCGGCTGCGCCAGCTAACGGAGATCGTGCTCGGGAAGTGCGCAGGTGCGCAAAATCGACGAACGAGCAACTCGTGAGGCTGCCAACCGGCGACGGCATGGCGCTGGTCTTTCGCAACAGCGCGGAGGAGCCGGCGCGCTGTGCGCTCGAGATCGCGGAAGCGTTGCGGAAGCATCCAGAAATTCCGGTGCGGATGGGCATTCACAGCGGGCCGGTGAGCGAGGTGACCGACGTGAGCGGGCGGACCAATATTGCCGGCGCTGGCATCAACATCGCGCAGCGGGTGATGGATTGTGGCGATGCCGGCCACATCCTTCTTTCGCAACGGGTGGCGGACGATCTCGCGCAATACCGGCAATGGTCGCCGCGCCTGCACGATTTGGGCGAATGCGAAGTGAAGCACGGGGTCCGCCTCCACGTTGTTAATCTCTGCACGGAGGAGTTGGGCAACCCGACCATGCCGGAAAAGTTCAAAAAGCGGCGCAAAAGCAAACCGCGCCCCGCGGTCTCCAGTCGACGCCTCAGGCCACCGAAATCGCGTTGGCCGCTGATCCTCGCCGGGGTTGCGCTTGCCGCCGTCATTACTGGGCTCCTGCTTTTTTGGCATCGACCGTGGGCGACCTCGGCGGCGGTTTCCACTCAGGCCGCGTCTCCTTCGCCAACGGCGGCACGAGGGATTCCGACGGTTTCGGAAAAAAGCATCGCGGTCCTTCCGTTCGAAAATCTGAGCAGCGACAAAGAGAACGCCTACTTCACGGATGGCGTGCAGGACGAGATCTTGACCGCCCTTTCGAGGATCGCCGACTTGAAAGTGATCAGCCGCACGAGCGTCATGCAGTACAAAAGCGGCGTGGCGCGCAATCTGCGCGAGATCGGCCAGCAACTCGGCGTGGCACATGTCGTTGAAGGCAGCGTGCAGCGCGCGGCCAACAAAGTGCGGGTAAATGCGCAGTTGCTCGACGCGCGCACCGACGCGCATCTGTGGGCCCAAACCTACGATCGCGATCTGGCCGATGTCTTCGCCATCCAAAGCGAGATCGCCAAGGCGATCGCCGATCAGTTACAGGCGAAGCTTTCGCCTGACGAGAAGAAAGCCATCGAGCAGCCGCCCACGACTGATCTGGCGGCTTTCGACCTTTACAGCCGAGCGAAGTCACTTCTCCTCACGGCAAATTTCAGCGCGACGGGCGAGCCAGACGTGCGGAAGGCAGTTGAACTTCTGGATGAAGCGGTCAAGCGCGATCCCTCATTTTTCGACGCTTACTGCCAGCTCGCCTATGCCCACGAATACCTTTATGCAATATCGGGGTCTGATCACACTCCCGCCCGGCTGGCGCTGGCTGAAGCTGCGGTGCAAGCCGCGACACGGCTGCGACCGGACGCTCCGGAAGCGCATTTGGCACGGGCACAATATCTCTACTACGGGCTGCGCGACTATGCTGGCGCCCTGGCCGAATTGGAGATCGCGCGGCGAGCGTTACCCAATGATCCGCGTCTCTTCGAACTCACCGGCTACAATCTGCGGCGGCGTGGCCAGCAGGAGGAAGGTCTGCAGAACCTGCACCGGGCGGTGGAGCTGGACCCGCGCAACTTTTTTACTCTGCAACAAATCGCGGCCAGTTACCAAATCCTGGGGCGGTATGCCGAGGCGATTGCAGCGCTGGATCGCGCGTTAGCGATCGTGCCCGATAATGTCGAAACGCGGGCCACTCGTGGACTACTTTATCTCTACTGGAAAGGGGACACCCGGCCGCTCCACCAAACGATTGATGCAACCCTCGCCCAAGGACCGACCGCCATTGTCAGTGCGGCGCCCTTCTGGTTCTTTTGCGCTCTGGCCGAACGCGATCCGGCTGCGGCCGAACGAGCGCTCGTCGCGCTGGGCGACAATCTATGCTGGTTCGATTCCTCGATTAATCTAAGCCGCAGCTTTGGTGAAGGTCTGCTGGCGCGCATGACCAAAGATGAGGCAAGAGCGCGCACTGCGTTTGAAGCGGCTCGGGCAGAGCAAGAGAAGATCGTGCAGGCGCAACTGGACTACGGCCCGGCGCTCTGCGTCCTCGGCTTAATCGACGCTGCTCTTGGGCGGAAAGACCTGGCGTTGGACGAAGGCCGTCGAGCGATCGCGCTCACGCCGCTGGAAAAAGATGTCAATAACGGCAGCCGCGTCCTTCAATATTTCGCCATCACGGCAGCGTGGGCGGGCGAGAAGGAGCTTGCTTTGCAGCAACTGGAAGCTGGGCTGCGTGCTCCCGCCGCATCATCGATGCTGAGCTACGGCGCCTTAAAACTGTTCCCGGTCTGGGACCCGCTCCGCGGCGATCCGCGCTTCGAGCAAATCGTCGCTTCGCTTGCCCCAAAGGAACCGGCCAAGTAGAAGAAGGATGAATCCACGCCGCAGTCCCGCATCGTCGTGAAGAGAGGCCGAGCAGCGGTGTGGTGCAGGAGGCTTGTCCGCCGCACAGTTCAGCGAGTATCGTCGCCCACATGACAGCTTCCACCGTGGCCCAATACCTCGCCGCACTCCCCGCAGATCGCCGCGCCGCGCTCAGCGGCGTGCGCAAGGTGATAAATGAGAACCTGCCGGAGGGATATGAGGAGGGCATCCAGTTCGGGATGATCGCCTGGCACGTCCCCCTCTCCCTGTATCCGGCGGGCTATGGCACCAGCATTTCAGCGTTTCAGTTTTCAGCCTTTCAGAAGGGCACATGGCCAATTACCGCGCGGCGAGGGCGCTCTTGGGCAAGGGAAAGAGCAGCGCCAGGAAGGACGCCAGTAAGTCCGCGGTGAAGAAGGCGAACCCAAAGAAGTGACCGCGTAAAGCTACGCCACGCGGCCTATCGGCCCTGGCGGATTGCCATAGCGAAAAGTGAGCATGACAAGGCTTCGCCAAAAGGACGTGCGCCCGCCAACCCGACGAGCTTCGCGATCCTGTTCGGCACGGCGAACAATCAGCTTCAGTCTCCGTCGGCCGAAGACGATGTGCTGTCGTCGGCGGGACGCGACCAGATCGCGGCCGACGAAGGCGAACGAGAAGAGCACCAGGATGAAATTGAACGCGTGCATCGTTAGCGCACGATCATGCCGAGAGCGCCAGAGTCCGACAAGCGCAGCCAGCGAAGTGGCAGCGACGTTTTTGGTAAACCCGAAACGCTCGCGCCAAGCGGCCCCCCTTGGCGAAGGCAACGCCGACATCGCATAATTCATTTCAGCTTCTCAGCGTTTCAGGTGTTCAGCTTTTGTCTTCCTGGTTCGCCGGCCGTCGCAGAAAGCGCGTGGTGGCAAAGATCATCAGCGAGTAGGAGCGGGGCGAAAAAGCGCGCTCCGACCATCTGCAACTCCTGGTAAATGATTATCTCGCCGTCGAGACCCGCTGGTCGGAGGTTGGTTCCTTCAGACCTTCCCGCAGCTCCCGTCTTAGAGTCTCTTCCATCTCGGGAAACAAACCTTCATGGAATCGAAGGATCGTCCCCGTCCGCGAGATCAGAACCATGCTGGGCAGGCCCGGGCTGGAGTAGGCCCCGAACATTTCGGACTTGGAATCGATCAGCGTCGGAATACGAAGGCCTTGCGACCGCCAGAACTTCTCGATCCTTCCCAACCTTTCGCCGGCATCCGTTCCCTTTTCCATAGTGTTAACGGCAATGACTCTGACCGGTAAGTTTTCGGCGGCCGCCCAATCGGCGATCGCTTGAGTCTCCTTCAAGCCCTTCCAACACGGCACGCACCAGGTGGCCCAAAAATCGAGGAGCACGACCGAGCCTCGCAGGTCCTGCAGCGCGATCTTCTTCCCGTCCGAGGTCTCCAACGTAAAATCGGGCGCGGGCGAACCAAGCGCGAGTCGCTTCGACGTCAGTTCGGTCAAGTCGTTAACCGCCCGGCGCGAACCGGCCGTGAAAGTAATGGGAGGATTCGCTGATGCCTGCGGGGCAAAGGTTCCGTTCACCCGCACCAAGAATCCTTCGGGCGCGCCGGCCGGTCTTACCTGAAACGAAATTCTCTCGAGCAAGTGACTTTCGGGATTGATCCCTACCGCCAGTTCTCCGTTGTCCGCGGTGAAATGAATCTCATCGGACGGCTTCTGGTCGTCGCCCGTGACCCGCCGGTATCCGTCGATGCGCAGTGGCCCGAGCAGATTGAAGCGAAACGTGTCGATGCAGGCATCAAGGCTTTTGCCTTCATGCATGGCCAGTGGGGGCGGTTCGAAAAGCGAGCCGGCGCCCGCCACACTCCGGAGCACACTGCCAAAATCGCGGTCGTACCTGGCGGACACATATTTGTCGGGCACATCGCTCTGGATGAGAGCGAACGAATGATCCAGCGCGACTGCTTCGAGCAGAGCGTTTTTGACAAACACAGAGCGGCCAGGACCAAATCCATATTCCTGTTTCTTTTCCTCCTGCTCCGAACCCGGCGCGTTGACCATATAGGAAAGCGTATCGCGCAACGCCTCCATGTTTTTGTAGGCCTTGGCCGTTGCCTCGAGAATATCTCGGGCCCGCCCCACTTCGTCTGGCGATTCGGCTTTCGTTCCGACCAAGGCGAGCGCCGTAGCCATGACTGCGATGAGGATAAATTTCATATGCACAGCTTTGATGCAGTGAACCCGCCGATTGGATTCAGAAACTTTCGCGAGCAGTCATAACGCCGACGCCTCGCAAATCATTACTTCGAGCATTGTGAGTCAACCACGAGAGCCGGATACGCTTGGAGACGATGATGATCTCGCCTGCGGTTTGAGAATCTCTCAACTATCAGCTCTCAACTCCGTAAAGGAGCGTGGCTCCCACGGAGCTTTACGCTCTCAACTTCCCTATGAGCAGAGCGTCACCGCCGCCGCTTCTTCTTAAGCCGGTTTGGCGTTACTCCGATCGCGCTCAGAACTTCATAAATCTTAATTGAAACTCTTTCGTTTCCCAACTCACTCGCTGCTACCCGCGCAGCTTTACCTTCTATGTCGCTCGCCCCAGTCGCTCCATTCTTCCTTCTGCCTTTAGGAGTCGGGTATCGTCGCCACCATGGCAGCGTCCACCGTGGCCCAAATCCCTCACCGCGCTCCCCGCTGAACCTGCCGGACTGATATGAGGAGCAGGCAGTTCGGGATGATCGGCTGGTACGTCCCGCAGTCGGGTGTATCCGGCGGGCTATGGCGAAAATCCAAAAGTGGCGCTCTCCTTTGTCGCGCTCGGATCCCAGAAGTCGGCGACCCTTTCCTACGCTTCAACGAAGGTGAGGCGCCCCAATCACGGCGGCGACGGCAAGCCGACCTTCTTGCAAAAGGCAGCAAAACGCGGGTCCGACCGCAGCTCGCGCGTAAACGGATTGTCGATAATCGCCATCACCCCGGGATCGTGTTTCTCGTAGGCGCGATCAAGCCACTCGAAAGTCTTGTCAGCATCGCCGCGGAAGGCATACACCGCCGCGATTTGAAAAGACATATCGTCGCTGTGGCCGGCGATCAATGCGTTCAAGGCCGCATCTGCGGCCACTGCGTCGCCTCGAGCTTGCTGGGCCAGGGCCATGGCGTAGGCGCGCCAATCCGGATCAGTCTCCTGGGCGGCGGCTTTCAGGGCCGCCTCGCCGTCCCCGCGTTTCGCCTCGACCAGTGCCAGCATTTCCCACGTCCCGGCGCCGCCCGGCTGGAGTTCGATTGCTTTGCGGGCCGACTGCGCGGCTTCATCGTAACGACCGAGAGAGGTCAGCAGTCTGGCGAGGTCGAAGTGCGCGTTGACGGTCAACGGCTCCAGCCGAACCGCCTGCTGCAAAAGCTCAGCCGCTTCCTCGATTTGGCCAAAATCTCCGATGACTGAGGCGAGCCCGATCTTCGGCTCCGCGGAAGCTGGAGCAAGCTCCGCGGCCTTTCGATATTCCGCCTCGGCCGCTTTCGCGTTCCGATCGACGCTGACGAGGATTTGACCGAGGGCCGAATGCCCTTCCGCGGAGTTGGGATCTTCGGCGACGGCGCGCTCCGCGGCAGCTCGCGCCTTGCCATTCGCCTCCGCCACATCCTCACCCGTGATATCGCCCAGCGCCCACCAGCTTTTCGACAACGCCGCGTAAGCCAATGAATAGTGTGGGTCGCTGCGGATCGCCGCGTCGTAGAAGCCAATCGCCCTGCGCAAATCGGCGGCTGTGTAGCGTTGCTCGTAATAGCGACCCTGCAGATAGGCAGTGTAGGCATCGACATTATGATTGGAGGGCTCGTCCGGGTTATTACCGGCATCGCCCGCCAGCGTTAGCTTCAGTGCGCCGGCCACCGATTGCGCAATCTCCGATTGCACCGCGAAGATGTCCTTCAATTCCCGGTCATAGGTTTCCGACCAGACATTGGCGCCGTCGCCGGATTTGATCAGCGCCACTGCGATGCGGACCCGGTCGGCCGACTTACGCACGCTGCCTTCGAGCAGGTAATAAACGCCAAGCTTTTCGCCGATCGTCTTGCTGTCGTCCGTTTTGCCTTTGAACTGAAAAGACGACGTGCGCCCGACGACCTTCAGGTCCCGCAAACGCGCAAGCGAAGAGATAAATTCTTCCGAGATGCCGTCGGAGAAATATTCGTTAGCCGTGTCCCCCGTGGAGTTGACCATCGGCAGCACCGCGATTGATTTTTCGGAAATCGACGGGCCCTTCGTCGCGGCTCGGTGCGGAACAAAATAATATGCCGTTCCAGCCGCCAGCAACGCGATGAGCGCGACGGCAGCGATAATCCCCACCTTGCGTTGCGGCGGCTTTGGTCTGCCCTGCTGGAATTTCTGCGGGATCGCGGCGTTGCCCAGCGGTTCAGCATAGAGATTGACCAAATGAAGGCGGACACCGTGTTTGACCTCGCAATCACCCAGGTCATGCAGACGCGGCGCCCATTGCCGGTATTGAATCAGATCGTCGGCCACATGCTGCGAAAGAAGAATGTGCCCGGCGTCGCCGCAATCCATCACCCGTTGCGCCATGTTGATGCCGGCCCCGGCGATGTTGGTGCGCCCGCTCACATCGGTCATCTCGCTCACCGGTCCGCTGTGAATCCCCATCCGCACCGGAACTTCCGGATGCTTCTGCAGCGCTTCGGCAATCTCCAACGCGCAGCGGGCCGGTTCTTCCACGCTGCGGCGGAAGACCAGCGCCACCCCATCACCGGTCGGTAGCCTGACCAGTTGTTCGTCGGTCGCTTCACGCACCGGCGCGGTCCCCAGGACGATCTCAGTCAGCTGATTCAGCCGCTCCTTCTGTTCTTCTATTAAGAGCCTGGAGTAACCGACAATATCGATGAACAGAACATGCCCGATTTCCAGGTGGAGATTGTCGTCGGCTTCCGGCACAGGGTCTGTCTTTACCGAAAGAACTGGTGGGCGGCTAGGCATTTCAGCAAGGGCGTCGACGTCCAGGCACTAATCGTCGCCAGAATTTGCGTCATACTTTGCAAAGTATGGCAGGACCAAGGCTATTGGCAGGCAAGGCGCGCTAACGCACGACCAAATGGGTCCGCCTGGTTCGTCACCACATATTTCTCGGCGTCGTTCCTTACGAAGCCTCTTTTCTCCAGTTTGGCGAGATGGCGGGAGAGCGCTTGCGCCGAGATCTGGGTGGCCGCTTGGATTTTCTCAAAGGAATCCGCGCCATTCTTCACGGCACGAAACACCTCTACCCGCCGCGGGTGGGTAAAGGCCGTGGCGAGTTTGAAGAGCGCTTCAGTCGGCTGCGCTCTGCCACGAAACGCGAACCGAAGGGCGGTGAGAATCTCGCCGCCAGCGCCTCCGGTAGCGGCGGCCGTTGGACGGTATTCGACCCGAAGCCCCACCCGCCGGCAAGTCAACAACCCGCGCGCTTCCAATGCGCGCAGGTATTGACTGGCAGCAGGCATCGACAGCTTCATCTCCCGCGCCAACGCCGAGACCGTTTGATTGGGTTGCCGGATCAACCGAGCCAGGATTTGGAGGCGTTTACGGTTCGCCAGGACACGGCAGGTGCGCCAAAGCGTAGGCTGAACAGTGACACAGGCAAAGGCATAACCGCATACTTTGCAAAGTATGACGGATAGTCAACGCTTTGTGCTGGGAACGGAGAGACAGAATAGCCGGGCTTTGAAAGCCCGGCCTCGTCCCGCAACTGCGGGACTGCGTTACGGGTTACGGCTTCCCTCTTCCTTTCTCCGCCCGCCAACCCGAACGAGCTTCGCGATCCTGTTCATCGCGGCGAACAATCAGCTTCAGTCTCCGTCGGCCGAAGACGATGTGCTGTCGTCCGCGGGACGCGACCAGATCGCGGCTGACGAAGACGAACGAGAACAGCACCGGGATGAGATTGAATGGAGCGACTTGGATCATACTTTGCAAAGTATGGCCACTCGGGCAACGCTGCGGTTTGAGGAGTGAAAGGGTTGTAGGATGGTTTCTCAAACATTACGGATTGCGCAATGAGCCCCGCCAACCCGACGAGCTTCGCGATCCTGTTCATCGTGGCGAACGATCAGCTTCAGTCTCCGTCGGCCGAAGACGATGTGCTGTCGTCAGCGGGACGCGACCAGATCGCGGCTGACGAAGACGGAACGAGAACAGCACCAAAATGATGAGGCGCGATTAGGGGTCGGTTCTTGATAATGGATACTTTCGCCAGATTTCCATTGCCGATACCACCGTCGGGACGATGTGGTCTGCAATCCGTTTTTCAGCGGTCGTCACCGGGGGGAAATCGGCGACGTGACGGAGCTGCTTTGCGGGAGGGCGCGAAGGGTGTATACCAGAATTTGTCATTCAAAAAAAGGAGACTCTATGAAACTTGTTCCATTATTTGGTCGGGTCGTGCTGGCCCTGAGCGTTACGTTGGTGGTCCTTGGTGGTCGCACGGCGAGTGCCCAGGACCCGTTGAAGAGCGGAAAAATCCTGCAGCGAACCGAGCTGGCGGACGCGAAGGGAATGGAAGCCATCCTGGTCCTCAGAGAGCTGCCGCCGGGAGGTGAAAGCGGCAAGCATACCCAGCCCGGGAATGAGTTCGTCTATATCGCGGAGGGTTCGGTCATCTTCGAGGCGCAGGGGAAAGCCCCAGTGACGCTGAAGGCCGGTGAGTCGTTCCAGACCGTGGCGGGCGAAGTGCATAACGTGAAAAACGCGAGTGCCACCGCGCCAGGTAAAGCGCTCGCCTTCTATATCGCCAAGAAGGGCACTCCGATGGAGGAACTCTCCGTTCCGGCCAAGTAGGCGAGAATTCGGGGTCAGGGCGCTACCGACCAGGAAGCCGCAGGCCCCGCAAGACCTGCGGCGTTTATTGGCTGTATCGGCGTTCGACGTTGAGAGTCTCTCTCTCGGTTTGCTGCTTATTTCGCGCCGCCCTGAACGCTCAGTTGATACGCTCGTCGCCCACTTCGCTTACCGCGACCTCGCGGCCCCGGATCGGGGCCGAAAAGGCTTGTGTCGCCCGATCATAAAATGGCACGATCCGTTCGCGTCCCGGCGCGAGCCGGATCAACGCCAACCTGCAAAGGAGCTCGTTATGATTACTCGCACTCTCGCCTCTATCTACGGTGTCGTCTGCTATCTGATCTTCCTCATCGCGTTTCTCTATGCGATCGGCTTTGTCGGCAATTTCGCCGTGCCGAAGGCGATTGATTCGCCGCCGGCGACTGCGTCCTTCGCGCACGCGCTCGTCGTCAATGCGGCGTTGCTACTACTCTTTGCTGTTCAGCATAGCGTGATGGCGCGCCCGGGATTCAAAGCGTGGTGGACCCGAATCGTGCCGCAACCAATCGAGCGCAGCACCTACGTTCTGTTCGCGAGCCTCATTCTGTTGCTCCTCTTCTGGAAATGGCAGCCAATGCTCGGCGTCGTCTGGGAGATGGAGAACGCTGCCGGCTGCGTTGTTCTGCAAGGCCTCTTTTGGGTTGGCTGGGTGTTGGTGCTGCTGAGCACATTTCTGATCGGTCACTTCGATCTTTTCGGGTTGCGCCAGGTCTATCTGAATCAGCGCGGACGTGAATATACCTACCCCGGATTTCGGACACCGTGGCTCTACGGGATTGTGCGTCACCCGATCATGCTGGGTTTTATCATCGCCTTCTGGGCGACGCCGCGCATGACCACCGGGCATCTTCTCTTTGCTTTTGCCACCACGGCTTACATTCTCCTCGCACTCCAGTTCGAGGAGCGCGACCTGGCAGACATCCACGGAGACGCCTACAAGGCATATCAGAAAAAGGTCTCGATGCTGATACCGTTGCCGAGGCGCAAGTGATAAGCGTTCATTGAGCGCATGTTCGCGCGTCATACCGCGCTCGCCTCCGGTTACCGCTCATTTCGCGCCGCCCTGAACGGCCAATTGATGCGCTCGTCGCCCACTTCGCTTTGGCTTCGCCTATGGAGGAACCATTCCGCTACCTCGCGGCCCTGCCGTCTATTTGATTCTCTGCGACCCCGCATCAAACCCTCCGGGCTTCGTCTATCCAGCACAGTTCCCACTGGCTGTATTCGCGCCCGCCTCGCTTTGGCTTCGCCTATGGAGGAACCATTCCGCCACCTTGCGGCCTTGCCGTCTATTTGATTCTCTGCGACCCCGCATCGAACCCTCCGGGCTTCGTCTATCCAGCACAGTTCCCACTGGCTGTATTCGCGCCATCCTGGACGCTCAATTCCCAGCGGTAGCCGTCGGGGTCGTAAAACCAGAGTCCCATGTGCGGCGAGCCTTCGGCTTCGGGGCCGATCTCGTCCCGGGGATCCTCAATCTCGACTTTTAATTTTTTCAGGTGACCAAGCGCTTTGCGCAGCGTGGTCATGTTCGGCAGATGAAAGGACATGTGACCGAGTGTTTGCGGTGACGGTTTCCCTTTGTGCAGCGCGATTGTGACGTTGTCGTTCCCGACCGTGACGGGCTTTGGGGAGAGCTGAACCTTGAAGCCCGCTCACGGGTTTAAAGGCACGTTGCGGACCCGGCATCCTAGGTCGAGACGTTGAGAGGCGTTGACCAACCCGACCAGTCGCTTTTGGCGACATCCCGATCGGTTACGCTTGGTTGGAATTGTCTTGTTCTGTGCGTTGAAGACTTGACCGCTTAAAGCGGTCAAGTTACGCTCCGCCTTTTTTCCTTTGCCAGCCCAGCTCTTGCGAATCGCCCTTCACTTGCCCCCGATTTGAAGTTCGGACCTCCCGCAACCCGCACCTGTTTGAGCACTCGACCGCTTTAAGCGGTCAAGTCAAAATGGGGGATGCGAGGGACACTTTTGCATGCGTTGTTTCCAACGGTTCGAGCAGAAATTCTTCAACTCCTGTTTACGAAACCCGGGCGTCAACTTTATGTGCGAGAGTTGGTCCGGTTGAGCTTCCTATCGCTGCAAACGGTGCAGGACGAGCTGGCGAAGCTCGCCGCGGCAGAGCTTCTCGTCAGCCATAGTAACGGATATCACCGCTTCTATCGCGCGAACCCGACGCATCCGCTTTATACCCCGTTACGAAGAATGGTAAGCGAGGCCGCAGTCCACCCGAAGCCGGCCACCAGGACAAGACGCGGCAGGGCGAGCGTCGCGGGTGCAAAGACAAGGCGGCGAAAGTAACGCTAGCGCTGTGAAAGATGGGGTCGCGTCTATACTCCGAAAGCATTCGCGAGCAGGCTATTTGACATTTTGGGGGCGCGGCTGCCTCGGATCGGCGATCTAGACTGATTACGCTCGCCACCTCGCGACCTACCGTCTATTTGATTCTCTGCGACCCCGCATCAAACCCTCCGGGCTTCGTCTATCCAGCACAGTTCCCACTGGCTGTATTCGCGCCGCCCTGAACGCTCAGTTCCCAGCGGTAGCCGTCGGGGTCGTAAAACCAGAGTCCCATGTGCCGCGAGCCTTCGGCTTCGGGGCCGATCTCGTCGCCGGGATCTTCAATTTCGACTTTTAGTTTCTTCAGGTGACCAAGCGCTTTGCGCAGCGTGGTCATGTTCGGCAGATGAAAGGACATGTGACCGAGTGTTTGCGGTGACGGTTTTCCTTTGTGCAGCGCGATTGTGACGTTGTCGTTCCCGACCGCCACGCCACCCTCAAACTCGAACTCCTTGCGCAGCCCGAGCGTCCGCTGCCACCATTTCCAGCTCTTTTTCGGGTCACGCACGGCCAGTCCGAAATGGCCCGCCACTCCCAGGGTAAATGGAGCTTTCATGGAGAAACTCTAGCGCGCCTTCGAACCCGCGGCCAGTTTTCCAAGAGCTGCGTGCGTAGCACTGACGAGCGGGATAGGGGGATAGGGGTCAGTCAACAAATCTTGACCGCGAAGAAGAGCGGAATTGGATCTTAACGGAACATTCGATGGGTCAGCGGGTTCGCGCCTAACATTTGACATTTAACCTTTCGATGACGCGAGTCGTTGAATCACCTGAACAGTCGCTTGTGGCAACATCCCGATGGGCTACGCTTGGTTGCGATGTCTCGATACGTTTTGGATCACCATTTAGAAGGCGAGAAAAAGCGGCTTGCCTTGATGTCGAGTTTACTTGATCCGATGCACGAGTTGAAAAGGTAAACCGAGTCCTATATCGAACGGTACCGAACCGATTCGGACGACAAAGAGGAACAGCTGAAGTTGATCGGGCGTGGAAGGCGGCGCTGGCGAATGCCTGCGCGGCGCGCATTTCAAATCGAAGGCATTGGCGAGGGTCGGTCCTCACTTTTTAGACAAACGCACGAACAAGGATCGCGGGGTTGATTATGTCTTGACGGTTCGGCGGCTGGGCTGCACGCTTCCGGCATCGACATGCGCGTCAGAGCGCGCTGACATCGATGTAGCTCGCCCCGAAAGGGTTCTCCATTCGAGACGAGCTGCCCTAAATTCAACCTGAAAAATCATTATGAAATCATTCACGCCACTTCTTGTAATCACACTTCTGGGCTTAGCGACCGCGCCCTGCGCGCACGCTCAGGAAAACTCTGCCGACTCGAGCGCGGTCCAGGCCAAACTCAAGCAGATGGAAGACGCCTGGGTTAGCGCGCTCATAAAGAAGGACTACGCCACCGTCGGAAATGGAATAGCGGAGGACTTTGCCGGATTCAATCCCGAAGGAAAACATCTTACCAAGTCCCAGCTGCTTGATGAGATTAAAAACGAACCCAACACCTTGAGCTCGGCAACGAACACCAATATGGAGGTTCATGTCTACGGGCCGAACTTGGCCACCGTCTCCGGCACGACGACGGAGAAGGGCAAGGACAAGGATGGTAAACAGTTTACCCACAGCTACGTTTGGGTGGATACCTGGATGGAGCGCGATGGCAAATGGCAGTGCATCGCTGAAGGGGTCATGGAGCTCCCAAAAAAGAAGTAACCGGGGGCCAGTAGTAGGGGTCAGCCCTCACTATCGACACAGCACTCAAAAACGCTGCCATAACGGATGCCCGCCACGGCGGGTAGACTAAGCAACGGCTGGGCTTTCAAAGTGCGCGTGCAAGGATTAAGGTTCTTGTGGAAGGAGGCGACGGTTTAAGCGGCGAGCGCGCGAGCGCCGAACTGTACGATCCGGCAACCGGGACCTGGACGCTCACAGGGAGTCTCCACGTCGCACGCCAGTTGCATTCGGCGACGTTGCTGCGCAACGGGATGGTGCTCGTAGCCGGCGGGTTTGACAGCAACAATTTGATTACGAACAGCGTCGAATTGTACGATCCGGCGACCGGGCTCTGGACCGTCGCCAACGGTCTCATCACCCCACGCTTTACCCACACGGCGACATTACTGCGCAACGGCAAGGTGCTGGTGGCGGGGGGATTCGGTGGTGCCGGCACTCTGGCGAGTCTGCGAACTGTATGATCCGGCGACCAGCACCTGGTCAGCCAGCGGCAGTCTCAACACCCCGCGCGTCACTCACGACGCGACGATACTGGGCAGTGGCAGAGTAATGGTGACAGGGGGAATTAACAGCACCGAAACGATCGCGAGCGCGGAACTGTATGATCAAAAGAGCGGGACCTGGACTGCCACCGGCAATCTCAATGACGCACGCTACGCGCACACGGCGACGTTGCTTCCCAATGGCATGGTGCTTGTCGCCGGAGGACTTGATTCAAACGGCGCATCCTCGAACGCCGAGCTGTATGATCCGGCTACCAGACGCTGGACTGAAACCGCTCATCTGAATACCTCACGCTCTCAGCACACGGCAACGTTGCTACCAAACGGCCTGGTCGTTGTTGCGGGAGGCATCCACAGTGATTCCACGCCCACCCAGAGTGCGGAACTGTTCAAACTGCGTCCAACACCTTAATCGGGTTCCGGTTTCAGATAAGGCAACTGCACACCCGGCGATACCGCTAAGGAACGCCAAGTCTGCGGTTGTCCGGGTCCTCGGGATTTGAAGAAGCAGGGTCAGCAAAAGTGCGTGACGGCGAGGGGCGGACCGACGTTTCGCCTGCGGCATGCGGGCTGTTAACCGGGAACCCATAACCGATGACGCTTCTGCTACCGCACCGCTGCCTTCTTTTGCACCCGCCCGGCTTTCAGACCTGCGGGCCGTGACGGGTCAGGAGAGCGGGGCTATTGGGGGTCGCATCGCCTCCTCAAAGTCCCTGATTTGTCCACTCCGAGAAAGCAAAGCACCGTCCGCATGAGAACATGACGGACGGTGCTCGACTAAGTGACGCGAATTATCGCGTGCTTCGTTATTCTTTCTTTAAGGGCGCGCCGGAACTGGCGATGCATTGCCACTGGCCGTCGCGCTGCATCCAGGTGTCCAACCAGGCAAAGGAGCGGCTGAACTTCTTCCCGTCCTTGTCGGTCCCTCCCTCCGTCGAGGTGCCGCAGACGGTCGCGAGGTCGTTGCCGTAGACGTGCACATGCATGCTGTCGTTTTTCGACTCCGTATAGGTGTCGGTGTCCTTGCGGATGTGCTTGATCTGCTCGGTTTTGTCCCGGTTTTCTCCCTTGCCGCTAATGCCGTGGTAATCGCTCGCCAAAAAACCCTCGATGACGCTGGCGCCATGGTCTTTTTGGAGCTGAGCCGCAGCCCATTGATCTTCCATCGACTTGATCTTCGACTCGACCGCGGAGTCATCCGCGGCAAGCGCTAAAGGCGCGGCGCAAAGGCCGAACCCGGTGAGAGCCACAAGTGTGGTAGTGAGTAGTTTCATTTTCTTATCTTTTTCCTTGTTGATGTTGAGTGGAAGCTCGTGCAGGTAAAAGCGCCCGGGGGGCGCCCTCAGAGAACGAACGACATCGAAGAAATACACGCTCCGACACGCGGGTGAGCCGCCACCTTCACGCGCAGTTCGCACGCGGTCAATAAATTACGCTCGCACTAAGACAGGAGCGTGTTTTTTCCGCGGTGTCCCGGCCCTTTCTCTTTCCCGGATGATTTTTCCCCGGCCCCCCAACAACCGAGAACTCGTAACCGTTAACCGGTCTCAACCTCTACCGATTCCCCCGGCCCCCCAACAACCGGGAGCCCATAACCATTAACCGGCCTCACCCTCCCTTAACACGCTCGGCCGTCCCTGGTGCTTGCCCCAGCTCGCGCCATTCAGCTTTCAACTCTCTGCTTTCAGCTCTCCGCTCTCCGCTTTCAGCTCTCCGCTCTCAGCTCTCCGCTCTCCGCTCTCCCACCCTTCCTTCCCCCCTTTAATTCCCCTCTTCTTTTTCCTCACACCTCCTCATTATGGAAAACATAGGCGATGCCGGATTCGCCTCTGCCATGACTGAATTGGGGTCGCGGCTAAACATTTTGACATTCTGACGGACCGGCGGCTGGGGAACGGAAGGGGGGTTGGCTCGGGTCAGAGCTCACTATCGACGCGGCAACGAGCGAAGGCTCGTTTGTTATTGGTCAACAGTTACTCGCTAATCTGGAAAGCTGAAGCCTGCGGTTGTCGGGGTCCTCGGAGGCGAGGTCGCGCTTGGAAATCCCGGTCGCTCTTGCGAGCGCTAGGGCAAATGCGGAGCAATGACCGGGGTTTCCAATCGCTGCCGATCTGAAGAAGTGGCCGTCTGCTCTGCTACAGCACCGTCAGCGTCAGATCATTCCCATTGCCACCTTCGTAGTTTGCTAGGTAGGTGTTATTACCGACCGTAATCGTGCCGCCATCTGGCAGATTGCTGAAGGTGCCGCTAATAGCACCAGGGTTATTCCGTGAACGAGATCGTCACGGGCAAACCGGTCTCGGTCGGTGGGACCGAAGGCCGTCGCGAATCGACCGGCCGCGGGGTCGTTTATCTGATCGAGCGCGCCATGGACATGCTTAAGATGGACCCGGATCAATCGACCGCCATTGTCCAGGGCTTTGGCAATGTCGGTTCGGTCGCTGCCCTCTCGTTAGGCTTGAAGACTGGAGTCAAGATCGTCGGGATCAGTGATCACACGATCGCGCTCTATAATCCAAAAGGGATCGACGTGAAAGCCGCCGAACTTCACGTTCAGAAAAAAGGCAACCTGCGCGCCTTCGATCAGGGCGACCGGGTTAACCCGAACGAACTGCTCGAGATGCCGTGCGATATTCTTGCGCCCTGCGCGGTCGATCGCGTAATCACGGAAAACAACGCGGACAAGATCAAGTGCCGAATTCTGGCCGAGGGCGCGAACGGCCCGACCAGCCCGGAAGCCGACCTGCACCTGAACAAACGCTGGGAAGAGGTTTTCGTTATCCCCGACATTCTTTGCAACGCCGGCGGCGTGATCGTTTCCTACTTCGAATGGGTGCAGGGCCTGCAAGCCTTCATGTGGACGGAGACGGAAGTGACCGACAAACTCTTCCGCATCCTCGAGCATTCCTTCACGCAAGTCATCAAGCGTGCGAAGAGGGACAGAGTCTCGCACCGCACCGCGGCCATGGCGATCGGCGTCGAGCGGGTGATGAAGGCAAAGCACATCCGCGGATTGTTCCCCTGATGCGGGGATGAAGTTCACCCACCGCGAAATCGAGCGCGCCGAGCGCCTCCTCGATGTCCTCACCGATGAGGAGCGCGGCTTGCGTATCATCGTCTCACGGCTGGGCGCGGAACTGGTCAGTCTGGTGCGACGCGACGGGGAGGGGAATTGGATCGGCTTTCTGCATCGCGACAACGACCTGAGCAAGCCGCTGCGCGGCTGGGCCAATCATGCGACGGTCATGGGTTACTTTCTGCACCGGCTGAAGAACGAGCGAAGTCTTTATCGCGGACGACAGATCCGGGGCGGCACGCACAGTTTTCTGCGGCACAAACTTTTCACCGATGTGAGCACGGACCTCGGTGCAGAAGAGAATGCGGCGCTCACCTATCGGCTTTCGCCTAACGAGATTGAGCCGCAGGAGTATCCGCTCAAGGTCTCGCTCGCGCTCACCTACACGTTGCGTGGGGAGCAGGTGCACGTTCGTTTTCGTTTTGAGAATCACGAGCCCGAGCTGACAGCGCATCTCTCGTTCGGACTGCATCCGGGATTCGCCGCGACCAGTTTCGATACCTTTCAACTCGAGATGCCGGCGGGTCGTTATCGTCGCTGGTTTTCTCCCGGAAATTATCTCACGGGCGAGACCGAGGAAATTAATCATGCCGGTGGCGCGATGCCGTTCGATCGCGCGCAGCTGCGCGGGTCCTACATTCTCGAGTTTCTCGATGTGCCCGATCGCACCTTTGTCTATCGCGATCCACCGAGCAATCGGTGGGTCAGCCTCGACTTTAGTGAGGTTCCCTACGTCACGCTTTGGTCCGATGGCGACCCGTTTCTTTGCGTCGAGCCCTGCTGGGGCCTGACCGATCGCCACGAGCAACGCGCCTTCGAGGACAAGGACGGCATCCAGCAGATCGCGCCTGGGAGAAAACTGATCGCCGGCTTCACGATCACGTGCAGCGGCGGGTGTTGAACGTCGTCAGGATCGAACTGATTGGTTAGGCCGCCCGCGCCTTCGAGGGGCGGGCGCTATCCCGTCCCATCTCAAACCACTGGCGCGCCCCCGCCCTCGGACGAATCGGGGACGACACCCGCGGCGGCGGGCAGGCTTGGTTGCCCTTCCAGGATGACCCTTGGGTCGTTGCTTATTCGCTCGAAACCACCCGCGGCGCGGTCCGGCCCGCGTCCACCTCTGCGCTGACTTTTCGGATCTGCCTTGCCTGCTCCTTCAGCGCTGACTTTAGCTGTGTGACTGTCTCTTCGAGCGCCTCTACCTTGCGATGCTCTTTAAGGAACTCGTTGAGCAACATCGCGTTCACTGCCTCATAGCGCACGGTGTAGGGCTTGCCTTGCTCATCGCGTGCCACCAGATCGGGGTTCACCTTTTCCACTTCCTCAGCGACGAGGCCAAACTGCGGGATGCCCTCTGGGTCAAGCTCGTGTTTGTAGCGGAAGGTGACGGGTTCGAGCGCGAGGATCGCTTCGCTCGCCTTGTCCATCGGCTCGATCGCCTCCTTGTAGCGGGCGGAGGAGGTCACTGTTCCAAGGCGGCCGGCCGTCCCGACCATGACTGCGACCCCACCGGTCACGGTGGTGCCCCTAATCCCGGCGATGAAGGTCGCCGTCTGGGTTCCCTGCGTGCCGAGGCGAATGGTGTTGGAATCGGCCGCCACTCCCACGTTACCAATCTCGATGTTGTTGCTCCCGGTGGTGAGAGCCGAACCGGCGGAAAAACCCAGGGCAATATTGCTTCCCCCGGTGCTGTTGTTGAGCAGGGCACTCTGGCCAGTGGCGGTATTGGCTTTGCCGGTCGTGTTGTGAAAGAGCGCGTTGATCCCGGTGGCCGTGTTGGAGGTGCCAATGGTGTTGCCAAAGAGGGCGCTCCCGCCGCAGGCCGTGTTAAAGAAGCCGGTTGTGTTGTTAAAGAGCGCCTTATTACCGCTGGCCGTGTTGCTATTGCCGCTCGTGTTCGTAAAGAGCGCCGAAAAACCGGACGCCGTGTTGCTACTGCCGGTGCTGTTTTTTAAGAGGGCGTCGACTCCGGTGGCCGTGTTTTCGATACCGGTGGTGTTGGTGAAGAGCGCCTCCAGGCCGCTCGCGGTGTTGTTAATCCCGGTGGTGTTGTTGAAGAGCGCCGAGGAACCACTGGCCGTATTGCCGCTGCCCGTGGTGTTGAAGGCGAGCGCTTCGACACCGGTGGCCGTGTTCTCGCTTCCCGTGGTGTTGCGGAGGAGCGCATCAGAACCGGTGGCCGTGTTATTGTTGCCGGTGGTGTTTGAGTCGAGCGCTGCAAAACCGGTGGCCGTGTTGTTGTCGCCGGTGGTGTTGCCTAAGAGCGCCTGCCGGCCGCTGGCGGTGTTGTCGCTACCGGTGGTGTTGCTGAAGAGCGCAAGAAAACCGATGGCCGTATTGTCGTGGCCGGTTGTGTTGCTAAAGAGCGCCTGAGTACCGGCGGCAGTGTTTCCACCGCCGGTTGTGTTACTCGAGAGCGCTTCAGAACCGGCAGCCGTGTTAAAATTGCCGAATGTATTGAATGCAAGCGCATTATCACCAATGGCTACGTTGCTGATGCCCAAGGTGTTGTTCGCGAGCGCATCAGTACCCATGGCCGTATTGTTGACGCCATTTGTGTTACGTAGGAGGGCCTCAAACCCATTGGCCGTATTGTTGACGCCGGAAAAATTGTTAGCGAGCGCACCACTGCCGGTCGCCGTGTTGAAGCTGCCGAGACTATCCAATGCAAGCGCATTATTGCCAATGGCCGTGTTGTTGCCGCCGGGTCCGAGGTTGACCAGCGCACTCTCGCCCAGGGCCGTGTTAAAGTTGGTCAAGCAGCCTTCTTGACATGCTGCTCGCGCTGGGGGCGAGAGCGTAAAGAGGGCGAACGCGCCGATGAGACCGATTGTTCTAATGACTTTGTTTCGTGAAGACATACGGTTGGCTCCTTGCACCTGGTGGTTGTGATGACAACTTCAGGTCTGAAAAAGGGGAGAAAGCCCCAGGTCAAGCGTCCGCACCAGATCCAGATCTTTTCGAGATGCAGAGTTGACCGATTCGCCTTGAGCATGTCGAGACAAATCTGGCAACGAAAAGTCCTCCTCGGAGAAAACAAAAAGCCGCCACCCGCTGAGGCGTGACGGCTGATTGCGCAATGCCGCCGGCTAGGCTCCGCGGCTTTAGTGACTGTTGGCGACGACTCGCGGTGCAGTTTGGCTCAGCTCAATCCGCCTCAGGCGGGTCACCTTTTGAATTTGCGCAGCCTGTGCTTCGAGCGTTGCCGTGAAGACCGCAATCTGTGACTCGAAGCCTTTCTGTTGCGCCGTGACGGGTAAAAAAGACGGCAATGCGCGTTGAAGCCTGGGATACTGTTTCCGTTTTCTGCAATCCGCGCGCCATTCCACCTGGGTCAGGGACCCCGGCTACAGCTACAACGCCCGCTTTCTCTGCGGGGCGGCCGCGGGAGACTCGGGCACGGGCATCAATTCGAACGTCCGGAACAAGGGTGCCAGGTCGATCACCGCATTGGCGGCCGATCTCAAGACGCTCCCAAGATTCTGCGTGACTGAAGCCACTTCCACACGGATGCCGCGCCGGCGCAGCTTGGTCGCGAGGTAGGCGAAGTCCGCGTCACCGGTCACAAGAATAACCACATCGGGCTGCATCTCGACGGACAACTCCAGCGCGTCGATCGCCATCATCACATCCACGTTTGCCTTGTAATGACCTTCCTCGGCCGGTGCTCCGTCCTTGGTCATCACGAGGAAGCCGTTGGAGCGCAGCCAGTAAACGAACTTATTCTTCTTATCACGTTCGTCCTGCCAGAACGGAATAGCTGGCGGCAGCCCGGCATACACCACCATCTCGATCAGGTCGCGTCCCGTCTCTGCGCCGGACAAGAATTCGCGGAGCCTCAACCGATCGACGAACTGATCGAGATAGTTCTCGGCCGTGGCCGGCGCGGTATTATCGGCGGGGCTGGCGCCTTGTGCAGGCGCAGCCGGCACGCCGAATGATAGACGAAGGGCGACGATCGCCAACGCTGCAAAAATTGAGCTTCGCATAAGCGGTTTCCTGGCTTTGGCGAAGTCGAATGCTCGCCGCGCAACCAAATACTGGGCGTGACAAGCCGGCAAAGCAAGCGCGCCGAGCGACCGTCTCGCGCGCTCGCGTTGAAGACGATGCTGTTCACCGTGGCGCCGGAAGTGGAAATCCCGGTCGTATTTGAAACATCGAAGGTCGCGATGTCCGCGTTGGCGTTGGGAACGGTCGCAGGCGTCCAGTTAGCGGGAGTATTCCAGTCGCTGCTCGTTGGATTGGAACTCCAGGTGGCGCTGCCCGCAAACGCGAGGTGCGCAAACGTCGATAAGTTAAGGACCGCGAAACAGAGTGACTCGAAAAGGGCGAATTTCTTCATTCTGTGACTGCGACAGCAAAACAGAGCCAAGTCAAGCCTGAAAGAAAGCACTACCGCCCAGCCATCTGGATAGCAAACAACAGCGAAGACACGGTAAGTAAGATCACCCGCGCGGTGCAGTAACAGTAACAGGTGGATCGCGTCTCTCCGCGCACGATGCGTCCGTTTTGGGGTCGCGTCTAACATTTAACATTTGTCCGCCGAGGGCGATCTTCCAAGTCGCTCACCCCAGTCGCTCTATTGCTTCGCAAACACTTTGTGGGAAGACGCCAACCCGTCCTGCGGAGCCGTTACCGCAGCTTTGAAAGCGCAGCCGTTTGCGATTGCTGCCAACGGGCATATCGTCGCAATCGTGCGCCATCGGGTGCCGAGGACGCGGTCGCCCGCGGTCCGGTCGTTGGCAGCAGCATCGAGAGAGGTCCAATATCATGCAGAGTGCGATGGTTGAAGGCGGTGGAGGCACGCGTCTCCACGTCGTTGAGGCAGGTAACCGAAAAGGCCGGCCAATCCTGTTTCTCCACGGCCTGTCCTCACACCTCCTCATTATGGAAATTAACCGACTTGAATACGTCGACCATTCCTTCCCCCTTTAATTCCTTCTTCCCGTTTTCCTCACACCTCCTCATTATGGCAATTAACCGACCTGGACACCTACTGGTCCCCGGCAGGCCAAACTTGGACTGCCTCTGCCTTTCTTAGTGCCGGGTGTATTCTTCCGCCGTCCTGAGATAGGCATCCCCGCCTGTCACCGTGTGATCAACGCCGGCGGCGATGAGCACGCTGCCATCCACCAATCCCACGGCCGAGTGTCCGTGGCGCGGACTGTGGAGTTGAGTAGGCGCAGCAGCCCAGGTGCCGGCAGTCGGTTGATAAAGTTCGGCGCTGGCCAGCGATGTCTGGTCGCTCCCCGCCCCACCAGCCGCGAGGACTTCGCCAGTCCGCAGTAAAGTAGTCGTGTGCAGGACTCGCGCCTCGGCCAGGCTACCAGTGACACTCCAGTTACCCGTGTCGGGATCGAATACTTCGGCGCTCGCTAATATGACGGTCTGAAACTGAGAATCAAGATACGCACCACCGGCGACGAGCACACTGCCATCCGGTAGCCGCGTCGCCGAATGGAGGAAACGCGGATCGGTCATGCTGCCCACGGCCGTCCATTGGCCGGTCGCCGTGTGATATATCTCAGCGGTAGTCGTGGCCAAAAGAAGGTGCGTTAATCCTCCAACAACTAATACGTCGCCGCTGGAGAGCCGGGTTGCGGTATGGAAAGCCCGGGCCTCAATCAGGTTTCCCGTTCCACTCCAGGTGCCGGTCGCAGGATCATAAAGCTCGGCGCTGCCGAGATCTTTCGTGGCGTCGGTTCCACCAGCCAAAAGGACTTCGCCGTTCGGCAGCAGCGTGGCCGTGGCGCCGGCGCGTTTCGTAACAATAGGATTGCCAGTAATGCTCCAAGCGTCGGTCGTTGGATCGTACAACTGAGCCGTCGAATTAAAGGGCGGATATTCGCCGCCGCCGGCCACAAGGACCATTCCATTGGAAAGCAAAGTAGCAGTAAAAGAGCGACGGGGGCTGCCCATATTGGCAGCCGGGCTCCAGGTTCTGGTCGCGGGATCGAACAATTCGGCCTTACCCGTGGCGCGGATATTTTCGTCCTGTCCGCCAGCGAGAAGAACCCTGCCGTCGGGAAGGCGGACCGCCTGTTGATCCAGCCGCGGAGTAACAAGACGGCCGGCTCGAATGAAACGCGCCGGACCGGCGACGCACGGTTGCACCGCGGGTAGCAGGCCGCCCAAGCAACAGATTATGATCAACTTGCGAGGCGAGAACAAAGAATTCTTTTTTGGAATAAGTTGTTGTATTTTCATAATACGATCAGCTTGTGGGAGCGCCGCCCGCGAAGTCAATCTCTTTCGCTCGCACTGGTTCGGCTCGCGAACTCCCACCCTTTGCGGGGGTCTAGTACCGAAGAATGAGAGGAAGGTCCGGCCGGAGGTCCTTCTTCTGCGTTTTACGCCCACCATCGAAGGTCACTTCGACGGCCCATTCGTCTCCTGGGCAGTCTTTGAAGATCCCAGCTTTCTCTAGATAGGTGAAGGCCGGGACGGGTTTCATATTATCGTCCCCCCTCAGGACGAACCGCGGGCAGAGAGCAATCTTCGCCGCGGTTTCCATTCAAGTTCTTTTGCTATTGCTACAGGCTGAATTGAAAGCGCGCCTTGAAAGTATCCATTCGCTCGGCACCGGCAATCATCAATCCTGTTGAGCCCTGGGCGAATCTGACGCGATTCGTGTGCAGACGCGTCTCGGCCACTTCCGGACAACGCGGCTGTGCCGTCGGCGCGCTTGTTTGTTTTCTGCCCTGCCTACCAGATCTTGACCCGCACGTCGTCGGCGCGGTACATCTTATCATCGGGCTTGACGCCGTAGGCGTCGTAGAAAGGGACCATGTTGCTGACCGGGCCCATGACCCGGAGGAAGCTCGGGGCGTGCACGTCGGTCTTAACGCATAAGGCGATGTTCTCCGGGCGAATCTGGTTCATCCAGCCGAGAGACCATCCGATGAAGTAACGCTGCGCCGGGGTGAATCCGCCAATCGCTTTCCCGCTCTTATATTCGTTAGTCTTGGTGAAGGCATCCCAGCCAAGGGTGATGCCGCCCAGGTCGGCGGCATTCTCGCCCTGGGTGGCGCTGCCGTTGACGTGGATGTCGTCGACCGCAATGAACTGGTTGAATTGCTGCACGATGCGGGCAGTGCGTTTGACGAATTCGGCGGCGTCTTCTTTGCTCCACCAATCCTCGAGGTTGCCTTTTTCGTCGAATTGGCGGCCCTCGTCGTCGAAGCCATGCGTGAGCTCATGGCCGATGGTGGCGGCGGCGGCGTAGCCATAGACGATCGCGTCGTCGATCTGGGCATCGTCGATTCCCGGGAGGATGAAAGCAGCGGCCGGAAGGACCATCTCGTTGTTCGACGGATCATAGTAGGCGTTATAGGTCTGCGGGGTCATGTTCCACTCGGTGCGATCGACCGGTTTGTGCAGCTTGGCAATGCTGTAGTCGCTCTGCCAGGTATTGCCGCGCACACAATTCATGAGGTAGGAAGTGGGCTCGACCTTGTAGGAGGAGTAATCGCGCCAGTGCTCTGGGTAGCCGACTTTTTTGGTCACGGCCGCAAGCTTGCGCAAGGCACGCTCCTTGGTCGGAGCGCTCATCCAGCCGAGCGCCAGAATGTGATCGTGCATGGCGGCAAAGACTTCGTTGGTGAGCTTGGCGTAGCGCGCCTTGGTCTGCGCGGAAAAGTAACGCTGCACATAGATCTGCCCGAGGGCATCGCCAAGGTAGGCCTCTTCTTTATCGAGGACGCGCTTGAAACGGGGCCGCTGCGTTGGGGTACCGTTCAAAATCGTCCCAAAGAAGTGAAAGTCTTCCGCGTCGAAGCGTCCGCCCGCGTCTGCAGCAAAGGTGTGGGCGAGCTGCCAGCGCAGATAGGTTTTCCAGGCGTCGAGCGATTGTTTTCCGAGCGATGTCTCTACCTCGCGAAAGAACTCCGGCTGACCGACGACGACGCCGTCGATGCCGCTGATATGTCCCTCCTCGAGAAACTCGCGCCAATGGATGGAGGGAGTGAGTTTGTTCACGTCATCGAGCGACATGGAATTGTAATTAGCTTGCGGATCGCGCAGGGCTTCGAGCTTGCGCGAAGCCCGCGCGAACTCAGTCTCTAGACTCATGACGGTAGTGGCATTGGCCGCAGCGTGGACACTATCGTCGCCGAGGAGCTGGAACATGCGCGCGATGTGCTGAACGTATTCCGCGCGAATCGCGGTGGCGCGCTTGTCGCCGTCCACATAGTAGTCGCGATTCGGCAGGCCGAGGCCGCCTTGGTAAAGGTGGAGGACGTTCTTGTCGCTATTCTTTTCGTCCTGGACAACGTAGAGAGAGCACATCGCGTCGACGCCGATGTATTGAAGGTGCGCGATGGTCTCGAGCAGGCCCTTCTTGTCGTGCACGGCCGCGATCCGCGCGAACTCCGGAGCGATCGGCTTGAACCCTTGCGCCGCGTTGCCCGCTTCATCCATGCCCGCGGTCCAAAAGTCGCCGATCTTCTGCTGATTGCTCCCGGGAGGGGCGTCCTTCTCCTTGGCGGCAGCCTCGTGGTTGAGGCTAAGAAGGCGATCGTAGGTCTCGTCCTGCACTACCTGATAGATTCCATATGACTTTTCAGAGGGCGGGATGGGATGCGCCTTGAGCCATTTGCCGACCGCGAAATGGAAAAAGTCGTCGCGCGGCGAGACCGACCGATCGACGAACTGATCGAGATAGTTCTCGGCCGTGGCCGGCGCGGTATTATCGGCGGGGCTGGCGCCTTGTGCAGGCGCAGCCGGCACGCCGAATGATAGACGAAGGGCGACGATCGCCAACGCTGCAAAAATTGAGCTTCGCATAAGCGGTTTCCTGGCTTTGGCGAAGTCGAATGCTCGCCGCGCAACCAAATACTGGGCGTGACAAGCCGGCAAAGCAAGCGCGCCGAGCGACCGTCTCGCGCGCTAGCGGTGGATCAACCAATTGCCGCCGACTTAAACTCGTGAAAAGCGCTGGTAATCAAAGCGAAAAAAGATTTCGACGATGAGAGGATCGTATAAGCCAGCCGGGCCTTGAGCGAAAGTTCGACAGGGTATCGCTGGAGCAGCTATGCTCTTAGATATGCCGCGTTGGCTTTACCTTGTTCCGCTGGAATTCGTTATGGGCGGCTGGTTGCTTTTTGGCGCCATCTTCCTCTTTCCGCGAAAGCGTTCGCGCGACAGGACGCGCAAGGCTGACCCGGCGTCGTTCGTCACTATTATCCTGCAAGGAGTGGGATTTGGCGTCGCTTGGTCCGTCTCGCGGCCAAAGTTTACTCCCTTCCTCCCGGTCGATTGGCGCGCCCAGTATGTCGTCGCCTTGCTGATTCTACTACTCGTCATCGCGTCGCTGTGGCTCATCACGGCGGCCGTGAGGACCCTCGGGAAACAATGGAGCCTGCAAGCACGCGTCCTTGAAACGCACGAGCTCATTCGGCGCGGCCCCTATCGTGTGGTCCGCCATCCTATTTATACCGGTATGTTCGGCATGTTAATAACGGCCAGCCTCGCTTGCGGCCACTGGGCCGGCCTGGTCCTCGGGAGCGGGATTTACCTGGCTGGAACCCTCATGCGCATTCGGATCGAAGAACGCCTGCTCCGCGAACAATTCGGCGCTGCGTATGACGACTACGCGCGCGACGTGCCTGCGCTCATCCCGGGCTTCCCGAAGTAGCTCCGAAACTCGCCCTTGCTTCGCACGCCCGCTATCACTTCCGTCAGGCGCGTTCCCCCTGCTGCAGTTCCCTCATCAGAAAACGAAGCCGGTCGTACTGGTCCTCGTGGTTTTCTCCGCCGGTTTCGATGATGGCGAAGCTTTGCAGAGCAGCCGCGGACGAAAGCGGTTCGCCGACGCCGGGAAAACAAACGCTGGCCGTGCGGCGAATCCAGAATTCGTCGATGCGCGGAAGCTGGTCGGGCGAAACTGGCGGAGTGGCGAATTGCACGCCGGCGGCCGGGCTCCCGGAGCGATCGCCCGCCGGGCGGACCACGCAGACGGACAGAGTGCCCTTGAAAGCATTGACGACGAAGGTGCTCAGGAGTTCCGAGCCGATTGTTTCGGTGACAACAAGGAGTGACTCGCCCGCCCCAGCCACTTTTTCCATGAGCGGCAGCCAGCTCGCAAGCGGTTCCTGGGCGGCTTGATCGCAAACTAGGACGCGGCAATGCCGGAGCCGCACCGCCCCTGGGATGTCCCACCACATGGCGGTGGAGTCGCGGAGAAAGTGCGGGGAAAACGCGCCGCCGAGGAGCAGTCCCTGGCGCTGCACAAGACGGGACTCAAAGGTATCGGCGGCGCAGCACCAGATGTAGCGATCATCGGACACTGTCTGGCGGGCCTTGGCGATGAGGGTGACGAGGTCGGACAGGCGATCATTCATGGCTGGAGCGTAGTGTAGAATGGAGTCGTGTCGGCGCGTTTTAACATTCGCTCGGGCTCCCGAATCGCAGTCGACCTCAAACTGGAGCTTACCAATAACCAGGCGCCCGTAACCAAATGGCTCCAATCGGGCCAACCGATTCTGGCGTGATTAAGCGCCAGTCACCGTCCCAGGGGGTTTCAGCTTCAATTCGCTCGCGGCCCATTGATTCCCGCGACCTCGCGGCCACCCGTCTCTGTCGCTCGCCTCGCTCGCTCCGTTCAGATGTTAGTTCTTGGGTACCATTATTGGTGTCGAAAACTCTGTTTCTTCCCATTTCAGGCGCAGCGTTCCGCCGGTGCCGTCGGCGTTCTTGTCGAGGCCGATAGTGAATTGGTTCACGGCGGGCGCGAGCGGGTTCTTTTTCATCCCGATGCTGACGAAGTCCTGGCTGGCGTCGTGTTTGGTGCCCCATTGGCCGGTTTGTTTGTTCACGATGAGCTGGGTGGATCCGTTTTCTTCGGGCTGGAGATAAAGCGAATAGGTGCCGGCGGGGATCTTCGTGGCGCCGATCTCGAGGTCGTGGTCGGTGGTGATGAGAGTGGCTTCATCGGCGCCCATCCGCCAGATCTGACCGAAGGGGACGAGGCCGCCCCAGATTTTGCGCATCTCGCCGCTCTTCGGGTCCTTGGTGTAGGGGCGGCCGTAAACGATCTTGATCTGTGCGCCGGCGATGGTGGCGGTAACGGTTTCGTGCGGACTGATTCTTTTCTTCTCCTGCGCGGAGAGCGGAAAGGCGGCGAGGAGCAGTGCGGCGACGATGGCGGAGCTGATCTTGAAGTTGTTCATGCTGGCTGGGAATCTAGGGCGGCCACAGCAGGCGGTCCAGTGGGCAGAGGGCAGAGAGAGGATTGCGTTGCCAGTGATCGGGCGAGTTGGTACGCTGCCGAAATGAACTCGAAAATTCGCTTCGTCTTGCTCGCCCTGCTGGCGATCGGCTTGTCGCAGGGAAAAAGTTTGCGCGGCCAGGATGAAAAAGAGACGCCCGATCCCGACCTCAAAGAGATGATGGATATGGCGAACCAGATGCAGAAGGAGGCGACCGAGATGCAGAAGACGAATCCGTCGCTTAACCCGGGCAAGAAGAAGTCGATGGCAGAGCTACAGGCGCAGGCTGCGCAACAGATGGCGGAAATGCAGAAGCAGGAGAAGGCGCAGAAAGAGAAACAAGACGCCGCCTTGAAAAAGCAGCTCGCGACCTCCGGCCCCGCCGTCTTTCCTGACTGGGCGCCGAAGATGCCGGAGATGAAACCGGACGGCCCGGTGACCCGGAAAATTATCGATGAGCAGGTTTGCACCGTGGTCAGCGGCAGTTCGACTCTGACCCCTGCGCAACTGGGCGACGCGTGGGAGAAGGAGAAATCCGACAAGGTGAATATCGGCCGGAGCAACAACGTCATTAACGACCTGAAGCAGGTGATCATTTACGTGCACCCACGCGACGATTCCGACAAATTAGTACGAATGGAAGCGGAGCGCCGTGCGGATGAAACGGTAACCCGGGTAACGATAACTTCTCCTCTGCCCAAACCCGACGTGGAAGGTGACGAGTAAGGAAGCCCGGCCGCGCCGAACCCGGTTGGATTTGAGGAAATGCGTCTCTTCCCCTCCTTCGTTTCTCTGTTTCTGTGCGTGGTAATTGCGACCACGTCCGAGGCTGGCAAACGACACCGCCCGGCGGGTGCTGGCGACTCTGCGGCAACACCCACACCGGCTCCGCCGCCGGCAATCATCAATCCTGTTGAGCTGCCCTCGGCGAATCCGACGCGATTCATGCAGGCGCATGTCGCGGCGCTATCGGACATCACGCCCGCGGGGCGTCAAGCCAGCATCGCGTATCGCACGGATGTTTCGTTGCTGCGCACTGCCTTCCAAGCCGGAGCCGCGGCTGCCACTCCAGAGAAGAAAGCGACTTACTCCGCAGCCCTCAGAGCTTGCGACGTTCTCGCCGCAGCCATCGAGGAGCACGACAAGGCCGCCGCGGACTACGCGTCTGCGCAAGCTGGCCCTGACACTCACGACGTAAAAGATGTCCGGATCAGTACCCGTGCGGGCCCGGCGCGGGTATGGAAAGGCAACGCGCGCGAACAACGCCAAGGAAAGCGCCGTGAACAATCAGCCGGATTCCAACCAAGCCTTCATGAACTCTGCGGCCCTGAATGCCTGGACGAGCCGGGTCGCTCAACTGCGCCAGCAGATTGACTCCGTCTACGCGCAGGCGATTGCGGTTGAACAACAAGCTGCCGCCAGCTCAACCCCGGCGTCCGCGGTCTCGCCACACTAACTGACCTGACCTCCCCTTTTCGCCCGCTGGAATGGGTGGCCGCGATCGGCCCTCGCAAGAAATTCCAGTTCCGCCAAAAACGGGGCCGCGGCGAAGAGGGATCTTGAGCGCTTTAATTTCCTTGTGCTGCCGCGCGACGATGGCCTCCGGTTGCCCCATCCTGGCGGCTCCGGCCCTTCACTTTTTCGCGAAAAGCGAAAGCGTTAAACGAAATCCTGCGGCATCGCGGCGGTGGGCCAAAAGCATTCGGCGGCAAGCCGGAATCCCTCCGCCAGATTGCCATTCTTGAGCGCTTCGCCGACGAAATGCTTCGCCAGGCTGAGCGAGCTCTGAAATTGCTCGTAGTCTGTCGCATTCGGCCGCTCGTAGAGGTCCTCCTTGCATTCGTCGGCAAGCTGGAAAATTCCGTCGAGCAGGTTTCGTTGGGTGGCGATGCAGTAGCGAGAAAAGTTTTCGCCGATTACCATCACCAATGCGTTGGCAGTCTGTAGATCCATAGAATTAAGAACGAATCTGGCAAAGTGTGTCTGTCGATTCGCTGTCAGTCGAGTTACAAACCGCGCCCAAACAGGGAAATCGGAAGAAAAAGTCCGGAATCGTCGTTGCACGCACAGCTGACGCGGGAAATTTCGTGATCGAGATCTGCCGCTGACGCGCGCTCCTACCGATCCCGCTTCACTGATCAGCTTGCTTTGCAACGGTCTCGTAACAGATCCGTTACGCAATTCACCTTGCTGCGAGGCGCAGAACAAACGCAAAAGTAAATTGTGAATCTGCGTCAGCCGAGCGGTAAACCTGTTGCGAAAGAGTTGACGTGCCCCAGAGCGTTGAAAGGACCAAATGCGATGAGTGACAAACTAAAATTACACAGAATGCGGTTGCCCGGGTTCTTTGCCGGGCTGTTCAGCCTGGGGATGGGCTTAATGCTCGTGCTGCCATTAACGAGTGACACCGCTCTGGCCAAGAGGCCGCCGACATGGCAGCTGATGGATTACGCGCAAAAGGGCTGCGTGAATATTTCAAGCCCTTATTCAGACCGAACCACCTATTATGGGATCTGGATTAATGGAAGTTGGACGCACAGCATGAATGGTGGGGTGCGCAATGCGCCGGCCGGCAGCACGTATTGGGGCTCCTACCTGCCAATCGCGCCGGGCTCGAGGTACTGGCGTCTATTCGCTGGCCTACGTCGCGGTCCAAGTCGCGCCCGACACGCCGGAAGGAACCTATATCGTCAACCTGTTGGTGGATGACGGCACGCGGCGACAGGCGGTGCCTGTGACCCTCATCGTGGCGGATTCCTGCAGCGGCTATTGAGGAGCGATCACCCGCCGACGCCTGCGCAGCAACGGTCAGGCTGGGGAAAGCAAGGCCGCTTCCAAAAGCGTTCCGACAACGCACGTCCTTCGTTGATGCGCGAGGGGGGCTGAGCGCGCACGTTCCTCCAAGCCCGCCTCGCCCACAGAGTGATCGATGCTGGCCAGCTACGCACCGACCGCGAACCGAACCCTTTCGACCCGGTCCTGTTCGCCTACTTGTTAAGCAATTCCTGGGGGACTTTTCCGCCGTTCTCGGAGAGTTTCCGAAGCACTTCCTTGTGCAGCCACATGTTCATCGACGCGGAATCATTCGTGTCGCCCGTGTAATGGAGATCGACCGCCAGTTCCTTGCGCGCTGCGAGGCTGCTGTCCATCCCGACCAGTTTCATCAGATCAACGATCGAGTGTTTCCAATCGAGATGCTCAGGGTTCTTGGCGGCGAGAGCGTCGAGCGTGGCTCCGACATCAACCTGTTGTGGAGGCGCACTGGGGGCAGCGGAAAGAACCGATGTCCCGGCGCCAGAACTCGACAGTGCGGGGTCCGAGGTTGGGGCGGTGGCGCCTGAAGCGCCCCCGGCCGCAGGCTGTCCAGCGGTGCCGCCGGAGGAGGACTGAGTGGTCGTGGCAGCTCCAGTCGACGAAGCGTGACCGAAGATTTTTGACATTAGAGTATTAAAAAGGCCCATATAATTATCTTTCGTTTTTGGTTTAGGGATTTAGGAGACGGTGGAAAAAACCATCCGAGGCAGCTTCGCACACTAAAGGAAAATGAGAGAAGACAATCGAAAATAAATTGGCCAGGTCGCGACTCGAGCAAACCGGAAGCCACAACCTTTTGCGCCGGGCCAGTCGCGAGCGCCCAGTTGACTATTTTCCGCGGTGTCCCGGCCTTCTCTCTTTTTCGGGTCGGGAGCGCCCGAAGATCTCGGACGGGGCCCTGAGCCGATCGCGCCGGAGGGAATACACTCGCAGGGGACGCCAGGCGCGAATCAGATATTGAGGTAAAGTCGTGAAAACATTTGCGGAAATTGTGATGGTGCTGATGTGCCTCCTTTTCTGGACGGTGGTTTTGCCCGTGGCCGGTCTCCTCGAGATCGGTGTTCTGATCGCAGATCGAGTCGACGGACATGTCCCGCATGGATTAGTGACGCACGCGGCCCGCTAAAGAGCTGGAAACGGCCCGGCCCCCCGAGGCTCGACCAATTTTACTTGTTTTGCGTCGACATTTCTGTCTCAATCGCCGGCTTGCTCCCCGGGAACCGACCAGTTTGAACTTTCGGAAAATCCGAGCTCCATGGAGGAGCGGGCTTTGCTGCGCGAAATCTGCGCCCTGCCCGATATCGCCTGCGAACGGCCCTGACTAAAGTGAGATGCTCGGTTGAGATGAAGGTGGCGGGATCTTTCTGACCGGTACAACTGTGCGTTGCCAGCCTCTTCCTCGCGGGGTTGGTCCTTCCGTCGGCGGCGGGCGTCCGAAGCCGGACCATCTCTATTTCTCCGGCTGGCTGGTGGAGATCAATCCGGCCATCCGCGCTAACTCCGTTCCACGTGGCCGATCGATCCTTTGCCCGAGCTCTGAAACGTTGGGCGTTGAACGCCCGCTATCCGACCGGGGTCAACGCCCCCGGCTACAACTGAGCCTTGGCGCAGCCAAGGGCAGGGTTTGCGGCCGACACGGCCGCCTCTACACCGATCGGGTGACTCGACCTGCGCAGTCTTTTGGGTCTGCGTCCGCGCGGTGAGACGCCGCAGAGAGCACGCGAGAGCGCCCGCACACGGGCGAGCAGGCACTGCGCTTCCTCCATTAGACGTTAGGCGTTAAACGTTCGACGTTAAACGTTGAACGCTCGACGTTTTCGCCCGCGACCTCACCGGGGTCACCGCCTCTGGCTACAACTTTCCAAAAACTGCGGGCGCGCGTATCTATTCGCATGGAACTCGATCTGGAAGGCAAACATGCCAGCCGCGCCTATGCGATGCTGGTCTCGCTCATTACTCCTCGCCCCATCGCCTGGGTGACAACGCTCAATGAGAATGGTGTGGTCAACGCCGCGCCGTTCAGTTTTTTTAACGCGCTGGGCGCGAATCCGCCCATTGTCGGCTTCGCGCCGGGCGACCGCGACGATGGGTCGCCGAAGGATACGGCGCGCAATATTCGTCAAAACCATGATTTCGTCGTGAACCTCGTGGATGAAGCCACGGCCGAAGCCATGAACCGCACTTCGGCGTCGCTCCCCTACGGAGCAAGCGAAATCGAGAGCGCAGGATTAACCGCGGTGGCGTCGTCGGTGGTCGCGCCGCCAAGAATCGCCGAAGCGCCCGCCAGCCTCGAATGCGCCGAATGGGGCACCCTCCAGATCGGCGGGAATCGAGTCGTGATTGGGTTGGTCAGGCGGGTGCACGTGCGCGACGCGTTGATCGATCCCGAGACTTTGCGAATCCGATCGGAGGAGTTTCATGTCATCGGACGAATGGCCAGCCCGAACTGGTATTGTCGCACACGCGATCGATTTGAAATGGCGCGGCCGGCTTAGTGAGCCGTGGGCAGAGCCGGCAAAGTAAGAAGGCAGAAGGTCTCCACCTAATTCCTAAACTGAGTTTGGGGAACGCATTTGCCCGACAGGACCGGGACATGGGAAATGACGGAGCATTTCCCTCCAAAGCTCGGATTTGATTCTGACTTTCTGCGCTACTTTTTATCCAAAAGGGGCAGGTCCGCTTCGTAACCCTTGTTTTTCATTTCCTCTTTCGGAATGAAATGGAGGGCGGCCGAGTGGATGGAGTAGCGCCGGCCAGTAGGCGATTTCGGGTCGGCAAAAAGATGGCCAAGGTGAGCGTCGCTCCGTTTAGCGCGGACCTCGATGCGCTGCATGTCTTCGGATGTATCCGGTTTCTCGACGAGGATGTCGTATGAGATCGGCTTGCTGAAGGCCGGGATGCCGAGGCCGCTATCGTATTTGTCGAGCGAGGTAAAAAGCGGTTCGCCCGTAATGACATCAACGTAGATACCGGTGCGCTCGTTGTTCCAGTACCTCGTTTTGAAACGGCGTTTGGCTGCCATTTTGCCGCACGACGAAATATTCCTCAGGCTTTAAGCGGTGTTTCAAAACGGTGTCGCTGGGCACGGGCCGGTTCGGATCGAAACCGGTGGTCTCTCTTTTTTCCTTCTGCGCGAGAAGGAAGAAATAGGCCGCCCCGGCCGTGAGCAAGACCGCGACCGCGATCGCAACGTTACCCGCCGAGGGTCGACTTTTCTTCGATCGTGATTCGGCCGCCGTTCATCAGATTGCGATCAGGTTCCGAAAACAAAGTTGCCACGTCCGTCACTCATTTTCTTTAAACACCGGAGAGGACTAATTCCAATTCATTCTCAAATAGCGGAAACGGTGTTGCGAGGTCAAATCTAAAATGCTGCCGTAACCCGTAACGCAGCCGGAGGCGAGGCTGGGCTTGGAAAGCACAGGCCGCTCCCGAGGCCGTTACGGCAAAGCTGACAGCCGAAATGGGGCAGGACGAGGGATCACGCACCGCACTCGCGAGGACGCGGAAATGGATCCGGCGTCGAAGGCGAGAACGAATTAACGGGTACGAAACATGGTCTGATTTTTCTATTCGTTGGCGTTCTCGGCTGGCTTCAGCCCAGGCTTTTACTGAGCGGGAGGTGGTCAATGCCGATGCCCAGATCATTCGTGACTTTCGTCATATGCCCGAGCATGGAATTCCCGAAACGGTGCTCCGTCATGCCCGCGGCCTCGCTGTCATCAAGGTGTTGAAGGTTGGCTTGGGCGTCAGCGGCAAGGGCGGCGAAGGCGTGGTCTTCGCCCGGACCGGACATGGCTGGTCGGGCCCGTCCTATATCGGCACGGGGCGGAGCCGGGTTCGGCCCGCAGATCGGCGCGGAGGTGACCGATTTTGTTTTCGTGCTCAATAACGAGGATGCGGTGCGCGCCTTTTCCCACGGCGGCAATGTGACCATCGGCGCCGCCCCCGGTTTGAGCGATACGCAAGTCGGGTGACGGTTCAGGGGTTCGGGCTGATCTTGCTCACCGTATTGCTGTCGTGGTTTGCCACCCAGATGTTCGCCCCGTCAAAGAGAATGCCCCCCCACGGGCCTTGTTCCACCGCATAGGTCTGCGCACGGTCTCCACTTCGGACTCGTAGTCTGGTGACGGTCGCGCTGAAATAATCTGTCACCCACATGCTGGCCCCATCAAAGGCGAGGTTAAAGGGGCCGTCACCTGCTCGGAAGGTACCTTGCACGGAACCATCGCGGGCCCGCAATACGGTGACGGTATCGTCGCAAAAGTTAGTTACCCATATTTTGTCTGAGGCAACGGCGACGCCGGTTGGGCCACCGCCTACTGGAAAGGTCCCTCGCAGCGCGCCATCGCTGGCCCGCAACTTGGTCACGGTGTTATCGTCATAATTTGCCACCCATATATTACTTCCGTCAAAGGCCAGACCGGTCGGATAGGTTCCCACATGAAAAGTTCCCAGCAGAGCGCCGTCGCTGGCCCTGAGTCTGGCCACGGTCGAAGCGATATAGTTTGTTATCCAGATATCGACTCCGTCAAAGACAATGCCTTCTGGATGGTCCAATCCGCCGCTGAAAGTGCCGAGAATCGAGCCGTCGCTGGCCCGTAGCTTGGTCACGCTATTGGAACCAAAGTTAGTCACCCAGATGTTGGCTCCATCAAAAGCCAGGTTCAACGGAAAAGCCCCTGCCCGGAAAGTGCCCAACGGGGCGCCATCGCTCGCCCGCAGCTTTGTTAAAGTCTCGTCACCACTGTTCGCGACCCAT
Organism: uncultured Verrucomicrobiae bacterium; assembly: GCA_963737995.1. Taxonomy (GTDB): domain Bacteria; phylum Verrucomicrobiota; class Verrucomicrobiia; order Chthoniobacterales; family UBA10450; genus Palsa-1392. Next base: position 358,617 of record CAVTUV010000007.1, read on the forward strand.
ATATTGCCGCCGTCAAAGGCGAGCCCGCTCGGAAGGCCTCCTACTGGGAAACTTTGGATGAGATCGGGAGCCGCTACATGCTGCGCGGACGCGGGGAGTGCGAGCAAAGTGCTCAAACCAAAAAATAGTGCCGTGAGGAGAGAAAGAGTCACAGTGCTCCGGGGAGGACGAGGGGCTGATTCAGTGCCTGGTTTTTTGGTGGAGTTCATCAGTCAATTTACACGCGGCTCTTTTACACAGCGGCTCTTGCCTCGGTCAATTCTGAACCTCGTCATTTTGCGCATAGATTTCGGCGCGCTCAACTCGCGCAGAGGGTCAGGTCGGGGAACCAGAGCCGGGGCCAGCGCTTCGATCGTGCGCGAATGACGATCGAACTGGGGACACGCGGAGAGGTGCGCGCGTCCGATTGTTGAATGTTGGGTATGAAACACAAAGATGGCGCAGTGAAGAAATCCAAGAAGACCAAGCGCGACGGCGTCTCTCCTTTTCGGAACAAGCTCTGGGATTTGTTCAGAGAGCTGGCCAGGGGGATGGACGGCGCCGATGTCGTGGTCGCTCTCAAGCAGGCCGGGGAAGAAATCTGGGCGGTAGGCATCGATGACACTTACAGCAATATGAGCCAACAGGATCAGGATGCCGAACCGGTCGGTAACGCCTTCGACATCACCTGGCTGACGGTTGTCTGCATCAAGCTCAAGGAAATAAAGCAGGGCAAAAAGCCTTCGGTCCGGATCAAGGCTTCACCCTGAGAAATCTCACCGGCCGGCGCCCTCGAGCGGCGCGTGACTGATTGCTTGATCGGGATCAGCGCTCCCGGCTACAACAGATCTCGGCGACCGGGATCGGCGCTTCCGGCTACAGCGGCGAAAACATTTATTGACGCCGGGACGCGTTTATTAGCATTATGGAAATTCTAAAGCGCGTTTCGCAGCTACCACTATGAAAACACCATTGCTCATCGCCTTGTTACTTGGCTTGCTCTATTATTATCACGGTTCCGGGACAACCCTCCCCGTATCCGGAAAAACCGTCGCGGCACAGCCCACCGACCCCGCCGTTGCCAACCAGGCCATCATCATTGCCCGGGCGCCCTCCTCATACGACCGATGGCAGACCGGCCCCAACGCCCAGACTGACTTGAAGACGGGCCCGAACGCCCAAACCGATTTTTTACCCTTTGCGCCAAGTGAGCACGCCACCTGGAACCAGACTGCAGGTTATACGATCGTTCGCAGCACTGGCATGCGAGTGCACTGATTTTCCGGGCGCGGCGCTTCCTCATGGAAATGGGAAAGTCGCCGCCGATGGCGCGACGTAACTCCTGTCTGCTCGGTCGACCTGGCGCGACCGGGATCAGCGCTCCCGGCTACAACTGATCACTCGGCCGATGCGCCCCGGCCATTGTCAAAACCGCGCCGCCCACATTTCGATTGACGCCCAAGGTGGAATTTGCTCGAAATCCCGCTGTGAAAATAAATCGCATTCTGTTAGTTACTGCGGCGCTGTGTTTCACGGCGACCGCGTCAGCCTTCGCCGCCAGTCCCTTCATGGGCACCTGGAAACTCGACGAAGCGAAATCGACGTTCGCTCCCGGGGCAACCAAGAATCACACCGTGACCTATTCCGAAGCCAGGAAAGACATGATGAAGGTGACGGTGGACGGAGTGGATAAAGATGGCAAAGCCGTGCACTGGACCTGGGAAGGAAAGTTCGACGGCCAACCGCATAAAATGAAAGGGAATGCGGCGGGTGACGCGATCGCCTTGAAGGTCGTGAACGAGCGCACCAACGACATGACGGTGATGAAGGACGGCAAAGTCGTGCAGACCGGCAAGATCGCCGTGGCAAAAGACGGCAAGTCGCGCCTCGTCACTACGACATCGACGGACGAGAAAGGGAAGAAACACACCGACAAGGCTTACTACAACAAGGAGTAGAACGGGCGTCGGGTGGCTTGGCGCTTAAGGACAACTGCTCGTCTCGGTCTCGGGGCGAGCAGTTGCCATGCTCTGCAGGTTTATGTCGCTCGGTCGCGGCGAACTCCATTGATTCGCCCGGGGTGTTGGGCGAATTCCGCGAACCACGTTCACAGCGGGGCATCTGACTGCGGGCATTTTGCTCGGATTAGGACAGCGAAGGGGCGCTTGCACGGGTTGGAAATTCCCGGGGCGCAGAAGCGTCTTGGTGGGCGAAACCAGGCAGCGGATCGAACGCGAAGGCGTCGGCACTTGATGGCTGACAAAGTGAAACAGGTAAATGATTCTTGAATAGGCGGGACGGGTGCATTGAGATGGAACAATGAATTCGCAAAGATTTGGGCTGCGCGTCGCCGCGCTCCTTTTCGCGCTCTTTGCCCTCGGCCATCTTCTTCGTCTCCTGAGCAGGGCTGAGGTGATTGTCGATACGCAGACGATTCCCCTTTGGATTAGCGCGCCGCTGGCCGTGATCGCGGCGCTTCTGAGTCTTTGGATGTGGAAGTTGTCGAAATAGCATTCGCTTTCGCGCTCGAGAGTTGATATCAGGTCGGGCTCAAATCCTAAATAAACCCATGAGAACTATCGCACGATTGATTGTTGTTGTTTGCGCAGTCGGGCTGGCCTGCTTTGTCGCCGAGGGCAAGGAGAAACATCATCCCGCCGCCTTGGAGCAGCATATCGCTCTCGCCCCGGCGGATCTGCAATGGGGAGATGCGCCGCCCGGATTTCCCGCCGGCGCCAAGCTGGCGGTCCTGGCCGGTGATCCTTCGAAGACGGGGAGTTACACCGTCCGGCTTCAGATGCCGGCGAATTACAAGATCATGCCGCACACGCATCCGGCGACGGAGAATGTGACGGTGATCTCCGGCGACTTTCATATAGCCATGGGCCAGAAGTTCGATGAGTCCGCCGGCAAGGAACTGCCCGTGGGCGGGTTCGCTTCCATGCCCGCACACATGGCCCATTATGCCTGGTCGACGGCAGAGACCGTTGTGCAGGTGCACGGCGAAGGCCCGTTCCAGATCAATTATGTCAACGCCGCGGACGACCCACGGAACTCCAAGAAGTAGGCACCCGCCCTACACCTGCCCCGGCCCGCTGATCACTGACCATTGAGCGTTGGAGGTTGGACGTTTCTTCCTCCTACGGCCAAGCAATCACGATTGAGCAAAACGCTGCCGCGAGCTCAACCGCTGCTCCCGCGGCCGCGCCCCATTAACTATTCCGGACGCAGGCAGGCAAGGTCACTGCGAGCATCTGCACAACCAACCGCTCTCGACATCTCACGGTGGTCTGGTAGAACAGTCGAATGGCACGTCGCAAGACGAAGCGAAAATTCTCCGTCCAGGCGAACATGCAGATATTCGCACTCAGCAAAGCCGGCACCTCGGTCGAATTCGAAATCTTCGCTGAAGGCGAGAAATTTGGGAGATTGGTTGTGGGCCGCGGCTCCATCGCCTGGTACGCACGCGACCGCAAACTACCCCATCGACTGACCTGGGACCAATTCGATCGGCAAATGCAGGAGTGAAATCTTATGTCGTTAGGATAGCCGATCGCGAGGTGAGGAAATTTTCGGAGTCGCGTCGGCGCATTGATCATTTCGCTCCAGTTCCCGCAGCTCGAGTTCCGCTTTGATCCGCTGGTGGCGTTCGATTCCAGCTGTCAGTGTTCAGCTTTTCCTAGCCTGCACACTCAGTTCCCAACGGTAGCCGTCAAGATCGTAAAACCAGAGGCCCATGTTTGGAGAGCCTTCGGCTTCGGGGCCGATCTCATCGCCGGGATCCTCGATTTCGACTTTTAGTTTTTTCAAGTGGACGAGCGCTTTGCGCAGCGCGCTCATGTTTGGCAAATGAAAGGACATGTGATCGAGGGTCTCCGGCGCCGGTTTCCCTTTTTTGCAGCGCGATCGTGACGTGGTCGTTCCCGACCGCGACGCCACCCTCAAATTCGAACTCCTTGCGCAGCCCGAGCGTCCGCTCAAACCATTTTGCGCTCTTCTTCGGGTCCCGCACCGCCAGTCCGAAATGGCCGACCACTCCCAAGGTAAATGGAACTTTCATCGTGAAACTCTAACGCCGGCCAGGGGCGGCAGCGAAATGGAGTCCTTACCCCGAGCGGGTCCTGTTTGCCATGCAGCATAGCGTGATGGCGCGCCCGGGTTTCAAGGTGTGGTGGACTCGAATCGTGCCACGCGCGATCGAGCGCAGCACTTACGTGCTGATCGCCAGCCTCATCCTGCTGCTCCTCTTCCGGCAATGGCAACCGATGCTCGGCATCGTCTGGGAGGTAGAGAATGTGGCCGGCCGGATCGCACTCCAATCCCTCTTTGGGCTAGGCTGGTTCATCGTGCTTTTGAGCACGTTTCTGATCGGCCACCAGGTATATCTGCACCTGCGCGAGCGTGAATATACCTACCCGGGATTTCGGACCCCGTTCCTTTACCGGATCGTGCGCCACCCGATCATGCTTGGGTTTATGATCGCATTCTGGGCCACACCGCGCATGACAACCGGGCATCTGCTCTTTGCCATTGCCACGACCGCTTACATTCTCGTCGCATTGCAGTTTGAAGAGCGCGATCTGGCCGACATCCACGGGGAAGCCTACAAGACGTATCAGAAGAAGGTCTCGATCTTCTGCCGTGGCCGAGACGCAAATAGCGCAGCCTGCCGACGCGGGACGGAGCCGGCCTTTCCAAGTTGACCTCCGGCCGGGATCGACGATCCCGGTTAAAGCAGGCGTCGAGAAGCGATTATTCTTCCACCACTTCGGTGTCGTGGAGCCGGCCATAGTCGACGGTGAGCCGCCCATCGCCGTGATCGGTGTAAATCTCGACGAATCGTTCGCCGAACCGGATGTCGCGCCAGGTATAATCGTGTTGAGTCTGGACGGATGCCGGTATGACAGGGTCAATCCCGACGACCGAGGCGACGAGAAGGACGCGCCCGGCCTCGAGCGATTTCGGCGTCGCCCCGTAGAGAGGACTGTCTTTGTCGATCACATGGCGCAGAGTGAGCGCAGCGGGGAAAGTCGGGAGCCGATCGAATTGGAGCTTGAGGTTATAGAAGTAACGGAAGTCGCCCCCTTCCTGCAACGGTTCGTCGCGATTGAAAAGGATGCGGAATTCCGCCTCGAGCATGGAACGCTGCCGCAAGTTACCGATCCGCAGCATTAGAGTGGGCTTGCCGTTGAGGGGCGCGATAACGGCGGATCTGCTGAAGACGATGCGCGCCATCGGGCGCGAAAACCGGACAAAGATGAGGCCGGTCATGACAGCGAGCAGGAAGAGGCCGCTCATGATTTCGATGGTCGTTAGGATGTTGCTGTAGAGATCGGTCGGAAACATGTTCCCGTAGCCGACCGTGGCGATGGTCTGGACGCTAAAAAAGAAGGCGTCGCGAAAGGAGCCGGGCCGCATCCCGTTCACGCAGTTGCCTCCAAGCAGATAAAGCGCTGCGAAAAGAAAATTGAGCGAGAGGTAAATGGCGGCGACAAAGCCGGCGAATTGCGGCCAGGTTAATCCGAGCAGCCATTGGTAGGCATCGCGCCATTCCCACCTTTCGGTGTTAAGCTTGACGAATTCGATCTGCCCCGAGCGGACTGAGACCGGGTGACGCCTCTTTTTTTTCATACGCAGAGTGTATCCAATTTATTCGGGCCCGCTCTCATGGCGCGCAAGATTCCCATTGTCCCCGAGGCTGGCTCGGCGCGGAGGAACTCTCCGCGATTTTGCTGTGTCCTATCTATAAACTGGCCAATACCCGGTGCTACCGTAACTGGTGTTATTGGGTTCCCATATATACCGTGGGATGCGGCCACCGTCGAACGCTCACGCCATTTCGTGGTCAAGCGCCTAAGAGTGTGCAAAGAATCGCGGGAGAGCGACCGAGATGAAATCGATCATGAAGTGACCGACCATGTTTGCGACCAGGTCGCGCCGCCAGAGATAGACAGCAGTTAGGACAAAGCCGAGGGCAAGGGCGAGGACGACGTTGGCCCAGCCGTTGGTCCAATGCCCGAAGCCGAAGATGAAAAGGGGGATGGCGCCCGCCCAATAGCGGTTCAATCCGAGCAACTGCAGCCGTTCGATGGCGTAGCCGCGATAGAAAAGTTCCTCGGCCACGCCCGCGCGCACAACGATGAGAACGACGAGCCAGAACGGGAACTTCGCCAGCGCCGCTGCCGTCTCGCCGCCTTTGAAATGGGTGAGGTTGGCCACCGCGCCGCCGACCGCGCCGCAAAGAAGGATGAGAATTCCGCCCCAGAGGAGCGATTTTTTCCAAGAGGCGGTGCCGAGATGAATGGAGCTGAGGGGCAGACGCTCTCCCCGCCGGATGATGACCAGGAGAGCGATGACGCAAAGCCAAATGAGCGATTCTATCCAGATTTCGCCGGTAAAGCTGAGCCTCGAATAGAAGAGAGAGACAGCCCAGCGGGCGATCAATATTCCAAAGAGCGCGATGAACAAGCCGACCGAGGTAGCGGTTGATATCTTCGATCCGGCCGCGGAGGAAGGATTCATCTTATGGGGTAAGATGCACTCGGGTTCGATTGGAGCAAAAAGAACCCGCGCCGATCTGAGCTGGATGGAGTGAACGGGTCGGCAGGGGTACGCCCGCCACGCATTTGCCCTCGGCCCCTGAGCAGCCGTGACTGACTACTCGGGCGACGGCTGAGACGTGGCGCCGGGTTGGAGCGTGGTGTTATTGGGATTCGCTCTGGCTTGCGATTGGGTTCGGCTAACGTTGCCGTTATTCCGCTGCTCGCGACGCTGTTCACGGCGTTCCTCGCGGCGTTCCTTGTGGCGCACCCAATTCCGCCTTCCATGCCACTTGTGCTCCCGGCGATGGAAGGGGCTGGGCGCGGGGCTGACGCTGGGAGCGACGGCAGGACCGTTGATGGTCTCAGCCTGCTGCGCACCAGCCGGCAAAATGAGGACGGTGCTGAAACCGGCCACCAATGCCAATTGGATGATCTTCATATTCTGTTTCGTTCTAGTTTTGAGGAAAAAATGAAACGAGGTCCGTTACGGGGTTGGATGATCGGTTACGCTTACGTTCTCAAGCGCTCTTGAGCACGTCAATCGCAATCTGGACGCGCCCGTCGCCCGAGAATTCTCTCTTCTAATTGTTGCGGGCGAGGACCAGAGCGGCCGTAGCCTGAGTGCTGCGGGATTTGGCGGCCGCCCTGACATGAACGGAATCGAGAGCGGAGCGATTGTAAATGAGAAAGGCCGCGGCTGCCGTCACTATCACCCCGACCACGATGGCAACAAGCTTCAGCACTCGGCGACGCAGCGTCGGTTCTGATTCATCCAACGGAAGCGAGTAGCCGCCGATGCCGTATTCCAGGAGCGGAAATAATTCGCCGATCGTGCACCAACTCGCTTCGCCTTTGGGTCTGCATCGCACCCGCCGATGCAGGTGGCCCGCTCGAAAGAGGTGCGAGATCTCCCGTGAATTCAACGGGCTGCGAATGCCGCGCGCTTTCACGTCGTAAAGATCCATCCGCACTGATCAGAGCAATATGGGTGCCGACGACGCGCCAGCGTTCCTTCTCCCACTCGCGCTCTTGATCCTGATCGATCTCTTTTCATCCGGGCGAGCGATTCTCCTCGATTTTCTTGCGCCACCCGTTTACAAGGTTTTGGCAATCGTGGTTCGCTTTCGCTTTTCCTTAGGGTTGCGCTGCTTTTTCGGCGCGCTCGTCCTCGCGCTTTGTTCGACGACTTCGGTGACCGCGGGCGGTGTCACGATCATCACGCACGGGTTTAACTCGAACGTGACCGATTGGATCATTCCGATGGCGGGAAAAATACCAGGCTATCCGGGATTTCCCGGCGCCACCTACAGTTGCTACGAGATCTCCATTACCCGCAACGGCTCCGGTCTGTACGTTTACCGCGGCCTCTTTTCTCGGAGGAACAACTCCACTCCTGACGGATTCGGGAGAGATTCTCGTCAAGCTGGATTGGTCCACGCTCTCGAGCCTTGGCGGGCCTTCGACCACGACGATCGCCACGACGGCGGTGAACGCCTTGTTGGACGACGAATTTGATTCCGGAAATGGGCGGCCGGCGGCTCGCGGAGCTGCCGCTGCATCTGATCGGTCACAGTCGCGGCGGCTCGGTCATTACAGAAATGGCCCGTCTCCTCGGCGCGCAGGGCATCTGGGTCGATCAGGTGACGACACTCGATCCGCGGCCAGTGGCGTTGTTCGGCGATGCAGCCGTGACGAGCTGGGCGAACGTGCTTTTCGCTGACAATTTTTGGCAGAACCTTGGCGACGGCTTCATCGTGCCTAACGGGCAAGCGGTCTTTGGCGCCTACAACCGCAAGCTGCTGGATCTGAACGGGGGCTATTCGTCGAGCCACAGCGATGTCCATCTCTGGTATCACGGAACGATCGACCTGGCTACGCCTGCGAGCGATACGCAGGCGACCATCACCGCGACGCAGCGCAGCACGTGGTGGACATCCACGGAGATGGCGGGCGCAGCGGCTGGGTTTCTTTATAGCCTGATCGGCGGTGGCGATCGGCTCAGCAACGTGGAGCCGGCCGGCACGGGCAATGGAAGGATCAGTGACGGTTTCAACAAGAACTGGGATCTGGGTGGCGGTCTGGGGGCCAATCGCACGGCGTTACCGGCGGATACAGGCTTGTGGCCGAACGCAATTCTTTTTGATCTCGAGAACAAATTCGATCGTCGCCGGCGGATCGTTTGACGCCACTCTCTACTATCAGGCGGGCGCAAGCACGAGCGGAACCATTGATCTCGGGATCTTTCTCGATGCGGATTTCAATCCCTACGACGGCAATGAAATCGAAGTGGATCAAGCAGCGTTGTCGAAAACGGGCACGACTGCGGTTTCGTTCGACACGCTCAGCGCGACCGCCGACGCGGCCGCCGTAGCGCCGGGCAGCTATTCGGTTTACGCACGATTAACCGACGGCGTGCTCACACGCTAACTCTATGCTCCACAACTGTTGGTCATCACGCCCAGTCTGCAGCCGCCGTCCATCGATGGCGACTTCGCTCGCGCTCAGTGGCGGCGTCATGCGCTTCAACGTGCATGCTTTTCCCGGCCAGCAGGTAACGGTGGATGGCGTCAACTAACCTGCTAACCTGGGCCCCTCTTCAGACGCATACCTTCACCGGCACGGTCTGGGAATTTGTGGATGCAGACGCAGGTAACTTCTCCAGCCGTTTCTATCGAGCGATGCTCGCTCCGTAATCGGCCGGCCCGGCCGGACGGCGCCACCTTCTTACCACGTAACAGTTTCGTTACGACGTTGCACTTGAGAGAACGGCGGTCTGGACCTTAGTTGCGAAGAGAAAGACGAATGTTATGCAAACTAACCAACCATACTCAAACCTGGCCACGCACTCCTGCGCGGGCCGCTCTTACCACACTCTGGGAATGGCTGTCGTCGCGATCGTGCTTATTTGCTCGCCCTGCACCAAAGTGGCAAACGCAGCCGATGGCGACCTTGATCCGACCTTTGGTCATGGCGGTCAGGTGCTAACCGATCTAAATCATAGCACCGACATCGGCAACGCTGTGGCGATCCAACGTGACGGTAAGCTGGTCGTCGGAGGAACAACCTATAAGCACAACGAATTCTCCGGCGAGGACTTTGCTCTCGCCCGCTACAACACCGATGGCACGCTTGACACCACCTTCGGCCGCGGTGGCAAGGTGACCACGGATTTTCCGGGGCTGGCGGCAGTGATCTCTGCGATTGTCATTCAACGCGATGGCAAGATTCTGGTCGCGGGCGGCGCCTTTCCGCTCTTTGTCTTCCTCGGCAACTTCGAATTGGCGCGCTACAATCAGAATGGGACGCTCGACACCACCTTTGGCAATGGAGGCATTGTCACAACGAGTTTTGGCACTGAAGGCTGCTATGCTTTTGCTTTGGCATTACAACCCGATGGGAAGATTGTCGCCGCTGGAACTGATTTCATTGATTTTTCCAGCGAGAACAATTCCAATACTGACTTCGGGTTGGCGCGTTATAACCCGGACGGAACACTCGATACGACTTTCGGGAATGGTGGTTTGGTGACAACCGACTTTGACGGTTTCAACGACGATGTCTTCTCCGTCTTGATTCAGCGCGATGGCAAAATCGTCGCGGTGGGCTCGGCCAAGAATCCCACGAACTTCTACGACTTTGCCCTGGCGCGTTATCTGGCGGACGGCAGCCTCGACACCACGTTTGGTAGCGCCGGGCTTGTCCGCACGGACTTCGGCGATCACAACTTCGACCAGGCGCGCTCCGCTCTGCTGCAACCGGATGGGAAGATTGTCGCAGCGGGATTCGCCATTTCGCAAAACGGAGGAGTCGAGAACTTCGCCGTCGCTCGTTACGGCTTGGACGGTGCCCTTGACATATCCTTTAGCAACGATGGGATCACCCAAGTCACTTTCGGCAGCTGCTGTCAGTCTGCCAATCGCGTCCTTCTGCAACGCGACGGAAAAATCGTCACCGTAGGTTATCCAAACAGCGAGTCATCCGACTCGGACTTTGTCCTCGCTCGTTTGAATACAAATGGCTCACTCGACTCGACGTTTGGGATCGGCGGCAAAGTCCGGACCTCCTTTGGCGACCTGAACGGCGGAGCCAACGGTGCCGTGCTCCAGCCGGATGGAAAGATTGTGGCCGTCGGATTTCAGGCCACATTTAGTCATAACTGGGCCGAGTTTGCTCTGGCACGCTACCACTGATGGCTCGAGCTCTCCGTCCCCTGCGGCCGCTTCGGCTTCTGGCGATGGCCGCGCCAATGCCCGGGGCGATGCGGCAAAGACATGCGGACTTCGCCCATCGAATTCAGGGCGTCACCCAAGAAAAGTAATAGTGGTAACACCGTCCGCATCGGATGATAGCGGACGGTGTTCGACCGGTTTTCGCGAGCTGCAGTATTATTGACGATCGAAGACGTCCACCTCGGGCTTCTCCATGCCAGGAAAAGTGATCGTGTCGGTCAATGTATTGCCGTCCGGCGAAACCTCGTAGCGATCGACCTCTGTGGTTTTACCTTTCAGTTTATTGGTGATTTCTATCGTACGATCACCGATCCGCTTTGCTGAGACGGTCGAGCCTTTGGCGACACGGGGCCCTTTATCGGCATAGTCTTTCCCGTCGAGCTTGAACTCTGTGTGTCCCTTGTAAGTCGGGTTCACGATCGAGTAACCATCATCCTTCCATTTCGCCACCTCGATTGTTCCCGGGGAGCCGATCTTGATCTCCGTGCTTTCCCAAGCTCCGACAAGCCCGGAGCTGCCGGAGGTTCGCTTTAGCTTTGTCTCATCATGGGAGGTCGTGCCATCAGGGCGTGTGCTCTCGTTGACATAGTCTGAGGTCGCCTCATCATCGGAGACGGTCCACGTCGCATCGGATATAACCTTGCCGTCCCGTTTTATCGCCCATTTCCAGGCGTTGGGACCACTCTTGGTCACTGACCATGTATTGCCGTATTTTGTTACGTGGGGTTTACCGTCGAAACTAACGGTCTCAACGTCGTCGCCGAAAACGAACTTGTATTTGTCGCCCCCGGCGTCTTCCACCCTATACGTCAGACCGGTGAACTGGCTCTTCTCTGGATTCAATTTCCATTTGCCGACAAACGAATCGTCTGCCGCGAGGATGAGGGGGGCGGCGCCAAAGCCGAGTCCCGTGATTGCCACCAGTGTGGCCGTGATTATTTTCATAGATCTTTCTCTTTCTGGTTTTGGTTGGGACGAGGCCCATTCAAAACCAAGGCGACCCACTCAGGCGCCCAGTCGGAACGAACCGCATCCAGGCACACGCGCTTTCGCACGCGTTCAGCGCAAGCTGGGACGCATGTCTTTACCTGTCAATCAAATAAACCGGAGACGGTTCCAGCCGGGCAAAACGTGATCTTCTTCGACCACGATAGACCCAAACAAAACACCGCCGGCATCGGATGGTGACGGACGCTGTTCGACTACTTGGCGCGGTTTTCGCGCGTTTCGTTATTGCTCCTTTTTTAGGGGGGCGCCCGAGCTGGCAATACATTGCCAATGACCGTCGCGCTGCATCCAGCTATCGAGCCAGGCAAAAGATCGGCTGAATTCTTTCCCATCCTTGTCTTTGCCTTTTTCGGTCGAAGTGCCGCAAACGGTCGCGAGGTCAGCCCCGTAGACATGCACTTTCAGACTGTCATTTTTCGAAAAAGTGTAGGTGTCAGTATCCTTCCGAATCTGTTCGATCTGCTCTTTCTTATTGCGCAGCTTTCCCTTGGAGGTAATTCCGTGGTAATCGCTGGCCAGGAAACCCTCCACGACACTGGCGCCATGATCCTTTTGCAATTGGGCCGCGGCCCAGGCATCTTCCATCGATTTGATTTTAGTTTCGACTCCAGAGTTGCCCGCAGCGAGGGTGATGGGCGCGGCGCAAAGGTTGATCCCGGCGATAGCCACGAGTGTGGCGCTAAGTAACTTCATGTTTTTCTTATCTTCCTTTTCGGTTTGTTGCATTTAGAGGACGCCCATCCAACCAAGACAGCCAATCGGGCACGCCTGTGTGAACGAACGTCATCGAAGCGGGAGCGCTTCGACACGCACGTGAGGTTTCAAACTGCGCCGCGTCCCACTCCGCGTCAACGATATTAAGCGACGCAGCTCCAGCCTGAGGCGAAACGAGGTTTCCCGACACCGCCCACGGACCAAGCCACCAGGCTAGCTCGCCGCCGGTGAAGGTGTGGGAGTTTCGGTCTTGGCCGGCGTTTCTTCTTTGCCGGGCGATCCTTCCTTAATGGTGATCTGGTCGGGTGAGTTAACGGTTATCTCGGGCTTCTCGCCGTGGGCGGTAATCTTGCCCGTAACGCTGACCGTCGCGCCCTCGTATTTTTTGAAGTCGGCAAACTTTTCGGCCGCATCTGCCGGGATGAAGATGGTGAAGGTTTCATTGGGGTGCACTCCGCCCATGTTGAGGAAAATGTTACCGCCTTTGGCCTGGTTGGCGCGCTCGACCTTGTCCGTTACTGTAGCGGTCTCACCGATGTGTTTGGCGGCTTCGGTAGCCGAATACTCCGCGGTTTCGGCCAGGGCCGAGCTGACTAAAACGGCGGTGAGCGCCCCGAGCAAATTTCCAGTTTTCATGCGCCAGAGATTGGCGGAGCGATTCGTCACCGTCCAGCAGAAATTCGCGACCGGCGGCTGGAATATCTGGAAGGACGGGCTTTTTGAAAGCTCGGCAAGTTTTGGTGGGGACGGACGAATTCGTCCGTCCCCTTGGCATGGCCAACGTCCACGCCATACCAAAACTAGCATTGCCGGACAGCAGCGTCGGCTGCGTGGGCCAGACCATTCAGCGTCTGGAAGAACGCCGGGCTTTGGCCGGCAAAGAGGCCCGAGCCAGTCAGCGCCGTGACGGCAGCTCCAGCACCCGCCAGCGCGAGCGAGGTGGGACGAATCACCGAGCAAAGCGGCAGATTGGCACCGATGAAAGCACACGGCTCGGGCATGATGAGCGATTTCTGACGCAACGGGTCTCCATCAAATGCCTCCTCAATGTCCGGGAAGGCCAGACCGGGAACTCTGACTGCCGGAATATTACCAGCGCCGTCGTTCCAAATCGCAAAATGGAACACTTCCGTGCCTCCAATGCTGGTCACGATCCTGAGCACGGTCAGATCTGACACCTTGACCGACATCGCACCGTAAAGACTAGATCCACCTTGCTCAATCGTGCCGAAATGGAAGGCGGCGGTATTTGCGATGGCCTGTATCTGCTTGGATCCCGCCGGCAGATCGCGCGGAGGAATGGCGGGCCGATTCACAATGTTGATGAGTTGCGGAAAAATGTCGCCGAAGTCCGGATTATCGGGACTGCGGTAGCGAATCCACCAGCTCGTATCCACGGTTAGATTCATGAGGTTAGTCAGTCGCCCGATCTGGAGCGCGCCGGTCGCGTGGCTGCTTGGCAAAGTGCGAAATGCGTCCAGGTTAACCGGTTGACCGCCGACCGACGCGATGTAGGCGTTAAGGAAGGCGGCATGACTGATCTCGTCGTCGGTGTTGTCGTTGATGTACTGGGGAAAATCGTCATCGATGGCTTCGATCGCTTCTCGGTAGGAGTCGTTGCCAAGGGCCAGCTCCGTGTATTGCTGCCAGAGGTCAGCCTCGATCAGCTCGGCCGCGGCGAGGAAGCGCATGATATGGATGTCTCCTGTCGTGGCCGCATCGGACGCCCGCGCGGCCGCGCGGAGCCGGCCGGCGCCTGCGATCATGCCCGCCGCCGGGGTTAAGAGGGCGGCGCCAAGGCCCAGACTACGGAGGAATGATCGCCGTGCCATGGGATGCGGAGCGGGGAGCAGGTCGTGGAAGCGTTCCAAGCCCCGCATACCCTCGTTCCCCAGGTCGTTACTTTGTGCTGTTTGTTCTGTTTTCATAGATAACTCGTGTTGAAGTTTAACTAACATTTGTTCGCAACACCATGACTCTTCGGCTCTGATAGCTATGGCGCAATTCAATCTTAGTAACGAGACTGTTACAGATAGATTGGGATTTCATCGAAGCGAGTTAGTAACAGAACTGTTACAACTCTGCCCTGTCGGTGCGGGTCACTGCGTGGTGATAGCTGGTGTCGCTTGTCGCCAGGCCAGTTCATCTGCTCGCCCGGGAAAGCCGGAACGTGGCTTTTGCAGAGCGGGCGCACTCCCGGCCGCCTTCAGACGCGGTCGACCGCGGGCGCGCGCCCGGCGGGCTTCTGCTTGCAATGCAAGCAAGCGCACCGCTATATGCCATTGCAATGCAAACAGGAAAAGAAATCAGGCAGCGTCAACTCATCACCTTCACCATGTGCATGCTTTTGGGCGCAGGCACTGCTGTTGCGGTCGAAACGGATGTGCAGGGCGGGAAGGATTATCCCGAAATTGGCCGGTTCGCCGGATCGGTGATGAGCGGGTATGAAGTGAAGGATTTTGACGAAACGAAGATTCAAGCCGCTGTCTTCGAAAGCGACCAACCGGCAGACGAGCGCAAGCTCGAAGGCCGCGTGACGCGCATCGCCTATCGCACCGCCGAAGGGCCCTCGATCGCGGAAGTGTTCCGCGACTACGAGAATCAAATCGCCGCCGCTGGCTACCAGACCCTCCTGAAATGTGAGACGGACGCGTGTGGGGGCACCGCCTTCGCGGGTGCGCTCGGCACGCTTAACGTGCCGTTGATGTGGGTGGATGGTTTCAATTTCCGCTATCTCGCGGCGCAGAAGGCCAAGACCTACGCGGAACTGGTAGTGAGCCAGAATAATGGGAGCATCTATGCGGAGCTCAATGTCATCGAGACCGGCGGGCTGGAGAACAAAATGGTCAACGCCGCGGAGATGGCCAAGGGTCTGGGCGAGGCCGGGCACATCGCGCTCTATGGAATTTACTTCGATACCGACAAGGCCGATATCAAGAAGGAATCGCGCCCGACGCTCGATGAAATTGCGAAACTCCTGCAACCGCAGCCTGCGCTCAAGGTCTATGTCGTAGGTCACACCGACAGTCAGGGTGGCTATGCCTACAACATGCAGCTTTCGCGCCGGCGCGCTGAAGCGGTCGCGGCCGATCTTGTGAAATCTTACGGACTGGCCAAGGCGCGCATTTCCGCATCGGGCGTCGGCTTCCTCGCCCCGCTCGGGTCGAATGGGAGCGAAGCGGGACGCGCGCTCAACCGGCGGGTTGAACTCGTGCAGCCTTAGTTTTGGTTGTCCTTTCAAATAGCACGCGCGCTCGTAGATTCCGAATTCCCAATGCAATCTTATTCCTTGAAACTCTCCGATCGCACCGAGGGGCCGTATTCCGAGGCGCAGATATCGCAGTTGTTCGCAGATGGTCGCGTTGATCGACACACGCCTTGCCGACTGGCAAGCGGCGGCGACTGGAAGACAATCGATGACTTTCTGCCGATGCTGAAATACGGCACGCAGCTGCCGGCGCCCGTGGATCCGCCTGCTCCGAGAGTGAGCTCGGAGGATCCGCCTCCCTACCGGAGTTCACTGACTTCACCATCGACAATCGCCGCATCACCCACCGAGTCGCGCCGAATCGCGCTGGTGGATATTGATCTGCCCTTCGTCTCCATCCTGAAACTCATGTTTAAGTGGATGGCGGCGGGATTTCTCGTCTTTTGCTGTTTCATCCCGGCAATAGTCGTCCTTCTTTTCGTTGTCATGGCGATCTTCGGGAGTTTGCTCAGCCACTTGTTTTCGGGGTTCCAGAATCCTTAGGTTCGTTGGCTTCCGAACGCGGTTTCTGTGCTGCGCGTTGCCAGGATTACTTTGCAATGACAATGGTGTAGTGGAGCGGGCTTGAGCTTGCTCGACTTCATCGTGGAGCGAAGATACGCAAAAGATCAGACAGCATGGTGAAATCACAATCGTGTCCTACAGCGGCGAGCTGGAGTATTCCTGGTCGGCATATTGGCAAGGCATTCTATCTCGAGCCCTGGCTCATTCTCGGCTCTTCTCTCGTTTGGCTGGCGGTGCTGCCCTTTGCCAGGTTGGTCTGGTCTGGGACAGCTCTCGCAAGGCGGGCGCACGCTTTGTATTTCTATCGACGTTAGAACTGACGGATCTTTCGGTGCGGACGGCGAAGCTCCGCGGCCGGGAACGGTCGCCCTGGCACTCTTCAACCGCCCTGTGCCGCGCCCATAAGGTCCCGCGTCATGGGCGGTCATTTGAATTTCAGCTTTTGCCGGCGCAGCCGCAAGTCCAGACTCCGGACATGAGCAAGAACCGACTCGAAGCCTTCAGCGACGGAGTCTTTGCCATTATCATTACAATCATGGTTCTGGAATTGAAGGTGCCGCATTCCGCGGATTTGGCCGCGCTCGTGGCGCTCTGGCCGATCTTTCTCAGCTACGTGCTGAGCTTCGTTTTCCTTGGGATCTATTGGAACAATCATCACCACATGCTGCACGCGGTCGGGCGCATCGCCGGGCGCAATCTCTGGGGGAATCTGCACCTGCTTTTTTGGCTCTCGCTCGTTCCTTTCGTGACCGGATGGATGGGCGAAAATCACTTCGCCGCGCTTCCGGTAGCGCTCTACGGCGTGGTCCTGCTCTGTGCCGCCTGCGCCTATTGGTTGTTGCAGCGTTCGTTGATCAAGGCGGAAGGGCCGGACTGCCCGCTTGCACGCGCCGTCGGCGGTGACTGGAAGGGCAACCTTTCTCCGTTCCTCTACGCGGCGGCGGTTGCGTTGGCCCTGGTGCAGCCCTGGATCTCATGCGCGCTTTATGTCGTTGTCGCGGTCATTTGGCTGGTGCCGGACCCGCGGATTGAGCAGTCCATCGCATCCCAAGACCGCAAACGAACGGGCGGATGATAAATCTTGTTAGAAAGGCACGAAATCTTCTCTTTGTAAGGGAGTGCGCGTGCTGATTGCTGATGATGAAAGGGCTTTCTCGGGCGTGCTGGCCGACCTCGTGGGCTCGTGCGGGCACGAAGTGATCGGCGTCGTGCATTCCGGGCTCGATGCGATTCGCTCCTATCGCCAGTACAAGCCGGATGTCGTGCTGATGGATTTCGCGATGACGAAGTTGAACGGCTTGACGGCCTGTCGCAACATCCTGAGCGACGATCCCGGCGGCCGCATTCTCTTTCTCTCCGGCTGCGGCGAACGGAGCGAGCTCACGCCCGAATCCTCCGGCGCGCTTGCCGTTCTGCAAAAGCCGATCAACCGCACTCGTCTCGAACAAGTGCTGCACGACGCCGGCTGCGAACGAGATCCCAGCAGGGCGGCGCCGGGCAGGGCGGAAGTTCCGGCTGCGGCGCAGATCGAAACCGAAAAAACGGGCCGCGTTTAAGGCAACCGATTACTTGGAGGAGCGGTTCTGGTTCAAGACCGCGCACACCCCATCCGGTCTTGGTTTGTCCTTTGAGCTATGCGCAACGTAACGCAACACCCTCCCGCCCGGGCTGAGAACGACCGAAAGTTGTTGTGCGTCAACGTTGAGGCCATCGAGGAACTGGCCGATGACCGGCAGATAACCCGATGGCGGCATCGGGACGGAGCGGAACCAATCGAGCGAGATGACGTGGGACATATCGACGAATCTGGTGGTCGGCGGACCGAAGAGCGCAAGAAGATCCGCCTCCGTCGTCTGGCCAATGCGGATCTGATTGACTTTTTCTGGCGTGATGGGTTTGGGGAACCATGCCCAGCTCGTTAGGCAAGTGGAGAGAAGAATGACGGTGACGAGGAATTTTGTTTTCATCTTTGGTTGGCCCCTGCAGTCTGCACAGAATCGCTGCCAATGCAGCAAAATCATTTCAGCCCGGGAAACAAGCGAAAAACGCTGTCCAGTTCATTTGGCGGGGGCCCTCGGTCGGCACTGAGGCTGTCGGAAAGAAATTGCACCGGTCGCCGGCGCTCTCTAGTCTCCAGGGCTGATGAGCGGCGTGTGTGTGATCGTGGCCTATCGGTCGAAGCAGGGAAAGGAGGAAGCGCTCTTGTCGCTCGTCCGGGGGCGCGTGCCGATGCTCCGTCAGGAAGGACTCGTAACCGAGCGCGTGCCGGTAATCATGCGCGCGAAGGACGGTACGCTCATCGAAGTCTCGGAATGGAAATCGCGCGAGGCGATCGATGCCGCACATCGGAATCCCAACGTGCTCGCAATGTGGAACAAGTTTTTCGCGGTCTGCGATTGCGTGCCGCTCAACACCCTCGCCGAAGCGGCGGAAATGTTCGCGGGCTTCGAGCCTGTCGCTGAATAGAGCCGCTCGTTAGGCGAGCGCGCAGCCCGTTTTTTTCGCAGGCCCGATCCAGAATGTCCAAGACCTCTGCATCTTCCTCCCCGCATCAGCGCCGCCCGCGTTATCGCGGGAAGAATCCGCGTCGCTTCGCGGAGAAATATAAGGAACGCGATCCGGCGCGTTATTCCCACACGGTCGCGAAGGTGATCGCCGCCGGCAAGACTCCGGCTGGCTCGCATCGCCCAATCATGGTGGCGGAAATCCTCGCCGCACTCGCGCCGAGCCCGGCGAAATCGCCGTCGACAGCACCGTCGGCTACGGCGGCCATGCCGAGGAAATCCTCGCCCGTCTTCTGCCCGGCGGACATTTGCTCGGTCTCGATACCGATCCGATCGAGCTCCCGAAAACAGTCGCGCGTCTCCGTTCGTTAGGCTTGGAGGCAAGGAACTTTAGCGCGGAGCGGACCAACTTCGCTGGGTTACCCCAAGCGCTCGCCCGCGCCGGACTCGACGGCGCGGACATTATCCTGGCGGATCTTGGCATTTCTTCCATGCAACTGGACGATCCGGCGCGCGGTTTCTCGGCGAAACACGACGGGCCACTCGATCTGCGCATGAACCCGCAGCGCGGTCAGCCGGCCTCCCTTTTTCTGCAAAAGATTGAGCGCGACAGACTCGTCAGGCTGTTGATAGAAAATGCGGATGAACCGCACGCAACGACGCTCGCTGCGGCCCTGGCGGGGCGGCTTTTTCACGGAACGGGGGCGCTGCGCAGTGCGATCTGCGCCAGTCTGCCGGGCCTCGGCAAGGAGGCAACAGATCTGTCCGTGCGGCGCGTTTTCCAGGGGCTGCGCATCGCGGTGAACGATGAGTTTTCTGCGCTCGATACTTTCCTGCGCAATCTCCCGGTGTGCCTCCGGCCGGGCGGGCGCGCCGCGATCCTCACCTTCCATTCCGGCGAGGATCGCCGCGTAAAAAAAGCGTTCGCCGCCGGTCTGCGGGACGGCTCCTATTCCAGCATCGCAACCAACGCGGTCCGCCCATCGGCGAGCGAGCGGCATTCCAATCCGCGGTCGACCGCTGCGAAGTTGCGCTGGGCGCGACGCGCTCGCGAGGCGACCTAAGCACAATCTGTTCGCTGGATGCGCGATGCGTCTGTTAGTCTCGCGGCCATGAAGAATCTCACTCCGATTGCTTCCTGACCTTGGTGGCGCTAGGTCTGGCGCCACTGCTGCGGGCGCAAGATTCCGAGAACGAATTGAGTTTAGCGATCAAGCAGGCAAACGAGGCCGCGAAAAAAATCCAGATGAAAATGCAGGATGTGAAAAAGATCATGGATGAGACCGACACGGAGGAGGCAAAAGAGAAAGCGGCCAAGCAAGCGGTCGTCGATGCGCCCGGGCCGGCAAAGCTGCCGGCCTGGACGCCAAAGGTGCCGCAGTTCACTTCCGCCGGGCCGGTCGCCAAGGAACTCATCAACGGGGAACCGGCCGTCGTTGAGAATGGCACTTCGCCGCTGACGCCGGCCGAACTGGGAGATGCCTGGGAAAAGGCGGTGGCCAACCAGGAAATCAATCACACGCGCAACAACATGCCGGTCAACGGCGCCATCACCGTAATTCTCTATTTGAGCGCGCGCTCGGAGTCGCGCCAGGAAGTGCGTCTCGAGGCGCGACGCGATCCGGGCGAAAAGATTTCGCGCGTGATGGTCATCTCTCCCCTCGCCGTGCCGCAGAGCGACGACGAGAATTAGCCTGACGACTCGCTCAATTCCCGGCGGCCTTGTGGTATTCCTCGAGCGCCTGCGGCATCCAGCTCTGCAACTGCTGGATGCGGTGCCCGTGGGAAGGATGAGTGGAGAGGAACTCGGGCGGTTGATTGCCGCCGCTCCGTTCCATTCTTTCCCAAAACCGGATGCTCTCCTCCGGATCGTAGCCGGCGCGGGCCATGTAGATGAGCCCGATGTGGTCGGCTTCCGATTCATGCTCGCGCCCGAAAGGCATGAGGACACCGAACTGCGCCCCGGCGCCTAAAGCGCCCATGATCGTACGCTGCCTGTCGTAATCCATGTCGGAAAGCGAAACGGCGATCCCGGTCATGGCGGTTTGGGCGAGGTTTTGCTGGAGGACGCGTTGCGCGCCGTGCCGCGAAGTGGCGTGGGCCATCTCATGCCCGAGCACGGTGGCAAGGGCGGCGTCGTTTTCGGCCAACGGCAAAATCCCGGTGTAAACAACGATCTTCCCACCGGGCAGACAAAAAGCGTTCACCTGGTCGTCGCGAATGAGTGACTCTCGCCAGTCGAATGTGCTCCCGAACGATCCCGTCGCTGCGGCCAGTCTTGTCGCGACTCGTTTGACCATTTCGAATTCGGGCCCGGAATCGATCGACTGTGATTGCGCCAGGACATGATTGTAACTCTGCAAGCCGAGCGCCGCCTCTTGTTGGGTGGACAAGCCAACGTGGCTCGCGCGTCCTGTTTCCGGATTCACGAATTTCTCCGAACTGAAATACTGATAGGCGAAAAAAATGCCCGCGATCAGGATCGGGAGCCATTTGATATGGGAGCGTCTCATAATGGTTGGCAGTTTAGCGAAGTTTGAATCCAAGCCGCATAATATTCGGCGCTGCGCATCAACGCGGCTGTCGCCGCGCGGGAATAAGGCGCGACTCATCGGAATGTTTTGGCCCGAGCGGCCAGACAGATACGCGCAAAGCCGGGGCGCCCTTCGGACTAAGAACGATGCGCGTTCTGTTGGTGCGTAATCCCGGGGCGGGCAGCGAGGAAGATGAAGCGGACGAGATCATGGCCGCGCTCGGCAAAGCCGGGCACAAGGCGATTTATCAGTCGCCGAAGAAAAGAGGACTAACGAAATGCCTCAAGGGAAAGCTCGACCTTGACTGGTCGCGAGCGGCGATGGGACGGTCGGGAAAGTGGCGGCTCTTGGGGAACACGCCATTTCTTCGAAGGCGCCGGCGCCGG
Organism: uncultured Verrucomicrobiae bacterium; assembly: GCA_963737995.1. Taxonomy (GTDB): domain Bacteria; phylum Verrucomicrobiota; class Verrucomicrobiia; order Chthoniobacterales; family UBA10450; genus Palsa-1392. The sequence continues at coordinate 380,285 of CAVTUV010000007.1, forward strand.
CTTGTTTGCGGATTATCTCTATGAGCGAAAAAGAGACGACGCCACGACCACGGTAGGAACCAAGACCGAGCAGGTGAAACAGCACGTCCGCGAGCTGCGCCGGCGCTGGCGCCGGCATCCCGCGAGAAAGTGGACGATCAAACTGGATGGCGAGGATTTCTCGGGGCGTTATCTGCCCTGGCACGTGATGAATATTCGCTCCGTCGGCCCGGCTTTGCAGCTGGCGCCGGAAGCGGCGACTGATGACGGACGCCTGGATTTTGTCGGTGCGCGCGAGGAAGACCGCGCGCTCCTGCTCGAGTGTTTTGCGGTCCGGCTCGCGGGAAAGAGAAAAAAGTTTCCGCTTCCAACGAGGCGCCTTCGAAAGGTGCGGTTGCGTTGGAAAAAAGCGCCGCTGCATTTCGATGACGAGATCTGGCCGGCCGACGACGAGAAGCGACCGAAGCCATGCGAGATCAAGCTGGAGATGCCGGCATCGGCGCTGACGATCTGGCGGAGTCACGCATCATCAGCTCGGCGACGAGCGGAAAGTGATCCGAGGCAATGCGCGAGAGCGCGGTCCGATGGACCGCTACGCTGACCGGATGCAGGGCGGCGTTAACAAAAATGTGATCGACCGCGAAGAGCGGCAACGACGTCGGAAAAGTGCGCAGCGAGCGCGCGGCCCGAACCATCTCGCGCACATCGCGCAGCCGGCCACTGAGGGTGCGATGCGGGCGCGACCCGGGAAGACTGTTAAAATCTCCGAGCAGGATGAGTGGTGCGCCGCCGGAGTTGTCATCGAGCCAGTCCGCGCTGCTGAGCAGTTCAGCCTGCAAACGCCGCTCGCGCCGGCCAAGGCCAAGGTGCGTGTTGATGACGTGGATCACCCCGGCGTCGGTCGCGACATCCACCTGGAGCGCGGCCCGCTCTTCGCGGCAGAAAAAAGGCGCGTTCCCGGGCAGGCAAACCGCGCGCCGCAACGTGAGCGGGTGGCGACTGAGAATGGCGTGCCCATAATGCTCCTCGCCGCGCTGGATCGCGGCATGGAAATGACGATGCCAGCCAAGTTGCTCAGCGATCCGCCCGGCCTGATCGACGCCGCCGGAACGCTTCCGGCTCAGATCGAGTTCCTGCAATCCAATGATGTCGACCTCGAGGCCGGCGATCACCTCCGCGATGCGCGCCTCGGAACGTTGGCGATCCATTCCGACACAGCCATGCACGTTGTAGGTGGCAACGCGAATTCTGGACGAGGGTGTTTTCGTCATCGTCAGGCACAGCTACATCTGCGACCGGAAAATCGACATGGCGCGCCCGTTGATTTTTTCCTTCCAAGGGCGACTCCGCCAGTCAGTCAGTGTGACTTCGCGGGAATGGCTTTTGTCTTCGTCGAAGACGGCGGCGTGTTTCCTGGCGAAGTTTCCATCGAGCACGTTCAGGTTCGCCTCTTCGTTCAGCGAGAGGGAGCGATTGTCGAGATTGGCCGAGCCGACCGAGGCCCAGCAATCGTCGACAAGCAGATACTTACAATGAAAACGCGCCGGCTGGTATTCGTAGAAGCGCGCCCCCGCCTCGAGTAACGGTTTCCAGCGCGTTTTGCCGACGGCGCGGACCCGCTGTGCGTCGATGTCAGGACCCGGGGTGATGATTTCGACCTTCACCCCCCTCTGCAACGCCGCAATCAGAGTTCTTCTCGTTAGGTTATCCGGGATGAAATAGGCGTTCGCGATCCGGATGTGTTCGCGCGCCGCCGCGATCGAGACCAGCAACATCAGGCGCGCGCTGTCGGAGCCCTCGCCCGCCGAGCTCTTGAAGATCTGGCAGACGCTGTTCCCCAGCCTTTTCCTGCTTCGGAAAATAGGGATCGCCGTGCAACAGCTCGGCGCGCGTTTCCATCCAGTTATCCATGAAGGCCTGTTGCAACTGCGCCACGACCGGCCCTTCGATCTGATAATGCGAGTCGCGCCACAAACCGTGGGTGCGCCCGTCGCCTTTCCACTGCATCGGAAATCCCGACGCCGCCGATGAAGCCGCGCTGACCATCGATCACGAGAATCTTGCGATGGGTCCGGTAATTGATGCGCGAGAAATGGACGAAGCGAAAAATTTCCACCATCACTCCGGCGCGTTTCATCAACTGCATGGCGCGGCCATGCACCGCGTTCGCTGCCGATCGCGTCCTGGAGGAAATGCACCTTCACTCCGGCCCGGGCCCGCTCCGCGAGAGCGGCGGCGAAAGTGTCGGAGACCTCGCCTTCCTGCCAAAGGAAATTCTCGAACGTGATCGTGCGCTGCGCGGAACGAATCGCCTCGAGCATCGCGGGAAAAATCTGATCGCCATTCTCCAGCGGGGTAATCTTGTTTCCCTCGATCAACGGCGGCCCGAGCAAATGGCCGATCGTGCGAGCGAAAACTTCGCTTCCCACGTCGTAATCGGCCTTGATCGCATGCCGAATTTTTTTCTCCGTCGGAAAAAAATTCCGCGCCAGAAAGAGCGTGACCAAACTGCTGATCGTGGCCGCGCCGAGGAGCTTGGGCCACGGCGGCGGCTCGCGCCGAAAAGGAGGCTTCATTGCATCTGTATCGAAGCGCGGGTGCTCTTCGACCCCCTGTCGACGCGTCCCTCCGGGGCGCGCGGACCTCCGCACAGCCGACCCCCAATGACGAGAGCCCCTGCCCTGCTTGCATTCGACTCCGATTCCTTAGATTAGGCGAGGCGTGATCGCCGCCTTGGGCGATGAGCCGATCTACAACCGGAAAATGCAAGAAAAAAGGACCGACCCGAATGGCACTAAGTTAAGGGGGTTTTAGGGCGTTTCATTTGGGGGGACGGTTACGGCGCGGCGGTTCTCTCGGGGTGCCAGGCGCGCGCCGGAGCAGACCGCTCTCTCGCAGTGCTCCGTCAGCCACCGCTGCGATATCGTCCTCTTTCTCGCTAGAAGAAGCTTAGGTTGTTGTCATCCAGCCAGATTCAGAAGGCCCACAAACCCTGCACGAAACGGCCGGCGTAGAGCGCGAAATAAAGGAGCGACCAGACCGTGAGCATTGCAAACCAGAAGCTCCGTCCCGTGGTCGCCTTGGCGAAAAGAATGAAGACCGGGAAGAGCGTCAACGTATAACGCGGCACACTCAGGACATAAGCCGTGCTGGTCATGAGTAACCAGTTCAATGTGATCCAGACAGAATAGGAGGGCCGCAGTCGAAACCACGACCAGACGGTGCAGACCGTCACGAGCGCAACCGCGATAAACTCATTGAGGCCTTCGTTCACATTCATGCCCAGGGCGCGGAGCCAGACATCGTGGATACCTAACCACGGCGTCGCGAATTTCTTATACCAGTGCTCGTGCATGATCTTGGTGAAGGCGAAATAGTCACCAGTCACTTCGTGATTGAGCCAGAGATAGCCGAGAAAGCCGAAGGGTATCAGGCCCAGCCAGAGCCAGCGGAAGTTAATCCGCCGCGTTTTCCAGTATTGCAAAATGACCTCTGTCGCGAGGGCCGGTCCGAGGATCAATCCGTTCACCCGCGTCAGGCAGGCGCCGGCACCGAGCAGCCCGGCGAGCGCCCAGCGATCTTTTCGCGCGGCAAGAAAGCAACCGAGAGTCAAGGCGAGAAAGAGACTTTCCGTATAACAGATGTGAAGGAAGTAACTGGTCGGGAAGATAAAGAGAAACCAGACGGCGAGCCGCGAGACTTCCTCGGATTCATCGCAGCGCGCCAACTGCATAAGCAACAAGCCCGTGGCAACGGAAGCGATTCCCGAAACGACAAAGGCCGCCGCCATGTAGTCATGAACCAGGACAGCCACGGCCCGCACCAACCACGGGTAGAGAGGAAAAAAGACGAGCGAGACGCGGTTGTCGCCGACCGCGGCGTAACCGTTTTTCGCGAGGTTGAGATAGTGCATCGCGTCCCAGCGGTTCCAGATCTCGAGCCAACTGTCGTGCGGGGTCGAGAGCGTGGCCATGGCTTGCACCGCGAAAGTCAGGAGGAGCACCTTGATACCCAGGACCAGGGCGATGGTCCGCCAGTCCCACTGACGAATTCGGGCCAGCCATTCCTCATCCCAGTCTTGCCTGGGCGGCGATTGGTTTGGTGGGATCGGAAGGCTCACTTCGCTGCGCTGCAACGTGGCGTACTCTTAACTTTGCGAACCGCCGTTGGCCCCGGGATCGTTGATCCCGGCTACAACGCCGGCGTTCGTATGCCATTGGGTTCTGCTTGCGTCCATTTTCATCGTGTATCAGTGCCCTTGGCACCCGACCACACCGGGGTGGTCGCAGTTTCGATCCCGTAAAGCTCTTTCACTGACCGGCGGGAAAGGACGATAATCGTGAAGACCCCGAGGACGACGCCAAACGGAATGAACACGCATTCGACGCAGGCGACAACAAAGCTAAACCAATAACGCCGGTGTTGCTTTATGAAGCGGCCCGAAAGAATGATGCAGACGGCAAACGCAAGGCCGAGTAAAAAGAAGAAGCACCCAAAACCGATCAACAACCAGCCAATTAAGTGCGGGGGCGGTCCACCGTTTTTCTGGTGGCCCGAATCATAAAGCATTAGCAGCCCAACGAGGGCATAAAATAGCGAAAAGAACGAGAAGAGAGCCGCCAATCCAGCAACGACGTAGTGGAAAATTGATAGCAACCGAAGGTGCTCGTCGTCCGAGGTCATGTTTTAGAGACTAGCAGAGGTGCCGCATTCTGCTTGGATGCCGATAAAAGGGGATCCGGGCAAAAGAGTCCATCGAATTTTGGCCAAACGCTGGAGGCGCTCAGATTCCGCTTCTCAGTTGCCTTCGGCCATTCGACAGGCTAGACCCGGCAGAATGGCGGGACGACGTCTTTCGAAATCTGTCGAGACGATTGCTATTCTTTTCGCATCCGGTCTCGTCTTTCTCTTCGTGCTAGGCTGGCTCCTCATGATCCGAATGCCCGGGAAAAACTTCTACGGAACGGCGCCACCCCTTACGTCCGAAGAGAAGGAATTGCGCGCCGAGCTGATCGCGCACGTGCAGAAGCTGGGCGGTGAAATCGGCGAACGCAATCTCACGCATTACGCGCGGCTGCAACTGGCCGCGCAATATATCGAGAGTGAGTTGACCAGATTCGGCTGGAAAGTGCGCCGGGAGGCATATGAGGTGCAGGCGAAGCGCTGTGACAACCTGGAAGCAGAGTTACCAGGCGCATCGCCGGAGATCGTCCTGATCGGCGCTCACTACGACTCGGTCTTCGGCTCACCCGGCGCGAATGATAATGGGAGCGGGGTCGCTGCTCTTCTCGCTCTCGCGCGGCGCCTGGCCGTTTCGCATAACGGACGCAAACTGCGTTTTGTGGCCTTCGTAAACGAAGAGCCGCATTACTTCCAGACATCGCAAATGGGCAGCTTTGTCTACGCTGGCCGTTGCCGTGAACGCGGGGACAAGATCGAGGCCATGATCAGTCTGGAAACCATCGGCTATTACTCGAATGAGTCCGGCTCTCAAGGTTATCCTGCGCCCGGGCTCGGTTCTCTCTATCCGCGCACGGGCAACTTCATTGCCTTCGTTGGCAATGTCGCCTCGCGCTCGCTCTTGCGCGATGCGCTGGGTGAGTTCCGCCAGCATGCGCAAATCCCATCCGAAGGTGGCGCCCTGCCCGCGATGATTCCCGGCGTCGGCTGGTCGGACCAATGGTCGTTCTGGCAGCACGGTTATCCCGGCATCATGGTGACGGACACGGCGCCATTTCGTTATCCGCATTACCACGCAGCCAGTGATACGCCCGACAAGCTGGACTACGACTCGATGACTCGCGTCGTCGCCGGAATGGAGAAGGTGGTCAAACACCTGGCGAATCCGACGCGTTGAAGTGAAAGGTTTCTAATGGAGGGTAACGGGTGAGTCAGCGACGGTCTGCAGAAACTGGACGAGCGGAAGCTCGTCCCTCCGGAGGGACTCGCTTCTGCGAGTCCAAGATCTCATGTGGTCGATTTCGATGTTACGCTGCCCTGGAAGCGGTTGCGGCCTCGTGTGCAAGAGGATCCTGCGAGCGGACTCAGCATAACACCCAGGACAATAAACCAGATTGCCTGGCCGAAGGTGATAAGGCCGAAGCCGTGCACATCCAGACTTAGGCCGCCGGTGATCATTGCGATAATCACCGCGGGCGCCAGGAGCAGCCCATAAACCCCGACCGCAACGGAAAGCGCGCGACTCATAACGATGCGGAGCGACCAAAGTGCAATCGCCGTGCACGAAGCCACGACAAAGATTTGGGCAAAGGCTTGATTGATGATGAAGTTGTAGGCCATCACGGTTCGCCACTGTTCACTTCCCGGTCCGTGCGCGATCAGGCGACGGATGACTTCGGTGCCGACCAGACCGCTCATCGCCGGGGCAATCGTAACGGCAACTAATCCGAGACCGTAGATGACCAGGCCGGCAAGAGCGAGACGGCTGGGCGAATCCAACCGACGCGTGAGCGCCAGCGCACCGAGAAACGAAAGCGGCACACCAGCGATGGCGAGGACGTGAACGCCGACCATGAGCGGCACCAGTTTTTCAAACTGCGCCGGTGTGATCGGATGCGCGCCTGCGACCGGATGAAGACTCATCGTAATCATTCCGCTGAGCGCTCCAACGATTAGCGCGATCCCGCCGAGTCGGTTATCTTTCATAACCACAAGCCTGCGCGTGCGGCTTCCCGTTTGTCCAGTATGACTATAAGCAGAAACCAAACAGAGAAGGGCCCGGTGTCCAGAAACCTGGCTGATCTGGGTAAAAACGAAGACCAAAGAGTGCGGCGGAGCCGGGATCGGCTGGGCGACGCCCTGGTGGCGTTGCTCGTGGAAAAGACCTTCGACGAGATCACGGTTCAGGAAGTTCTCGATCGCGCGGGCGTGAGTCGCTCGACCTTCTACACGCATTATCGTGACAAGAACGATCTCTTCCTTAGCGATGCGGACGAGTTCTTCGAATCGATGGCCACAGCGCTTTCGCGTTTTGGCGACAAGTCCGAGCGGGTGGCGCCGGTGCAGGAGTTGTTTGCGCATGTCGGGGAGATGCGAGCGTTCTACGACGCCCTGGTGGAATCGGAGCGCCTCCATGATGTGATGGAACTGGGCCAGCAGCACTTCGCCCGCGGGATCGAACAGCGCCTGACGGAAATTCCGCGGGCGGGCCGGATCCCGTTGCCGCGAAGGAGTGCGATCGCACACGGTCTGTCGGGCAACCTCTTCTCATTATTGGCCTGGTGGATTCAACACGGGATGACCTTGTCCGCCGAGGAGATGGACAAACTTTTCCACGAGCAGGTCTGGGCTGGGGTCGATGGAGATGCGACCCCTACCTCGAAGTAAGCAGAAGGGTTTCAGGCCGGGCGAACCATTCGCTTTTTTGCATCGCAGGGCTACCATGCGCTAACGTTTCCGACAAACTGGAACACGCGGCTGACGCAAAAACAGGAGGTGATCATGTCGACTGAGGAATCGAAACCGGCTTCGGATCAACAACCTCTACCGGCATCCTCACCGCCGCCGGCGAAAGCGGATGCTCCGCCGAAACCAGTTCCGTCCGCGCCCGCCCCCCAAGATCATCGTTTGCGCAACATCCTGATCGCGGTCGGAGTTCTCGTCCTACTCTTCTTCGTCATCCCGCGAGTCGTTCATTCCTGGCATACTGTCTCGACCGACGATGCTTATGTGAATAGCTACGTGACCTTCGTCGCGCCGCGCGTGACTGGTCAGGTGACACGCGTTCTGGCTGAAGATAACAACCGGGTCAAGAAAGGCGATGTCCTGGTCGAGCTGGATCCGGAGCCTTATCGCCTCCAGATGGCGATCAAGCAGGCCGCGGTCGATACCGCGCAAGCGAATCTTGTCGTGGCCGAGGCGAGCGTGCGAGGGGACGTCGGCCAGACGCGTGGCTTGCGTTTCAAGCTCGAACACGCCATCGAGGATGTGGACAATCAAGTAGCATTACTCCGCGCCCGCGCGGCTACCTGGGACCAAGCGAAGGCCTCGCAGGTGTTCGCGCAGTCTGAGTTTGATCGGGCGAAGCACTTGCTCGCGACGAAGGTCACCAGTCCCCAGGACTTTGATCAGAAGCGCGAAGCTCTCGACGTCGCCAATGCGCAGGTCACCCAGGCCTTGGAAAACGTTTACCAGGCGCGCGCTGCTCTTGGCCTTCCAGGCAAGCCGCCGGAAGGGACGAGTCTTACGGATGTGCCGCCGGATCTTGATCAGACTTTTTCCGCGGTGCGACAGGCACTGGGCGAACTCATGCAGGGCGCCGCGCAACTGGGCGTCGTGGCCTCATCCTACGATCTCACACCGAGGCAAGTGGTGGCGGAGTTCTACAAACGCGATCCCGGCGGCGACATCAACCGCATCTATGCCGGCGTAATCAAGAATGCGCCTGCATTAAAACAAGCCGAGGCCGGTTTGCTCCAAGCGCAGCGCGATCTCGACCAGGCCAGGCTCAACCTTCGCTACTGCACGGTCGTGGCTGAAATCGATGGCGTAGTTACACGGCGAAACGTAAACCCCGGTAACAACGTGCAGGTAGGACAAAGTCTCATGGCTATTCGTTCGCTCCGCGACATCTGGGTCGACGCGAATTTCAAGGAAACCCAGTTGCGCGATTTGCGGATCGGTCAACGGGTCGACCTGGAAGTGGATATGTATGGCGGAAAGCACGCCTTCGAAGGACGCATCTCCGGATTCACCATCGGCACGGGCTCGACGCTCGCGTTGCTGCCGCCGCAGAATGCGACCGGGAACTATGTTAAAGTGGTCCAGCGCCTGCCGGTGCGAATCGACCTGACCAATTACGATCCGAACAAGCTGCCGCTTTTTGTTGGACTATCGGTCGAGCCTTCAGTCGATTTAAAAAGCAAACCGACCGGCCCGAACGCTGGAAAGTTTCTGCAGGAATTAATTTCTACTGCTCCATCCGCCGGTCCTACGCCGGCTGGGCGATGAGCGCGACTTCATCCGGTACGATTTCGGCGCCCCTCGCTCCGACCACTGCGCGGGCGATCAACCCGTGGTTCGTCGCGCTCGCGGTGGTGATTCCCACCTTCATGGAAGTGCTGGATACGACGATCGCGAATGTGGCTCTGCGCCACATGGCTGGCGGATTGTCGGCGCCCGTGACCGACGGTGAATGGGTCATCACCAGTTATCTCGCGGCAAACGCCATCATTTTGCCGATCTCCGGCTGGATCTCCGTCCGGCTTGGGCGGCGCAATTATTTCCTGCTCTCGATCGCCGTCTTTACCCTTGCCTCAGCCTTGTGCGGAATGGCCACGAGTCTGAACGCGCTCGTCGCCTCTCGCGTGCTGCAAGGTCTGGCCGGCGGCGGCTTGCAACCCTCAAGCCAGGGAGTCCTGCTGGATGCGTTTCCGAGAGAAAAACAAGGAACGGCGATGACCGTATTTGGGATCGCGGCCTTGCTTGCGCCGATCGTCGGACCCACCCTCGGCGGCTACATCACCGACAACTACGGCTGGCGCTGGATCTTTTATCTCAATTTGCCGGTCGGGCTATTCGCGTTAGGCATGTGCTCCGCGCTCGTAACCGATCCGCCTTACCTTAAAGCGGAGCATGACAAAATGCGCGAGAAGCATCAGCGCTTCGATACGCTCGGTCTCTGCCTTTTGAGTGTCACGATGATTTCGTGGGAGATTGTGCTGAGCAAAGGACAGGAATGGGACTGGTTGGGCGATCCGTTTTTTCGCGTGCAGACTTTGCTCGTCCTTTTCGTGGGTTGTCTCGGCGCCCTTGTCTATCGCGAGCTGCGGATCTCCAATCCTCTGATCAACTTTCGCACCCTGCTCGATCGGAATTTCCGTTCCTGCTGCATCATCATTTTCTGCGCTTTCGGCGTCCTTTACGCCAACACCACCGCCCTCCCTGCCTTGCTGCAATCGCTCTTCGGCTACGATGCCACCACCTCGGGCCTGGTCCTCTCTCCTGCGGGATTTTTCGCGATCATGGTGCTCATGATCGTCGGCGTGCTCCTTTCCCGCGGAGTCGATGCGCGCTATCTCATGGCCACTGGGTTGCTCGTCCTGGGTTTCGGGAGTTTCTGGATGTCGCGTCTGAATCTTGAGATCAGCCCCTGGCAAATCGTTTGGCCACGCGTTGTATTTATCATGGGCCTCTCGATGATTTTCGCGCCGCTCAACGTCGCGGCCTTCCTCTATATCCCGAAGGAACTGCGCGGGGCCGCCGTCGGTTTGCTCGCTCTCCTGCGCAACGAAGGGGGCAGTGTCGGCACTTCGGTCGCGCAAACCATCCAGGAACGTCGCGATCAATTCCACAGCCTGCGGCTGGGCGAATATCTCGATCCCCTCAACACCGCACTCAATTCCTATCTCAGCCAGGTTCAGTCTGCCTTCCTCCAACAAACTGGCGATCCGGTTGCCGCGCGGAAGATGGCATTGCAAACACTGGACAACCTGCGGCAACAACAATCATCCGCACTAGCTTATCTCGATAGCTTCCTCGTCTTCGGTGTGATCGCGGCTGCGCTCAGTATCCTGGTTCTCACGATGAAACGTTCCGTCGCGGAAAAGGGCGCGCGCGTTGCGGCCGAGTGACATTACGTTTAAGAAACTGCCAATACGCAATAAAATATGATGACCTCCGACGAAGGCTGTTCGCACATCGACGCCGTCATCTCGATCAAGCAACCGAAGCGGCGGGAATGTGAAGAGTGCGTCAAGATCGGCGCCAGCTGGGTCCATTTGCGGACGTGCCAGGAATGCGGCGCGACGCTTTGCTGCGACAGTTCGCCTAACCAACATGCGAGCAAACACGCGCACGCCATCGGGCATCCCGTCATCGCTTCGGCGCAACCGGGTGAGCGCTGGTTGTATTGCTACATCGACGAAGCCTTTGTTGGATACTAAAGAGGCGATGAAAGTCGGGACGATCGAAAGCCTGTGGCGTTATCCCGTCAAAAGCATGGCCGGCGAAGAGCTGAACGAGATCTTCGCCGGATTTGCGGGCGTTTATGGTGACCGACTGTATGCCTTCCGCAGTTCGGCGGCGCGAAAGGGGCTTCCTTATCTGACCGCGCGCGAGCAGCGCCAGATGGTGCTCTATCGTCCGCGCTTCTGCTCTGCGGAGAAAACGATTGCGCCTCCGAATTTGACCGAAGCGGAAGCGCTTGGGGCTGGAGCGACTCCGATCTATGGCGAACCGGAGGAACTGAGGCTGGAGGTGACGACGCCGACGGGGCGAACGTTGCCGATCGACGATCCCGAACTGGAGCGAATGCTTTGCGCTGGAATCGACCAAGAGCACCAGCTTCTCGCTGCGACGTTCGGAGCGCGCCCTGACGGATTGCCGTCCTCTCTCGCTCATCGCCTTGCAGACCGCGAGCAAACTCGCCGAAGAAACCGGTCTCCCGATCGACAAGCGACGTTTCCGCGCCAACGTCTATCTCGACCTAACGACGGGCGAAGGTTTCGCTGAAGATGCATTCGTTGGCCGTTCTTTACGCATCGGGCCAAAAGTTACCGTCTCGATCCGGCACCGTGATACGCGCTGCATGATCATCACGCTCGACCCCGACACGGCGGAAAAAACGCCCGCTTTGCTCAAGGCGGTCGCGCAAGCTCACGGAGGCATGGCCGGAATCTACGCGGCGGTCCTGGTCGAAGGGATGATCCGTAAGGGCGATATCGTCGAGCTGCTGAGCTAGCTTGCTCTGAGCGAAGCAAAGTCGTGCATTGCCGACAGGTTTCGTGCGACTGGACACGATCGCTCGTGGCCCCGAAGGGGCCGGAGAAATTAGCCCGCCTAAGGCGGGCTGATAGCTGGCGTCCCCCCGGGACTCGACCCGCTGAAACGAAGCTTCGTTAGCTAATTTCCGCTCTCGTTCGAGCCACTGTCGAATTTGCTCCGCAACTTGTCGGTCGCACGCGCGACCGCTTCCTTCGCCCGGTCGCGCGGTCCGCTCGTTTCGACCTGGATTTGATCGATCGCCCGGTCCATCGCCGTCTTAATGCTCGCCGCGGTCCCGCCCTTTTCACATTCCCGCACCAGCACGCCTTCCAACCGCTTGATCACGGCATCGATGGTGTAATCAGGATTAACTGCCGACCTTTCATGCGCGATCGCGCTATAGACATTGATCACTTCCTCGCTATGCGCGCCCCATTTCAAGACCTGATAGAAAAGTGTGCCTTGCCGCTCACCCTTGAAAATCAGATCGATCAAGGCGGCCGCGAGCGAGACCGGCATGAGCGCGAAATCGCGCACGTTGTCGAGCAGCATTTTAAGTTGAAAGACGAGAACGTCGCGCAGGAACTTCCAGTGGTCGTCGTTAGCGGGCTTGACCGCGAGCAAATCCGATGAGCTCATGGCACAATTGTAAGCAAGGCAATTGTTTTCGCGAATGAAGACGACCCAAGGCCAGAAAGGGAGATGAAACCGGCCAAAGTTTTTGTCCTCACGCTAACGGCGATGATCGCCTTCGCGGGCAATTCCCTGCTCTGTCGCGCGGCGCTCAAGCAAACCGGAATCGATGCGGCCAGTTTTACTTTCGTTCGCATTCTGTCCGGCGCCCTCGCGATCTGGCTCGTGCAAAGGCTGTTGAGAGTTGAGCGAACGGCTCCGCCTTTAGTTGAGAGATCTCGCAACTCGTCGTCACTTGTCACTCGCCCGCCACGCCGAAGCCGCGCGAAGGCGGTTCACTGGTCACGGCCGCAGGCCGGCACCTGGCTTTCTGCGCTCGCCCTTTTCGCCTACGCCGCGGCTTTTTCGTTTGCCTACACGTCTCTCTCGGCCGGAACCGGCGCGCTCCTTCTCTTCGGCGCGGTCCAGGCTACGATGATTCTCTGGGGTCTGGGCAAAGGGGAACACTTGCACGGGCCACAACTCATTGGCCTGGCCCTGGCGGCCGGCGGATTGCTCCTGCTCGTCTTCCCTGGGCTCTCGGCCCCGTCGTTAGGCGGCTCCGCCTTGATGCTCGGAGCCGGTGTGGCCTGGGGCATCTATTCGCTCCGGGGCAAAGGGGCGGGCAATCCGATCGGCGCCACGGCGGGAAACTTCATTCGAGCCGTCCCTTTCGCCGCCGTCCTCAGCATCTCGCTCTTGCCGTGGGTTCGGATCGATCGCGCCGGGTTGGCTTACGCCATTCTCTCCGGCGCGATTGCTTCCGGTCTCGGTTACGTCATTTGGTATACGGCCCTGCCGAGTTTGAAAGCCACCAACGCCGCGACGGTGCAATTGAGCGTGCCTGTCCTCGCCGCCAGCGGCGGAATTCTTCTCCTCGGCGAACCGCTCACCCTGCGTTTTCTGCTCGCGGCCGGCGCGGTTATCGGCGGCATCGCCCTGGTCGTGCTCGAGAAACGCGGCGCCGCCTGATTCGTTAGGCTGGGGAATGGGTTGGTCACCCGCTCGGTGGAGTGATCGTGCGCGTTACCCCACGCACTGGAATTGTCATCCCGAGCCCGCGCCGACGGCGAGGGACCTCACCCAAGGTCTGCGCCAACTTCACTGGAAAACGGTCCCGCCAACCCTTGCGAGAGGTCTCTCGGCGCGCTTCGCCAGCCTCGAGATGACACCTCCGAGCGTCAAGCCGACACGAAACACTTTAAGGCTCGAAATCATCTGGCCTTGTTGAAAACCATGGAACCACGGGAACGCTGCGGGTGCGCGTTGCCCCAGTGAAGGGTCCGCTGTCTCAGCGGATTTCCCAGCGATCTCGGCCGGTGCGCTGGTGACAGCGCACGCTACAGCGCGACGGCTTTTCAACAGAGCCAAATCATCTCATCAAATATTTCTGTCATTCTGAGCAGAGCGAAGAATCTCTGATCCTCTTCGCCGTCAGAAAGTGGGGCAGAGACAGAAAATGTTTAGAGATTCTTCGCTTCGCTCAGAATGACAGGCTTTTTGAGATTACGAGGCGGCCTGGAAACGATCTCCGCATTTCGGACTTTCTAATTTCCGCCAGCACTGTTAACCCCACCACGGTGAAGCGGCTTCCCTGGCTCGATGTGGCAAAAGGCCTGGCCATCCTCATTGTTGTTTACTTTCATTTTTTCCGCACTTACTTCGAACACGGAGCGCTTCCGCCGCCGGACTGGAGCACGGTTGCCGCCAGCCTAACGACCTTCCTCGGAATGGCCTGGCTCGAAATTTCCGGCTGCGGTTTTCACGCGGTCGGCGCTTTCATTATCCTCAGCGGCTGGGCGCTGATGGAATCGACCGCACGCCGAGCCGCAGCCGGGTCGATCTCCTGGGGCGCCTGGTATCGCGCGCGCCTCCTCCGCCTTTATCCGATGTATTGGGTCGCGCACCTCGTTTATTTGGTCTCACCGTTCGTGGCGCGCCTCGAGCCGCTGGACGGCCGCATCTTCATAAGCCTGCTCGGGCTGCGCTTCATCGATATCACGATGAACTTCATGTACCTCAACGCTGCCTGGTGGTATTTCTCGATGCTCATCCAGTTTTATCTGCTCTTCCCGCTCTTTTTTTGGGCGGCGCGCAAACTCGGCCCTTGGGCTTTCCTGCTCCTCGCCTGTGCGCTCGGTTTTCTTGTGCGTTACCTGATGCTTGTCCCCTACCCGCAAAACGGACTGTGGATTCTGGGCGGCTTCGCCATCTGCCGGCTCCCAGAATTTGCCTTGGGCATCGCGCTGGGCATGTGGCATAGCCGTTCGGCCCCACGAATTGAAAAGTTCCTCCTGCGCGGCCCCGGCTTGGTAACCGGATTGCTCCTCTATCCAGCCGCGCTCTGGCTCTATCACAACGGCTTTACCTACGTCTTCGTCGATTTCGCAACCGGCGCCTGCGCTCTGCTCGTCATCCTCGGCATCGCTGGAATTATTTCGCGATTCCCCGGTCCGGCCAAAGTATTCGCCCTGGTGGGCGCGTTCTCTTATGGCATCTACCTCGTCCATCAGCCGTATGCCATCTGGCTCGGGCTCCGCGTCCGCGAAGAACCGCCCGGGATGTTTTTCCTCATAGCGGCCGCCTTGCTGGCCGCGATCAGCATATGGGGAATCGTTCTTGAAAAGACGATGAATGTCTTGCTCAACAAACTCATCCCGACGAAAGCAAAACCCGGACGCTGACTGGTCGCCGCGAATTCTGGCCGATCACTCCACTTTGGGGCGAAATCTCCCAGCTTCTGGCCTAGCTAGCCTTGCAGGCGACATAGACAGTGCTCTCCGAATTCCGTTCCAGGAGCGGATTGGGAAAGGTGACGATATGGGCGCGCGCGGTCGCAAAGGCAGCCCCGAGCGTGTGGAGGAACTGTTCATCCGGCGGATCATCCGACCAAAGGGCGAAGACCCCCGCCGGATGCAGGTGGGCGGAGAGTGCGCACAGCCCGTCCGCTTCGTAGAAAGCGGAGTTGCTCGGGTGCAGCAGACTGCGCGGTGAATGATCGATATCCAACAACACGGCGTGAAACAACCGGCCCGGCTGCTGCGGATCGAACCCGTCAACCGAACACGCGCAGGCAAAGAAGTCGGCCACCAACATCCGGCAGCGCGGATCGGCGCTAAGTTTCGTGCCCAGCGGAACGAGCCCGCGTTGGTGCCAGGCGATGACCGGCGGCAAAAAATCCAGAACGAGGAGCGACGCGACTTCACGATGCTCCAGCGCCGCCGCGGCCGTGTAGCCGAGCCCGAGCCCACCGACGACCACATCACACGACTCGCCTCGCAATTCAGACAAACCAAGATGGGCCAGCGCCACCTCCACTTCGTGGAAGAGACTCGACATCAAAAACGCTTCGCCCAGCTTGATCTCGTAAACTTCCATTCCGCCTAACGACAGCATCCGCCGTCGTCGGAGAATCAGCTCGCCGAGCGGCGTCTCTTGATAATCCAACTCCTCAAAGTCCCGGCTCATGGTTGATTCGCTTAAATCGTCCTCGCGATGTCGGAAAAAGTTAACCGCCATCGCCAGGAACCAAGCACATCTCGCCGTAAAGCGAGCGAAGCATCAAAGTCTGGTTCAGGGGCGGTTTCCGCTCGAGACTTAAGACCGGTGAACGAATGAAAAATGCTGCTTGGAATAAAAATTCAAAACCGTTATAAACGGCGGCAACCAAATTACCACTCTTATGTTCGACACAGGAACTACCGGCTTCATGCTTCTGGCCACCAGCCTCGTTATGTTGATGACCCCCGGCCTCGCCTTTTTCTACGGCGGGCTGGCGGGCAAACGAAACATCCTCGGGATCATGATTCAGAGTTTTGTTTCCATGGGCATTACCACCATCATGTGGTTCATCTGCGGCTACTCGCTCTGCTTTCAGCGGGGACGCCCTGGGTGGACTGATTGGTAATCTCGACAAGGCCTTCATGCACGGGGTCGATTTGAACTCACCTTTCCCGGGCAATCACAAACTGCCGGAGTTCGTTTTCATGGCTTACCAGATGATGTTCGCCATCATCACCCC
Source organism: uncultured Verrucomicrobiae bacterium (assembly GCA_963737995.1). GTDB lineage: Bacteria > Verrucomicrobiota > Verrucomicrobiia > Chthoniobacterales > UBA10450 > Palsa-1392. The sequence continues at coordinate 396,681 of CAVTUV010000007.1, forward strand.
CGCCCTCATCACCGGCGCCTTCGTCAATCGGATTACCTTCAAGGCCTACCTCGTCTTTCTCGTCCTCTGGCAATTGCTCGTCTACTACCCCTTCGCGCACATGGTTTGGGGCGGCGGATTGCTCGCCCATTGGGGCGTGCTCGATTTCGCCGGCGGCATCGTCGTCCACGCCATCGCCGGTTTTGCCGCCCTCGCTTCCGTCTTTTATGTCGGACATCGCCGGGATAAGCAATCCCCGCCGAACAGCATTCCATTGATCGCGATTGGCACCGGGCTGCTCTGGTTCGGCTGGTACGGCTTTAATGCCGGGAGCGAATTGGATGTCAACGCCATCACTGGCCTCGCGTTCTTGAACACCGACGTGGCCGCATCCTTCGCGGCCATCGTTTGGCTAACGATTGAATGGACCTTGCAACGCAAACCGAAGTTCGTCGGACTGATGACGGGTGCGGTCGCGGGTCTGGCGACGATCACGCCGGCGGCCGGCTTTGTCTCGTTGCCCTCGGCGGCCATCATTGGCATGGCGGCGGGAGTAGTTTGCTATCTGGCGGTTCATTTGAAAAACAAGCTCGGCTGGGACGACGCGCTCGACGTCTGGGGCGTACACGGGATTGGTGGTGGCCTCGGTGTCATCCTGCTCGGCGTCTTTGCCTCCAAAGCAATGAACGCCGGCGGGGCCGATGGATTGCTCGCCGGTGGCACTCATTTTTTCGTCGTGCAATGCCTCGCCGTCTTGGCTGCGGCGCTTTACGCCTTCCTCTTCACCTATCTTATGCTGGCGGTGATCAATTTGTTCACCACGGTTAAGGTTTCGGAAGCAGACGAAGACCTGGGGCTCGATGCCTCGCTGCACGGCGAGCGCGCCTACGATTCCGGCGCCTTATAGACGACCGGCCTCCGCCAGTTCGATTCGCAATCGGTGAATGACCATCTGGTCACTTCGTCTCCGTCCTGCAAAATTCGACGGCGTTTAGGTCTCGCTCCCCGTATAAGGCAAAAACTCTTCGCGCACGATCTTTCCGTCCTGGACCGTGTAAACGCCGACCTCCGAGAGCTGCATCCGCTTCTTTGAATTCTTATCAGTCACTTCGGCATCGTACTGCACTACAAACCGATCGTGCCCGACAAATGGTCCCTTCGCTTTAAAGCTATGGATCTGCATGTTTTGCACCCACCAATCCACTTTTTCACGAACCTGATCGATCCCGCGTTTCTCCGGCGATTCTCCTTCGCTCGCTCTGGCCTCGACGCTCACGATTCCCTTGCCGTACAACTGCTCGAGCGCCTCGTACCATGCTTGCTGGCGAACCAACTCCACCACTTTGTCTGCAACTTGTTCAGTGTTCATTTTTTCCTCCTCTATTTTAGAATTAGCTTTTGAATAATTTCTCCAGTTTGTCGAGGACGCTGTTCCAACCATGAGCATGACGGTCGCGCGACTCCTCGCTCGGCAGTTGCCGGTGGCTCAAGCGCAGCTCAGTGCCGCCCTCGCCGTCAGCCAGTTCCACCGTCACGATGCTGATCTGATTTTCCCACGCCTCATCGTCGTCCCATTGCCAGGTGAAGACGATCTTCTTCCCCAGCTGCAGTTCGCGGTATTCACCGTGCACCGTCATCTTTTCGCCCTCTGAATTGCTCAGCTCCCAGCGATACTTCCCACCGGCACGCACGTCGGCGATGAAATCGTGAGTCTGGACATTCTCCGGCCCAAACCATTGCTTTATCTGCGCCGGATCGGTCCAGGCAGCGTAAACGCGATCACGCGGGGCTTTAATGAGGCGTTTGATTTCAAGCGCGGGATTCTCCCCTGTTTTGCTCTTCATGTTGTCCATTTCTTCCTCGTTGCTTTCGATTGGCTCAAGACTTCTCCGCCGCGTACTCATCGTGGCGCCGAACCCAATCCATGGTCGAGTCCGGGTCTTCGCCGCGACCCTTGGGCACGAGATCGAGAAAATTGTAAGCCCCAATCAGCATGTCGAGCCCGCGCGCATAAGTCGAATAGGTGTGAAAAACGTCGCCATTTTCGTCCCGATGGAACACGCTCAGGCCCGGCAGTTCATCCATCATGAACTCTCCCACTGTATAGTTGTAGTAGACCTTATCCTTCGCCTCTTCCTCCTTGGTAAAGGAAACGTGGTAGTCGAAGTTGAAATCATTGCCGTGCGACGACAACCACTTAAAGCGCCAGCCCATCCGTTTCTGGTATGGTTTGAGCTCGGCCAGCGGCGCGCGTGAGATGACCACAAATGTGACGTCGCGATGCGGCAGATGCCAGTTGATGCCGTCAAAATGATCGGCCAGATACGAGCAGCTCTTGCAACCCTCTTCCCAGCCCGGACCGAACATGAAGTGGTAGACGATTAATTGGCTGCGCCCATCGAAGATGTCGGCCAGCGTTTCCTGGCCGCGCGCTCCGTCGAAGACATATTTCTTTTCGACCTTGACCCAAGGTAGCTCGCGACGATGCCGGCTGATTTCATCGCGCAGGCGAGTCAATTCCTTCTCGCGTGTCAACAGGTCCTTGCGCGCGACCAGCCACTCAGTTTCGGATACGATTTGCGGGTGATTCATTTGCTTCAATTCTCCTTCCATTTCCTGCAGTTTCATTTCTCTTTCCTCTGATTTTGTTGCCTTTCCTCCTTCGATAAAACCTGGTCAACGCAAACGTGGTCAGTCCACCGCTTGAACTCGCTCCGGCGGCGAGCAAGGCCATGTTTGCTATGCAAATGGGACACACGCTCTTAGGCTTTTCCCTTCTTGTCGGCAGGCGCAGTGGTCGTTTCCAAATACGCCGCCAACCGATCGAGCGATCCTTCCCAGAATTTGCGGTATTCCTCCACCCATCGCGCGGCCTCCTTTAGCGGCCCGGCCTCCAACTGCATTTCATGAACGCGGCCATAGCGCCGGCGGCGCAGCAGTCCCGCCTTCTCCAGCACCCGCAAATGTTTCGAGACCGCCGGCAAAGAGATCGCATGCGGCCGGGCCAGATGGGTCACGCATTGGTCGCCCCGGGCCAGATGCGCGAGAATGCGGCGCCGGGTCGGGTCGGCCAGGGCGGCGAAGGTGCGGTTGAGTCTTTTCGAAGAATATTTAACCATCCGGTTAACTATTAGCGCGCAGAATCGCGCAAGGCAAATGAAAAATTTTGCTCAGCCTTGGAGCTCGGCTTAGCCCGCGATCATCAGGGTGAAATCAGGAACGCGCGCGGGACCACCGGACGCTATCGGAGTGGAAGCGGGAATTTAAGATTGACTGAAAAGCGCACCAGCTTGTTGCCGGCGCGCTAACTTTCGCGGCCAATCAGAGCGTAGATTTCCGTCGGCATTTGCTTCCCTTTGACTGCAACCTGACCGAGTCGCCGGGTGCGATAACGCCCTTTGCCTTTTACCAGGGTGGAATTTGAAACAATGATGTGCGTTTCGTACTCAGGCGTCTTGGTCAGCGCTTCCAAACGCGAGGCCAGATTCACGCCGTCGCCGATCACGGTATAGTTGAGCCGGGTTTGCGATCCCATGTTACCCGCCACAACCATGTCGGTGTTGATCCCGATCCCGATCATGAGAGCATGACCTCCCTGCGCCTCCCATTCCCGGTTCAATTCAGCCAGCGCTTCGGACATTTCCAGCGCGGCCTCCATGGCGTGATCGGCGTCGTCAGGGCCAGCCAGGGGCGCTCCGAACAACGCCATCATGGCGTCACCCACGTATTTATCGACCACGCCGCCGTGCGCTTCGACGATCGCACTCATGCGAGTGAAATAGTGATTGAGAATTCCCAACATCTCGTGCGGAGAACGCCCCTCACACATGCTGGTGAAGCCTCGCAGATCGGAAAACAGAACCGTGACCTCGCGTTCTTCGCCACCGAGCGTCACATCTTTGCGCAACAGTTCTGTGGCTACGGCCGGTGAGACCACCTTGCCAAGCAAGTCGCGAACCTGATCGCGCTCGGCCAAACCTTCACTCATCTGGTTAAAGGCGGTGGCGAGAAGACCGATTTCATCGTCCGTTCGCACCCTGATGCGATGCGAATAGTCGCCCTCACGGATCTTGCGCGTGCCTTTGGCCAGTTGCAAAACCGGCCGGGAGACACTGCGCGCGATCCAGATGCCGACGGCGACGGATGTGAGCAACCCGATCAGAGCGAGAAAAAGATAGGTGCGTTCCAGCCGCAGATACGGCGCCAGCTCCTTATCGAGCGATCTTTGCAGGAGCGCGGCGGCCCTTCCCTTCTCTGTCTGTAGCGGAAGCAGGTAACTAACGAAATGTTCTCCGCCGAGATTAAGATCGACAATTTGTTTGAGAGGCGGCGGCTTCCTCCGCACCAGCGAGAGAAGCAATTGCAGCTTGTCGCGTTCGAAAGTGGAGGCGAATAAGCCTTCCTGGTCAGCCGGATCAAGAAACGTGATTTCCAAATCGGAGTAGGCCTTGATTTCACACGCGAACCGGTCATCGACCTGGAATGCGGGGCAGAGCCACGCAATCGGATCCGGCGCGAGCAGCGGCGTCACCGCGATGGCATAGAGTTTCTTATTCAGGACGACGAATGCGTAAGCCGCTCCCTCCGCCTCCGCCTTGTCAACCAACTTTGGAAACGGAAACGCCACTGCCCGCAGTTCCGGCTCGCGCGTATCGAAGAGAAGTTGCTTTTCCAGCGAAGCGACCAGAATGAGCTCCGCGTTGACCCGGCCGCGCAGGCTTTCCAAGGCGGACAAAGTGGTGGCGCGATCCTGGTCTGCGCCGGCAAATGCCTCCAGAAAGGCGTGGTCGCGCGAGAGTATCGCAGCCGCGCTCGTGATCTGCTGATTGCGCTGTTCGATCAATCTCTTGAAAACCGCAGCCCCCGCGCGCAAGCGTTCATCAATTTGCGCGAGAGCATGCTCACGATTCGCCTGCCTGACAACGAGGTAGGTCACGCTTTGCAGGAGCGTCAAAAGCGCGACGAGGGAGAAGAGAAGCCGGGCCCGGAAACTGCGAAAGTGAAACCTCAGGGATAACCTCCGTTCGATAGCCCGGGCGCTCTCTTGACCCGAAAATCCGGCTTCAAACTCAAAGTGAAAAACAGTTCCCTGGCGTCGCCTTGCCGGAGATCGACGTGCTGCGCCAATGCGTCCGGCGACCCTTTCAGCAATGGGTGCCACACCTCAATCGTGTATTGCCCTGCGGGCAAATCCAGCAGCGCGACGCGACCATCCCGGCCCGTAACTTGAAAATAGGGCGTCGCCAGGACGGCGACGTAAGCAATCATCCAATCGTGAATGTTGCACCCGAGGGTGACGAATCCTTCCTTGTCGAAAACAACCGGTTTCGCCGGAATGCCCGCGTAAAGCGGCAGCTCGAATCGTTTCGCGGGCGAGAGCGAATAGACATGATGACGAATGTTGTCCTTGTTTGGAAACATGATCGCCGTCCCAACCTGCACCGCCGTGACGTAAGGAATGAATTGCTTGTTTTGCTGATCGATCACGGCCCGTTTCCCGGCCCGCACCGCAGTGCTACCGGACTTCGCATAGACGACTGCGTCGGAAACGGGCGCGCCTTTTCCATCTTTCACCGTCACGCTGAGCGAGCCGGCTTCCAATCCGCCACAGGCCATGCAGCCCGCCAAAAGAATAATTGTGCGCGGCTTCACGCTTCAATAAACAAAAGCGACTTTTGCCTCAAGCAAATGATTGAAGTATTCGAGCGGCCCGCGCGTCGTGTCACGAAACTCATAAGTCACCTGGATGGAAGTGTATTTGCCTAGGCTGTAGCTGGCCGAGGCGGAAACAGCGTTGGTCGAACCGTGCAAGCGATAGGCCGTGTAAAGCGGACTCCCGAAGGCATCTTCGGGCTGGCGCTGCGAAGCGAGCGCGACAATATCGGGCCGCGGCGGAAGCGCGTAGGAAACGACGTCGCCCTTGCGATAGCTGTAGCCCAAAGCCAGCTGCAGCGCCGAAGTCGCGTCGAAGGTGAAACGCAGCGCGCCCCCATGCCCGCTCAGATTCCAGAAAGAATCTTTCGCCTCGAAGTCATCAAAGGTGTAGGCGCCTTCCGCGGCCAGGCGCTCGCTAATTCCGAGTCCAGCGCGGACCCGAAGAGTGTTATCGAGGCCGCTCCGCTCTTCGTCTTTGAAAGAGGCATAGCCGACGCGATCCTCGACCAGCAGCCAGGGCGCGCGACGACCCAGCCCAAAGCGATACCGCAATCCAGCGGTCCCTCCGGGCGCGATCTGATCGAACGCGTCGAACCGAGCCCACACTTCGCTGCGCAAGTCGGCCGCGAGATTCAGGCGCAGATCGCGCGTGAGCTGAAAACCATTTCCGACCTGAATATTGGTCTGCCAGGCGCAATCGTCTTTCACATCCGAGCCGCGATCCGAGTTGGAAACATTGCTATCGTAAAGAGCGTCCGTTTCCCCATCGACGCGCCAATCCGCTCGCGCCGGACTCAACGCCACGGCGAGCAAGACGACAAGCCCACTTGCCCTCGTTAGGCGCTTTATCCGAAGAGCGATCTCGAGCAAGAGAACGGGAACAATCTCCGGTTCGATTCTCCTTTTCACTTGCGACGGCATCTGAGCGCCAGTTTGAAGGCGTTTCCCGTCGAACGCAATCCAATGAAACCCGTCGTGCTCAAGCCGCCTGCGATTGGCGCTCGCTTTTGAACGCCCCTTTCATGGCGGTCAGGCGGTATTCCGAATCGCCTCTGAGAAGTAAGGGGCGAGTCTGCCGTTCCTTTGCCCGTCCGGCATGCCCATCTTGATCCCTGAAGGAATGAACAGCCCGGGCGTCCGTAATTGCGATTTGCTTGCCTGGCGGGTTTGGCCTAACCATGAGTCAACTCCAAAAAAGAAAACCTTATGGGCATCGGCTTGATCTTCCTCATCATCATCGTTCTGCTCGGCCTCTTCGTGCTGATGTTCGTGGTCGGCGGCTACAATGCGCTCGTCACCCTGCGCAACCGCTACAAGAATGCGTTCTCCCAGATCGATGTGCAGCTCGAAGCGGCGCTACGATCTGATCCCCAATCTGGTCGAGACGGCGAAAGGTTATCTCCAGCCACGAGCGCGGCACGCTCGAAGCCGTGATCGCGGCCCGTAACACCGCCGTCACCGCCAATACACAAGCGGCCCGGAACCCGGGCGAGGCTACCGCCATGAAGCAGCTTTCCTCGGCTGAAACCGCCTTGTCGGGTGTGATGAACCGCCTTTTCGCTCTCTCCGAATCCTATCCCCATCTAAAGGCGAATACGACCATGATGAGTTTGATGGAAGAGCTTTCTTCCACCGAAAACAAAGTTTCATTCGCGCGTCAGGCCTACAACGATTCGGTCATGGCCTACAACACGCGCCGCGAAGTTTTTCCGAGCAACATCATCGCGGGCATGTTCAACTTTGCGCCGGCCGAACTTTTCGTCGTCGACAAGCCGGAAGAAAAGGAAGCTCCCAAGGTGGCGTTCTAGTCGAATCCTGCTCGGGTGGACTTCTTCGCGCGCCAGGACCAAGCCCGGCGAGATACCAAGCTCCTGGTATTCTATTTCGCACTCGCGGTTATTTTCCTGACCCTGGCTGTTTACGTGGCCGTCGCGCTCACTTTCACCGGCATCGAGTTCAAGAGCTCGGACAGCGCAGCTGTTTTCAGCTGGTGGCAGCCCGAGCTGTTCCTCTGGACCGCGCTCGCTAATCTGTCAGTCATTTCGCTCGGGAGCGTCTTCAAGACTTTGGCACTGGCGCGCGGCGGGAGCGCCGTCGCCGAGCTCCTCGATGGCCGCCTGATTAACGCGAGCGCGCGTGACGCCCATGAGCGCAAGCTGCTCAACGTTGTGGAAGAAATGGCGATCGCTTCCGGCCTGCCCGTCCCGCAGGTCTATGTCATGGATAGCGAGCCCGGGATCAATGCCTTTGCCGCCGGCCACTCTTCCGGCGACGCGGCCATCAGCGTGACGCGCGGTTGCATGACTCTGCTCTCGCGCGACGAACTGCAGGGCGTCATTGCCCACGAGTTCAGCCACATCCTCAATGGCGATATGCGGCTCAACCTGCGCCTGATGGGGCTGATCTTTGGCATTCTTTGCCTAACGATTATCGGCCGGGTCTTGATTCGGACCCGCGGTAAAAAGAATCCCCTCCCCTTGCTCGGCCTGGCCCTGATCGTGATCGGCTGGGTTGGCGTTTTGTTTGGACGCTTGATCCAGGCGGCGGTCAGCCGGCAGCGCGAAGTCCTGGCCGACGCTTCCGCTGTGCAATTTACGCGCAACCCGGGCGGATCGGCCGGCGCGCTCAAGAAAATCGGCGGCCTCGCAGCGGGTTCTCGGCTCAAATCGCCACACGCCGAGGAAGCCAGTCACCTCTTCTTCGCCAACGGCATGGGCAATTCAATTTTCGGCTTTGGAACCCACCCGCCGTTAATCGAACGCATTCGGGCGCTGGATCCAGCCTTCGATGGAAAATTTCCGAGCGTCATCATACCGGACCAGTCAAGCGAATCGGAAGCAGCGTCATCGCCGGAGCCTCCGCCAATTCGCGGGTTTCCGTTCCCGCGAATAGCAATGGCCGGTATCGCACCGGCAATTGTCGCTCAACAAGAAATCGTCGCGGATATTGGCCGGCCCACGACCCAGCACCTGCGTTACGCCGTCGATTTTGGGCGGGCCATCCCATCGACCCTGCAAGCTGCCACGCGTGATCTTCTCGGAGCCTGCGCCCTGGTGTGCGCATTTCTGCTCGATGACAATCCCTCCGCTCGGGAGAAACAAATTGAGGAAGTGGCCCGCGTTGCGCCGGAGAGCCTGCGCGAGGAAACCATCCGCATCTGGCCGGAGGTTGAGAGCATTCCGCCGCACGCCAGGATTCCGCTGATCGATCTGGCTCTGCCCGCATTGCGCCGTCTTTCGCCGCCACAATTTGAACAGTTTCGCATCGCGGGAGAAACGCTCATGGCGAGCGACAGAGAAACAGACTTGTTCGAATACATGCTGCAAAAAATTGTGACGCGTCATCTTGAAACACATTTTTTTCCCGGGCGCAGATCCGTCACGCAGTTCTACGCCTTGGCTCCCCTCGTTGAGGATTGTGGCGTGTTGTTATCGGTCACGGCGTATGCCGGTCACGAGAGTAGCACCCAGGCGCGCGCAGCCTTCGCCCAGGGAGCCGATTTGTTAGGCCGGGCCGCCCGCAACGACATCCCGTGGCTGCCGCAAGATCAGTGCGATTTTTCTCATCTCGATCGCGCCGCTCGAGCGTCTTGGCCAGGCCGTGACGCAGATTAAGAAGAACGTTCTCAATGCCTGTGCGCAAACCGTCGCTGCCGACGGCGTCATCCAGGAACGCGAAGCGGAGCTGCTGCGCGCCATCGCCGATGCGCTCGATTTGTCCGGTCCCGCCCTTTGTGCGACCTCCCGACCGCGAGGCCCTGCTCAATGAACGGTCGTGAAACAAGAAAAGTCGCTCCGCCGCGCGAGGTAGCGGCCCGCTCTAAGCCACCGCTATTGCTGGGACCAACCCACAACCTGACCAAGATTGTTGACCCCTGAAGCCGCGCTGGAGAAGTTGCCATTGTTATTGAAAGCTCCGAGGTCCTGCGGCGCGCTCGTCGGTGCCAACCAGAGGGTAGCGTGTTGATTTCCAATTGATAGCTTGGCGGAGCCAACGATTGCTCCCATCTCGTTAATAGCCGCCGCGCTACTATCGGGCCCGCCCAGGTTCGGCAAGAACGCGATTCTGCCCTTGGGACTTACGTAAATGCCCACGTTATGAGTCCCAAAAAAGGCGAGTCCGACTACCTCATCACGGTCGCTGATGCCACGAGCCTCGGCGTAGGAAGCGTTCTCTGGGTTGGCAAATAAATGAAAGCCGCCGCTCTTGTTCCACACAAAAACCTGGCCGAGGCCGAAGTCGTCAGCGGCGCCGCCGGCGATATGATGCAAATTATTGATGGCCCACCCAAATGTAGACCAATCGTTGGATAACGTGCCCAGGTCCCGGGGCGAGCGCATTCCCGGCGACCAAATGAAGGCATGCCGGGAGCCATCCGGCAGCGCGTATTGCCCGGTGACTTCGTTATGGTCATTAATCGCATAAGCCTGGCCCCGACCTATGGCCACCATTCCATCGGCCGGTGTCCAATAGGTGGCGACGAGATTCTGGCTGCCATCTACGCCCGAGCCGACCACGTTGCCCGCGGCATTGATAGCGTTCCCGACCGAACTCGTCCCACCGTTCGGCGTCCCGAGATCGACCATCCCGCCGACCGACGTCCAGATAAATGCGCGCTGGGTGCCATCGGAATAATACGAATAGCCGCAGACCTGTCCGCTATCGTTAATGCCGGTCGCATAACTATTGCCCCCAAACGAACCGAGAGATTGCATGCCGTTCGTGCTATCCCAGATAAAAGCATGAACGACAATTGCGCTCGCGTTACTCCCTGGAGCCAGCAGAAAGGTCGCGCAAGCGATGATGATGAATTGAATTGTTTTCATCTCTTTATTGTTCTCCTGACGGATTGACGTGCGCCGCACGTGCCGCCCCCTCATTGGATGGACGGACCCGTGCTGCGAGAAAATTCATTTTCCTAAATATTTTACGCCGAGTTTGGGCATTAAGGTCAAGGAAAATGTCAGCTTTCGCTCGCAGTCGGTAGTGTCAGTCAACTGTCAGTTGGGTGGCCGAGGGGATAAAGGCCAATCGGGTTTACCGTGGAAAGCAGGAAATGAAACTCCTGGTTTCCAGATTTCACCGCCCTTATCGCAGACTCGTGAATGTTTTCACGAGGGTGAGATCGAAGCTCGCATTGACCTTGGCGCCACCCGACGCGGTATCGTCGATCTGCAACTTTCCGGCGAGATGATCAGGCTTGTTCGTGCTAAGCTTGAACGCCTCCTGGTCGGTCCCGCCGGAATATTGCACGAGTTCGTGATTCAGCCTGATCGCGTAGGCCAAATGGCGCGCATCGCCGAAATCAACCATCGCGCCATCCTCCAGCGCATTGTCGGCATCGGAAAACGTCTTGGCTGCCTTGACCTTTGCCCCTATGTCGGCACTCGACAGATAAAGCCGCAGCACCGTCTTGCTCGGATCCATTTCATCTGGCCCGCGGACCAGGAATCCGTATTTCACCGTTCCCTTGGCAGCTTTGAAACTGATCGCCCCACTCGCGCTATCGCCCGCCAGCGCGACGGGCGACGTGGCCAGCCATAGCGCTGACACAACAAGGATATTTCGAAGTGATTTCATTGCGGCAGTGTGAGCCCCGCCGCGCGATCGATCAAGAATCAAGTGGAGAGGGCGGGAAGGGTTTGCAAGATTCAGCCAACAACAATTGCAGGGGTCAAAATCCTCACATTAGATGTCCTATCAAAACAATCCGACCTGACTTTCGACCAGGCGATTGGCTCCTGACCAAGACATGAATTGACGACCCTGATAGGTTTGCTATCGAATTTCACCGGTTGAAACACTTATGTCGCTCGAACAATTATCATATCTCGCGCAAATTGCTGGCTCGGTGGGTGTCATTCTGTCGCTTGTCTTTGTGGGCCTGCAGGTCCGACAGAATACAGCCGCGCTCCAACGCAACGAACACAATTCCACGATGGAGCAATGGACGGTGATCCGCATGGCGATCGCCGGGAACCGCGATATTGCCGAGTTCATGACCGCCGGCCTCCGCGGAGAGAGCACCATGGACGCTGCCGATCAGCTGCGACTGGAGCAGATGCTGGCGGAACATGCCTGGGCGGCTTTTCATATCTGGGACAGAACGCGGCGCGGAGTTTTCCCGAAAGGAACATTCGAGTTGACGTGCGGACCGCTCTTGAGGGGCGTGCTCCATACTGAGCGCGGCGGCGCCTGGTGGCGCACCGCCAGGAAAGCGGGCTTCATTCCTGAGTTTGTCGCGGACGTGGACGCGGTACTGGCCAAGAGCGAAGGCTGAGCGCTGGGTTTTGGCCGCATGCCGATCAGTCACGACCCGCAACTTGGTCAATCCCGAATCGCCACGGCGAGAAGCGCGGCGAGGACGGCAGAAATTACGCTGGAGCGCCGGCGGAGTCTGGTCGAGACCTAACGAGAACAAAATGAGCCGCCGCGGATCCACCGCGCCGGGAAAACTTTGGCGCGCGGGGCGGCAGATTGACGGGTTGCAATCATGGGAGTTGGACATTCACGACGGCTCGCCGTCGGCTCGACCGCACGGCTAGATGGTTCGGCGACAACATTTCAGGCGGCGGGGTTCCCTTCGCGATTTCTGCACGCAAGTCACGAAACTCCCGTCGGATGCTTTCGAGAGTGACCAGTAACAGCGCAAGCATGATCCCCAAATGTGTGAATTGGCCATCATGCGTGGAACACTCAAAAACGAACGCCATAACCACAAGCGCAGTTCTTCATGACCAGAAATTTCCCCAACCTCAAGAAATGCCAAATCCAAAGACCAAATCTAGACTTTTAGCGAGCTACGGAACCCCCTGGCGCTATAATAGGACTGTGCACCGTTATGACAGATGAAGACACGGCCGTAGCGGCGATCACCAAAGAGGGCACCGCCCAGTTTTCTAATATCAGCGGGGGTTTTTACCCAGGTCGTAGTCTTCGTATCGAATTCTCCAAGTCTCTGCAGGTCGTGATATTGTTCTTCCGTCAGAAGCTCGACGCCCATGGCCGCTGGCCATATCGATGGCGGTGTTTTTCGGTCTGTGTTCTTTCCTGGATTCCAGGCCTTCACGGTCGTAGCAAACCGCGACGCGGCCTTTGGGACTTTCGGGCGAACAATCAAAAAAGATGTATTCGCCTGCCTTTCTGTCCTGACTAACGACATCCGGTTCACCGCCGGTCTTTTCCATTTCATTGAGTGACCACAATTTTTCGGCATTGGCTTCCAGCTTTGCCTGCACCTTCGTCCACTCGAGTCCCTTGTGGCGGTTCATGTTTTTCTCGAAGCGGGCTTTCAAAGCTTTGAGCAGTTCTTCGCGTTCTTTTGCTGACAGTCCCTTTTTTGGTCCGGCGCCTTTCATAGTGTTTTCCCTCTTCTTGCTTTACTGCGTGGTGAGTTGACCTCGATCAGGCCGGTTGCTTCGAGCGTCGCGCACGAATCACCAGCCAAATCTTTCGCGCGATGAAGAGCGCGACCTGACTCAGGACAGCCGCCCCATATCCATACAGGTAATATGAACCGAGCAACAACGCCACGCCGATGATGGCGAAGACTACCCCTGAATACATCCATAATCCCGAAAGGACAATGACTGGAACGAAGACATATCGAACAGCGCCGGCGTACGGTTGAACTTCCGCAGCCGGACCATAAATGTAACCGAATATCGGAATGGTAACGATGATGTGAATCCAGCGAAGAATCGAACGTTTGGTGGTATTATTCATGAGTTATGGAGCTCCTTATCTTGATTAGTTGGAGTTAAGTTAGGCGGCGCTCCTAGTTGCGGTCAGCCGCCAGGCCCGCGACTACGGCGGAAAGCTGCCCGAGCATCTTCGCCCAGCCGAACTCCGCCCCCTTGAAGGCCTGATCGCCCCACGGCTGGGAGACGTCGAAGCCCGAGTGCTCGAAGAGGACGCGCGTGCCGTCGCCATCCGGCTCGAGCCGGAAGCTCACCCGCGTATCGACGACGGTCCGCCGGCCGACCACGAGAACACGAGCCGACTGGGCGGTTCGCACTCCAGCACCTCGCAGCGCACGATCAGCCCGTCGAAATTCACCTTGGGGTTCGGCGGCACCTGGAACGTGAAGTGATGGCCGACGCGCGGCTCGAAGTCGTTCGGGAACATCCACTCGGCGAGCGTGGCGCTGTCGGTGAGCGCCCGCCAGACCTGCTCCCGCGGCTGCGGAATCAGCAATCTCTCTTCGGATCGTCTTGGTCATTCTTTGCTCCTTTTTGGTTAGCTGCTTCTGAAGACGCTGGAGGCGGTCGTCCCAGAACCGCTCGTATTGCGCGATCCAGTCCCGCACCGGGCCGAGTCGTTCGGGGACGAGGTGATAGCGGCGTTCGCGGCCGTGCCGCTGCTCGGTCACGAGACCGGCATCGAGCAGGATGCGGAGGTGCTGGGAGACCGCCGGGCGGCTCATCTCGAAATGCCCCGCGATCGCGTTGACGGAGCGGTCGGCCTCCGCGAGCAGATCGAGCATCCGGCGCCGGGCGGGATGGCTGATCGCTCCGAACACATCGGGCTCGCGATCGGGAGTCACCACCATGCCGCCAGTATACGTAAGGAAGTGCTTACGTGTCAAGTGCCGTGGCGAGAAATGGTACGGTTTTGGCGCCACGGTCCGAACGGCCCAAGCTCGGCGACCGTCGCCGCAAACGACCGGGCGGCTGCAAGAGTCGCGAGCAAATTCTCTCGGACCGCCCGCCTGCGCGGCGAGCGGGCAAGGGAAAGCGCTTCATTTTTCACCTTCCAGTTCACGCAACAGTTGCATCGCTTCCGCATCCCCGGGCCTCAGGCGCAACGCTTCGTTTAGCTCGGTCACGGCTTCATCCCGTCTCCCGAGTCTGGCCAGGACGCGGGCCATGTTGCGATGCGTTTCCGGCTTATCGGCATCGAGTCTCAGAGAGTCCTGAAAATGTTTCAACGCTTCACCCGTTTTTCCAGCCGCCGCCAGAGCAACTCCTAACCTGTTCTGAACCATGGCTGAATTCGGTCGGATCCGCAAAGAGGCGTCATAGCAAGCGATCGCTTCGTCGAGGTTACCCGCGGTGGCGAGGGCGTTGCCGAGGTTATACTGTGGGTCTGGCAAGTCGGGCCTAAGTGCAACTGCTTTTCGGTAATTCGAAATTGCCTCAGCGAATTGCCCAAGGCGGAGGCGAGCGATCCCGAGGTTATTATAGGCGCCCGCGAGGTCAGGTTCAATTTGGACCGCCCTTTCATAGTAGCTAATCGCCTGCTCGATCTCTCCTTTATCCATGGAGGCATTCCCGAGGTCGTCCAAGGCGGCGGCGTAGTCGGGTTTGAGTTCGAGAGCTTTTTGGAATTCAACCATTGCTTCATCGATCCGTCCTTCTCGCAGGAAAGCTTTCCCCAGATTGCTGTGAATCAGCGGGGAGACGGGTCCCAGCTCCAGAGCTTCCTGGTAATGCCTGACGGCCTGTTCCAATTCACCTTTTTCGAGCAAAACAGTACCGAGGCTATTCTGAGCGACCGTATTCCCCGAGGTGTTTTCGATCGCGTGATTCCAGAGGGTTTCGCTGTTCTGCCAGTAGGCGGTCTCATGGTAGGTGCGCACGCCCAGTGTTGTCATTAAAAGCAGAGCGGTAACAGCGGACACGGCACGGCCGTGACGCCATTTGCCGAACAACTCCGCCGCGCCCCAGGTCGTGGCGATGCACAAACCGATCTGAGGCAAATAGGTGTAGCGATCAGCGCGCGATTGTAGTCCGACCTGCACCAGGCCGATCATTGGAACCAGCATCCCCAGGAACCAAAACCAGCCCATGAGCAAGAATGGATATGTCTTACGGCAGGCGAAAAAGAACCCCGTGATAGCGAGCAAGAGGAGGACGCCAAGAATGGCCGCACCAATTGTCGGGTGCCCCGCGCGGTATGGATATAACACTGCGAGATGCATCGGGCAAATGGTCTCACCGAGGTAGGCGGTATAAGACACAACTGCATTGCCGATGCACTGCGCAAAGTCTGGCTTAAAACTTGTCTCCAAGGCGGTCCGCTGCGCCAGCACGGTCGCGACGCAGGACGCAGCGGTCAGAACAAGGAATGGCATCTTTTCTAGGATGAGTTGTCGCCAGGCGGCGAAGAAAGTTTCGTCGGGGCTCGCGAACGGAAAACGCTGGAGGGGCCAGTAATCCAGGAGGAGAAGGACAAATGGAAGTGTCACCAGCGTCGGTTTGCACATCAAACCGAGCGCGAAAAAAACCAGCGCGATCAAATATCGGCCCAACGAGTGCCGTTCGCTGCGTGCATAACGACCATAAGACCAAAGCGTGAGCATGAAGAACACTCCGCTGAGGACGTCCTTCCTTTCCGAGATCCAGGCGACGGATTCTGCGCGCAGGGGATGAATCGCAAACAGGACAGCGACAAAGGCACTGCGCCAAAGGGTGCCGGTCAAGTTTCGGAGCGCCAGGAACAAGAGAATCGCCGCAGCGGCATGCAAGAGGACGTTGCTCAGATGGTGGCCCCACGGTTGAAGGCCATAAAGCTGACAATCCAGCATGTGAGAGAGAGTCGTGAGCGGATGCCAGTTATGCGCATGAACGTGGCTGAAGGCCCAGCGCAGCCCGCCCCCTGTTAATCCGCGAGTGATGTTGGGATTGGCGTAGACGTACTCATCATCGTCGTAATTCAGAAAAGTATGTTCGAGCGTCTGACCAAACACGGCCCAGACGATGGCGATGAGAAAGAGACAAATTCCCGCGCTGATCGCGGACTCCGTTTGAAGGCGCGCGCGCGGGGTCGCCTTCGCGCGGGCCCGTGAACTCTTTTTGGGCATCGAGGGTGAGGCTTAGTAAACGATCGCAGCCCCGTCTATCACTTCAATGGGTTGTCTGAAAGGCGAGTTGGGATCAGTCCACATCATTTCGCTCTATGGCACGCGGTCAAGATCGACATCGCGCGCCGGCTGCGGGAGGAGGACCCAAAGCAAACCGATTGCTTCCCACCTGCACAATTGCCCGAAATATCTCAATACTTAGGACTGGCCCCAATCAAATTACTGGTCGGCCGCGTCAGAGAGCAACCGTCACGCGCAAGAAGGTGGCGGGAATGGAGGTGGCATCCGCGCGCGGGCTTTTGTTTTGCCGGTTGAACAAATCTTCCAATTCTTTTTGCAGGTCAGCAGCCCGGCCGTTCTTTTCGGCGGCTTCGAATGCATTCATCGTGGGCCCGTAGTATTTCCTGAATTCATCCACGAGCGTTGAGGGCGCAGTGGGATAGTGGAACGTAAAGGTGTCTCGCTCGAAGGAAATCTTTTCTGCCGGAACTCCCGCGCGGGCAAACCGCTCGATCACGTTACTCTCGACGCCCCACGTCATCGGGCTGATGAAGCCTTCGCGGCGGTGGCGGCGTGTAGGCTGAGCTGATCTTCAAAATCTGCGCTACCAATGTCGGATCATTTGGAATCCAGTTGCCCATCACGATTCGGCCTCCGGACCGGGTCACGCGCACCATCTCGTTGGCGACGTCGAACGGCCTGGGCGCAAACATTGCCCCAAAGATGCTCACAACGAGGTCAAACGTTTGATCGGGCAACCGCTCCAAATTGGAGGCATCGCCTTCCTCAAACCTGCAGTTGACGAGGCCATGCTCGCGGCTCGCCTGTTTCCCGCGTCCACCAGGTTGCGCGCGATATCGACGCCCAGACACCTCCGCTCCGAGTTTCGCCGCCGGCAACGCGGTCGTGCCATCGCCGCATCCGAGATCCAGAACCTTGAGCCCCTCGGCGATCCCGATTCGCTGGACGAGCGCCTCTCCGCTTTCCCGCATAGTCGCGGCAATGCGCGTGAAGTCGCCTTTTTCCCAGAGCGCCTTGTTCGGATTCATGGAAGTGTTTGTCATACAGTTGTGGTTTCGTTTGTCGGTCTGGAGCACTTTCGCCTAACGAGGACCAGATAAGCCGCCAGCGTGCAAGGCGTAGGCGCTCGCCACCAAGGGATCGGGCGCCTGGAGGTCATGGACAAAATATCAGCAATACGAACACTGCAAAAAGCACGAGGTGAATACAGCCTTGCAAGACATTCGTCCGGCCGCTGGCGAAGGTGACTACACTGGCCGCCAGGGTGAGCAGGAGCAAGGGGAAGTTACCACCTTCGAGGCCAAGGGTAACTGGTCGTTTCGTGATCACTCCTATGATGAGGACGGCCGGGATCGTGAGGCCGATGGTGGCGAGCACTGAACCGAGCAGAATATTGACGGATCGCTGCAAGTGATTACCCAGGCTGGCGCGGACCGCGCTCAATGCTTCCGGCGCCAGGACGAGGGCTGCGACGATCGCTCCACCGAGCGCGAGCGGCATGCCAAATCGCTCGATGCTGTTGTCCAGGGGAATGGCAAATTTCTCCGCCAGCAAAACGACGGTCGCGAGGTAAACAATCAGCATGACCGCATGGTAAGAGGTGGAACGCATTTGTCCATCGTGATGGTGCAGATCCGGCGCGGTCGCGCTCGTCTGTGACTCCACGAAATGCTGGCGATGCCGGACTGTCTGGATAAGGAGGAAAATTCCGTAGAGGGCCAGCGAGACGATGATAAGGAAAACTTCCTGAGGTCGTGAAAACCTCGGCGCAGTGACCGATGTGGTGAAGTCAGGCAGGACCAGACCCAGCACAGCGAGGGCGAGGATGGCGTTGAGATAAGCGTTGGTCCCTTGCAGGTTATATTGCTGCTCGCGATGGCGTAAGCCGCCGAGAAGCAGGGAGAGGCCGACCAGGGCGTTCAGCGCGATCATGATGACCGCAAACATGGTATCTCGCGCCAGGGTCGGGTTATTGGCACCGTGCAACATGGCCGCGGAGATCATCATCACTTCGATGCTAATGGCGGCGAGGGTGAGGATGAGCGTTCCGTAGGGCTCGCCACATTTGATGGCGAGACAATCGGCATGCCGGGCGACGGAGATGGCCGACCAAAGGACAACGCCAAAGAGCCAGAGGAAGATCACTGCGAGCAAGAGCGGCTGGGTGATGTTTTCCACGAGGGCGTTGCCGGTCACAAGGAGGGCACCGGCTGTTCCGAGGCCAATGAGGAGCGAGAATTCTGTCCGGATAAGGGAGCGGAAACCCGTGGTGCGTGCGGCTGCGGTCCTGGCTGACATGGGCGCGATCATAGGCAGCGCGTTCGCGGCATGCAAATCGAAAGGATGATGACCTCGAACAAGCAGACAAATCAGGCGAGGGAAGAGACGGAGAGACTTGGGCGGGCCCTCGAACAGTGGGCCAGTTGGGATCAGTCCTAAGTAATTCACATCATTTCGCTCTATGGCACGCGGTCAAAATCGCCATCGCGCACCGGCTGCGGGAGGAGACCAAAATCAAACCGATTGCTTCGCAGCTCCACAATTTGCCTGAAATGCCAGATACCGAGAGAGATGATTGCGACTTTTGCCATGGCTCGGAAGCTCATTGCGTTTTTCCCTTCAATAGTCGCAGCATTGCCAATCGTGAAATCATCTAACGAGAACAAGATGAGCTGCCGCGAGCGAATGGAATGGAGTGGACCGGCAAGCCACGACATGGGCGATAGGCCGAAGGCTGAACGAGTGGCGCGAGTGAATTAAAGCGCGTGTCGCAGCGGATTCACAGATTGACCTCATGTAAAGCTTGATAGTACGGCGGCTCGGCTCCGTCGCTTGGCTAGGCCGCGTTCGGTTCATTCTTCGCCATCGAAATAATCCAGTGCTTCTGAGCGGATATATCTGCGCTCCGGAAAGGGCACGCCCCATTTATTACTGTCGGGATGATGGTAGGTGTCGCCGACGGGATTATCGGCCACGACATAAAGGAGCAGGTCCTGCGAGCCGTTATTCGTCACTTGGTGCGGCTCCCTCCGGCTTGAAAATGAACGCGTCACCAACCTCCACGGGCGTGGTCCCGTCTTTGTGGCGGACGACACCACCCCCTGCAATTACGTGGTAAAACTCCCACTGCGCACTGTACGAATGGTAGAGATAGGGCGCCTTCCCTGGCGGAATGCGCAAAATCTCGATATCGAAGGGATGGCGCTCGTTCAAGTCTGTGGATTGTGGTTTGCGCCCCAGCGCTTCTGAAACCTGTTTACCGGCGCCGACGAACTTGCCCTTGGGGGAGGACCATGTGAGCTCAGCGATCTTTGCTGTATTGACTTTGTGCATAAGTGAATCCGCCTAACGAGACAAAAATAAGCCACGGCAGCGGGGTCGATAGCAAACTCGCTGACTTGCAAGCCAAGGGGCCGTTGGCTTCATCGATTGGTTAGGCGCCGTTCGCCACAATGGCATCAATCGCGGCAAAGGCTGCCCTACAGACACCTTGATCGTGGTCGTCTTCAGGCGAGTAGGAGTCAGCGCGGCAGCGCCGAGCGGAACCCGGGCTCGGATTGCGGCCACGGCGGCGGTTAACTGGGGAAGGGAGAGGCAGTTGGGGACCGGCAGGTAGTTCGCGTGGCCAACGGCCGGATCCAGCACGTCGAGGTCCAAGTGGAGATAGCCGAGGGTATCCGCCAACGGTGCCCTAGCCAGGAGGCCTGGGAGCCCTTCCGGGATCTGCTCGACTGGGATGGCAGTGATGGCCGACCCCTGCAAAAGCGCGGCCTCTGGCGTATCGAGGTCCCGGGCAGCTAGCAGAAACGTGGCCTCGGCCGCGACCGGCTGAAATCCTGGCACGGTGGCTCCCAGGCGATTCCAACACAGGCCCATCGTCATGGCGAGGCCCATGCCATCCAGGAAGCCAGTCACGGGTAGTCTCCGGCGTATTGCAGTCGCCGTGGGCATCGAACCAGAAGGTGGCGCGGCGAGCGGGCGTCAGGCCGCTCAGGGTGCCCAATGCGGTGTTGCAATTGCCGCTGAGCACCAGCGGAAAGTGACCGGCGGTCCGAGCGGATCGAACGGCAGTCGCTAATCGCCGGGCCAGTTCGAACGCGGTCCGGATTTCGGCGGGTGGGTACGCCGGGTCATCCTCGACGATGTGGATGGCGGTAACTACATGTCCCTGACGTTGGAGGTGAGCAGGGAGCCCGGCACGGAGGAGGTGCTCGGGGCCGGCGCCGCAGCGCCAGGCGCGCTGGCCGGAATCGTATGGGATTAGCAGGAGTTGGATATCCATGCGGGAGATTAGGACAAGGGAAGGCGTCTAACGAGAACAGGATGAGCGACGGCGGACAAGAGCGCACGCTGCTGGGAGTGGAAGTGGTGAAGTCATCTCAAATGTGGAGCGTACAGCGGTCCACCGTTCGCTCCATCGCTTGGTTAGGCCGCTCGTGGTCCATATCTTCAACCGCGTTGACTGCAGCTTGGATGGCAACTGGGTTAAGTGTCAGTGAGATGTGGTCGATGCCGGGAAGAATCGTGACGGGAATATCTTTCCCTGCTTCCTTGAAGACGCCCGCGAACTTGTCGGCAAAGGACACTTCATCGTTCTGGCCGACGAGGACACGGAGCGGTTGCCGAACAGCTCGGATGTTTGCCTGATAGTCCCGCTCCGCTCCGAAGTTTAGGGCGAGGGCGAACGAATACTCCGAGGTAAGGAATCTTGCGTTCTCCTTCGTGAGTGCAAATCGAATGACCGGCAGGCCCTCGAAAGCGTGTACCCCGATTCTACCGAGCACGGAGAGGGCGATAATGCGGGGAACTCCTACGCTGACCCAGCCACCACTATCCGGCCGTGCGGTCGCCGCATCCGGGCTGATGAAGGGAGAGAGCAAAAGGTAATTGGAGAATAGCTTCTGCTTGGAAGAGCCTGCGAATCGCAGCCCGAAACCTCCGCCGGACGAGAACCCAATCAAAGTGGAAGGCTGAGCCGGCTTGATCGCGTGGACGAAATCTTCCATGTCATTGTCCAATTGACCTACATAGGCGATTTGACCCTTGGTCCCGGATTTGCCATGCCCGCGAACGTCCGGGGCGAAGACGTCGTAATGCGCCGCCGCGAACCCTTTGGCCATGACATGCATGCTGCTGCTACTCGCCGAAGAGCCGTGCACCAGCACCACGCTGCCCTTGGGGGCGCCGCCTACAGCCGGATAAAACCGGTAGGAGAGCTTGGTGCCATCTCGGGCCGTGCAATAGCGGACGTTTGGAAGGTCGGAAAAGTCTACGCCTTGGAATGGATTATTGACACTCGGCATGGGCCCGGGCTCGCCTGGTCCGCCCAAAGCAATCGCCAACCCAACGATCGCCGCAAACACCGCCACTATCACAAGAATACTGATGAGAAAACGCTTCATCGGTCAGGCCTAACGGAAATAGGGTGAGCGACGGCGACCGAGAGCGCATGATGATAACACGGGAAGCATTCTAGCTACTCTCGGCGTGAACACAAGACGGGACGCCGTTCCCTCGACCGCATGGTTAGGCCTAGTGCGCACGGGGAACATACTTCGGACTGACCCCTTCATGTTTCAAATGCCGACGGTAAAACGCAGCAACTTCTGCAAGCGCATCTCGCGATTCAGGAGCGGGAAATGAAGCCACATAGTCGGCATGCGACAGGCCCTCATATACGTTCAGCTCGGCCTCAACGCCTGCCGCCCGCAGTTTTCGATGCGTGCGAATCGTCGCGCTGAGCAGCAAATCCCTTGTGCCGGTAATGAGGATCGTGGGCGGCCAGCCGGAAAAATCGCCATATACGGGCGAGAGGAGCGGATCCTTCAAATCACGTCCGGCGGCGTAGAGTTTAAGGCATGCTTCGATTCTTCCTTCATACCGGCCCACCGCTTGATCTATTTCTGCATTGACGTAGAGACTGTCTCCCGTTTTCGAGAGATCGGCGAAAGGTGTGCCGAGGAAGAGCGCCGCCGGCATCGCCAACTTCTCCGCCTTGCAGCGAAGCATCGTGGTCATGATCAATCCACCACCGGCGGACGTGCCACCCATGACGACCTTCGCGGAATCATGCTCTTTCAACACCGCCTTCCAGACCGCCAGCACGTCATCCGGCGCCGCCGGAAAAGGGTGATCTGGCGGCATGCGATAGTCGACTGAAAGCACACGCATCTTGCAGGCGTCGGCCAGCAGGATTGCTTCACCTGTGGCCGCCATTCCTCCGTTGAAAACATACGCGCCGCGATGCACGTGGATGATGAGGTCTTCGTCGGAGGTCACGACCTTGGGCGTGACTAGGTAGCACTTCACGCCGGCTACCTTTGTGGGCTCCACTTTTGCACCCAGCTGTTCGGCAACCGCACGGGCCACCTTCTCCCAAGGTGAATCCGCTTCGGCTTGCCACTTTTTCCACCCCTCTGTGGTCTTTGGCGTCGGTCTCAGTGGAGGAACGGGTATGGTTAATCGTTTTTGCAGTTCAGGTGAAACCGAACTTGGCACAGGAATCTCTTTTGCGGGAACAGAAAGAAGCGGCAGGGTTTCCTGCCCGAACGCCATCGTCGACAGTTGAGATACCACCACACCACAGGACATCCATCGTATTATCTTCGTGTTCATCTTAAGGCTCGTTGAAACGATATGCGTTTTACAATACAGCGCCGTCTGAGGCCTAACGACAACAAGATCAGCCACCGCTCTCCACGGCGAGTCTGCGACTGGCGAGGGCGCGCGCGGCGGCGGGAGTTGAGGTTGGAGTCATGGAAAGCTCGGGCGTACACCGGCCGGCGGTTGGCTGCATCGTTTGGTTAGATGATTGGCGTCGCTCGATCACTAGTGCGGCAGAAGAAATCCGGCGCCGTCAGTCAGCCAATGCGCCAACATGTTGGCCCAGAGGTTACGCCGCCAGAGGAACAGCACCGTCAAGAGCAGGCCGCCGAATCCGGCTACGATGAGCTGCGCCCCGCCCCAAGTGCCGAGGTGTGCATACGTGAAAGCCGCCCATGTGACGACTCCTGCCCGGACCCGGCTGCCGCTCCATTCGCTGATCCGCTCGATCGGATAACCGCGAAAAAGCGTTTCTTCCGCCACCGCGGCGCGCGTCACGAGGAGAAAGCGATACCAAAATGGCGTCTGAAGGAGACTCCCCATCTCAGCAACATTCATCTTTAGGTGGAGCAGAGGGAAAATCACATTGTAGATGAAGACAATCCCAGCGATCATAAGAAAGCCGGTGACGACCGCGAGCAGAATATCGAGCCAACGGAGGCGTCTAAAGCCGATAGAAGATAGCGGCCGACGCTCGACAAGCAGGACGTAAGCGTAGAGAGCAATGACCAGTATCCACCAGAGCACCTCGCCTCCCCAGAGCGGTCCGAAAAGCTGCTTACTCCAGGTGCCAATCGGTAACAGCACAGCTGCCAACCAGAGGAAAAGACCGATGATCATGGTAAAGCGTGAGCTCATCTAACGAGAACAAGATGAGCCACCGCGCGAATTACGAGAGGCGTTCATAAGCAGTGAAATCTGGGCATAACGCTGGTCCGCGGTCGGCTCCATCGCCTGGTTAGGCCCTCGGTCAGAATCCGAGCTCCCATTCGCCTGTATCCGTATTGTAGGTGTCCTGAGTTCCATCGCCGTTGTCGAAACCCATCTTCCAAGTGCCGGTTCGGGTGTCGTATGTGTCCTGTGAACCATCTGAGTTTCTGAAGCCCATCTGCCACGATCCCGTTCCAGTGTCGTAGCTGTCTTGCGATCCATCGTTGTTGCCGAATCCCATCTGCCAAGTCCCCGTTCGAGCGTCGAGAGTATCTTGGGATCCATCGCTATTGCTGAACCCGAACCGCCAAGTGCCTGTTCCAAGATCAAAAGTGTCTTGCGACCCGTCTACGTTTCTGAAGCCGAAGCGCCAATTGCCGGTGCGAGAGTCGTAAACGTCCATCGTGCCAGACGTGCGAAGCCAGGCGATTTGAGATGTTCCGGGCAAGCGGGCGTAGCCGAGATAACGGTGAGAACCAGCAATAGTAGGACGACGAATGAATTTCGCCATACGAGGGGTGGTGGCAGCATTGTGTGTTGAGGGTGTAATCCCGGAACGACTTGGTGGAGTGTAGGCGTGACGTTGAGGAGTAGTGCAAGCACCGAAGGCGAGCAACGCGCGGCCAAGTAATAGAGCGGAGATGGAAGCGTTCATTGGTGAGACCGCGCGGAAGGGCCTAACGAGGACAAGATGAGCGACGGCGGACGATGGCGCGCGTCGCTGCCGGTGGAAGGTGGAGGTCATCGAAATCGGGAACGCGGACCGGTCCAGCGGTTGGCTCCATCGCATGGTTAGGCGACGCGGATTCACAGACTAAGTGCAACACGGACGACGTGTGGAGGGAAGGGAAAAAGAAGGGTTTGGAAAGGGAAGAAATCCGGCCGGAAAGTGGGGATGAAGTATCGGCAACTCAATGGGGAAGAGCGGAGCGTGCTGGCGGCGTTGCGAGTGGTGGGGTTGAAGCCAACGGAGATCGCACGGGAACTGGGACGACACCGGAGCACAGTGTGGCGGGAGCTGCGGCGCAATCGGTCGCGGCACGATGGCCGGTATCGAGCGAATCAGGCGCAAGAGCGAACGCAGGCGCGCAGGCGACACTCGCGACGCAACAGCCAATTTGGACGCGGGCACTGGGAACGAGTGGAAGGGTTGTTGAGGCAAGAGTGGAGCCCCCAACAAGTCTCCGGGCACTTGCG
Source organism: uncultured Verrucomicrobiae bacterium (assembly GCA_963737995.1). Lineage (GTDB taxonomy): Bacteria > Verrucomicrobiota > Verrucomicrobiia > Chthoniobacterales > UBA10450 > Palsa-1392. Next base: position 421,870 of record CAVTUV010000007.1, read on the forward strand.
CTTGCAGAGAGAACTGGCGATCAGCCACGAGACCATCTATCGCCACATCTGGCGGGATCTGCGAAGCGGGGGCACACTGCACCAACATCTGCGCGGGGCGCGCAAGAGCTGTCGGAAACGCTACGGACGCTACGACAGCCGAGGGCGCCTGGCTGGCAAGCGAATGATTACGGAGCGACCGGCCAGCGTGGAGCGACGGCGTCAGATCGGCCACTGGGAGATCGACACCATGATGGGCGAGAGCCCGGGAGAGAGCAGCCACTGCGTCTTGACCCTGGTCGAACGCAAGAGCGGCTACCTCATGATCGGCAAACTCCAGGCCCGGACCGCGGCCGAGACCAACCGCGCCTTGCTCGGACTGCTGGCGCGTCATCCCGGGCGGATGCGCACGATCACAGCCGACAACGGGACCGAGTTCCACTGGTATGGAGAAGTGGAAGCGATCAGCCCGGTCAAGTTCTACTTCGCTACTCCCCATCACAGTTGGGAGCGTGGGACCAACGAGAACACCAACGGGCTCATCCGGCAGTATCTGCCCAAAGGTCAAACCATGGTCCAAGTCACCCAAAGCGAATGCGATCTAATCGCCCAACACCTCAACAACCGACCGAGAAAAAGACATGGCTACAAAACACCCAATCAGTGCTTCCTTCAGACCTAGCAAATGTTGCACTACAAAGTTGAGCCTAGGCGACGTGGGACGCGAGTTAGCCATGCATATGAATAGAATCCCGGTGCCAGTAATACAAAACAGATGCGACGCTCGTCGTGAGAAATGCAACCTGCACTGTGGACCAGAGGATAAACGCTCGCCGGGTCTTGCGGGTTAGCGTGACTACAGCGTGAGCAAGGAAGCTGCCAAGAAAGAGGAAACCGGCGACTGTCTCCCAAGCCTGTCGGCCCCGCCATGCGTTGCAACCTCCGGGGACAAGCACGAAGGCGAGTCCACCTGCGCCACAAAGCGGTGCCGGATAAACCATCTGGGCTTGTGTGGCGAATTTGCTATCGCCCGCCTCAACGCTGAAGTCAGCGAAGGTAGCCCAGACAAGACCGGCGAGAAGCCAGAGGGTTGTGAAGACTAGGATGCGAAGCGTGAGCGGCATTGGAAAGTCGGTACGCGAAGTCGCCTAGCGAGACAAAGCTCAGTCACCGCTGGCGGGAGCGGGCGCGGCAAACGTGGAGAACTGTTTCATAAAACTCAAAGTAGCTTATCACAACGGCCAGTGGTTGGCTCCAGCGATTGGTTAGGCGGCGCACCGTCTAGAACCAGCAATTCCAGATTCTCCTGTAGGTTAGGCACTGTACCCTGACCTGCAATTCAGTCCCAAGAACGGGATCAGACCCGTCCGCCTGTCGCAGTTGATGTACTCCAAACGTGTCCCATTCGCAGCAAGGGCCGCGACCTCGTGCCAAAGACGGAGCGTAATCGCATCGCCCAAGCGCTGAGCTAGGGACAAAAAGCTGTTGAAAATGGCGAGGTGGGCTGGATGCCTTTTCGACCAGGCTTCGAGTCTGGACATGTCGAGGAAATAGGCCATGCGGAAGGTCTTGTCCTGGGCGTCGCCATCGTCCGCGAGTTGCTCGATGAAGCGGCAGGTGAGGCAGCCGGTCTCAGTTGGATTCTCCATCAGGAACCTCATGCCCTTCGTGAGCATTGGATGGACGTCGCGGAGGTAACTCTCACGCTCGTCGCCCCGGCAAACCGACCAGCTTGCGCGGAACGGATAAGGCAAAGGTTCTCTGGCGCGGCGAGCAAGATGCGGCGGCCGCGCGTTTCTGTGCCGTCTGCCTCGCCGCGCCAGCCGGGCATTGAGTGGAGAACAGGGTTTCGACGGTCGAGCACGTGATAGACCGCTCCCGCAAATTCGAATCGGGGTTTGCGTGCCACGCCCCACTCTTACGAAAAAGCCATTCCTCGGCGCAAGAGCGAAATTCTGAAGCTGACCGCTATTCTTCTGCCTTTGTTCCTCCTCATGGGCATCATGATTGTCGATTTCGGCGCTGTACCGGCCCGACGAAGGCTACGATCGCCGTGGTTGGTCAGTAGTCGACTCCGCGGATGAAGTCTGGGCGGTTGATGATCTGGAAGCGGTCGGGGTCTTGTTTGACCAGGTCATCGGCGGTGCGGTTGTTGAAGGTGCCGCGCGCGCCGTTTTCGCCTATGTCGTTGTCTTGGAGCTGGGAGCGGTCGAGGGTGTAGTTCTGGAAGGCCTTGCTGGAGCGGTCGATGTCGTCCATGTGCTGGTCGAACGCGCTGCTGTTTTTATTGAGGTCGTTCATGTGGGCGTTGAAGGCAGCGCTGGAGTTTTCGCGGCGGGCGGCGGCGGCTGCGGCGTTGGCACGGGAGCGGTCGGCTGCGGCCTGGATGCCACCCATGACGGCGGCCTGCTCGCGGCCGATGACGCTGCGGTCCTGGCTGTAGCTGTGGACCATGGCCATGATAGTGGGGTTTGAGGTTTCGAAGACGGACTCGGGGGCGTTGGAGTCGGTGACGGACATGGCCCAGGTGGGGACGCCGCGGGTGAAGATGGGGTCGATGCGGACGCTGCCTTTGCGCATGCCTTTGCCGTCCTGGAAGTCGACTTCAAAGATGGCTTCGAGGGCCTGGGGCGGGATGCGGCGGGAGCTGACGAGGCGGAAGTCGCCGGGGGGCATTCCGCGGGCCTGACGCGACTGGTTGACGAGGCTGGCGTACGAGGTGAAGAGATCGCCGTTCATGGGGGCGACCAGGATGGGGCCGCCGCGATTGCCGTAGGGCATGTTATTTCCGGCGCGGGGGTCGCGGATTCCCTGGGCCATGCCCGCCATCTCGATGAACTCGCCGTTGGGGCCGACCGCGGTGAGGTGGCCTCCGGCGACGCTGGTAATCTGCCACCCCTGAGGGAGGCCGATGCTGGCGCTGCGGTCTCCTGCCGTGGTCTGGCGCATGGTTTGGGGCGCGCTGTGCTGCGCTGGCGAGGGGGCTGAGGCATTCTGCTCTTGCGCCTGCTGGGACGGAGCGGGCCCGGATGCGGCATATTGAGTGGCCTCGGTCTGCCAGGCGTTGTTGAGCGCCTTCATCATGGCGGGCTCACTCTTTGAGAAGTTTGCGGCGTCGTCGTAGAGGACCGCTGCGGTGGGTGTGGCGCCGTTACGTGGCATGATGACGATGACGAGGCCGGCGATGGCCGTGTTGCCTTGGTCTTTGGCGTGGAGATTGAAGAAGGTGGCGGCGGAATCTGTCCCCTTGGTCTGGAAGAACTTTCCGATCTGAGGGCGCTCGCCGAAGTGATCCGTGACCCGGCGGAGCATGAAGCCCATGGCCGAAGGGAGCGACGACTGGCCGGTGAGGGAGCCGTAGACCAGCTGGCCGCCGGCGGGATTGTTGATGGTTTTTAGGCCGCCGTCTTGCGCTTGGGCTGCGGTGAGGGGCGCGGCGAAGACAAGCAGAGTGGCGAGGAAAGTTGCAGGGGTACAGCTGCGTGGCATAACGCTCCTAAAGTTTGAAGTGAACCTTAGACTGTGCCGGGTTCAGTAGTCAAAAGAAAAGAGATGTGTGGGTTGGTATAGGGGGTGACGCGGGGGGGCGGGTCAGGGGAGGTATTAGAACGGGTTTGGGAGTTTGACGCTGATCTCGGCTTTGGATGCGCTGTTGCTGCTGCTAGGAATTTGCTTTTCACCGCGCCGGACCGGAAACGGGAGCGTCCGGGTCAGGAGAATATTTAACACGACCTTTGGGATGCCGACATCGTCTCCTCTCTGTCGTATCGAATATTCTCCTGACCCACTGCTTTCACGCATCCCACTCAGCATCGGCACAACCGCCCAGCAGAGTAGCCAACAATAGGGTAGCAGAAATCGCTTTCACGAAGGATGCTCGGCAACGTCTGGCGAGACGGAGCTGAGCCACCGCTGGCGGGACCGAGCGTGGCAAACATCGAGAACTCTTTCATAAAATCAAATGTCGACTTGACAGCGGCCAGCGGTTGGTTCGAGCGAATGGTTAGATGCGTTAGATGTGCAAGGTTCATGGGACGAATGCAGCCACGAGCAATGTAACGGCGACAATCACCGTCAGAGCTGCCCCGAGAATAAATAACGGTGCGTCAAAGTAGTAGCGCGTCCCCATCAACGCGTAAAGAAGAATGGGCAAAGTCGCAACTGTGACAGCCGTCGCGCGCATAGTAACTCGTGCCCAGGATGCACCGGTTGCCGCATGCGGGGCCGCGTAGACGGTGAGAAAGCCCAAAGCAATCAAGAACACACCAACGAGAATATGGTTAAGAAGCCTCGGGGAAAACCAAACCGCGCGATATGCTCCACGACCAGCAGACCACCGCGGCCGGTCAGTATCCGCATGCCATCATCTTGAGCTGCATCGATTCGCGGGCACCGGCGAATGTCATTTTCGACGCGGGTCTGGGCGACCTTTTCAATGCTCGCATCGCCGGCAACATCGCCGACGAAGATCTCGTCGGGAGCATGGAGTTCGCGTGCGCCGTCTCAGGCGCAAAACTTGTGCTCGTCATGGGCCACACCAGTTGCGGCGCGATCAAGGGCGCGGTGGACAAAGTTGAGTTAGGCAACCTCACCGGCCTGCTGAAAAAAATCGCGCCCGCCGTCGCCTCCGTGCACGACATTCCGGGTGAGCGGACCTCGAAGAACGGAAAATTCGTCGAAGCCGTCGCGGAAGCCAACGTCCGGTTGACCGTGGAGCGTATCCGCAAACTCAGTCCGATCCTGCGCGATCTGGAGACCGCGGGTAAAATTCAGATCGCCGGCTGCATCTACGATCTCGAGACTGGTCGGGTGCGGTTTCTTCCGTAAGGTCGGCGCAAGATACAAATGAAAGGAAACGCAGTCGAATGCACGTTGGACTAAAGTCCCATTGGCAAAGTAGGCTCCGAAAACCAGTTTGCTTTTCGATATGCTTCACTCGCGCAAATTAGCGATCTCTTCGATCGCGGTATTACTTTGCGGAATTCATCGACGAACGCCGCGGGCGGTGCGGGATGGTTGAAAATAAACGTGTCCCGGGCGAAGGAGATCTGCCCGGCGGGAACTCCGGCGCCGGCAAATCGTTCGATCACGTTGCTCTCGATCCCCCATGTCATGGGGCTGACGAAGCCTTCCGGCGGTGGCGGGGTGTAGGCGGAACTGATCTTTAAGATTTGCGCAACCAGGGTCGGATCGTTGGGAATCCAATTGCCCATGACGATGCGACCTCCAGGCCGGGTCACCCGCACCATTTCCCTGGCCACCTCAGACGGCTTAGGCGCAAACATCGCGCCAAAGACGCTCACGACGAGGTCAAACTCCCGGTCCGGCACCTGATGCAGATTGGGCGCATCGCCTTCCTGGAAGCGGCAGTTGGCCAGGCCAAGCTCTTCGGCCCGCTTGTTCCCAGCCGCCACCAGGTTACTCGCGATATCGACGCCCAAGACCTCGGCTCCAAGTTTGGCCGCAGAAATCGCCGTCGTGCCATCGCCACAGCCCAGGTCCAAAACCTTGAGGCCGCTTGATACGCCGATGCGCTGGATGACCGCTTCTCCGCTTTCCCGCATGCTCTCGGCGATGCGCGTAAAGTCGCCCTTTTCCCAAAGTGCTTTGTTTGGATTCACAGGATCATTCATGTTGAGGTTGCTGGTTGATTTTTGGTTTTTGTAAATTGTTCGCCTAACGAGACCAAGATCAGCCACCGCTGGCGAATGGAAGGGACTGGCAAGCCCTGACATAGACCCTAGGCCGGAGGCGGAACGAGTCGCGCGAGTGAGTCAAAGCGCGCTTCGCTGCGGGATGAAATGTTGAAGTCATAGAAGTCTGGGCTGTCCTTCCCTTGGGTTACATCCAGGTCGGTTAGCGCAGTGTCAATCTCATTTTCCCGCGACTTCGAGCGCATCCCTAGCATCCATCGACAAGAAGCTCGTTTTTGCGAGAACTAATCAATCATCGTTCGCATCAACCCCACTAAGACCGAGTTATCACACGCCCTCTCGCCCGGTTAGGCCTTTCTCCCGACGAGCGCGCGCCACTCGCTCAATGGCCGGTACAAGAAATCTGGCCGCGGGCTATCGGCCAAGTCGGCAATGAACTCCAGCAGATGGCCATCGGGATCTCTGAAAAATACAGCCGCCGCTGGCATCCAGCCGTGGACGATAGGTTCCTTCATCGGGCCTTGCACAGGGGCGCGAGGCGGATGGATAGGCTCGATCCCACGCTCGCGCAGCCAAGGCACCATATCGTCAACCTGACTCTCAGCCACGCGGAAGGAGATGTGGTACTCCGCGGCACTGCGGTGAACAATAGTGTCGACACGGAATAGCCCGAGCATCCAGCGGGCACGTTCGTCGCTGTAAAGAAGCAGAGCACTCGATCCGCCGGTCGCGCCAAAGCCGAACTCGAATCCGAGCTTGTCAACGTAGAACGCGACTGCGCGATCCAGGTCAGTCACAGGAAGGTGCACCTCGTAGAGACCAAGATGCAGGTATGGCGTCATCAGGCCTAACGAGAACAAGATGAGCCCCGGCGGACGAGAATGGAACGGACTGGCAAGCCGTGACATAGACCCCAGGCCGGAGGCGGAACGAGTCGCGCGAGTGAATCAACGCGCGTCGCTCGGTGTGAATGGAGTGGACTGTCAAGCCACGACATAGACGTTAGCCCAAAGGGTATGGGAGCAGCGCGACCATATCAAAGTGTGGAAATCATCTCAAAAGTGGAGCGTACAGCGGTCCGCTGTTCGCTCCATCGCCTTGGTTAGGTCTTGGCGAGCACGGCGTCGACGTCCGAGACGAACCCAGGAGGGAAACCAATATGTTTGGCTTTGCGCCACCAGCTCTCGCCACCCGGCGTTCTGAGCAAGGTGCCCAAGAGTGCTCCAGCTGTCGCTTCGAAAGTCCCCTTCGGAAAGATTCCGCGCTGCGTTCTGTCCCAAATGTGAAAAGCCGCCCAGGCGTTTTCCTGCAACATCTGCTCCAATCGAAACTGATCGGCTGCGTCCAGCGGGCTGTCCCCATGAAGACCGGCGGTCATCAACTCCGCGATGTCGCGATGCTTGGCGATGGCCATGCGGATCACGGTCCACTGCGCCATGGTGGAGTTGTGTTCGTTCCGTTGGAGCGCGGCCGTATTTTGTTTGATCTGTAAAGCGACAAAAATCAAAGACGCAACTACGGCAACCGAGGCAACAATTTGTGCGAGATAGGATATTTGTTCGAACGACATCGGTGTTTAACGTTCCGTGGACCTAACGAGAACGAGATGAGCTGCTGCGAGCGAGGGGGCGCTCGGAAGCGGGTGAGACGTGGAAGTTAGGGAAAGTGGGGTCGTACGCCGGCTCGCAGTCAGCTCCATCGATTGGTTAGGTGGCGCGACTTGGTCTTTACCTGCACTTTCTTCGAGGCGCGGCCCGCCCAGAATTCGCGGACGATATGCTCGACCCGCACCATCTCCGAATGGAAGCGAACGGGTTCTTCGAAGAACGGGAAGTGAGCCGACTGCTCGAACCATACCAGGTCTTTCAGCGGGGTCGACAACCGTTCAAGGTAGTTCGCCGCAATCGACGATGGCGTGTTATAGTCGTGTCGCCCGAGGAAGAAAAAGACCGGAACTTGAAACGCGGGGATCTCGCCATCGAGGGGTTTCGGGAGGACGTCATATTTCATCTCTCGACCGACGAGGTCCGCGCCCTTCTTCACGTTTAGGGCATCCCACAGCGTGTACTCCGGCGCGAAGAGGCCTGTTCTCAGGATGGGCCAGAATGACTGTGCGCGGTACAGCTCGGCGCGGTGGCGGAACAGGTCGTCTTCCGTCGGCTCGCCGCCGCTCGCGAGTCGCTTAAGGATATCCGTGTCGCCGGTGAGAGACGCGTCTCGTGTCAGGTACTCCAGGCGCTGCAGTCGCACATCGGCCTTGCTTCCGGCAACTTGCCCCATCCCGATGTACGCGGCGTAATACTCCGGGTGTTCTCGGATGGCGAGCAAGCCGAGGTAGGAGCCCCACGAATGCCCAACCAGGAAGATTCGATTCTGCCCGAAGCGCTTGCGGAGAATTTCCGTGAGTTCAAAAGTGTCGTCGAGTGTCTGGCTGACCGTTAGCCGTTCGAGCGGTTCAGCCGCCTCAAACGACTTCCCCGCGCCACGCCGGTCCCAGTGCACGACCGTGAAATCGCGCTCCAGTTCCCGTTGAAACGCATGTGCCAGGAACATAGCCGGCATTCCCGGGCCGCCGTGGAGAAAAAGCAGAATGGGATTGTTGCGGTCGTGTCCTCTTATGGTACCCACTGGTCAGCGCCACCAATCCGAAGTTTTTCAAGCGATGCGACGGCGCGCGCTCCGGCGATCGACGGCGTCTTGCCACGAGTCGCGATGAACTCAACTACCACGAAACCTACGCTAAGAGCCGCGAGGACGAGGATCGCCATCAGAAACTTGAGAAGTCGTCTCGGTATTCTTATCATCGCAGGATCCCTTTACGGATTCCGGTCCGCCTAACGAGAACAAGATGAGCCACCACTGGCGAGAGCGCGCGTGGCAGCGGGATGGAGGTTCGAGTCACGAAAAATCTGGACGTACGCCGGCCAGTGGTTGGCTCCATCGCATGGTTAGACCCCGCGGATTCACAAACTAAGTGCAACACGGACGACGTGCGGAGGGAAGGGAAAAAGAAAGGTTTGGAAGGGGAAGAAGAGTGGCTGGAAGGTGGGGATGAAGTATCGGCAACTGGGTGGGGAAGAACGAAGCGCGCTGGCGGCGTTGCGCCGGGTGGGGCTGAAACCGGCGGAGATCGCATGGGAACTGGGACGACACCGGAGCACAGTGTGGCGGGAGGAGCAAGACGACTAGTTTAGGTGACACACAA
>CAVTUV010000008.1:0-313985 GCA_963737995.1 uncultured Verrucomicrobiae bacterium
CCCCGCTGGCAGGTGACTGCCGCCGTAACCTTCGTGGCTAGTCGTAGTACTCGGGCGACTTCTTCAGCTGCCGATGGTGCGCGAGATCGTGCTGGATCCAGAGCTGCGAGGCGTCTGCTCGATGAACTTCTCGATCGCCGCGCGCGACGCCGCCGTCTGCTGCCTGGTTGACCTCGAACGTCGGCACGCGATGGAGACGTCGCTCGGCCGGGTAGTGATAGAGATCGCCCGAGAGCACCACGTTGCCCGTGTTCGCGAGCTTCACGAACAGCACGGAGTGCCCCTCGGTGTGGCCGGGCGCCTGCTTGATGATCACGCTGCCGTCGCCGAACACGTCGTAGTCGGGCGTCGTGATGATCGTCGTCTTGGCGTTCTTGAGCGCCGTGTAGGTCTCGGGCCGCGCGCCGCCCGGCGGGTCGGCCGAGAACATCGCGTCGTGCTCGGCCTTCGACACGAGCCACTGCGGCGCCGGCGAACATGTTCGCGTCGGCCGTGTGGTCCCAGTGATAGTGCGACAGCGCGAGATGCGTCACGTCGCTCGGCTTGTAGCCGGCCGCGGCGAGCTGCGACGTGAGCGTCTTGCCGAGCTTCACGAAGCGCTCGGCGCCGTCGCGGCGCACGAGCCGCTGCTCGAAGCCGACGTCGCCGCCGCGCTCGTGGTCGGCGACCGCGCCGGCATCCCAGAGCAGCACGCCGCGCGGATGCACGATCAGGAACGAGGCGACCGATAGCGACACCTCGTCGACGTCGGCATCCGTGAGCCGATAGCGCGCCGTTTCGGACGCGAGCACGCCGCCGTCGAACACGTAGATGCGCGGCGACGTGACGGCCTTGTCGCGCGTTGCCTTGGGCGTTGACCGTGGCAGCGGCGAGTAGCGCGAGAGCCGCGCCGAGTATCCGCCAGTGAGCGATGCGTAGCATGTGATCCCCCGTGTATCGATGATTCGGCGCCGTGCGTCGCGGCGACGGTGGCTCGCATGATGCGCTATTTGCCGCGGGCCGTCACGACGCGCGCGGCCTGGCGCGCGAGAGCTAGACCTCCGCCGAGACGAAGCTGCCGCGAATCTGCCGAAAGCGCAGCGTCAGGAACTCCACGCCCGTGCTCCAGCGATCGAGCGCGTCGCCGTCGAGGCTCGTGTGCGCGACGCGCGCGAGCGCCCGCGAGCTCGTGGCAATCGATCTTCACGATCTGGTTTTGGCTGGAGCCGCACGCCGGCCGCAAACTGCATGCCGTTCAAGCGAGAGGTCGCGCATTTCCCCGCTGTACGAGTCCGCGCTGCGGCCACGTGACGTAGATATCGATCCGCCGCTGCTTCGGCACCCGCTGCAGCATCCGTTGCCCGGAGTAGTCGAGCCGATGGCGCTCGGCCGGGTAGAGCGGGCTGGCGCACTGGCTACATTCGTCGTCGGGATCGATCGTGCGTTGCAGGCCGTGCGGCGCGCTGCAGAACAGGCACACGATGCATCGCGAGCGTGTCGAGCGTGTCGTTCGTCAGCGTGTCCGTGTGACTCGGCTCTCGCGGCTCTTCGCCTTCGGCGCCGTCGCCTGACGCTGCCGGTCGTAAGCGGCGCGACGTTGGGCGTCGCCGAGCACGGCGTAGGCTTCGTCGATCAGCCCCGCGTCGGCTTCCCCCGCGAACGTGGCCGACGTGTGCAGCGCTGCAACAGCGCGCGGTAGCTCGCATGGATGATGGCCGCCGGCGCGTCCGGTTGCACGTGCAGGATGCGGTAGTAATCGGGGAGGCGCGCTCATTAACATGCGCACGCTATGCAAAGACTACGACTCTATCAAGTCGACGCGTTCACAAGTCGGCTATTCGGCGGCAATCCGGCGGCCGTGGTGCCGCTCGACCGCTGGCTCGACGACGCGACGATGCAGGCCATCAGCCTCGAGAACAACCTGTCCGAGACGGCGTTCTTCGTGCCCGAGGGCGATGGTTTTCGGTTGCGTTGGTTCACGCCCACGGTCGAGGTGGATCTGTGCGGGCACGCGACGCTCGCGTCGGCGTTCGTGCTGTTCACGGAGCTGAGCCCGGTCGTCGCGAGGTGCGTTCGCGACGCGCAGCGGCTCCTGACGGTGCGCATGGCGGGCGACAGGCTCGTCATGGATTTCCCGCGCTGGAGCGTCGAGCCGCTCGCCAGCGTGCCGGCGCAGCTCACGCGCGCCCTGAACGCCGCGCCGCGCGAGATCTCGACGGTGAACGGCAGCCACGACAATCTGTTCGTCGTGTTCGATACCGAGGCGGAGGTGCGCGCGCTGGCGCCGGACTTCACGGCGCTGCGAGCGCTGAAGGCCGGAGTGATCGCGACGGCGCCCGGCGAGCAGTCCGACTGCGTCGTGCGGTACTTCGCCTCGGCGTTCGGCATCGACGAGGATCCCGCCACGGGCTCGATTCATTGCGCGCTCACGCCGTACTGGGCCGAGCGACTCGGCAAGAGCGCGATCTACTCGCGGCAGGTCTCGCGGCGCGGCGCCGAGCTCTTCTGCGAGCTGAAGGGCGAGCGCGTCGACATCGCCGGCGGCGTGGTCAAGTACCTCGAGGGCTGGATCGAGATCTAGCTGGCCGCTAGTTTGACGGAGCGGCGGCGGGGTTCGACGAGCCCGCAAACAGCCGCTTGCCGTCCTCGAACGTGACCGCGGAGATGTTCGCCGTGGGCTTGCCGTTGCGCGCCTGCCAGCCTTCGACGAGCAGCACGGTGCCGGCCGGCAGATCTTCCTTGCGCCAGCCGCGGCGGATCAGACCGTTCGCGGCGCCGGTTTCCAGCGCCCAGTTCACGACCTTGCCGTCCGCGCCCGTGACGTCGAGGTAGATCCACGCGTGCGGGTTCGACCACTTCATCTCCGTGACCTTGCCGGTGAGCTTGATGGGCTTTTCCGGATCGAACTCGGCCGAGAACGAGTGATGCGCGGCGGCAGCGCCGGCCGCCAGCAGCGTAAAGGTGGCGAGCGCCAGGGACAGTCTCGCGGACATGCGGTCATTTCTCCTTGTGCGTGGCGCGATATTCGTCGCGTATCTCGTGCAGATGGTCGAGGTCGCCATTGTCTTCGTGACAGGCGACTTCGAGCAACTCGTCGTCCTGACGATTCAACGGCACCTCGATCGTCCACGGTCGCGTGTAGGCGATCGGATCGGACACCGTCGCCCGGTAGATCACGCGGTCGGGCCCCACCGGGGTGAACGTCTCGACGACCGTTTCCGCGTGACTGATCACGTCGCCGACCTCGTTGAGCCACGCCTTGCCGTTGAAGTTGCGGCTCTCGACCACCAGCGTGTCGCCGTCCCAGTGGCCGACCGAGTCGCCCTGCCAGAGGCGCACGTGATCGGGCAGGGGCGGGCGCGGCGTCAGTGCGATGTGCCGCCACGACATCCGCTCGAACAGCATGACGACGTAGCCGCGCGGCTGCAGGATCTGGAACGGCGCCGGCACGTAGTGCGAGCGCGGCACGCCGGCGACGAAGCAATGCGCCGTCGGGTCGTCGTAGCCGCGGTGCGGCAGCTTCCGGTCGATGCTCTCCGCGCGCGCCCAGCGCTGATACGGCAGCGTGCCGTCCTTGGGATCGACCACGACGCCGCGACTGGCCGGCGTGAGGAAATTCTGCGCGTGCGTCTCGAGACCGTAGTTCGCGCCGCCCGCGTCGGCCTCGTACCAGCCCGAGAGGTCGGGCTTGCCGTCGGGTAGCCGCCGGATCTTGCCCGTGGCGGCCGGAAGTGGCAGCTTCGCGCCGGCCCGCGCGTCGAACGGCGCGTTGTCGGCCGGCGGGGCGGCCGGGTACCAGGTGCGGGTATCGCGCTCGAAGGCGCCGTCCTGCTCTTCTTTCTCCGCCTGGCACTGGTACTCGAGCAGCCGCGTGAGGTCGGTCTGCCGATGCAACGGCATGCGGATCTTCCACGGCCGCGTGAACACCTTCGGATCCTCGATCGTGACCTCGTAGTCGATCGTGTTGGCGTCGCGCAGGGCGTATCGCTCCGTGACCTTCAGCGCGTCGCTGTGGAAGTCGCCGGCCGCGTCGAACCACGTGCGGTCGTTCTGGTCCGTGACCTCCACGACGAGCACGTCGCCCTCCCAGTGGCCGCGCGAGTCGCCCATCCACGACTCGATGCCTTCGTGCATCGCGGCTGACCGTTCGTATAGATGAGCCGATAGACCTGCGACCACTCGAACGTGATGGCGACGTGATCGTCCGTCTGGAAGATCTGGAACGGAAACTCCAGGTACATGATCCGCGGCACGCCGGGCATGTAGCAGTGCGCGAGCGGATCGGCCGGTCGCGCGCTCCGCGAAGTTCTTGCGCTGTTGCTCGCGGCCCACGGCTGATACGGGATCTCGCTCGCCCTCGACCACGCTCGGCCCGGCCGGCATGTCGTAGCGCGCGGCGTGATAGTCGAGATCGTCGGCCGCGCGATTCTGCACGCGCCAGATGCCCTGCAGATCCGGTTTGCCGCTCGGCAAGCGTGGTGGCGCCTGAGCCGATGCGGCCATGCCGGCGCTCAGCGCCAGCGAAACGAGCAATACGCGTGCGAGCATCGAGCCCCCTGACACGGTCCCCGGGTTCATATAACGAATGGTTGCGGGCGAGTCCAGATGCGCAGCGGTTCCTGAAGCTTTCTTGCGGCTACAATGGTGCGCGAGGAAAGTACCCATGCAGCCCCTCGAATCCCAGACGATCGACTGTCCTCATTGCGGCGAGCCGATCGAGATGCTCGTCGACTGCTCGGCGGGCGATCAGGAGTATGTCGAAGACTGCACCGTCTGCTGCCGCCCGATCGTCGTGCGCGTGGCCGTCGAGGACGGCGAGGTGGTCGGTATCGAAGGCCGCGCCGAGAACGAGTGAGCGTCACGTAGAGCTGACGCACCCCGTACGTCGCGCGGCTTCGTCAGAGCAGGGGGCGATCGCGGACGAACTGCGAAACGATCCACTTCTCGCCGCCGGCAGGGGTTCTGCCTGCGTGCAACGTCCGCGTGTCCGCCTTGCCGTCGACCGCGTTCACGAAGATACAGCCCTTCGCCGCAGCTGCCCTTGTGCTCGATGCCGAGCCGGGGAACGCGGTTTCTCCCGCGCGTAGTCGTCGTTCAGATAGACCAGGAAGGTGACGATGCGATCTCCCTGCCGCGCGATCTCCTGCGCATAGCTCGGGATGTTGGGGTCGATGAAGTCGTAGTGGTCGGTGATCTCCTCGCCGACGTCGTAATGCAGCACGGTCGCCGCCTCGAAATGCCGTAGCGGCACGCCAAGGCAAGCCGCCATCCGCTGTTGCGCGAGCACGAACACGAGGTCGGTGTCCGTAAGGTTGAAGACCGCCGCCGTGTTCGTGCGCGTCGGCCGGGCCATGACCTCTCTGCTGATGGCCTCGTAGACCAACGCACGGGACAAACGGCCGCGCGCGCGATCGATGAGCCAGCGACACACTCGCGGGCTCGCGAACTCGCGGGTAGGAGCGAATCAGCGGACTCGGCGCTGACATCCTTGGCCGTCGGCGCCGCCTGCCATGCCGCGAGATCGACTCGCCGCCCCAGCGTGCGCCAGTCGATTCCGTCGACGCCGCACCGGGCGGATCGACCGCGGAATCGTCGGCTCCGGGCACGCCGCGGCGAGCACCTGAAGCTGGGCTTGCGCGGCGGTGCCAGCCGCGCTCGGCCGCGAGTATCAGACTCTGAAGCGCCGCCTGAACGCCATGCCCGCGGCCTGCGCCGACGGCATACAACACCGCCAGCAAGGCGGCCGCTTCGGCGCCCCCGCGCCCGCTCGCTTCGGCAATCATGCCGGCCGCGTCTTTCGGCAGGCACGGCGCCCGATCTCCCACGAGCAGGCGTTTGCCGAGCCGCGTCATCGCCTCGACGTCGTGCTTGCGCGTGCCGGCGGCGAGATGCCTGATGGCGTCGCCGTGCGCGCCGGCGGCGTCACATTGCTCGGCCCGCTCGACGTCCGAGGATAGCGGTTGACGCACGCAGTGCGGGTCTTGCGTTGCCATGCTGAAGGGGGTTCGTCGCGCCGGGCGGAAGTCTTGTCGCGATTATGGCGTAGCACCGCCGGCCAGGCCAGCCGACGCTTCGTCAAAGAGCAACGGCGAGCCCCAGGCTCGCCGTTGCACCACGAAGCGGCGCCGGGAGACGCGCTTAGAACGATCAGGCTTCACGCCCACGTAGAAGCTTCGGCCCAGGATGTCGTAGAAGCCGGCTTCCGTCTCGCCGCCGCACGGGCTCGGATGCGGGTCCGGCGCCGGGTACGAGGTGGCACTGCGACCACCCGTGCACACCGGCAGCTTGTCGAACAGATTGTCGACTCCGTAGCGCAGACGTGGTCCGTGAGCCCATGGTGTAGTCGCCGGACAGGTCGAACACGTCGTACGAGCTCTCCGCGCCGAGCGTCGGAGCCTGGGTCCGCGGGTCGGCCAGGCCCGCCTTGATGTTGGAGTTGATGACAGCCTGGGCCGCGTCGATGGCGGTCGGCAAATGGCGCCAGCGCAGCGCCAAATTCCAGTCGCCGCGCCCGTAGTTGACGGTCGTGAAGGTCCGGTAGTCGTACGCGCCGTTGTTCAACGACGTGGTCGAGGACGGGCCAAGGCTGCCCTTCCAGTCGACCACGGGTCGCGTTCACGGTGTCCTGCGTCTTCTCGTTCAGCAGCGACGAGACCATGAAGTTCACGCCGAACTGTGCCGCCCGCGAGCTTCGTCTCGCCAATCCGCCGTGAAGTCGACTCCCGACACTTGCGCGAACGCCGCGTTGACGTACGAGACCGTCGTCGTCGTGGCGGTTCCGGTCACCGGGTTGCGATGGATCTTCACGCACGCTGGATTGGTGCGGGTCGAAGGTCGGGTTGGATGTCGCACTCAGGCACTTCTCGTAGACCGTGAGCGCCCCCTCGACCGAGATCATGTCCGTGATCTTGATGTCGTAGTAGTCGACGCTCAGGTTGAGCCCATTCAGCTTCTCGTGCGTCGAATTCGGGCGCCAGACGATGCCCGCCGTCAGTGTCTTCGCTTCCTCCGGGTTGACTGCCGGATTGCCCGTCGCGTCCACGAACGGTAACCACACGACCGGGTTGATCTGGCCCTGCTGGGTCGGCGAATAGTACTGCGCCGCCACGGAGCCGATGATCGCAGAGCACAGCGCCTGCACGGCCGCGGCGTTCGGATTGCGCCGCCGGATTGGCGCCGTACGCGAACCCAGCTGTTCGGTCGCGCACGGCTCGCCGCCGAACTGGACCGACCACGATTGCGTGTTCGACTGGAACAGCTCCGCGATGTTCGGGGCTCGGGTCGCGAGCTGGCGGCCGCCGCGGAAACGCAGCGTGTCGGTGATGCCCCAGTCGAACAGGGCCTTGTAGGTGCCCACGCCGCCCTGCAAATCGTAGTCCGAGTAGCGATAGCCGAGCTCGAGATTCAGGTGTTTCCCGGCGCTCTTGCCTTCCACACGCGGCAACAGCAGCTCGCCGTACAGCTCTTTGACGGCGGTCTCGCCCTTCGTGTTGTCGGCCGGGAAGCCCTCCGGGTTGTCGTTGAACGAGTTCTCCGTCTGCAGAGGATCGAAGATGTAGTAGTACGAGTTCGTGCGCGAATGCACACCGGCGGAGAAACGAGCTTCACCCGCGGGCATCTTGAAGGCGCGGCCCTGCACGTTACCCTCGATGAATTTCTGATCCATCTCGGACTGATGGTTCAAAGTGACGTACATCACGTTGAGGCAGTCCTGGCTGATGTCGCCGTGATTGGCGTCGAAGACGGGCACGCCGCTCGTGCACGTTGCGATACCGCCCGAGAAGCCACCGCCTGGAGACTCCGGAGTTGCCTTGCGCAAAGAATCCTTGGCCCCAGTTCGGCGACCCGAGCAACGTTCGAACCCGCGTCAACGACGCGTAGCCCTCGAGGTGGATGTCCAGCTTGGCCGTGCCTTTCGACGCGACGACGTCCCACGTGCCGTCGATGGCGTCGAGCCTGCCCTTCAAGCCCGAACGAGAGCTGGTTGGTGCGCGTTTCGCTGAAGACCGAGCGATAGAGATTGCCCGGAGCGCCGAAGTCGCCGAAATCCATGCCGTAGTTGAAGCTCCAGTTCGCTTCGGGATCGGGGCGCGAGTCGAGCAGCGCCGCAAGCTCGGGCGAAACCGGGAATGCCTCGGACTTCGAGCAACCGCCCATCGGGGCGCAGTTCAAGCCGTACTGGCCGCCGGCGAGATAGGCCGCGTTCGTCGTCCCGTCGCCGTTCAACGACGGCGCGTACACGCCGTCACCGTGCAGCCCGACGAGACCCCAGCCGCCGATCGCCGGGGAGTCCGTGAAATAGCGTCTCGTTTTCGACGAGACGCCCAGGACCTGGGCGTACGCGCTGATCTTGTCCGACATGTCGTAGCTGGCCCGGCCGAACACGGAGCTGCGATCGAGCGGAATGTTGGCTTCGAACGGCAAGATGTGCTGGACGATCGAGCCTTCGTTGTTGATGTAGCGGAACGGGTAATCGCCCGGAACGTTCGCATTCGTCCGCGACGTATACGTCGGCCCGTTGTAGCGGTAGGCACCGGCCGCGCCGCCGGGGGACGTGTTGTTGCTGAACGACGCGCCGCCCGTGTACAGCGTCCCGTCCTGGTTCCAGTAGAAGTTGCTGCCTCCTGCCACCGCAGTGGCCCCGCCCCCGCCGCACGACCCCGGCCGGCGCCTGGCTGAAGATCTGATCGACGGCGGCCCGGCTCGGCGCATTGGCCCCGTCGGTCGTGTAATACGGGCCCGTGTAGATGAGCTGCGTCGGGTAGGTGGTCCCGTCGCGCAAAGCGTTGTGCCAGAAATCGGTGTCGTCCGCGTGTATCGGGTCGCGCCGGGCCAGCTCCAGGCCCACCATGATGTTGCCGCGGTCGTCCGCGCTCGAGACGCCGAACAGCGCCGACGCGCGCGACTCCGCGCCCGCGCCGTTCTGCATCGAGCCCGACTGAATGTCGAGGTCGAGACCCTGGAAGTCCTTCTTCAGGATGAAGTTGACGACGCCGGCGACGGCGTCGGCGCCGTACACCGACGACGCGCCACCGGTGATGACCTCGACGCGCTCGATCGCCGCGGCCGGAATCGAGTTCACGTCCACGGCCATCGTCGCGTTGACCGGCACGGCTCGATAGCCGTCGAGCAAGCACGAGGTTTCGGTTGGAGCCGAGACCGCGCAAGCTGATCGTGGATGCGCCGGCGGTGAGCGTCGTGAAGTTGTCCGTCATCTGGCTCTGATCTTGCAGCTGCGTCAGGCCCTGGGCCGCGGGGACGAACTGCGGCAGCTGGTTCAGCGCGGTTTCGAGCGCGATGGAGTTCTGCTGCTCGAACGAGTTCTTGTCGATGGTCTGAATGGGGCTATTCGCATCGTAGTCGCGCCGCACGATGCGCGAGCCCGTGACCGTGATTTCTTCCGGTTGCTGCTGCTGTTGCGCCGCGGGCTGCTGCGCGTTGGCCGTCTGCAGGCCGATCGTTGGCATGGCGAGCGTGGCGGCAATGGCGACCGCGAGCTTCTTGCGTTCGAGCGAGGCAATGAACCCGGATGGGCGCCCGGCGGCGCTCCGCTTGCTGCGTGGCATGGTGAATCCCCCGAAATGGTCAGACGCTAAGTGCGTGGTGTGAAGGACGATGTTGCTGTTGGGCGCGCATTCTTCTTCGCCGCCGTCGCGTCGACATCGCCCGCCCGGTCGAATGTCCCGCTACGAATGCCTTTTCTAAACGGCAACCAACCGTATTCCCTTCCTCGATGTCAGTCAACTACAGCAGGGATGTGATCTCGCACGTGCGACGTGTGCATCGTGGTCGCGCAAACTGAAAGTTCGTAAACGATTCACGAGTCATAAAAGGAGCTCGGGTTTGCCTTGCACGAGATCGAGGTGGACACGCAAGATTTTTCGCGGAGCACGTGGGCCTCATCGTCGATCTCGAGGTTGGCTCCGATCGCTTCACGCGCTACTCTCGTCGACGCGAGCCATCATTCGCGGCGAGAGAGGTGTCAGATGATCTGCATCGACCTTCGCGTGCCAAAGTGGGTCGGCTCTGCGGTTGCGCTCGCCGTCCCCTGCCTCGTGTCGGCCGCCGCTCCCGCTGCCGATGAAGCCGCGCGGCGCGAGCTCGAGCTCGTCCAGCGCATCACTACCGAGCAGGCGGCGAATGGCCCCCATTCGGCGCCGCTCGCTGCGCTATTCGTAGAGCTCGGCGCCTTCTACGAGGAAGCGAACCTCAATGGGCCCGCGTCGGCTGCATTCGCGGAGGCGCGTGGGGTGGTGCGCGCGAACCACGGGCTGTCCTCGCTGGAAGAGGCGCCAATCCTCGAGGCGCTGCTCCGCATTCACGAGACGATGGGCGATGTCGATCAGTCGTGGCAGCTCGACCACGAGCTCCTGGCCTTGGCGCGTGCGCATCCGAAGGATCTTCGGACCGTCGCGATCTACCACGAGTTCGGCGACAAGCGGATCGCCATGCTCGAGCGCTATCTGGCAGGAGAGTTTTCGCCGCAGCTCGTGCTCGGCTGTTACTACCACCGCGCGGAGGCGCGAACGGTCGAGCTCGCGCAGCGCGAACCGAACTGTGCGGCCGGCAGTCG
The DNA here is from genome assembly GCA_963737995.1 of uncultured Verrucomicrobiae bacterium. Classification (GTDB taxonomy): domain Bacteria; phylum Verrucomicrobiota; class Verrucomicrobiia; order Chthoniobacterales; family UBA10450; genus Palsa-1392. Next base: position 10,553 of record CAVTUV010000008.1, read on the forward strand.
TGGCGCTTTGATCGACGCCGTGGCGCGCGAGGCATTGAGCTACTACGCGTCCGCGGTCAAGGTCCTGACGCAGCACCGCCTCTACTCGAGCCGGGAGCTGCACGAGCTCGAATCGAAAATCATCGTGATCTCCCTGAGGCAAGGCCTCTACGGGATGGGTCGCCAAAGCCTTCGCAGATTGCTCGCCTACGACGGCGCAAATCAGGAGCGGTCACCGGCGCGTGCCGAATCGCAACTCCAACTTGCGGACTGGGACATGATCACCGCGGTCGCCACGCACGATCGCCGTCCCTGGAATTCCGCGCTCGACGGGTACCGCGAGGCACACGACGCCCTCGTGCGCCAACGAGCGCCGCGCTCGTCGATCGATGCGCTGTTCTCGCCGGAAGTGCCCGTCGTGCTACCGACGTTCGTTCCAAGCCGGCTCGTCGCGGAGCGCACGGCCGGCGCCGCCGGCTACGTCGACGTCGCGTTCGACATTACGAAGTATGGCCATGGCGAGCACGTCGAGATCCTCGACACGACCGGCGAGGTCGCCCGAGAAGCGAAGAGAGCGCTCATCAGCACGATTACCCGCAGCGTGTTCCGGCCGCGCGTGGTCGACGGGCGTATCGCCGATGCCAGCCGCGTCGTCGTGCGCTACTACATCGACGATTAGCGCTCGCTTTGAGCTCGGATCGTCCGGTTTCCGCCGCGTTTCGGGCGGACGAAGACGCGCGCTTCCTCCTACCGTCGGATCCGTCAGGGGCAGTTCGGGGACGTCACCGGGTAGAGAACTTCAAGACAACCAATCAGTTATCTGGCAATCCGCTGACCTTAGCGCCGCCGTCACGGATGCGCCTGCCGTGAACGTACCCTGCAAGCTTCTCCGATATACTCCACGCGCCTCATGCCGATCGCCGCAGGTACACGACTCGGTCCCTATGAAATCCAGTCGTTGGTCGGGGTCGGTGGCATGGGGCACGTGCACAGAGCGCGCGACACCCGGCTCGAGCGAACCGTCGCGATCAAGGTGCTATCCGAGACCCTCTCCAGCGACCCGCAACTGCGGGAGCGCTTCCAGCGCGAAGCCCGCGCGATTTCGTCACTGAGTCACCCTCAACATCTGCACGCTCTACGACGTGGGGCAAGAGCAGGGCATCGACTTTCTCGTGATGGAGTATCTCGAGGGCCAGACGGTGGCGGAACGGCTGACGAAGGGACCTCTGCCCATGGCCGAAGCGCTCGAAATCGCGAGCCAGGTCGCGGAGGCACTGGAAGAGGCGCACCGGGCAGGACGTCACTCATCGCGACTTGAAGCCCAGCAACGTCATGCTGACCAAGGTGGGCGCGAAGTTGCTCGACTTCGGCTTGGCACGAACGCTCGCCGGCTGCCTCGCCGCGAAACGAATCCGCGCAGCTGACGGCGGAGGGGACGGTGCCGGGCACATTGCCGTACATGTCGCCCGAGCAGATCGAAGGGGCGAGCACGGATGCGCGCTGCGACATTTGGGCACTCGGCTGCCTGCTCTACGAAATGGTGACCGGGCGTCCCGCGTTCGGGGGTGGCAGTCAGGCGTCCTCTGATCACGTCGATCATGAGTCGCGAGCCTCAGCCGGTCACCACGTTCGAGCCGACTTCGACCGCGGCGCTCGATCGCCTGATTCGCAATTGTCTGGTGAAGGATCCACAGCGGCGCTGGCAGAGCGCGTTCGACGCGGCTCTCGAACTGAAAGCCATCGCGCACGGCGAGCCGGCGAGCGGCGCGCGCCGTCGGTCGCCGCGCTGGTGGCGGTCGCGTACTGCGGCCGTTGCGTGCGGTCGCAGCCGTCGTCGGTCGGCTTGTCGGCCGCGTGGCTGGGACTGCGAACGCCGAGCGTCGCGCCGGCCGCGGAGATTCGCTTCGAGGTCGCACCGCCACCCGGCAACGGTCTTCCCGCAGGACGTCGAAGGGGTGAATCTCGCGATTGCGCCCGACGGGCAAACACTCGCGTTCATCGCCGTTGGCACGGACGGCGTTTCGCGACTGTGGACGCGAGCGGTTGGAGGGCTCGCCCCCCAGCCGCTGTCGGGTACCGAGGGCGCCCGCTCGATCATCTGGTCGCCGGACGGGCGATCGCTGGCCTTTTTCGCTTCGGGCAAGCTGCAACGACTCGATCTGCCGAATGGCTCTCCCGTGCCGATCTGCGACACGGGCAGAGGGATCGGTTTTGGCGGGAGCTGGGGAGAGTCCGGCGACATTCTGTATGCCTCCGTGCAAGGTGAGGCCATCTATCGGGTCGCCGCATCCGGAGGCACGCCCGAGAAGATCTACGAAGCCGGACGCTGCTCGCCAAGAGTTTCGCGCGGCGTGGCCCCAGGCGTTGTCGGGAAATCGCGGTGCCTTTTCCTCGCTCACGCGGGACTCATCGATCGGGGGTTTCGCGGCGCAAGTTGCGAATACTCACAGTAGGAAAAAGCTACCATAAGTAGGAAATGAGCGAGGACAAGGTTCGTGAGCGTGATCACACCACCGCGGGGCCGCGGCGTCGGGCTGCCCATCTGGGCCCCGAACGTCGTCGTCCCCTGGTCCTCGACGCCGCCTTCGACCTCTTCTTGGAGCATGGTTATGAGGGCACCTCGATGGAGGCGATCGCCGCCGCCGCAGGGGGTCACCAAGCCGTCGTGTATGACTGCTTCGCCAGCAAGGAGGAGCTGTTCGAGGCGCTGCTCGAGCGCGAGGAGCAGCGAGTGCTGGCTGAGATCCAGGCCAGCCTCCCGCCCGACGCTGACGTCGAGGACCCCGAGCCCCTGCTGAGGCGCGGGTTCACGGCCTTCTTGCGCGCCGTCGCGGCGTCGCCGGACGCCTACCGGATCATCTTCCTCGGCGAAGGCGCGAGCACCGCCCTTGCGCAGCGGATCCAGCGCGCCCGCGGCGCCCAGATCGAGGCCGTCGCCGCATTGGCGCGCGGCTCGCTCGAGGGACGCGACAGCGAGGCCGACCTCGACGCGGCGGCGCGGCTGTTCGGCACCATGGTCGTGGGCTGGCCGAGTCGGGGGCGCGCGCGATGCTCACCAATCCGCAGACCTGGGACCGGAGACGCTCGGGCGTCTGCTAGCCCGCATGGCGGCGCAGGGTCGCGGCAGCCTCTAGTCCGGGCCCGCCCTCAGCCGGCCTCGACCGGGTGGCCCTGGCGCCCAGGTGCCGACGCCGCCCTGGCCGACGTGGACCACGTCGCGAAGCCCTCGCGCTGCAGGATCGAGGCGGCGAGCCCGCTGCGCTTGCCGCCGCTGCAGACGGCGGCGATCGTCCGGTCGCGCGGCAGCTCGCCGAGGCGCTCGGCGAGCTCGCCGTAGGGGATGTGGACCGAGCCGGGGATGTGCTCGCCGGCGTACTCGTCGGCGTTCGCGGACGTCGAGGACGAGCGGCGCTCGTCGCCCTCGGCCAGGCGCTCCGCGAGCTCCGTCGGGGTCGATCAGCTCGATCCGCTCCACCGGGCGCTCCTCCGAGCGCCAGGCGGTCATCCCGCCCTCGAGGAAGCCGCGGACCCGCATGCCCGACCGACGCGAGCAGCTCGGCGGCGTCGAGCTCGTAGCCGTCGGAGGCGGCGACGACGATCAGCTCGGCGCCCTCGCGGGGCGACGCTGCGCGACCTTGGTCGCGAAGCCGGTGTCGTAGGCCGAGGCGCTGATCGCGCCCGGGATGTGGGCCTCGTCGAACTGCTCGTTGGTGCGGCGCGTCGACGACGATCGCGCCGGCGGCGATCGCGACCTCGACCGCGCGCGGGCGTCAGCGGCGCCGGCGGCGCCAAGCTCCTCGACCAGCGGCCCGCGGTTGAGGGCGACGATCTGCTCGACGTTCGGCGGGCGGTCGCCGAGCGGAGGCGACGGCGTCCTCGACGAACTCGTCCTCGCCGGCGAACGCGCAGCGCCGCGGTTGTGCGCGGCGCTCGAAGCCGATCGTCGACGAGGTCTTGTGGTCGATCCCGGAGCTGCCGCAGAGCGAGCCGCCGAGGTGGCCGGGCCAGACCTCGACCTCGTCGGCCAGCGTCAGCAGCCGCTCGTGCAGCGAGCGGAAGATCGCCGCCGCGCCCTCGCGCGGCTCGACCGCGAGGTCGGGCCGGGCGACGTCGCCGACGAACAGCGAGTCGCCGGTGAGCACCGCCCACGCGCCGGCGCCGCGCGCGCCGCGTCGCGCAGCAGGAACGAGGTGTGCTCGGGGCGGTGGCCGGGGGTGTGGACCGCCTCGATCTCGACCGTCGCCGAGCTCCAGCACCCAGCCGTCGGCGAACGGCTCGTGCGGATACTCGGCCTCGGCGAGCTCGTGGATGTGGATCGTCGCGCCGGTGGCCCGCGCCAGGCGCCCGTGGCCGGAGACGTGGTCGGCGTGGTTGTGGGTCTCGAGCACGTGCTCGATCCGCACCCCGTGCAGGCGCGCCAGCCGCAGGTAGGGATCGATGTCCCACTGCGGGTCGATCACCGCCGCGACCGCCCGCGTCGACGTCGCCGACCAGGTAGGAGGCGCAGCCGAGATCCTCATGGATGATCTGGCGGAAGAGCATCGGCGCCGAAGTTTGCTGCAACTCGGCGGCGGAGGCGGTGCGATAGCTCACGATCCGAGGACGCAATTAGGGTTCGGCGACGGTGAGCCGCCGCCAGACCCTCGTCCTCGCGCTCGTCGCCCTCTGCACCGTCGCCGCCGGCATCCTTCGCTATTCCGGCGCCGCCGCGGTCCCCGCATTCGTCGTCGCCGGGCTCGCGCTCGCCGGGCTGGCCTGGGTGGTCTCCTTCGCGACCGAGGCGCTGGGCGAGCGCTTCGGGCCCGGGGCGACCGGGTTTCTGCAGTCGACGCTCGGCAACCTGCCGGAGTTCTTCGTCGTCATCTTCGCTCTCGATGCCGGCGAGATCCTGGTCGCGCAGACCGCGCTGGTCGGCTCGATCCTGGCCAACGGCTGCTCGTCCTCGGCCTGACGATCATCGTCGGCGCCCGGGTGGCGCCACGACGGCGTGATGCGATTTCACCCGCGGCTGCCCAACGACACGATGACCCTGCTGATGCTGGCCGTGTTCATCATCGTGATCCTCGGCATCGCGACCTCCAGCAACGACGTCGCCGCCGCGGCACGCGAAGGCGATCTCGGCGATCGGCTCGGTCTGCCTGCTGGTCGTCTACGGGCTCTGGCTCTACTCCTACCTGCGCGGCGACCAGCCCGCCGCCGAGCCCGGCCGCGCGCCGGCGCTGCCGCTGGCCGCTGACGGTCGGCCTGCTGGCGGCGGCGGGCGTCGGCGCCGCGTTCGTCTCGGACTGGTTCATCGCACGCGCTCGGCGCCGGCGATCGACTCCCTCGGCATCTCGCGCGCCTTCGCCGGCCTGGTGATCGTCGCGATCGCCGGTAACGCGGTCGAGAACACGACCGCCCTGCGTGCTGGCGGCCAAGGGCCAGTCCGACCTCGCGATCTCGGTGGTCAAGAACTCGGTCGCGCAGATCGCGGTCTTCCTGTTCCCGGCGCTGATCCTGGTCTCGCTGCTGCTTCAGCGCACTCGCTGACGTTCGTGCTGCCCCCGGTCTACATCGCGGCGCTGGCGCTCTCGGCGCTGGCGATCTGGCAGATCACCGGCGACGGCGAGGCGCGGGACTACGAGGGCGCGGCGCTGGTCGCGCTGTTCGTGATCGTCGCCGCCGTCGCCTGGTTCGAGTAGGTTGAGGGGGCGGCTTTCGGGTATGCCGCTGACAATCCAGACAAGGAGGAGCGATGACAGAGTCTCCTGAGACTCCGTTTAGCGATCCGGCGCCGAGCGAGGAGCCCGGCGGAGCACCTGAGGCGCCCGAAGAAGGCGGCGACGGTGGCGACGAAGGCGGCGAAGAGGGCGGCGACGAGTAGCTGACCCGTATTCGGCGATCGGGCCCCGACTCCCCGCCAGGCGGGGGGCGGGGCCTTCTTCTTTGTGTGCCCATGCCTCGCCGATCCGCCTGCCGACCCCGGCGAAGAAGGTTCCAGTGAGCGGACAGTAGGCGATCTGCGTTTGCTCCCGGTATTTGCCGGGTATGGAATGGACGCAGTTTCGGTTACAGGAGTGAAGGATCTATCGCCCGCCGCAAACGGGTGCCTTTCCCAGCCGCGGCAGGTGGGGAAGGAGAGATTCATGGAAGGTCAGGATCCGACCGCCGACATAGGCGGTCGTATGTCCGAGGTGGGACAGATCGTCCGTGAAGGGTGGACACCGGCAGATCCAGGGCCGCTTGGGCTCGCGGGTTTCGCGATGACCACCTTCGTGCTCAGCATGTTCAACGCAAAGATCGTGAGCTCGGGGGGTGAGCCGGTCGTTCTGGGCCTGGCGCTCGCCTATGGCGGGATCGCCCAGCTGCTCGCGGGGATGTGGGAATTCCGTACCGGTAACACCTTCGGCGCGGTCGCGTTTTCGTCGTTTGGTGCGTTCTGGATCTCCTATTTCGTGCTGGTGATGTTCAACGCCTCAGCCATCCCGGCAAGCGACGTCGGTCACGCGGTCGGGCTTTATCTGTGGGCGTGGGCGATATTCACGACCTACATGTTCATCGCCTCACTGCGAACGACCGGTGCAGTTGCACTGGTCTTCTTCCTGCTGGCGATCACGTTCGTATTGCTCGGGATCGGCAACTCGGGAGGACATGAAAACATCATCAAATGGGGCGGCTACGTCGGCCTCGCGACCGCTGTGGCGGCTTGGTACGCGTCGTTCGCGGCGGTGACCAATGCGACGTTCGGGCGTACGGTATTGCCCGTGTATCCCTTGAACGAGTGAGGACTGGACGGCACTAGGAAAGGGCAATCTGGAAGGACATAAAAGACCCCGGGCAGGAGCTTTCCGCCCTGCCCGGGGCCGGGGCGGTGTGATCCTCGCGACAGCGGCGACGCCGTCCACTGACAAGGAGGTGTGAAGCATGGCAACCGAGGAGCAGGTCTCCGAGGCGCAGATCGCGGTTCACTGGCGCGAGGAGGAGTACTCGAGCCTCCGGCGAAGTTCGTCGCCCAGGCGAACGCGACCGATCCGAGCATCCTCGAGCGGTTCAGTGAGGAGCATTTCCCGGAGTGCTTCAAGGAGTACGCCGACCTGCTCGACTGGGACAAGCACTGGCACACCGACGCTCGACACCAGCAATCCGCCGTTCTGGAAGTGGTTCGTCGGCGGCCGGCTGAACGCTTGCGTACAACTGCGTCGACCGCCACCTGGCCGACCGCCGGAACAAGGCAGCGATCATCTGGGTGCCCGAGCCGGAGGGCGAGGACACCGGTCGATCACCTACCAGGAGCTCTACCCGGGTGAACGAGTTCGCCGCGCTGCTCCGGGGCTTCGGTGGCTGAAGACCGGCGACCGGGTGACCTTCCACCTGCCGATGGTGCCCGAACTGCCGGTCTCGATGCTCGCCTGCGCCCGGCTCGGCGTCATCCACTCCGAGGTGTTCGGCGGATTCAGCGGCGCGGCGTGCGGCGAGCCGCATCGCCGACTCGCGGCAGCCACATCCTGGTGACGATGGACGGCTACTACCGGGGCGGCGAGCTGATCGACCACAAGGTCAAGGCCGACGAGGCGTCTGAGACCGGGCCGCTGAACGCGGGGCGAGGTCGAAAGGTGCTGGTGTGGCGCCGGCATCCCGGCGAGTACGCCTCCAAGAGCCCGATGGTCGAGGGCCGCGACTTCTTCGTGGACGAGCTGCTGAAGGACTACCGGGGCGCGGTGGTCGAGCCGGTGTCCATGCCGGCCGAGGCGCCGCTGTTCCTGATGTACACCAGCGGCACCACCGGGCAAGCCGAAGGGCGGCCAGCACAGCACCGGCGGCTACATGTCCTACGTCGCCGGCACGTCGAAGTACTACCAGGACATCCATCCCGGAGGACACGTACTGGTGCTTCGCCGACATCGGCTGGATCACCGGGCATTCCTACATCGTCTACGGGCCCGCTGGCGCTCGGGACCACCAGCGTGATGTACGAGGGCGGTGCCGACCTATCCCGGATGCCGGTCGTCCCTGGCGGATCGCCGAGCGCCTCGGGGTGAACATCTTCCACACCGCGCCCACGACGATCCGCATGTTGCGCAAGCTCGGTCCCGATGAGCCGCACAAGTACAACTACCACTTCAAGCACATGACGACCGTGGGCGAGCCGATCGAGCCTGGACGTCTGGCGCTGGTACCACGACGTCGTCGGCAAGGGCGAGGCGATCATCGTCGACACCTGGTGGCAGACCGAGAACGGCGGGTTCCTGGGCAGCACCCTGCCCGCGCTCCAGCCGATGAAGCCCGGGAGCTGCGGCCCGGGGTGCTCGGGGTCTACCCCGTGATCTACGACGAGGATGGGCGACGAGGTCGAGGCGGGCAGCGGACGGCCGGCAACATCTGCATCCGCAATCCCTGGCCGGGCATCTTTCAGACGATCTGGGGTCAGCCCGAGCGCTTCGTGGAGATCTACTACGCGAAGTACTACCGCGACAAGGACAGCAAGGACTGGCGCGACTGGCCGTACTTCGCGGGCGACGGCGCGGTCCAGGCCGCCGACGGCTACTTCCGGATCCTCGGCCGCGTCGACGACGTGATCAACGTCGCCGGTCACCGGCTCGGGACCAAGGAGCTCGAGTCGGCGCTGCATCACCGTCGACGAGGTCGCCGAGGCCGCCGCGGTGCCGGTGATGGACGAGCTCGGGGCCGCGCGGTCGAGATGTACATTGTCGCTCAAGCCGGGGTTCGCCCGCGGACGCGAGATCGAGCAGAAGGTGGCCAAGGCGATCGAGACCGAGATCGGCAAGATCGCGCGGCCGAAGAACATCTGGATCGTCGCCGACATGCCCAAGACCCGGTCGGGGAAGATCATGCGCCGGGTCATCGCCGGCGATCTCCAACTTCGCCGACGTCGGCGACGTCACCACGCTGGCCAACCCGGAGATCGTCGACGACATCCGTCACCACGTCCAGTCCGAGAAGGTGGCTCACGGGCGAGTCCCCACGAGAGCTGCTCCGCGAGGAACTGGAGGAGATCAAGAGGTTCGGTACCGAGTAACGACGTCAGGGGCGCTGCGCGAAGGCGCGCAGCGCCTCCTCGCCGCCGCCGACGATCGGGTCGCCGTGGGCGAACATCAGGTGGTCGAAGTCCTCGTCAAGTAACGCTCTGACCCGCTCGCGGATCAGCGCCCTCACCCGCTCCGGCTCGTCGCCGATCAGGCGGTCGGGGACGAAACCGAGGCCGCCGTGGTTGATGACGCTGTCGGCGAACAGCAGCGCGCCGCCGCCGGCGTCGAGGCGCAGGACGGTGTCGTCGGGGGAGATCGCGTCCATGGTCAGCGCCCGGACGTCCTCGGCGAGGGTTTCGCCGAACTCGAACCCCTGCACGCCGGGGCCACCGTCCTCGAACTCGTGCAGCCCCTCGCGGTGGGCGAGGATCGGGCAGCGGAAGCGCTCGGCGATCTGCTCCGAATTGCGGAGGTGATGGCGGGTGGACAGCACGATCCTCTCCGGCCGGTGATCGTCGAACCACTCGATCCCCTCGTCGGGGAGCAGCGGGTCGAAGACGGTCCCCGATCCGGCGGCGAAGTGGCAGCTGACCTGCATCCCGTGGCTGGGATGGATCGCGTACCAGTGGTAGAGGCCCGGCAGAAGCTCCCTCACGGGGAGCGAGGTTAACGGGGAGCGAGCGCCTCGTCGGCGCGGGCCGGAAGCGCCTTCTCCGCCTGGCGCTCAGGGGCGATGCGGATCACGTTCCAGGCCAGTCCGAGGCGCTCCAGCGCCGCGATCACCAGTGCCGAGAGGTCGAGCTCCACCAGCGCAGGCCGTGGCGGGCGGAGCGGGGAAGGCGTGGTGGTTGTGATGCCACGACTCGCCCATGGTCGGCAGCGCCAGCCAGAAGACATTGGTCGAGTGGTCGTCGACGTCGAAGCGGCGGCTGCCGGTGAAGTGGCAGACCGAGTTGATGCTCCAGGTCACGTGGTGGACGAAGAACACCCTGACGAGCCCACCCCACAGCAGCCCGGTCGCGGCGCCGGCGACTGTCCCGCTGACGAGGTAGCCGGCGAGCGCGGGAATCGCGAGGCCGGCGATGACCAGGGCCGGGAACCAGCGGTTGATCCGCCGCATGCCGCGGTCCTCGCAGAGATCGGCGGCGTAACGGCGGTGCTCGGCCCGGCCCTGGTCGACGAGCAGCCAACCCGCGTGGGCGTGCCAGAGACCGGAGAGCACACCGCGCAGGCCGTCGCCGTGGCCGACATGGGGACTGTGCGGATCGCCCTCGACGTCGGTGTGGGCGTGGTGCTTGCGGTGGTCGGCGACCCAGGCGATCACCGGTCCCTGCACCGCCATCGATCCGAGGATCGCGAAGAGGTATTGGATCGGCGCCGAGGTCTGAAAGGCACGGTGGGTCAGCAGGCGATGGAACCCGACCACAATCCATCACGCCCGATTTCACTGGCACTGGCTCGGTGCAAAGCTGGCTCGACGACGGCTCGCAGAGCGGCGGCCTGCCGGCACCCGCGCGCTTCTATCGCGTCACGATTCCGTAGGTAGCGCAAGCCGCCAATTCACTTTTTTACTGTCACCTCGGTCTTGACCGAGTTGGCGATGAAACAATTTTCGTGCGCGAAATGGTGCATTTCGTCGATGTCCTTTTCGGTCGGCTGATTGTCGCCGGAAAACTTCAATTTCGGGTGCAGCTCCACGCGGGTGATGGCAAGCCTGCCCTGCGCGTTTTTCTCCATATGGCCGACGGCTTCGTCCACGTATTCGTCGAGCAGGAATTTTTTCTTACAGGCCACAGCGAGGAAAGTGAGCATGTGACAACTGGAGAGGGAGGCGACGAAGGCCTCTTCCGGATCGACCAGCTTCGGGTTGCCAAGATAAACCGGCGCCGCGGTCGCTTCCATTTCGTGGCCGCCATCAAAGCTCCACTTGTGGTCGCGGTTGTAGGTTTTGTATTCGAAGTCAGGCGTGGCGCGCCGCCAGCTGAGGGTCATTTTGTGTTCGGACATGCTTTTAGATAAGTGCCGGGCCGCAAATCGCAAGCACTGCCGATTTCATCCTTTGGTGGAACAATTCCTGCACTAAAAGAGCCGCCGGAACGCTGTCGGGGCTGGGGCAACCCTCCTCCGGCCGGCCCGGCTTCTAACCATGACCAACGAAGAACTTCAAGCACTCCTCACCGCCATGCTGGAAAGCGGTGAGGGCGTGTCAGATTGCCTTTTTATCAATGGCAAGCCGCCCTTGGTCGAACGCTACGGCAAGCTCCACGAGCTCCCGATGGAAGAGGCGGGCGCGACCTTGCATCCGACGCACATCGAGGCCATGGCCGCACTGCTCCTGGCCGAGAGCGAACGGCTCAAGGCCGACCTGGCCTCGACCGGGTCCTGCGATACCAGTTATTCGTTAGGCCACCTCGCCCGCTTTCGCGTCAATATTTACCGCCAAAACGGCCACACCGGCATCGTCATGCGCAAATTGCAGTCGGAAATCCCGACGCTGGATTCGTTAGGGCTGCCGCCGATTTTTAGTAAAATGGTGCAGGAAAAGTTCGGCATCATTTTTATCACGGGCAGCACCGGCAGCGGCAAGACGACCACGCAGGCCGCGATGCTGAACGAGCTGAACCAGACCCAGGAGGTCCATGTCGTAACGCTGGAGGACCCGATCGAATTCCTCCACCCGCAGGGCCGGGCCGCCTTCAGCCAGCGAGAATTGGGCAAGGATTTCAGTGACTTCGCCACCGGGCTGCGCGCGGCTCTGCGCCAGGCGCCGAAAGTGATCCTGCTCGGCGAAATTCGCGACCGCGAAACGATGGAGATCGCCCTCTCGGCCTCGGAGACAGGCCACCTCGTCCTCAGCACCCTGCACACCATCAACGCCGGCCAGAGCATCAACCGCATCCTCGGTCTCTTCACCAACGATGAAGAGAAACAGGTGCGCGAACGACTCGCCGATGTCCTGCGCTACGTGGTGAGCCAGCGGCTCGTCAACAAGATCGATGGCGGGCGCCTCCTTGTCACCGAAATCATGGGCAGCAGCCTGCGCACACGCGAGACCCTGCTCTACGGCGAAGGCGAAAATCGCACCTTCCAGGAAATCATCGAAGCGGGCAGCACCCTCGGCTGGCACAGCTTCGATCAGTCCCTCATGCGCGCCTTTGAAGAAGATCTCATTTCCGAAGAGACGGCGCTCCTCTTCTGCACCCACAAGAACAAAATGCAGCGCGACCTCGAGATGGCGAAGAAACTTCGTTACCCGATCGACGACGAGCCTTCGGGTCTGAAAATCGCCACATTCTAAGGATAATATGAAGCTCGAAAACGACGATCGCCTTAGGCAGGAGCTCCGCCTGGCCCAGCTGGAGATCAAGGTTCTGCGCGAGCAGTTGCTCAAGTCCATCCAGGAAGCGCAGCGGACGCAGGAAGAAATGCAGGAACTGGCCGAGCGCGTTGCGCCCCAAGCTCCCGAGAAGTTGGTCGTTGTGCCATTGGTGCCTAACGAATCCTCCGCCCCGAACGGATTGCAGGCGGTTCACCGCCAGGAGGGGAAGCCGCGCGTTCTCTGCGTGGAAGACAGCGAGCCAAACTTCCGATTGATCGAGAACGTTTTACAGGACCGACCCGGGACCGATCTGGTTTGGGCTGAGAGCGGCGAAAAGGCCCTCGAAATGGCCCGCGCGCAGACGCCGCAACTCGTCCTCCTCGATCTCGACCTCCCCGACATCCACGGCAGCAAAGTGCTCGAGCGTTTGCAGGCCCAGCCGGAGACGGCACGTACACCGGTCATCGTGATCAGCGCCGATGCGACCCCGAGCCAGATTGAGCGCATGCTCTCGGCGGGTGCACGCAATTATTTGACCAAACCGTTCGATATTCGTCGCTTTCTCTGCATGTTCGACGAAATCTTCGCCACGGCCTGATCGAGCCGTCCGCTCGCAGTCACGAACCTGCAGAAGTCCCGCCGACGTGCGGGGCGCCGTCAAAAAAAGTTGCCCGATGCCGGGGGCATCGCTTGACTCGTCACTGGTCACTCGTCACTTATCACTTCTTCCGATTGCGCGATTAGCTCAGTGGTAGAGCGCTTGCTTCACACGCAAGAAGTCGCAGGTTCGAACCCTGCATCGCGCACCATCTGGTCTCGACAAAGGGAGCGGAATCTCGAAACCGATTCAATCGTAGCCACGAGCCCAGAATTCGAAACTTTTGAGGCGCCAACCTGGCGTCAGCCTAACTTTATCCAGCCCTAGAACTTCTTCGACAGCTGGAGGTAGACGAATCGACCCGTGGAATCGTAGAGGAAGTCCGGGTAATTCGTGCCGTTGTCACCGAAACCGTAGGCCCTCGGAGGGTCCGCCCCAAAGATGTTATCACAGCCCAGGGTAATGGTGGTGCCGTTGAGCCAGCGCTGCCAGGTCGGGAGGCTGTAGGTAGCTGTTTGCGATGCGGCTGATTCGATCGGTTTGCCGTCCTTGCCTAGCTCCATGTCCTTCGCGTCCTTCGAATAGCCCGCGACCGGCTGGTTTTCCACCGGCGGCGCGAAAGTGAAATCATAGGACGCCTGGCCATCGAAGGTCCAGAGCTGGCTGACATAGTGATTGCGGCCATCGGGCTTTAACTCCTTGAAGCCATCGGTGTAGCGAGCGGTGCCGATGACGTCGAAGCCCTTCCAGGCCCAGTCGAGGCGATGAACTCCGCGCCAGCGGAGGTAGCCGTCATCGGAAGGAGCCGAGACGCTCGCGACGGCGACGCCGGCCAGCTCCGAGGCCTTGCTGCCCGCACCCAGCTGCAGCTTGAAAGAATTAACCCAGGTCACTTGAGTAAGCGAGGTGAAGGTCCCGAAAGAGGTGGGATAAACGTACTGGAGACCCAGATCAATCCCATTGGTCTGGAGCGAACCGCTGTTGATGAAAGGCACGAAAATCCGGGTGATGAAGCCGGACGGACCGCGTTCCACAATTTCACCGGGCAACAGAGTGCCTTTCAGCTCGCGCCGCAGAAGGCCAGGGATACTGGATTGGAGCACCGTCCCGGTCCGCTCGATGTCGTAGAGATCGACCGAAACGGTCAGCCCGGAAACGAACTTGGGCGTCCAAACAATCCCGGCGGTAAAGGAGACCGAGTCCTCCGGTTGCAACTTCGGCGAGCTGGTGTTGACAATATTCTGCTCCGTCTCCGTCCGGCTGGGATCGCCCAGCGGCACGGGGGGGCCGCCTAACGACGTTGGCAGGATGTCGGTCACTGAATCGACCGTGGCCGTGGGGCTGGCAAAAAGCTCGCCCAGGGAGGGCTCGCGAAAGCCTTTGCCGATGGTGGAACGAATCGTGAGCGTCTCATCCAATGGCTGCCAGCGAATGCCAAACTTCGGAACGGCGACGTTGGTATCGTTGTTGCGGAACGCTTCAAAGCGGGCGGCGGCCGACAGCTCCAGGGAATAAAAGCCCGGGAACTTGAAGGTCGGGCTGGTGATGGGAATACTGGCCTCCGCGTAGAAAGCGTAATCTTTGCGACCGGCCTGCGTGCTGGCGCCGGGGGTGTTTCCGATGATGTCGCCCTCGATTGACAGCTGATCCACATTCTGGGTCAACTGCTCGCGCCGGAACTGGCCGCCAAAGGCGAAACCGACGCCGCCGGCCGGGAGTTTGAAGAGGGCGGTCGTGTAGATATTGAGATCGAGGGTCGCTATCTCGGATGTATCCACATCTTTCGGATGAATGGTGGCGAAAGCGACCGCGGCAGAGTTGCCCGCAATGGTCGCCCCGGTGAGGCTATCACCGAAGGGATTGAAGGCGGGCTGGCCGGCCAGGATGCCTCCGGGTTGAAAGATCGGATCATTTTGGTTCAGAACGCGATTAAAGCGCGCGGCCGAGACCACGGTTGAGCTCGAGGTCACCTTGACTTTGTTGTAGCGGAAGGCGCCGCTGTAACCCCAGGTCCCATCAAACAACTTGTCGCCCTGGAACCCGATCGTGGTGATGAAGTTGTCGGTCTCGGCATCGAAGAGTCGGTTGCCGAATTCCAGCAGGCGCGCGCGGCTGCCGCCAGAGATAATCTGATTGAATGGGTTGAACGGGTTGACCGCGTTCGGCGGCACTCCGGTATCGGCAAAGGTCGGCGTGTCGGGCGGCGCGACGCCGTTCAGGTTCGTACCGGGTGGAATGGCGAGAAAAATCGAGCCTGGGGTCTGGAAGTCGCCGGTCGCCGAAGGCGCCAATTCATCATGGCTGAATGCGTACTGATATAGGAAGTCGCCGAAGATCACCAACTGATCACCAAAGACCCTGTGGCTGAAGTTGGCGAATCCGCCGTAGTCCTCGAGATCCTGGAACGAGCTGGCAAACAGGTTGTAGTTGAAACCGGGCAGTTGGCTGCCCGAGTCTCTCACCAGGTCAGGACCGAAGAGGTAGGAGCTTACCGGCGAGAAACCGCCCGAACCCGTCGGCGCCGTCGCGAAAATAATCGGAAGCAAGGCACCCGTATCCGGGTCTCGCGGGAGCGAAGCGGGATTGGCGCCCGCGGCGATGGCCACGGCGCTGGACACTTGAAGATTCTCCGGCGTCGTGTTGCTGCTCAAAAACGCCGGCACCGCCGAGTAACCCCGATCCCGAGTATAGATGGAATTACGCTTGTAGTAGTTCAACGCACCGGTGACCTGGGTGTTGCCATCGCCGGTCCCGAAGACGACTGAGGCACGGATTTCTCCGGAATCCTTGTCCGTCGTATTGCCGTATTCGATGCTCGCTTCGGTCCCCTTGTAGTCGTGGCGCAGCTTGATGTTGACCACGCCCGCGATCGCATCCGCGCCGTAGGTGGCTGACGCACCGTCTTTCAGGATTTCAATGCTGTCGATCGCCGCTTCTGGAATGGAACGCAGATCGAAGAAGGACGACGTGCCGTTGAAACCGATCGGATAGGGTGCAAGCCGGCGGCCATCAATCAGCACCAGGGTCGCTTCCGGCCCGGCACCACGCAGCGAAATGGCCGTCCCGCCCGGGGTGAAGCCGACGCCGTTGTTGGACGTCGGCACACCACCGCCGTTGGCGACAGGAAGATTCTTGATTAGTTCTTCCGCGGTGCGCTCGCCTGATTTTTCGATCAGATCGCGGGTAATGTTCAAGACCGGGTTGGGCCCGACTTCCTCGGCCGTCGGAATGTTGGAACCGGCCACGATGATCCGCTCGGTTTCGGCGGTGGCACCGACGAGGGGTCCGGTTCCGATGGTGCCGGACACATCGCGCGACTCGCCCGAACGGCTCACCGCATCCTGTGCAAACGCCATGGAATCCGCCAGAACTGGAAGCGCGACACCGACCGCGAGGGCCATGCGCACAAATCCCCATTTCATTGTTGCTCTTTTCATCTTTGGTCCTCGGCGTTGATCAGGTTTAGGAAAGGATTAGAGAAAGGAGAAGGCCCTTACAAGCCTTCTATTTACCAATCTTCAGTCTGGCAAACGGGACAACCAGTCTTCTCCGATCCCGTTGAGGTCGCGGCGGCCTCTGCCGCAACCGCCATCCTTCACGGATGGCAACCAAGAATCGCGGTCACTCGCTACAGCAAAACTTGAATCAGCGATTTTGCCTGTTCGGGTGCGATGCCAAGTTTGCGGTAACCCAGTGGACCTTGGCCATTGTGCAGGACGGGCTCCAGCTCCTCCAGCAGTGGGGGAAATTTGGGGTCATTGTGCAAATCTTGACAAACATCCGATCAACCGGCCCCACTCGTCGCCCCAGCCACAAACGATCCGAGCCTGCGCGGCCCGTTAATGGGGCCTCAGCATTGTGTCAAGATTTGCACACTGACCCCAAATTCCCCAATTTGACCCCAAATTCCCCAACTCGGTATCTGAGCGCGAGCGGCGCACCGAGGCGACGGCAAGAAGATCCGCCGAGTTCGACGACCGCTGCCGGAAACGCGTGCTGGCAAAGATCACCGTCGAGCGGATCTGCTCGCTTCCCCCATACTTTGCAAAGTATGCCGTATTAATATTGGACGCGCGGCGCGGGGGAGACGGCGCGGAGTTCAACCTGGTGCGGCGCGGCTGATGTTTGGGCGACGAAAATATTTCGGCAGGAGTTGCTGGCGCAAATGCGCGAGGGGATAGGGGCAGAGCATTGCGGGGAAGAGCGGGCGCAGACCGCGGAGCGATGGCGGAACAAATCATCGCGGAGGAATTCAAGCGGCGGCGATGGGAACGAGGCTGTGCTCAGGACGCGGCCCAAGGGGTATCCGGCAATGGTGGCGCTATTCGTCAGCTCCAGCCTTCGGCCGGAAACAGTGTTTGCTCGAAACTCCGTTCCGGACCAGAATTGCGCAACGTGATCGTGATAAAAAGACCTACCTCGATCAATCGCGCAGCATCCAAGAGGCGACACTTACTCGGTCTCACCTTCAGCCTCCTTCTGGCGACTGCGACGTTCGCCACTCAGGTCAAAGCGGCGTCCGAAAAGAGCCCGGAGGGTGAGTCAAAGGCTACGCCCAGCCCGACCCCCGACTTTAAGCCCGAATCCACCAGCAGCACGGGCACCGTAACCGTCGAAGGCGCCCGGGTCGATTATCAAGCTGTCGCCGGCACACTGGTCGTACATCCAAAAGGCTGGGATGACGCGGCCTTGCCTGGAGACCGGGAAAGCGAGGGAAACAAGGAGAGCGAAAACGACCACGAAAAGAATCCGACGGCTGAAGCCTCGATGTTTTACGTGGCCTACACCAAGCAGAAGGCTGAAGCGGACAAACGGCCCGTTACATTTTTGTTCAACGGCGGCCCCGGCTCTTCGACGGTCTGGCTGCACATGGGCGCGTTTGGACCCCGGCGGGTGATCACCGCGGACGACGCGCATACCCCGGCCGCGCCCTATCAAATTGTTAATAACGACTACAGCCTGCTGGACGCCAGTGATCTGGTGTTCGTGGACGCTCCCGGTACAGGCTTCAGTCGCATCGCCGGGAAGGATAAGGAAAAAAGCTTTTACGGCGTGGACCCGGACGCGCACGCGTTCGCGGAATTCGTCGTGGCGTATCTGAGCAAGTATGGTCGCTGGAACTCGCCCAAGTACCTCTTCGGTGAAAGCTACGGCACTCCTCGCGCCGCCGTGCTCGTGAACCTGCTCGAAAACGAATATAGCCTCGACCTAAACGGCGTCATCATGCTCTCGCAGATCCTGAACTTCGACCTGAGCGTGGATCGAACCAGAAAACAATCCCGGCGTCGAGTTGCCCTACATCGTGGCACTGCCGACTTACGCGGCCACAGCCTGGTATCATCACAAGTTGCCCGGCCCGAATTCTCCCGCCACGCTCGAACCTTTCCTCAAGGAAGTGGAGGAGTTCGCGATGAAGGACTATGCGAACGCCTTGGCGCAGGGAGCGACTCTTCCGAAAGCAGAGCGCCAGGCCATCGCCGAAAAACTACACGCTTACACCGGCCTTCCCGTCACCTACATTCTCAAGGCCAATTTGCGCATCGACGGCGGCGAGTTCGCGAAGAACCTCCAGGACGATTCCGACACCACCACCGGCCGGCTCGACACCCGCTTTTCGGGCCCAACCATGGATCCGCTGAGCAAGGAGGCCGAATACGATCCGCAGTCCGCCGCCATCAGCTCCGCCTATGTGTCCGCCTTCAACGATTACGTGAGAAAGACGTTGCACTATGGGGATGAGAAAAAGTTCCTGCCCGAAATTGAGTTGTGGAAGACCTGGAACTTCCAGCACCAGCCGCCGGGCGCACATCGGCCGCTGCAACAGGCGACTAACACCATGCCGGACCTGGCCAGCGCCATGAAATACAATCCGGATCTGCGAATTCTTCTCGCTGGCGGCTATTTCGATCTGGCTACGCCGTTTTATGAAGGCTGGTATGAAATGCAGCACCTGCCTATTCCACCCCGGCTCCAGGACCACATTGAATATCACTACTATCAGTCGGGCCACATGGTCTACGCCCACCAGGAGTCGCTCAAAGCACTCCACGACGACGCGGCAGCGTTCATCCACTCGACCGATCACCTGGGCAAGTAATCTGCCGGCGATCGCCCGCCTCTGCCAGGCTACGGCGCGGAAGGCAGCAAACGGCGAAAGCTCGCCCGTTGCTTCGCATCGGTTGCAGTAGGAATCTTAGCGTGCGCCAAAGCGCGAAAACCGGATCTCAAACGTAGCTGCGGTATTCCGGCTCGTAGATGAGCGATCGGACGTAGGGGTCCAGATCCGCCGGCACGGCCACGCCGGCTAATCCCTTTTCAAACGCCACCCGGATCACCGCTTCGGCAACGGCGCGAGAAACGTCACGAATGTGGGTAAGGCGCGGATAGACTCTGCCCTCCTCCAGTTCCGCCGGCGAAACCTGGTGCGCCAGAGCGCGCGCGGCAGCGAGAAACATGTCATCGGTCACGAGCCGGCTCGCGCAGGCGATCACGCCCAGGCCGACCCCGGGGAAGATATAGGCGTTGTTCCCCTGCCCCGGCACGAAGCGCCGCCCGAACAGCGACACCGGATCGAACGGGCTGCCGCTGGCAAAAATCGCGCGGCCTTCCGTCCAGCGATACGCTTCCTCGGCCGTGCATTCGACCTTGGAAGTGGGATTCGACAAGGCAAAAACGATCGGGCGCGCCACCTGGCGGCCCGTCGCTTCGAGCACGGCGCGCGAGAACACTCCCGGTTTTCCGGAAACGCCGATCAACACGCCCGGCCGCACGCTTTCGACAATCGCCACCATGTCGGTTAGCGGCGGGTGATCCTGCGCAAAGACGATCTTGTGACTGGAAAGGTCGCCCCGGCTCCGCACCACCAGTCCCTTCGAATCGACAAACCAGCAACGCGCGCGGGCCTCGGCCTCCGGCAACCCATCTTCGATCAGCGCCCTAACGAAAAGGTTCGCGATCCCAATCCCTGCTTCACCCGCGCCGAAAAACAGGACGCGCTGGTCGCGCAGACTTTCTCCCGTGATCCGCAGCGCGCCGTAAAGACCGGCGAGCGCGACCGCCGCCGTCCCCTGGATGTCGTCGTTAAACGTGCAGATCCGCTCCTGATATCGTTCGAGCAGGCGAAAGGCATTCTCGTTTCCGAAATCCTCGAACTGAATCAGCAACCGCGGAAAGAGTTCGTTCGCGGCGACGACGAACTCGTCGATCAGCGCGTCGTATTCCGCGCCGCGCAGGCGCCGCTGGCGCAGGCCGAAGTAAAGCGGATCGACCAGCAGCTCGGCGTTGTTCGTCCCCGCGTCGATCGTCACCGGCAGGCAATGCGACGGATGCACCCCGGCGCAGGCGGTGTAGAGCATGAGCTTGCCGACCGGAATGCCCATGCCATCGCTCCCGAGGTCGCCAAGGCCGAGGATGCGCTCGCCATCCGTCACCACGATCACGCGCACATCGCGCCCCGGCCAGTTGCGCAGGACCTCCGCCACCCGGCCCCGATCTTCGATAGAAATGTAGAGCCCGCCCGGACGCCGGAAAATTCGATCATACTGCTGGCACGCCTCGCCGACCGTGGGCGTGTAAACGATCGGCATCAACTGCTCGATGTGATCGATCAGGACGCGGTAAAAAAGCGTCTGGTTTCGTCCCGCCAGGGCGATGAGCGAGATGTAGCGTTCCAGGTCGGTCGATTTGCGCGCCAGATGCCGAGCACGCGCTCGACCTGTTCGGCCTGCGTTTGGGCGCGCGGCGGCAACAACCCGCGCAAGCCCAGAGCGTCGCGTTCCGCCGCGGTGAACGCGCTCCCTTTATTCAGAACCGGATCATGCAGCAGGTCCGATCCGTGCGGAAAATTTTTCTTCTCGGGCATCTCTCAATCCTCGGCATTTTTCCGTGACGCGGAAGTGTCGTCCTTACGTTCTCACGAAAATATGCGCAGATCGCCCTGAGAACCGGAACCTTCGCCGAGGGGATTGGGGAGGAGCGGGCGCAGACCGCGGAAGCGATGGCGGAACAAATCATCCCGGAGGAATTGAAGCGGCGGCGACGGAGCGAGGCTGCTTCGAGGACGCGGTCAAAATGTCAAATATATATAGACGCGACCCCATCTGAGTCCCCCTGTGCTCCTGGCTCTCCTGCTTCTCGTGGAGAAAGGACCTCGAAAAGCTTTTCCAGAAAGACCTCTGCGCCCTATGGCGCCTGCTCGAGGTCGCCGGGAAGGACTTGCTGCGCGATGTCGATGAGAAGCGGTGACGACCCAACGCGGTCAGTGGCTTGGCGTGGTCTGTCGGCTGCGAGGGGATCGGGGCAGAGCATTACGGGGAGGGGCCGGCACAGACTGCGGAAGCGACGGCGGAACAAATCATCGCGGAGAAATTGAAGCGGCGGCGATGGAACGAGGCGGCTCTCAGGACGCGATCCGGCAAAGGTGGCTTTGGCCGCACGGCTGGGGGGGAGACGACGATGACGGTGGGTTGGATCGCAGCACGCCTGGGGATGGGAAGCCGGGGCTACCTGAATCACTTGCTATATCGCCAAGGAAATCCGGCCGGAAGTAGCCATTATCAAGAACCGACCCCTCTCCCGCCCTCCCTTGGTCTTACCAGCCGCCAGCGGAGGAAAGTTTCTCGGCCAAACTTCGCAAGGCGATTAAGACTCAGAGACCTAGCGGCTCCATGACGCGCAAAGAGAACGAGGAATACGTCGAACGGGAACGCGCTCGTTATCGCCCGTCGCAACGTAGGCCGCACGGCCTCGGGGAATAAAGAAGCCTCCGCTTCCTTTTAGCTCCCTCTCCCCGGAAGACAATCGGTGCAACGCTGCCGGGGCGGCGGCCCCGCATGGTAACGAGGATCTTCGAAAACGATTTTCTTGATTGACAACAATGGGCGCGAACCAGTCAATGCGTTCAAACGGATTCGAATCAGACGGAGGACATTTCCCTGCTAGGCTCTTCGCCCTTTCCGAACCCGCGAAGCAGAGAATCGACGTAGCAGGGAAAAGAAAGGAAGAACCATGAATCCGCTGACTCAATCCAAAAACGCAACAATTCTGCCTGTTCTCATCGTACTAACGCTCGGCTGCTTTGGGCTTCCTCCGCAAGCGGGAGCCGTTTGCCAAGAAGGCTGCTTAACGAACTTTAACACCGTCCTAGGTAACGATGCGCTCTTGAACAACACAACCGGCTACAACACAGCCATCGGTGCTCAAGCGCTCTTTAGCAACACCGACGGCTCCCTTAACACGGCCATCGGTTTTGATGCGCTCTATAGCAACACGGGCAGCATCGACAACGACGGCTACAGCAACACGGCCATCGGTGCTCAAGCGCTCTTTAGCAACACCACCGGCAGCTACAACACGGCCATCGGTGTTGCTGCGCTCTTGAACAACACAACCGGCAGCGACAACACGGCCATCGGTCTTACTGCGCTCTTGAACAACACCGGCAGCTACAACACGGCCATCGGTGTTGCTGCGCTCTTGAACAACACCGGCTACTACAACACGGCCAATGGTAGCGATGCGCTCTTAAGGAACACAACCGGCAACGACAACACGGCTATCGGTTTTGATGCGCTCTTGAACACCACCGGCAGCAACAACATCGCATTGGGCGCTTCAGCCGGTTACAATCTCACCACGGGCGGTAACAATATCTATATCGGAAGCCCCGGGGTCGCGGCCGAGTCCAACAGAATCCGCATTGGCACTAGAGGAACTCAAACGGCCACCTTCATCGCGGGCATTTCTGGCGTGGCGGTGAATGGCCGCCAAGTGGTGGTAAGCTCAAATGGCAAGCTCGGTGTCACCGCCTCCTCGGAGCGTTTCAAAGATGAAATCAAGCCAATGGACAAAACGAGCGAAGCGATCCTTGCGCTGAAACCGGTCACTTTCCGCTACAAGAAGGAGTTTGACCCGAAAGGAGCACCGCAGTTCGGGCTGGTGGCGGAGGAAGTCGAAAAGGTGAACCCTGATCTAGTTGCCCGCGACGAACAGGGCAAGCCCTACACGGTGCGCTACGAGGCCGTGAACGCGATGTTGCTCAACGAGTTCCTCAAAGAGCATCGTAACGTTCAGCAATTACAAACCACCGTTGGACAGCAGCAGGCACAGATTGAGGCGCTCACCACGGCCCTCAAAGCGCAGGCCGCACAAATCCAGAAGGTGAGCGACCAGCTTAAAACACAGGCCGTTGCTCCTCTTGTGGTGGCCGACAACTAGGCCCGTAACACGCACTACATTCCTGTAAGGAACAAACCTCCTTGGCGTTGTCTCAGGTCGGCCCGGGGTCGCTGGCGACTAAGTCCGTCGGTCAGTATTCCCGGCCCAAACGGCCCCCAGAACCGCTAGGAAAGGGCGCGGCAGGGTTCAGCTTTGGACGCACTGACGAGGCTGCTAGAAGCGAATCGCGAAAAGATCCAGCAGAAGGTTCCCAGAAGGGTTCAGTTCCAAGTACCACCAATCAAACATCGTCCCGTTGATGGTAGAGCAGGTGGGAGACATAGGTCGGCGCACCCATGTGCAGTAATTCGGCGATGCGCGGCAAAGTCAGGGCCGTCTCGCGGCGCAGCCGACGGGCAATGCGCACCTTCACCGAGCCGCCCTTCCTCCGGCGCGGTAACTCCGCCGCAGAGCATTTCGCCTTCTCGAGTCCTCCTGCACGATTTGCCGAGCGACTGCTTCTTCATTCTCCTCGTGTGCCATCCGTCCATGCCCACGTTTTGCGCGGACACTCGTCCGCGACAAGAGCCGATCGACAAAGTCTTCCGCGCCCAAACGCCATCCACGCCGCAACTGGGCCAACTCCACTGCATCCTGCCCTCCTCTCTGTGATCGCACGCGCGCAGCCAGTTCACGGCGGCCGCGGCTGTCGTCACGCACGATCCCGTGTTCACCCAAGAGCGGATCGATGCGCAACCACTCAGGACGCAACTGCGGCCTCCGCAAATACTCCGGGTAGCTGCTCCAGGGCCAGCTTCCAGCGCCTGCTGCCGCGTCCACCAATCCAGCACGCGCCGGATTGAGATGCACATAATCGCAGGTAGCGCGGCGTGTCCACGTAAATCACCTGCGCCTTGTAACGGCCCGGAAAAAGATGACCGCTCACTCGGTGCCGCCGATTAAACCCCGCTGCGTGTAAGTCCCAAGCAACCACTTCATTCCTAGCACAAGATTTCCGCGCGGCGTTTCGACGACGAGGTGAAAATGGTTGCCCATCAAACACCAGGCGTGCACCTCCCAACCGGTGCGGCCGCACGTTTCAGCGAGCGTTTTACAGAAAATTCCTTCGATCGTCATCATCCGTGAAAATCGCCTCCCGCCGATCGCCACGATTCATCACATGATAAATCGCGCCTGGATACTCGACTCGCAGCGGTCGCGGCATGACCTCGGTTCCTAGCGAATCAACCCAACAACTGTCAATACTCTGAACTGACCCCCTAATTCTGCCCTCAGGAAGATGCGGCAACAATTTCCCGCTTTCTATTAGGCACACGTTTCACGACTCCCCCTTTGCGTCTTGGGTAGGAGACAAAGCCGGTCATTTACCAACTTAGCGAAGGGCGCGCGGACTCAATGGTTTGTCACCGATGAGACGAGTCTATAAACCGACTTCTCGGGCGAATCAATTACAGCAACTCGTCAATCAGCGCTTTCGCCTGCTCGGGGAGATGCCGAGTTTGCGAAAGGCAAGTGGGCCTTCGCCGGTGTGGAGCACGGGCTCCTGCTCTTCCAGGGTCTGCAAATCGGTGCGGCGCCAGAAGAGGCCGATGGGGATTTCTTCGCCCCATTGGTAGCCGCGGTCGATCGCCTTGTGCATGTCGGTTGGGTCGTGGCCCTGATCCTCCAGCATCTTCACGCGCGGATTGAACCATTGGTAGGTGTTGTCCTTGTTGTAAGTGACGCAGGGACTGAATACGTCCACCAGCGCGAAGCCTTTGTGCTGAATCGCGCCCTTGATCATTTCGACCATGTGTTTCTGTTTGCCGCTGAACGCGCGTGCCACATAGGTCGCACCCCCGACGATTGCCATCGGAATCGGGTTGATCGGGTTCTCCACGCTGCCGTAAGGCGTGCTTTTGGTCTTCATGCCTTTCACGCTGGTGGGCGAGACCTGGCCGGTCGTTAGGCCGTAAATCTGGTTGTCCATGACGATGTAGGTCAGGTCCACGTTGCGGCGCATGGTGTGAACGAAATGGTTGCCGCCGATCCCAAAGCCGTCGCCGTCGCCCCCAGTGCAGATGACTTTCAGTTCGTGGTTGCCAAGCTTGACTCCGGTGGCCACGGCAAGTGAGCGGCCATGCAGCGTGTGCATGCCGTAAGTGTTGACATAGCCCGGCAGATTCGAGGAGCAGCCGATTCCGCTGATGACGCAGACTTGATGCGGCTTGAGGCCCAGCTCGAACAACGCGGTCTGGAGCGCGGCGAGCACGGAGAAATCGCCGCAGCCGGGACACCAATCGGGATGAATACGGCCCCGGTAGGTGTCCTTGGTCAACTGGTCGGGCTGGGCGGGACTGGCAGTGGTTGGCGGTGCGGCGGGTGCGGTCATCGGAGGTGGAGTATTGGAGTGGTGGAGAAATGGAGTGTTGATCTTGAATTACTAAATCGTTAAATCTTCAAATCCTCATGCCATGACTTCGTGGGTGGGGACTGACAGTTTGGTTTTGCCGGCTAATTGGTCTTTGACCGCTTCCACAATGTGATGGGGCATGAATGGTTCGCCGTCGTACTTGCGGATGTGGCCGTGCGCGTCGAAGCCAGTCTCACTGCGGAGGTAACGCGCAAACTGCCCGCTGTAGGTGTTCTCGACGATGATGACCTTCTTGCTGCTCGAAAGGATGCGGCTGATCTCCGCGGCATGGAATGGAACAATCCATTTGATGTGAAGCTGATTGGCCACGATTCCTTCCTCGCCGGCGAGTTTTTCCACTGCTTCGCGAATCACGCCGTTCGTCGAACCCCAACCGACCAGCGTGACGGCGGCGTTCTCCGGACCGACGAGCGTTGGCGGGGCGATGTCGTCGACTGCCGCCTGCATTTTTCGCCCACGTTTCTCGACCATCATCCGGCGCTTGTGCGGGTTGGTGAATTCATCACTGATCGAGCGTGCCGTCTTCATCGTGCTCGTCGGTAGCCGCCGTGAAGATGTGACCGGGAACGCCGGGCACGGCGCGCGGCGAAATGCCGCTCTCGGTGTTCCTGAACCGCAGGTAGGCTTTGTCATTGTAGCCGCTGCCGGGGTTTGCGCCCTCGCCGTTGTCCGTTAGGCAGGATCAATTCGCCGCGGTCGATCTTCACGTTGAAGTCGAGTTCGTCCGGATCAATGCTCGATGGTTCCTTCGGAGATGAGCAGATCGGCGAGGACAAGGCCGGGGCACTGGTATTTGTCGCAGAGGTTGAACAGCTCCGGAATCGTCTGGAACAAGTCGAGCTGGCTGGTCGGGGCCACGATCAGGCGCGGATAATCGCCCTGCCCGGCGCCGAGCATCTGCCAGAGGTCGCCCTGCTCGGTCTTGGTCGGCACGCCGGTGGCCGGGCCGGCGCGCTGCACATCGACGCAGACGATCGGCGTCTCGATCATGCCCGCCATGCCGACCGCTTCTGTCATCAGGGCAAAGCCGCCGCCGCTGGTCGCGCACATGGCGCGGCAACCGGTATGGGCCGCGCCGATGACCATGTTCATCACGCCGATCTCGTCTTCAACCTGCCGGACCATGATGCCGAGCTGCCGCGCGTGGGCCGCCATCCACATGAGCACGCCGGTGGACGGGCTCATCGGATAAGCCGCGTAAAATTTTACGCCCGCCGCCGCGCCGCCCATGGCGGTGGCCTGGTTGCCGGTGACGATGCCAAGCGGCTTCGCGCCGACCGGCGCTTTCCACGAAAACGCTTTGAAATTCTGCGCCGCATATTCGTAACCGGCCCGGGCGACGGCGATATTTCCGGCCACGACCTCGTCGCCTTTCTTCTTGAACTGCCGGGCAACGACCGATTCGAGCGGCTCCGATTCGATCCCGAGCAACTGGAGCGTGGCGCCGAGCGCGGCGGTGTTGACCGCGAGCTTGTTGCCTTTGATCAACTCCTTCATCGGCATCGGGCAAAGCTGGACTCCGTCGGCGGCCTGTCCCGGCTTGACTTTTTCGTTGTCGTAAATCGCGCAAGCGCCGGCCTTCAACAAACGCAGGTGGCGGTCCATCGTGTCCTGATTGAGCGGGATAAATACGTCGATTTTGTCGCCCATGTTGCGCACGGGCGCATCGCTCGCGCGAATGGTCAGGAAGGTGTGCCCGCCGCGGATGATCGACTGGTAGGCGTTGTAAGCATTGAGGTGGAGCCCGCGCCGGGCAAAAATGCGGGCGAGAATGTCTCCGGTGGAGGCGATGCCCTGGCCATTCTCGCCGCCAATGCCGACTGCGAAATCGATTCTGGTAGATCCTGCCATCTGTTATTGGCGGTGCAGTTTGCTCTGCCCGGAAGACTTAGGCAAGCTCAAGTCCCGTCAAATTCTTCCCATACCAATGCGTCCCGAGATCGCGCCTGGCAAGTCGTGGAATTGCATCCGGCCGTTCCGTTAGCGCAAAGGAATCGACCGAATTCTTCAGCGAAGTAGCGGACGTTTTCGGGTCCAGAGGTTCAACTCCATTTGCTGTGGCCGGGTGCCCCGGCCGCGCACGAATCGCGTCCAAAATCGCCAAAGTCGTTTCATACGTTCCAGTGAACATGTTCTTCCATGATGTATCAATGCCGCGGATCCTGCCCCGGCGCGCTATATTCCTCCTGTGCCGGGGCTGGAGAAGTTTCACCACAACGTCTACGTGATCCTTTTGCACCCGGCCGCCCTGAAGCATCCGTCGATCGTTCGCCTGAATCCAAAACGCGATCCGTCGAAGCCGTGCGTTTACGTCGGGATGACCGGACTCCCCGTGGAAGACCGGTTCGAAAATCACAAGCACGGTTACAAGTCCGCCTGGGTGGTGAAAAAATATGGCGTGCGTCTGTTGCCCGAGCTTTACGAGCACCTCAACCCGATGCCGTTCGAGGCCGCGGCGCAGATGGAAATGGATCTCGCGGCCGACCTGCGCGGCGAGGGCTACACCGTAACAGGCGGCAAATGATGCGCAGTCTTGCCTAACGAGCGGCCGCGGTCGGCGCGCCCGGCAGGTGATACCCCTCGACGAGGCATGACGGAGTTAAATCCCACCACCCATGACACCCGCGCCTCAATCAAAGTTGGAGAAGTCATTCTCTTAAGGAGCCGCGGGAGCGAGCGCGTAAACCTCTATCAGGGCGACACCGGTGCTATCCTGTTTGCCGCGCACGATCGCGGTGTAGAGATTGGGCGGAAGCGTGGCGACGATGGCAGCTTCCAGATCATCGGTTGGCGGGACGGTCGTCGCGATAATTTCCGTTTCCTGGCTGTCACGCCAGTTATCGTTACTCGTCAAGGTCGACCCATCGGCGTTGTGTAACTCCAAGGTCGGATCCGCCAGGGCACCCGGAACCGGCGGATTAGCGTTCCTCAGCGACGGACCGATCGCGCGCAGGATCACTCTTTGCGGGTCGCTTCCCAGCACGATGAAGCCGCCGATGAGCACACTGTCACCCGTCTGCACGAGGCCGCGGGTGGAGATGTTGGCCAGCTTGGAGTCGACGGTGGTGTCGAGATCATACGCCTCCACCAACCCGACCCCAGTGGTGCCATTCACTCCGCGCAGAATGGTCGTGTAGAGGCCAGGATCAAGAGTCATGAGAATGGCCGACTCCGCATCGTTGCTCGGCGGGATCGTACTGTCGATGATCTCCTGCTTGTTAGGCGCGTCCGTCCAGTTGTCGTTTGTCGCGAGGATTGTTGCACCGGAATGGAGTTCTAGAATGGGGTCGGCCAAGGCTCCCGCCACCGGCGGATTTGCGTTCGCCAGCGAAGGTCCAATTCCCCTCAGCAGGATCTTCTTGGATTGGGTGCCGGTGATGATAAAGCCGCCGATCGGTACATTATCGCCCGTCTGCACCGACAGACGGGTGGATAGGTTACCGAGCGTGGTCGACGGCGTTGGGGTCGGAGTTGGGGTCGGAGTCGGGGTCGGGGTCGGAGTCGGGGTTGGCGTTGGGGTCGGAGTTGGAGTCGGAGTTGGAGTCGGAGTTGGAGTTGGAGTTGGAGTTGGGGTCGGCGTGGTGGTCGTGCCGTTCAAGGTGAGACTAAACGGATTGCTATTCACGTCGTTGCTCGCAATGTGCAAATCCGCCTGCTTCGCTCCGGGCGGCAGCTCCGATTGGAAGATGACCTTGAAGGTCGTGCTCGCCCCGGGCGCCAGCGTGCTGCTTGTTCCCCTCACATCGAGCGGGAAGGCCGCACTATCGGTCCCGTCCACCGCAATCATGATCTCGCTCAGATCAGCCGAACCGTTGTTGCGGATCGTGAAATTCCGCGTCACGCTCTCGCCCACGAGGAGGGTGCCGAAATCGATCGAGCTATTGTTCGCCAGCACCGTCCCGGGCGCTCCCTCGACCGTGAGTAAAGGCTGCACCAAATTGAAATAGTACCCCAACGCGTCGACCGGCAGGCTCGGGATGCCGTTGGTGAGTACCGTCACCAGCGTCGGACCAGCCGGCAACCCGCGGATCGGTCCCGAGACAAAAGCCGTATCCGACCAGCCTGCGACCGGGTCGACTGGCAGAAAAGCAACCTGCTCGTTTCCGAGGCTGCGCAATTGAACGAGCGGATAATTGGCTGAGGAATCCTGCGTGTTCCCGCCCGAGGCTTGCGAGATGCCTCGGAAAAGTAAGCCCGTGAGCGTGAGGGCGCTGCCGTTTTGGAGCGCGCTTGCGATCTGGGGTTGCCAGATGGGATCGAAACTGAGCCCAAGATCGTAGAGCTCAGCGCCCGCCAGGATGGCAAAGAAGCCGTCGTGGCCTCCGGCGACCAAGACCTGCCCGCTGGGCAGAAGCGTCGCCGTGTGATAGTAGCGCGCGGCGCCCAGGTTGCCAGTGACGGTCCAGCTTCCAATCGCGGGATCGTAGCGTTCCGCGCTGGCCAGCGCGCGGGCGTTGTCGCTTGTCCCTCCGACCACCAGCACTTCGCTGTTGGGCAGCAAGGTAGCCGTGTGAAAGTAGCGTGCTCTGGACATGGGAGCGGTGACGCTCCAGGTGCCGGTTTCTGAATCGTACAATTCCACGCTCGCCAAGGCGGCGCTCAAGTTGAAACCTCCAGCTACTAATACCTTTGCAGTCGGCAGCAACGTCGCGGTGTGAAGGTAGCGTGCCGAGGCCAGACTGCCGGTCGCCGTCCAGCTCCCCGTCGCCGGATCGTACAGTTCCGCGCTCGACAAAATGGGAGCACTGTTATTGAAGCCTGCGGCCACCAGCACCTTTCCGTCGTGCAGCAACGTCGCCGTGTGAAATTCGCGCGGGGTCGTCAGGCTGCCGGTCGTCGTCCAAATCCCCGTCGCCGGATCGTACAGTTCCGCGCTCGAGAGGGTGCCTGCGCCGCCCGCATCTTCGCCTCCGGCCACCAGAACTTTCCCGTTGGGCAGCAACGTCGCCGTGTGTGAAGCGCGCGCCTTGGCCATGCTTGCGGTCGCCATCCAATTCGCCGTCGCCGGATCGTACAGTTCTGCGCTCGACGACGCGGTGCCTTGGAGGTCTTCCTTGCCGCCGGCCACCAGCACCTCTCCGTTGGGCAGCAACGTCGCGGTGTGCGAGTCGCGCGCCGCGGCCATGCTCGCGATCGTCGTCCAACTGCCGTCCGCCGGGTCGTACAGTTCTGCGCTTGATAAAACGCTGGAAATGTTGTCGATACCGCCCGCGACCAGAACTTTCCCGTTGGGCAGCAACGTCGCCGTGTGAAGCTCGCGTGTCGTGGCCATGTCGCTCGTCCCACTCCAATTGCCATCGGCCGGATCGTACAGTTCCGCGCTCGCCAGGCTGGTTGAATCGGCCCCAAGGCCTCCCGCCACCAGCACCTGCCCATTGGGCAGCAACGTCGCGGTGTGAAGTTCGCGTGCATCGGTCATGCTGCCGGTCGCGCTCCAGTTTCCGCTGGCCGGATCATAAAGTTCCGCGCTCAAGAAAGAGGTGCCGTTGAAACCTCCGGTCACCAGCACCTGACCGTTGGGCAACAGCGTCGCACTCTGATTCTCACGCGGCGTTGTCATGGAACCGGTTGTGCTCCAAGTGCCACTTGCCGGATCGTAGAGTTCCGCGCTCGCCAGAAAGCTGCCGGTGCCCGAGCCACCGCTCACCAGCACCTGCCCATTGGGCAGCAATGTCGCGGTGTGATAAGCGCGGGCGTCGGCCAGGCTGTTCGTCCCATTCCAGGTCCCGCTTGCCGGATCGTAGAGCTCCGCGGTGGACAGGAACACGCCGCTGGCAATGCCTGCCGCCACCAGCACCTGCCCGTTCGGTAACAATGTCGCAGTGTGATAGGCGCGTGCGGCGGCCAGGCTGTTCGTCCCGCTCCAGGTGCCGCTCGCCGGATCGTACAGTTCTGCGCTCGCCAAAGGAGAAAGGGAAGCGTCGTCGCCACCGACTACCAGCACCCTCCCATCGGGCAGTAACGTCGCCGTGTGAAACTCGCGCGCGCCGGACATGCTGCCGGTCGCTGTCCAGCTTCCAGTTACCGGATCGTACAGTTCCGCGCTCGATAGGACGTTTGTGCCGTCGGAGCCTCCGGTGACCAGAACTTTTCCGCTGGGCAGCATAGTCGCCGTAGAAACGCTCCGTGCGGTGGTCATGCTGCCGGTCGTTGACCAGCTTCCAGTCGCCGGGTCATAGAGTTCCGCGCTGGCCAAAGCAGGATTGCTGAAGTCGGGGCTATCCTGACCGCCGGTTACCAACACCTGGCCGCCGGGGAGCAATGTTGCCGTCTGGGACAAGCGTGCCTCGGTCATGCTCCCGGTGACTTCGAAAGCGAATGGAGCCCCCGCGCAGGGGGAGACCAGCGCCAGCCCCGCTCCCAGCACGATCAGCGGCCACCGCAAGCCACGCTTGAGTTTCAGGAAAGCCGATCCGATGACGGCGGTGGAGCAATGTGGTGTCTTCATAATTTGGTTCCTCTCCCGCCCGCGTTCTCTTCAGAGCGCCTCGACAAAGAGTTGATCCAATATTTGCCCCGCCATTCCACCACCATGGCGAATCCCCCCACGGGAGATCGGCGCATCTCATTATTCCAGACTACACTCTGCCGGACATCCTTGCCCCAGCGCAAGCCTCATTTTGCGAAAATTATGAAAAATTGCGGGATGTGATCCGCCGAAGTTTGGGCTTCTCTCACCAAGCTCTGCCCTGTTAAAAGCCAGGACACTCTTCTGCAAATTGGGGGAAACCGAATGTTTTACTTTCGGATCGATCGAATTCGCTTTGGGATAATGACGGGTCAAAATCCGGCCTCCCGCAGGGATCCGGGAAAGCCATGATCTCCACGACATGACGGTGAACATGTTTTTCGACTACACAATCTTTGGCTACAAGCGCGCCCTGCCTGTCATCCGCCGGAAACGCAAATGATGAAAAAACGAAGGGCTGCTCCGCGTCCGGCGAAAAAGAGAACACCAGCCGCCAAGAGTGCGAAATCGAAAAAGCGCGTCGCCGGGCCGGCGCCAAAAAAACGAAAGCGCCTCGCCCGCGTGGCCAAGCCGAAAGTTCGGCGAGCGATTGCCCCCGATTACGTCACCGTCGATGACGTCAGCCTGCGCGCTGCTCCCGACATGGCGGCGGCGAAATTGAGCGGCGGCCGGCTTGGCAAAGAGACGCGGGTCAGGATTGCTCCGCAGGATTGGTGGTATGTAGAAGTGGATCGGCCTGCGCCGGCCTCGGGCGTCCTGCGCGGCTGGATCCCCAACGCCGCCTTGCGCCGCGCGACCGCTGCTGAAGAAGCCACGCCCGTGCCGCCTCCAATGGAGATCCCTGCGCCCGCGCCGCCGATCGACAGCCCGGCGCATGCCGAGCTGCGGAGGAAAATGGCCGAGTCGATCCTCAATTTCGAAGCGCGCCGCGATCCCCAGGGACACCTGCGGGTTTACAACCTGCCCGCTGGCGACGGCGGCGGACGCTACGAAGTGGCTGGAATCAATGAGCGCTACGATCCCGAGGAAGCTGCGAAGTTGCGCGACATGCTCACGGCCGGCCGCTACGACGAGGCGGAGCGGGAAGCGACCGAATACATCGCAAAATACACCGATGTGGCGGCGAAATGGACGACCGTGCCGTCGATCGAAGCCTACCTGAGGGATTGCATCTTCAATCGCGGCCCGGGCGGCGCGGCCAGGATTTTGCAGATGGCGCTAGGCGTGACAGTGGATGGCGGCGTCGGCCCGCAAACGTTAGGCGCGCTGCGCCAGGCGGAGAAGGACCCGGCGAAACTGCTCGTCGCTCTGCGCGTTGCCCGCGAACAGTACGAACTGCGCGTGGCCGGCCGGCGTCCGCAATTTTGGAAGGGCCTGGTTAACCGCTGGGACAGTTCGCTCGATTTCGCGAGCCGGGTGGCCTAGCCGGGGCCTCACCTAACGAGCCCGCGCCGCGAGCGCGCTCTGCACCATAATCATCTCGCCCACATTTTCGGGCGTGAAGAGACCGACCAGACGCCCTAACGAATCCAGCACGGGCAGGGCCGGGCAACTACATTGCTGCATCATGGCAAAGGCGCGGTCGAACAACATGGATTGCGGCACGCTCGGGATATCGGTCCGCATCACTTCCGCCACCGGCGTGGCGGCGCCCGATTTGCGCAGGGCGGCGATCATGTCGTTGCGGGTCAGAATGCCGCGCACCTGGCCGTCCTGATCCGTGACCGGGAATTCGTGTTGGGAAGTGCGCAGGAGCGCCTCAACCGCGTCGTTCAAAGTCGCGTCGAGGGGCAGCGCCTGGAATTGCGTGACCATCGCGGCCGAGACGCGCAGGTCCTTCGAGATGCTGCGCATTTGCGCCAACGCCACCTCGCTGCTCGCCCCGAAGTAAACGAAGACCGCGATCAGGATGAGCATCGGGTTGGCCCAGAGTCCGATGACGAAAAAGAGAAAGGCGATGACGTGACCGATACTGGCCGCGATCTGGGTGGCGCGCGCGTAATTCATCCGCAGCGCGAGGAAAGCGCGCAGGAGCCGCCCGCCATCCATCGGAAAGGCGGGGATGGCGTTGAAAAGCACCAGCCAGATGTTGACCGCGAAGAGCCGCACCGTCATGGGCAGTCCGGTTTGTTGGAGCGACTGCGGATCAGGAAATCCGCTCGTTAGGCCAATCGCGATCCAGAGGACGGCGGCGATGACGAGATTGACCGCCGGGCCCGCGACCGTGACCACAATTTCCTCTGACGGCTTGTCCGGGATTCGTTCCAGACGGGCGACGCCACCGATTGGGAGGAGGGTGATGTCCGGAGTCTTGATCCCGTAGCGAGCGGCGGCGAGGGCGTGTCCGAGTTCATGGAGCAAGACGCAGACGAAAATCAGGATGACAAAGAGAACGCCGTCGATCGCCGCCGGCGTCCCACCCGATCGGTAATAAATCCAGCCGAGCCAGGCCAGAAGGAGGAAAAAAGTGACGTGGATCTTGATCTCGATCCCGAAAATCCGCACGAGGCGAAATGACCAGTGCATGCTCATTTCTTCCGCTGCTTCGCGGTCCGGCACAAGTAAGGTGTCGGCGCGACAGAAATGAAGGCGCGATTTTTTCTCAATCAACCCGGCGGGCGCGAGCAAGCGGCGGCGCGACCGGCGCGCGCGCCGATCGACTTTCATCGCCGTCTTCCCGGCTATGAACCCACTCCGCTGAGCGACGCTCCCGAACTCGCGCGCCTGCTCGGGATCGGGCAGGTGCTCGTGAAAAACGAGTCGAGCCGACTCGGGCTTCCTGCTTTCAAGATTCTCGGCGCCTCGTGGGCCGTCTATCGCGCGCTTGAGGCGCGAGCAGCCCAAGCGGAGGGACGTGCTTCTGCACGTCCTGGACTCGCCGCGGCGAGTCCCTCCGGAATCCTGGAACCGTGGCGGACGATCGACGAACTGGCCGCCCGTCTCGCGCCGCTCAAGCCATTGACGCTCGTGACGGCGACGGACGGAAATCACGGGCGAGCCGTCGCGCATGTCGCGGCCCTCTTCGAATTCGCGGCCCGCATTTACGTTCCCGCCGGGACGGCGCGGGCGCGGATCGATGGCATCGCTAGCGAAGGCGCGCACGTCGAGGTGGTCGA
The DNA here is from genome assembly GCA_963737995.1 of uncultured Verrucomicrobiae bacterium. Classification (GTDB taxonomy): domain Bacteria; phylum Verrucomicrobiota; class Verrucomicrobiia; order Chthoniobacterales; family UBA10450; genus Palsa-1392. Next base: position 45,589 of record CAVTUV010000008.1, read on the forward strand.
CGGCACTTATGACGACGCGGTCGCCCGTGCCGCGCAGGTCGCGAGCGAACGTTGCCTAGTCATCTCCGATACTTCATGGCCCGGCTACGAAGAGGTTCCGCGCTGGGTCATGGAAGGTTATTCCACCATCATGGCCGAGATCGACGCCGCGCTCGCAGAGCGCGGTGAAAAGAGTCCCGACGTCGTTGCCGTCCAATTCGGCGTCGGCGCGCTCGCCGCGGCAGTCGTTAGGCACTATCGCCCGACCGGCCGCGGAGTGCGCCCGAAAATCCTCAGCGTCGAACCGCTCTCGGCTGCCTGCATGCTCGCGTCGATGGAGGCGGGCGAGATGGTGACGGTTCCCGGACCGCACGATTCGATCATGGCCGGATTGAACTGCGGCCGGCCCTCGATCGCCGCCTGGCCGATCGTCTCGACCGGCATCGACGCCTTCATCGCGATTCCCGACGAGCGCGCCCGTGAAGCGATGCGCGCTCTCGCCCGGATCGGGATCGTCGCCGGCGAAACCGGGGCGGCGGGTTTGGCGGCATTGATCGAATTGCTGACCGGCAGCGAAAGCGCGCGGCATCGCGACGTTCTCGGTGTCGATGAGCGCAGCCGAGCGCTGATCATCGTCACCGAAGGCGCGACCGATCCGGGGTCGTATCAACGCATCGTTAGGCAGGAACCGCAGTTGTAGCCGGGGGCCACCCGGAGGCGATATACCTCACCCACGGTCATTTCGATCACGCGGGCTCGGTGCTGGAAACGGCTGAGCGCTGGGAGGTGCCGATTTTCGCGCACCGTCTTGAATTACCTTATCTGACGGGACGATCGGATTATCCGCCTCCCGATCCAACGATCGGTGGCGCGATGGCGTTTCTCTCGCATTTCATACCGCATCGCGTGCGTGACTTAGGAGGTCGAGTCCGGGATTTTCCGAGCGGCGAGTTGCCAGGGTTGCCGGGTTGGCAGAGGATTGCCACTCCGGGTCATTCCCCGGGACACGTCTCGTTTTTTCGTCCTCCGATCGGGTCCTGCTGGCGGGCGACGCCAATCAACATGGATTGGGAGGCCACACGAAAGTCGGTGCAAACACTGGCGAACTTGCGGCCCAACGTGGTCGGATGCGGCCATGGCATCCCGATGCGCGATGGCGCGTTGCCGGATCGGCTGCAGCGCTTCACCGAGCGTTTCCGGCCGCCGCGTCGCGGGCGTCACGCAGTTGCGCCAGCTGTGATCGATGAACGGGGTGTGGTGGCGCTGCCGCCGGCGCCGTTCGATCCGGTGCCGCTCGCGACCGCCGCGGCGTCGCTGTCGGCGGGGATCGCTCTTGGCTCGGGTTATCTCGAAGAGCAGTTGCGTGATTAGCGTTCGTTAGGCGAAGGTCTTAACCGCCCGGTTTATAGGGAGGAGCATTGCGCAGTGGTTGCGGATTGTTCGCGCCCAAACCGCCGAACATTCCGCTCGTTGAGCCGTTGCCACCCGAGCCGGTGTAGTTTGCGTTGGGAAAGCCTTTCCCGTCAAAGAAGGTAAAGACACCGGCCTTCGTCCCGGTGACGGTCACAACCTTGTTGTCGTTAATCGTAATCGTGTTCCCGGCGATGATCGTGGCGCTGCCGCCGCCGATCGTGACGTTGTCGACGAACTGGATCTGGCCATTGGAGCCGTTGGCATAAAGCTTGAGCGTTGTATCGGCGGAGAGAGTCCCCTGGCCGATGGTGAGGATGCCGTTGTTCCCAAGCGCGCCGATTTTTACAATGTCGCCGCGGACAAAGGCGGAATTGTTTCCGCCAACTCCGCTGATGTTCACCGTGCCGTTATTGCCATCGTGATGGATATCGACGGTCCCGCGATCGGCCTGAATGTTGCCCTGAACGTTGGCGGTGCTGCCGGCACCGGTCGCGACAATCGTGACCGTACCTCCGGGGCCGGGGGCGGCCGCGTCGAGCAAGGCGAGGAGCTGGCCGCTGTTGCTGATGTTAATGGCAGTCCCAGTCGCTTTTGTGCTTGTCAGAGCAATATGACCGCCCGTGGCGCTGTGGCGGGCCGGACTGACCTCGACGTCATCCGAAGATGTCTGGATGGTGGAAGCAACGCTGATCGTGCCGGCGGTGGTAATATTGACCGTTCCGCCAGAGCCGAGCGTGGCACGGCCGCCGCTTGGAATCGTGCCCGAGGTGGCAGTGATGTTGCGATCGATCAGAGAGACATCGCCGATTGCGGTGATGTCCACCGTGCCGCCGTTGCCGCCGGCCGTGGAAGCGGCGAGGAAGGCGCCGCCGTTGGCATTGATGCCCGCGAGGTCGTTGGCGGAGCCGATCGTTAGGCCAGCAGCGTTCAGGTTGAGCGTGATTAAGCCGCCGTTGCCGGGGTTGTTTCTCAATTGCCCGGCCACGGCGTCGGCTCCCTGGGAAAGTAGAGTCGGAATAGTCGGTCCGAGACTGATGATGGCATCGACGCCCAAGCTGAAAGGGTCGGGAGTAAGACCGATTCTGCCGTCGGTGCTGCTGGTTTCGGACTGCAGAAACTGCGCATCGTTCAAGTGGAGGTCGCCGCCCGCAGTGGTGGTGTTAGCGAAGAGGCCGCCGGCCCTTCCTCCGTTTGGATTTACGAACGTGATATCGCCGCCCGCGCTGATCTCAAAGGCGTGAATCTCGTTCGCCGTGACAGAGCCAACGGCGGAGATGATCCCGCCCGCGGCGCGGAGGGTACCGCCGACGTCGATGGAGCCGGCGTTTACCGCGACCACACCACTGGTAGCACCGGCATCTCCCAGAACTTCGAAGCTCGCGTCCCCGCTGGTGCTGAGCGCGCCGCCAATATTAAATGTGATGACACCGCCTTCATCGATCGATCCGCCTTCGGAATTGTCGATCATCGCGTTGAGCGTGCTCGCGCTAAAATCTCCGCCGGTGCTGACCAGGATATTTCCGCCGGTCCCGATGTGGCCACTGTCGCTGTTGAGAATGAAGAAGTCAGCATTCCCACTGATCGTGACGTCATTGCCGACGCTCAGAGTGATGTTACCGCCGAGATCGATATTTCCATTGCCGGAGTTGTCGAGTTGCAGGAGCAACTTCGAAGCGGCGAGGTCGCTGCCGACGCTAAAGAAGAGATTACCGCCGGTTCCGATCTGACCAAAACGGTTGTTTTCAATTCTTGCCGTGAGATTGTTCGAAGCGAAGTTTCCGCCGACCGACGCCGTCAGATTCGCGCCGGTTCCCAATTGCGTGCCACGACTGGTCACCAGCCTCAGGCTCAGGTTATTCTCGCCAAGCAAAAGATCTTCACCTACCGAGAGACTCAGATTGCCGCCGTTGTCGACCGAGTTGTCGAACGGAGTCAGGATGAGCATATCAACTCCACCTGCGGTGGTGATAAGATTCGCGCCGACTGAAAGTTCGATATTAGCCCCGTTGCTGATAGACGCCGTCTTCACGTTGTAGTCGAGGAAGAAATCGAGCGAGCCGACAGTCAGGTTGCCGCCGGTGCTGGCGAAGATGCTGCCGCCGTTGCCGATCGTTCCGGAAAAGCCCGAGATGGTCAGCCCGAACAATCCTCCGATGGTAGTATCTCCGCCGCTGACGATGTTGATCATGCCACCGCTGGCGATCCCACTGGCGTCCAACGACAAACTCAGATCTCTACCCACATTGATCGTTTGGCCGGCGATCAGCGAGATGGTCATCCCTTCGGTCAGGCCGGCGTCATTTGTCTGGTTCACTGTGAGCGAATCTGTGACTCGGATATCACCTTCCGACAGGAGACCAAGTTCCGTTGTGCCGAAAATAGACGCATCGAAGGTTAAGATCGACCCCGCTCCTCGGGCGTAAATCCCGAGCACGGGGATATCCTGAAACACCAGATTCGAAGTCAGCGTGATCGAGCCATCTTGTGTGGCGAGAAAGAGCAGATGGAGATTCGAAAAGGTGAGGATGCCGCCGGGCGGGCCGGAAGTGAGGTCGCCGACACTGACGAGAGCAAGATTTGCCGGGCCGCCGTCGCCGATCACGATGCTGGGATTGCCGATCAAACGAAGCGCGGAAAACTTGAAAGCCGCGAGGGGAGCGCGGTCGCCGATGAAAAAATTCTCATCGAAGCCGATCGAGTTATCAAACGCGGAAGTCGAACCAAAGAGCCAGCGCGAGGCCGAACCATCCTGCTCTGCTCCGCGATAGATCGTGCCGAAATTGGTTGTACCGTTGGTTGTGATCGTGGGATCGGTTGCAATGACCGTATCGCCCGTGATTTCGTACGGTGTCGAGGAAGCGATCACCGGAGGGGTGCCGAACTTGTCCGGAGTGGGCGAGGCGCTTGGGCTTGGCGTGGCCGTAGGCGTAACGCTCGGGCTGGGGCTCGGAGTGGGAGTGACGCTCGGTGATGGTGACGCCGTCGGAGTGGCGCTGGGCGAAGGTGACGGGGTCGCGCTCGGCGAGGGCGATTCTCCCGATCTGCGCGTTTCCATCGCATTCGCCTGATCGAGCACGCTGGTCTGCGTCGGGTCGACTAAGGCGACGGTCGTGCCACCACCAAAGATCACGAGGTTAGTTTCGATCAGCTCTCCGTCTTTCTTGCGGCCGTCTTGCGCACCGATCGCTTGCGCGATCAAGTCGCCGCTTGGCAGCGGCCCGAAGCCGGTGATGAGCCGCGAAGTTTTCCTGAGTCGATTCAGATCGACGTCCACTGGATCGGGCAGTCCATTGCCGGTGGGATTCACGATCAGCATCTGGCCAGCCTGGACGAGAACGGACTCGCCGGCGTGACCTTTACGGAACATCCGGCCGGTGCCCTCGAGGACGATGAACTTGATGTAAGCGTTGGCATGATACTCGAGCAGCACGGTGGTGCCGGTAATTGCAGCGGTGACCGCGGCGGTGCTGATCTGGGCGCCGCCGGAATTTTTGGGCACGCGCACAAGCATCGCGCCACCGCCGAGTTCAAGATTGCGCGTTCCCTCCTGAAAACTGAAAATCGTGTTCGCGCCGAGGCGGGCGATGGTTTCATCGGTGAAGGTGAGCTCGGCCCGGGATTCGACTCCGGTTCGGACCGCGGTGCCATCGTGCACTTCGTCACGGACTGCTGCAGGCCGAGGCGCCGCTTGCGCGGGCAGAAGGTTGACGTCCTTGATCACTTGACTGACGAGCGCCTTCTTGAGCTCCGCGGCCTGCCCTTCACCAAAGTACGGCCCAATCAAACCAAGCGCGATGGCAAAGGCGCGAGTTAAAAGAGTGCAATGAGAGTTGCGAAGCAGGTAACGAAGATCAAAGCGGCGGGATTCCATATGTTTTCACGGCCTTCCGTTAGAGAAGTCAGGTATTCTAGGCTTTTCCGCGCTCTGGCGGCGAGAGAAATCGCCTTGGCGGCGCGAGGCGCGACCATTGCTCGCTGCGCCGATCAGGGCAGCACCAGTGGAGTCCGGCTTTCGCGACGATTGATCGGCAGGCTGGCGGGAATAACTTTCGGGGTTGCGGGCCATAGTCCTTTGCCTGGCAACGCGCTCCCGGGCGCCAATGTCTTCCTGCCGGTCGGCGTGATCGATCTGTTGTGCGACGTTTTGGACGAACCGATAACGGCTTGATCCGCCAGATCAAGCAGCTCGTTCGAATCGGCAACCCGGGCGGTTGCGATGAGTCGCCTCGGCCGAGGCAGAATGGTCGCCGCTCCACCGCCCGAAGTCGTGGAACCATGGGCGGGCCCTTTCGCCGCATCATTGAAGGGCGGCGCCTGGTTAAGCGGCAGGGTTTGGGCGCCGTTCTCGGCGAACACCCCGGTCGTGCTTCCATTTCCGCCCGACCCAGTGTAATTCGGAACGTTCGTGTAGACCGAAGCGTTAACCCCGTCGTCCCCGGTTATCGTGACCACGACGCCATTGTTGATCGTGACGGCGTTGGCCGCGATGATTACGCTGCTTCCGCTATCCAAGGTCACGTTGCCGACGAAGTTGACCCTCCCGTTGCTGCCGGGTGCGTAGAGTTTGAGTTCGGTGTTGGCCGAAAGATTGGCGCCGCCGACCGTCAGCGTGCCGTTAGTGCCGAACACGCCCGCTTTGAGGACGTCGGCATTGACACTGGCGTTGCTAAAAGTGATCCCTCCGTCTCCGTCGATCGTGCTGAGGAAGGTTCCGCCGGCAGTGTAGCTCCCGCCATTGAAGTTGATCGCTGCGCCTCCTGATGCTGCGCTGCTGCCCAAAATGTCGAAGGTTGCGTCACCGGCTACTGAGAAGGCACCGGGAACACTGGAGCTGATAGTCGCACTCCCGCCGATTGTCCCACCAGTGTTATTGATCTGATCGGTCAACGAATTCGCTCCGAGATTGAAGGTGTTGACGTCGATGAAGGCGTTTCCACCAATCGACCCAGCACTATTGCTAATTTGGATCACGGCCACACCGTGACTCGTTAGGTTGCCGCCGAGATCGGCGGTGAGGCTGGCGTCTCCCCCGATGACACCGTTGTCGTTCAGAATTTGAAAGTTAAAGGTACTGCCCGAGGTGAAATTGTTCGCCGCCAGGCTGGAGAAGGCCTGACCGCCAATCGTCCCGCCAGTGTTGAAGATATTGAAGAAGGTCTCGGCGCCGACGTTGACGTTACCGGTCACCGCGACGAGCACGCTGGCGTTGCCATTGATCGCGCCGTTGGTGTTGTTGACCACCGGCTGGAAGAAACCACCGGTGGTGATGTTCGTGGCTTCGACGGTGACGAGCGCGTCACCTAGGATCGTGCCAGCCTCGGAGAGAAAATTCCGGTCGTTATTCAGAACTGCGAATTCACCTACGCCCGAGCTGATGATATCGCCCCCGACCACGACGGCGACGGTCGCACTTCCGCCGATCGAGCCGCCGGGAGCGATTGTTACATCGCCCTGCACGGCGGTGTTGATGATGTCGGTGAAGATGTCACTCGCAGTGTTGAGATCGCCGCTAATTCCGACGCCCAGGAGGGCGTTGCCGCCGATGTTGCCCTGACCGTAGTTATCGATTTCAATGTCAAAGACGTCGCCGGAAGTGACGCTGCCAAAGGTCAGCACGAGCGACGCGTCCCCGGTGATCATGCCGCCCTGAATGAACGGGCCGCCCGGGACATTGAAGCCGGTGCTCTGGATCTCGGAGAAGTAGCCGCCCGAGGCGAGCAGGTCGCCGGGCGCACTCACAAAGAGAGTGGCGCTGGGAATGGTGCCGCCCGCATTCGCGCTGATGGCCGCATCCATAAAGCCGCCGGCGGAAATACTCGCCGCATCCAGGGTGAGAATGACATCCGAACCCATCGTGCCGCCACCCAGGCCGTCGTTGCGGTTGGTGATGACGAAGCTCGCGTCGTTTGTCACATTCAAGGCGCCGCCGATATTGAAGGAGATGCTGGCGCCCTGATCGATCGAGCCGCCGTTGCGATTGTTGACCAGAAGATCGATCGCGCCGGCAGTGAGATCGCCGCCGGTGACTGACAACGATGTTCCCCCCGGCGCCAATGTGGCCGCCATCATTATTCATGACCGTCAGGGTCAGAGCGCCGTCGCCGTTGATGGTCAGGTCTCCGCCCGCGCTCAGGGTGATGTCGCCCCCGGTGGCGAGGTTGCCGGTCCCGGAATTGTCGTTCACGATCGAGAGGCCGTTTCCAATGGTGATATCGCCGCCTGCAATCATGAGCGCGAATAGGCCCAGAGCTATCCCATTGTTAGTCTGGGTGATCGTTAGGGCATTGTTCGTCAGGATATTCCCTTCCGCCCCGATGAATAGGTCCGTCGTGCCAGAGATAGATGCGTCGAGGGTGAGATTCGAGCCGACACCGCGGGCGTAGAGTGCGAGCGTCGAGATGTCCTGAAAGGCCAGGTCGGAAGTGAGCGTGATCGAGCCGTTCTGGGTCGCGAGAAGAAGGGCATTGAGTCCGCTGAACGTGATGGTGCCGCCGGGCGGGCCGGAAGTCAGGTCGCCGACGCTGACGAGGGCGAGATTGAGCGCTCCGCCATTGACGAGAGAAATGGTCGGGTTGCCGGTCAATTTCAGGGCACTGAACTTGAAGGCGGCAAAAGGCAGAAGGCTGTCGTCTCCGAAATGAGAATCAAAGCCAAACGAGATATCGAAAGGCGAGGTGGTCGTGAACAAGAAAGCGGAAGGAGGGCCGAGTTGCTCCCCAGCGCGGTAGATGCTGCCGAAATTGGTTGTGCCGTTAGTAGTGATGGTGGGATCGGTTTGGATGACCGTGCCGGCGCCAATCACATAAGGAGTGGAGGAGGCGATGACGGTGAGCGCTCCAAACTTGCTCGGCGTCGGCGTCGGAGTAATGGGCGGCGGCGTGGGCGTAGTGGGCGTTGGCGTCGGACTCGCCGCGGGCTGGCGCACTTCGTTTGCGTTGGCCTGATCTGCGGCGCTGCTGTTGGTCGGGTCGAGCAGAGAAACGGCGGTGCCGCCGCCGAAGATAATGAGGTTGGTTTCGATCAAGCCGCCTTCGTTTTTCTTCTCCGTCTGCACATCAATTTCCCGCGCGATGAGTTGAAGGCTCGGAATGGGAGCGAAATCGCTGCCCAAAAGTGCGCAGGTCTTGACCAATCGATCCAAATCGACATCCACTGGATCGGGCAGGCCCAGGCCTTTTGGATTTACGATCAGCATCTGGCCGGCATGCAGCAGCACCGATTCCCCGACGTGCCCTTTGCGAAAGATTCTCCCGGTTCCCTCGAGCATGATGAACTTGATGAACGCGTTCGGGTGATACTCCAGCAATACAGTGGTCCCGGTAATGGCCGCCGTAACCGCCGCGGTATTGATCTGGGCGCCGCCGGAATCTTTCGGGACGCGCAGGAGGATGGCGCCACCGCCGAGCTCGAGGTTGCGCGTGCCCTGGTCGAAACTAAAGATCGTGTTCGCGCCGAGGCGGGCGAGGGTTTTGTCAGTGAAAGTGAGTTCGGCCCGGGACTCCAACCCGGTGCGCACGGCGGTGCCTTGGCGCACGGGATCGCTAATGCGCGCCGGGCGCGGGGCGGCCTGGGTCGGGAGCAGCTTCACGTCCTGGATCACCTGGGTGACGCGCGCCTCTTTCAGCTGGGCGGCATCCACGAGAGCCCACGACAGCATGAGTGTGAGGAGTGCGAGCAGGCCTGATCCGCGTCCGCCGCTGGCGGAGCGCAGGAAAAGGCTGCGACGGTTGGGAAGGCCTAACGAATCGTTTTTTCTCATATGGTGGAAGACGTTTGCGGTTAGTGAGACGAGTTGGTCTGGCGCCCAACCATCCGTTGCGTCCCGGCCCCGTGGCCGAGTCGGCGTGGAAAAGCAGGCGATGGATGCACTCCCCTTTTGCCGGCTCGTAGTGGTCGCGTCAAGCTTTCTCGTTTGCGGGCACTCGCGCGACGAAAGGGGCGCGCCCCGACGCTCGGGCTTCGCCGGGCGAAGCGTCTTCAGCGGCAACGAGATGTGAATTGGAAAGCGCTAGTTGATCGCGCGAATGGTGCTTTCGCGATTTATCCGGCGATCCTGGCGGAGATGCGAAGAATCATTCGGCTGATGGCGGCCGATGTCTCCGCTGCCCCGGCGCGGCGACGTTTTCGTCCCGCCTTTCGTGCTCACTGTCACTTTTCCGTTTGCCGTCTTCGCTCCCGATCGTTCGAGCAAGCCGAGCAGTTGATCCGAGTTCTCCAGATTGATTGCGACCGCGCGAGCTCTTGCGGCCGCGTTCCTTCCGCCAGCCGTGCCTGTGCGAGGCAAGGTGTTAGAACTGGCGCTGGCCGGCGCGACGGCTGAATTCCCAGCGGTTTGGCCACTGCTGTCAGCGGTTCCGCTGGCCGGCCCGTTGGCGGCGACTTGGAAGTCGGAGAGCACAACCGTGCTTCCGTTGTAAGTCACAAGGAAGTTGCCGGAGTTATCGGTCGTGGTCAGCCGGCCGCCGGAGGCAACGTTGATGAACGCGCCGGAGAGAGTCGTCGTAGAACTCAGGGCAGTGAAGTTATCGTTGTTCCCCGCCTGGAAACCATTGACGAAAGAAACAACGAGATTGCCGTTGAGGGCGACTGAGCCGTTGACGTTGAGGAACCCGTACTGATTGCCTTGGGCGAGGCCGCCGAGTTGAAAGGTGAGCTTCGAGGGCGAGAGCAGAGTCACAGCCCCATTCACGGTCAGGCCGGTGCCTCCGAGGGCCGGCTGGAGATTGGCGCTGTTCGAAATGGCGGCGTTGATCGTGCCGCGGGCGTCGACCAGTCCGCCTTGGAAATTCAGCGCAGTCGAGGAAGTGACGGTGCCGCCCGCAACCCGGAAGGTGCCGGCCGTTTGGGTGTAGGTACCAGTTCCGGTGATAGAGAGTGTGTCGCTGCCGACATCGACCGTGCCGGTAGAAGTCACGGTGCCGGTGACCTGCAACGCGCCACCGGTCAAGGCCTTGATTGTGCCGGTGTTGCTGAAGGCGCCGCCGCCGTTGCCGTTGAGGAGGAGAAAACCGCCGTTGCTCGCCTGCAAGACTCCTTGATTGGTCAGGCCGCCGCTCCCCGGATCGACATTGAGAGTGTTGGTTGCGACATTGGCGTCGACGAGGCCGCCGCTGCGATTGACGACAGTCAGTTCGTTGGCCCCCAGGCCGCTCCCGCTATTGTTCGCTTCCCCTTGAATGGTGAAAGCTTCCCCGCCGCTCCCTCCAATGAAGAGAGTGCCGCCGCCGCGGATGCGGGCCGCGTCTTTCAAGGTCAGGGTGCTCCCGCCGGTGAGGGTGACGTTGCCGCTGATGATGAGGTCGGTGAAGTTGCCGAGGGAATCGAGGAGGATGCTCCCGGTGCTCGTGATGGTGCCGGTAAAGGTGGTGCTGGTGTTGTTGTTGGCGATGAAGCTCCCGGCGATGGTGAGCGAATCGAGGGTGGCGCTGCTGATCGTGCGGAGTGTGCCGCTGCCCGCGGTGGTGAGGGTGCCCCCGCTGATGAGGACGCCGTTGGTCAATTGCACCTGGGAGCCGTCGAGCGCTTCGATCACCCCAGCCGTGTTGTCAAAGGCCTGGCTCCCGTTGCCGTTAAGCAAGAGAAGGCCGCCGTTGCTCGCCCGCAGCACTCCTTCGTTGGTTAGGCCAGCGCCGCCTGGGTCCACATTCAGAACCTGGCCGGAAAGGTTGGCATCGACGAGGCCGCCGCTCCGGTTGACGATAGTCAGTTCGTTGGCTCCCAGGCCGCTCCCGCTATTGTTGCCTTCCCCTTGGATGGTCTGCGTTTCACCACTGAGCCCGCCGATGAATAAGGTCCCGCTCCCGCGGACTCGTCCGGCATTGGCGATGTTTATCACTCCGCCGCCGATGAGGGTGACATCACTATTAATGACCAGATCGGTGAAGTTGCCGAGGGAGTTGAGAGTGATGCTGGCGGTGTTGTTGATCGTGCCGATCAAGGTCAGGCTGGTATTGTTGGTCACCCGCAAAGCGCCCGCATTGGTCAGATCGGTCAGACTGGCGCTGTTCAGGGTGCGGATCAGGCCGGTGCCAACCGTGTTCAGGATGCCGCCGGTGATCGACGCGCCGTTGGTCAACTGCACCTCCGAGCCGTCGAGCGCACTGATCGTGCCCCCGGTGTTGCTGAAGGCGCCGCCGCCGTTGCCGTTGAGGAGGAGAAAACCGCCGTTGCTCGCCCGCAAGACTCCTTGATTGGTCAGGCCGCCGCTCCCCGGATCGACATTGAGAGTGTTGGTTGCGACATTGGCGTCGACGAGGCCGCCGCTGCGATTGACGACAGTCAGTTCGTTGGCCCCCAGGCCGCTCCCGCTATTGTTCGCTTCCCCTTGAATGGTGAAAGCTTCCCCGCCGCTCCCTCCAATGAAGAGAGTGCCGCCGCCGCGGATGCGGGCCGCGTCTTTCAAGGTCAGGGTGCTCCCGCCGGTGAGGGTGACGTTGCCGCTGATGATGAGGTCGGTGAAGTTGCCGAGGGAATCGAGGAGGATGCTCCCGGTGCTCGTGATGGTGCCGGTAAAGGTGGTGCTGGTGTTGTTGTTGGCGATGAAGCTCCCGGCGATGGTGAGCGAATCGAGGGTGGCGCTGCTGATCGTGCGGAGTGTGCCGCTGCCCGCGGTGGTGAGGGTGCCCCCGCTGATGAGGACGCCGTTGGTCAATTGCACCTGGGAGCCGTCGAGCGCTTCGATCACCCCAGCCGTGTTGTCAAAGGCCTGGCTCCCGTTGCCGTTAAGCAAGAGAAGGCCGCCGTTGCTCGCCCGCAGCACTCCTTCGTTGGTTAGGCCAGCGCCGCCTGGGTCCACATTCAGAACCTGGCCGGAAAGGTTGGCATCGACGAGGCCGCCGCTCCGGTTGACGATAGTCAGTTCGTTGGCTCCCAGGCCGCTCCCGCTATTGTTGCCTTCCCCTTGGATGGTCTGCGTTTCACCACTGAGCCCGCCGATGAATAAGGTCCCGCTCCCGCGGACTCGTCCGGCATTGGCGATGTTTATCACTCCGCCGCCGATGAGGGTGACATCACTATTAATGACCAGATCGGTGAAGTTGCCGAGGGAGTTGAGAGTGATGCTGGCGGTGTTGTTGATCGTGCCGATCAAGGTCAGGCTGGTATTGTTGGTCACCCGCAAAGCGCCCGCATTGGTCAGATCGGTCAGACTGGCGCTGTTCAGGGTGCGGATCAGGCCGGTGCCAACCGTGTTCAGGATGCCGCCGGTGATCGACGCGCCGTTGGTCAACTGCACCTCCGAGCCGTCGAGCGCACTGATCGTGCCCCCGGTGTTGCTGAAGGCGCCGCCGCCGTTGCCGTTGAGGAGGAGAAAACCGCCGTTGCTCGCCCGCATCAGTCCTTGATTGGCTAGGCCGCCGCTCCCCGGATCGACGTTGAGCGTGCCGCTCGGGACGTTGGCGTCGATCACCCCACCGGCCTGGTTAACGATGCCGATCTGGTTGGCGCCCAGCCCGCTTCCACTGTTATTCGCTTCCCCCTGGATGGTATTACCGGCGTTGGTGAAGGTGCCGCTGCCGCGAATGCGGGCGGCATTGGACAGAGTAATGATTCCTGAGCCGGTGAAGGTGACATCACCGCTGAGCACGAGGTCGGTAAAATTTCCGGTGGAATTGAGCAGGACATGGCCGTTGTTCAGGATCGTCCCGGAAAGGTTGGTGGTGGTGTTGTTATTGAACTGGATCAGGCCTTCGCCGAAGAAAGATGCGCCATCAGTGAAGGTAAAGGTACTGGCGAATTGAAGGACGGCACCCGCGGCGGCCGCAGCGGTGCCGGAGATGGTTCCGCCGCTGGCTAGAATCAAGGTGCCGCTTTCGGCCGAGACGATCCCGGAATCATTCAGAGGCAGATTAAAGGTCACCGTCCCCCCATCGGCGTGCAGGGTGAGACTGCCGGAGTTATTAAAGATGGACCCGCCGCCACTGAAGGCGTTTCCGCTCGTCAGGGTAATATCGTAATAGCTCGAGTTATTGATCGTGGTGCCGTTAACCGTCATGAGGGCCGACTGGCTGCTGGTGCCGGCGATATTAAGGATGCCGGAAGTGATCGCTGCCGCCGCTGAATTGCAGACCGACTTCAAGGGTGAGGGGATTGGCCAGGATCAGGGTGCCGCCGCTCATGAAGAGCTGGTTAATGGTGACGCCGTCGACGATGTCCTGGGTGAGGGTGCCACTGGAGAAAAAGACGTCGTAGTCGGTGCCGTTGTTGCCATTGTTAGGCACGACCGCTGGGGTCCAGCTGTTCGGGTTGCTCCAATTGCCGGTGCCGCCGTTGTAGGTGGCCGCCGTTGGCGGGCGTCGGTGTTGGCGGTGGCAGTGGGAGTCGGCGTGTTGGTGTGGGGTGTCGGCGATGGCGGAGTAGGCGTCGGTGTCGCCGTGGGCGTCGGTGTGGGTGTGATGGTCGGGGTCGGGAGTTGGCGTCGGTGTCGGAGTTGGAGTGGCGTCGGGCGATCGTGGGTGTCGGAGTGGGCGTCGCGGTCGGGGTCACAGTGGGCGTCGGCGTAGGTGTGCCGGTGGGAGTAGGAGTGCTCGTCGGCGTCGGAGTGGCGGTGGGAGTGGGCGTGGGGGTCGTGCTCGGAGCCTTGCCGTGGGCGTTCGGAGGCGTGGCGTCCGCTCTTCATTGGCGTTGGCCTGGTCGGCGTGGTCGCGTCTGTCGGGTCGATCAACGAGACCGCGGTTCCGCCGCCGAAGATCACAAGGTTGGTCTCGACCAACGCCGCTCCGCGCTCTTCTCCTGGTCTGCGCTGGATTTCGCGCCCGATCAGGTCGGTGCTCGGGAGCGGAGCGAAGTCGCGTGATCAAAGCTGCGGAGGTTTTCATCAGACGATCCAGATCCACATCGACCGGATCGGGCAACTCCTTTGCCCTTTGGATTCACGATCAGCATCTGCCCGGCGTGGAGGAGGACCGATTCGCCGACCCGGTCGTTGCGAAAGATCCGCCCGGTGCCTTCGAGAATGATGAACTTGATATAGGCGTCGGGGTGATACTCGAGCATGACGGTGGTGCCGGTGATCGCCGCGGTGACCGCGGCGGTATTGATCTGCGCGCCGCCGGCATTCTTCGGCACGCGCAGGAGCATGGCGCCGCCGCTCGAGCTCGAGATTGCGGGTCCCTTCGTTGAAACTGAAAATCGTGTTCGCGCCGAGGCGGGCGAGCGTCTGATCGGTAAAGGTGAGCTCGGCGCGCGACTCGACGCCGGTGCGGACGGCGGTGCCGTCGCGCACTTCGTCGCTCATCGTCGCCGGTCGGGGCGCGGCCTGGGTCGGGAAGCAACTTCACGTCGCTGATGACCTGGCTGACGCGCGCCTCCTTGAGCTGCGCGGCCTGCACGGGTGCGAGCGCCGGTCCGAAAAGAAGAAGAACGATCGCGAGAAGAGAGCAGTAGTTTCCTGAAAAGAAAAAATTCTGACGGTTGCACATATGGGTCGGCAATAGGTGGGATTCGATGGTTTTCACAGCCTTTAAGTGAGAAACGAGCAGGTTACCCAACTACGAGGGCCGATGGCGAGATAATTCGGCCTGCCGAGGCGCTATTTGTCGCCGCGAATTCTGGGGAGCGCACGCGTCTCGCATGCTGGCAATGGCGCCCCGCCATCGCGCACTTCATTCCCCGGCTGGATCGCCCCCCATACTTGCCCAAGTTCGTTTCGGCGAGGCGCCCAAACCAGCACGCGAGGGGCGTGCGCTCCCCAGAAAGACGCTCGCTTCGCGCGCCCCTCCTATGAAACAAGCGATCAGGGTAACCGCAAAGCGCTTCGTCCTCCGTTGCGGCTGAGCGCCAGGCTGGCCGGGACGCCATTCGCAGTTGAAGGAAATGCCCGGCTCTTGCCTGCAACAACGCCTCCTGGTCCGCGCGATTTCCTGCTCGATTGTGTGTTCGATCGACGGTGCGCTGTTTCGGATGAACTCGACGTAAACCTGTCCGCCAGATCCAACAATTGGTTCGAATCAGTCACCCTGGCGATCGGGGCGTGCCGGTTCCAAACGGGAAGAATGGCGCCGGCGCCAGTGCCGCGGACGCCGGGCGCGCTGGAGTTTGTCGCCGGAATTGGAACAGGGGTTGCAGCCGAGGCCGTGGAACCTTTTGCCGGCGCCTCCAGCGGATCATCGAACGGCGGCGCATCAACGAGCGGGAAAGTGGACGCACCGTTACCGGCGAACATCCCGGTTGTGGTATCATTGCCGCCTGACCCGGTGTAATTCGGAATGTTCGTGTAGACCGAAGCGCCACCGTTGTCCCCGGTGATCGTGACCACGACGCCATTGTTGATCGTGACGGCGTTGGCCGCGATGATCACGCTGCTGTTACTATCCAGGGTGACATTGGAGATAAAATTAACCTGTCCATTGCTGCTCGGTGCGTAAAGTTTCAGCGTCGTATTCGCCGAGAGCGTGCCGCCGCCGACTGTGAGTGTGCCATTGCTTCCGAACACGCCCGCTTTGATCACATCGGCATTGACGCTGGCGTTGTTAAACGTAATCGCTCCGTCGTCCGAAATCGTTGTCAGGAACGTGCCGCCGACGCCGTAATTGCCGCCATTAAAATTGATCGCCGCGGATGCCGCCGTGCTGCTGCCCTCAATCGTCAGCGTCGCGTCAGTAGTCACGGTCGCGTTTCCAGAAACATTCATGTTGATGGCAGCAGTTCCCGCCGATTGTTCCGCCAGTATTATTGATGTCCGCGGTCAGAGAATTCGCGCTAAGAGTACTGCGTCCACCGTGATCGTGGCGTCTCCACCGATGATCCCGCCGCTGGTACCGCCATTGTTCTGGTTCTCGATATCAAAAAACGCGTCGCCCGGAGTGGTGAGACCGCCGACGATGTTGAGACTAATGGTGGCATTGCCGCTGATATTTCCGCCCGTGCTGCCACTGCCATTGCTGAAATTGTTGATCTCGACGTCTAGTGCACCTGCGGTTGAAACGCTGGACGCGGTCAACTGAATCAAGGCATTTCCCCCGATCGTGCCGCCACTCGTGGCGCTGTCCTGGCTAGTGGCGCGTTTTTGATTTTCAACAAAAAGATCCGCCTCACCCGGCACGGTCGAGTCGAAATCTGGATCGCCGGGATTCGTTCCTGGAATGGCGAAGCTTCCTGTCAAATCAAAAGTAAGGGCAGCGTTAGAATCGATCACCGCACCATCCCGGTTATCGATCTGGGCGAATAATGCGTTGGCCGTGAAGTTATTCGAGCTGACCTGCAGAGTCGCGCTCCCGTGGAGCATTCCGCCGAGAGGGCTGGCAGAGTCGGCGTCATTCAAAATGTCAATATCAGCCTCGCCTTGAAAGGACACGTCATTAGTGATGCCAAGACTCAAGAGTGCATTCCCATTTAGAGTGCTGCCGCTATTGCTGATGATCGTGGAGAGACGACCCCCAATCGAAGCGCTGTCGGCGTTGATTGTCAGAGTCGCGTCGCCGCCAACGATTGAAGCGAGCGCCGGGTCGCCGTTCGTGTTGGCAAACCTGGTCGAAATAGAAAGCGCGCGAGGCTTTCGAAATTTCCAAATGGATCGGTGCTTTCGCCAGACGTCGTCAGCGCGCCGCCGACGCTCAAAGTAAGACTAACGGGCGAATCAATTTGGCCGCCACTGCGATTATTGATAAGCCCTATGACTGATTGTGCGGAGAGGTCTCCTCCTGTCGTGACGGAAATATTTCCACCAGTGCCGATGTGGCCGGGAAATTGCCACTGAGATCGTAGTTCTCCGACCAACAAACCGAGTGCCTGAGTGGTGAGATTGCCGCCGACGGTTAGAGTGAGGTTGCCGCCCATGTCGATGTTTCCGTCGTATTATTAATCGGTAAACGCTGTGCCACCGCTGGTCGTAACGAGATCGCCGCCCGTGCTGACAAAAATATTTCCGCCGTTGCCGATGTTGCCGCCATTTGAATTATCGATCGTTGCGAGGAAGCTGGCGGCATTCAGGTCGCCGCCCACCGTCAGGGTGATATTTGCCCCGTCACTCACGCTCACTCCCGCGAGGTTGTAATCGAGAGTCAAACTCATATCGCCGGCGGTCAGGTCGCCACCCGTGGCAACCGTGATGTTGCCTCCACTTCCACTCGTGGCGGTATCGGCGGATATATTGAGATCAAAAGCGCCGCCGACGGTGATGTCGCCTCCGCTGGTCACGTGCAATGCGCCGTCGTTCAGGAGGAGATGGGCATCTGTCGTTAGGCTAAGATCGCCGCCGATCGCGATGTCCCCGCCGGCGGTCATGGTCAGATCCGAGGGCATTGGTTTCGCTTATCGTTAGGGAATTAGTCGCCAGAATGTCGCCCTCCGCCCCGAGAAACAAGCCGGCCGCGCCCGAGATGGAGCAATCGAGGGTAAGATTGGAGCCGGCGCCGCGCGCATAGAAACCAAGGAATGGAATATTCTGGAAAGCGAGATCGGAGGTGAGCGTGATCGAGCCGTTCACGGTCGCGAGAAGGAGCGTTTGCAGTCCGCTAAAGGTGAGGGCGCCGCCGGGCGGCCCCGAGGTGATGTCACCGACACTGATGAGCGCGAGACTCGTCGCGCCGCCGTTGGCAATCGAGATGGTGGGATTGCCGGTCAGGTCGAGAGAAAGAAATTTGAAAGCGGCCAGCGGCAGAAGGATCATCTCGCCCTCGGCGCCGCTAAGGGCTTTATCAACGCCGACCTGAAGATCGAAGGCTGAAGTGGACCCAAACAGAAACACCGAGGCTGGACCATCGAGGGTCGGTCCGCGATAGAGTTTGCCAAAATCCGTCACGCCATTGGTGGTGATGGTGGGATCAGTCTTGATAGTCGTGCCGCTGCTGATCACGTAGGGGACCGGAGAGGAGATGGCCGCCGGAGTTCCGTACTTGCTCGGCGTGGGCTGGGGTGAAGGTGAAGGTGACGGGCTCGGCGAAGGTGACGGGCTCGGCGAAGGTGACGGGCTCGGCGAAGGTGTCACGCTCGGCAGGGGCGACGGGGTCGGTCCCAGCATCGCCTGGCGTTGTTGGTTCGAATTGGCCTGGTTGAGCACGCTGGTGTTCGTCGGGTCGAGCAGAGAGACGGCGGTGCCGCCGCCGAAGATAACGAGATTGGTTTGAACAAGCCGCCGGCGCTTTTCTCCTTGGACTGGGTGCCGATTTCCCGCCCGATCAAGGAGTCGCTGGGAAGAGGAGCGAAGCCGGTGATGAGGAGGGAAGTTTTCATCAGCCGATCCAGATCGACATCCACCGGATCGGGCAGACCTTTGCCCTTCGGATTAACGATCAGCATCTGACCGGCATGCAGCAGGACCGATTCGCCCACGTGGTCCTTGCGAAAAATCCGCCCGGTTCCTTCGAGGACGATAAACTTGATGTAAGCGTCGGGATGATACTCCAGCATGATAGTGGTGCCGGTGATGGCCGCGGTCACAGCCGCGGTTTTGATCTGCGCGCCGCCGGCGTTTTTCGGGACACGCAGCAGCATGGCGCCGCCGCCTAGCTCCAGATTGCGGGTGCCTTCGTTGAAACTGAAAATCGTGTTCGCGCCCAGCCGGGTGAGCGTCTGATCGGTAAAGGTGAGTTCGGCGCGGGACTCGATGCCGGTGCGCACGGCGGTGCCGTCGCGCACTTCATCACTGACCGCGGCCGGCCGGGGCGCGGCTTGGGCGGGGAGAAACTTGACGTCTTTGATCACCTGACTGACGCGCGCCTCTTTCAATTGCGCCGCCTGACGTCGTCGAGCGGGAGAGGAGAAGAAGAAAAACGGCGGCGGGTCTCTGAACTAGAATCGCCTAACGAAAGGGTGATGGCCGACGATGGTTGCGCAGGAGATGCTTCCAACGAGTGGGAGTATGCTGTTTTCATAGACTTTCAAGGGACGGCCAGGTTCCAATTGGAATGACGATATCCCTGCCGTCGGGTCGAAGACCATTTTGCTCGGAAAGGAGCGGCCATTTCGAGGCCGCGTGTCTTACTTCGCGAGGGCGCGCGTCAAGCAATTTTTTACCGCGGGCAATGTACAACGTGACCGCTGATCCGGGAAGCCGAGGAACGAGCACACCGTGCGCTCAGAATTTCCAAGTCAGAGCGATGCCGCCGCCGATGTTGAAGACCTCGTAATCGAAGACGCTCTGGTTGGATTGGTTGGCGACGAAAGTGGTGATCGCGCTCAGGGTAAGCCAATCCCGAATGCGATAGTTGGCGCTCAGGGCGAGGATTTCGCTCACGTCCGTCCGGCCGCCGGAATCGTAGGGCCGCACGACGAGGCGTGCCGCGGCATTGAGCGAAAACGCGGCTGACATTGACCGCGTAGCCGACGTAGACGCTGAAATCGTTGCGCTGCGGCGGGCGAGGGTGTGGCGTAAAGGCTGATGCTGGCGCTCGCCGCCGAGGGAAATCTGCTGCGCCCGGCCGATCGCGGAACGGCACTTCCGCGCTCGAGTTGAGCGGCGACGTTGGAAAAGAAATCGTCGAAATTATCCGTCCCGGTCAGGCGGTTGTAATCGATGTTCGCGCGCAGGGTTAGGTTGTGCAGTTTCGGACGTAATAAACGAGACCGGCGAGCGCGTCGAAGCTGGCAAAATTGAACCCGCTGAAATCCTGTTGTAGTAGAAAAACTGCTGCCGCAGGGTGAATTCGCCATAGAGCGTGCGCTGGAATTTCGGGCGCGTAGGTGATCCCGACGACCGGCGCGATGATCACATCGCTCGACCTTGCCGCGGTCGACCAGCGCGACATTCGAGGTGTAATAAATCGGGACGCCCGTCTCGAGGGTGAACGGCTGATATTTCTCGACCCGTTTCAGGATCGCCTGCTCGCCGAGATCGGTATCGTTAGGGCTGGCGGCGGCGTAGTTCTGATCGACGCCATTGGTGGGCCGACGCTGGTCGGCTGCAGATTTGCCTGGGTCTGCAGAAGGCGGGCACGATCGGCGGCCGTGCCTTGGGCGCGCGCGGAATCGGACGCCGCAGTCAGCGACGAGAAGGAGAAAAGGAACGAAGAGTCCTGGGGCGGAAAAAGGAGATGCACATTCATCGGGCGTCCGTTTTTGAAGCAGAACGTCGATTCCGTCAAGCGTTTCGCCGCAAGAACTTCGCGGAACGGCTCGCCGCCGGTTCGTTAGGCGAAAGGCAGGTTCGCCTTGATCCGCTGCACGTCGGTCTTGTGCACGAGGGCCGATTTGGCGAGATGACGTTTGCGTTTGGCGTTTTTCGTCGCCATCAAATGCCGGCGCGTCGCATGGGAGCGCAGGACTTTCCCGGTCCCGGTAATCTTGAACCGCTTGGCGACGGCTTTTCTGGTCTTGCTGCGCGCAATCGGCTTCGGCATAAGGCGCGGAAGATAAGCACTTCCGCGGGCTGACAACCGATTTTCTGTTTACCGCCGCGGCTAATCCGGCGATCATTTCGACGATGGAGAAACCCACAGTCCGCCGAACCGCACGTCGTCATCATCGGCGCCGGCTTCGGCGGTCTCGAGGCGGCCAAGCATCTCGGCAACAAACCGGTCCGCGTGACCGTGATCGACCGCACCAATTATCACCTTTTTCAGCCGCTCCTCTACCAGGTCGCGACCGCTGCTCTCTCGCCGGCCGATATCGCCGCGCCCGTGCGCGGCATTCTTGGAGAAATACGAGAACATCGAGGTGATCCTCGGCGAAGTGCAGTCGGTCGATGTCGCGGCGCGCATCGTGCGCACGAGCGGAGCGCGAGATTGCTTACGATTACCTGATCGTCGCGACCGGCTCGCGCCATTCCTATTTCGGTCACGACGAATGGGAAAAACTCGCTCCCGGCCTGAAGAGCCTCGAGGACGCGATCGAGATCCGGCGCCGCATTCTGATGGCCTTCGAGTTTGCCGAGAAGACCGAGGACCCGGCGGCGCGGGCGGCGGCGATGAATTTCGTCATCATCGGCGGCGGACCGACCGGAGTGGAAATGGCGGGAGCGATCGCGGAGATCGCGCGCGAGACGCTGGCGAAAGATTTTCGGCACATCGATCCCTCGAACTCGCGCGTCATTCTCATCGAAGGCGAAAAACGGGTGCTCTCCGCTTTTCCGGAGGATCTTTCGGCGAGCGCGCTGAAGCAATTGCAGGAGCTCGGCGTGGAGGTGACGATCGGGCGTGCACGCCGAAAACCTGACCGAGAACGGCCTCGAAGTGGCCGGCAAATTCATTCCCTGCCGGGTGAAAATCTGGGCCGCGGGAAACACCGCCTCGTTTGTCGGCAAAACGTTAGGCGTGCCGGTCGATCGCGCCGGTCGCGTCATCGTGCAGGACGACCTGACGATTCCCGGCCATCCGCGAGGTGCAGGTGATCGGCGACCTGGCGAATTTTACCTCGCCGAAAGACTGGCAAACCGCTCCCGGGCGTTTCGCCGGTCGCGATCCAGCAAGGCCGCCACGCCGCCAGAAATATTCTGCACATGATCGCGGGAGCGAAGCCGCAGCGCTTTTACTATTGGGACAAAGGCAGCATGGCCACGATCGGCCGCAACAAAGCCGTGGCCGACCTGAACTTCGTCCACTTCAGCGGCTTCCCGGCCTGGCTGGCCTGGCTTTTCATCCACGTTCTTTATCTGGTCGGGTTTCCGGAATCGGATCGCGGTGCTCTTCCAGTGGGCCTGGGCCTATGTCACTTTCAACAAAGGCGCGCGCCTCATCACGCGAAACTTCCAGGCCGAGCAGCGGCCGCTCGGCTAGGAAAAATTAATCGCAGAGGCTGCAGAGAGAAATTGGATTTCTGTTCTCTGCGCCCTCTGCGATCTCTGCGGTTAAGGAATCTCCTTGATGCGCTCCCGTCACAAGCTGCCAAACTTCCGCATCGCGGTCGTCGGCGCGGGCGCGATCGGTCTGTTACTACGGAGGAAAGCTGGCCCACTTCGGGCGCGACGTGCATTTCCTCATGCGGCAGCGACTACGAAGTCGTGCGCAAGACGCGGGCTGCGCCTCCGCAGCAAGACGGAAAACATTCACGTCGCGAAAGTGAACGCCTATCGAACGACGCGAAGAGATCGGCCCGTGCGACCTCGTCATCGTGGCCGTCAAAACGACCTCCAACCCGGAGCTGCCGGCCGCTGATCGCGCCATTGTTAGGCGAGAAGACCATGATCCTGACCCTGCAAAACGGACTCGGGAACGAAGAGTTTCTCGCCGAACATTTCGGGGCCGAGCGGATTCTCGGCGGGATCTGTTTCATCTGTCTCAACCGCATCCGAGCCCGGCGTGGTCGAGCGGCTTCGATACCGGCTCGCCTAACGATCGGCGAATTTCGCGGCTATCCGCAGCCGCGCACGCACGATCTCGCCTGGGAATTCAAACGCTGCGGGGTCGTTTGCAGCGTGACGGCCGATCTCGCGCTCGAGCGTTGGCGCAAACTCGTCTGGAACATTCCCTTCAACGGCCTCTCGGTCGTCGGCCGGCGGCATCGATACCGCGAAGATTCTGGCCGACGAGGGTTTGCGCCTGCTTGCGCTGGAGTTGATGGACGAAACGATCGCGATCGCGAATGCCTGCGGACACAATTTGCCGACCGCGCTCGCTCTCGACCAGATGAAGCGGACGGAAGTCATGGGCGATTTCAAGCCGTCAACCCTGGTCGATTATCTGGCCGGCCGGCCGCTGGAAATCGAAGCGATCTGGGGCGAGCCGCTGCGCCGCGGCAAAGGCGTCGGGTCTGCCGCGCCGCGGCTGGAAATGCTTTATCGCCAGCTCGTGTCGCCTCGAGCGCGCCGGCCCGAAAATGAAAGCGTCGCGCCCAAAATCTCCGTGCACAACCGGCAGCGAAAGATCGCGCTGGATGCGTGGCGAGCTGGAGCAATTCGCGCGAGCGGGCGCTGCCCCTTTGTCTGCGCGAGCGGGGTCTGAGCTCGGGCCTAACGAGTCTGGAAGAAATCGATGTCCTTCTCGTTTCCGATCGCCGGATGAGCGAACTTGCACCGTCGCTTCATGCAAATCGCCGGTCCGACCGACGTGATCACTTTCCAGCACGGCGAAATTTTCATCAGTCGTCGAGACCGCGCGGCGCCAGGCGCGGCGCACCGCACTTCGCTCGAGCACGAGCTCCGACTCTATCTCGTGCATGGTCTCCTCCATCTGCACGGATTCGATGACCACGAGTCCGTCGACCGTCGCCGGATGGAGTCGGCCCAGGCGAAGATCGTCGCCTGCGCGACCAGGCTGGCCGGCGGTTGAATCGCAACGCCCTAGTGGTAGGATTTAGGCTATGGTTGGGTGCCGACACGGCTTCCGTGGAAGTCTTCTCCTTTGACGGAACATCGATGCACCTTTTTCCCTGCCGATCACCAGCGCGATGCAAAGTCCGGACGTGAGCGAAGAAGACAGGCCAAAAGAGGCACTCGATCTACCCTGGCAGGTGGTCGTGCATAACGATCCGGTCAATCTGATGAGCTACGTCACGATGGTTTTCCAGAAGGTCTTCGGTTACCCGAAGGAGAAGGCGGAGATGCACATGCTCGAAGTGCATCGCCACGGACGATCGATTTTGTGGAGCGGCGTGCGGGAGCGGGCCGAACTTTTCGTGCAGCAACTGCATGGCTATCTCCTCCTCGCGACGATCGAGCGGACGAACTAAGATGGAAGTCTTTCCGCAACAACGGCGACGCTCGAGATCAGCGAGATCGATCCTTTTCTGGCCGAGTTGTTGCGACAGATCCCGGCGAGCGCCAACCCCGAATCGGTCCCCGCGGCGGAGCAGCGGCTCTACAGTGCGCCGGCTGGGCCTAACGAAAAGGAATTTTGCGCGGAGTGGAAGATTTACGTCGAGCCGGAGCTGCGCCGGCTCTTTCAGAGCGCGACCGAAACGGTCGCATCCGATTTGCGGCAGCTGGCGAGAACGAAAAGCCGTTCGCGAACTGCAGCGCTGCGCATCCCGACAGCGAACATTCCGACGCCTGGCTCAACGCGCTCAACCAGGCCCGGCTCGCGATCGCCGCGAAGTACGATTTTAGCGAGGCGGAACTTTGCGATCACTATCGCTCGCCGATCGGTTCCCGGCGCGATCTCAGCCTTTTCCAGGTGAACTTTTACGGCTTTCTCCAGGAATTCATCCTGCGTGAAATGGAGTGCGGCAGTTCTCCCGCGGCCAACAACTAGACGAATCCCCCGGTTCGGCGATTTCCTGATCTAGTGGGACTCGCTTTTGCGCTCGCGCACCATTTTCATGAGACGCTCCTTCAGGGCATCGGACGATTTGGCCGGCCGCAGGCTGAGCGCGAAGGCCTCGTGCAGACGGTAGCATTCGGTGATGAAGTCCTCCGCCTTCTGGCCGAACTCGCGCCGCGCTTCTTCAAACTCGCGGCTCTCGCCGTTTTCCAGCGCGCCGATCACGTAGAGGCGCGCGCGGTTCTGGAATTCCTCAAAGCTCATCTTTCAATTCTTTGAGGCCGTCATAGATTTTTTTCAGCCCCAATTCGAGGCGGGTTTTAACTGTCCCTAATGGTGTATTCGTTTTTGCGGCGATTTCGCGCTGACTCATGCCGCGAAAAAATGCGAGGTCGATCGCCTGCTTGCTGCGCCGGGGGCAGACTGTTGATCACCTTGCGGATCAGCACCCGCGTATCGGAAAGATTGATTTCCTCCTCGGTCGCGTTATGGACCCAGGCGTCGGGCTGTTGCTCGGTTTCATTTTGCAACCGTTCGCCGGCGCGCATGTAAGCTTGCTTCTTGCGCAGGCCATCGATCGCCCGCCGGCGCGCCAGGGTGACCATCCAACCGAGCGGTTTCCCTTTCTGGGCGGAGAAATTTTTCGCCTGATTCCACAGCTCCATGAAAATCTCCTGCAGCAAATCATCGGCCTCGGCCTCGTTATGGACGACGCGCAGGATGAGCGCCTTAATGATGCCGTTGTAGCGATCGTAGAGTTTCGAAAGCGCCTCGGGATCTTCCTCCTGAATGCCGTGCATCAGCTCTAGATCGGTCGGCTCGCCCGCCTCGAGCGGTGGGCTCACCGCCGGCAAGCGTGGCGTGGACTCATCCGGATCACTTTCAAGCGGGAGTTTGGGGCGGCGCGGCATTGGGTGGCAAAGGAGTGAAGCTGTAAAGCCGGCTCGCGGCCCCGTCCAACGGGATTTCACCGAAAGGGCGAAAAAACTGACGAGCGCAGGGCGGCGGACGTTGGGCCGCGCCGCAACTGATAATCGGCGATTCATGTTCGGTTCACTGTCGCTCTATCCCTCAGAAAGCCTCAGAAAGAGAAAACGACGTCAATTCCGGCCGTCAACATGTCAATCTCGGAAGAATCGTTGAACGGGCGGGTGTCGTTGAGCGAGCGATCATAGCGGATTTCCGGTCGAATGGTGAGGCCCTCGAGCGGTTTTGGCACCGAGGGCTTAAACGTGACACCAGCGGTCAGGGCTCCGTAGGTGGTGCGCCCGCCGCCGACCGTGCGCGGATCGAAAACGGTCGGATCGCCGCGCGTGAAGTGAATGAAATCATTATTTGAAGCAAACTGGGCGACGTAGAACCCATCCGCGTCGCGCCAAATCTCACCGCGGACGCCGGCCGTCAGCCAGTCGTTGATCGCGTAGGTAAAATATTGGGCAATGCCATAGCCCTTGGCGTCGAAAGATTCTTCGTAAATGTAGTTTAGATCGGTGATTGAAGTCAGCTTGTCAGTCGCTTTCCAGGTCAAAGTGATCGCACTGAGATAACGGTAGTCATGATTGTCGTCGACGTTCTCCGGACCGACGTGAGTCAAGGCCATGTAACTGAAGCGACCATCGCTGAAGCCGCCACCAACGCCGCCGTAGAAAGAGACGGAGTCATTGGGATCCTCCAGCGTGACATTAACCCCGCGGGTCAGACCGACGTAAAGGTCGAGCGAAGGCTGCACGTGCAAGGTGGCCAGGACGCCGGTCACATTGAAAGGAGCGCCGTAGTTAAAGATGTAGCTGTGGGAGTAAAAGGCATTCATCCGCGGATCGCTCGCCTCCGCGCCGATGCTGGTGCCAAACTTGCCGACCTTCAGATCGAGACCTGCGGCGGTGCCGGTGATGGGGAAATGAGCGAGAATCCAGGCTTCGGGGACATCCGGCTGAACCGTATCGTTAGTCGTGAGATCGAGCAGGCCGGTGGAATGCAAATAACGGGCGTCGCTGCCGTAGAGAAACTGGGCCTTGAATCCCCAGTCGAAGCGATCCGCCGCCTTGGGATCGAACATCTGTTCCGCCGTGAGGACGAACTGGTTTAAGAGCGGTTCGTTCGAGCGATCATCGAAGAGGCGGCCGAAGTTTTGGCGGTCATCGGGTGAAGCAAAATTTCCAGTGACGCCCGCTTCAAGCCATCCGGAAAGCTTGATCCGCGATCCAGCATCGGTCGCCACAGAAGCGGGCAAGGCGGGTTCGCCGGCGAAAACCGGTGCTATCCCGACGATCGAGATAATCGTCCAGGCCAGGAATGGGAGATGTTTCACAGGTGGTTGTTCTGGAATCGCGCACGCGAGTGAATTGCCACCTCCGTTCCATGTGCGACTCGCGATCAATTGATTTCAACTAGTTCTTGTTGCCGGCCATTGGCTGCCCGGCAAAATGCAGCGTCTCGAGAATTTCGCCCCGAAGATGGAGAAAGGCGGTACCTGCTCCGGTCTCGCGGCCGGTCGAGTTCCACCGGGATGATCTGCTCGATCTTACCCGGACGCTGCGTCATGATGACGCTTTTCGGGGTGGCCGTCCTCACCGCCGGCATATGGGAACTGACCCAGGAGCTCGGCGACCTGTTCCAAAGACTGCCAGCAGAGGCGTTAAATAATGAAAAAGTCATCTCACAGTAACAAAATACGATTTTAAAATACAACAATAACCTTTACTTATTAAAGCAAATTCGTCGAGGCGTCCCCGCTCCCCTGCGAATTGTCAGCATTTTCGCTGCCCACACGGGAAACTTGTCTTTCAAGCCACTTCGCGCCTCTGAGACGCGACCACCGTCACTCCGGGAAGAATGCCGGAGATCGGTCAGGCGACCGCGGTCTCGCCGACGCGCAAACTCATTCCCATGAGATGGAAAATCAGGTCGCGCTTTTTCAGGTACTGGGGCGAATCGAGATTACGCGGGCGTCGCAAATCAATCGTCACTTCCTTTTGCACCGTCGCCGGCCGGCGGCTCGCCGGCCGGCGGCTCATCACGATAGCACGGTCGGCCAGTTGCACCGCCTCCTCGATGTCGTGAGTAACAAAGAGAATCGTCTTCCTTTTCCACCTGCCAGATGCGCGCCAGATCGGTTCGCATTTTCATTCGGGTGATGAAATCGAGCGCGCCGAAAGGCTCATCCATGTAGATGATCTGGGAGCTGGCCGCAAGCGCCCGGGCGATCTCCACCCGCTGCCGCATTCCGCCGGAAAGTTCGCGTGGGTAGGCGCCGTCGAAGCCGCTCAAGCCGACCATCTGGGTGTAATGGGCAACGATCTGGCGCCGCTGCTCGCCCTGCTTGTCCCGTAAACCGAAACCGATGTTGTCGCGCACCGTCAGCCAGGGAAAGAGTCATCGGCGTAATCTTCGAAGTGGGCCGTGCCCTTAGGAATCCCTGACTCACGGCCCAGCTCTTCGATTTCTTCGAAATCGCGTTGCCAGCCGCCGCGCGTGCAGGCAATCTCAGGACGATGGTTCACGATCCCCTTGAGATTCGGCACCTGCGTTATTTCCTCGCCGTCGCCGAGGCGGGCAGCTTTAGCCGCGCGGCCGATCGTCTCGGTCTCTCCCAGCCCAACATTTCCCAACAAATGCGCGACCTCGAGACCGCGCTCCGGGTGGACCTCTTCCAGCGCCGCGGCAAGCGCATCCTCCTAACCTCAACCGGGCAAATCTTTGAGGAGCACGCCCGCGCCATCCTCCGCCAGGTCGAGAATTTTCTGCAGGAACTAACGATCGAGCCGGGACAGATGCGAGGCGCGCTCCATCTCGGCGTCGTGCCAATCCTCAACGTCGCTCTGATTCCGCAGTTACTCGGGATGTTCGCCTCGACTCATCCCGGGGTCAGCCTCAACGTTGAGGAAATTTCCTCGACCGAAATTGAGACCGCGCTGGAGGAGGGCCGGATGGACGTCGGCCTCGGCTTCCTGACCCGGCATTCGCCCAACCTCCGTTACGAGCGCCTCTGCACCGACCAATTCGCCCTCATCGTGCACGCGCACCACCCCTGGGCCAAACGCCGGATTGTCGATGTCTCCGAATTGCACCAGGAACGCATCCTGCAGTTGCCGGATACTTTCGTCATGCGACGAATGACCGACGCGATTTGCCGGGAACACCAGGTGCGCCCCCGCACCATCGCGGAAATCAACGCGATCGAGACTCTCCTGCGTTCCCTCGCTCCCTTGAAAGCAGCCACGCTCATGCCGAAAATTGCGCTTCGCGGCACCAGCGGCCTGAGCGCGATCCGGCTCAAGGGCAAGAATCTGGCCCTGGAAATCGGCTTGCTCCGCCTGATCGATTCCGGCGCCAACAGTGCGGTGGACGAGTTTACCAAGCTCGCGCGCGTCGCCGTGCCCAAGATCATCAAAAACTAGTGTTGTAACCGGGGTCGCTGACCCCGGTTGGTCTGACGCGTGGCCACGCTTTCCCTCGACCGGGGTCAGCGACCCGGTTACAACGAAAGTTTAGCGTCGAGACACGCGGGCAGCCACGATTGGAGGCAAGGCTCCGTCGTTGCCGAGTTTCTTGTCTGACGGCTGGGGTCGATTAAACACGGCAACGACGGAGCCTTGCCCTCCAGCGCTTTCCCTGCCCACCCGAGCGAACTGGTCGGTTTGAGGTCGAAGACTTTGTTAAACACTTGCGCGTTCCCGGCTCCAACGAAAGCCCGCACCAAAACCCGCGCAGTCCGTTGCCGCGCAAGAAACGCCCAGCAATTGGCAAGCGACGCCGCAAGCGTCGAGCGGCAATTGTTAGGCTGGGAGCGATGGATTATCTCGTTGTGCTTCTGGCCGCCGCCTTCATCGCGAGTTGCCTGTTGATCGTGGGCCCGATCGTTTTCAGAAGTAAGTAATCGCTCGCCTCCCGCGCGCGACCGCGGCATCCTTTCGGCCTGGTGCGGGACTCGCTGGCGGCGCGGAACAAAAAGACTAATTTCGCCTTTCGAGCGGACGAGTTCGTTGTCGCCGCTGGCGAGTTAATGGCCTTCGAAAAAGAAGCGGATGCCGACCCGGGCAAGATCGATCATTTCTGGATCACGATCCGCGCCGGGAATTTCGGCTGGCTGCGGATCTCGATCAGCACCTGGTCTTTGAAACACGCGGCCGACGGATTCGATCCGCGGATGCGGGTAGGTGTTTTCCCTTCGACTTGGTCGGAACTGCCGGCCAGCGGCGTTTTTCCAGCAGCCGGGCTGAACTACGCGGATTTCGAGCGCGCCAGCCCGATCGTCTATCGCGAAATGGAACGGCCGGCGCTAGAGGAATTGCTCGCCGCGAAGGCGCGCCGCGCCATTTTTGTGGAAGCGTGGGGCGCGCTTTATTTGCGCGATCGTCTTGGCATTCATCAGGTGCATAGCCGGCGCGCCAGTTGCAGCGTGCGCAGCGACCACGTCGGTCGCGACGGCGCGGTGCGATTTTTTTACCGCGAAGATTCCGCGGCCGAAATGCTTCTCTTCAAGTATTGCGGTCAGGTCTGAGGCGAAGCAGACGCAGGCCGTTTAAAACGACCAGAACGGTGCTGCCTTCGTGACCGACCACGCCGAGGGAGAGTTTGATCTTCTGGGCCAGCGCGAAGGTGACGAGAACGGCGACTGTGCCTAACGAGACGAAGAGATTTTGCCGGATGATGCGGCGCGCCCGCCGGCTCAACTGGAATGCGGCCGGTACATTTTCAATCCGATCGTGCATGAGAATGATATCGGCCTGCGCCAGGGCTGCATCGGAACCGCGCGCGCCCATTCCGAGCCCGACGTCGGCCGCGATCAGGCTGGGCGCGTCGTTGATTCCGTCGCCCACCATCGCGACCGTTTTCCCGGCCTGGCGCCAGCGGTGAATCCATTCCAGCTTTTCGTTAGGCGTAAGATCGGGATGCACTTCCTCGATGCCGGCGGCGCGGGCCACCGCCTCCGCCGCGGGCGCCCGGTCGCCGGAGATGAGAGCGATGGAGTTGCCGGCCTTTTGCAACGCGGTGATAACCGCGGGGGTGGCCGCGCGCAGTCGATCGCGCAGATAGATCACGCCGAGCAACGCCCCGCGCGCTACCCAGACCTCGGCCTCCGCGCCGGTGGTGGCAAACGCACGCACGTCAAAGTCGCGCAGCTCCATCAATTTCCGGCTGCCTACCAGCACCAGGTCCGGCCCGATCATCGCTTCCATCCCGAACCCGGGGAGATTGGTCACGTTTCCCGCTTCGAATTTTCGCAGACGAAGACGCTCTGCTTCCTCGACGACAGCGCGGGAGAGGGGATGAGTGGAATATTGCGAGATCGTGGCGGCGACCGCCAGCACCTCCTCGGGGGAGTTCTCGCCGCACGTTTCAATTCGCCCCACTTGCAACTGGCCGGTCGTCAGCGTCCCGGTTTTGTCGAAGGCAAAGTGGTCCACACCGGCCAGGCTTTCGACCGCCACGCCCCCGCGAAAAAGAATTCCCTGGCGCGCGCCGGCTGCGATCGCGACGAGGATTGCGGAGGGAATCGAGAGCACGAGCGCGCAGGGCGAGGAGACGACAAGCAGCGTCATCATCCGGTAGATGGACGCGGCGAGCGGTTCATGTTGCCAAAACAACAGCCAGGCCAGAAAAATCCCGCTCCCGACGAGAACCGCGACTGTGTAATAGCGCGTAAAAGTGTCGGTGAACCGTTGCGCGGGCGCCTTTTGTTCGCGCGCGCTCTCGATCAAGTCGACGATTTTTTGCACCGCACTTTCCTTAGGCAAACGAAGCACCCGAATGACGGCCTGACCTTCCAGGTTGACCGTTCCTCCGCTCACCGGATCGCCGACCCGTTTCGAAACCGGCAACGCCTCACCGGTCAGGGCCGACTCGTCGGCGGAGGTGGCGCCTTCGATTACTTCGCCATCGACCGGAAAGAGGTCGCCCGGTTTCACGAGCAACGCATCATCAATGCCTAACGACTCCGTCGCAACCTCGACCCACGCGCCGTGCTCGCGGCGCGAGGCGGTCTCCGGCGCCGAGCGCAGGAGCGAGCTGATCGTCTACTCGGTGCGATGATTGGCAAAACGCTCCAGCGCGTTGCTGAGCGAAAAGAGAAAAAGCAGCGTTCCGCCTTCCGCCCAGGCGCCCACGCCGGCTGCCCCGAGCGCGACCACAATCATGAGCAGATTGATATCGAAGACGCCACGGCGGAGCTCGCCCGCGAACTGGATGGAGGCGAACCATCCTCCAGCGAGGTAGGCCGTAAGAAAGAGAACGGCGGCCGAATTGGGATCTGAGCGATGGAGAAAAAATCCCGCGAGGGTGCAAACGCCGCACAGCGTCGCGAGCAGGAACATCAGTTGATGGCCGGGAGAAAAACAAGGCGCCCGCGGTTCCCGCTTTTCTTTCCGCGAGCGCACCGTCGCTGGAGCAGCCGACGCCGAGGCCAAATCTCCGTTGGCCAGCATCAACGCCGGCGCGCCGCGGGGCTTTTGCCTTTTGCCGGTGCGATGTGTTGGGCAATGAGGCGCGCCCGGGCGGATTGCAGGCGCTCGATCATCACCTGGCTCATCCTTTTGAAGAGCGCGAAGCCTAACGATGGATCCCTGGCGCAATATTCGCGCAGGATCGTACCGTAGAAAAAGAGCGCGGTGGTCGGTTGGGTGGCGCGCGCATCGAAATGCCAGACGTAGGGTGGAAAGAGCCACGACCAGCCGACCAGTTTGCCCAGGCCTACCTCCTCGATAACGACCGAATTTCCCTCGGGGTTGAGCGCTTCGAGCACCACTTCACCTTCTTCGATCAGGTAGAAGCGGTTCGCGAATTCGCCCTGCCGGAAAAGGTAATCGCCGGCCGCGAATTGTTTGGCCATCGCGCAATCGGCCAGAAGTTTGATGTAGTGCGGTTGCAGCCCGACGAGAAAGGGATGCAACCCGACGCGGGTTTCGAGCGGTTCGAGGATGGGTTGATCCATGATCATAACTTACACCAAGTCGTGTTCTTTCGCGCGCGCCACGAAGACGGGGCAGGGGGCAGTTCGGACCACGCGCTCGGCCGTGCTGCCGATGCAAAAATGTTTCCAGCCGGTGTAGCCGTGTGTCGCGATGACGATCAGGTCGGAATCCAATTCCTTCGCGGCTTCGACGATCTCGTGCGCGGCAAGACCGTTGCGCACCACGGCGCGCACGGTTTTCGCATCGTCCGAGATTTCCGCGGCGAGCGCTCGCAGGTCGCGTTTCGCGGCGTCGAGATCCTCACTGGAGTAATCCAGATACGCCGGCATCTCGGGGAAAGGAGCCACTGCCGTTGTCTCGACGACGTGCAACAAAGTGATGCCGGCGCCAAATGAACGCGCCAGACGCCGGGCGAAACTGAGCGCCTCCTGCGAAGGGGCGGAGAAATCGACCGGCACCAGAATTCTTTCTAGCCGGAGCTCAGCCGGGATGGGTCTGCGTCGAATCGTGGGTTCCATGATTTCTCAGGCTAACGCCGACTGTCGCCCCCGCTGCGCAAGCGTTGCGAATTGTTGGGCGTTTCTTGTTGAGCCGTGCACGACGCGCATATTGTCCTGGGTCTGATGAAAGGCGCGACGGAGAACGGAGATGAGGCCAACGCCAACCGCGAGTTAGTGGAGAAGTTGCGGCGCTCGAAATTATTCCGCGAATACGAACGCGTCTTCAGTGAAGCGACGGGCCTGCCGCTCGCACTGCGGCCCTTGGAATATTGGCAGCTCGCGCATCACGGAAAGCGCCATGAAAACCCCTTCTGCGCGCTCCTCGCCGAGAACCCGAAAAGCCTGGCGCTCTGCCTCCAGGCGCACGAGGACATGGTGCGGCACACCGGCGATTTGCCGAGCACGGTGATCTGTCCTTTTGGACTGACAGAGACGGCGGTGCCACTGAAGCTGGGCGGAAAGACGATCGGTTATCTGCGCGTCGGACAGGTCCTGCGCCGGTCCCCCAGCCGCGCCGATACGATGAAGGTGGAGCGCACGCTGACCCGGATTGGGGCGCCCTTCACGGCGCCGATCCGGCGGGCCTGGGACAAGAATCCCGTCCTCCCGCCGGAACGCTATGGCGCCATCGTTAGGCTGCTGACCTTTTTTGCCGAACAGCTTTCGGCCTTGAGCAATCAGCTGCTCGTCGAACGTCAAAACCAGGAGCCGCCGCTCGTGGCCAGGGCGCGGCAATACATCGCGGCACACCAGACCGGGCAGATCTCGCTCGCTGAGGTTGCGGCGGCGGCCGGCGCGAGCGTCTTTCACTTCAGCAAAGTTTTTCACAAGTGCACCGGGCTGACCTTTACCGACTACGTTGCGCGCCTTCGCGCGGAGCGGGCGCGGACGAAGTTGCTCAATCCCAACGCCCGCATTAGCGAGGTGGCCTACGACGTTGGGTTTCAGTCCCTCACCCAGTTCAATCGCACTTTTCGGCGCGTCTTTGGGCAGTCGCCGAGCCAGTTCCGCGCCAAGCTTCGCGCGGGAAAACGGGTCCGGTCGACGACCAAGGCGTAGCCAAGAAACGCCGTTCTTTTCGCAACAAACGGCGAGCGCAGAGCGGGCCCTGTCATATTTTCCCTAACGAAGGGAGAAATATGAAAAACAAAGTGATCCTGCTGGTCGACGCGGATGCGGATTGTGCAGGCATTGTTCTGGAAGTCGGGGACCGGACCGGTCATGGCGTACGCTTGAGCCGGGACAGCCGGGAAGCGCTGGACTTCCTGCGTCGCGAATTCGACCGCATCGACAGTATCGTGCTCGATCTCGACCCGGGAACGCACGGTCTCCCGCTGCTCGAGGCCCTCGGCACTCTGCGACGTCGTCCCCCAGTGCTTGTCCTGACCGGCTTGGAAGAGAGCCAGATGGAGCCGGTTGTGGCGCGGCACGGAGCCGCCTCCTGCCTGGGGAAACCGGTAGCGATCGAGCGGCTCAAAACGGCGATCGAACGCATCACCGAGGAGAGGTGCGGCAACGCGACGAAGATCTTCAGGTCACCTTCTATCTCACCGATGATCGCGAGATGAATCGGGTGAACGAGTTTCTCGACAGCAAATTCTTCACCCGTGGCGAAACCGAAGACCTTTACGCCTCCTGAATCGGGAAAAGAATGCGCGTGGCGAAAAGTTGGCCGCTTCCAGGTCGACCTGAGCCATTGAGAACCGCGCCACGCCGAAATCATCGTGCTAGCTTCACCCCTCGGCGGCCGTTATCACGCTGACGGCCAGCTGCCCGGATTCTGCTCGTCAGGATGGCAATAAGGGCGCGGGACTCGATGCGAGCGGCGCTTCTGCGAGGAGCGTGCGCAGCTGATGGAAGTCGAATGGCTTGGTCAAATATTCATCAAACCCAGCTCGCAACCCGAGTTCCCTTTGTCCCTTCAGCGCTTGCGCGGTCAGCGCGACGGTTTTTTTCCACGGCTGCCGCTTCTTCGCTTCTACCACCAGCTCCAGCCCGCTTCCGTCAGGTAGTCCGATGTCACAGACCAGGATTTCAAAACGAAAATGGCTGAGTAAGAGCAACGCATCCTGCATGTTCGAGGCGGTCGAGACTTCGTGGCCGCAGTGAGTGAGGAGACTGGAAAGGACCTCGCGGCTGTCCTTGTGATCCTCGACCAACAAAATGTTCATTACGATTGATTCGGAAGAAGGGCCGCGAACGCGTTGAAAAAAGCAAGAAACATTGTGTGCAAGATCAATCAAGGGTGCACTACTCGACCCTTTTTCAGCAGTTTTCGCGCCGGTTTCGGCGGACTTTTGCGCCATCCTTGCACCCGCATCCCAGCTGACCCTTGCCCGGAAGCGGCTCTCGGGTGTTTCATTCTCTTGTCCCGTCGGGCCAAACCGGCATGATGCGCCATTCGTCGATGTCTACCGAGATCTCCAGTGCGGATCCTTCGCCGGCGCCGGACTCCGCCTCCACCGCGCCGCCCGAACGCGCCGATGAGGTCATGCTCGAGGGGCCGCATTCGCGGCTTGACGAATTCTTCACCCTCTTTCGGGTCATGGCTGATTTCCTGCGCGGATTTCGAGTCCTTCATTTCGTCGGTCCCTGCGTTACCGTCTTCGGCTCGGCCCGGATCAAAGAGGACAGCCCTGACTACGAACTGGCGCGGGAAATGGGGGCGGGCATCGCCCGGCTTGGTTTTACCGTCATGACGGGCGGCGGCCCTGGGATTATGGAAGCGGCTAACCGCGGCGCGAAAGAAGTGGGCGGGCGCTCGGTCGGTTGCAACATCAAGCTGCCGCACGAGCAGACGCCTAACAAGTATCTCGATCGTTGCGTCACGCTCTACTATTTTTTCGTCCGCAAAACGCTGCTCCTGAAATATTCCTACGCTTTTGTTGTCCTGCCCGGCGGTGCAGGCACGCTGGACGAATTGTTCGAAGCGCTCACTCTGATCCAGACCGGCAAGATCAGGAATTTCCCGATCGTGGTCATGGGCACCGAATACTGGCGCGAGTTGACCGACTTGCTCGCGAAAATGGCGCGCCTCGGGATGATCGGCCAAAAGGATTTGGATCTTGTCTTCGTGACCGACTCGGTTGCCGATGCGCTCGAGCACATCCGCGTCCGGACGATCGAGCCTTTTGGTCTGCGGCGAATCGTTAGGCGGCATCTTCCGTGGCTGGGCGAGCGCGCTCTGCAGCCGGCCTCGCCATGAAGCGGCCCGGTCCGGGTTGGAACGCAGACGCCCTGGCCGACTTCCCGCGCCACCGGCGTTATCTCGTTGCCGTATCCGGAGGGCGCGATTCGGTGGCGCTGCTGCATTGGCTGCTTATGCAGGGTTATCGCAAGTTGATCGTCTGCCATTTTGAGCACGGTTTGCGCGGACGGGCGGGCAAAACGGATGCGCGTTTTGTCGAGCGGCTGGCGCAAAAGCACGCGCTGCCTTTTGAGTCCGGCGCTGCTGATATTAGCGCCCTTGCCCGGAAGCGGCGGCAATCGATCGAAACGACCGCGCGCCAGGAGCGACTCACTTTCTTCGCCCGGATCGCAAAACGACGGCGTTGCCTAACCATCTTCCTCGCGCATCACGCGGACGATCAGGTCGAGACTTTTCTGCTCAATTTGTTTCGCGGGGCGGCGGGGCGGGGACTCGGCGCGATGCGCGTCGGAGTAGAGCATGGTTCTATTTTTCTGGTGCGTCCGTTGCTTGGTGTCTGGCGTTCTGAGATCGATGACTACATCGTGCTACATCGCCTGAAATTTCGCGAGGACGCGACCAACCAGGAACTGGTCGCGCGACGCAATCAGATGCGGCACAAGATCATCCCGTGGCTGGAGAAACAGTGCGGGCGGAATATTCGGGCGACGATCTGGCGGGCCGCCACCGTTCTGGGGGAAGAGGAAGATTTTCTCGAAACGCTAACGCCGGTCGGCCTAACGAAAAGTGAAGAACTGAAGGTGACCCAGCTCGGCCAGCTTCCGTTGGCGCTGCAGCGCCGCGCGATCAGGCAATGGCTCGCGCACAGCGGCGTGTCCGAATTAGGTTTTGAGGTGGTCGAGGAGGTGCGGGGACTGCTGGCAGACGGCGCGCCCGCCAAGATCAACCTCGCCCGCGACCGGCATGTGCGTCGCCGCGCCGGCAAGATTTTTCTCGAGTGAAAGCGATGCAGCCTTGTCCGAGCGCGACATTTGGCTCTTGGCAAACCACCGCGCACGGGAGACAGACGTAGATGCTGAGAATCGGGATTGTTCTGCGCGCAGTTGTCTTCGCGATCCTTCTCGTCGCGCCGTCGTTCGCGTGGGCCGAGGAGGGCCTTCAACCCTTCCTCGATCAAACGCTTGCTGCGGTCCGCGAGAAGGATCACCTGCCCGCCGTCGCGGCGCTGGTTCAAATCGACGGCAAGCTGGCGGCCGAGGCCGCACTGGGCGTGCGCGCGCTCGGCCACTCCGAACCCGTGACGACGAGCGATCGCTGGCACATTGGCTCCGACACCAAGGCCTTTACCGCGACGCTCATCGCCCGTCTGATCGAACAAGGGGTCATGCGCTTCGGCGACACTCTGGCGGACTCATTCCCTGCTTTCGCGGCGGCGATGGACCCCGCCTATCGCAAAGTGACTGTGACCCAACTCTTGAGTCACACGGCCGGCCTGTCGCATCTTACCGATGACAAGGACCTGCCCGCGTTCATGGCCGTGATCAAGTCGGCGAACGGCGTTAAGGCGCAGCGCGAGGCGATTGCGCGCAAGTATTTGACCATGCCCCCAGCCTCCAAGGCCGGCGACTTCGCATATTCCAATCTCGGTTTTATCATCGCCGGTGCGATCGCCGAGGCACGCACGGGCAAGACCTGGGAAGAGCTCATCCGCGAACAAATTTTCGCGCCGCTCGGAATTAAGAACGCAGGTTTCGGCCCGCCAGGCACACCGGGTAAATTCGATCAACCCCGGGGCCACAAAGAAGAGGCGGGCAAGCTCGTCGCGCTCGATCCAGCGAGCGCCGAAGCCGACAATCCGCCGGCGCTTGGCCCGGCCGGTACGATCAACATCGCGCTGAAGGATTGGCTGCTTTTCGCCCAGGATCAGCTCGACGGCGAGCACGGCCGCGGGAAACTTTTGAAACCGGAAACCTATCGCAGACTCCATATGCCGGTAACGGGGAACTACGCGCTTGGCTGGGGCGCGAAGCTCGGTCCCGATGTCGAGCCTTTGCTTCTGACGCACACCGGGAGCAACGGATTTTGGGTCGCCGACATCCGCATAATGCCGAGGCACAACATGATTTTTCTCGTCGTCACGAATGCCGGTAACGACGCCGCAAACCAGGCCGTCAAAGACATCGGGCAGCCTTTGAAAGACCGCCTCAAGCCATTCGAGTGAGCGCGCGGATTATGTTAGAAGTCAATCGATGAATGGGTGCCTTCTTCCTGGCTACCTGGGTTCCTGATTCAAATTCTGGAAATGAGTTCCGCTGTCCGCGTCCGTTTCGCGCCCTCACCCACCGGCTTTCTTCACATCGGCGGTGCGCGCACCGCGCTCTTCAACTGGCTCTTCGCGCATCATACCGGCGGGACATTGGTCCTGCGGATCGAGGATACCGACGAGGCGCGCAACACTGCCGAGGCCACGCAGGCGATTTACGACGGGCTCCGCTGGCTCGGACTGGAGTGGGACGAAGGCCCGCAACACGGAGGGAATTTCGGCCCCTATTTCCAAAGCGAACGCAATTCGATCTACGAGCGGCACCTCGCGCAACTGGAAGCCGGTGGTCATCTCTTCGAAGAGAACGGCGCGATCCGTTTTCGCTCTCCGCGCGAGCATGTCGTGGTCGACGATGTGGTTTGCGGCCGGATCGATTTTGACCTGACGAATCCAGAAACACATCCCGACATGACGATCCGACGCCCGGATGGCTCGTGGATTTTTCATTTCGTCAACGTGGTCGACGACATGGAGATGAAAATCAGCCACGTCATCCGGGGCGAAGATCATCTCTCCAACACGCCCAAGCACATCGAGCTTTATCGCGCCCTCGGCGCGGAGCCGCCGCGTTTCGCGCACATCCCGCTTATCCTCAATCACGACGGCTCGAAGATGAGCAAGCGCGACGTCGGTTCGAGCCTCAACACTTACATCGAGGAGGGTTTCTTGCCTGAGGCGGTCTGCAATTACCTTTGTCTCCTCGGCTGGTCGCCAAAAGACAACCGCGAAAAAATCGAGCTCGAGGAAGTCGTCAGGCTATTTGAACTCGAAAAGGTCCATCACAAGAACGCGTCCTTCGATCTCGCGAAGTGCACCTGGCTGAATGGCGAATACGCGCGCGAGTTACCCGACGACCGCTTCCAGGCTCTCGCCCGGATTGCGCTCCAGAAAGCGGGGATCGACACCACTAAATTTCCGCCTGACTACGTGCAGGCTGCGCTCGAAACCTGCAAAGGAAAGTTCCGGATTTTCAGCGAGCTGCCCGCTTACGGCGGCTTCTATTTTTCGGACCAAATCAGCTACCAGCCGGAGGGCGTCGCGAAACATTTCATCCCGGAAAACAAGCCGCGCCTGCAGGCATTGCGCGAAGCCTTGGCGGCGTTGGAGAATTTCGATGCGACCTCGATCGAAGCGGCCCTGAAAGCGACCGCGACCGAGCTGGGTGTAAAAGTCGGCGCGCTCGTCCACCCGACCCGCCTTGCGATAACTGGCAGCAATGCCGGTCCGAGTCTGTATCACTTGCTCGAGATTCTCGGTCGGGAGAAAGTGTTCGCGCGCCTGGATCGGGCGCTTGGCCGAATGTGACCACTCCGATTTTTTCCTTGGAACTTAAGCCTGTCGGGAGGGGTGTGACCGTCAATCAGCGAACAGCCTCAATTGTTCGTTAGGCCGGCGGAAGGCGGTTGCCGCGAGTTCTGGTCCTGGTCCAAACCCGGCGCGCCGGCAACTGGCTGCAAAGAGAGCGGAGATCTGCTCCGCGAAAATGCCTTCGCCGCGCATGCGCGACTGAAATCGCGCATCATTGAGCCTCTCGCCGCCGCGCACATGTCGGATGCGGCCAAGCACCTTCTCTTTGCGATCGGGAAAGTGTTCTTCGAGCCAGCGCTCGAAAAGGGGCGCGACCGCGAGAGGCAGCCGAACCACGGTGTAACCGGCCCAACCGGCGCCCGCCTCGGCGCAGGCCCGCAGGATCGCCGGCACTTCGTGATCCGTGAGGCCAGGAATGATCGGCGCCACCATCACGCCGACGGGCACGCCCGCTTCCCGCAGTTGGGTGATGGCGTCGAGCCGCGCCCGCGGGGAGGAGGTGCGCGGCTCGAGGACGCGCTGAAGTTGCGGGTCGAGCGAAGTCACCGAGATGTTGACTGCTGCGGCGCGATGCGCCGCCAGTTCGCCTAACAAATCGATGTCGCGAGTGACGAGCTGATTTTTCGTAATGATCCCAACCGGGTTGCGAAAACGGGCCAGCACTTCCAGGCAACGGCGGGTCAGCTTCAGTCGCCGTTCGACCGGTTGATAAGGATCGGTCACGCCGCTCATCGCGATCACCTGTGGCTGCCAATGCGGCGACGAAAGTTCCGCCGCGAGCAGCTCGGGCGCGTCTTCCTTGACCATGATGCGACTCTCGAAATCGAGCCCGGCGGAAAAGCCGAGAAATTCGTGCGTCGGGCGCGCGTAGCAGTAAATGCAACCATGCTCACAGCCTCGATAGGGGTTGATGCTTGACTCAAAACCGACGTCCGGACTGTCGTTGTGAGCGATGATGGTGCGGGAAAAGTCTCGGTAAAACCTGGTCGTTAGGCTGGGAACTTCATCCCCCGGCTGCTCGTCCGGGTCGGGTTCGATGGCGAGCGCCGTGAAACGATTGGTCGGGTTCGCGGAAGCGCCGCGCCCATGGATGGGGAGCGGCCGCGGACGTTTCATGATGGGATCGAAGGCGTCGTCAGGAGCCGTCGTGTGCTTCTGCTTTTCGCCAGAATCCGGTGCGGCTGAACGAGACGACAGCACAAGACATGTTCAACTGAACAAGATTCGTTGTCCAACGCAAATGCTTCCCGGCCGTCCGCATTCGGCAACGCGCGGCCCACGGACAAAAGACACGCGCCACCAAAGCGCGAAGATCGGCTCGTAAATGGCATAAGTTCTGCGTCATACCGACTCAAAGTCGGGCCGGGGCACGCGGTCGTTTGCGAAGATCAATTTTCGCAGCGGCGGCTAAGCCGTCTCGACCTCGGTGCGAGCCGCTGGTCGGAACGTGTCCGGAAAATTGATGATGAAAGTCAGCACACTGAACGCCAGATCGCGAGCACGTCGACCGACATCACTCGGCTTCGCGCGCCCGCTCTGTCTTGGAATTGGTGGTGGAGAAGTCGTGGGTCGGCCATGAAACCGCTGCGCGATCGCTCGATGCGCCAGAGAATTACTCTGGTGATCGAACTCACTTGCTGCGCCGTGCTGCTGCTCGCCTGCGCGGCCCTGTTTGCGTTCCAGGTCTGGTCGATCCGCGAAAACTTTGTCAGCCAACTCACCGTCATGGGAGAGATCGCGGCGAACAACGTTGCCGAGGCTGCGATGTCCAAGGACGAAAGACGCGCCACGCAGACGCTTGCGGGACTGCGAGCGATGCCTCAGATCGTTTCGGCGAGCCTGCATCTGAACGACGGCACGCAACTCGCGCACTGGGGCGCGGACGATGCCGACCAAATCAGGAGCGCGCCGTCGCGCGCCGGCTTTAGCGTTCATGGCACACGCGTGCTGCTTGTCCAGCCAGTGGTGCGTGACGGCATCCGCCAGGGTACACTCGATCTGCAAGCCGACTTCTATGGCCTTTCCGTGAATCTTCTGCGGCTCTATGCCGGAATCCTTATCCTGGTTCTGGCAGCTTCGTTGCTCCTCGCTCTTTTTCTTTCCGGGCGCTTCCAGCATTTCGTGAGTGCGCCGATCCTGCGCCTGGCCGACATCGCCCACCGAATCGCGCACGACAAGGACTATACGATGCGGGCGGAGAAGACGGGCGACGATGAGGTGGGTGCGCTGACCGACGCCTTTAACCAGATGCTCGGCCAGATTCAGTCCCAGAATACCGCCTTGCGCGAAAGCGAGGAGCGTTTCCGCTCGGTCGCCGAATCCGCGGCCGACGCCATCATCATTGCCGATGGCGACGAACGCGTGCTCTCATGGAATAAGGGGGCCCGGCTGATGTTCGGTTACGAGGTCGAAGAGATCCACGGCCAGGCGTTGTCCGGGCTGGTGGCGCAAAGTTATCGCGCCCAGTACGTGGCGGGGATGCAATGTTTGCACGAAAGCGGCTCGGAAGAAGCGAGCGGTCCGGCGATGGAGCTTTTCGGTCTGCACAAGGACGGCACGGAGTTCCCGCTGGAGATGGCGATGTCCCACTGGACAACCGGCTCCGGCACCTTTGTCAGCGGTGTGATTCGCGATGTCAGTGAACGCAAAACAGCCGAGGTTACGCTGCGCGATTCGCAGCAGAGACTGCTCGAGACCTCCCGGCTCGCCGGCATGGCCGAAGTCGCCACCGGCGTGCTGCATAATGTCGGCAACGTCCTCAACAGCGTGAACGTTTCCGCCGGGCTGGTGGTGGAAAAACTTCGCCGGTCGAAGGTGCCAAATCTGGGCAAGGCTGCGGCGTTGCTGACGGAACGAAACGGCGACCTCGGCAACTTCCTCACCAATGATCCGAACGGGCAGAAGATTCCCGGTTACCTGGCGAAGCTCAGCCAGTATCTGGTAGAGGAGAACGCCGAACTCCTAACCGAAGTCGATCTGCTCGCGCGCAATATCGAACACATCAAGGAAGTCGTCGCCGTGCAGCAGAGTTACGCCAAAGTCAGCGGCGCCTTTGAAGACCTGCCGGCCGATCAATTGGTCGAGGACTCGATTGCGATGAACATCGGCGCTTTCGAACGCCATGGCATCGTGCTCGAGCGGCGCTTTTCCCCTTCACCGCCGGTGCGAGTCGATCGCCATCGCGTCTTGCAGATTCTCATCAATCTCCTCCGTAACGCCAAATACGCGCTCGATGATGTGCAGCGTATCGACAAGCGGATCACCATCACGATCGCGCCGGCGGATGACGAGACTTTGCGCGTCGCTGTGGCCGATAACGGCATCGGCATCTCACAGGAAAATCTCGCGCGTATTTTTGGACACGGGTTCACAACCCGCAAAAATGGGCACGGGTTCGGCCTGCACAGCGGCGCTCTGGCGGCCAAGGAGATGGGCGGCTCGCTCAGCGTGCAGAGCCTGGGCCTTCGTCGCGGCGCCACCTTCACTCTCGCACTCCCGATCGCTTCCGCACCTCAATTATGAATACCTCGCCCGAATCCGAAAGCTTCAATAACCGTATCCTCGTGATCGACGATAATCCTGCGATCCATCAGGATTTTCGCAAAATCCTCAGCCCGATCGACTCGGAGCTCGAGGGGGAATTGGATGCGGACGAAGCTTCGCTCTTCGGCGAGACGCCCAATGTTGGCCGCGAGTTAAACTTTCAGATCGACTCCGCCTTCCAGGGCCAGGAAGGTCTGGAAA
The DNA here is from genome assembly GCA_963737995.1 of uncultured Verrucomicrobiae bacterium. Classification (GTDB taxonomy): domain Bacteria; phylum Verrucomicrobiota; class Verrucomicrobiia; order Chthoniobacterales; family UBA10450; genus Palsa-1392. The sequence continues at coordinate 88,983 of CAVTUV010000008.1, forward strand.
AGGTGCGCGCCGCCGTCTTGGCGGGGGCGCCCTACGCGGTCGCCTTTGTCGACGTGCGGATGCCGCCTGGCTGGGACGGGATTGAAACGATCTCGCACATCTGGAAGGAATTTCCCGATCTGCAGATTGTGATCTGCACCGCCTATTCCGATTATTCCTGGGAGGAAATCGCCAAGGCCGTAGGGACGACCGACCACGTTCTCGTGCTGAAAAAGCCGTTCGATAACATCGAGGTCATGCAAATGGCCCATGCGCTTTCGAAAAAGTGGCAACTGACCCAGATCGCCAACCGACAACTTGCGGACCTCGACGCCCTCGTGGCCCAGCGCACGGAAGAGTTGCACAAGGTCAATGCCTGGCTGACCGGCGAGATCGCCCAGCGCACGGCCGCGCAGGATTTGCTCACCAGTTCCGAGGAGCGGTTTTCCAAAGCCTTCCACAGCAGTCCTGTGCCGATGGCCATTCAACGCGCAAACCGCCCCGGATTTCTCGACGCTAACGACCGTTTCCTTACTCTGCTTGGGGCCGAACGCGAAGCCGTCCTCGCGGGCGAAGTGAACTTCTGGGTGCAGCCGGGAACCTCCCGCCAGATCAACCTCGAACTGGCCGCGCACCACGCCGTCCGTGATTTCGCCTCCACCATTCGCACCATTTCGAACGATATCCGCGAAGTCCTCGTGGCCGCGGATAACCTCGAGCTGGGAAGCGAACCGTTCCATCTCCTTATCCTGCAGGACATCACTGATCGCGTCCGGCTCGAAAATGAACTGCGCCAGGCGCAAAAAATGGAAGCCGTCGGTCGGCTCGCCGCCGGCGTCGCCCATGACTTCAACAACATGCTAACGGTTATCCTGGGCTACGCGTCCATGATCCAAAACGGTTCACCGAGGCTCGACGAGAAACTTGCTTCCTACCTCCGGCAAGTGGAACAGGCCGCCGAGCGCGCTACCGCCCTCACCCGCCAGCTCCTCGCCTACAGCCGCAAGCAGATCATCCAGCGTCGGCCCCTTCAATTGAACGAAATCATCAACCAAACCGTCGGTATGCTTGGTCGGGTTATCGGCGAACACATCACCCTCGATATGCAGTTGGCGACCGATCTCCCGCTTGTCTATGCTGATACTACGAGCGTTGACCAGGTGATCATGAATCTCGCGCTCAACTCTCGTGACGCCATGGTCGACGGCGGTAAGCTCACCATTTCCTCTTCTGCCGTCGAGGTCGATGAGGCCTACCGTGCGCACACGCCTGACGCCCAGGTCGGTCGCTTCGTCTGCCTGATGGTGAAGGACAACGGGCATGGCATGGACTCCGTCACGCTCAATCGCATCTTTGAGCCATTCTTCACAACGAAAGAGCCGGGGAAGGGAACCGGCATGGGCCTGGCCACCGTCTATGGCGTGCTCAAGCAGCATGAAGGCTGGATCGAAGTCGACAGCGCGCCTCGCCGAGGCACAGTCGTCCGGGCCTATCTGCCGGTAGCTGAAGGTGCGGTCGTAGAAACCCCTGTCAGCACCTCCGCTCCCGCGACCGAAGCAGTGCCCGAAGGCGATATCACCATCCTTCTGGTCGAAGACGAAGACATGCTACGCGAGTTCGTGAGTACCGCTCTTCATTCCCTGGGCTATCGAGTGCTTTCGGCCGCCAATGGTCGCGAGGCGCTCGAAATCTGGGCCGAGTCTCGCACCGAAATCGATCTGCTTCTTACCGACGTGGTCATGCCCGAGTCGATTTCCGGTCGCGACCTCGCCCACAAACTCATCATCGATAAGCCCGATCTCAAAGTCATCTTCACCAGCGGTTACAGCGCCGAATTGATCGGGCCCGAGTTTGAGCAGGAAAAAGAACACGGGTTCCTCTCCAAGCCTTACCTGACCGATCGCCTCGCTCAGACGGTGGCCGCGCAGTTAAACCCGGTCCGTCAGGCGGCCTGACTGGAGGGCAACGCTCCGTCGTTGCCGTGTTTCCGGTCTGGCGGCTGGGGCCGATCAAACTCGGCAACGACGGAGCGTTGCCCTCCAGCGCTTTCCCTGCCCACCCGACCGGCCTCGTCGGTTTGAGGTCGGAGGCTTCGTTAGGTCCGTACTGGGTCACCGCCCCTCGCTCCAACTCGCCTTATCCATGACCGTGCGCTAAGATGCAGACGCGGCCAATCTGGAGGGGTGGTCGAGTGGTTGATGGCTCCGGTCTTGAAAACCGGCAGGGCGCAAGCCCTCGTGGGTTCGAATCCCACCCCCTCCGCCAATGGCGCGATGGCTACAACGGCTTGGCGTTGATTGGTGGTAGCCGCCAGCGCGCGCAGAGCCAGGCGATGAGGATGCCGAGGATCGCGGCGCAGACCACATCCGAGAAATAATGCGCCGCGACATACATGCGCGACGTCGCAATCAGAAGTGGAATCGGCAAGAAGCAGAGCGCGACCCGCCGGTTGGCGAAAAAGAGGACGCCGAAAAACGCGGTCGTGGCCGCGGTGTGTCCGCTCGGGAAGGAATTGTATTTCGGATCAGGCGCGGGCCGTTCCAGCCGAGTTCCTGTTTGACGGAGGGCCGCGCGCGGCCGGTCGTGATCTTCAGTCCGCGCGCCGCGATTCCGGCGAGGGCGCAGGCGATGATCATCGTTAGGCCAATGCGGACCCAGCGTTTGTTGCCGCGCAAGGCGGCGATCGCGACGAGGAGCAATCCGGCCAGCACGTGCTCCGGCCAGTCGCCGTAACGGCTGACGTTGTGCATCACTGCTTTGACGGTGCGACTGGAATGCTCGACCACCCAGTGGCGCACCGTCGCATCGAAATGAAACGAGGCCGCGATCGCGACGATCGCGAGCACGAAGATGAAGAGCCATTTCCAGGCCGGAGCGATTTTGTGCATCGAGAATTTGCCGGTTGTGTTTCGGCCGTCCGCCATCTTTGAATCGATCTCTTGCAACCTGCAACTCGCAATTTTCTCGCTCTCTTCTGCGGCTGTCTGTTTTTTCATCTCGCCGGCACCTGGTCGCTGCCGCTGGTCGATCGCGATGAGCCGCGTTTCGCCGAGGCCTCGCGCGAGATGATCGAGCGCGGCGATTATGTCGTGCCCTATTTCAACAATCGCTATCGCTTCGATAAGCCGCCGCTCACTTATTGGTCGCAGGTCGCGAGCTATCGCGTCTTCGGGGAAAATCCGTTCGCCGCCCGGCTTCCAAGCGCTCTCGCGGCGGCGCTGACGGCGGTCGCGATTTTCGCCTGGGGACGGCGGCTGCAATCTCCGAACGCGCCGGGTTCTGGGCGGCGATCATCTTCACTCTTTGCCTGCAAACTTTCATCCACGCCAAGGCCGCGGTGGCCGACATGTGGCTGGTGCTTTTCATGACCCTGGCGCACTGGGCCGGCTACGAACTGCTGCGCGATCGCTTCGGCGGGACGCTGGCGGAGTGTGGTCGTTAGGCCAGGCGACCTGCGCGCTCTGGTGGTGGCTCTTTTATCGTTTCGCTCGCGCTTCGCTTTTCTGGCCAAGGGACCGATCGGCTGGATGCCGTTGGGGACGGTCGTCGTCATGCAATTTTTGCGACCGGTCAGTCATTTTTCCCGGCGATTTCTTTTCGTTAGGGGAATTTTTCTCATGCTCGCGCTCGTCGCGCTCTGGGGCGTGCCGGCACTTCTGCCGCACCCACGGAGAATTTCTCGAGATCGGGCTCGGGCGGCATGTCGTCGGGCGATCGTTCGGCACGATGCAGGGGCACGGCGGGAGTTCGATTGCTGGCCGCGCTCCTTTCGCTGCCCTTTTATTTCCTCACCGTTTTTATCACCTTCGCGCCGTGGTCGTGGAAACTCCCCTGGCTGACGCGCCGGCTCTGGAAGAAGCGCGATGCGCTCGATCTTTATCTCATCGCGGGCGCGGCCGTCATCGTCGATCATTTTCACGATCGTGAAAACGAAGTTGCCGCATTACATCCTGCCGGCCTTTCCGCTCCTCGCGCTTTTGCTGGCGCGGCATTGGCTGGAGTCGCGGGGCGCGCGAACGGACCCTGCGCCGCTGGTCGCTCGCGACCGCGGCGGTCATGCTCGCGGTCGCGCTGATTGGGTTTCCGATCATCGCGCCTTTCTTTCCCTCGGCGGCGCTCTTCAAGAAGGCGGAGCCGTATCTCCAGCCCGGAAATGGATTTTGCCGCTTACGATTTCGATGCGCCGAGCCTGGTCTGGAATTTCCGCAGCCGGGTGCACGGTTTCCTCATTACAATCGCGAGGACAATCGCGATGTGCGCAACTTTGCAGCCGGACCAGATTCCGCCCTTTCTCGCCAGCGCCGGGCCGCATTTTGTCGTGCTGCCGACGGACGTCGCGGATCGGCTTTACCCGACACTCCCGAGCGGTTATCGGAAGTTCACGACCCACGGCTTCGATATCGCGAAAGGACGCTGGGTTGATCTCACTCTGATTCTGAAAAACACATGATCACTTTTTTGCACGGCCGCCTAACGAGCGCGCTTCCGACCCAGGCGATCGTCGATGTTGGCGGCGTCGGCTACGAGGTTTTCATCCCACTTTCGAGTTACGACAAACTGCCCGCGCCGGGCGAGTCGGTGCAAATCCTGACCCACCTGCACGTGCGCGAGGATGCGCAGATTCTCTACGGCTTCATGACCGCGGCGGAGCGCGATTTGTTTCGTTTGCTCGTCAATCACGTCAGCGGGATCGGCCCGAAACTCGCGCTCGCCGTCCTGAGCGGAATGAGCGTGAGCTATTTCAAGAGCGCGGTCGTGAACTCGGATGTGGTGTCTCTTTCGAAGATCAGCGGGCTGGGAAAAAAAACGGCGGAGCGAATCGTGCTCGAGCTAAAAGACAAGCTCGGAGTGGCGGCGGCCTGGGAAGTGGCGAGCGGCGCGCAGGCGCCCACGCCCGAGCAGGAACAGGCGAACGAAGCGGTTCTGGCTCTGATCGCGCTCGGCTACAAGCAGGTCGAGGCGCACAAGGCGGTGCGCGACATTCAGCAGGCGGCACGGACGTCGCAGAGCGCTGAGGATCTCGTTAGGCTGACTTTGCAGCGGCTCGCCGCCGGCCGCTAGCGAGTCGGAAGTTGCTCGTCCCGTGGGTCCTGATTCGACCCGGGAAATTGTTTGTTCTGGACCCTCGAAAATTATTTAGAAAAAGATAACAAAAAGTCTTGAATGCCCGCTCCCGACTGACTAGACCCCGTAAAGAAACCTAACAAACTCATGAAAAAATCACGACCCTCGAAGTTTGGATTCTTCCACTCAGTCCTCGCAGTCGGTCTGGCAATTCCTCTCCTGATGGTCTCCGGCGCAAGAGCGCAGGACGCGGTTGCGAGACCGGGTGCGCCTTCCGCGGCCGCTCCGCCGCAAACGGCCTCCGCCCCAGCTGCGAGCGGTGCCGCCGCCACAGCCGAACGCATCATCGTGACCGGTTCCAACATCCCGACGGCCGAGGAAGTCGGACCCAACCCGGTCCAGACTTTCGACCGCCAGACGCTGCTCAAGTCGGGTGAGCGCAACACGGAGGAATTTCTGCGCAACCTTCCGATCGCGAATGCGAACGGTGTGCCGACCTCGAATAATGAGAACGGCACCAACAGCGCGGTCGGTGCGGCTACGATTGCGCTGCGTGCTTTCGACACGCGCGCGACTCTCATCCTTTTAGATGGACGCCGGGTTGCGCCTTATCCGACCGGTAACAACGGCGGCATCGGCGTGGGTCAAATGTTCGTCGACTTAATTCCATCCCGCAAGCCGCCATCGAAAGCATCGAAATCTTGAAGGATGGCGCCTCTACAACATATGGCGCCGATGCGGTCGCGGGGGTGGTGAATGTGAAGCTGCGGCATAATTACCTCGGCGCGGAAGCGAGCGTTGAATACGGCAACACGCTGGATAAGGACTCGGGTTTATTCGCCGCCTCCATGATCTTCGGCGCCGGCGACGCAGAATACCAACGTCACCGGCGTCATAAATTACTATCATCGCAACTCGATCGCCAACCGCGACCGTGGTTTCTCGGCCAAGCCGCCGTTTCTTAGCTCCAACACCAGTCCCTACAATCTCGAACTGAGTAGCGATGTGGTTGCCGCCGCCGGGGGACCAAATTTGAATCCAGGCGGGATCGAATATGGGACCGCGCCAGATTTCACGAACGGATTGTCCCCGGCCAGTAATTATGTCTATGACACGAGTCGTGTCCGAGGCGTCGGTGGCATTCTGCCCGGATTTAACTTCAACCAATTCAGCCTCTCGCTTGCCGGAGTCCGAACGCTACGGTGGCTATGTCAGCGCCGATCATAAATTCTTTGGCGACCAGATGGTCCTTTATGCCGATGCATTTTACCAAAACGTGAAGACGCATAACGAAGCGGCTCCTCCCGCGACCGGCGATTTCCAAACCAAAGGGCAGACCACCCTGGCGATTCCGCCCCATAGCGATTTGAACGGCGTGCCCCGCCCAACACTCCGACCTTTGCCGATACCGGTTTGCCGGCTGATGCCTTCAACCCGTTCAATCCCTTTAACCAGATTATCTCCGGCGCCTCGCGGGCTCGTCTGGCTGAGTTTGGGAACCGCTTGTTTGACAACGAGACCGACGCCTTTCTGAGCACGATCGGGGTCAGGGGAGACAAACTCTTTGACGGAACCTGGGGTTACGACGCCGCTTTCCGCTATAGCCAGGTAAAGAACACCCAGACCGGAACGCAGACCTCTATCTCACGCTTCCTCCGCATCCTCAATCAGAACGATCCGATCTTCAATCCGGCCTCCCCCCAATACATCGGAACCACCGTCGCCTTTAATCCTTTTGGCGACTATCGCAATCCGGTCGCGGCGAATCAGCCGACGGTCGCGTTTGCCACGGTTCATCCCACGGATCGAGATATTTCCAAGTTAGCTACTCTCGATGCTACCGTTTACACGACCGATCTCTTTAAGTTGCCGGCGGGCGGCGTCGGCTTCGCCTTTGGTGGCCAGTTCCGTCGCGAAACGCTCGATGAGACTCCCGATGCGCTCAATGTCGCTGGCGATATCGCTGGCAACTCGCCTGTCCCGGCGGTCAGCGGTGGTCGAAGGTCTTATGCTTTCTTTGCCGAGACAGACATACCTATTTTCAGTCCGGAACTGAAGGTGCCGGGCTTCTACTCGATGGAGTTCACCGCGGCGGGGCGTTTTGAAGACTTCAAGAACAACGATAGCAACGTCCTGGTGCCGAAGTTAGGCCTGCGCTGGCAACCTTTGGATGAACAGCTGACGCTCCGAGCGACCTGGGGCGAAGGATTTCGCCAGCCCTCACTCGAAGAGTTATTCGCTGCTCCTATTTCTACCCTTCAGGGTACTCACGATCCGCTCATGGGCGGCGCGTTTGAACCGGAGACTAATACCTTGATTGTCAGTAATGCCAATCTCCAGCCCGAGGATTCCCGTTCCTTCAGTGGTGGGTTTGTCTATTCACCGAAATATGTGCCCGGTTTGAACCTCTCAGTTGACTTCTGGGACGTTGAACGCACGGGGGTGGTGGCCGCCGCCACGGCCGACCAAGTGGTCAAGCGTGCTGCAGAGGGCAACCCCTTCCCCGGCGAAGTGGTGGAGCGCGATCCTAATAGCAACCAGATTACGCGCGTCATTATTCCAAATGAGAACCTCGGAGCCCAGCAGGCACGCGGCTTTGACTTCGGCCTGAACTACCAGAAGGAGACGCGCTGGGGCATCTTTACCTGGGTCAATCAGGCAACCTATCTGGATCAGTTCCTTTTCCCGCAGTTCAAGGGAGGCAACCTGGCCGGCAGAACTACGGACGAAGCCGCTTCCAATGAAGGTTACTACAAATGGAAAGGCGACTCGAGTCTCGATTGGGCCTGGAATAGCTTCGATGTCATCACCACGGCCCATTACATCGACGGTTTCCATGAGCATCTGGGAGATCTGCGCAAGCATTATGTCAGCCAGACGTGGTTATTTGACGTTCAGGGTTCCTACGATTTCTCAGGCCTGCTTCCGCAAGTCGAAAGCCATCCGGTCCCGGGATACTCCAAGGACGGAAAAGAAGTGGACCGTGCCAAGGACGGCACTCCGATAGAGACCTCCGCCGAAGCCGCCAGCAACTATGGTTTACTGAGCTGGCAACGCTGGGCCAAGGGCACCGTCCTCACCGTGGGATGCAACAACGTCTTCGGCCAAGATCCGCCCTTCGCGTCGGGTGAACAAGGAAGCGGCACCGGCTATCCTGGCTTCACTTACGATGCTACCGGCCGGTTTGTCTACATTCGCCTGACGAAGAAGTTCTAGCGCTCTTGTTGTAGCCGGGGTCGCTGACCCCGGTTGGTCTAAAGCGTGGGCACGTTTTTGCGTCACCGGGGTCACCGCCCCCGGCTACAACTTGCCCATCCCGCCGGCTGGGCGTAAATTCGAGCATGAAGACGCCGCTATTTCCGGGTTCCGGAGCGCTCTTCGCGCTCATCCTGCTCGCCGAAACCACACTCGCCGATCGCCCGCTCGATCAAACTCCCCGATCCGAGGAAAAAGTGGAAGAACGAACCGTTTTTGTAACCGGCTCGCTCATCCCACAGCGCATCCGGCTGCGCCCGGTCGGCACCGCCACCCAATCACCCATTCGGCTCATTGACCGGCGCGAAATCGATCAAACCGGGCGCTTCACCACCCCGGGTGCTTTCGTCAACGAGCCTTCAGTTCGCATTCTCGGTCACTGATCCTGTAGCCCGGGGCGTCGACCCCGGTTGGTTTGGCGCGTGGCCATGCCGTCAGGAGCAATTTGTTCGATCGTTTTCATAAGCCTGCCAGCTTAAATCCGAAATCCGAATCAAATGAAGAAAATCCCAAAACCAGGAACTGTTCCCAAGCCGAGCCGGCGACGAGCATCTAGGTTTTCCCAAGTTTCGAATTTCGGCCTTGTTTCGGATTTCGGATTTATTTCACCTCCGGAATGACCAATGTCTGCCCGGGTCTTAGGTCACTCGGCTTGGTCAGGATGTCACTGTTGGCATCGAGGATTCTCTGCCAGCGCGCCGAGCTTTTGTAATACTTGCGCGCAATCGAAGCCAGGGTATCGCCCCGCTGCACGGTATAGCGGCGCGTCTTGACGTCTTTCCTTGTCTTTTCGTTAGGGCGCGTTTTCGCCGTCGCGGCGGTCGATTTCTCCGCTGCGTTGGGCGGCCTTGTTTTCCGCCCAACGCTCCCCGATTTGTTTGCGCAGATTAAGATTCTCGTTGTTCAAACGCACCAGTTCGGTGCAGGCACCATCGAATCGCCGGTCAGATTGGTCAGCAAGGTCAGCTCGTCGCGTTTCATAAAACCTTTCACTTCCTGGGCGCGTTTGCCGGTCGGCTCGAAGGTGAGGAAGCGCTTGAAATGATGCAGGGCGTTGAGCGGATCGTTCATCTTGTCGTCGTAAATCAGAGCGAGCTTGTAATGGACGTCGGCCGAGAGCGCGCTCCCATCGAGCGCCGCTTCATAGAGGTTGATCGCCTGCGCGTAGTTTGCCTCCGCTGCTCTCGCGTCCGCATCTTTCGCCAGTTGCACCTCGCGCTGGGTGACCATGCGATCGCAGCCGGCAAGCGCGCCTAACGAGCAGAGCAGCAGCAACGCCAGGCCCGCCTTCCTCTTACTCGTGCTCTTGCTCGTGATCGTGATCGAATTCCGCAATTCCTAAACCCGGATACGGAGCACGAGCACGAGCACGAGCACGAAACAGGGTTTTCGTCCTAGTAGCGCGGAACATTCGGATCGATTTCCTCGGACCACGCGTCGATGCCGCCGGCGACATTGGTGACTTTCGAAAATCCGGCCGAGCGGAGAAACTCCGCCGCCCGCTCGCTCCGCACTCCCCCATGGCAAAAGACGAATATTTCCTGGGTTCGATCCAATTCAGCGTAGCGCGAGGGAAGCTCACCTAACGGAATCAGGCTGGCCCCTTCGATCCGCGCCATCTCAAACTCGAAGGGCTCGCGCACGTCGAGAAGGATGAAGGGACGGCCCGAAGTCATCCAGTCCTGCAGCTCGCGCACCCGAATCTGCGGAATCGCCGCCGTCAGGTCGGGCGCTCCCTGGCAGAACATTTCGTAATCGATCGGCGCCGTGATCGTCGGGTGTTCGCCGCAAACCGGACATTCGGGATCACGGCGCAGATTGAATTCGCGAAATTTCATCTTCACTGCATCGAAATGAAGCAACCGGCCGATGAGCGACTCGCCGATTCCGAGAATGAGCTTGATCGCTTCCGTCGCCTGCAGCGTCCCGACGATACCCGGCAAGACGCCAAGCACGCCGGCTTCCGCGCAGCTCGGCACCTCGCCCGGCGGCGGCGGTTCGGGAAAAAGACAGCGATAACAGGGACCGCCCAAATGCGGCGCGAACACCGTCGTCTGCCCGTCGAAACGAAAAATCGATCCGTAAACGTTAGGCTTGCCCGCGAAGACCGCGACATCGTTGGAAAGATAACGGGTCGCGAAATTGTCCGTGCCATCTACGATCAGGTCGTAATCGCGCAAAATCTCTGCGGCGTTCTCGCTCTCGAAGCGGCTGGCATGCAGCCGCACCTGGACTTCGGGATTGACCTCGGCCAGGCGCTCGCGCGCCGATTCCGTCTTCGGGCGTCCGATATCCTTTGTTCCGTGCAAGAGCTGCCGATGAAGGTTGGAAAGCGCCACCCTGTCATTATCTACAATCCCGATCGTTCCGACTCCCGCCGCCGCGAGGTAAAGGGCAGCCGGTGAACCAAGCCCGCCCGCGCCGAGGCACAAAACGCGGGCCGCTTTTAGCTTTTCCTGCCCGGCCAGACCGATCTCCGGCAGCATGACGTGGCGCGAATAGCGCCGCCGTTCTTCCTCGCTCAGCCCGGCAGCTGCCTTTTCGTTAGGCAAAGACGTCCCTATTTCTTCACCAGCTCCCATTTGATCCCCACGATCCGCTGATCCGCGAAGCGCTTCAAGGATTTCGGAAAGGCGAGATACATCGCCCCCGGCCGTTCGACGAAGCCGACGCATCCGAATTCTGTTCCGCTTTCGGTTTTTTGAATCGTCAGGACGCGCCACAGGCGAAGCTGCGTCTGAAAACGCCGATCCTTCTTGGGCGGCTGCCAAAGCGTGTAAACTTCGGGATCGCCGCACGCCTCCACGAGCAAAGCAAAGCGGATGGTTTTGGTCTTTAAAAGCTCCATCTAGACTGAAACTCCGCTCGGCCGAAACTCATTTGGCTTTTCGCGTGTGCCTCTCCACTGCGAGCGCGCATATTCGATCGCACAGTGCAGAAAAGCTGATTCCGACCGCCGCAGCCGACTGCGGGAGCAGGCTGGTTGCCGTCATGCCCGGCGACGTGTTCACCTCCAGGCAAAAGAACGCGCCCTCGCGGTCCATGCGAAAGTCGACTCGACTGTAATCTCCAAGCTTGAGAGTTCGATGCGCCCGCAGGGCCAGGTCTGCGACATATAGCGCCTTGTCGCCCTCCAAATTCGCGGGAAAGATTTCCTTCGCGCCACCCACCTGGTATTTGCTTTCGTAATCGAAGATGTCGCCCCGCTCCGGTATGATCTCGCCGACGGCCAGAGCCCTGTCCGCCAAAATTCCAACCGTGAATTCACGGCCCTCGATGAACTGCTCGATCATCACCTCATCGTCGTACTTCCGAGCCGCATCAACCGCCGCGGCGAAATCTTCGGCGTCCCGGACGACCGTCAGACCGATGGTCGAACCCTGCTTATTCGGTTTCACAACTACTGGAAAACCGAAGCGGGCCCCGACCTCCTGCTTGTCAACCGGCGCCATTAGCCAATCTGGCGTTGGAATCCCAGCCGCGCGAAACAGGTGCTTCGACACGTCTTTGTCCATCGCTGCGGCGCTTCCGGCGTGTCCGCTCCCGGTGTAGGCAACTCCCGCCAGGTCGAAAAACGCCTGAATCGTGCCGTCTTCTCCCGTGCCTCCATGCAGTGTTAGAAAAACGACATCCACATCGTTCAACGCGCCCGCCTTTGTCAATCGGGCGGAATCGAACCGAATGATCGCTAGCTCTTCTTCCTTGGGCGGCCTGATCGACACGTCGCTGACCAGAAACCGCTTTTCGTCGCGAGCGTTCAAGAGACCACGCGCGGTGTCGGCGGCGAGAACTTGGTGACCCGCTGCACGCAAGGCCTGCACGACCTGACTGCCGCTTGCGATCGACACATCTCTCTCCGCGCTCGTTCCGCCGAATAAAACCGCAATTTTCAACGCTTCCTAATAAGCCACGCCAATGTCTGCTGACGAGATCATTCAAGGGGGCGATTGCGGCCGCGCCAAAAGCGCTTTGCGTTGCCTGGGTAGCGCACTCGTCCCGAGTGCCGGTTTTGGCGTCTCGCCGAAACAGGCTTCCCTGCGCGGCGACGCGGAAAGAGAGAAAGTCCGCGAAGGCGGAACGCTTTCGCCAGCACTCGGGACGGGTGCGCTACCCAGGCATTGAGACATCGCAAAGAAAGTCCGCCAGAGGACCACGGCAAAGAGAATCAGACTACCGTTGCTGCATTCCTGCCCTGGCGGGGTTCGTTAGTCCTCAGTCCATAGCCCCTGACGGAAAGGAAGTTTCTCGCGAAGCAGGCCGGCGCGCAATCAGTTTCTGACCCGCGTTGACAGGGCAGAGCCCTTCTGATTCGATGCCCGCGTGAAATCACTTCTGCTTCTTTGTCTGCTCGTCACGTTCGAAACCTCCTGCACTACCTTGTCAAACCGGCGCGACCTCTACAACCCGAGTGAGGATGCCGGACCCTACAACTCGTTGCAGCAGAAGAAGCCCGGCGCGGCCGGTGAAAATTCGACGCCCCGAGAAGAGCCGCCGCCGCCGCCGCCTTTGTAGCTGGGATCGGTGATCCCGGCTACAGCCCGAGCAGCTCGAGCTGCCACGAGACGAGAAGCGTCTCGCTCCGGCTCGGATCGGCCGCGATCCCCTCCAGGGCGCTGCGCGGTGCGATGAAGGACGGATCGATTGCCAACTCCTTCGCGTGCTGATCTCGCCGGCGTCTGAGCTCGTCCACCCTCTTGTCGAAACCGGGCGTGCGTGTCCGACTGATCCGCGCCGGACGCTGCGGCCAGGCCGATTCCGGCAACTCGAGGGCGGCCTGCGCGGCGGTCAGAAATCCCCGTCTGCGACGATCGGACATGTGACGAAATTCCGGGGTCCCTCCCTCTGCAAACTGCCTGGCGGCTTGGATCATGGCGTTGTTTTGCAAGATGTGGAATGCTGGCCGATCGGCCTGTTGGGCTTCGCTATCTCGCCAACGCCAGATGGCGCGCAGGACCGCGCCCGCCCGGGGCGGCAGTGTCCCGCTGCCCGCGATACGCCAGGCTCCATCGGGATCGCGCTCGCGCGAGATCAAGGTCTGCTCAAGCGCGCGCTGACATGATTGGCGAAACCATTCGATCCGACGGAGCGTCTGCATTTGCTCCTCCATTTTCGCAGCCAGAGGGAGGAGAAAATGGGTGTCGTTTTTGGCGTATTCCTCCATCGCCGGAGGGAGCGGACGGCGCGCCCAGTTCGCTTTCTGCGAGCCTTTGGCGAGCGTCACGTCAAAATATTGCTGGACCAGCGCGGCGAGACTGAATTCCTTCAGTCCCAGCATCCGCGCCGCGATGACTGTGTCGAAAACCTGGCGGACGGCAAGGTTGTAAGTGCGACGGAGCAGGCGCAGGTCGAAGTCCATTCCCTGCAACACGATTTCCCGGTCGGCCAGCGCGCTACAGAGCGGCTGCAAATCGATCGGGGCGAGGGGGTCAACGAGGTGATCCTGACTGTCGAAAGTCAGTTGGATCAGACAGAGCTTTTCAAAATAGCAGTGCAGACTGTCCGCTTCGGTATCGACGGCGACGCGGGCAAAACCCTGCATTCGCGGCAGCAGATGCGCGAGTTGTGCATCGGACGCGATCACCGCAGACCCGCCAGTAAAAGCTCCGCGTTACTCTTGGTTGCGTGCAGGTTTTTGATCAACTGCTCCATCGCTTCGAGAGGAGGCAGCGCGGCCATCGTCTTGCGCAACAACTGCACCCGCTCCCACTCTTCAGGATGGTAAAGCAAATCCTCCCGCCGCGTGCCCGATTGGAGGATGTGGATCGCCGGATAAAGCCGCTTTTCGACCAGGGAACGATCGAGATGCAGTTCCATGTTGCCGGTGCCTTTGAACTCTTCAAAAATTACCTCGTCCATCCGGCTGCCGGTTTCGATTAGAGCCGTGGCCAGAATCGTCAGGCTGCCGCCCTCCTCGACATTGCGCGCGCAGCCGAAAAAGCGCTTCGGCTTGAGCAAAGCCTTCGCGTCAACACCACCGGACATGGTGCGACCCTTGCCCCGGATGAGCGAATTATAGCCGCGCGCGAGGCGCGTGATGCTGTCGAGCAGGAGGACAACATCTTTTTTCTGCTCGACGAGTCGCTTGGCGCGTTCGCTCACCAGTTCCGCCACTTGCACGTGGCGCGCCGGGGGTTCGTCAAAGGTGGAGCTGTAAATCTGGCAATCCACTTCGCGCTCCAGATCGGTCACTTCCTCGGGGCGCTCATCGACCAGCAGGATGATGAGCACAATGTCGGGATGGTTCATCCGGATCGCCTTCGCAATCTGCTTGAGCAGAATTGTTTTTCCGACGCGGGGCGGCGCCACGATCAGCCCACGCTGCCCGCGGCCCAGCGGCGTCAGCAAATCCACCGCGCGCACGCAGACGGAATCCGGCGAGTCGTTCTCCAACATGATCCGGCCTTCCGGAAAGAGCGGCGTCAGATTGTCGAACGCGGTCGGGGCCTGCCATTCTTCAGCCGGCTGACCTTCGATCGAAATGATGCGGTCCAGCATCAAGCCTTTCTCGCGGTCGCGCGGAGGCCGAATCGCGCCGGCGATTGCCTGGCCGGGACGGAGGTTGAACTGGCGAATGAGTGAATGCGAGACGCCGACATCTTCCGGGAGCGGAAGGAAATTGAGCCGGGGCGAGCGCAAGAGGGCCGGCCCATCGTTAGGCTGCTCCAGCCATCCGCTCGTTCGAATCTCCTGCCCACGCGTCACGGCATGGCGGATCAGATCGACGAGCGATTGATGCCGCGTCCGGCCGGCATGGGGCCGGAATTCGAAGCGATCAAACAATTGCTGTAAAGCGGCCGGCGCCATCTCCTGAAGCTCGCTCAGATCGAGCGACTCGGGGGGCGGTCCCACCTTTTCGTCAGGATCGGGCGTCAGGGTGGCGGCAGCGCCACTGGGAGGTGCGCTCTGGGCTGCGCTAAATTGTTCTTCGTCCATTTACTTTGAGGTCAGGAAGCCCGCGAAAAGGCCAGCCTGGGCTTCGAGCACAGAGACGGGGCCGTTGTTCCAAACCACATGGTCGGCTCGGGAGATTTTTTGCGCGAGGGGCATTTGGGAGTGAATCATGGCCAGAGCAGAGGAGGACGGGAGGCGGGTCCGCGCCATCAGCCGCCGCAGCTGAATTTCCTGGGCAGAGGCGACCACGACCACGCGGTCGCATAGGGCTTCACCATCGGTTTCATAGAGGAGTGGGATATCGGCCAGGAAAAGTTCGCCGGACTGGCGGCTTTGTTCCGCTTCAGTGGCCCACTGACGGCGGATGCGCGGGTGCAGGATTGTCTCGAGCGCGCGCTTCTTTTCTCTGTCGGCAAAGATTATCGCCCGAAGTGCGCTCCGATTCAACATGCCGGTTGCAGAAAAAATCTCCGGACCGAATTGCTCTCGCAGGCGTTGCCGCACTTCCAGGTCCTCTTCGACGAGCTGCCGCGCGGCGCGGTCGGCATCAAAGAGCTTGGCACCCGCCAACTCGCGGAGGTGACGGGAAAACGTGGATTTGCCGGTGGAAATGCCACCGGTAATTCCGATGACGATGCAAGGATTGGACATCAACTTCGAGACCGCTTCTAAAGGAATTCCGCTGATCCCGTCAACCCCGCCGATCGCAAAAAGAAAAACGCTCGGAGCCTCGCGATGACGCCGCGGTTGCCCCAAAAACAATCCTTCGCTGGCGTGTGACAGGTCCCATCATGGCTGCCGTTGCCAATTCCATTGCCGTAGCGCGATGACCGCGAGGGCGCCATTTCGGGCAAGGCCCTGACCGCGCTCGCTTTCATCTCCGCCCCAATCCGCATTGTGACCGTAATCCGAGACCGACCAAATTGGAGGCGGATCTGCTCCCGGATTGTCGCGTTCTGCTGAAATCCAGCTCGAAAACAAAAGATCCCCGCTGTTAAGGAACAACGGTCAGCGTGAGATCATTTCCGTCGCCGCCTTCGTAGTTGGCCCGGAAGGTATTGCTGCCGACAATGATCGTCGAGCCATCAGCGAGGTTGCCGAAAGTGCCCGCAATAGGCGTCGCGGCTGAGTTGCTAATCACGGTAAAGACGGTGCCTAGAGGAACGCTGCTCTGGCCGGCGCCAGCGAAGACAAAGCGCGCCCCGCTTTCGATCGTGACACTGCTGGCCCGCACCTGGTCTGCCGTCACATTATTTGTGAACAGCCGCGGGCTATAGATGCCGCCTCTCTGAAAGGTCAAAAGGCTCTGGATAGTCAAGATCAATGGTTGGGTGTTGCCGATGCTCGGAGCCAGCTTCGCCCCGGAGCCAGTCCCGTTGCCGACCGTAACCGCGCCCGCGATCATGCCGAAGCCGCCGAGAGCGCCGCTGCGAATGACCTTGACCGAGCCCGAGCCTGTGCCAGATCCCGTTTGGTTAGTAACTAATAACCGCCCGCCACTGACAAGAGTCCCGCCCCCATAGAGATTGGCGCCGCTGAGCACAAGCTGGCCTTTCCCAACCTTCGTCAGCGACCCTCCCTTGCCCGCATCCTGAATTACTCCGGAGAAGATGGTGCTCAGGTTGTTAGTGCCTACGGTCAGGTTTCGTCCCGAAGCCGGTCCTCCCACGGCACCGAGGAGCACCTCCCCGCCTCCGCTGAGGGCACCGATGCTGACCCCGGGCGGCGCGTGATTGTAAATGGACAGGGTCCCTGGGCCCTTAAGCCGTGGATCGCGAGGCACTGCGATAAATGCTGTTCCGCCGGTCGAGCTATCGTTAAATTCGATCAGGCCGCCATCTCCGACATTGCTCCCGGACTCGGCCGTGAAGTTGGCGCTGCCAGCCGAGGACGTATCGAAGAATCTCATGATTCTTTGATAAGTGCTAAAGTAACAATTGCTATCGCCTGCCACGGCGCTACCGGTAAAATCGAGTTCTCCTGCCGGGTACGGTTTCACGTAGATAACTTTGACCCTTCCTGAGTTATTGAGGACGCCAGCGCCGCTGATCGTTAAGAGTCCATCAACTTCAATTGTAAAATAGTCCGGACAACCCGGATCAAAGATCAGACTATTCAGCTCGATCGGTGAATTGAGCTCGGGCAGGGTATTTAGACTCGTGGTTGAGGGAAAGGTTGCGGTATCATTCGGACCATTTGGCACGGTCGCCGGCGTCCAATTGTTCAAATCGGTCCAGAGGTTGAATACGCTCGGGGTTGCTGTCCAGCTCGCGCTCCCGGCATGAGCCGTCCGGGTGAACAGAATGGATAGCAGGATGACTGCAGAAGTTGATACGGGGAAATTTCTGGACCTCATTTTTCCAATAGAGAAAGACCGGCCTTTGAAGTCAAGCACAAATGAACTCCGGCGCGTACCGTGCCCTCAGCCGCACAGGTCAGCAGACGGCTTGACGATCCCTCGTATTCTACGCGTCTTCTCGCCGCTCCCCTGCCCTAAGGCAAGACAGTCAAGGTGAGATCATTGCCATCGCCACCTTCGTAGTTGGCCTGGAAGGTATTACTACGAATGGTTATGGTGGACCCGTCTCGAAGATTGCTGAAGTTACCCACGATCGGCGTCGCCGCCGTGTTGTTTATGGCCGTGAAAATGGTCCCCGTGGGGAGAGGAGCGCCGCCTGTGTCAGAAGGTGCAAACTCGGCGTTGTCAATCGTAACACCGTTAGCAATAACTTCGTCGGCGACAACGCTATTGCTATTTAACCCGAACCGATAGCTAGCCTCGGAGGTGCAATGCAGGCTATTGCTGAGCGTCAGAGTGCCAATGCCACTGCTCCCGGGCGCCAAAAGCGCTCTGGGACTGCCGGCGGTTCCGACCGTGACCGCGCCGGCGATGCTACCGCTGCCGGCCAATGTCCCATTGTTAATCTGGACCGGGCCGGCGCCGGTGCCCGAGCCGCTGGAGTTTCTCACCAACAAGGTGCCTTGGGCCACAGTTGTGCCACCAGTGTAAGTGTTCGCACCTGCGAGGGTCAGTATTCCCTGACCGATCTTCTTCAAAGATCCGGTATCCTGGATGATTCCGGCAAAGGTCGTGCTGAGGTTATTACTCCCGATCGCCAGGTTGCTCGCGCCGAGAAGAACCGTACCGTTTCCTTCCAAGGACCCAATCGTCACGCTGCTGGTGACGTTCGTGTTATTCAGCGTCGCGTTATCGAAAAGCTCGATGCGAGAACTATCACCCGTCGCCACGCCAAAGAAAACAATCGCGCCACCGTCTGCTCCCGCGGCACCGCCGTCCGCGATGAGCGTGGCGTCGCCGGCGTGGGCGCCGGTGCCAAAAGACACGGAGCCGCCCAGCGCTCCACCGACCGTGCCACCGTGAGCGATAATCGTAGCAGTACCGGCGGTCGCACTGCTCAGGAAATCCGTATCGCCCTGCCCACCGTTAAAGAGGCCGCCGTTGTTGATAATGGTTGCTTCGGCCGCAGTGGCGTTGCCGGAGAAGAGTATGTCGCCAGCGTGAACATCATCGAGAGTACTATTGTTGACCAAGGTGCTGCTGCCTGCGCTCGAGTTATCGAGGAAAAAGAGACCGGGAATGGGATACGGGCTCTGGACTCGATAAAGCATTCCATCTCCGGCCGAGGCATTGTTATGGAAAACCAATTGCGCGGAAACGCCCCGAAAAAGGTTGAGCACGAATTTCTGCGTGAGTCCTGAATTGTTGGTAACGCCCACACCGTAGAGGTTCAGGGTTCGCCCTCGCTGGAAGTTAATAGTGAACGCGCTGGCGCCGGGAGCGAAGACGATCTCGCTCAGTTGGACCGGCTCCGAAAGAGAGGGAGCGGGGTGATTCGAAACGCTGAAGGTGGCGGTGTCTGCCTGTCCGTCAGGGACGGTGTTAGGCGTCCAGTTGGTCGCGGTGTTCCAGTCCCCGGTTGTCGGGTTGAGATTCCAGGTCGCGCTGCCGGCCTGGCTGAACTCTACGCTCAGGAGCAAGACGAGAGTTGGTAAGAAGCGAACGCCGAGTCGTTGAGATGAGCGGCGGGAGGGGGCGGGATTGCGGTGACGGTCTGGGTTGTTCATGGGTTTCTTTGCCTAGGTTAGGTGGGCCGGCGGCGTGCCGGGATGCCCTCCATTCTAAGGCAAAGATGTCGCCCCTTGACAAGCCAAAACCCCCGGCCTTTTTGGGGGCCCCCGCAAGACGCGATCCGCCGGCGCAGACCCCACCCCGCAATCCGGCAACCACGTTACTTCTTGTAATAGGGAACCTGCGGCAGGACGGGCGGCTCGAGTTGGGAGACGGTCTCAGTCTCTTCTTCTTCCTCTTGTGTGTTGATCGGTTGTCCGGCCGGGTTGACGAGCCGCGCCGTTACGAAGATGACGAGGTTGCGTTTGACGTGTTGCTCGGTGTTGGTGCGGAAGAGTCGACCGACGAGCGGGAATATCGCCAATGATCGGGGTGCGATCCTCGGTCTTCTGCACGTCTTCGCGCATTAAACCGCCGAGCACGACGGTCTGCCCGTCCCAGACACTCACGCTCGTGGTGACCTTGCGGGAGTTGAAGATCGGCTGGTTGATGACGTTAGGCGTGAGGACAAAGCTGTTGGAGATGCCCAAGGCGTTGACCGAGACCGATTGAATCGGACTGCCGTAGTTGATGAAGCCCTCAAACTCGACCACCTGCGGGACGAGGTTGAGATCGATTGTGACGCCATCCGGGCCAACGACCGGCTCGACTTCCAGCGTCACACCGGTGTTGCGCGTTTCGAATCCAGTCGGAGTAGTCGGCGTGACCGGGAATGCGCCCGAGCTGGCGCTCCCAAGGCCGCCGCCCGAAACAACCAGCCCCGGAATCGGTCCGATCCGGAATCTTCGGCGGATCGAATTGCGTTGGGTAACGAAATTCTCGCACGATCTCGATCACGGCGCGCTGGCCGCTCTTGGTCGTGACCCGCGGCGCGGAGAGAAGATCGACACCTTTCTTCTGATTCAGCGCCCTAACGACGACCTGAAATTGCGGATCGGTAAAGACACCGCTCAAGCCGAAGATGCCCGGCGCGAGCGAACTCGCTCCCGGCACTCCGAAAAGGAGGGCGTCGAGCGCGTTCGCGGTAATGGCGAGATTGCCGCTCCGATTTCCAGCGGTCACGGGGAACTGTTCCAACCGGCTGGCCGCCCGGCGGGACGAAGGGATAGTCGATCGGATTGATCGCCTGCCCCGTGCCGGAGGTGCCACCGCCGCCAAAGACGCGGTTGGAGCCGGGGACATTGAATTGGCCGAGCAACCAATCAAAGCCGAGCTCCTTGAGATTGTTTTGCGTGATCTCGACGAACTTCGCCTCGATCTCGACCTGCTTCGGCCCGGAAACGTTGGCCTGCTCGACCAGCGCGTCGACCAACTCGAGATTTTCCTCCGTGTTGCGCACGATCAGGCGGCTGCTCTGCGGGAGGAAGTTGGCGCTCGCCCCGGGCGGAAACGGGACGCCCTGATCTTTCAAAAAATCGAGCGCGGTCTGGCGGTTGACCAGTTGCTGGCCACCGGTCGATTCCTGCGTGTCCTTGCCCGTGCCGCCCTGGCCGACCCGGGTCGGGCCTTGATTAAGCGGGTTCGCTCCGGCGTTGACCGAGCTGCTGATGAAGCCGGGCGGGACCCGATATTCTTTCGTGAAGAGATCGCTGCTCTGCTCGTTGATCGGGATGATCGAGACAGCGTAAGGCTCGACTTTGACCTTCAATCCCGCCTGGCTCGCGATGTAACGGAGCGCTTCGCCTAACGGAATTTGATTGAGCGTGATCGTGATGCGCGCTTCGGAAGGCGAGATGGACGGCGCGGCCGGGAGCGGCACGGGGGTGGGCTCGACCCCGGCTTCGGGCGGCGCTCCCGGCAAGGGCGGCGCGGTCTCCGGGCACCGGGGCAGGCGCTTCGGCCCGGCCTAACGGAGTCGTGCGCAGGACAATGTCGACCCCCTGCTTGCCTTCGGTCGAGGGATCGTTGGCGGCCGCCTGTTGGCGCAGAAAATCAATCGCTTCCCGGATGCTGGCGTCGCGGAATTCGATTTTCGGAATGATGATGCTGTTGAGCTTGTTTGTGATCCGCGCCGTCCCGCCGGCGTCGCGCGCGAAGGCGTCGCTGATCGGGCCGACCGTCTGGCCATATTGGCGGACGGGTTCTTCCCAGCCTTTCTGCACCTGCCAAAGCTGCGCGCGAGCGAGTCTCGTTGTAGGCCTCCTCGCCGTAATGCGTCTTGGTCAGATCGATCCGCTCTTCCCCACGACGAGCGGCGACGTTGTAGGGATCGAGATTCAGGACCTGCTCGTATTTTTTGAAGGCGAGATCGTAACGGCCGGAGTCGTAATAGCCGTCGGCGTCGCTCAGGAGCTTCTTCACGTCCTCGACTTTGGCGATGAACTTCGGGCCCATCGTTTTGTTGAAATAGCCGGGCTCGGAAAGATGGGCCAGGAGCTCGGCGCCTCGCGGCAATTCGGATCGTAGCGATCGCTCACCATTTCGCGCACGATCTGTTCGGCCTCGCCGTATTTGCCCTCGGCGATGCGTTGTTCGGCCAGTTTCACCCCGCTCTCGCAAAAGCCTTTGATCGCCGACATCGTGCTGGTCCGCCGTCGCCAGGGCGTCGGGCAGAAAGGTGACTGCGACGCGGAATTCATCGTGCGCCTTGGCAAAATCATTCGCCTGCAGTGCGAGCTGGCCGCGGGCCAGCGCGCCTTGCCCTTGCAGGATCGCCGCCTGCCGTCGCGCGATTTCGCGTTCGGCGATGTTGCTCACATTCTGCGCCGCGGCGGGCCAACCCGCTGGGGCGAGGAGCAAGACAAGAAGGATGAGTGAGAGGCGGCGTGAGAGCGCATTCATGTGCAGATGGTGGCGGTTTTAGCCGGGGGCGTTGACCCCGGCAAGTAAATTATCGCGACCGGGAAGCATTTTGAAACATTGCCGCCGGAAGCGGTGAACCCCGGCTGGTCTGACGCGTGGCCACGGTTTCCCTCGCCGGGATCATGGATGTGTTTAGCGTCCCCATCGACGGGCTGAACTTGGGCGTCCGCCGCGCGCGCTGCTTGTCATCCCGATCCGCCGCAGGACGGAGAGGGACCTCACCCAAGATCTGCCGCAGCTGGAGCGGAAAGCAGATCCGCCCGAGCTGATGGGAGGTCCCTCGGCGCGCTCCGCCAGCCTCGGGTTGACATGCTCGCCTTGGCCGACGCTAAACACATACCGGATCATCAATTCGCGGCTACAACGGTTTGATCTCAATCTTCTCGTTAGGCCTTTGCGTGTCGATGATGATGGCTTTGTCCGGTTGGACGTCGAGCAGTTTATATGTGATGTCCTCCTGCGGTTTCAGTGAAAATTCCTGATCTTTTTTGACCGCGAAGGTCTCCTCGGCCCCGTTCCAGGTGTAGAGGAAGTTCGCGACCGATTCCGGCGAGGTGGCCCGTTTCTCTTTCACGAGGGTAACGCTGATCGTGGGTGTCGACCTGTTCGAGGGTTAATTCGGAGACGTCGATGGTGGTCCCGTATTTGTCGGTATCATACTTCTCGGTGTAGCCGGCGAGCTTGTATTTCGTCCCAGCGACCATCTCGCCGACGTGGAGAAATTGCGTCGGCTTGGTCGGGTCGACATTGTTGATCGCGTAAGTGTCGCCGACCGAGGACGAGAAAATGAGCGGGAATGCCTCCTGCGCGAAAGAACGCAACCTGAGCTTAAACGTGTAGGGCGGATGGGATTCTTTCTCGGTCGGGTTGGTGTGCGCCTGCCACTCGTCGAGATTGGTAAAGCCATCGCCATCCGCATCCTGGGTCAGGACGTCGGCCTCGGTGAGGGGAAGACCGAACTCCTCCAGCCATTCGTTAGGCACGGGCGGATGGAGGAGGGTGTTCTGCAACGTCGCCGGCTGCCCATCCGCGCCGATAAAATGCTTTTCCGGGACAAAAAGGCCGGAGCGTCCGCTCGAAGTCCATTGCGACGGCATCTGCAATTGTTGCATCGCCTCGGCGATCTCGGCGCGCCTGGCCGGCCGGGATCTTGTTGTTCGGAGCGCGGCACATTTTGCAGGGCGCCGAATTTCTCGCTGAAACCGGAGGCGCTGTGAAGAATGAAAACCGAGCAAAGGATGAGGAAGAACGCGGCGGCGAGGACGGCGCCGCGGTCGTAGTTGGCCCGGAGCCAGTCCATGCCTAACGAGCCTCCTTTCCGGCTACGTTGAAACGCACGACCTCGATCTTCGCGGCCACGTTCAGATGCTCGGTTCCCGACGATGAAAGTGATCCCCGATCCCGGCGCCTTGCCCGGCACGGCTGCGTCGGCTGGCGCAGGCGCACCTGCCCCTGGAACGGCGGCTTCGCCGCGCTTCGGTCCTTTGTCGGCCTGGTTTTTCACCTGCAGGGTGCGGATGATGTAAAACTGTTCCTTCGCGCTCGCGACCTGGTTAAACACTCTGCGCGCTGCCGCCGGGCTGCTGCTAAAGGCGATATCAACGGAAGTCGAGTCCACGACCCTGGCATTTTCCCCCGCCGCCTTCGCGGCCTGCTCAGGGCGGGCCCGGACTGGCGGCGGAGTGGGTGTGGCGGCGGTTATTTCTTCCGGCAGGGCGCTCCGCGTCAGGCTGTTGAGGGAATCGACATGGGCTTCGATGATCGCGTTCGCGAGCCATTCGATCGCCCGCAACTGTCGCCCGAGGCGCGGCGCGGCCACGCTGTTCGGCAGCGAAGTCGCGTACTCGTCGAAGCCGAGATTGAAATTTTCCGGCAGCTGCACCTTGGCTGACGCGCAGCTCGCTCGCTCACTGCGATGACCGCCTGCCGCAGTTGCGCCTGGAATTCGTTAGGCTGGAGCGGCGGCCGCGGAAACATCCGGCTTTTCAGCTCGCTTTCCAGCGCCTGAGCGAACTGCGGTAGCTATCGGTCTGCGCCTTAGTCTTGCGCAGATTTTCTTCGTTCGGGAACGGAGCGCTCGCCGCGCAGCCGGTTGAGCTCGTTGATCGTGGCGTCGAGTCGCTCCTGTTGCTCGTTGGCCGCGCTCTTTTCGTGAAGGAGGAAATAGCCGCTCAAAAGCGTCGCGAAGGCGAGCGCGGCGAGGAAAGTGCCGAGGAACCGATTTTGCTGAAACCAGTTCATGGCAGTGCAAAGGGCTGGCGCAGTTTCAGGCGCAGCTCGTAGGGATAGGCCCACTCCGTGTTCGTCGGCGTGCTCGGTTTGATCACTTCCGATTGCCTGTTTGCATCGACCTCGAAGACGGTCGAGCCGAGCAGATTGCGGAAATAATCGACCACGATTTCCTGCTGCTTGGGATTGGAAAGATAAAGCCCTCGCACAAAGACGCCATCGATCATCGGCGCCTTCACTACGCCCGGAACGGCGGCGGCGCGCCCCGGCGGCGATGGCGGCGGTGTCGGTCGCGCCGCCCCCGCCGTTGCCTCGTTAATGATGCGGCCACCGGAGGTGGGCGCGAGCTCCGTGATCCAGATATTTTCCTTCGGCAGACGCGCGTTGAGATCATCGAGATGCGCAGCCAGACACCGCGGTCGTTGATCGCACCGAGCAAAGGCGTGGCGGCAGCATCGAGCGCGGCGGTTTCCTTGCTCAACTGCGCGATCCGGGTCTCGACTCCGCGCATGCGATCGACGTCTTCCTGCAGAGTGTCGGCGACCCCCGCTTCGACCTGCGCCACGCGCAGAAATAAAAGCCCCAGGCGAGCAGGCCGAGGACGAAACAAACGCCGGCCAGAACGAAGAACGGACGGCGCTGCGCGAGCCGTTGCCGGCGCACCACGTTGGCCGGACGAAGGTTCAACTCCATCGGGCAGGTCAGTGGTGCCGCGAAGGGCGAGCCCGACCAGTTCGCCTAACAAATGCGCCGAGTGCGCCACCTCGTCGATCACGACCGAACTCGGCCACCGCGACATTGCGCAGCGGATTGAAGAACTCGATCGGCCACTGGAGTTTCTCGTGAAAAAACTCGCGCATGTAAGGCGTGCTCGACGGTGCCGCCGCAGAGGAAGACTCGCTGCGGCGGGTTGCCCTGCTGTTGGGTGCGATAAAAGCTGATCGAACGCGCCACCTCCGCATGCAGCCGCGTCATGGTGTTGCGCACCAGTTTCGAGACCCGCGCCACCTCCGGGTCGGTCGCTTCCGCGTAGGCCCCGCCCAGACTGACGAACCCGTCCTGTTTCTTGCGCAGCTCCGCGGCAGCGAACGGTTCGTTGAATTCCTTCGCGATCGCGGAGGTGATCGAGCTGCCGCCGATCGGGATGCTGCGGCTGAAAACTTTTCCCGGCTCGACAAAGAGCAGATTGGTGGTGCGCGCGCCGATGTCGATGACCAGCGAACAACCAGTCAACTCGCTGTAGTTGAAACGAAAAGCGTTGTAGAGCGCCATCGTGGCCACATCCACCAGGGTGGTCTGCAAGCCGGCTGCTCTCGACCGCGGCGTTGATCCCCTCGAGCAGGTCGGCTTTGATCGCGACGAGGACGACTTCGATTTTGTCTACCGCGTCGGAGCCGACGAGCTGATAATCCCAGACCACTTCCTCGATCGGAAAGGGCACGTTCTGTTGCGCCTCGAAGGTGATGATGCGCTCGATTTTATCCTGCTCGACCGAGGGCAATTTGACGAAGCGGGCGAAGACCGATTGCCCCGAGACGGCGTAATCGATCGGGCCGCCTTTGATCCCGAGTTCGCGCATCATCGCGCTGAGCGCTTCGCCAATCTGCCGATTTCGGTCGGTCTCCGCGGAAGGATCGGCCAGGATTTCGCGCAGCCGATAGCCGGTCAGGACGAGCCCGCCGTTCGGCTGCGCCTGGAAATGCGGCCAGGCCGAACGTTTGCGAGCCAAGATTGAGGCTAACGATGCGAGGAGCAGCCGGCATGGAACGCGATCAACGACCAACGGGCTTGATCTGCTCGTAGTGATCCCAGAAAAGAGGCGCAAAGGGTGTTTCGTCTCTTATTCAAGACAAAACCGGCCAGGGCCGGGAGCGAAGCAAACCATTGCGCGCTGGCCCGGGCCAGGCTCAGCTCGTCCTTCACTTCGCCTTTGAGCACCACCTGCACGGCAATATTTTCGACCGAGTTCGCGTATTGGGCGGACGATTGCCCAGGACGTGAGCGATGGCGTGCGGCGGCACATACATGACGGAGTAATGCTCTCTGCCCGGCCAGGATATTGACGTGCGTTACTTCGCCGGTGAGCAGTTTGCCGTTGATCAGCGATGTAATACTTGAAGGTCACTTCGTCGGTGAATTCCGGCACGGTCGAAAATTGGACGTCGACCTTGAGCCAGCGCTCGCGCGTGTCGCGCTGCTTGTTCGGCGCCGCTGTAGTTGAACTGCGGGGTGGTGATGAGGTCGCGACTGATCTTGTTGAGCTGAATATCGCTCGCCGCGGTTTTGCGCGGAAAGCGGCGCTGGCGAGAGCGAAGACGAAGATCGTTAGGGCAATTTTTCGGTGCATGAAGTTTGCATTTGAGACAAAGCGCGCGAAGAAAGCGAGCACTTTGCAAAAACCTACCGGAAGGCGGTCCTCACGACCACGCCCCGGCACGATTGGTCATCCCGATCCGGCGCAGCGCGGAGAGGACCCCGCAGATGGAATCGACGCTTTCCATTCGGTGAAAGGTGCGGCTTGCAGTTGTGAGGTCCCTCTCCGGCCCGCGGCGGATCGGGATGACAAGCAACACCCGCGCCATTTCGTTCGCTACCGCTGGTTCGCGCGCTCCAGCCATTGCCGGAAGTAATCGATCGTTCGCGTGATCCCTTCCTCGAATTCCACCTTCGGTTCCCAGCCCAAAATCTTTTTCGCCCGCGTAATATCAGGCTGGCGCACTTTCGGGTCGTCCACCGGCAACGGTTTGTATTCGATCCCCGATTTGGTCCCGGTGATGCGAATGATTTCCTCGGCGAATTGTTTGATCGTCATCTCGCGCGGGTTGCCAATGTTGACCGGCTCGTGAAAGTCCGATTGCGAGAGACGGTAAGATGCCGTCGATCAAATCGGAGACGTAACAAAACGAGCGGGTCTGGGAGCCGTCGCCGAAAATCGTGAGCGGCGTGCCGCTCAGGGCCTGCCCGATGAAGGCCGGCACGACCCGCCCGTCGCGCAGCCGCATGCGCGGGCCGTAGGTGTTGAAGATGCGGACGATCTTCGTATCGATCCCGTGATAGCGGTGGTAGGCCATCGTCATCGCCTCGGCGAAACGTTTCGCCTCGTCGTAAACGCCGCGCGGCCCGATCGGGTTGACATTGCCCCAGTAATCTTCCTTCTGCGGATGCACGAGCGGGTCGCCGTAGCACTCCGAAGTCGAGGCGAGGAGGAAGGTCGCTTTTTTCGCCTTCGCCAGGCCGAGCGTGTTGTGCGTCCCGAGCGCGCCTACTTTCAGGGTCGGGATGGGCAGCTCGAGATAATCGATCGGGCTGGCCGGCGAGGCGAAGTGGAAGACGTAATCGATCTCGTCGGGGAGGAACAAATACTGCGTCACATCCTGTTTGATGAAGCGGTAATTCTGGTTGCCCGGCGAGGTGCTCGATGTTGGTGAGGTGGCCGGTGATGAGGTTGTCGATCGCGATCACGCGATGGCCTTCCGCAAGCAGTCGGTCGGTCAGATGCGAGCCGAGAAAACCGGCGCCGCCGGTAACAACGGAGACAGGCTGTTTGCTGGATCGCGCGGGCATGGCGCGTTTATCTAGCGGCTGGACGCCGGATTGGCGAGGAAGATTTTCCCTCTCGCCTGGCCTGCCGCAGGCTGCCGCAACGCGGTTAAACCTTGCTCATCGGCGTTTCGAGCCGGGTCGGTCGCTCCTGTGAGTCCTGAGGTTCGGCGCCGTTGCTTCCCCGTCCCCGCGCGATCCATTCTTCAGTTTCTGCCACGGGTGAATCGGGCGCCCAGAGGGGGGCACGCTCCGGATGGTAACGCGACCCGATGGGGACGGAATAGTCATCCGCGTCGTAGTCACGTGTCCGCTTGAGCAGCTTGCGGAACGATAACATCGAGGGCGACGGTTGGTGTTCGAACTCATAGATTCGCCCGGCGAAAGCGTCGGTCATTTGCTCCACATAACGGGAGTGGACAAAGGTGGCGAACGCGAAGGGCTGTTCCCAAAAGAGGTCGATCATGTCTTCCAGATTATCGATTCCTTTTTCGCAGGCCATCTGGTGTTCTCCGAAAGGATTTTCTTCATCATCGAGTTTGCCCTCGAGATATTGCCGGACAATGGGCGCGGAAAACTCCGCTTCCCGCATCGTCACGGTGACCCCGAAGGAAAAGATCGGGTCGATGAAACGGTGGGAATCTCCGATGCAGATGAAGCCTTTCCCGCAGAACCCGCGCACCTGATAGGAATAGTTTGGAATCACGTGCACTTTCTCGGCGAGGTCGAGCCTGGCGATGCGTCGTCCGATCTCGGGGTTGATGCTGAAAACCTCGCTCCGGAAATATTCCTCGGGCGTCTGTTTCTTCTCCAGAAACTTGGCCCGCGGGGTCACCATTCCCAGGCTCACTACCTCCTTATCGATCGGGATAAACCAGGCCCAGTGGAATTTCTTGTCATAGAAGATGAGCGTGTTGTCCTTCGCCTCGACACCGGATGTGCCGCTGCCGCGCACCGCTCCGCGGACGTGAGTAAAGAAAGCCACCTGCTTGTCGTAGCTGCCCATGTATTTCGGCCCCGTCACCTTTTGATTGGCGAGAAAAGTCGCCTGGCCAGAACAATCCAGCACCACGCGGGTCGCGATGTCTTCTTCTTTCCCATCGGGGTGACGGACCCGAATCCCACTCAGCGTTCCGTCCGCAGCTCGGAGCGCTTTCGTCGCCGTGCCGTGCATGAGTTTGGCCCCGCGGTCGATCGCTTCCTGCAGCAGCATCTTATCAAACTCGCTCCGGCGCACCTGCCAGGTGGTATTATCGTGCAATTTCCAATCGGCATCGCGGGAAGAAACCTTCACATACCAACTGGTGGTGGCGTTGGTCCCGTAAACCCGGACGCCATGTTTGATCGGATTTTCCATCGCATCCATTTTTTCGCCCAGCCCAAGCCGGCGCAGCACCTGGGCCGCCTCGCCGGTGAGGGATTCTCCGATGTGAAAGCGCGGAAACTCCTCCTGCTCGAGGATGACGGGGGTGATTCCTTCACGGAGCAGAAACATCGCTGCAGCAGAGCCGCCAGGCCCGCCGCCGATAATGAGAACGTCGATTTTCATAGTGTGGTCTGATTTCCGATTTTGTGCATCGCCCGTTTGATCGGAAGAAGGATCGTGAGCCACACCCTGATTCAACACCGTTGTGACTGTCCACTGGGCGCCTTCCTTTATACGGTGCTGAACGCTCGCGACAAGGCTGAAATGCGCTCCGGCGAGCGATGTAATATTTCGGTAATGTTCTCGACAGTGGCCGCTGAGCCACGACTTCCCGCCTTTTCCTCCACTTGCGATCGATCCTCGCGCTTCGTATTTGTCACTAAACAAAAGGAGATTTTCTCGTGTGCCGAAATATCAAAACGCTCCATAATTTCGCCCCTCCGGCGAGCGACGAAGAGGTCCGCGCCTCGGCCTTGCAATACGTCCGCAAACTGAGCGGCTTTGCCGCGCCCTCGCGGGCAAACGAGGGCGCTTTCCACCGTGCCGTCGACCAGGTCGCGCAAGCTTCCCGCGAATTGCTCGAATCTCTGGTCACAAAGGCGCCGGCCCGCGATCGCGAGAGCGAACGGGCCAAAGCCGCCGCCAGGTTTCGCGCCCGATACGCACTGGCGGAACGCTCGACCTGAGGCGGCGAGCCTCCGCTGGCCGCAGCCGAAAATCACGAGGCCATAGGGCGGACCGGCAATGCGGCGTGTGCGCAAGCGTTGTAGCCGGGGTCGGTGACCCCGGCCGAGGGTATTCGTCGCGTAAGAAAATAGCCGACCCAATAGGGCGCACGATCCGGGTCAGCGACCCCGGCTACAACAGCAGCAGCAGCAGCAGCGTCACGTCCCGAGGTATCGACTTCCACATTCCGGCCTGCTTTATTAATTTCACGCCGGAGGAAGCACCGATGAGGAAGATTAATAGTAACGAAATCGAAGAGTATCCCTGGGCTTCGCCCGAAGGAAAGTTCGTCGGCACCGGCCGCGAACTCTCGGAAGCGCTTGGTTGGGACCCGCAGGCTGCCGATTTTAAGGCTCGTCATCCTTTTGCGGTCGAAATCCTTCGCATCCCACCCGGGCAGACTCCCTACCCTTATCATTCGCATGCCGCGCAATGGGAGTTCTATCATGTCATCTCAGGCCAAGGCCTCGCCCGCGATGAGACCGGGAAGACGCTTATCAGGGAGGGAGATGCCTTTATTTTTGCCCCGGGAGAAGCACACCAACTGATTAATAACAGCTCGGAAGATCTTATCATCTATGTAGTTGCCGATAATCCGATCGGTGAATCCTGTTACTATCCCGATAGTAACAAATGGCTGGTTCGTTCGCCCGAACGACGGCTTTTGCGCGGCGAGTCGTTGGACTACTTTGATGGCGAGGAATGATTCTGGTGCGGGTCAGGAAAAACTCTTTCTCAGCTTTCTCCCAAACACCGGATTAGGGGCTCCTGGCTGAAGTTGAAGGGCGATCGTCGTTCTTAAAAACGACCAGGGATAAACCTTGTTCTTTGGGGACAGATTTGCTAGTAATGAACATGCGTTATTTGCTTCGTTCCGCCCTTACCTTTTTGGCGGTCACCGGCCTGGTTCGAGCAGATCCCATCCAGAGCATTTACGTCGGACCGCCGGGCACTTTTGAAGAGGAGCCAACGAATTACACCGTCTCCGATAATTGGTCGCCCATAGGTGTCCCAAATAACGTCGCTGGAAGCGCCTATTTCGTCACCATTCCGCGGGCGGTTTTTGTCGATACCCCTATCGTTATCTCAGACCTGACGATCACTACAGCGGGATCGCTGACCGTCAAAAATACCCCTGCGGCAGCGGGTCGCTTTGACGTGGCTGGCGATGCGACCGTGGATGGCTCTTTAGTTGCCTATAGTTCAAACGTCACACTGCACGGTGCTTTGACTAATTTCGATTCGGCCACCAGCACTTTGAATAGCGGCAGCCTTGTTGTGGAGGGATTGGAGGGGACGGCGAATTTGCAGTTCACCGCGGCCGCCATCGCGCATAATGGAGGTAACCTCACCCTCGTAAACACTGCTTCCATCACGGATCAACTGGGCCGGAATGGGTTACGAAATTTCGCCGATAACCTGGCGAGCGGCACCTTTGAGGTCGGCCCGGGCTATCTCTTTGTTGCGCCGAACAACTTCATGAACGCCGGCACCATCGAAGTGCGCGGACCGGGATTCGATCCGCACGGCGGCGAAATTCCCGCGGGCAATTTCGAGGTCGCGGCTGGCCACGAATACATTCAAACCGGCGGTTCGACCGTGGTCGAAGGCACCATGATGGCTGACCTGCTCGATTTCCAAGGCGGTCAGCTATCGCTAAACTTCGTTGTCGCTGGGACGGTAATGCTGGAGAGTGCGACCCTTGCGCCAACCGATTCGTTCTTCCCGAGAATCACTGGCGACCTTAATCTTAGCAGCGACTCCACTCTGCTCTTTTCCATACCAAGCAGCGACAGTATTGTCGATGGACAGTTTACTCTCAACCAACCCGATCATTTGACGGTCGGTGGCGATGTCACGCTGGGGAAGAGCACCCTTGCGGTCCAGGTGGCGGCCGGCTTCCCCGTCTCCAGTCACGCCACCTTCACAATCCTCGACAGCACCGGAACGGTGGGCGGGAGACTGGGCAACGTTACGAGCGGTTCGCGCCTAACGACTCTGGATGGCCTCGGTTCTTTCGTCGTTAGTCTTAGCAATCAAACACTGCTCCTTTCCAGCTTCCAGACCGTGCCGGCGGCCGCCCAGTTCGCCAATCTTTCCACCCGGGGCAACGTGCTGACGGGGGACAACGTCTTGATCGGAGGACTTATCGTCGTCGGCACTCAAGCCAAGAATGTCATTTTACGCGCGCTCGGGCCTTCGCTCTCCAGTAAGGGAATCTCTAACCCATTAGCCGATCCGGTTCTTGAATTGCACGATTCGACGGGCGGCCTCATCGCTTCCAATAATAATTGGAAAGATACGCAGCAGTTTGCGATTGAGAGCACGGGCATCCCGCCAACCGACGACTTGGAGTCGGCCCTCGTGACCTCACTTCAGCCCGGCCTCTACACCATCGTTGTCCGTGGCAACAACGACGTCACGGGCACTGCTCTGGTCGAGGCCTATGATCTCTCGCCTAAGGCCGACACGACTTTGTCGAACCTCAGCACGAGGGGTTTCGTCGACGCCGCCAATCCGTTGATTGGCGGTTTCATCGCTGGGTTCGGGACCGGCACCAACGAGACCGTAGCGCGTGCCATCGGGCCCAATCTCATCCAGCGAGGGCTGGCCAGTCCATTGAACGACCCGATGCTCGAAGTGCGCGATGTGGACGGGAACCTCGTGGGTAGCAACGACGACTATGTGCCGGGCAGCGATTCGATCATCGGGATTGACGGTCTGGAGCCGGCAGATCCGCGCGAAGCGGCCATTCGTTTAAGCCTGGCGCCGGGCGCTTACACCGTCCTTGTCCTTGCCAAGACCGGGGATTCAGGAACGGCATTGGTCGAGCTCTACGATCTCTATCATTAGCCCAGGCGCTGCTCTGGCAACGAGCGGCCCCGCACGGGTCCGGATAACTGATCAGCAGGACGATATCGGGCCAGCGCACGAGGCGGCGACTTTCTCGCAACAGCGGCATTGACCGGGTGGGTTCGCGACCGCGAAATAAGCGTGCCCGTTTGCTTTTAGCGAAAACGGAGTAAGGAACGTTCAGCGAACAACGATGGCTTACGCATCTTTTTCTCAATTTCTCGAGGCACTGGATCGGGCGGGCGAGCTGCAGCGCATCACGACCCCGGTTGAGACCGATCTGGTAATCGCCGAATGGGCCGATCGCGAAATGAAATGGCCCCACGGCGGTAAGGCGCTGCTTTTCGAACAGCCGCTGGTTGATGGCAAGGTCTCGAAGTTCCCCCTCGCGATCAACACAATGGGATCAGAGAAACGGATGGCGCTGGCCCTGCAGGTCGCGAGCATCGCGGATGTAGCGCAGGAAATTCAGCTCATTCTCAAGGCCAAACCGCCAACCGACCTGCGCGAAGGTTGGAGCCTGCTCAAGCAGGGCATCCATCTCCTGCACGCGCGACCAAAGCACGTCAAAAACGCCCCTGCCAGGAAGTGGTGTGCCACTTCGGCGGACACGAATCACGTTTCCCTGCGCGATCTCCCCATTCTAAAATGCTGGCCGAAAGATGGCGGGCGTTTCATCACGTTGCCGAACGTTCACACACGCGACCCGGAAACCGGCGCGCGCAACCTCGGCATGTACCGGATGCAGATTTACGACGACCACACGACCGGGATGCACTGGCAGGTGCACAAAGTCGGCGCGCGCCACGGCAAGGTCTATTACGAGCGCAATGAGCGCATGCCGGTCGCGGTCACGCTCGGCGGCGATCCGGCCTACACCTTTGCCGCGACCGCGCCGCTGCCGGACGGTCTCGACGAAATTCTTTTTGCCGGCTTTCTGCGCAGGAAATCAGTCGAACTGGTCAAGTGCGTGACGAACGACCTGGAGGTTCCGGCCGATGTCGACTTCGTCCTCGAAGGTTACGTGCAGCCCGGCGAGGCGCGACCGGAAGGGCCGTTTGGCGATCACACCGGATTCTACACCGCCATCGAGGATTACCCGGTCTTTCATCTCACCGCGATCACGCATCGGCGCGAGGCGGTTTATCCGACCACTATCGTCGGCATTCCGCCGATGGAGGATTTCTATCTCGGCTCCGCCAGCGTCCGAATTTTCCTGCCCGTCTTCAAGATGAACTTCCCCGAGATCGTGGACATGGCGCTGCCGGCGGAAGGCGTTTTCCACAACCTCGTCTTCGTCAGCATCCGCAAACAGTATCCCTATCAGGCCTTCAAGGTGATGCACGGCCTCTGGGGCATGGGGCAGATGATGTTCAGCAAATACATCGTGGTGGTGGACGAGGATTGCGACGTGCACAACACGAGCGAAGTGCTCTTCCGCCTCTGCGCCAACACCGATCCGCAGCGCGACAGCACCATCATCACGAACCCGAGCGATTCACTCGATCACGCACCCAGCGTGCAAAACGTCGGCTCGCACATGGGCCTCGACGCGACCCGCAAATTGCCTGGCGAAGGCTATCACCGCGGCTGGCCCGAATTGGTGCGCATGGACGAGGCCACGCGCCGACTTGTCGATCGGTTGCGTAATACAGGCTTCCAGCCTGTCACGTAGCGCAGGCTTCCAGCTGCAGGCAGCATGCTCGCTCGACCCAACAGCCATGGCTGTGTTACTTGCGGTCAGGGATTGCGGAAAATCCCGCCGGTCGACGGATCGCGCACCAACGCACCCGGCGGCACGCCGCGCACATCAATGATGTTGTGCTCCCCGTACGGGACTGTAAACGTAGCCCGGCGTTCCGGTGCGCTTCGCAAAAGGATAGCCCCCCGGAGGCGCATGATAATTACGCGCCTGATCCTCTGCGATCGCCGCCCCAATCAGTGCTCCGGCCAAGGCTCCCGCTCCCGCCCCAATCGCCGCGCCATGTCCTCCCGCAGCGCACCGCCGATCAACGCGCCGGCCGCTGCGCCAGTGACCGCGCCGAAACCTGCGCCCTGGCCGGCGGGCGTTTCACACGAGCTCAAGAGAAGCGGAAAGAGAACGGCGGCCGCGGCTACTGGGATAAAAGTATTTTTTCATAGCTGTATGGTTCGAACCGAATGGTTAAGACGGATGTTGCTCGCCTATTCAACGAAGCTTCAGCAGATGCCGGGACGACGTGCAAGAACTTTGCCAACTTGCTCAGTCCGTACTGGCGCTCGAAAACGCGAAAGCGATCGCGCTCCATCTGCCGCAGCAGGGCATGATAAATCGAGGCCATGATCTGGGCGCTGACCATCGAGCGCCGATCTTCCCGCGGCAAAAGCGCGGCCGCCTTTTCGAAAAAGGCGCGCGGCCCGCTCCGCCTCGAACTGCATCAGCCTAACGAATCGGTCGTCGTAGACGCGCGCCGCCAGATCGCCTTCGGCATAGTCGAACCGCGCCAGGTCCTCCTCCGGCAGGTAAACGCGCCCATGGGCCAGATCTTTGTCCACGTCGCGCAGGATGTTGGTCATCTGCAAGGCCAGCCCGAGCTCGATCGCATATTCGCGCAGGCCGGATTTCGGTAGCCGAAAATCTCGATGCTGACGAGCCCGACCGCGCTCGCCACGCGATAACAATATTCGCGCAAGGCCGCAAAGGTTTCGTAGCGCGCGATCGTCAGGTCCATCTCCACCCCGTCGATGATTTCCTCCAGCATCGCGGGCGTGATCGGATATTTGCCGATCACGCCGCGCACGTCCGGGGCAAGCGGCGGCTCATCCGCCCGCGGGCCGCGGAGCGACTTCCGCCAGCAGGTCAGCTGGCGCGCTTTTTCTTCGGGGCGCAGCGTCGGTCGAATCGGCAATGTCGTCGATCAGGCGGCAAAAGGCATAGAAGACCGTGATGTCGCGCCGGCGTTCCGCGCCTAACGAAACGAAAGCAAGGGCGAGATTCGATTTGCTCGCGCGGGTGATCTCCTCGGCGCTCGATGGATCGGTCTGCACGGCATCAATAACGGATCCAGGTTTCGCGATTCACCCGCCCAATCTCGCATTGCCGGAAAAGGCAAACCCAGCTCGCGAGCAGCCAGCCGGTGACGAGCGCGCGCAGCAGAATGTAAAACAGTTTCCAGACAATCAGAGCGAGAGGGCGTTCGGTCGCGGCGGCCCGCATGGTCGCGTCGGCGAGCGCGAGAAACCAGTAATGCAGTCCGCAGATGAAAAGGAACCAGCCGAAGCGAAAGATGTGCCGCCTGACGAATTGCCAATGCGCCCGAAAGCTTCGCGCAGGCTTTCGTTATGCAGGACGAGCGAAATCTGCATCGTGGCAAAAGAGAAGATGAGCGCCGCCATGACGCAACGGCCGGCCGGCAGATAATCGAGCACGCCGGGCACATCCCGAAAATAGGCCATGAGGAGCGGAAGACGGAGCAAAAGCGTGCTCGCGAGCACGACGAGCCCGAGCCATTTCAGGACAAAACTGAACCGGCGCATGGCAAATCGGAGCAGCTCGCCCTCCCGGAAATGCAGCCCCTTGATCCAGGCAAGACAAACCGTGATGAGATAAACCTGGATGTAAACTGCGCAGAGATATTCGAAGATAAACGCCACCGTATCAACCGCGGCCGAGGTCTGGAGAAAATGCGCCGGGGAAAGAAAATGGGTGCGATCCGGCACCTGGCCAGTAGATGAGCGGCTTGAGCAGCGAGGCGAGCGCGCTGAGCAGGACGCCGAGATAAATCAGCCAGCCGCCGAGACCAAATTGTTTGCGCAGCGCGCGCACCAGGCTGCGATGCAAGCCGCGCCAGTTGAGAATCAGGAGCAGCGCCGCCAGGACCGAGAGCGGATAGGTCGTGGCGGCGGCATCGAAAATTCCGGCGACGGATTCGAGCGTGTGGAGCAGGCTTTCGCGCCAGACCTGGGAAAAGAGCGGCCAATGCCACGAGTCCCAAAAGCGAACTGCTCGAGACGCAGATCGGCCGTCAGTTGCAGCGGAGTGAAGACGACAAACTGAAAGGCGGAGTAAGCCAGGGCGAGAAGCGCGAAGACGAGCCAGAGGCGTTTGAAACGCAGGAGGCAGCGAAACCCATCGCGCAGCGCGATCCGCACCGGGTTGGTCAGCAGAACGAGCGAGGTAGCCCAGCGAACACGCCAAGCAGAGGGTAGAGAAATGGAATGGTGGAGTAATGGAGTGCTGGTCGATCCCATTACTCCATTACTCCATTACTCCACCGCTGCCCCTAACGAATGAAACCCCAGTGCCGCTTAAACGGCCAGTAAACAAAAAGCCCGCGCCCGACCAGGTTTTCTTCCGGGACCGGTCCCCAGTAGCGGCTGTCGTAGCTGTTGTAGCTGTTGTCGCCCATCGCGAAATAGCTATGCGGCGGGATGACGAAGAGTCGGTCCGGAGTCGCCGAGAAAGGCCTGCCCCGGCGCGTAACCCCGATAAGGCGCCTGCGCCGACATCACGCGCCTGATGCCAAAGTTCTTCGCCGGCTCGCCATTGACGTAGAGCTTCGGCGAATCGATCCGCAACTCGTCGCCCGGCGTGCCGGTAAGGCGCTTGATGTAAAAGGGCGCGCCCGCTTCCGGATCTTCGCGAATGCCGAGGATGTGATTGGTGCGAAAGACGAAAACATCGCCCCGATGCGGATGGATAAAATTGTAGCTGAACTTATCGACGAAAACCTGATCGCCGGTATCGACCGCGCCGCGCGCGATCACCTGGCCGCGATGATAGACGTTGCCGGGATAGACCTGAAAGTCCTGCCGCAGAATTTCCGGCGGCGCATAAACGGTAAAGGATTGCTGGTCGCAGATCGATGCGCGAGAAGGTGAAGAAGAAGAGAAACTTTTGCGCGAAGTGACGCTCTCGACCGTGTTCTCCTCTCCCGAGACGACGTTGATGTAGTTGCGGCCGAGGACGACGAAATCGAACGATCTGCTTGAGAAAGTTAGGCGCCGGCGTGGTCTCGGATGGCCGATGATGCCGTTGAGGGTCGGCTGCATCGAGCCGGTCGGAATTTTGAAAGGCTGGATGAAATAGGAGCGAATCCCGATCGCGACCACGATCGCGACCAGGATGACTTCGACGTTCTCGCGCCAGACCGCGTGTTTGTGCGGCGGCGTGTGCGCGGTGAGGAGGGCGTCGAGCCGCTCCGATTCCTCGTGCGTGGCGCGTTGGTCGCGCGCCTTCATCGCGGCGCCGCACCTTCTCGATCTGCGCGCGCAATTCCGCGATGGTTGCTTCGCTCAGGCGATCGCGCCGGTAACGAATCAACTTCTCCGCATGGCGGACGAGGAGGTGGCTGTGCTTGATGTAGCGGGGCTCAAACATGCGGCGAAACGCTAGCTGAGGAATGGGGTTTGCAAAGCGGCTTCGTGATCGTCATTCAAGAACCGTGCGAACGCAGCCGCAGGCGAGGCCGGGCTTTCCATCGGCCGGTCCCGATTCCCGATTCTCGATTCCCGGCGTCATCGAACTCACTGCGAGGACTTCAGCACCTCGATGAAGGCTTCCTGCGGGATGTTGATTTTGCCGATGCTCTTCATCCGCTTTTTTCCTTCCTTCTGCTTCTCGAGCAGCTTGCGTTTGCGCGTGATATCGCCGCCGTAGCATTTCGCGGTCACGTTTTTGCGCAGCGCCGAGATGGTTTCGCGCGCGACGATTTTCCCGCCGATCGCCGCCTGGATCGCGACCTGATAGAGCTGGCTCGGGATCACTTCCTTCAGTTTCGACGGCGAGCTGCCGTCCGCGCGGCTCGGCCTGGTCGCGATGCACGATGGTGGAAAAGGCGTCGACCGGTTCGCCATTCACGAGCAGATCGAGCTTGACCAGTTTCGAGGCGCGATAGCCGGCATGCTCGTAATCCATCGAGCCGTAGCCGCGGGTGATGCTCTTAATCTTGTCGTTGAAATCGACCAGGATTTCGTTCAGCGGCAGCTCGCAGTGAAGCATGACGCGGCGGGTGTCGAGCGACTCGGTGTGATCCATCGTGCCGCGCTTTTCCAGGATGAGCTGGAGGATGTCGCCGATGGATTCGTTAGGGCAAAGAATGTAGGCGCGCACGATCGGCTCGCGGATTTCCTCGATCACGCTCGGGTCGGGCAGGTGCGCCGGGTTATCGACCAGCAGGATCTCGCCGCGGGTCGTCAGGACTTCGTAGATGACGCTCGGAGACGTCGCGATGATATCCATGTCGTACTCGCGCCGGAGCCGCTCCTGGATGATCTCCATGTGGAGCAGGCCGAGAAAGCCGCAGCGAAAACCGAAGCCGAGCGCGACCGAACTTTCCGGCTGATAGACGAAGGCCGAATCGTTCATCCGCAGCTTGCCGATGGCGGTTTTGAGATGCTCGAAGTCGGCGGTGTTGATCGGATAAATCCCGCTGAAGACCATCGGATGGATTTCCTGAAAACCGGGCAGCGGCTCCTTCGCCGGATGTCGCAGGT
This sequence comes from uncultured Verrucomicrobiae bacterium, assembly GCA_963737995.1. GTDB lineage: Bacteria > Verrucomicrobiota > Verrucomicrobiia > Chthoniobacterales > UBA10450 > Palsa-1392. Next base: position 128,312 of record CAVTUV010000008.1, read on the forward strand.
CGGTCATGGTGTCGCCGATCTTCAATTCCGAGGTGGTCTTGATGTTCGCGATGACGTAGCCGACATCGCCGGCTTGAGCATCGGCTGCGCGAACATCTTCGGGGTGAAAACGCCGACTTCCTTCACCTCGTAGCGCGTGTCGGTGCTCATCACCTTGATCTGCTGATCGGCCGTCCATCTTGCCGGAGAACGACGCGCACGTAGGCGACCACGCCGCGGTAAATGTCGAAGACCGAATCGAAAACGAGCGCGCGCAAGACTTCGTCGTCTCGGCTCCGGCGGCGGCGGGATGCGATGCACAACCGCCTCGAGGATTTCGTCGATCCCGATGCCCATCTTCGCGCTGCAATCGATCGCTTCCTCCGCCGGGATGGCGAGGATCTCCTCGAGCTGTCGATGGACCGACGGCAGATCGGCGTTCGGCAAATCGATCTTGTTGATCACCGGAACGATCGTCAGGCCCTGCTTGTGCGCGAGGTGGACGTTGGCGACCGTCTGCGCCTCCACGCCCTGCGCCGCGTCGATGATGAGGAGCGCGCCTTCGCAGGCCGCAAGACTGCGCGAAACTTCGTAGGCGAAATCGACGTGGCCCGGCGTGTCGAGCAGGTTGAGCCGGTATTCCTGCCCGTCCTTCGCGGTGTAACGCATCGCCACCGGATGCGCCTTGATCGTGATCCCGCGCTCCCGTTCGAGATCCATCGAATCGAGAAGTTGATCCTGCTTTTCGCGATCGTGGATCGTGCCGGTGCGCTCGAGCAACCGATCCGACAAGGTGGTCTTGCCGTGATCGATGTGCGCGATGATGCAGAAGTTGCGGGTCAGCTCGATCGACATGGAATGGCCACTATGCGGGCGCGCCGGGGGATGGTCAATCGGCGCGGCGGCTTGACGCCCCGAACCCAGATCGCCATGATCCGGCCTTCGCCTCTGGATCTTGGCATGCAAATTCCGGTCAAACACTCAAGGCGCTGGCGGCATCCTCGGCATCTGTGGCAGCCACGTGTTTCTCTCGTTAAACACCTCCTCTTTGCTTCACTCCCAATCGTCTGTCTGCTCTCCACGTCCGAAACCGGCGCGGAATTGGATCCGTTGAACAACGCGGCTCCATTTTTCCGGAGGACTTCAACCTGGGCCTGCCTCCGAGCCTTCCGAGCACCGGCAAGAATCTCGTCACCACGACGGCAAAACGGCAACCGCCCTTCACCACCTCGGGTTACGTGGAGTTGACGTTCTATCCACCGCACCACGAATAGGATCCGAATTTTGGCCGGGAAACGGAGGATCTAGTTACGGCGCGTTACGCGCTGAGTGCGGATGTTACCGTCTTCCACGAGTCCGGTTTGTTCGGAAGGCTCTACCTCTTCATGCCGATGGGTGATTCGCGACCACAGACCGACTACAACTACTCCGCCAATCCAATCCTGCTCACGTTCCAGCCAACTCTCGGATACCAGTTTACGCACAGCCTCGGTTTGCGGATCACTTACAACGAGGCATTCGACCTCGGAGGGTTCGATTCAAAACCCGAAACGCAACCCTGGATGGGACTCTCTCTTCGCTGTGGCACGGATCGTCCGGTCGAGGCCGCAAAGGTCGCGTGGATCTCCGGCTACGTGGAAGGCTTTATCTTTGCTCCGACCCTCGAATATCCGGCCACGCCGGGTGCTTCGCCAAACGACGTGCCGGCGGCCCGGTTTGGCCGCGACAAAATCGTCAACGCACGCTACGAGGTCGAGTTGAACGGCAAGATTCAGGCAAGATGGAAGTACCTCGACCGGTTCTTCCTCTTTGGCGCACCCAAGTTCTTTTTTGGAGACGCCAGCCTCGACAATCAGAGCAGTTGGAGCGCTACGCCCCTTACGGTGCTCCTCGAATTCGGCGCGGGCGTCCAGATGACCCGGCATTCCGAGCTACGCCTCACGCATACGCTCTTTAGAGACCTGGGCAATGCGCCTGATGGTCTTGAGCGCCTCTACGCAACCGGAATCTCCCTGCGTTGGACTTGGTAAGGAGGGACTTCGCATTCCCCCTCCAGACCGAAGGTGCCGTGCCGTAGCGAGCAAGCCGACAACCAAGCCGGGCGGCGCATTGCAGGATCCAGTGCTTGAATTGCACAACAATCAAGGCGCCTTGAGTAGGACGAATCATAACCGGAAGGATGACAATCAGGCGGAGATTCTTGCGACCGGTATCCCACCAACCAATGACCGCGAAAGCGCGATCGTCGCGACGTTATATCCGGATAATTACACCGCCATCGTCCGCGGCGTCGCCGACACAACCGGCGTCGCTTTGGTCGAAGCTTAGTACCTGCCTTAGGCGCAAACGAGATCCGACTGCCCGGTTAGGCAGACAACCGCCGATCAATCCAATGCCGCGATCGCGCTTTGATAAACCGGGAGCGTTTCTTCGGCGCGACCGACCGTGACATTGAGGTCGCGCAGAAGTCCGTCCTGCAACCCATAAATCCAGCCGTGCACGGTTAACTCCTGCTCACGCTCCCATGCATCGAGCGCAATCGTGGTCCGGCAAACATTGGCTACCTGCTCGACCACATTCAGCTCGCAGAGTCGCCGGGCCGCCTCGACATCCCCGCCGGCTTTGGCCAACGTAACTTCATGCTTTTGCCGCACGTCCTGGAGATGGCGCAGCCAATTATCGCTCAGGCCCAGCCGGTCACGGCGGAGCGCGGCCTGCACGCCGCTGCATCCATAGTGTCCGCAGACAATGATGTGGCGCACCTTGAGCAGGTCGACCGCAAACTGCATGACCGACAAACAGTTCAGGTCGGTATGAACGACGAGGTTGGCCACGTTGCGGTGCACGAACAACTCTCCGGGCGAGAGCCCGACGATTTCGTTGGCCGGCACCCGGCTATCGGCGCAACCGATCCACAAATATTCGGGCGACTGTTGACGTGAAAGATTGAGGAAGAAATCCGGTTTGTCCTCCCGGATACGACCCGCCCAGGCTTTGTTGTTCTCGAAGAGATGATTCAACGTTTGCATGATCGAAACCGGTCCGGAATAACGCGAACAAATCAGCTGTCGTTTGCGGAAGCGAGCAGAAATCGCCGGACGAGCGAGCCCAGACAAAGCAAACTAGGCCGCTTCCCTCTGCCGCTCCCAGCGCCAGACCGGGCCGTCGACCGGGTCGATCAACTCGCCGCAGCGCTTGAAACCGCATTTCTGCAGGACCCGCGTGGAGGCGTTGCCTTCGGGCAACGTGTGAGCCCACACCCTTTGCACGCGACCGTTGGCGAAGGCGTGGTCAACGAGCAATCGCGCCGCCTCCGTGGCGTATCCCTGGCCCTCGAATTCGGGCGCGATACCGTAGGAAATCTCCACGCCTCCCTCGGCATCGGGCGGACCAACGAAGCTGCAAAGTCCGATCAGGCGTTGATCCGCCAGGTGAACAACGCCAAACCCGTCTCTCCAGGGATCGACGGAAACGGCCTCACGCAGTCGGGCCAAAAAAGACTCCGAGACCTCGGGACCCGTCAGAAACTCTTTCACACCGCTGGCTACGCTAATCTCGAACTGACGCTCGTAGGCATTCCCACCCTCCATCAATGCCCGGAGATGGTCCGGCGAATGAGCGAGAAGCCTGACTCTTTCCGATTGCATCACTTCCTCGGAGAATGTTGCAGCAAATAGTGGAGCAGAGTCAGGTTATATTCCTCGGCGTAAGCGCGGGCGCGGAGAATGAAGCTAAATTTCTGGGAAGGAGTGGCGGAGAGGCGGAAACGCTGCTTCACGAACTTCGTGCCGTAGATCTCGATCATGCGCGGAGAGCGTTCCAAGCCGGGCACCTCCTTGGCATGGCGATCGACATTAATGAAACGGTAATCGCGCTTCTCGATCGCGGTGAAGGCGTCCTCCCGAGGATGCGCGAATTCCGGGTAAAGCAGGTCAATCCCCAGAGGGGAATCCTGAGCGTGCGCGCCGGAAACAAGCAGGGAAATCAGGAACAGACAGAGAAGCCTCTTCATCGCAGGAAACAACATACGGTTTCGCCACGATGGCGACCAGCGGCATTGTAGCCAGGATCGATGATCCCGGCCGCATGGTGAACCATGCCGCGGCAAAACCCGGATCTCCGATCCCGGCTACAACAGCGTCCCGGCTTCTAATTCTCCGCGCTACTTCTCGTAACGTTTGGCGACCTCGGCCCAGTTGACCGTGTTCCACCAGGCCTTGAGATAATCGGGACGGCGATTCTGATAGTGCAGGTAATAGGCGTGCTCCCAGACGTCGACGCCGAGCACTGGTTTGTTGCCCTCCATCAGGGGGCTGTCCTGGTTCGCCGTCGAGACGATTTCCAGTTTGCCGCTTTTGTTCTTGATCAGCCAGGCCCACCCGCTCCCGAAACGTTTTGCTCCGGCGTCGGCCAGTTTTTCCTTGAAAGCGTCGAAGCTGCCAAAGGTCGCTTTGATATCGTCGGCGAGTTTGCCGGTTGGCGTATTGCCGTCACCGGGACCCATGATTTGCCAGAAGAACGAATGGTTGGCGTGGCCGCCACCGTTGTTGCGCACCGCCGTGCGGATGTCTTCCGGGACGGCGTCTAGGTTGCCGATCAGATCCTCGATCGACTTGCCGGCGAGCTCGGGTTTGCCTTCGAGCGCTTTGTTCAGATTGGTGATGTAAGCCTGATGATGCTTGTCGTGATGGATCTCCATCGTCTTCGCATCGATGTGCGGCTCGAGAGCGTCATTGGCGTAAGGTAATTTGGGTAATTCGTATGCCATAGGCCCGAAATGTCGGGCCGGTTCCGCCCGTTGGGTAGTGCTTTTTTTTCGCCGCCGGCGCGGGCGCGCTCACTTGCGCAAGCGGATAGCAGAGGTTACGTCCCCCGAGTTTGACCATGGGAAAAATCTCCGTCCGCCGCCTGGCGAACCTGTTTCTGTCGCTGGCTCTGCTTTTCGGCGTTTTCACCGCCTGCAAAAAGAAAACCGCCACAGCCACGGCCGCTGCGTCTCCCGCCTCCGCAGAGGCGGCTTCGGCCACGCCCGAGTTGATCACGCCGGCGCCCCCCATCACCGGTACGATCACACCCGCGCTGGTGAGCGAAGACCCCGATTCCATCACCCAATATCTTCATTTCCCTAACGATCCCGAGGCGACCAAACTGGATGGCGCCGTGCAGTTTTTTTGCGACATCACCGATGACGGCATTGTCGAAGCCACCCACGCGCTGATCGGAACCAGCGATGCCTACAAGGAAGCGGTTCAAACGGCACTCGACTGGGGACGTTTCAAGCCGGCCATGATCGATCAAAAGCCCGTCCCGGTTTATCTTGGCGGCACGATTTTTTTCATCCATGAGAAAGGCGAGCGACGGGATCGTGGTTTCGTTCGCCACACAGAATCGCGATCGCGTGCGCAAGATGACCAACTACATCCAGCCGCAATTGGTCGGCGGTTTGCGGCACGCCGTGCAAAATGCCAGCGAAACCTTCATCTCCGATTTTCTCGACGGTCGGGCGGAGGTTCTGGTGAATGTCGACCAGCGGGGAGTGGTCACGAACACCTCCGGGGCAACCGAAAATCCCAAAGGCAGTGGTCTCGGCGCATTTCTGGAGGGTGCCTTGAAGCGCGCGCAGTTCACTCCCGCCTACGACAACGCCAAGCCCGTCGCCGGCGCCATCAACGTGGTCGCCGACTTCCGGAGGTTTTAGCCGCGTTGCAGCCGGCACTCTCCCCAGCGCACAAAGCGTTCCGCCTGGCGGCAGCGCTCCCTCGCCAGATCGGCCGAGTCAGCCAAAAGCGCTCGCAGCGCTACGATCCCGCCTAAACGCTTCAACGGTTAAAACGCCTCACGCTCACCGCTCCCTCTGCCCATCGTCGTCCGCCATTTTCTTGAAATGGAGCTGACCGACGCGACGCCCGTCGGTTTGGGAAACGGTCATAACGTAATCTTCGATCGGCACCTGCTCGCCCATCTTCGGGAGGTGGCCTAACAAGTGAGTGACGTACCCCCCACCGTGCTCACGTCCGAGTTCTCCAGCTCCAGACCGGCAAAATCCCGCAGCTCGTAAAGACCGAGCCCGCCATCGACCGTGAATTCGTGGTCGTTGATTTTGCGAAACTCCGCCTTCTCGGTGTCAAACTCGTCCTGGATGTCGCCGACCAGTTCCTCGAGCACGTTCTCCATCGTCACCATCCCAACTGTGCCGCCGTATTCATCGACCACGATCGCGAGATGCGCGTGCCTAACGAGGAAAAGATTGAGCAGCTTCTCCAGCGACATCATCTCCGGCACCGGAATCAGCTCGCGCTTGATCTTCATCAGGTCCGGCTGCGGATCGCGCATCATCGGCACCAGTTCCTTGATGTGAATCAACCCAATCGCGTTATCGAGGTGGCCGCGGCAAAGCGGGAATCGGGTGTGGCGCGATTCCAGCGCCTTCTTCACGTTCTCGTCAAAGCTTTGCTCGACATCAAGGTAGATCACGTCGCCCCGCGGCGTCATGATATCGCGCACCACCCGGCGCCGCATGTCGAGCGCGTTGAGCAGGATGTCGCGACCGATCGTCGAGACTTCGTCCGATTTTTCGCTCTCGTCCAGAATCAGGCGCAACTCTTCCTCGCTGTGCGCCAGCTCGCCTTCTTTCACCGGCTCGGTCCGCAGGATGTGGGTCAGCACCCAGTTCGACGACGCATTCAGAAACCAGATCGCCGGCTTGAAGATGATGTAAAACAACCGCAGCGGCCCGCTCACGATCAAAGTCGCCGGGATCGGTTTGCGGATGGCGAGGATCTTCGGCGCCTGCTCGCCCAGAACGATGTGGAAAAAGGTAATGGCGGAAAAGGCGATGAAGAACGACACCGAGGTGATGACCGCCGGCGAGCTGATCCCGAGCAGCGCAAAACCCGGTTGCAGAATCTGCGCCAGAAACGGCTCCCCCACCCAGCCGAGACCGAGGCTCGCCAGCGTGATTCCGAGCTGGCAGGCCGAAAGATAGGCATCGAGATCACCTGCCAACTTCTGCGCCTTGCCCGCGCGGGTGTTTCCCTCATCCGCCAGGGCCTCGAGCTGGCTCATCCGGATTTTGACCAGGGCGAACTCCGCTGCCACGAAAAAGCCATTGAGAAAAACGAGCGCGGCAATCGCTGAGAGCTTCCCAAAGAGGAGCCCGGGCGAATCCCAATGTCTGGAAACGCCTTCGGCCAGCGGCGCGAACGCGAAGAAATGAAACGTCAAAAAATTCATGGTGCGGATGCTGGGGAAGCACCCGAGTCCAGCCGCTCTCGGCCTGCTACCAGCTCGACTTCGTCACGCCGGGAATGAGGCCGGCGGAAGCGAGCTCGCGAAACGTCAGGCGGGAAATCTTGAAACGGCGGATAAAGGCGCGGCGGCGGCCCGTCACCTGGCAGCGATTGACCACCCGGGTCGGGCTGGCGTCGCGAGGCAACTGCGAGAGGCCAATATAGTCCTTCTTCGCCTTCAGCTCCGCCCGCAGCGCGGCGTATTTCTCAACCGTCTTGCGCTTGCGGTCGTTGCGATTAATCCACGAGGTCTTCGCCATAAGGAACGCGGAAGTTAGCGGGAAACCCCGTTTGCGCAACTGAATTTTACCCCTCCCCCGGAGGGACGCTCCGCCTCACTCAGCCGGGTCGGCTCCTCGAAGTAGGGTGCAGGCAGGTGTATTCTCTTTGCTTCGGTCCTGGCTTCGGCACAGTTTCGGAGTACGATTCGAAGACACGCCCATCGCATGGCCCGCAAAGGTTTAACCAACCGCTGGCCAGCGCACGGCTTCACTTTCCAATGATTAGCACACGTTCATTCCAAACCACAGCGGTTCAGCCAGCGGTGGCTGATCTTGTTCTCGCTCGATGGCGTGAATTGGCGGCTCATTGGCGCATCGAGGTGTTTTCATAGCGGCAGATGAAAAAAGCGAAAGGGAAGTCGACCACCGAAAAGCACATTTCCTATCGGAAACCAGCCCTGCGCAGCGAGGCGTTTGCCCGGGCGCTTCGCGAAGCCGAACTGCGTGTCGTCGGTTCCGGCGGTTTGCGCTCGCTTTTTGATCAAGCCGCGAAAGAGGCGGCGTCGCTCCCCAGGCAGCGGTTCAAGGAGAATTGGCCGTATCTTCAGACGATGCTGCGGCTGGTCCGCGCGTACGAGCGCGGTGAATACCGGCAGGTTTCGAATGATGATCTCACGTGGATCGTAGCTGCTCTCAACTATTTGGTCGACCCATTCGATTTGATTCCGGACAGCACTCCGTTTCTCGGCTTCGTCGATGACGCCATTGTGGTCGGATTTGTCGCGGACAAGACCCGGCAAACGCTGGACGAGTTCATGATCTGGGAAACCATTGGCGTCAGCAATCCTGGATAGCTCGCCTGAATAACTCCACACGCATCATTTGATGGCGTATTTCCATGCGCGCCTCCCATGAGAGACACGACGCATCTCACCGAGCACATCAGCCGACCGCGAGCCGCCGTCTGCCCAGCTTCACATGACTTTAACCCCTCAATCGGCCGCGACACGCGCGCTCCCGCTCGCGGCAGCTCACTTGTTCTCGTAAGGAGTTCGATCGCCACATACCTATGATAGCTCGGCAGCTTGAAGGAGAATCTAAGGCGTATTCCTCGATGAGCAGAATACTTTTTCATCATTCCGCACGCACGACCCAGCCAACCCTAACCATGCAATGATGGACCTGAACGGGACGAGTGGAGGAACCACGTTTCCGAACGCGCGGACCACGACAAAGATCAAAAGGATCGATCTGTCGCTGAAGAAAACGTTCGCCGTTGCACAACGAGGTCTAACCGGCGCCAGAGCTGACCGCGACGTGACTCGATTCCTGGCGAGCGAGCCGCTCCATCTCCATCACCACTCGATCTAATTCATCGAGGAGCGCGCTGTTCCCGTGCTCGCGGAAGGCCCTGACTAACGAGCGATAATACCAAAGCGCGCCTTCCTTGCCGGCGTTGAAGCGATCCCAGACCCCTTCGCCCTCCTCCCGCAGATTATGCACGATCGCCTGCGCGTTGTGCATCTTGTCAGAGGCCGAGACCAGACGGGTGGAGGCGGAAGCGGTTTTGAGGTGCGCGATATATTTTTCTTTGCGCTCGCGCCAGGGCGGTTTCGGTGTTTGATCAGTGTCAGTGCAGCCGGCCACGATCTCGCCCACCTCGAGACCAAACTTCTCCTCAATCTCGCGCTGACGTTTCGGGCCGCCGCAATCTTCCACTGCGTCGTGCAAGAGCGCGCCGATCGCCTCGGTCTCGTTCGCGCCATATTCCAGCGCGATCGCGGTCACGCCGAGGAGGTGACCGATATAAGGGATCCTGGTTTTCTTGCGCAACTGGCCGCCGTGGACGCGGGTCGCGTAGACCAATGCCTCTTCAAATTTCGGAGAAAGATTCATCGCTCACCGTTGCCAGCGGCGCGTTCTCAACAGCGGCTGACGCAGCAACCTCGACACTTTGCTGAAGAGCGCACCTACTTCGCCGGCTTCATCCCGAGTTGCGCGAAAAGGAAGCTGTAGATGTCGGCCTGCTGTTTGATCCGCTCACTCAAGGCCGTTCCGATCCCGTGCCCCGCACTGGTCGTGGTGCGCAGGAAAATCGGATGATCCGATTTGTTTGCCGCTTGGAGACGGGCCGTCATCTTGCGCGAGTGATAGGGGGCAACGCGGCCGTCATTCGCACCGGTCATCATGAGGATGGCCGGATACTTCGTGCCATCGACGACGTGATGATAGGGCGAGTAGGCATAGAGCGCCTTGAACTGATCTTCGTTCTTCACCGTCCCAAATTCCGTCACGTTAAAAGCGCCATTAGGCGCCAGCTCCACCCGCAGCATATCGTAGATGCCCACCGCCGAGACGACCGCCTGCATCAGGTCGGGGTGCTGGGTGATCAGGGCGCCCATGAGCAGGCCGCCGTTGCTTCCGCCCATCAGGGCAAGCTTGTCGGGATTGGTGTATTTCTTCTCGATCACGTATTGCGCCGCGGCCGCGAAATCATCGAAGACGTTTTGTTTGTCTGTCAGGTTGCCGGCCTTGTGCCATTCCTCGCCAAATTCGCCGCCACCCCGAATATTGGCCACGACATAAATCCCGCCGCGGTCGAACCAGAGGCGCCTCTGGAAGTCAAAAGTGGGCGACATGCTGAGGCCGTAACCGCCGTAACCGTAAAGCAGGGTCGGATTGCTCCCATCGAGTTTTGTTCCTTTGCGGCAAAGAATGTTGAGCGGAACCTTCGTTCCGTCTTTCGACGGCGCGAATTCACGCGTTACTTCAATATCCGAGAAGGAGACCGGCGATGTGCTGACGAGCGAGGTTTTCTGCGGCTGGTTTCCCTCTGCGCCGACTTTGAACCAGGCCGCCGGCTCGGTGTAACTAGCGTCCCGGAAGAGAAGCGAGCCGTCCTCCAGGGAGGCGATTTCCTGCACGTTGGAAATCGCCGGCACTGATATGGTCGATCCGCCTTTCCCCGCGAGGTCGAAACGGCGCAACTGCGAAGGCCCACCTAACAAATCGACGACATAAAGACTGCTCGCAGTCGGTTCGAGCTGCTCCACAACTGCATCGCTCGCCGGCACAATCTCGACTGCCTTGCCCAACTCCGGCGTTTCCAGCGGCAATCGCAGAACCTTGCCACGGGGCGCATCCGCGCGCGAGAGCAGGTAGAGGGCGTTGTCGCGGCCGAGCCGGGCCAGTTTCACCTGATCGCTGAATTGCGTGATCTGCTTCCAGGCGCCGTTCGGGCCTAACAAATAATGGGCGAAGTCGCCACCGTCCCCGTTCGCGACGGTCGCGAGCACATTCTTGCCGTCGGGCGATGATTCCAGTTTGATCTCGGCGATGCGCGGAAAGTCTTTGCCGATCGAGTAAGTGTCCTCGCTATCGGGCGTCCCGAGTTTGTGGAAATAAACCTGCTGATAAAAATTCAGGTCTTCCTCCGCCCGCTCACCCTTGCGCGGAAAACGAGTGTAATAAAGGCCGCTCCCATCCGCGTTCCAAGCCGCGCTGCCGCCCGCAGTTGGATATTGCACGTGGGCAATCGTGTCGCCGAGTTCCTTGCCCGACGTCGCGTCGAAGAAATGCAAAGTTCCGTCTTCGCTCCCGCCCTTGGAGAGAGAGACGGCCAGTTTGGAGCCGTCCAGGGAAGGCTCGAACCAGTCGATCGTGGTCGTGCCTTTGCTGTCGATCTTATTTGGATCGACCAGCACCTTTTCTGATTTCAGATCGTTCGCGGAAACGAGCGTGACCAGCATTGGTTGTTGCTTCGGCGGCTGAAACTTCATCGCAAACAACAACCCCGGCCGCGCCACGATCGAGGAATAACTGGGCGACGTTTTCGCATACCATTCCGTGAGCTGTTTCTCGATGTCCGAATGTGTCGGCAACCCGTCGAGATAGGCGCGAGCTCGCTTGTTTTCCGCGTCCGACCATGCCTTGACCGCGGGGTCATCATCGTTCTCGAGCCACTGATAGTCGTCCTCGACTTTGGTGCCGTGATATTCGTTGAAGACCGGTTTCTTTTCTGCGGCGGGCGCGGGTTTGGGTTCTGCGGCGCGCAAATGGATGATCAGCAAACCCAAGAGGGCGCAAACGAAGAAGGACGAGCGATGCAATTTCATAGTGAAGGAGAAGAACGCGCCAATCGAGCGGACGCGCAACCCAGTTCAGGATTCATTGTTGATCGGGTTTACGCGGAGCTGCCAGGGCCGGACCAGTCCCACTTCAGTGCCGAAAGGACGCGCCGCGAATGAATGCGCGGCGCGTCGGAAGGCGGAGGCAATTATTTCAAGGTGACTTCGCGCATAAGTTTGGTGCCCATGATTTCGCGAATCTCCAGGCGCTTGGTCGCGGTGTTGCGCTGTTGCTCGACGCTTCCTTCGATCTTATTCGCAATCGGGTCGAATTTTTCCCGGACGTTATCGAGCGCGGCCATGTTTTTCGATTCCACCATTAGCAGGATATCGAAATCGCCGGGAGTAGCGGCATCGCCGAGGAATATTTTGTAATCGACCACCAGGTCTTGTTTCTTCGCTTCCTCCAGGGTACCCTTGAAGGTCTTGGCGAGACCTTTGAGGTAGTCGTCGCTCATGCCCGGCTTCGTTTTAACCATCGTAACCTGCCAGACAGGCCCTTCGGTGTAGGGAGCGTCGCTTTGCGCAGAACAGAGTCCCGCCCCCGTCGCAAACATGGTGGCGCCAACCGCCAGGATCAGATATTTTTTCATTCAGTGTTACTTTCTATCTCGTTCGAGCGGCCCGTGATTGAGCCGATCGCGCGGAGTGTGAAGGGAGGCCCGGGCCAGTCAATACAATTTATCGTCGCGCTGGAGCTGGCACGCGCCCCGAGGGAGTGAGCTACTTTTCGAAAAGGCAAAACAGCCTAACGAGACTTGGCCTTCTTGATCACGGCCCGGATATCCACTGCCCAGGCGTCGGCATCGTCCGGCGGCCGGAACGACCAGCTCACGGCCGACTTGCCGCCACCGGCGCGCAGACTGAGGCGATCGTGATCCCGGCTGATCTCGTAAAAGCCGGTCGCGCGCGGCGTGATCTCGACCAGCGGCTTTCCGTTCACATGCAGAAACACCGTCTCCGGTGTGACGACCATCGAGGCGCGCTTCTCCTCCCATCCGGAGTCGCGTCGACCGGCCGCAATCGTGCGCCGGAAGGTCAGATCATCGGCCCGCCTAACGATCCCTTCTTTTTCGAAGCGCGCTGTCAGCTCTGGCGAAAGTTTGCCGGTCTTCTGGCAACCGGTCGCGAGCAAGGCCAGGGCAACGCAGGTCATGAAGGACGTCGATCGCATCACTTGCATTGGAATCTGTAGCACCGATCGGCCGAGCTAGGGAGAGACTCCGCGATAGAATCTCATTGGCACGCCGGCCACACCCGCGTCGTCATACTGAAACACGCCGTTCGCATCGGCCGTCGTCGTTCCGAGATAGATAAAATCCGTTATCAAATCCGAAGACGCCTCGATGGTGAGTGACGAATTCGGAAAATTCCGCCCGCTGAGGAGAAAATGGCCATCGGTCGAGTAATTCATCGAAACGATTTTTAGAGTGGGCAGAGCCAGGGTGTAGATAACGCCGTTGTTCGTCCCGCCCCCGCCATAACTGGTCACACCGTAGAGGTTCGAGCCGATCGCCACCAAATCGCCGCCTGGCTCGCGACCTTCGGTGGTTGCTCCGTTAAAACGATAAAACACGCCGAAACCCGACCCGTCCAGCTTGATAGAATAAAGAATGTCAGGGTAGGTAGAATCGATCGGATCGGTCGAACCAATGAGATGATCGTCCACCAGGGTCAAGGCAGACGAGGGATGGCCGTCATTACCCGTCGTCCCTTCGAAACTGTAGAGCACCGCGTAACCCGTTCCATTGGTATTGATTTTGAAGATCGTTCCAGTCCCAGCTGTTCCACCTTGATTGGTATCGCCATAGAGAGTGGTACCGACCAACGTCAGACGGTGTTCAATATTGTAACCATCGCCAAAACTGGGCCCCTTAAATTGGTAGAGCAGGCCGAAGTTGGTGCCGTCGAGATCAATCTTGAATATTGTCCCCGAATTACCACCGCTACCGCCTTGCGCGGTGACGCCATACAATGTCGAACCTGACAGAGTCAGGCCCGCGAAAGGGAGATGGCCATCGCTCGTGCCCGCGACAAACTGGTGCAAGGTGGCGTAATTCGTCCCGTTGGTATCGATCTTGAAAACCGTGCCGAGGTTGGCCGCTCCACCGAGCTCTGTGACTCCATAAAGCGTGGATCCGACGAGAACAAGGGAGGAACCGGGAAAAGTGCCGTCGTTCGTCCCCGTCGGAAAGGTGTGGAGCACGGCAAAATTAGAGCCACTTGTTTGCATCGAAAAAACCGTGCCGAAGTTGCTGGCGCCGCCGTTGAAGGTGGTTCCATAAATGGTGGAGCCCGCGACAATGAGTGAGCCTTGCGGACCGTCGCCATCGTTTGTGCCGCCGGCGAAGTGATGCAAGATGGAGTAGCCGGAACCATCCAGGTTCATCCGGTAAATCGTGCCCCTGTTCTGGGCACCACCGTAGCGCGTGGTGCCATAAAACATGTTGCCAACGAGCGTCATCCCCCCGCTTGGAGCCCGACCATCGTTTGCTCCGCCGGCAAAAGTATGGAGCACGGTGTTGCTCGCCAAGACCAAAGGCAATCCCTGGGCTAGCAACCCAGCTGCCGTAAAATTAATCAGGAGGAAGCGGACGAAGCCGCCGATGACTAGATAACCAAATCGCTCAGATAATACAGGGGAACTCATTGAAGAAAGCGAGCCAAGTTAGACGAGAAAGGAAAAGAAAATCCAGAATATTCGTTTCAAGATTCTTTAACATACCGCTCATGAGACGGAGTCCGTCAGGCCAAGACGGGGCGTCAACCAGACCAGTCGCATCACTTACATTCTAAATCTGTGTCACCAATCGACCGGCATTGCGGCGGAAAACCGTGCTTGCGCCAATAATCGCCAACTTCTCGAATCGCGCCTCTAGGGCGTTGCGAATCTTCGCTCGACATCCATCGAGACACAAATCCCGCCCGCTCCCGCCAGCGGTTCGATCCGTGAGGCGATGTTCACGTCGTCGCCATAAACATCGCCGCCGCGATGCACCAGGTCGCCGACGTGAATGCCAATCTTGAATTCGATCCGCCGCTCGGCCACCACGTCGTGGTTGCGCTTGGCCAGGGCACGCTGGATTTCGATCGCGCTCTGGGCCGCCTCCAGCGCGCTGCTGAACTCCACCAGGAAAGCGTCGCCAATGGTCTTAATCTCAATCCCTTTGAACCGCGCAAAGATGCCGCGCAACGATTCTCGATGCTCTTCAAGGAGTTCCTGAGCCAGGGCGTCGTTCCGCTGCGCGAGCGCGCTGTAGCCCCACCGTGTCGGTGAACATGATCGCCGCGAGTCTGCGTTCTTCGGTGTTTTCGGAAGGCATAATCACGTCGCCGTCATGCAGCTCCGACCTCTGATCTCTGACCTCTGTACTCCTGCTGTCCAATGTCGGCGCTCATTGGTCGAGGCCCAGTTTTTTCAGCAGCGCCTGGAAGCGCGGCTCGCCGCGCACGCTGTCGTAAACTGGATCGACTTTCAGCAACCAACAGGCAAAATCCTGCGCCTCATAGTATTTCTCCAGCCAATCCAAGGCTTTGCTTTTTTCGCCGAGCCCCAGATAAACATAAACGCGCGCCTGGGGTAAGACATACCGCTGTTTCGCCACCTCGTCCAAGCGGGAAAGAACTTGCTCCGCTTTCGCGCGATCTCCAGAGATGGCATAAGCGTAACCGAGATTGCCGTCATACCACGGCAAGTCATCCAGCGTCTTTGCCTTCTCAAACTCCGCAATCGCACCAGCCGTATTCCCCTGCCCAATGAGGCACCAGCCCCGGAGCGAGTGGGCGAAGGCATTGTTGGGATCCAATTCCAAGGTGGTGCGAACCTGCGCGATCGCTTCGTCGTAGCGGCGCGCGAAATAAAGCCACCAACCATAGTCAGCCGTCTGCAAAGCGTTCAGCGGATCCAGTTCCAATGCTTTCTTCTGTGTCGCAATCGCCTCATCCAGCCGACCAAACCCGGCCATAAGCCACGCCTCCAGGTTATACGCCATTGCCAGGTTGGGATTTATTTCCAGGGCGCGTTTGATTTCATTCTCGCCTTCCCGCCGATGAAAAGCACCGGCGAGTGCGATGCCCAGGGAGAGGTGCGCATCGGCGAGGTCAGGATCGAGCGCCAGAGCCTTTTGCGCCAGTTCCTTTTGCCTGGCCCACGCCTCCTTGCCCGGCATGATGAGTCCTCCTATGTAGGCGTAGGTGTCAGCCAGGCCGCAGTAGGCTAAGGCGAAACCTGGATCCACTTGCAGCGCCTGCTCATAATAGTGGGTCGCGTTGGTCAACCCTTCCTGAGTGACCCTGGCGGCCTGATACCGACCCAGTAGATAGAGCCGGTAAGCCTCCGCGTTCTCGGTCGGCTTCTTCGCCAAAGCGCGTGCTTCATCGACGCCGAGCTGCACTTCCAGTGCCTGAACGACGCGTTGCGCCACATCGCTTTGCACGGCGAGGATGTCTTTCATATCGCGATCGTAGGTTTCCGACCAGAGATGATAACCGTCGGCCACATTGATGAGCTGGGCGGTAATCCGGAGCTTGTCGCCGGCTTTGTGTACGCTCCCTTCCAGGACGGTCTTGACGTGCAGTTCCTCGCCTACTTTCCGAAAAATGTCCTCCTCGTTCTTGCCCTTGAAAGCAAAGGAGGAACTCCGCCCCGGCACGCGCAGTCCTTTTACTTTGGCCAGCACGTTGAGTAACTCCTCAGTCATCCCATCGCTCAGATACTCGTCGCCTGCGTTTCCGCTCATGTTCACGAAAGGCAACACGGCGATGCTTTTTTGGGGAGCTGCCACTGCGGTCGCGCCGCGCGTTGGCTCCGGCGCGCTCGTCGATGATCCGATTTTTCGCGAGAGCGAAAAGATCAGGAGGCTAACCAGGAACGCGGCCGTGACGGCTCCAAGAAGCACCAGGTACCTGCGCGATGATTTCCTCGGGGGGACGGTCGCGACTTCGGCAGGTTTGAATTTCGCTGGCAGCTCAGAGTTTCCAAGATCGTCGGTGTAGAGATTGACGACCGAGAGGCGAACCCCGTGTTTCACTTCGCATTCGCCCAGTTCGTGCAGGAGCGGCTGCCAATGCCGGTATTGCGCCAGATCATCGGCGGCGCGTTTCGAGAGCAGGATGTGACCGGCGTCGCCGCAGTCCATCACTCGCTGCGCCATGTTGATGCCCGCTCCGGTCACGTTCGTTCGCTCGTTCACGTCGGTGACCACGTTGATCGGCCCGCTATGAATCCCCATTCGTAACTGGAGTTCTGGATGCTCCTTATCCGCGTGACTTAGCTCTAGTGCGCATTGCGCGGGCGCTTCCGGGCTGTTGCGAAAGACCAGCGCCATTCCATCGCCAGTCGCGAGCCGGATCAGTTTCCCTTCCGCCTCCGCCGCGCGGACCTGCTCCGAGCCGCGCACCATTCCTTTCAAATGTTCGAGCAGCTCGCGTCTGCTCGTTGATGAGCAACTTCGAGTAGCCCACGATATCGATAAAGAGGACGTGGCCGATCTCGGCTTTAAGGTCAGAGGAAAAATCCGACGGCATGAAATTTCGTTTCTATCGAGAGATGTGCGCCTTAACGAGCCGATTTCGACCCAAGACGTGCTCTTTCATTCTGCTGGGTGTTTTTCTCCCGACTTGAGGACTTTCGAAACCAATCCCTCGAACCGCGGGTTGCCACGCAGGTCGTCAAGCATGGGATCGATCTTGATGGTGTAGAGGTCATTACCGGCACCCTCGCGATAAACTCGCTCCAAGGCATCCATCGCCTCGTCCTTCTCGCCTAACGCAAGAAACATGAGCGCGAAACTGAAGGCGGGAACATAGCGGGACTTCGCCTCCTCCGTCAGGCGCGCCACGATTTTTTGCGCTTCGTCACGCTGCCCGACCCGCGCATAAGCCTGGCCGAGAAGAGCGAGCGCAGTCGGGTCGTCGTCCAACTCCACCGCTTCTTGATATTCGGCGATCGCCTCAGGGAGTTGCCCCTTCAGTTGGAAAGCATAGGCCAGATAGTAATGCGCGATATAAAAGCGGGGATCGATTTCGATCGTCTTGCGCATTTGCGCAATCACTTCGTCATAACGACGCGCATCAAAATAGATCAAACCAAGATCGGCGTTACAGATCGACGAGAGCGGATCCAGCTCGATCGCGCGTTTCCCTTCCGCGATCGCGCGATCAAACTGGCCCAATGCCGTCAAAGGCCCCCACCCCAACCAGTGATGGGCCATCGCGTAGTTTGGATTTAACGCAATGGCGCGCTCGAACTCTGAAATGGACCGGTCAAACTCGAAGTCGAACGGGCCCAGTATCCTCCCGGATGATGCGTGTGCCTCGGCCAACGTATCGTCGAGTTCGAGTGCCTTCTTCGCCGCGGCTCTCGCCTGTGGAATTGAGTCCTGTGGAGAAGCAGCACCAAAGACCGAAAGAATTACATACGAATCGGCCAGGCCAGCATAGGCCAGCGCGTAGTTTGGATCTTTTGCGATGGCTTGATTGAAATACTCGATGGCTTTGCGCAGATCTGCGCCGGTCCGCTTGTTCCAAAAAAACCTGCCCTTGAGGTAAAGCTCGTACGCTTCCGGATTCGCCGTCGGCACTTTCGCGATCGAGATTTTCTCGGAACCAGTCAGCTTCGCTTGCAAGGTATCGGCGATCGTTTGCGCGATCTCGCTCTCGACCGCGAAGATGTCTGTGAGTTTGCGATCAAAAGTATCCGCCCAGAGATGCGCGTCGGTCCGGGCGTTGATGAGCTGCACATTCACTCGCACCTGGCCGTTGGATTTCTGCACGCTGCCTTCCAGGATGTTCGCCACGCCGAGCTGCTGCGCGATCCCAGGGAGATCTTCGGGCACGCTTTTGAAGCGCTGAGTCGAAGTGCGCGAAATCACTTTCAGGTCGGCGACTTTGGCCAGTCGTGTCAGGATTTCGTCCTGCACACCTTCCGCAAAGTAGGCGTTGTCTTGATCGCGACTGAGATTGTCGAAGGGCAGCACCGCGATGCTTTTCTCGGGAATTGCAGGCGTAGCTGCACCGCGCACTGGCTCACGCTTCGACGATCCGCTCTGCCATGGGAGCGGAATGATCCGAAAGGCAATTACGAGCGTGATCGCAACGGCACCGGCTAGCACCAAGTATTTGCGGACGGAGGGCTTTGGCGCTGCTGATCTCACCGCGGGGGTGAACTTTGCCGGCAGCTCAGAGTTACCAAGCTGGTCGGTGTAGAGATTGACGACCGAGAGGCGAACGCCGTGTTTCACTTCGCATTCGCCAAGCTCGTGCAGAAGCGATTGCCAATGCCGGTATTGCGCCAGATCATCAGCGGCGCGTTTCGAGAGAAGGATGTGACCGGCATCGCCGCAGTCCATCACGCGTTGCGCCATATTGATTCCAGCTCCGGTGACATTCGCGCGCTCATTTACATCGGTCACTTGGTTGATCGGGCCGCTGTGAATCCCCATCCGCAGTTGTAGCTCCGGATGTTCCTTGTCCGCCCGACTCAGCTCTAGTGCGCATTGCGCGGGCGCTTCCGGGCTGTTGCGAAAGACCAGCGCCATTCCATCGCCAGTCGCGAGCCGGATCAGTTTCCCTTCCGCCTCCGCCGCGCGGACCTGCTCCGAGCCGCGCACCATTCCTTTCAAATGTTCCAGCAGTTCGGTCTGCTCGTTGATGAGCAACTTCGAGTAACCCACGATGTCGATGAAGAGCACATGGCCAATTTCCGCTTTGAGCTCAGAGGAAGAATCGCCGGGCATGGAATTTCGTTTCTATCTGGAAACGCGAATCTTAACGAGTCGAATCTTGGCCCAAGGCGCCCGCTACCATCTGTCCGCTTCGCTGCCAAGGTTCGGACATTTGAATTCGGAGGAGAACGACATCTTAGTCTGCTGACTCATTTCAATTGGTCTTCGGCCCAGCCCATCGATCGCTGGAATGTCACCCAGCGCGAATCGGAATGAAGCGAATCGAGCAGCGGGTCGTTGGGGTAATAGGCCAGTCCGCCATCCTGCTGGCGGCGGGCGCGCTCCAGCCAGGCGAACGCCTGATCCTTGTCGCCGCGGCCACTGTAAACCTCAGCGATCTGGAAGGCGCCTCCGTCCGCTTCAAATTTGATCATTCTGGCCAGCGCGGCATCCGACTCCGCCTTCCGGTTGAGATTCCAAAGGGCCACGGCGGACACGACGAGCCGGGCGAACTCACCGGTGTCACGTTCCGCCAGAGCCAGCGCCTCCGCATTTTTTCCCTCGTGAAGATCGGCCATCCCTCTGCCGGCAAATGCCCACGGCGTCGCTGGGTTGAGTTCCTCTACGCGTTCAAATTCACTCCGCGATTCGGCCGGCCGACGAGCCTGAAGCAGAGCGATTCCCAGGTAAGCCCTGATCTCCGGGTTCACCGGATCGAGGCTCACGGCCTGGTGCGCGAGCTCGACCGCGCGGGCGTAATCACCAAACATCACTGCCACCAGGGCCGCGGATTTGAGGATCATCGGATCGGATGGCGCCAGAGCCTGCGCCCGTCTGATCGTCTCCGCCCCGGCTTTCCACTGGAAATTGTAGGTGAATTGAATCTCGAATCGTGCGTTGAGAGCCTCCGGCAATTCCGGATCCAATTTAAGAGCACGATCGGCCGCGTCGCTCGCCTCGCTCAGGCCGGTGCGAAATTGCTCGCGCGTGGTTCTGTCGGTCCAGCCGGTGTGCGCCGCCCGCGCCCGCGATAAGGCGGCCCAGGCTGAAGCGAAATTTGGATCCAGCTCACAGGCGCGTTGCAGGAAAGTGATCGCCCTTGCCAAATCCTCGACCGAGAACCGATTCAGGTAATAGCGACCCTGGAGATATTGCTCGTAAGCCTCGGGATTCGTCGTGCCATCCCGCACGGACGCCTTGATCTGCCCAGCGGCGTTTTGCTCCCCCAGTTGTCCGCGTAACTGCCCGACAATGGTTTGCGCGAGCTCGCTCTGCACCGCGAAGACGTCCTTCAAATCGCGGGTGTAGTTCTCGCTCCACAACTCTTCGCCGGACGCCGCGCGACTCAGGCGCGCTGCGATGCGCACCGTGTTACTCACCTTGCGCACACTACCCTCGACGAGATTCGCCACGCCCAGCTTCTCGCCGATCTCCTGCGCCGTCGCGTTCTTACCCTTGAAGGAGAAGGACGAGGTGCGGGCGGAGACGCGGAGACCGGGAATTTTCTGCAACACCGTCAGCAGCTCCTCGCTGATGCCGTCCGAGAAATATTCGTTCCCTTTGTCGTCGCTCAGATTTTCGAACGGCAACACGGCGACGGAATTCTTCGCGGCCAGAATGCTCGCGAGAGCCGGCGTCGCGGTGGTGAGCGCCTTCGTTTCTCCTTTCGGCGCCCAGATTCGGTAGGCCAGCAAAACCGCCGCCAAGATTGCGAGGGCGACCGTAATCCCGACAATCTTGCGGCCGGTGCGCTTTCTGATCGACTCGTTAGGCGCGATTTCCGACTCGAGCTTGACCCCCTCCGGCGTGATCTCGAAGGCCCAAGACACGATTAATGCCAAAGGAAAACCGATAACGATCACCACCACCAAGACCTTCATCGCCCAGGGCGGCGCGTCGAATGTCGGAAAAAGAATCGACGCTGCCTGAATCAACAGCCACGCCACCACCGCATACGCGACCGCGACCTTGTAAACGTTGCGGCGCTTCAGCTCGGCGAAGAAATTGCGCAGGTTCATCTCGAGATCAGTGGGGACGTCCTGGCGCTGGCGCGGCCGGTCCCGCATTCGAAATTCGCGTTGCCCAAGGCGCGGCATCCGACGGGCCAGCCTTTCTCTCGCCAGTAGGCCGGCAAACCGAAGCGCGCCACCATCGCTTTGACACGCGGATCGCGCAGCATCGCCTGACCCATCGGCCGGCTACCATAGAGATCGATGAAGTAATACTGCTGCGGGATCGCGCCCAGCGTCTCGATGTAGGCGTTGTAACCGTCGATATCCTGGCGGGCGATAAAGTAGTAGCTAGCTTCGCCAGCGGGTGCCTCGGCGATCGCCACGCGCACTTTGCCTGGATCGACAACCGGCTCACCGAGCGCCCACGAAAGCAGCGGCTGCGCAAACGCCGCGTCGTTAGGCCAGCGTTTCTCGATCTCCGCGAGCGCAGACCGCGCTTCGTCGGCCCGCCCGTAGGCGAGTGCATAGTCCAGCAACCCAAGTTTGCCGATGTGATTGTCCGGGGAAATGACGCGCATTTGCCGGACCGCTTCCTCCACCTCGCGACGGCGATCGAGCGCCATCCCGGCACGCAGGATGCGGTTCCAGCCAATCCCGAAATAAGGATCGAGCGTCACCAACTGGCGCCCTGCACGCATCGAATCCTCGAGGCGACCGACTTCGTAGAGCACTTCGGAATAATCTTCGCGCACGTCCGAGTAGCTCGGGTCGAGTTCCATTCCGCGCAGGTAGTGTCGCTCGGCATCGGCGTAATGGAACTGCGCCCGTGCGACGTTACCCAAGGCATGTTCGGTCGTCGCGGCGTCGGGTTCGAGCGCGCTCGCGTGCTCGGCCGCGTCGGCCTGCCCTTTCAGCAACTCGGCCTCGAGCGCTGGAGTCATGTGCGACGTGAACCAGAATCTCACCTCATAAGTCAGCGAAAGCGACGACCAGGCTGCCGCAAACCCCGGCGCCTTTGCCACCGCCGCCTGCAAGTGCGCGATGGCGGATGGCAGGTCGCGGCGCTGACGCAGGAGCGCGCGGCCTTTGAGATACTCATCATAGGCCTGTGGATCGATCGGCGTGCGCGCCGCCACCGGCGCGGCCACGCCTAACGAAAGCTTGAGCGCATTGCCGATATGCTGCGCGATTTCGTCCTGGAGCGCGAAGACACCCTCCAGTTTGCGATCATAAGTCTCCGACCAGATGTGAAAACCATCCGCGACACGGACTAACTGCGCAGTGATGCGTACCTCCTGACCATCGCGGCGCACGCTCCCTTCAACGATATTGGTGACGCCGAGCTTGCGCCCGATTTCGCGAATGTCACCGCCCTTGCCCTTGAACTGAAAGACCGACGTACGGGCCACCACTTTCAGCTGCGGGACTTTGGCGAGCACGTTTAAGAGCTCTTCGGTCATGCCATCGGAGAAATAATCCTCGTCCGCTTTCCCACTCATGTTGGCGAAGGGCAGGACGGCGATCGAGTTCGGATCGGCGGTCGTCGGCGTGGCCAAATCGCCCTTGCGGAAGGTTGGTTGCCCGTAAAAATACCAGCCCAGCGCGAGCACAACGAGCAGGGCAGCGCCGGCGAAGAGGCGCTTACTGCCCGAAGTCGAGGCGTCGAGTTTCACACCCCCGGGCGTAAGATCGAACATCCACGCCATCACCACGGCAATCGGAAATCCCAGGAGCGAAACGAGGATGAAAACGCGCAGGACCCACGGCGGCGCATCGAACGCCGGAAATCCGATCGACGCCGCCTGCACGACGAGCCAGGCGACTACGAGGTAAGCCGCCCCCACCTTGAACACCTTGCGCCGCTTCAACTCGGCGAAAAAATTGTGCGGATTCACTTTTTGCTCTCCTGGCAGAGTTTCTCGAAGCGCGGATCGCCCCGCAGTGGGTCCCAGAAGGGAAGCAGTATTAAGGCGCCGTAGCTCAGCATCTGGGATGCGGCGGGAGCACGAAGCCCAGCTTCCAGTTGCTGCAAGGCAAGCTCCTTGTCGGCCGCCCACGCTGCCGTGATGGCGAAATACTGAAGGACGCGGCTGCCGTTGACGACATCGTTTTCCAACGGCGTGAGCGCGATCGCTCGACGGCCTTCCTCCAAAGCCAGGTCTTTCTGCCCGAGAGCAGCGTCGATTAAGCCAAGGACGCAGAGCGCCGGGCCGTAGTCCGGCTGTGCCTGCACGATCTTCTCCTGCTGGGCGCGAGCCGCAGCAAACGCAGTGCGCGCTCGCGCCTCGTCTTTAACCATGCGCGCCAGCAGTCCTTCACCAAAGCTGCGGCTCAGACTAATCACCCCTTCGGACCAGCATTGATTGTCACCCACCGCGACGAGTGCTCGTTCGGCCGCAGCCGGATCGCGGTCCGCCAGAGCGCAAAGGAACCAGGTATCCGCGGCAACGCCGATGGCGCCCGGCTGTTGGGCGAGGATGGCATCAATGGTCTGGAGCGGCGGCCGGGTGTCCGCTTTCCAGAAGAAATAAAATAGTCCACGAACGTCCTGCGTTTCGAGGCTGTCGGGCGCGATCGCTAACGCGCGATCCAGCGCGGCGATGGAGTCGGCATAGCGCCTCAGGAATTGGTAACTGAGCGCGATCTGTTGCAGAGTATCAAAGTTGCGCGGATCCAGCTCCGCCGCGCGCTGCAGGTTCTGCAGACCTTCCTCCTGCTGGCCGCGCCGCCGCTGAATGTATCCAGTGACTTCGAAGAGACGCGGATCATTGGGTAACCCACGCCGCGCGATCTCCAGTTCAGCCAGGGCACCGGCATAGTCGCGCAGCCCGTAGTAGAGATATTGGGCGCGCGCCAAATGCGTTTCGGCAGCATCCGGTCGCAGCCGGGTCGCGGCTTGCACCGCAGCTTCCGCCAGGGCAAGCCGGGCGGGAGTGTGATCAGACCCCGTTTGTCCATAAAGGTATTCGTGGGCATAGGCGAGCTGGCAGTAAGCGTCGAAAAATGACGGATCGCGCTTCACCGCCTCATCCAAAAGCTCGACTGCCTTCCGCACATCCGGGCCGTAGGTCACGCTGAAACCAGCCGTGAGGAGAAGTGACTTCGCCCGGCTGTAAAGGTCGAAAGCCGCCAGATCATTGGTGGGCGGCTGCTCGATCGCTTTCTTCTCGTTAGGCGAGAGCTTCGCCTGCAACTGCCCGGCAATGGCTTTGGCGATCTCGCTTTGGATCGCGAAGACATCGGCCAGATCGCGATCATAGGTCTGCGCCCAAACATTCGCGTCTGTCCGCGCGTCGATCAGCTGCGCATTCACCCGCACGCGATTGGCCGCGCGCTGCACGCGCCCTTCTAATAAAAACGCCACGCCAAGTTGTTGCCCGATCTCGCGCAGATTGCGCTCCGCATCGGTCTTATACTGCATGACGGAAGTGCGGCTGATCACTTTCAGATCCGCGATTCTGGCGAGGTTGGTGAGGATTTCATCCTGCATCCCATCGGCGAAGTAGGCATTGGCTTTTTCCTCGCTTAAATTCTCAAAAGGCAGGACGGCGATCGATTTACTTTCGATGGCAACGGCGCGTGGCGGTTGTTTCGCGGCTTCGATGGGTTGCTGCGAATGTAGGAACCGAAAGATCATCAGCCCAGCCGCCACGGCCGCGACGATAACAATCAAAGCAGTTAGCTTTCGCCCTGTCCTGCGCGTGATTCTACGATCGACATCTCCTTCGAGCTTGATTCCCCCCGGCGTTATCTCGAAAGCCCAGGAGAGAACGAGCGCCGCAGGAAAGCCAAGGATCAATAGCAGCACGACAAACCGCACCGCCCAGTTCGGAATTTCGAAGAAGGGAAAAACCTGGGTCGCGATTTGAATAACCAGCCAACTAATCACCGCATAAGCGACCGCCACCTTGTAAACATTGCGGCGCTTCAGCTCGGAAAAGAAGTTGTCGAGCTTCATCCCTCGCTCTTCCTACGGTCCAACATGTTCGGTTCCGCTGAGCAGTTGTTGGAAACCGGGATCGTTGCGGATCGGGTCCCACACCGGATCGATTTTCAGATCGCGCGATGGAAATGATCTCGCCGGTGGGCATGGCGAGGAGCCGCCGAAGCGGCTCGCGGCGTCGTTGACCGCGCCCGTGCGCGCCTCTATCTCGGCCAGGCTAGCCATATTTCCTGTCCCCAGCGGCGCGTCCTTCTCGGGCGGAACTAACTCGAGGGATTGTTGGGCGATCTTGATCGCTTCGTCCTTGCGGTCGAGCCAGATAAACCCAGCTCAGTGCCTACATCGAACGGATTTCGCCTGGATGATCAAGCAACCTCGCCTCCAATACGTTGACGGGCTTGCTCGGCGTTAGCTCGTGCGCCGGTAACATCGCCGGCCAGGACACGGATGACCGTTTTAGCGGAGAGACGTTGCCGTTCATCGTTGGTTGCGCTCGGTCCTGTCTCCCGGACTTCAAAGCGGCATTGAAATTCCTGTTTAGGACAAAGGTTTCGGCGCGACGGCCGATCACCATGACAAAGGTGCCACCGTTCGGAACCAGCAAATCATCCGCCGGGAAGGTAGCAAGCACTCGCAGAGCTTCCTGCTCGTTCCCGTTCTGATTCAAGCAACTCAGCCTGGGCAATCGCCGCCTTTTCCACCAGGGCGTCAATGTCGTTAGGCACAATCTCCAGAATCCGGTCGAGTTTGCGGAGCGCTTCAGGGAAACGCCGCAGCGCGATATAGAATTGGGCGTGTCGAGTGAGCAGATTCGCATTGCGCGGGTCAAGCCGCCCGGCCTCGTTGAAGTGGGATTCAGCGCGCTCCCATTGCCCCTGATCGCGGGCGACAAAGGCGAGCGATTGAGGAATTAGACTGCTATTGGGTAGAAACTTTCGAGCTTGCTCGTAACAACGCACGGCGGTTTCGAAATCGATCTCGCAACCGTAGTAATAGTAGCCTTTGCCCACCCATGCCTCGCCGAGGTTCAAGTCGAGTGCGAGCGCGGTCTCGAAGGCCCGCCGCGCCTCCTCCCGGAGGGCGACCGTTGGTGGAAGATTCGTTGTATGATAACCACGCGCATCAACATAGGAGAGCAGCGCCCAGGCCAGGGCGAACTTTGGATCCAATCGCACGGCCTCCCGGAAATACGCCTGGGCACCAAGATAGTTGGCGGGCGTGTTTTGGGTTCTCAGGGTATAAGCCAGGCCCCGCAGGTAAGAATCGTAGGCTTCCGGGTCATCCGTTGGTTTGGCGGCGATGACTTGCTTCTCCCGACCGGTGAGATGCACTTTCAGTTGGTCGGCGACGGCACTCGCTATGTCGCTCTCGACCGAAAAGATGTCGGTTAGATTGCGATCAAAGCTGTCCGCCCAAACATGGAAATCATTCGCTGCTTTGATCAGCTGCACGTTCACGCGCACCGTATCGCCACTCTTTTGCACGCTTCCTTCCAGGATGTGAGCGACACCGAGTTGTCGCGCGATCTCGGGTAGATTTCCTGGGGCACTCTCGTAATGTTGCGTCGAAGTCCGCGAGATCACCTTCAGGTCGGCGATCTTGGATAAGCGCGTGAGAATCTCATCCTGAATGCCCTCTGCAAAGTAGGCATTCGCCTTTTCGGCGCTCAGATTTGCAAAGGGCAGAATCGCGATGGATTTGCTCTCGATTGCCGCTGCGAGAGAAGGTTGCCGGTTTGGGTTATCTCCCTCCGAATGCAAAAAACGGAAGGCTGTCACTCCGGCCGCCAGCGCCGCCAGAACGACAATGAGAGCAGTAAGCTTGCGCCCGGTCGTGGGCGTGATCGCTCGGCCGTGCTCGACATCTCCTTCGCGCTTGATGCCTTCCGGCGTGATCTCAAACGCCCAGGACAAGATCAGGGCAACCGGAAATCCGAGAATCAAGAGGATAACAACCAGTTGCACGGCCCAATTCGGAATTTCGAAAAATGGAAAAACCTGTGTCGCGACCTGAATCAGGAGCCAGCCCACGACTATGTATGCGACCGCGACTTTGTAGACATTGCGCCGCTTCAGTTCGGCGAAGAAATTGCGCGGGTTCATTTGGCAGAGGGCGAAGTCTTGGCGAACTCGCGCGCGGGCACAATTTTTTCGGCGAGCGCTTCGAAGCGCGGATCGGCGCGCAGCGGGTCGAAAAAGGAATCGATCCGGATAAAGCTCAACTCATCGCCATTGCGGCCGGCGAAGCCTTGCTCGAGCGCCGCGAGCGCGTGCTCGCGGTCACCCAGGCCCACGTAAACGATCGCGAGCCAAAATGGATCGACATACCTGCGCTCGCTTTCCGCCTGGAGTTGCCGAAGAATCTTTGTCGCCTCTTGCTTCCGGCCGAGGGTCCCGTAAAGATGACCGAGCATGGCGGGCGCGGGCACATTCTCGCCTAACGAAATCGCTTTCTCGTATTCGGCGATCGCCTCCGCGGATTTCCCCTGAAGCTCGAGGGCCAGCCCTAACATGCGGTGAGCGTAGGAGAAGCTGGCGTCCATCTCGATCGTCTTGTGCAATTGGACGATTGCTTCGTCGAAACGGCGGGCATCAATGAGGGCCCGCCCCAGATTGGTATTGATGATGAGCGAGAGCGGATCGAGCGCGGCGGCGCGCTGCATCTGCGCGACCTCGCCAGCGATGTTGCTCTGAGCCCATCTGCCCTGGCGCCTGGCAATACGCCCGATGGCCGTCAGAATTTCCGCATTGTTAGGCCACTTCGCCAGTAACTGCTCGAAGTCGCGTCGGGCGCCTGCATAATCGTGCTCCACCCAATATTGATAATAACCTTGGGCGAGCTGTACCTCGGCCAGGTCGGGTTGCAGGCGCAGCGCGGTTGCCAGCGCCGAGCGCGCAGCGCCGCGGCGTTCCTCCGTCGCGTCCAAGTTGAAGAAAAAGTAGGCGTGGCTTTGCGCCAGGAGCGCCCAAGCCGCCGCAAACCCAGGGTCGAGCCGGACGGCTTGCGCCAAGAATTGCTGGGCGCTGCGATCCGGCCGCACGGCTTTGCGATAAAGGGCCAGCCCGCGAAGGTAGGCATCGTAGGCCTCAGAGCTTTGAGTTACTCTGACTGTAATGGCCTGCTTCTCACTGCCCGTGACTTTGGCATTCAGGGCCTCTGCGATCGCGGAGGCGACCTCGCCTTCCACCCCGAAGACGTCGTCCAGTTTTCGATCATAGATCTCAGCCCACACGTGGGTCTCGGTGGCGGCCTCAATCAGTTGCACGTTGATGTGGACCGCGTTGCCGGCTTTCTGGACGCTGCCTTCCAGGATGTTCGCAACGCCGAGTTGTTTCCCAATCTTGGAAAGGTTGCCGGGCTTGCTTTGGTATTGCTGAGGGAAGAGCGGGCAATGACCTTCAAGGCGCCGACTTTTGTCAGCCGGGTGAGGATTTCATCTTGAATGCCGGAAGCGAAGAAGGCGTTATCCGGGTCGCGGCTCAGATTCTCGAAAGGCAGAACAGCAATGGACTTGGCCGGGATTGCAACCGCCGGCGCGGTGGAGATCGGCGGCGGCGTGACGACCGGAGCATGCGCCCCGCCGGCGAAATGCCAAAGGAATCCGCCGCCTAACGTTAATAAGAGCGCGAGAACGACCAGCTCGGGGCCGGAGACGCCCTGCGCGCCGCGCTCCCCATGATACCAGGCCAGCACCAGCGTCACAAAAAACCCGAGCACGAGCGCGAGCGTGATGCCGCGACGAACTCCGTCTGGCCAGCCGAATTGCTGCGCGATGATGTCGATCCCCTGAAGCAAGGCGAACGCCGCCGCGACATAGGCGACGGCCCATTGCACGAGCTTCCTTTGCTTCAGGCGTTGCAGGAATTCGTTCATGGCTCTTGCGGCAACGACTTGGGCAGACCGAGTCTCGCGAGCAGGGTCTCGTAGCGCGGTTCAGCGCGCAGGCTGCGCAAGAGCGGATCGATCAGAAGACTGAGGGTTCCGGTGTCGTGGGTGTCGTAGGAAGTTTGTAACCACTCGAAAGCCTTGTCCGTTTCGCCGCGCCAGGCATAGACCTGCGCAATCTGGTAGGTCGCATAGCTGCGGTCCTGCGCGATCAGGTCGGCCAGCGCGGCATCGGCTGCCGGGCGGTCGCCCCGCGTCGTCTGGGCAAGGGCGATGACGAAGCGGCGATAACCTGGGCTGGGCTCGAGTCGCGCTTCTCGGAGGGCTTCCTCACCATCGCCGCGCAAGACCGCCACACAGGCCTGCCAGCGATGGCTGGAAGTCGCCGCCGGTTGCAGTTCGGCGGCGTGGCGGGCGACGAGCAGCGCCTCATCATATTTTCCTTCGTAATAAAGAATGCGCGCGAGGTTACTCCGGGCCTGGAAGGTGAGAGGGTCGAGTTCAACTGACCGCCGGGCGAGCGCTTCCGCCTCGGCAAAATGCCCGAGATAAATCACGAATCGGGCCAGGAGATCGTTCGCGGTCGCGCTTCCCGGCGCGAGTTCTCTGGCGTGCCGGAGTGCGGCCAGACCTTCCCAAAATTTCCATTCCAGAAAAAAGCGCTCCGCCCCGAGCGCGGCATGCGCTTCGGGGAGGCCGGGCGCGATCGCCACCGCCTTTTCCGCATCCGCTTTCGCGGCCGCCCAGGCCTTTGCCCGTTCCTCGGCGTTTTGGTCGCCGATCCAGGACCAGGCTTCGGAACGTTCGGCGTAAGCCAGCGCATAGTTTGGATCCAGCTCGATCGCCTGATCAAAAAATCCGATGGCCTTGCGATAATCCTCGGAATTGCGGCGGAGGAAATAGAAGTGACCCTGGAGGTAGGTATTATGTGCATCCACGCTGGTGGTTGCGTTTTGCGGGACGGAAGGATTCGCCCGCCCCAGTAACTTCAGCTCCAGGGCTTCCGCCACCGCCGCGGCGATCTCGGCCTGGACGGCGAAGATATCCTTGAGTTCGCGCTGGAAGGTTTGCGACCATAACTCGCTTCCGTTCGCCGCATCCACCAGTTCCGCTACGATGCGCACATGTCCCCCCTGCTTGCGCACCGTGCCTTCGAGGAGGGTTTTCACGCCCAGCTTTTCCCCGATCGTTTTGCTCTCCTCGTTCCCGCCCTTGAACCGGAAAGAAGAACTGCGCGCGATCACCTTGAGCTGATCGACCTGCGCCAGCGCGGAAATCAGTTCCTCCGAAAGCCCGTCGGAAAAATATTCGTCGCCCGGATCGTTGCTTTCATTGAGAAAAGGCAGCACCGCGATCGACTTCGGCGCCGCGGGCGCGCTCGCGTCTTGTCCCGCTGCGGGTGCTGAGGGACGCGCCATACGGAAGACCAGGAGGCCCGCGGCGAGAATCGCGAGCGTGGCGAAGAAAGCGACGAACTTGCGCAAGCTCCACTGCGGCAGCTTTTCGTTAGGCGCGATATTCTCCGTCCGCTTCATCCCTTCCGGCGTCATCTCAAAAGCCCAGGCAATGACGAGCGCGATGGGAAAGCCGAGCAAAGTCACCACGACCGCCACCGTCGTCAGGCTATCGGGAAGATGCAGAGCGGGCACGACCGTCGCCGCCACCTGCATGATGAGCCAGCCGACCACGGCATAGGCCACCGCCACTTTGTAGACGTTGCGGCGCTTGAGTTCGGCAAAGAAGGAAGGCTTCTCACTCATGATATGATCTGCGCCTTTATCGTTTCATGTTCTCAGCGCAGAAAGGTGGCCTATGGTCGGGCCTGACGAGGCGCAATACCTAACGCTTTTTCGATCGCCACCGGATCATAAGTCTTTCCGCCTTTGATCACGGTCGTGATGTTTCCAAGGTCGCGGATATTCTGGGTCGGATCGCCATCGACGAGAATCATGTCCGCAAGTTTTCCGTCGGCGATCACGCCTCGATCCTTATCCACACCCATCACATACGCCGGGGCGAGTGTGGCCATGCGTAGAACCTCGGGCGCCGGAATGCCGGCCCGAGCGTAGAGTTCGAGTTCGTGATGTAGCGTGTAACCGGCCAGCGCGTCCGTCCCTGGGATAATCGTGACCCCGGCGGCGTAGAGAGCCTTCAGTAAGCGCAACATCGCGGGAAAGGCTTCGCGATAAGCCGCCCCTTTATCTTTCGGAACTTCAAGCGCGCCGCTCAACATCGAACGCCGAATCTGCGCGGGAAACCGCGGCACAATCTGCTCGAGGCCAGGCGGAACGGCGCTGGGGTTACCGCAAAAGAGCGCTTCGAAGACGTTCATCGTCGGATCGAGCACGGTGTGATGCTGCTTGAGGAAGGTGATGAACTCGCGCACGACCGGCTTGTCGGGAGTAAACTCGCGCGCGTGCTCGGCCACCTTGGTAAAACGATCGCGATTGCGCGTCTCCTTCACTTCGGGGAAAAGGAAATTCAGTTCGATAAAATTGAGATGCTGAATCTCATCGGCGCCGCCCTCGACAAATTGGCGCGCTGACATGAAGGCGGGCACGTGGCCGCTCACCCGCAGCCCGCGCGCATGCGCCTCGTCGGCAATGATCGGCATCATCTCCGGTTTAACGGAGGAATAAATCTTGATCTGCGCGTAGCCGTGGTCGGCGTACCAGGCGACGTCCTCGATCGCTTGCGCGGCGGTATCGACTCGCATCTTGGTCGGACCGGCAAATTCTCCCGTGCCGTCGATGATGCCGGCTTTCAAAACGCGCGGTCCCAGCTCAGTGCCGTCATCAAAACGCGCAACGCGCTTCAGGAAACTATCGGTATCGTTCGCCATGTCGCGCGCGCCCGTCACACCGGTGGCGAGATCGAGGACGCCATCGATCTCGCTGAAATGCTGGTGATTATCCCAGAGCCCGGGCATGAGGAAGCGGCCCTGCGCGTCGATGACCTCGGCTTTGGGCGACGCCTGGATGTCGGCGCCCAGCACTACCCTGACGATCCGATCGCCGCGCACGAGCACGCTGCTTTTCGGAGTGACGCTGAGGTCGCGCGGATCGAACAAACGCGCATTGCGGATCACGAGGTCGCCTTGCGGAATGTGAGTGAGATCGTGGGCGACGCGTTTCGACCAGGCGTTGTCGGTTTCTTCCTGAGCCGCTTGCAGTTTCGGGATCGCTCCTTCGCATTGCGGCGAGACAACCGAGAACCAGCCCGAAATCAACGCAGCCGTGCCAGCATCGTGGTCGAGCCAAATGGATTGCGGGGTAAAGCCAAGGCCGGTAATGCGGTACTGGGTCAACTTGCCTCCACCGAGGTCGGCCTTCCCTGCCTCCTCGATGCTCGCTTCGCCAGCCGGCAGAAGCGCTAGTTTGTGATCCGGCGCTTTCAGCAGGGCGCGCGCAAGAACGCCAAGAAATTCCGGCGGGGAATTGATCGGCAGGTAGAACGCTTCCCCGGTGATCGCCTGCTCGCCTTGCTCGCTGCGATTCTTCCAGCTCGCGCGGCCGTTCTTTATTTCGAAACGCTCGTCGACCGGCGCTTTCATGTAATCATTGCCGCTGCCCCGGTATTCGATCGGCACGCCCGCGGCGTCGACCTTCCAGGTGGCAATGATGTGATCGCCTCGGCCGCGATCATTGTACCAGTATTCCGCACGCACCACGCCGCTCGACTCGGTCTGCACGGTTTGCGTGCCGGCTGAGTTGCCCTGGATGAAGATTTTGTCCGCGCGCTCCGCGGCGAAAGCTTGCGCCATTCCGGCGAGGGCTACGGTGATTGCAACAAATACGCGCATGCCTGTCCCTTTCAAAAAAACGAACCTTACTCCAATTTGCTCTGCACGCGTTGCACCATCGTGACGGCGCCCATGAGCACAAGCGCAGCGACCACTTGATGCGGACGAAGCGCGGCGCCGAAGAAACCCCAGGTGATGCAGACCGCGGCCAGCGTTTGCATCATCTCGAAATAGCCGGCAGTCGAGGCCTTCGTCAGGCGCAATCCCTCGAAGTAAATGAGAAGCGGGATGCCGCCGGAGAGGCTCGCGAGGAGAATGAGCGCGCCGATCGCCTTGGTCGGATGCGCCTGCGCTGCCGCCGGCCAGAGTGCGGCGCCGTGCAATTTGTCCATGAAAAGCAGGATCAGCGTCATGCAAAACAATCCGACGACGATGCGCAGACTCGAGGCGAGGCGAAGCGACATGCCGGTCATCATGCCGCGGCCGGCAACGGTCGAGAGTCCCCAGAAAAGCGCGCAGATCAACGCGAAACCGGTCCCGCGATTCAATCCCGCTTCCGCAAACGACACACCGATCATTTCCGGATGATCGACGGAGAGAAAAATGCCCGCGACAATCGCGATGGCGGCGAAAAGGTAGAAACGTGGCGCGAGGCGATCACCGAAGAGCAGACAGGCCGCCGACGGTCGAAATGACCGGCTGGATGTTGAGGATGACGTTGACCACGGTCGGGTTCCCGTTCTTGAGCGCGAGAGTGAAGAAAATCGTCCCGACGGCGGAACCCGCGAAGCCGGAGAAGATGAGATAACCCCAGGTGCGCGGATCGATCTTCGGGATCTCCGCCAGCCTAACGAGAAGAAGCGGGAGGAACATTACGAGGATGAGCACATGCTCCCAAAAGACGATCACTTCGGCATCGAAGAGATCGTTGAGCGGGATGCGCCAGGCGCTTTCCGTTCCCCAGAGCGCCGCGCCCAGCGCCACGAACCATGGTCCGTAACTCGCGCTGCGCGCCTTGCGCTCCGTCATGGCGATGGGTGTATCGTGCCGGGCACAGCGCGTCAATGCCCGCTCCGGGAAGCGCACGCGCCCTCGCGTGCTGTCCGCGGCGCCTCGGCGCGAACCCAGGGCGCGCTCACGAACTTGGAACGCCGGTTCGAACCTTCGTCCGTTCGGCGAGGCGCCGAACGGAGCACGCGAGGGCGCGTGCGCTCCCCAGGTCCCGCGACGCGTCAGTCTGCGATTCGAATTCACTGACAACCCCGAAGGATTGGCGCACCTTGCAACGCGCGTGAAGACAAAGGCCGCCAGATGGAAAGAATTGCTGGGCGAGGCGGAGCTCCTCCTCTCCGCCTATCTGGCAGCGACCACCGGGCTCTCGCATGAGCCAAAAGGAATTCGCCGGAGCGAGCTCTTCTTTTTCTTCGCGTCCGTCGCCCCGGCAGATCCGCAACGGATCGTCGAATCCGGCCGCGCCCGCGCCCAAAGCACCCTCGTTCTGGCCAAACTTTTTCCCGATACCGCCATCGTTAGTCTGGAGTCGGACGCGTCGTCCCCCGACGCCGCGATTGCCGCGGAAAGACTGCGCGACTGTCGCAACGTCGAGTGTCGCTTCGGCGATTCGCTCCTCCTCCTCCCGGAGCTGGTCGAGCCCGGCGATGTCGTCTTGATCGATGGCCCGAAAGATTTCCGCGCGCTCAAGCTCGCTTTCCGTCTCCTCCGCGAAGGAAAACCTCTTGCCGTCTTTGTGCACGATCTTTGGCTCGGCTCGCCGGCGCGCGGCTTCGTCGATCGCTACGTCCCTTCCGCCATCCTGAGCGACGCGCCGGAATGGGTGCAGCGTTACGCCTCGCTTGATTCCACTCGACCCGTGCCTGAGTTTGAGCCTAACGAATCGCATCGAGCCTACGGCGCAACCATGGGTCACTTCGAGGCGGGCGCTGAAAACTACCTTCTCCGATGTGTCCAATGCCGCGCGGCGCAAGCCCGGGATCGAATCCGCGAAACCGCCCGCAAGATTCTGCGCCGGCCCGCACTCGTCCGCCCGAAGGATTTCGAGCCGCGCACGTGACAGGAAGATTACCTTCCGCCAGGCGATCCGATCTTCCGCTTGTCGGCGTCCTCGACGTGGCTGAAGAATTCATCGGACTCGGCCATGCGACTTTCGGAAAAGGTTAAGAAATTGGGATCTGGAAAAGCTTTGGAAAGTGCGGCGCGCCATCTTCGCCGCGCCACTGCTCCGCGCCGGTTTGGCCTGCCTCTTAATCCAGAGCGCTTGATCAAGGCAATCGATGCCGCCGGCCTTGAAAAAATCCGGCGCAGATATGCGGTCGATAACCCGGGCGAGGCGTGGCCCAAGTATCTGGATTTACCACTGTGGATGGAAAAGAATTTGCGCCGCGTTCGCGACTTGGGATTGGACGCGGGAGGACGCCGCCGGGTTCTCGACCTGGGCTGCGGCGCGGGCTACTTCCTTTACATCTGCCAGCAACTGGGGCACGACACCCTCGGCCTAGATATCGACGAGGTGCCGATGTTTGGGAAAATGATGTCGTTACTTGGACTGACGCGCGTCGTCGCTCGCGTGCAACCCTTCGTCCCACTGCCGCGACTCGGAGAAAAGTTCGACCTCATCACCGCGTTCATGATCTGCTTCAACGGTCACAAGAGCCCCGGTCTTTGGCGGCGGGAGGAGTGGAGCTTTTTTCTCGACAACCTCGCCACGCAGCTTGCTCCGCGCGGCCGCATTTGCCTCGGCTTCAATCAGGAGGAAGACGGCAGGTTCTACAGCAATGATCTGCGGCGCTTTTTCGCCAGTCGCGGCGCAGAGTTTGTCGGCGACCGCGTCATCCTGGCGCCCGACCGGCGGCTGCCGAACAGGATTGGAGGTTCTTCCCTTTGGACCGAATGACGGAAATATTTCTGAAATACCTTGTCGTCATCTGTGCGTGTGCGCTACAGAGCGCGGCGATCGCGAGTGGCACGTCTTACAAGCTGCTCAACGAAATCCCGATTGGCGGTGAAGGCGGTTGGGATATCCTGACCGTCGATTCACCAGCCCAGCGGCTCTATCTTTCGCACTCGAGCAAAGTCGTGGTCGTGGATCTCGCGAAGCGCGCGATCGCCGGTGAGATCACCGACACCCCGGGTGTGCACGGGTTTGTTGCGATTCCAGAATTGGGTCGCGGATTTTCCAGCAACGGCAAAGAGGCGAAAGCGAGCGTGGTCGATTTGAAGACGCTCAAGACGATTTCGAAAGTCGAGACCGGCGAAGGCCCGGACGCGATGGCCTACGACGGGAAGCGCGGAGAGCTTTACGTGTTCAACCACAAGGGGAACTCGGCCACCGTGATCGACGCCAAGGAAGCGAAAGTGGTGGCGACGATTCCGCTCGGCGGCAGCCCGGAATTCGGAGTGGCCGAGGAGGCGGCGGGGCGGATTTACGTCAACATCGAGGACAAAAGCGAGGTCGCAGTGATCGATGGGGCGAAGCATGAAGTGGTGGCGCATTGGCCGCTGGCGCCAGGCGAAGAGGCCGAGCGGGATCGCGCTCGATCCGAAGCATCATCGGCTCTTCTCGACTTGTCATAACAAGATCATGACGATGCTCGACACGGAGTCGGGCAAGGTGGTGGCGACGGTGCCGATCGGCGAGCATGTCGATGGCTGCGCCTTTGATGAGTCGACGCAGCTGGTGTTCGCTTCCTGCGGGGAAGGAGTAACGACGATCGCGAAGGAAGAAGCGCCGGATAAGCTCACCGTGGTGCAAACGCTGAAGACGGAGCGCGGAGCACGAACGATTGCGCTCGATCCCGCCACGCATCGGATTTATTTGCCGACGGCAAATTTCGGGCCGCAGCCGACGCCGGGCCCGGGCGCGCCGCATCGGCCGGCGATCATCCCGAATTCGATGAAGCTGCTCGTCTACGGGTCGGGTGAGTAGAGCTCGCCTAACGAGTGCGTTGGCCGCGGCCGTTGCGCTCTGCCTCTGCGCGGCGCCGCGCACGCAAGCGCAGGGCGGGCCGCCCATGATCACGGATGATCCGGGCACGCCGGGGAACGGACATTGGGAAAATAATCTGGCGATCACGTTTGAGCATCGGCCTACCGAGTGGTTGCTCGACTCGCCCGCGCTCGATCTAAATTACGGCCTGGGCGATCACCTCCAGCTCACGCTCCAGACCGCGAATGTGATCTTGCAGCGGAGCGATCATGGGATGATCGACGGACTCGCGAGCACGGAGGCGGCGGTGAAATGGCGTTTTCTCGATCAGGAAACGAGCGGCTTCGACATGTCCACTTTCCCGAGAATTATTTTCAACATCCCGCAATCGTCGGTCCGCCGCGGCCTGGCAGACGATGGGACGCGGGTGCAAACCCCGGTCGAGATCGCGCGCAAGATTGGGCCGGTCGTGCTCGATGGCGAGTTCGGACCGCTCCTCAATACGATCGGACGGAGCGAGTGGCTCTACGGAATCGTCGGCGCATTCGATCTCGCGAAAAACACTTCGGTCATGGCGGAGTTGCAGGGAACTTCGCGATCCAATTTCTCGCGCGATGTCCTGACGGTGAATATCGGCCTCCGTCAAAAACTGACCGACTCGGCGATTCTTATCACCTCGTTAGGCCACGACGTGCGTGCGCCAGGCGATCAATCGCTCGCCTTCATCGGCTACTTCGGCGTGCAGCTACTCTACTGAGCAGCGCCCGCCTTAATGCGCTTTTGCCGCCGGCTTTTGCCGGAAAATCAGGATCAGCGCAACGATCACTACGAGGAGCGCGAGAGACGCGCAATAACGGCTCAGCGCCAGCCCGCCATTGGCGAGAGGCTTATCGAGAAAATCGCCGACGACGGCTCCGAGCGGGCGCGTCAAAATGAATGCCGCCCAAAACAAGAGCGCGTGCGAAAGACTCGTGAAATAATAGAGGAGCGCGGTCAGCACGAGCAGACCGCCGAAAACCCCGGCCGCCCCGAGGTAGCCCATTTGATTGGTATCCGCGACCCAGTCGCCGAGGGCGGTCCCGAGCGTTTGCGAGAACATGATCGTGACCCAATAAAACACCTCGACCTTCGGCGTATCCACGGTTTCGACTGAGATGCTCCCGGTCGACCAACGCCAGGTCAGAAGCGACGCGATTACGAGGATGAGCAAGATGGTCGAACCGCCGGTGTAGCCGATGCCAAGCGATCGCGTGCAATAATCCGCCAGCGTGGTCCCGACCGTCGTCGTGGCGACGATCGTCAGCCAGTAAAGGAACGGGTGAAATTTTTTCGCCCTGATCTGCACGAGGACCGCAGCAACAAAAATAACGCCGAAGATTGCCGTCCCGATCAGATAGCCAGCGCCGTTGGCCTCGGCGGTAGTTTCGCCCAGCCACGACATGGTGACGGCGTCGCCGCCAGTCTCGCCCAGCGTCGTCGCCAGGATCTTAATGATCCAGAATACGAGCGTGACCTGCGGGACCTTGGCGACGAGTTCCGATGTTTTCTTGTCCATTCTAATA
This sequence comes from uncultured Verrucomicrobiae bacterium, assembly GCA_963737995.1. Classification (GTDB taxonomy): domain Bacteria; phylum Verrucomicrobiota; class Verrucomicrobiia; order Chthoniobacterales; family UBA10450; genus Palsa-1392. Next base: position 166,619 of record CAVTUV010000008.1, read on the forward strand.
CTACTGTAACTTCAAGATCTGATCAGAGTCGCTCTTTTGATCCTGGGCTCGCCGCGGCGAGCCCCTCCGGAGGGACGAGCTTCTCTCCGAGCCGTCGGCTCTACAGAGCCAGAGGCCGCTCGTCCAGTTTCTTTTGTTACAGTGCGCCAGTTCTCTCGGGTATTTCGTTCTTTTTCGTTAGGCGAGCGCCGCGCGCATGGCCGCCAGCGGCGCCGGGCGATCGAACCAAAGCTCGAAAGCGAGCGCGCCCTGATGGAGCAACATCCCCAGACCATTCGCGCCGCGCGCGCCCGCTTCCGCCGCGGCCTCGAGCAAGGCCGTCGGCGCCGCTTTGTAAACGAGGTCGTAAATCATCAAATGCGGCGCGATCAGCGCGCGCGGCAGGGGCGAAGGATCGGAACGTTTCAGGCCCAGCGAAGTGGCGTTGACGACCAGATCGGTGCGCGCGATCTGGGTCCGTAACGCCGCCGATTCCGACGACACCGCCTCCAGTCGCGCCTCCGGTCCGAGAACGCGCGGCCCACTGAAATACCCGGCCAGCTCGCGCGCCAGGGTTTGCGCTTTTTCGAAAGTGCGGCTGACCAGGACGAGCCGCTCGCAGTTCTCGAGCGCGCATTGCCAGGCGAGCGCGCGCCCCGCCCCTCCACCCGCGCCGAGGAGAAGGACGCGCAAATCGCGCAGGTCGACCGAGAACTCTTCGCGCAGGGCGCGGACAAAACCGGGACCGTCGGTGTTGTGGCCGACGAATTTTTCGTCTGCGCGCACGATCGTATTGATCGCGCCGATTTTCCGGGCCCGCTCCTCGACCGCATCGACGAATGGAACGGCCGCAATCTTGTGCGGCACGGTGAGATTCAGCCCGAGAAAGCCGAGCTCGCGAAACAACGGGAGAGCTTCCGCCAACTCGTTAGGCGCGATTTGAAAAGCGGCGTATTGGCAGGGCAGACCGCATTTCTCGAGGGCGGCATTGTGCATCGGCGGTGAAAGCGACTGCGCGACCGGGTCGCCCACGACACCGAGGCGGATCGGAGGCGAGATGCGGCCGGCGGTCTTCTTCCAATCCTGCAGATCGGCCAGCGTGTAGATGGTGTTCATTGGCATCCGCCGGTCGCAATCTTCCGCCGCGTCGCCGGATGACAAGCGGGTGCGGCGTGTTTAACGTCGCGCCACCGCATGTCTGAACCTGCCAGCGAAAATCCTGCCCCTTCCGATTTCATCCGCGATATCGTCGCAGAAGATGTGCGGTGCGAAAAGCACGCTCGCATTCACACCCGTTTTCCGCCCGAGCCGAACGGCTACCTCCACATCGGCCACACCAAGGCGATCTGCCTAAACTTCGGCATCGCGCACGAATTCGGCGGCATCTGCAACGTGCGGATGGACGATACCAACCCCGCGAAAGAAGAGACCGAATATATCGACTCGATCATGGCCGATATTCATTGGCTCATCGACGGCTGGGCGGATAAAAATCTCGGCCTCAAAGCCGGCGGCGCTGCCTTGTTTGCCTCGGATTATTTCGATCAAATCTACGAGTTCGCGGAGCAGCTCGTGGGCAAAGGCAAAGCTTACGTGTGCGACATGACGCCAGAACAGACGGACGAATATCGCCGTCTGGGCAAGGACGGACCGTTTCGCAACCGATCTGTGGAAGAAAATTTCGACCTGCTCGCGCGCATGAAAGCGGGCGAGTTCCCGGACGGCGCCCGCACCCTGCGCGCGAAGATCGACATGCAGGCCCCTAACGTTTGGCTGCGCGACCCGGTCCTCTACCGCATCCGCCATGCCGCCCATCACCAGACTGGCGAGAAGTGGTGCATCTATCCCCTTTACGATTTCGCCCATGGCCTGAGTGATTACCTCGAAGGCATCACTCACTCGCTCTGCACCCTGGAATTCGAAGTCCATCGTCCGCTCTACGACTGGATTCTGGAGGCGCTCGAGCTGCCGCGTCCCTTGCCGCACCAGTATGAATTCGCGCGCCTCAATCTCACCTATACCGTGATGAGCAAACGCAAACTCAGGCAGCTTGTCGAAGACGGGCTGGTCAACGGCTGGGACGACCCGCGTCTCCCCACGATCTCCGGAATGCGCCGCCGCGGCGTGACCGCGAGCGTGCTGCGCGATTTTGCCTACCGAATCGGGATCACGAAATATCCGTCGCTCACCGAAGTAGACGCACTGGAGTACGCCATGCGCGACGAGTTCAACAAGACCGCCCTCCGCCGCCTGGCGGTGCTGCATCCCCTCAAAGTCGTCATCACCAATTATCCCGAGGGAAAAACGGAGGAGCTCGACGCGACGAACAATCCCGAAGACCCCGGCACTGGCACGCGCAAGGTTCCATTCAGTCGCGAGCTCTTTATCGAAAGAGCCGACTTCATGGAAACGCCGCCACCGAAATATTTTCGTCTCAAAGCGGGCGGCGAAGTGCGCTTGAAGTACGCCTACATCATGAAGTGCGACGAGGTCGTGCAGGACTCGTTAGGGCAAGTTGTTGAACTGCGCTGCAGCGCCGATCTGGAGAGCAAATCCGGCGGCGCGACTTCCCACCGCAAAATCAAGGGCACGATCCACTGGGTGAGCGCGGCACATGCGATCGACGCGGAAGTGCGGCTCTACGATCGGCTCTTTACTGTTCCGGAGCCGGATGCGGGTGGCGACTTCAAGTCGTTCATCAATCCGAACTCGCTCGAGGTGGTCACGGCAAAGTGCGAACCGTCGTTAGGCGGAGCACAGCCCGAGCTGCGCTATCAGTTCGAGCGCCTCGCTTATTTCGCCCTCGATCCCGATTCGCGCCCGGGCCGGTTCGTTTTCAATCGCACGATAACACTACGCGATACCTGGGCGAAAGAAGCGAAGAAGCGTTGAGGCGATCCAGAGCCCGTTCGGGAATGATCGAGCAATTCCCTTGCATGGTGCGACAGGCCGGAGACAGACCGGCGCTAGCGTGAAAACGCGCGGCGATCTCCGGTCGCGGCCATGCGCTTCTGCTTGCGCATCACTAGAAGCATGGAGCATCCGCCAATCGCGCCGAAGCTCGCCATCGTGGGATACCAAACACCCCAGCCATATTTGTCGATCAGCCATCCCGTAGCCGGCAAGGCAATCGCGGCCCCGTAATATTGAAACGAATCGATCACGCCGGAGGCGAATCCTGCCATCCTTCGTCCGCCAATATCCATCGGCGCGGCCGTGCCGACGATGGCGTGGGTGGAATTTGCCGTGAGCGAGATGAGGACGAGAAACAGACAACCGAGGAAAAGGCCGGCCGGTGTCGGCCCCACCATTCCCGAGGTGATGACCGCGGCCGCCACCAGGATGACAATCGTCTCGAGGAAATAGAGCCCCATCGCGACCGGCGAACGGTGCCCCTTAAACACTTTGTCTGAAATAATTCCCGCGCTGAAAGAACCAAGGACCGCGACCAGCGGCATCATGTTCATGGTCCAAAAGACGGCGGGCGGCTTCGCTTCCATGTTCAATTTCAGTTGCTCGACGAAATACAGGATCGCGAGTTGGTCGGAACTGTTCCGAACCGCGCCGGTGCAGGCGTAGGCGATCGCGTAAAACCAAACGAGCGGATGGGTGAAGATGGTGACGAACGATTCGCGCAGACCGGTGGTGACCTGAGCGCCCGCGCTTTCGCCGGCGTGTTCGATTACATCCGGATAACCGGCTTCCTCGGGCGTTTGCTTGACGAAGATGGCGAGCAAAATCGCCGTCGCGGCTGTGATGAGCGGCGGGATTCGAAAAAGCCAGCGCCAATCGCCCTGGGCCACAACCAGCATCCCGACCGTGAACCCCGCGAGGATGATGGGCGCGAGATTATTGATCGCGAATTGTCCGAGCTGAATCATGAAACCGAAGATGCCGGCAAACGTCCCGCGCTCGGTGCGGTGGAACCAGGCCGCGTTCATCTTGATCATGCCGGGCGCGCCGAACGATTGGACGTAGCCGTTGATCAGCCAGATGAGCGAAAAGGTGGCGAAGGTGCTGATGAAGGAAGCGAAGCCGTAAACCAGATTGATGCAGATCGTCCCGGCGGCGCCGATCAGCATCGCTTTCTTGCCGCCGATGCGGTCGGTGAGGAGGCCATTGATGAGCTGGCCGGTGCCGTAGGCCAGAGCCCAGGCGCTGAGCATGCTCGTGATCTGAAACTTGCTGAACCCAAATTCAGCCACCATTCCAGGTGTGGCCCAGCGGAAGTTGTAGCGGCAGGTGTAAAATGACGCGTAAAGGAGACCAACCAGGAACCAGTTCAAGCCGCGGCGGGGGCGGAAGCCGGGCGGATATTTCTTCGCGAGCTCGCTCATAAAATCAGACGGCGGCGAGAATGAGGGACGAGAGCGTTTCTGCCTAGGGAAAAATCGGTTGTGCGATCCAAAGACAGCCTGGATGCCGCTCTTGCCTCGCTCCCAGATAGGGCCGCTGCGTTTCGCAAATAGGCCGGCAATTCGCCGCGAAATCACTTGATTTTTCTCTTGCCATCCGCCTAACGGCCACTCACTCTTCCGAAAAACCGCAGCTCACCAAGTAGCTCCGACCTGTCTCGTTAGGGTCGTTTCGCGTTGGAATTACCAGGCGAAGTTCCGGTTGTTTCGGAGATACCTACGTGAAGGCGGCTATACACTTACCTACGATTACGACAATCTGGACCGTGTCACGCTCGTCACCTACCCCGACGGAACCACTGAGCAGACGGTTTACGACCGGTTTGATCCTGTCACCAAGAAAGATCGTCTCGGGCGATTCACCCACACGTTCTTTAACCCGCTCCGCCAGGCGGTGCTAAGCATTGATCCTGCCCAGAGAGTAACCCAATACGAATATTGCTCGTGCGGTTCAATGGAAACACTGGTGGACGGCAATGGCAACCGCACCACGTGGGATTTCGATGTTCAGGGTCGGCAAGAATCCAAACGTTATGCAGACGGTAGGGGCGACGATTTTGCATATGAGTCGCTGAGCGGTCGACTATCCTCCATAACGGACGCCAAAGGCCAGACAAAGAAATTCACGTATAATCTCGACGGCACTGTCCGCAAACTTGACTACCAAAGCGAGCAAATCGCGACACCGGACGTCAATTACACATACGACGCCAGCTTCAATCGTTTAGCGACAATGATCGACGGAATTGGAACGCATACATATACTTATTACCCCCCAGGAGTGCTTGGCGCTCTGCAAGTTCAGACGATTGGTGGACCGTTCACGGATCCAGTTCCACTGGCCGACCTTATCACCTATACGTACCGATGAGCTGGGCCGCGTCAGGACTCGCAACATCGGCCCCACTGGGGCGAAAGAAGGGCGAAAAGGGGTCATGTCTTTATTCTTGCGGAAGCGAATTTGGAATAGGGAACACGGGTCAGTCAACAAAATCTTGGTAGCAAAAGGCGATGACGATTGCATGGCGGGCAGGGTGAGAAGGGTTCACGTGAAGATCTTTTGACACGTGGTGGCGCGTGGCAATTGGCGGCAGCGCATTTTTTGTGATGAACAGCGACCGGCAGTTCTTTTCCTGAAAGATTTTTCTCGACACTCGCGGCTGCACAACGTATTTCGATTCTGACGCGCACAAATATGCAACGTTTCTTCCCTTTGAGAGGAAAATACCGAGAAAATTGTCTTGCACCCGGGGGTTCGAGCCGCTACACATCGAGCGCCATCAAGGTATCGATTTCATCTTATCCCCTGGCTCTGCCGAAGAGCAAACCAACTGCCACCATTATGTTCCATCGCACGCCTTTTACGCGACGGGTTTCCGCCCTTTACCTCATGTTCGGCTGCGTGCTCTTCGCCTCGTGGAGCGTCGCCCAGACGGTCGTCACCGATCCGGTGGGATTCACCACCTCCTCTTGCTTGAGCAACTCGGACACCGTGCTCTCGCTGCCGTTTACCCGTCCCCAGACCTTCGTCGGCGCGGTCTCATCCGTCGCCGGTAGCATCATCACCGTGACCGGGTCGCCCGGATGGACGACGAACCAGTTTGTCTACGTGCAAGGCTCCCAGCCCAATCACTATTACGCCCTGATTGGTCCTGCCAGCACGTCGAACCCGCAAGAGGGGCACATTTTCACCATCACGGCCAACACTTCCTCCACCCTGACTGTCGATACAACCAATGACACCCTGACTGGAATTCCCGCCAATGCTCAGGTTGTCGTTATTCCCTTTTGGACACCGGCGACCCTCTTCCCCGCCAGCAACGCGAACGTCTCCTTCACGCCCACCACCTCGCCTCCTGCTTACAAAACTCTCCTCCGGGTTCCAAACTACTCCGCGCCTGGCATCAATCTTCCCTATCAGGCGGAATATTATTTCAACAGCGGCGCCTGGCAGCGAGTCAGCCCAGCCGGCGTGGGCGATGACGACCCGTTGCTACCCGACGGCTATTTTGTCGTGCGAACCGCGAACGGAGCCCCAACTCTTCCCCTAACGAATCTCGGCGCTGTTCTGCTCAAGAAAACGTCCACCGCTCTCGTGACTGCGGCCAGCCCGGGCCAGGACAATCCGGCCGGCATGATTCGACCCTTCGATGTCGCGCTGAACGCGACCGGGCTGAGCAGCGCTTTCGGCCCGAGTGATCAGCTTCTTGTCTTCGATAATACGCAGGCCGCATTCGACAGGGCACCAAGTGCGATTTACTCCTACGACACGCACTGGCGGTTGTCAGGAGATGCCACCCTGGCCGATCACGGAAGCGATGTCATTTCGCAGGGCGCTGGATTCATCGTTCGGAAGATTGGGGGCACGTCGGCCTTCTGGACGAACCCGTACCCGTCGCGGCCCTGAGCGCGGTTTCCCGCTTCGTCCATACGGGCATTCCCACTCCCTTTGACGTGAATCTGCCGCTTTCCGGCACTCCGGGAGTTGAATGCCGATCGGCCAGTAATGCGTATCAAATCGTTTTCACGTTCCCACTTCCTGTCACCTATACGGGCGCATCCGTCACGTCGGGCACCGGCAGCGTTGGCAGCTCGAAACCTTCCCGACGCGCGCTTAGCGCCAGCACGACGGTGACCGTAAACGTCGTCGGGGTGACGAACGCGCAATATATTACCGTCACTCTCGCCGGCGTAAACGATGGGACGAACACGAATGACGTTGCCGTCCGCATGGGCATCCTGGTCGGCGACGCGAACGGGGATAGGACCGTAAATTCGGCCGACGTTGGCCTGACAAAATCAAAATCCGGCCAGTCCGTTGACTCAACCAACTTCCGCGAAGATCTCAACGCCGACGGTGGCCTGAACAGCGGCGATGTTGGGCTGGTCAAAAGCAAATCGGGCACTGGGTTGCCCTAGCCCGCGGCGGCAATCAGGAATCAGCGGCTGGGCCTGAGCCGGCTGGCGTCCCGGCAGCTCATCACGCGCGAGGCTTTTCTGCCGAAAGTGGTTCTCGGCTTCTTACCTCGGTGGGCGACCGGGATCGGGTTGGTGGGAAATCTACAACGTCACAAGTAGTCCGTAGCCGTCGCGCGCCGGTGACTCGTTAGGGCATTTCAACCGCCCGCGGCCACCTGCAGGATTTCGAGGCGATCATTTTCCTGTAGTGCCCACGCCGGCCAGTCGCGCTGGTGGAGCGCCGTCCCATTGCATTCCACCAGGGTCGTCGCCGGCGGAAGCCGGTGGCGCTGAATCAACTCCGCAATGGTGCGCGCGTCACCGCAATCGACCCGCTCGCCGTTGACGAAAATTCTCATGGCGCGACCAGCGCCTGGTCCCAGTCTTTCCAGACCGGTTCAAACCCGCGCCGGCGCAGAACGGTCGCCACTTCCGCCGGGGAACGTTCGTCGCTGATCTCGAATTGGCCGGTCGCGATCGAGTCGACTTTTTCATCCGGCGGCAGGATGCGGCCGCGAATGGTCTGATGCACGTCCGCCCGCCCCTGGCCGGTGTAGCCGCCGGGTTCGGTATGACTGCCCGAGCTCATCATGGTCACGCCTAACGAGGCCAGCACATCGCGCAGCGGGGCCGGCTCGCGCGTGCTCAGGACGATGCCGACCTGCGGGAAACAAATGCGAAAGGCGCAGATCAACTGGGCCAGAGCCCGATCGCCTAACGAGTGCGGCGGAACGAATTCCCCGGCCGCCGGACGCAACCGCGGCAGGCTGACGGTGAGATCGGATTGCCAGCAGCGTTTGAGCAGGTATTCGAGATGGGCCGCCAGCGCCAGCGCTTCCGGCCGCCAGGGCGCCAGGCCAAAGAGCGCCCCGATCCCAATGCGACGAAAGCCGGCCGCGTAGGCGCGCTCCGGACAATCGAGCCGCCAGTTGAAATCCCGCTTCGGACCCGCGGTGTGCATCTCGGGCGTAGACACGGCGGTCGTAGGTTTCCTGGTAAACGACCAGACCTTCGGCGCCGGCCCGGACCAGCGGCTCATACTCGGCCGTTTCCATCGGGCCGAGCTCGAGCGAGATGGAAGAAAACAACGGGCGCAACGCGCGCACGCAATCGACCAGATAACCCGGTTGACGAACTTCGGGTGCTCGCCGCGACGAGCAGCACCTGCCGGAACCCTTGCGCCGCGAGGTGCCGCGCCTCGGCCACCACCTGCTCGACCGTGAGGGTGACGCGCAGGATCGGGTTATCGCGCGAAAACCCGCAGTAGCGGCAGTTGTTAATGCATTCGTTGCTCAAATAGAGCGGGGCAAACATCCGCATGGTCCGGCCGAAATTTTGCCGGGTGAGCTCGCGCGCTTCCTGCGCCATCCGCTCGAACTGCGCCTTATCGTTAGGCTCGAGCAGGGAGGCGAAACGCCGCGACAACGGCGACTCGGCCGGCGGCAACTGATCGAGAATCGTGGCAAAGGACATCGCGCTAATTTCGCGCCTCGGGCCGGAATCGCAATTGCCGCCGCGACACGTTATGATCCCGCCTGTGAGCAAACCAACTTTTGTCCAGTTGCCGCCGGGTCCGTTACTTTCGGACGACGAGATTGGCACCCGGGCGGCCGACTTCTACTCGGAAATGGCGCGACGCCGAACCGTGCGCGATTTCTCCGATCGCCCGGTCCCACGGGCCGTAATCGAAAACTGCCTGCGCACGGCAGGGAGCGCGCCGAATGGTGCCAATCTGCAGCCCTGGCATTTCGTGGCGGTGAGCGACCCGGCGCTCAAGCACGAGATTCGCGTCGCGGCGGAAGCGGAAGAGCGTGAATTCTACGAGCACCGCGCGCCTAACGAATGGCTAAAAGCGCTCGCCGCCCTCGGAACCGACGCGCACAAACCGTTTCTCGAAACTGCGCCCTGGCTAATCGCGATTTTTTCTCAGCCCTACCGGATTCTGCCCGACGGCCGGCGCCTGAAGCATTATTACGCGACGGAGTCAGTTGGCATCGCAACCGGCTTTCTCGTCGCGGCGATTCATCGCGCCCGGCTCGCCTCTCTCACTCACACCCCGAGCCCAATGGGTTTCCTGAACAAACTTCTGCAGCGGCCGGCGCACGAGAAACCCTTTCTCCTGCTGGTGGTGGGACACCCGGCAGAGAACGCGGTCGTGCCCGACATCCCGCGCAAGCCGCTCACAGAGATTAGCTCCTTTATCGGTCGTTAGGCTGGGAACTTACGGCCTGAGATTCCCGCACGCGGTCCGCTACCGCAGCACGCTCCCCGGCACCCTCCTCCCATCCGTTAGGCAAAATCATCGGACTACTCATTGCGCTGAATAGCTGGGCGACGCTCCACGGGCGTTGGCCTGGAGTGAAGGGCCGTGTCTGGGAAGTCGGGCATGAGAGCGGAACTCTGTCAGCTGGAATCGGCGACATTGGCGATGCGACGGCGACGCGCAGGGCCGCCGGGAAGGGCGATCCGGACTGCTGCCCCCGGCACTGCACGCCGCCTGCTCAATTTGCGCGAGGCGCGCAGTTCCGCTTGACGGTGTCATCCTGAGCGAGAGCGAAGAACCTGTCCTGAGTCTGTCGAAGGAACCTCTGACTATTTTCCCGAGCACAAGGCACGCAGAAATGATCAGAGATTCTTCGCTTCGCTCAGAAGGACAGAACGATTTGTGGGATGACTATTAACCAAAGTAAAACATCGGGAGCACCATATCGGCGTCCCGGCGGTCGCGAGAATTGAGTCTTCCTAAAAAGCGAAGCTCAAGCCGGTCCGGACCACGCCGTAGTTGTTGTGCGCGCCGTTCACGACGTTCCAGCTGAAGTCGTTGATGAGGCCAATGTGCGGCGTGACCCGAAACTCGAGACCGGCTCCAAATTGTCCGGTACCTTCGACATCGCTGTGCCGCGTCACGCTGAACAGATTGCGCCCGCGGTCGACCAGGTCTTCCGCCCCTGAACCGTTGAAAAGAACGCCGCCGCCGGCGAATCCATAGGGCGCAACCCGCGTCCCCGGAATCGGGTAACGAAAGATCAGATTACCCGAGGTCTGCCCGATGACGTCGTCCGCGTCCAGAGCGTAACCCTGCAGACCAAGGCCGAGATAACGGCTAAAGAAATAGTTCCCAGCAATCCCGCCGCCCCAGGCGTGATCCGCATCGAGGTAACGATCGTTTCGATAAGGCGTCCCGGTAAAGGCATAGGCTCCAAAAAGATCGATGTTCCATTCTCGATCGCGGTACCAATCCTGCGACTGCTGCTCGGCAGCGCTCTGCATCTCCTTGCTCGATGATTCGACCGGACCGGCCTGGACCCCGGAAAGTGCAGTCGCCAGAGCGAGGAAGCTGAGGATAAATTCTTTCAACTCCATGTCCCCATAAATTGATTTGCGATTGGCAGGTGTTGCCTTTTCCGGACGAGCCTTTTCATCCGAAACGGAATCAAACCTCCCGTTGGATGTCTTCATCCTTGCATAGGAAGACAACGCCGCAAAGGCAGCGGTTACCGCACTTTTTCAAGCCCTTCTGGGCCAAAGAATTGGCGACGAAAGAAAATCTAACTTTTCAGTTCCGCGCCCGTATTCGCATCGGTCACGACGAACTTTTCGTGGTGAAAAGTAGGATCCGCCCGGAACATCAGGCGGCCGGCATAACGCCGTTCCAGCTCGACGAGGAGCTCTTCGTCTTCTTCCTTCAATCGCTTTAAGACGTCGGGATTCAGGATGACACGAATGTCGTGCACACTGTCCTGATATTTGCGCATGACGGTGTTGAGGGCGCGATGCACCTCCACGCTCGTGCTCATGGTCGTCTTGACTACGCCGCGGCCTTCGCAATAGGGGCAGTTTTGATAAATCGAATCGCTCAGGCTTTCCTGGGCGCGCTGCCGCGTCATTTCCATCAAACCTAACGACGAGAGGGGCAGGACGTGGGTCTTGGCCTTGTCGCGCTTGAGCCGTTCCCGCATCCGGGTGTAGACCATCTGCTGGTCGCGGCGGTTCTTCATGTCGATGAAATCGCCAATGATCAGGCCGCCAATGTTGCGCAGACGAAGCTGGCGCGCGATCTCGTCGGCCGCTTCAAGATTGGTTTGCAGAATCGTCTTCTCCACGTCGCGCCCGCCTTTGTTGCGGCCGGTGTTCACGTCGACGGCAACGAGCGCTTCGGTCTCGTCGATCACGATGTAGCCGCCGCATTTCAACCAGACCTGACGATGAAAGGCGTCGTCGATTTGTTTCTGCACGCCAAACGTTTCGAAAATCGGCGCGGTGCCGTCGTAAAATTTGATCCGGCTTTTTGCGCGCCGGGAAATCTGGCCGACCATCTGCGCCATACGCTCGACCGCCAGCGTGGTCGTCGCAGACTACTTCGTCGATCTCATCGGTCAGAAAATCGCGCACCGTCCGTTCCACCAGGTCGGGCTCTTCGAAAACGCACGCGGGCGCAGGCTGTTCGCTGATCTGCTCTTCGACCCTCGACCATTGCTCGAGGAGGAAGCTGAGGTCGCGAACGAAATAACGGGCACGCTGTCCTTCCCCAACGGTGCGGATGATGACCCCGAGTCCCTCGGGAATGTCGAGCTCGCGCAAAATCTTGCGCAAACGCGTGCGCTCTTTCGGATCCTCGATCTTGCGCGAAATGCCGCTGCGATCGCTGAAGGGCATGAGGACCAGATAGCGACCGGCGAAACTAAGATTGGTCGAAACGCGCGGCCCTTTGCTTCCGATCGGTCCTTTCGTCACCTGCACGATGACTTCGGCGCCGACCGGATAGATACTCGGGATATCCTTGGCCGTCAGGCGTTTCTTATTCTGTTTCCGATCAGGCCGCTCGATTTCCTCGATGCCGCTGTCGAGCGCGGCGGGGATCGCATCCCAAAAATGGAGGAAGGCATTTTTCTCGAGTCCGATGTCGACGAACATCGCCTTCAGACCGGGCTCGATGTTTTTGACCCGTCCTTTGTAAACGCTTCCGGCGATGTTGCGGGAGCTGTCGCGCTCGACGCTATACTCCTCGAGCTGGCCGTCCTCGAGCAGAGCGACGCGGCGTTCGAGTTTCTCCACGCTGATGACTATTTTGTTGCCGGTCTTGCGATGCGACAGGCCAAGAATTCTTTTCACTTGTTCGATCATGGTGCTGCAAATTTTTTGAAGTCATCGCGGTGATCCGTGGCTGAACTTCATGGGTTAAAATCAAATGCCCGGCTGGGTGCGCCTTCGCGGAGCCGGCGTTGACGCGGGGGCCGCGGGTCGGGGGTGGGCGTTAAACAATCTTTCAAAAAAGCTGCGCGGACGCTGCGGCGCGGGGGTGGCGACCGACTGGGCGCGCAGAACGCGTCGGGGACCCCGCGCATTCTCCACTTTGCCGCGCGCGTCGGCCTCCGGCTCGACATCGGGGGCATCGCCGGGATTCGCCATATCCGCTTTCTCGGCGACCTGCGCGCCGCTGCCGTTGGCGTTCTCCTCGTCTCCGCCATTTCCCGGCAGAGCTTCCTTGAATTTCACCGCCTTAATCATCGCAAAGGGGTCGGCCTTGCGCGCGGGGGCAACCCAGGCAAGCTGCGGTTCAAATTTGCCTTCGTCCATCGCCAGCGTTCGCTCCAGAATGCGAGTGGCGATGGGAGCCGCGACCGAACCGCCATGTTCCCCGCCCTGGACCATGACTACGATGGTGTAGCGCGGGTGATCATAGGGCGCGAAACAGCAGAACCAGGCGACGGTGTCCTTCTTGCCGTTCAACATGGCCTGGGCCGTACCGGTCTTGCCGGCGACCTGCACGTGCTCCATCCGTGCCACGCTCCCTGTGCCCCCGTCCTCATTGACCACTTTCCAGAAACCATGCCTAACGATCTCGATCTGTTCCGGGGTGAAATCGTTCCGGAAATCGGCGTGTAGTTTGGAAGTTTGCGGGACGACGATCTTGCCGTCTGAGTCCAGGACGGGCGAGCCATCCTGGTTCAGAACGCGATCGACCAGCCGCGGATAGTAGGAGATTCCACCGTTCGCAACCGTGGAATAGGCCATGGCCATCTGGAGCGGCGTCGTGAGATCGTAGCCCTGGCCGATGGAAACATTGGCGGTGTAGGCAGACGACCACTTTTCGTTAGGATGTTGAAGTCGCATCCAGTCAGGCCCCGGCAGGACACCGGGGGATTCGCCCGTGATTTCAACCCCGGTTGGTTTGCCCAGGCCCAGTTCGTCGCCCGTTGTGTCGATGGCGTCGATCCCGGCGGCGTTGCCATATTGATAAAAGAAAGCGTTGCAGGAGACCTTAATTGCATCGCTCAAGCCAAGCGTGCCGTGCTGGCCGCCTTTTTCATTGATCCAGCACTGGAAATAGTGATCGCCGTAGGAAACGCCGCCGGTGCAGGTGAATTTCGTTTTTTCCAGGCCCTTGCGGAGACCAGAGAGCGCCGTCACGAGCTTGAAGGTCGAACCTGGCGGAAACGCGCTGACCGCGCGATTGATCAGCGGATGCGCCTCATCGTTGCGCAGCTCCTTCCAGTCCTTCGCCTTGATGCTGGGGATGAAGGTGTTCGGGTCAAAGGACGGCACGGAAGCCATTGCAAGGACATCGCCGTTATTCGGATCCACCACCACGGCCGCGCCGCGGCCAACCGCACGCAGCGCTTCATCCGCGATCGCCTGGATGCGCGCGTCGATTGTGAGATAAACATTCGCTCCCTGCTTCGGCGGTTCCTCGCGAATGACACCGTCGATCGTTCCCTTGGCGTTGCGCCGCATGACGCGGATACCGGGCTGACCGCGCAGGTATTCGTTCATCGTCTTCTCGATGTTCGATTTCCCCTCCACGTCCCCTTGATAAAAAGTGTACTTGCGCGCCTCCTCGGTGTTCGTGTCGTCCGGCGCGCCGACGTAGCCTAACAGGTGGGAGGCGAGCGCGCCGTAAACGTAGGATCGGACCGGCTTGATCGCGATATCGACGCCCGGCAGCCCGACATCGTGTTCGGAAAATTTCGCCATTGTCGCAAAATCGATGTCCTTGATGTAGGAATAAGGGACCTCGGTGTTGTTGCGATAATGCTTTTGCAGCTGATTCGCGTTGTAGTCGCGCGCCAGGTCGAGATCCTCCAGCCGCGGGACGACCCCATCGTTGACGATGCGCACGATATCCGGCTCTTTCATATCCTTGGGCATGCCGCTGATGGTGGCCCGGTACTGCGTTTCGGGCGGCCGGCCGTAGCGCTGCCGATAGCCTTTCACCATCTCCGGAAGATAAAAATCGACTTCGTAACTGGCCCGATTCTGCACCAGGGCGACACCGTTCCGGTCGCGGATCTCGCCCCGGATCGAGGGAATGCGCACGGTCGCTTCGGAACTGCTCTGGATGCGCGCGGTCCATTCATAGCCCCGCGCCACCTGCACCCACCAAAGCCGGAGCAGCAGGGCGCCCAGACCGAGAAGCATGCAAAGGCCCAGGAACTGGATGCGCAGAGTAGGCTTAGCGCGACGCATATTCATCGAAGCCTTCCGGTCGGGGAAGATAGGGATTGTTCGTCAGGCGAGAAATCCAGTGGAGCGACCAAAAAATGAGAGGCGCCATCAGCAAGGCGAGGAGACCCGGGCCGCCGATCTGCCACCAGACATCGCGGTTAAAAATTAGAGAGCCGCGTCGGAAAGAGATCATGAGGTACTGTGCGAGGAGGATAAGCGAGGTGCAGACGCCGCTCAGGACACAATGCACTTCCCAGCGCCCGCGATTAAACAAGGGCTTGAGTCCGTGCATGATGGCGGCGAGCACCGCGTAAAGGAGTATCGACCATCCGAAGGAGATTTCAACATGCGCCTCGAGCAGTTGCACGGTCATGGCATCCCAGAGAAAACCCGCGATAAAGGCGAGCGACAACATGAGCGGAAAAGGCAGCGCCATGGCTCCGTAAAAAACGATCACCGGCACGATGTAAACGTGGGCATTGTACATCCAATCGAGCGGCGGGATGAAGATCTCGACGATCTGGGCGACGACGACGAGGACGACGAGAACGAGAAAAAAAATCATGGAGGAAATGACGAAATCCGAATGAAGAAATCCGAAACAATGACGAAGCGCGAATGACGAAATTCCCGCGCGCGGCACGCCCTTTTTCGAGCTTCGTCATTCCAAATTGATTCGAGCTTCTTCATTCGGATTTCGTCATTTCCTCCCTATTACGACAAAGACATCTTCGAGCTTGGCCAAATCCACCGCCGGCGCGAGCTTCGCCTGGCTGTCGAGCGCGCGGATCTTAAACGAGCGAACCGTTCCGACAAAAAGGCCGGAGGGGAAAACCCCGCCCACTCCGGAAGTGTAAACTTTCTGTCCCGCCTTCAGCTCCGCCTGCTTTGAGAGGTAATTCAAATCGAGCATGGGGGCCAGACTCCCGGCCACCCGTTCACCGGTCACAATCCCCTGCTCGCGCGTCCCCTCGACGCTTGCCGCCACCCGACAGTTTTCGTCCGAGACCAGGAGCACGACGGAAATGTTCGCGCTCACGGTGGTGGTGCGCCCGACGAGGCCTTCGTCGGTCAGCACAGGCATTTCGGGCGCAATCCCATCCTCTTCGCCGCGGTTGATCGTGACCGTGCGCCACCAGGTCGAGGAATCGCGCGAGACGATTTCGGCCGGGACGAGCCGAAAGAGCGAGCGCTCGCGATAATTGAGCGCTTGCCGAAGCCGGTTGACCTCGTGCTCGACATCGCGCAACGCTTCGTTGGTCGCTTTTAAGGAGCGGTTCTCGATCCGCAGGGCGGCGTTGTCGCGCTCCAACTCTTCGAGCGATTTCAAGCCGGTGCGGACTGAACTGATTTGCCGCTCCAAACCAGAGCCCGTCTTAAGAAAGGGAGAAATAACCTGGAAAAACGTCGACTGAATCTTCCGCGTCGCCTGCGGTCCCATGCTGAAGAGGGCGAGAAGGGCCGCGGCGAAAAGGGCAATCGCGACGATGCTGCTGCGGCTCATGGAAAACGCGGAATGCGGGATGCGGATTTCGGAATGGAAGAGAAATCAATCACTCGCCGCGAGCTTCTCATTCCGCATTCGGCACTCCGCATTCCGCATTCACTGCCGCCACTGGCGATCCGCCGTCGCGACCTGACGGAGAAACTTGATCTCGTTCAAGCACTTGCCGGTCCCCTCTGCGACCGCGCTGAGCGGATCTTCCGCGACGTGCACAGGCAGACCAGTTTCCTCGCTCAGCAAGCGGTCGAACCCGCGCAGCAACGCCCCGCCGCCGGCGAGCACCAGACCGCGATCGACCAGGTCGGCCGACAGTTCCGGCGGGCAGCGTTCGAGCGTGATCCGCACCGAGTCGACGATGGTGGAAATGGGCTCCAGCAACGCCTCCCGCACCTCCTGCGAAGTGATGGTCAGGGTTTTCGGCAGTCCAGCGACCAGATCACGGCCCTTTACTTCCACGCTCGTCTCCTTATCGCTCGGATACGCGGACCCGATTTTGATTTTGATTTCTTCGGCCGTGCGCTCGCCAATCATGAGGTTGTAGGCGCGCTTCATGTATTGCACGATCGCTTCATCAAGCTCGTCGCCCGCCACGCGCACACTCCGGCTGAAGACGATGCCGGAGAGGGAAATCAGCGCCACCTCGGTAGTGCCGCCACCGATGTCGATGATCATGTTGCCGGCCGGATCCTGCACCGGAAGACCGACCCCGATCGCCGCCGCCATCGGTTCTTCGATGAGGTAAACTTCGCGAGCGCCGGCGTGGGTGGCTGATTCCCGAACGGCGCGCTTTTCCACCTCGGTGATGCCGGAGGGCACAGCAATCACGACCCGCGGACGAGCGCGCACACGGCTGTTGTGGACCTTGGTGATGAAATGGCGCAGCATCGCCTCGGTCACCTCGAAGTCGGCAATGACGCCGTCCTTGAGTGGCCGCACCGCGACGATATTCGCCGGCGTGCGCCCAAGCATGCGCTTGGCTTCGTCGCCGACGGCGAGCACTTTGGACGTGCCCGCCTGCACCGCCACGACCGACGGCTCGCGCAGCACGATCCCCTGGTCTTTGACGTAAACAAGCGTGTTTGCGGTCCCGAGATCAATCCCGATATCGCTGGAAAACCAACCGAAAAGTCTATTAAGCATGAGAGAAACCTTGGAATGGAGTCAACGCCGGCCGACCCTCCAGGAAAGCGAAAGCTGTGCCGCACGCCCGGCCGGGCGAAAACCTACGTATCTTGGAACGGCCGGTCGTCCCGTCAAGGGAAAGCTGCCACACTGCCGCCTCAATCTGTCATGCCGAACGACGAATGCCGCCGCTCCGGTGTTCCGAAATTGAACGTTGGACGTTGCACCTTGGACGTTGAACTTTTCCCAATGTCTTCCATCCTCATCGCCCCCTCTGTTCTCGCGGCTGACTTCGCCCATCTCTCCGCCGACCTTCGGCGCGTAATCGAGGCGGGAGCCGACTGGCTGCATCTCGACATCATGGACGGGCAATTCGTCGACAATATTTCCTTCGGCCCCGGAATCGTAAAAACGATCCGTGGCCTGACGGATCTCCCGCTCGATGTCCACTTGATGATTGAGCGAGCGGACCACTACGTGCCGCGCTTCATCGAGGCAGGTGCCAACTCGATCACGGTGCACGTCGAGCCGGAAGCGAAACATGAGATCGGTAAAACGCTGCGCTCAATCCGCGAAGGCGGCTGTCGCGCCGGCCTTACTCTCAACCCCGAGACGCCTTTCGCTTTTGTCGAGCCGCATTTGCCTCACATTGACCTCCTTCTCATCATGACCGTTCATCCCGGTTTCGGCGGCCAGACCTTCGAGCCGGAGATGATGGAAAAAGTGCGCCGCGCCCAGGATTTGCGCAGTTCGTTAGGCTTGCGCTACGCGCTGGAGGTGGACGGCGGCATGACGGCCGAGACGGCCCGGCTCTCCATCGAAAGCGGTGCCGACGTCATCGTCGCCGGCACGGCCATTTTCAAGACGGATGATTATGCGGCGGCGATTCGCGCCTTGCGCGGTCGAGGCTAGCGATCGACGATCCACTGGAATTCGCTCCGGATTGTGGAGGACAAAGACAACATCCAGCTCAGCGCGGTCGAAGACCATGATGGCATCCTGACCATCCGCGGCGGCGGCGCGCGACGCGACTGGAATGGCATCCACTACAAGCAGGGCATGTCGGCGAAAAATGTCGGCACGACCAAACTCTCGGCCAACATCGCGACCATCCCCCCCGGGGGCGTGGCTTACGCGCACATTCATGTCGGCTTCGAGTTGATCCTTTACATCCTGGAAGGGCGGGTGCGGCATGAATTCGGCCCCGGACTCAAGAACGTCCTGGAAAATGAGGCCGGTGATTTCATCTACATAAAGCCCGATGTGCCGCACGAAGTCTTCAACATGAGCGACACGAAACCGGTGGTGGCGTTTGTCGCGCGTTCCTCCGCTGAAGAGTGGGATAACATTGTCCCTTACGATCGAAACAGCGCCTAACGGATTTCGAACGCGAAAAGCTGGACGCGCTGGCGTCAGACTAGCCGGTCGTCTCGGCCATCACTTCGTCGGTCTGCGTTACCCTAACGACTTCTTCGATGGTGGTTTTGCCTTCCACGACGCGGCGCCAGCCGTCCTGACGCAACGTCTGCATGCCCTGGGAAATGGCGCACTGCTTGAGCTCGCCGCCATCGGCTTTTTTCATGATCAGGCGCTTTAATGGTTCGCTCACGAGACAGATTTCGTAGATGGCGAGCCGGCCCTGGTATCCGGTCTGGCGACAATTTTCGCAACCGGCTCCGCGTTTAAAGGTGGTGCCTTTCTCAATCGGGAAGCTGATCTCTTCGAGATATTCTTTTGGATACTCGACCGTCTCGACGCAATCGGGGCAAATGGTGCGGACGAGGCGCTGGGCCAGGAAAGCCTTCACCACGGAGGCGAGGAGGAACGGCTCGACATCCATGTCGATGAGACGGGTGATACCACCGACGGCGTCGTTCGTGTGCAGGGTGCTGAAGACCAGGTGTCCGGTCATGGCGGCGCGGATCGCAATGTCGGCCGTTTCGACGTCGCGAATTTCCCCGACCATGACGACGTTGGGGTCCTGGCGCAAAATGTGACGCAGCCCTTTGGCAAAGGTGAGGTCGATTTCCGGTTTCACGTCGATTTGCGAAACGCCGGGGAGGCGATATTCGACCGGTTCCTCGATCGTGATGATGCGGCGCTGGACGGAGTTGATGCTGCTGAGGAAGCAGTAGAGCGAAGTCGATTTGCCCGAACCGGTCGGACCGGTGACGAGAATGATTCCGTTAGGCTGGGCGAGGAGCGACTTCATCATGCGCGTATGCGCCGGGCTGAGGTCGAGCCGCTCGAAACCGAAGTCCTGTTGCTGATCGCGGCTGAGCAAACGCAGGCTGATGGATTCACCGTTGACGGTCGGGATGGTGGAAACGCGCACGTCGATTTTCTGGTCGGCCGATTCGAGATTGATGCGGCCGTCCTGGGGAAGACGGCGCTCGGCGATGTCCATGTGCGCCATCACTTTCAAACGCGAGATGATGGCCGATTGGAGGAGGCGCAACTGCGGCGGGACCGCGACTTCGTGCAGGATGCCGTCGATCCGGTAACGAATGCGCAAATCGTTTTCGAGCGGCTCGACGTGGATGTCGGTGGCACGCTCGTGGATCGCTTCGCGAATGATCTGGTTGACGAATTTCACGACGGAAGCGTCGGGATCGTCGGCGTTCAGGTCGGTGCTCGTCTCGATGTCCTGAAGTGCTTCGAAAGAGCGATTGGTCTTGAGAATTTCGTCGAACGTTTCCGCGCCAACGCCGTAAAGCGTTTTCATGGCGCGGAGGATTTGCGCGCGCGGCACGAGGACCCATTCGGCGGGCTTGTCGAGGAGCTGGGAGGCGAGCTGACGACCGGTCGAGTTAAACAAATCGTAGGTCGCGAGCACGACCGCCTTTTCTTTGATCTCGATCGGCAGGATATGGTGCTGGAAAACGAAACGGCTCGGCAGGACGAGCAAGGTGGCGCGCTCGATCTTCTTCGCGTCGATCGAGACCACCGGCACGCTGAAGAGCTGGCCGATCGCGTTCAGGAACTTCTGCTCATCGACCTTGCCGGAGTTGAGCACATCGGCGGTCCACGAACCGCCGTTGAGATTAGAGGCAAGGGTCGCGGCGTCCTCCCGCGTCTCGACGCCGCTGGCGAGAAGGATATCGATCAGAGATTTGCTAAGGGCAGGACTCATCCGGAGTCTTAGGGCAAGTGCAGGGCTCTGCGAATCGGAACCGTGAGAGTGCCAGTAACCGTCAAGGAATAATTTTTTTGCATCCGCGTGATCGCCACACTGACTTCATTAGAGAAAACTCCGTCGACTTCGCCGCAATAGTAGCCCCGGCGACGCAAAGCAGACTGGATTGCGCCGACGTAAGCCGGATCGGTGGTCAAGGTTTCTCCCGACTCGAAATAATACATGAAGCGGCAATCATGGCGCGGTGCGAAATCGGTTCGATTCGGCGCAGGCCCCTGATGCAGAAGCCCATCCTCATCTCGATCGGCCAACGGATCACTCGCATGAAACAGAGGATCGTCCGCAAAACTCGGCCACGGGAGAGAAAACGAAACTGCCAGGACGACGATGAGAAAGCCTCGGTTCATGACATGAAGCATGGCTACCTCTGCACGGGAAGATCGGGTGGCGGCAATTGTTTCCCGTCAACCACCGGCGGGCAGTCGGGACAATCATCTTGTTCCAGCTCAGGACCGAAATGGGTCCGGTCCTGATTTTTTTGCCGCAGCCGATAGAGGTCCAATTTCGACAGGGACACTTCAGGCCGCATCAAAATGATCAGTTCGGTTCGCATTTTACTTCTCGTCGTGCTCCGGAAAAGGGCCCCAAGCAGCGGGACCCGACTCAGAATTGGTATTCCGGTCCGGTTGTCATCCTTCTGGTCCATGATCAGTCCTCCCAGAACAATCGTGGCACCGCTAGGCGCGGAGACGGTCGTGCGGATGTAACGTGTCGCAATATTCGGGATCGCATTGCCATCAATCGTGGTGCTACCAGCGACATTGTCCACCTGCTGCAGGATATCGAGCGAGACCTCTTTTTCGGAGTTGATGAGCGGCACCACCTCGAGTTGCAGCGCCACCTTTTTGAACTCGATGTTGGTTTGTTGGGCAAGGCCGGTGTTGATGATTCCGCCCCCGGTCGAAGAGGAGATGGTATTCGTCGGAACTGGGATCTCCTGGCCTGATGCAATGATGGCCTTCTTGTTGTTGCTCGTAAAAACCATCGGCCGCGAAATCACCCTGAACCGTCCGGTCGAATCCAGGGCATGCACAATGGTCGAGAGGCCCGCGGCGGCCGCGATGTAGACGTTAGTCCCGGATCCGATGTTTTGAACCACCTGACTGAACTTGATCAGACCTCCAGGATCAATAACTCCGTTACCGACGGACGTGCCAGGGGAGGCCGAGGCCGCAGCGACGGCCAAGGGGAGGGTGACGCCCGTGTTGCGCGACGTGCCAACCACCCCGGGCGCCTTCACAAAGTAATCGACACCAAATTCTTCGTCGTTGCTCAGCGTCAGTTCGCCGATGACTGTGCTGAGCGCAACCTGGGGCGCTTTCACATCCATTTCGTCGAGGATTCGCTGCACCTTGCTCACGACCTCCCGTGTCCCGAGGACGATGATGGTATTGGCCCGGGCGTCCGCGATCAGCTTGGTATTGCCGACCGTGACTGACTGCGGCGTGGTATCCGTCGGCTCAGTGGTGAGCTGTTCACTCACCTGCAGCGAGCTTTGGCCGCTGGTGCCAGAGGTGCTGGAACCGCCGAACTGACTGCTGGGTGTAGGCTGGCCGCGTTGCTGCTGATTGCGCTGGTTAGGGTTGAGGCCCTGCTGTCCCTGTTGATTCTGATCGCCCGGTTCGGTCAGGGCGTTGACCAATACTGGGAGAACGTCGGCGGCCGCGACGTATTTTAGGGGACGCACCACCGGCTGGCCAAACTCCACGTTGGCATCAAACTCAGCGATCAGCTTCTCGAGGAAGGGCAGGTTGATCGGACGGGTGATGACGTGAATGCGATTGGTGCGGACGTCGGCTTCGATCTTGATCTTGCCCACGATGAGCGAGTCCTCGGAGAGGACCGTGGCTCCTTCATCCTCCCCCTGCGGCTGCACCGCTGGGGGAATCAATCCACGCACCCGGCGCACTCCACCGGCCTGGGTGGCTTGATCTCCCTTCTCCAGCACGTCCTTCAACATATCGACCACCTTCTGCGCGTCGGCCCGCTCGAGTTTGATGAATTTGCTCGTGACCTCGGCCGGAGCGACGTCGATCTGCTCGACCATCTTGACCAGCTTGCGCAGAACATCGGCACTCTGCGTCACGAGCAAGCTGGACGACTTCGGCAAAGCCAGGATGGGCGCCTGGCCCCCGATGCCGGCGAGATATTGCGAAAGCACCTGCTGTAGTTCTTGGGGGTCGGCGTAGTTGAGGCGAAAGAGGTAACTGACCACTTGGGCGCCGCTCGGGAGGTCGTCCGGATCCGAGATGATCGGCACGGCTGCCGCGCGCGGGTTTTTATTGATTCCAATGACTTCGACGATCCCGCCTTCCGCGGGTACGAGCGAAAACCCGTTCAAAGCCAGGTTCATTTCGATGATCTTGATCGCTTCTTCCCGTGGGATCGGTTTGGCGATGAAGATGTTGACCTTGCCCTGGACGTTGTTGTCCATCACCAGTTTCGAGCCGGTCAGATTTTCGTAGAGATGGAGCACGTCCATCACGTCGCTGTTGGGATACTGCATCGTGACCATGTCGGCCGCGCGGCTGGGAGCACCGGGACGGCCCGGCTGGACCACGCCACCGGGTGGCATCGGCGTCGGCGCCGGCTCTCGCGCAGAGGCGGAGGCAACGAAGACAGCCGGCCAGAGCAGGCAGCAAAGCAGGCAGCGGAGCACGCGCTTATCTAATTGTTCACCGCCCTGCGGTCAACCGCGCCTTCGCCGCTCGTTGAAGCGTCAAATCGTTGAATCGAAGCGGGGTTTTCAGAGGCAACACTCAAACTCCCAGCGCGCGCCGCCGCACTTCTGGGGAGCGCACGCGCCCTCGCGTGCTCAATCCGGCGCCTCGCCGGATTGCATCGCGCGGAGGAGACACTCGTTAGTCACCTGAAAAGCGACACACAGAAGTTTGCGGCGAGGCGCCGCAAACAGTACGCGAGGCGCGGGCGCTCCCCGGAAGTCAGCCGTGCAACGCGCCCAGCAGCCTCTCGTGAATCCCGTCAAAACCGCCGTTGCTGAAAATGGTCACAACGTCGTCAGGCTGGAGGAGCGGCACGATCCGCTCGACAATCGCCGCCGCATCACGCTCGTAGAATGCCATGCGACCTGCAGCCGCGATCGCCGCGACCACGACGTCCGGACGCAGCCGCTGCTCCACCGGGATTTGCTCGAGAGCCGCGACCTGAGCGATGATCACGCCGTCCGCGAGTTGGAGCGCTTGCGGCAGCTCTTGCTGAAAGACGGCCCGCCGCGTCGTGTTGGAGCGCGGCTCAAAAGATTGCCCAGAGCCTTTGCCCGGGATAACGATGGCGGAGCGCGCCGAGCGTCTCGCGGATCGCGGTCGGGTGATGCCCGAAGTCGTCGATCACCGTCACGCCGCGCGCTTTCCCGCGCACTTCCTGGCGGCGGGCGATGCCTTCGAAACTCGTTAGGCCGGTCTGGATGACTTGCGGCGCGACGCCGTAAAACCGGGCCGCGACTGCGGCCATGGCCGCGTTGCGGACATTGAATTCCCCGCTCAATGGCGAATCGAAAGTCGTCTCTCCTAACGAGAAGCGGGAACCCGTCGGCGAGTAACTGACGTCGCGAATGCGCTCGCCGCAATTCTCCGAGAAACCCACTTCCACCAGCGGCGCGAGGCATTCCCGCGCCACCTCAATGCAATTCGCGTCGTCCCCATTGAGCAGAATCATCCCGTTCTGCGGCACGATGTTGACCAGCCGGCGGAAACTCAGCTTGATCGCGGCCAGATCGGGAAAGATATCCGCGTGATCGAACTCGATGTTGTTGATCACGAGCAATTCCGGCAGGTAGTGGAGGAACTTGGAGCGCTTGTCGAAAAACGCGCTGTCGTACTCGTCTCCCTCGATCACGAAATGCTTCGAGTCGTTGAAGAGCGCGCCCTGCCCGAGATTGCGCGGCAGTCCGCCGACCATGTAGCCGGGCTCCAGTTCCCCGACCGTCAGGATCCACGTCAGCAACGCTGTTGTGGTGGTCTTCCCATGTGTCCCGGTGACGACGAGATTGTGCCGGCCGCGGAGGAAGAACTCCTTCAGCACCTCTGGCAGCGAGAGGTAATAAAGCTTTCGGTTCAAAACCGCCTCCACCTCCGGATTGCCCCGCTTGATTGCGTTTCCGATCACGACCAATTCGACCTCGTCAGGCAAATTCTCCGCCCGGTAGGTCTCGCTCAGGGCAATTCCCTTGGCGCGCAGGAAATCCGACATCGGCGGGTAAATTTTCTCGTCCGAACCGGTAACGATAGAGCCGCGATCTCGCAGCGCGGCTGCGACTGAACCCATCGCCGTGCCGCAGACCCCGAGGAAATGGAAATTCTGCGGCGAATGCTTCACGCGGAATCTCTAAGCTGGCGCAAACGATTTTGCCAGCAGGAGGCGATAAACGCCGCGTCAACAGTTATGGGTAGACCCGGCCGGGAAACCGAGCCGCATAACGCAATCGCTCGACCAGGTTCGCCTTGCGCAGATTGGGATCGTTCCGTTGCAGGTATTGATGCTCCATCAGGGGAGTGAGGGCCACGATCGATCCGTCTTGCAGCACTTTTTCCACCCGCCAGTATTTCTTCGCCACGTAATCGTAGGACTCTCCGTGCTCCGACGGGTAGACATCGAGAGCGTCCGGGCCCGGGCAGCTGGAGGTTTCCTGCACGCGATAGACAATCGGCGCGCCCGGTCGAAGTTTGGCGCGAAACAGGGGACGGCCGAAGAGCTCGCCGTGGCCGAAAACCAATCCGACCGTCGCCGGAAGCACGACCAAAAGAAATAGAAGCGAGAGGGTGAGCACTCCCGTTGTTGAGCATGGGGTATGCCGGGACTACGTGAGAATCGCAGTTGGGCGGAGCGGGCCGGCATTGGCGGTTGAACCTTTTCCGCCCAGCGTAGAAAGTCCGGCCACTCCTCATGCGCATTCTTTCCGGCATCCAACCGAGCGGCGTTCTCCACATCGGCAATTATTTCGGCATGATGCGCCCGGCGATCGCGCTCCAGGCGGAGGGCGAAGCGTTTATTTCATCGCCGATTATCATGCCCTAACGAGTCTGCGCGATCCCGGCGACGCTGCGCGAAAACAGCCGCCGGGTGGCGCTCGATTTTCTCGCCTGCGGGCTCGATCCCGAGCGCGCCGCGCTCTTCCGCCAATCGGACGTGCCGCAAGTGACGGAACTGGCCTGGATCCTGAGCACGGTGACGCCGATGGGGTTGCTCGAACGCGCCCACTCCTACAAGGACAAGGTCGCGCGCGGGCTGGCCGCTTCTGCCGGGCTCTTCACCTATCCGGTGCTGATGGCGGCCGACATTTTGATTTACGACAGCGACGTCGTGCCGGTCGGGCGCGATCAGAAACAGCACGTCGAGATCACGCGCGACCTCGCGGTCAAGATGAACGAAACCTACGGCGAGATCCTGAAGCTGCCCGAGCCCCGCATCCAGGCCGACAACCGAGACCGTCCCCGGGCTCGACGGCCAGAAGATGAGCAAGAGCTACGGCAACACGATCGACATTTTCGCCGAGGAAAAAGAAACGCGGAAACGAGTCATGAGCATCGTGACCGACTCGACCCCGGTCGAGGCGCCGAAGAATCCGGACGCTTCGTCGATCTTTCAGCTCTTTTCGCTTTTCGGCACGGCCGGAGGAAATGGCGGCGATGCGCGCGGCGTTCGCGAAAGGCGGGACCGGTTACGGCGATTTCAAGAAACAACTTTTCGACAGGCTGTGGGAATTCTTCGCGCCGATGCGGCAACGGCGGGAGGAGATTCTCGCGCAGCCGGATTACATCGATGAAGTGCTGGCCAAAGGCGCGGAGCGCGCCAACGCGATCGCGGATGAAGTGATGGCGCGAGTGCGCAGCGCGGTTGGATTGTAGACGTCTTGCGCTGCGAAAAGCGCGGAGATCGCTTCGGCTGCCAAGTCGCAGCCCCGCGTTTCGCGGAGCGAAACGTCTAGAGACTGTCGAGCGCGGACGCACGCGCGCGTTTTCTTTTAGCTCCGCAAAAATGAGCCGGCCCCCTGCGGTTTGCAGCGCGCTCGAGACCACCACCGTCGCGACCTCGCCCAATGTGGGGACGCGCCCTGGTTGACCACGATCATCGTCCCGTCCGGCAGGTAACCGACCGCCTGATGCGGGTCGCGTCCTTCTTTCACGAGATTCAGATTCGAACTCGTCGCCGGCCACCACCACGGGACGCAGGGCACGCGCGAGATCGCTCAGGTTGAGCACCGGCACCTGTTGCAGCCGCGCCACCTGGCAAAGCGGCTGGTCGTTAGTCAGGAGGCGCGCCTGGAGCACCTGCGCCACTCGCACGAGCCGCGCGTCGACCGGCAGATCGCCCTCGTCTCGCGCCGCTGTCGTGGATCGTCAGGTCGATCTCGCGCGCGCGTTGAAGCTGATTCAAAATCTCGAGCCCGCGCCGGCCGCGCTCGCGCTTGATGCCATCGCGCGAATCGGCCAGGAGCTGCAATTCGCCGAGGACAAACGCGGCACGATGAGCGAGCGACTGAGAAATCCGGTCGCGCAAAGATCGGCGATGCGTCCGTCGATGATGACGTTGGTGTCGATCACGAGCGGCTCGTGCTGAGTCGTCTCGCGCGCGAAACGCACGTAGGGGATGATGAGCGAAAATTCATCGCGATTGCTCCGCAGCGCGAGCATCGTGCCGAGATAACCAAACGCGCAGTAGACGACGAGGCCGCGCGGTCCATTGCGACGAATTCCGATTGATAACGCAGGACCTCCGAGGCGAGGAGCAGCTTGGCAAAAAAAAGGCCGAGGAGCAGCCCGAGCGTCGCGGAGGAAAACGCGCGCAGCGAAAATCCCTTGAGCAACCGATCGACCAGCACAAGGACGAGCCCAAAGACGAGCCCGATGAGCAAGCCCGGGAAGGCGTTGTCCTGCGACTTCTCGGAAAT
This sequence comes from uncultured Verrucomicrobiae bacterium, assembly GCA_963737995.1. GTDB lineage: Bacteria > Verrucomicrobiota > Verrucomicrobiia > Chthoniobacterales > UBA10450 > Palsa-1392. Next base: position 194,146 of record CAVTUV010000008.1, read on the forward strand.
GAGCGAGCCGACCGCCGCGCAGAAAGTGACGAAGAGCACCCGCAGGAGATTGACGGTCAGTTGCGGAGTCATGAATCAATGCCTAACGACCGTCGGCGGCGCAAGGGCGGGCTGCTTTCCGGCGGAGGCGATATTTTCGCGGCGCTGTCGCGATAAAAAAGAATGCCGTGGCGGCGCAGGTTGCTGATCAGAGCGCGCAGATTGTCGGCCACTTCTTCGTTCGTTAGCAACATCGCGAGCAGTCCGTCGCCCGCGTGGCTTCCTTCATGATTTTGCCCGGCGGCCTGGATGGTCTTGCGCGCGTCGCCGACCGCGAGCTGCACCTTGTCGGCCGCCTCCTTGGCCGAGCCCATGCGTGCCATCGGCTTTCTCGATCACGCCGTCGATTTTTTTGGACGACTCGGAGAGCGACGCGGTCGTCTTTGCTCAGGTTGTCGAAGGTCTCTTTCAAATGATCCATGTTCGCCTGCGAAAGCGCCTGATCGTTCAGCCGGCTCACCGCGGTGTCGATCTTCGCCACCGTTCCGCGCAGATCCTTGATCAAGGTCGCCGCCTTCTTTCGTGATGTCGTCGAGCCCTTCTCGCGCGCGCCCTTCGATGCGCGCGCCCTTCGCGATGTAGCTTTCGGTTTTCCCCGCCGGCGGAGTAGATCGGGACGAAGCGATCGCCGAACAAGACCCGAGCTGCCCACCGTGAACGAGCTCCCGTCCGGAATCTGCGCGTAATCGAAAATCCGCAATGGCACATCGACTCCGCGGCCCGCTCGTGACGAGCCGCGGCTGGCCCGAGACGCGCCCGATCTTCGCGCCGCCCATGAGAACATCGGAGCCTTTGAGAAGACCGCTCGCGTCGGCGAAATGCACCGTCAGATCATAGTAGGTCTTAAAACCTTCGCCGAGCCGGCCGAACTGCACGACCGAGCGCGGCCAGGATGGAGAGGCCGACCGCGACGAAAATCCCCACCTTCAATTCCAAGTCCTCGATCCTGTTCGTTCATTTCGTTAGTCTGCGAGCCGGGCGCGCCCGATCAGAAAATCCTGGATGAGCGGATCGGACGAAGCCTGAATTTCCGCCGGCGTGCCGTAAAAGTAAATGCGGCCCTCGTGCAGATAGGCGATCTGATCGCCGACATGAAAGGCGCTCTTCATGTCGTGGGTCACGACCACGCTGGTGACATGGATAGTGTTCCTGCAGCCGGCGAATGAAATGATTGATGCTGTCGGAAACCACCGGATCAAGTCCGGCGGTCGGTTCGTCGTAGAGAATGCAGGAGGGTCGGTTGATGATGGCGCGCGCGAGGCCGACGCGCTTTTTCATCCCGCCGCTCAGGTTGACCGGCATCTTTTTCTGCTGCCCCTCGAGTTCGATCACTTCGAGCATCTCCGCGATCTTTTGCTCGATCACGCGCTGATCGCGCTCGCCCGCTTCGCGCAAGGGGAAACGCGATGTTTTCCTCCACCGTCATGGAATCGAAAAGCGCGCCGCCTTGAAAAAGGATGCCGACTTTGCGCCGGATGCCGGCCAGCTGGCGCTCGCTCAGACCGATGATGTTCTGGCCGTCGATCCAGATTTCGCCCTCGTCAGGCTGCATCAGTCCGATGAGATTTTTCAGGAGCACGCTCTTGCCGCCGCCGCTGCGTCCGATGATGACGAGCGTCTCGCCGGCGCCGACGCTGAGATCGACTCCGCGCAGAATTTCCTGCGGCCCGATCCGCTTTTTCAATCCGCGCACGGCGATCATGGGGAGGAAGAGTTGAGAGTGATAGTTGAGAGTTGAGAGACGAAGAGCCGGCGGCGGGCATCGATCCTGCAACTGCGGGCGCGTCTCTCATTCCCTTCTCTCAACTCTCAACTTCCCCTCACCCTACTGCCATCCTGCCGGGAAAATAACGTTGAGAGACATGGTCAGGAAAAAATTCGAAATCAAAATCGCGAGCGAGGAATTGACCACTGCTTCGGTCGTCGCCCGGCCCACGCCGACCGCGCCTTCGCGGCTGTTCAGACCTTTGTGGCAACTGATGAAAACGATCAGGAGCGCAAAACAAAATCCTTTCGTCAGGCCCATGATGATATCGCGCATCAGAGTCCAGCGCACCATGTTCGCGACGTAATAGGGCCCGCTGATGTCGAGCAGGTGGACCGAGACAAAATAGGACGCGACGAGACCGAAGACGATGCATTCCGCCACCAGCAGCGGCATCGAGAACATCATCGCGAGCATCCGCGGCACGACCAGGTAATCGACCGGATGGACGGCCAGCGCGCGCAGCGCATCGATCTGTTCGGTCACTTTCATCGTTCCGATCTCGGCCGACATGGCCGCGCCGACCCGGCCCGTCACCATCAGACCGGTCAGGACCGGACCGAGCTCGCGAAAGAGCGCGGCGGAAACGACCGCGCCGACGCCGGAGGCGACGCCGAGTTTGTTGAATTGAAAATAGGTCTGGGCGGCGAAAACCGCGCCGGTAAATCCGCCGGTGATGACCACGACCAGCTGCGAGAGCAGCCCGATATCGACCATCTGCCGCAGGAACAAGCGCCAGCGCATGCGATGGGTGACGGCGGAACGCATCGTCTCTGCGGCGAGCACGACGAGTTCGCCGAGATAAATGAAAAGGCGAGAACGACCGCTCCAATGCCGGTGAAAAAGCGGGCAAACATGTGATCGGCGAGCGGCGGCGCGCGTCGCGCCCGCCGGCTCAGGCACTGAGCAGCTGGGTCTTGGAGCGCGGCCGCAACTCCGGCGGAATCGCGCCGACAAAGCGCGGCTCCAATCCAAGTTTCAAAAAAATGCTGCGGATTTCGCGGAAGGTGATGGTCGGTTCGTCGAGCTCGAGATAAACGATGTCGTGATTGCTATCGACCTTGTAGCGCAGTCCCGGAACGGCCTCGAGCTGATGATCGAGTTCGAGGATCTTGTTCAGGTCGCGCACCCCGGCCGCATAAACTTCCAGTTCGATCATGATGACAGGGACAAGTTTAGCCAGCATGCGCGCGCGATGCAAAAGCAATTCACGGTGCAACATGAGCGAAGCCCCGCAGAAAGGCGCAAACCTCGCCGGCCAGGCTTAAAGCAGAACGCGGGCCTCAACTCGCGATCGGAGAAAAACGATCATCGCCTGCCTTGACTGCTCTCTCCGCAAACGGCGGCGGGATTGCGGGCGAGCACAAGCTGCGATAAAGGAAGCCGTCGGCCGCCGCTCATGAAATTACGCTCGCTCAGCTTCGTCGTTGTTCTTTGCTTTCTCGCTGGTTGCGTGACGATGCCGGAAGGAATCCATCAGGCGCGGATCGAGATGTCCGCCAGATATCCAGGCCGAGCCGCCGGGCGACTACTTCATCGGGCGTCGCTATTACAAACCGGATTACAAATTCTGGGGCTATGTGCGCCGCCCCGGCCAGCCCTGGAGCACCGCGGAACTGGTGATGTTGAACGAAAACCAAAAACTCGCGCCCGATCGTGAGCAGATAAATTTCGGTTTCGACAACAATTACGAATACAAGCTTTACGGCCGGTTCAGCGGCGACAAGGTCTATGAACCGGCCAGCAACGGCGTTTATCCGGAGTTCGTGCTCAAGGGCTACGAGCTGATCTCCACCAATCCGCCGCCCATTTTCAAAAGCCAATACAGCGGCTCGGGTGACAACCGATACCAAATCGAAAAACCGGAGTAGCCGGCAGGAACCTGGCCTAATGACGTCACGCGCGTCGAAGGACAGGCTGGTTGAGGAATTTCTCAGCTTTCTCGAGGTCGAGCGCAACGCTTCGCCGCGCACCCTGCGAATCTACCGCACCGCGCTGCGCGATTTCCAGGCGCAGACAAGCGCGCCGCCCTGGCGGCAATGCACGGCCCAACATTTTCGGGATTATCTCTTCGACCTGATGAAGCGGAAACAGGCGCGCTCCTATGTTCGCCTGCAATTTTCCGCGCTGCGCAGCTTCTATCGCTTTCTGGTGGCGCGGAATCGCCTGACAAAGAATCCGGTGCGCGAAATTCAACTGCCGAAGGCCGAAAAAAAGTTGCCGCTCGTTCTGACCCAAAGCCAGATCGGTGAGCTCTTGGCCGCGCCGCTGCAGGTGAAGAAACCGCGCAGCGCGCCGGTCTGGATGCCGCAACGAGACGCCGCCATCCTGGAAGTTTTTTACAGCAGCGGGCTGCGGCTGGCGGAACTGGCATCGCTCAACGTGAGTGACCTCGATATTTACACCGAATCGGTGCGGGTCCTGGGAAAAGGGCGCAAAGAACGCGTTTGCCCGGTCGGTGCCCCGGCTTTGCAGGCGGTGTCGCGTTACCGGGCGGCGGCGAACGTGCACAGCGGCGCGCTCTTCCTCAACAAAGCGCGCCGCCGGATTTCATCGCGCTCGATTTGGCTAATCTTAAAGCGTTACCTGCGTTATACTTCCATCCCGATCCCGCTCAGTCCGCACAAACTCCGCCATAGTTTCGCGACGCATTTGCTCGATAATGGCGCCGACCTGCGCAGCGTGCAGGCATTGTTAGGCCACGCCAGTCTCTCGACCACGCAGATCTATACCCATGTCACGACCGAGCGCTTGAAGAAGGCGTATGCCGAGGCGCATCCGCGGGCCTAACGAGGCTTTGCCGGCCGCCACGCGGCCAACTTCAGGGACGCTGCCGGAGGAAAAGCTCTGCGCTGTCCAACTCTGCTCCTCTCTCAGTGCTACCGCCGGCAATGAGCACGCTCCCGTCCATTAATCGAGTCGCAGTGTGGCCATCGCGCGAAACATTCAGATCGGGGAGCTGTATCCAATTCGCCCTACGAAGATTCCCCAGGTCAGCCCCGGCGTAGGGATTACCAAGAAAATCACTTCCCCCTGCCACGAGCACCCGACCGTTGTTGAGCAGGCTGGCGGTTGGATTGAGCCGACCGCGAAGATTGCCACCGTAGGTCCAGGCCCTCGTGGCGGCATGATAAGTCTCTGCCGAACGGACCGCAGATCCTGACGCAGCCTGGCCACCGATGACCATGAAATCGCCGTTCGCTAGAACGGTCCCGGCGCACAACCAGCGCGCGACATTGAGCGAGCCCGTAAGGCTCCAGTTGCCGGCAACCGGATCGAAAATCTCTGCGCTCGCCAGCGGCTGACGATGAAGGCCGGCGCCTCCAGCGACGAGCACGGTTCCATTAGGCAAAAGCGTTGCTAAGTGCGTTTGCCGGCCATCATTCAAGCTGCCAGTGAGAGTCCATTCTCCAGTGGCTGGATCGTAAATTTCTGCTGAGCTCAAGGGGTCGGTGTAGTTAACGGTCCCGCCTGCCACTAGGACGCGGCCATCGGACAGCAAAGTAGCGGTGTGACTGTCGCGTTTCTGATTCATCGCGCCGGTTGCGCTCCAAGTGCCGGTGACAGGATCGTATAGCTCGGCCGAATCCAACGGTCGGACTGCATTTCCCGATCCGCCCGCAACCAAAACTTCTCCGTTGGACAAGAGGATCGCGGTATGTCCGTCACGCGCATTGGTCATATCGCCCGTCGGGCTCCAGCTGCGCGTGTCGGGATCGTAGAGCTCCGCGCTTCTGAGAGCGGAGCCGTAAAACCCGCCCGCGACCAGAACCCGACCATTGGGAAGCAAGGTCGCGCTGTGAGCATAGCGCGCCTGGTTGAGGCTGCCGGTAAAGACGAAGTGTGGGCCAGCCAGTGCGCCTGTGGAAGCGAGGCCGAGCAAACTCCCGGAGAGGACGAGCAGTCGGGAAACGGCCCAGTGGGAGCCGAAGATTCGCCAGCCTAACGAAGCGAGTGTTGCAAGCTTCATGGTAAGAGGATACCAAGCGGAGAGGGAGTTGTCGACAGTCCACCGGCCGCCTCGGGGACTGGGCTTCAAGTTGCGAGACCCGCCTAACGAGAGTGAATGGTTGGCACTCAGCCAAGCAGAGGTCGTGAGCCGTGAAATCAGACTCGCGCTCGCCGGCGCGTTGTCGTGCGGTTCGGCGACTTTGAAAACCAGCTTCCCGTTCTCGACCGTGACATTCACCAGGTCGCCCCCTTTGACGCTGCCGCGCAGCAGTTCCTCCGCGAGCGGATCCTCGAGGTAGCGCTCGACTGCGCGCCGCATCGGCCGCGCGCCATAGGTAGGATCGTAGCCTTTCTCAATGACAAACTCATGCGCCGTCTGGTCGAGCGCGATCTCGATTTCCTTCAACTGCAGGCGACGCTTCACCTTGTTCACCTCCAGATCGACGATCCGCATCAAATCCGGTTTCTCGAGAGTGTGGAAAACGATGATCTCGTCGAGCCGGTTGAGGAATTCCGGCTTAAAGACCCGTTTCGTTTCCTCGAGAATCTTGTCGCGCATGACGTCGTAGTTCGCTTCATCGCGCGGCGCGCCGAAGCCCATCGTCGTCTGGCGCTTGATCAACTCGGCGCCGACGTTCGAGGTCATGATGATGATCGTGTTCCGAAAATCGATTTTTCGGCCTAACGAATCGGTGATCTTTCCTTCCTCCAGAATCTGGAGCAGGAGGTGCATCACGTCGGGATGCGCCTTTTCGATTTCGTCGAAGAGTACGACGGAATAGGGCCGCCGCCGCACCGCTTCGGAAAGCTGGCCGCCTTCCTCGTAACCGACGTAGCCCGGCGGCGAGCCGATCAGGCGCGAGGCGGTGAATTTTTCCATGTACTCCGACATGTCGATCTGGATGAGGGCATCGGAGTCGCCAAACATGAACTCGGCCAGAGTGCGGGCGAGGAAGGTCTTGCCGACCCCGGTCGGGCCGAGAAAAACGAACGATCCGATGGGACGTTTCGGGTCCTTCAAATCGGCTCGGGAACGGCGGAGCGCCTTGCTGATCGCGCCGACGGCTTCGTCCTGGCCAATGACCCGCTCCTTGATGTCGACTTCCATCGCGAGAAGCTTGGCGGCTTCCTTCTGCTCCATCTTCTGGAGCGGCACGCCGGTCACCTTCGAGATGATGTGCATCATGTCCTCGGCGGTCACGAGCACCTCTTTCTCCTCCCGCTGTTCGCGCCATTCAGTCAGAATGCGCTCCAGCTTTTCCTTGGCCTGCTTCTCCTTGTCGCGCAGTGCGGCCGCTTTCTCGAAATCCTGCGCCTTGATGGCCGCTTCCTTGTCGATCCTAATTTCCTCGATTTCCTTTTCGATCTCCTTCACATCCGGCGGACGGGTCATGGCGTTGATGCGGGCGCGGGCGCCGGCTTCATCCATAACGTCGATCGCCTTATCGGGCAGGAAGCGACCGGTGATGTAACGCTCGGAAAGTTTGACCGCCTGCTCGAGCGCTTCGTCGGTCAGCCTGGCTTTGTGGTGGGCTTCGTATTTCGGACGCAGGCCTTTCAGAATCAGAATCGCTTCATCAACCGTCGGCGCTTCCACTTTGACGGTTTGAAAACGCCGTTCCAGCGCGGCGTCCTTCTCGATGTATTTGCGGTACTCGTTCAGCGTGGTGGCGCCGACACATTGCAGCTCACCGCGGCTCAGGGCCGGCTTGATGATGTTGCTCGCGTCCATTGCGCCCTCGGCCGAGCCAGCCCCGACGATGGTGTGCAATTCATCGATGAAAAGGATGACGTTCTTGGAGCGCCGGATTTCGTCCATGACGGCTTTGATACGCTCTTCGAATTGTCCGCGGTATTTCGTGCCTGCGACCATCAGAGCGAGGTCGAGCGTGATGACTTTTTTGTCGCGCAAAAGTTCCGGCACATTGCCGTTCGCGATTTCCTGGGCGAGGCCTTCAACAATCGCGGTTTTGCCCACGCCAGCTTCGCCTAACAACACCGGGTTGTTCTTCGTGCGCCGGCAGAGCACCTGGATGACGCGCTCGATTTCGTTATGCCGCCCGATGACCGGATCGAGCTCGCTCTTTTTGGCGAGGTCCGTCAGGTCGCGGCCGAAGGCGCGAAGCGCCGGTGTTTTGACGTCCTTTTTCGACGACGGCTCGCCGGTGGCGCCCATCTCCGGGTCGTTCTCCGGCGGGGTGAAATTCGGGTCGAGCTCCTTCAGGATCTCGTTGCGCGTCCGTTCAATGTCGACTTCGAGGCTTTTCAGGACCCGGGCCGCGACACCTTCGCCTTCGCGCAGGAGACCGAGCAGGATGTGCTCGGTGCCGACGTAGGAATGATTGAGCGCGCGCGCTTCCTTGCCCGCCAGCGCGAGCACTTTCTTGACCCGCGGCGTGTAGGGGATGTTGCCCACCATCTTGGTTTCCGGGCCGGAACCGACCTGTTTTTCGACCTCCATGCGCACGGTTTCCAAATCGAGTCCCATCTTCTGGAGAACGTTCACCGCCACGCCCTGGCCGAGCTTGATCAACCCCAGGAGGAGGTGCTCGGTGCCGACGTAGTTGTGATTGAAGCGGTCCGCTTCTTTGCGAGCCAGCGCGAGAACCTGCTGCGCCCGCGGAGTGAAATTATTCATTGTGATTCGGCTTGGAAGGCGATTCGTCCTTGGGCTCCCGCGCCACTTTACCCATATCAGGTTTAGGAAAGAGTTTCAAACGATCGCGGATGATTTGGGCGCGCAGAAAGTCGCGTTCTTCTGCGTTGAGCTTCTGTTGCGAGGTCTTTTGCAGATGCGCGGGCTGGGTTTCAATGAAGAGCTCGTCGATCGGCAACCGCCGATCTTCCGGGAACGCACCGAGATCCACGCCGAGTTTCATGACCGAAAGCAAATTGAGCGCCTCCTTCGAGGTCATCGCATGAGCATAAGTAAGCACACCGTATGCCCTTCCAATCTGATCCGAGAGCGTGTCGGACTTTTTCTGGATCAGAACCTGGCGGGCGTCGTGTTCCTTGTCGATGATGGTTTCGATCACCTTGGTCAGGCGGGCGATGATCTCCTCTTCCTTTTCGCCTAACGTCGTCTGGTTCGAAATCTGGAAAAGGTTGCCCATCGCCTCGGTCCCCTCACCGTAGAGTCCACGCACCGCCAGCCCGATCTTGTTTACCGCCTGGATGACCTGATTGATGAGATCGCTCAAGACGAGGCCGGGCAAATGGAGCATGGCCGACGCCCGCATGCCGGTGCCGACATTGGTCGGGCAGGCGGTCAGGTATCCAAGCTTTTCGTCGTAGGCGATGTCGAGTTTGGCTTCGAGGGTGCTATCGACCTTATCGACCAGCCTGAAGGCGCTTTTTAATTGCAGGCCCGAGCGGATCGACTGCATGCGCAGGTGATCTTCTTCGTTGATCATGATGCTGAGCGTTTGCTTGCGGTTCATGACCACTGCGCTCCCGATGCCTTTGGCGGCGTGCTCGCGACTGATGAGGTGACGTTCGACGAGCACTTGTTTCTCAAGTGCAGAAAGGTCCTGGAGCAACTCCGAAAACGAATCCTGCATTTCCGGGAGCTCTTCCACTTGCGGTTTGATTTGCTCGAGGATCTGCGTCCGTTCCGCCTTTTTCGCCCACCCAGGAAAGGGGCGTTGACGCAAATTACGCGCCAGGCGCACTCGGCTGCTGACGACGACCTGGTGATGCGGACCTTCGCCGCGCAACCATTCCCCGGCGCTCGACATGACCTGGGAAAACTTCATTGTTAGATCGCCATCTGATGTTCGAGTTGCTTGATCTGGTCGCGCAAAGTCGCGGCGGTTTCGTAGTTCTCTTCCGCCACCGCTTTCTCCAGATGATTACTCAGGGCGCGCATTTTCTCGGATAACTCCATCTGCCGGGCGGCGCGTTCCGGCAGCTTGCCGACATGCTCGACTCCCTTGTGCATCGCCTTCAACAAAGTCCCGAGGCCTTCGGAAAACGTTTGATAGCAGGCGCTGCATCCGAGCCGGCCCGTCTTCTTGAAGTCAGCCTGGGTGAAACCGCAGATCGGACACTTTTGCGTCGGCGCGCCCTTCTCAATCTCCTCCGCGGCGCCGATGCCTAACAACAGGTCGGCAAGCGCAAACCCGGTTGGATCCTGCACGCCTTTTTCTTTGGAGCAGGCATCGCAGAGATTCACCTTCTGCATTTTCCCCTCGAGAATCTGCGTCAAAAAGACTGTCGCGTCATTGCATTTACAAACGTCGCAAAGCATGGCTGATCAATTAGACCACAAATTGGCAAAAAGATTCAACAGGTAGACGCAACCGGCGAATTTCGTTGGTTCCCGCGCCCCTCGGGTCACTCCGGGAAAATCGGGGTTCCCGTTTCTCGGGTCAACTCGCGGAAACGCGTGATGGTCCGTTGCGTGATCGGCCCCGGTTTTCCGTCGCCGATGGTGCGACCGTCGACCTTGACCATGGGGATGACCTCCGCCGCCGTGCCGGTGAGAAAGGCTTCGTCCGCAATGTAAAGATCGTGGCGGGTCAGCTCGGGTTCGGAGATTTCGATATCGAGCTCGGCCGCGATATCGAAAACGACCGAGCGGGTGATGCCCCGCAGCGCGCCGGCCGTGATCGGTGGGGTCATGATCCGGCCGCGCTTGACGACGAAGACATTGTCAGCCGTGCACTCGGCGATGTTGCCGGCGTCGTTCAGCATGAGCGCTTCATCCGCGTTCGCGAGATTGGCCTCGATACGGGCGAGGACGTTGTTGAGATAATTGAGCGACTTGATCGCAGGATTCAAAGTCGCCGGACCCATGCGGCGCGTGGCCACCGTCACCACCGTCAGGCCGCGGCGATAAGTTTCCTCCGAATAAAGCGCGATCGTCGATGCAATGATGATGACGCTCGGTCGTTTACATTGTGCGGGGTTGAGGCCGAGGTTGCCGACCCCACGGGTCACGATCAAGCGCACATAACCCTCGCGTAGACCATTTTGCCGGATGGTCTCGAGGAGCGCCGCATCCATTTCCGCACGCGAAATCGGAATCTCAAGACAGATCGAGCGGGCCGATTCCCAGAGCCGGTCCATGTGCGCTTCCATCCGAAAGACCCGGCCGTTGTAAAAGCGGATGCCCTCGAAAATGCCGTCGCCATAGAGAAGACCATGATCGAAAACCGAGACCTTGGCGTCGGCCTGGTCGAAGAATTCACCATCGATATAGATCTGGAGCGATTTCGTCGCGGAAGTTTTTGCAGCGTGCTTGGCGACAGCAGTGGCTTCAACGTCTTTGGTAAGCATGAAAAAACCTCCGGTGGTTCCAAAGGCAATTCAAGCAAAGAAACGGCGGCGGCATTGTCGACGCTTCGCTCTGCGAAGGTATGTGGTTAGCGGCCCAGTGACGTGCTGAACTCGCGTCCGCCGCACGCGCTGCTCGTCATCCCGATCCGCCGTAGGACGGAGAGGGACCTCACCCAAGGCCTGCGGCAGCTGGACCAGAAAGTGAACCCGCCATAGTTGATGGGAGGTCCCTCGGCGCGTTCTGCCAGCCTCGGGATGGTATCTTTACCTTGGGCCGACGCTAAACACATACCTGCGAAGCGCAGAACAAGGCTGCGCCTCGGAACCAACTCCCGCGTTGCGCAGAGCGAAGCGTCTCCAGCTAGGCGAGCAGGCCGTCTACGATTCGCAGCGTGCGGTCGCCGCGTTGCGCAAGGTTGTTGTCGTGAGTCACGACGACGAGTGTCTTCTTCCGCTCCCGCGCGAGACCGAGGAGCAGGTCCATGATTGCTTCGCCGGTCTTGGAATCGAGATTGCCGGTCGGTTCGTCGGCGAAAATGATGTCGGGATCATTCGTTAGGGCGCGCGCGATCGCGACCCGCTGCTGTTCGCCGCCGGAGAGCTCCGGCGGCAGATGATTGAGCCGATCGCCCAGGCCGACGGCGGCGAGACTTTTCGCTGCAGGCGTCCTTGCCCGGCTGTCGACCGATCATTCCCGGGAGCATGACATTCTCGAGCGCGGTCAATTCCGGGAGCAGAAAATAGCCTTGAAAAACAAAGCCCATCTTCTCGTTGCGCAGGCGGGCCAGAGTCGATTCGCCGTTGCGATAGAGTTTGCGTCCCCTCGAATTCCACCTCGCCTGATTCCGGCCGCTCCAGGCCCGGCGAGGGTGTAGAGCAAAGTTGTCTTGCCCGCGCCGGAGGCGCCGCAAAGGAAAATCGATTCGCCCTGCTGCACCTCGAGCGAAACACCCCGCAGCACCTCGATCCGCCGCCGGCCGATCTGGAAAGAGCGGCGCAGATCGCGCGCGACGAGCTGAGGATACGGCATCGCGCTGCATCATTCGCCAACTCGGCGGAGGTCGCAAGGTCAGGTCTTGCGGCGCGATGATCGCCGCGCAAAGGCGGCTCCCACATTGGCGCGAAAAACAAAAAAACCGCGCGGAACCGAAGTCTCCGCGCGGCCAATTTTGTTGCCGGCTTTTCGTTAGGCTAAGCCAAGCGTGACCAGGGTCGGCTCGTCCACCGCGGCGGTAACGATCAGGCCGTGATCGCGCTGGAAAGCGGCGAGGGCGGCGCGCGTCTGCGGCCCAATCAGCCCGTCGATAGCACCGCGATAATATCCCTGATCGCGCAGCGCCAGCTGCACGTTCTCGAGCACCTGACCCGGGGCGAGATCGTTATAGCCGTAGATCGGTTCGTTGTAGGCGTAGTTATTGTAGAACGGGCTGTAGCCGTAGGCCGGATACCAGTAGCCATTCCACCAGTAATAATAGCCGCCGCCGAAGAGAACGAAGGTGGTGTGGTAATGGCTCCTCCACCAATTGCGATTGTGCGGAGTGCGGATGACGTGGTTGCGCGCGACCGCGAAGCTGTTGCGATTGAAGTTGCGCTTGCCGCCGCGTTCCCGCACCTGCAGCGTTGCCCGCGGTTGCGATCAACGTTCTCGATTGCCGCTGTTTTCGCCGGCTCGTTCACGACTTGCGTTAGTTGGATCGGTTTCGGCCGGCGAATTGCGGCTGGTCGTTAGTGCGCGGGCGGTTTACCGATGCGACCGACCGGGGCGTGTTGTGCTGCACCGGTCGGATTGACCGTGCCGGCGAGCGCTCTGCACCGGCGCCTGGCGAGCCGCTTGCTGGCCGCGCTGTTGCTCGACTTCGCGTTTGTGCCTTTTGCGATCCTGAGCGGTATCCGCCCTCCCCTGCGCCAAAGGCAGGGAGAGAGCCAGCGTTAAGAGTAATAGTTTTTTCATAGTTTCATTGCCTCTGTTCTATTCGACGCGGCCCGACCGGGGCTTTATTCAAAAAGATCCGTGCGGCGGATTTCGGTCCCGGCTCAGGCCTGTTGCCGCACCGCTTCGAAGAGAACGATCGCGACCGCGGTGGCGAGGTTGAGGCTGCGCGTGCCGTGCATCGGGATGGTGAGCAAATCGATCGGCATGCGCGCGCAGGAGCGACTTCCGGGAGACCTTTCGTTTCGCGGCCGAAGACGAGGAAATCTCCCGGCAGGAAACGCGATCGCGTGATAAGGCCGCGACGTTTTCGTCGTGAGATAAAAGAAACGCGCTGGGCATCCTGCGCCGCCTGCAGTTCGCCTAACGAATCCCAATAGCCGGAGATCGACCTCCGCCCAGTAATCGAGCCCGGCCCGCTTCAGGGTCCGGTCGTCGGTCGAAAAGCCAAGCGGCCTAACGAGATGTAGAGTCGAGCGCGTGGCCAGACAGAGCCGGCCGATGTTGCCGGTGTTCGGCGGAATCTCCGGCTCGACCAGGACGACGTTAAACATGCTGTAGCCGCGGGCGCTGAGCGCCGGCCGGCGAGAGAGCCTGATCGTAATCCCAGCGGACCCGGGTCAGCTGCCCCCGGCTACAACTTGCTGGCGACGAATTTCTCCAGCTTCACGATGTCGGCTGCGAATTTGCGGATGCCTTCGGCCGTTTTCTCCGTCGCCATGGCGTTGTCGTTAAAGAGATAGCGGAATTTTTTCTCGTCCATCTCCAGTCGCAGCAGGTCGGCGTTCTTCGACCGGTTGGGGCCGAGTCTTGCGCTCCACCGGCTCGTAGGATTCCGACAGTTTTTCGAGCAGATCGGGACTGATCGTGAGCAGATCGCAGCCCGCCAACTCCAGGATCTGGCCGACGTTGCGGAAGCTCGCGCCCATCACTTCGGTCTGGTAGCCAAACTTTTTGTAGTAGGTGTAAATTTCCTGCACCGACTGGACGCCGGGATCTTCGGCGCCCGGTGTAGTCGCGCTTGTTCGCCGCTTTGTACCAATCGTAAATCCGGCCCGACGAAGGGCGAGATCAGCTCGATCCCCGCCTCCGCGCAACGCACCGCCTGCGGGAGCGAAAACATCAGCGTCAGATTGCAGTTGATTCCTTCTTTCTCGAGCTGCTCGCCGGCCGCGATCCCTTCCCAGGTCGAGGCGATCTTGATCAGGACGCGCTCCTTTGCGATGCCGCGTTTTTCGTAGAGCTCGATGAACTGCCGGCCTTTCTTGATCGAGCCCTCGACGTCGAAGGAAAGTCGCGCGTCGGTCTCGGTCGAGACGCGTCCGGGCACGATCTCGAGGATTTCGCAGCCGAACTGCACGAGCAAGATGATCGATCACATCTTCGATCTGGGCCGCGCCGCTCAGTCCGGAGTTTTTCCGATCGGCCAGCACCTGATCGAGGAGATGAAAATACTGTTCCTTTTGGGTGGCGGCGTAAATCAGGCTCGGATTGGTCGTCGCATCGCGCGGCTGATATTCGCGGATCGATTCGAAATCGCCCGTGTCGGCGACGACGACGGTGAACTTCTTCAATTGCTCGAGCTGGCTCGGTTTGGTTTTCGTATCGGCCACGACGGCAGTGCTCATGATTTGATCCTCCGGATTCGACAGCGATCGCGTTTTGCACTCGCTGATCGAGGAAAAATACGGCGGAACCGCCGGAACGACAACGCAAAAGTCGCCCGGCGCGGGGGCTGCCGGGATGGTGCGTCCGCTACAACGTTAGGCGACGGGCATCCAGCACAACAAACTTCGCGTCCTCGTAGACGACAGATCCCGGTGGAGGTCGCTCCAGAACGGGCCCGGCTCCTCGCGCTGGACCCAGGATCTCCTGCGGCGAACTCAGGCTGAGCTGCCGAAGCAGCCGGTTGTTACGCTGGTAGTTTCGCGAAAACGCATTGCGATCGAGGAGCCAGAAATCGATCTGTTGATCGCGCACGCATTGTTGCACCACCTGGAGGTCGGCACTGTATTGGGCGTGCGCGAGTTGGATCCCTCGAGCTCGGAGCGGCAAATAGTAGGCGGGATGAAAGGGCACGGCGCATTCCGCTCCCACAGTGATGGAACGGCGGCAAAACGTGGGCAGATTATTCGCCTCATTGGAGAGTGATGCAATCCGACTGGTCGGCGGTTGGCGGGCGAAGAAACGATAGAGCTCAGGGTCGGTGCCCTCGACGTAACTGGCCGTGGGGAAGTTTGAGAGGAGCAACGGAAATCCCAGAACGAGGCCAAGTAAGACAGTTGAAAGTCCGATAACCGCCGCCGCCGAAACAAGTCGTCGCCGGCCCGACCTGGTTTCAGCCCAGCGCAGCGCCGCATCGAGCAAGGCGACCAGGACGCCTCCGGCAGCCAGAGTGAAGAGAACCCGCATCGTCGGCTGGGTATAACGATTCGGCAGATAGAGGCGAAAAAGGAGCAGATGCGCCGCAAAAAAGAGCCCGAGCCCGGCTCCGACCATTTGTGACATGGGCCGTGCCCCTCGCAGCACTGCCGTGAGCAGAGGAAATTGATTCGGGAGACAGCGCAGCAAAGGCCAAAGAAACGCAGCCAAAAACCATGGAGGGCGCGTTGGCGGCGTGTGGATGCCAGCATTTCCGCTGATCCAATAATCCCAGAACGAAGGAAAGAAAACAGGCACGCGACCTGCGGGGCCGAACTCAGGCATTTGCCGGGCCTGGGCGTAGGTGACGAGCGGGCCAAATGTGCCCACGCGGTGCAGATAAGGCGCCAAACAACTCAAGGTGAGAACGAATGCGGCCGCGAAGACCACGTAACGGCGCGCGTCTTTGACCAGGGCGATCTTAAAGCGCTTCTCCCACTGCAGGCAATCCAGCGCGAGCACTCCCAGACTGAGCAACGCCGCCGGCGGGAAGAAAAATCCTTCGAGGCCAACCGTGACCAGGACTCCAGCCAGGGAACCCCTGATATCGTAATAAAGGAAAGCCACAAAAAGCGGGTAGAAAAACGCGCGCGGCGTGGCCGAAGAAAGATCGCTATTCGACCAGAGGCATTGGCAGAAGAGGATGGCCGCGAAGGTAGCCACGGCCGGTGACCGGAAAACCCGCGCGGCCAGGGCGAAGAAATATCCCACCGCCACCAGGCTGAGGAGCGACGGAAGCAACTTGCTCGCAACCAACGGATCGATCCCGACCCGCGTCAGGAGCCAGTAAAGACTCGCATAGCCACTCGGGGCGAGGGATTGGAAATAATCGGCCATCGTATCGTGCGGGAAAAGCCGCGGATCGATGAACCGGAACATCCAAAAGACGTGCTCCCTCACGTCATCAGCGAGGAGGTATTCCGAGGCGAACGCCTGCCGCAATGCCAGCGCGACGCAGCCGACAGCGTAGAGCATTGCGAAGGCGAACCAGGGACGCAATTCAGCCGCTGTCAGCTCGCCGTCCGCCGGGGCCAAAAATTGGCGCAGACGGGTCAGCCGCGAAGGTGAAGTCAGATGCATTGGAAAAACGCGCCCCAGGTCAAGTTTTAAGGGTTAAGTTTTAAGTAGGCAGCCCGTGCTTTCCCGAAGTTCGCTTACTTGTCTCCTCTTAAAACTTAAAACTTAATCCCTTAAAACTTGGGATCATTGCCACGATCGGCGTTCTTCGCTAGACTCGGCCCGCGTTCATGAGCACCGCCGCACCCGAACTCATTATCGAAGCCGGCCATACCGAGCGGAATTACTGGCGCGATCTTTTCCGCTACCGCGAGCTTTTTTACTTCCTGGCCTGGCGCGACGTGCTCGTGCGCTACAAGCAAACCGTCATCGGCATTCTCTGGGCGGTGTTGCGACCGCTGCTCACGATGATCGTCTTTACCTTCGTCTTTAGCCGCATCGCC
Source organism: uncultured Verrucomicrobiae bacterium (assembly GCA_963737995.1). Lineage (GTDB taxonomy): Bacteria > Verrucomicrobiota > Verrucomicrobiia > Chthoniobacterales > UBA10450 > Palsa-1392. The sequence continues at coordinate 210,992 of CAVTUV010000008.1, forward strand.
AAACTGCCCTCCGGCGGCATCCCCTACCCCGTGCTGGTCTTCGCCGCGATGCTGCCCTGGCAGCTCTTCGCCACCTCGCTCAGCGAGGGCAGCGGCAGCCTGATCAACAACGCCAATCTGATCTCGAAAGTTTATTTTCCGCGTCTCATCGTCCCGGCCAGTGCGGTCATCGTTTCGTTCGTCGATTTCGCGATCTCGATGGTCTTGCTCGGTGTGCTCATGGCGATCTACCATGTCTGGCCCGGTTGGCCGGTGCTCATGCTGCCAGTTTTCACCTTGCTCGCCCTGCTCGCCTCGGCCGGCGCCGGCATCTGGCTGGCGGCCTTGAATGTGAAATACCGCGACTTCCGTTACGTCGTCCCGTTCATCGTCCAGTTCGGTCTCTACATTTCGCCGGTCGGCTTCAGCAGCGCGATCGTGCCGGAAAAATGGAGGCTGCTCTACGACTTCAATCCAATGGTCGGCGTGATCGACGGCTTCCGCTGGGCGATCTCGAACGGGCGCAGCGCCTTCCCGCAGCAAAGCCTCCTTCTTTCGCTCATCACGATTGCGGTTCTCCTCGTCAGCGGGATTTGGTATTTTCGCAAAACGGAACGGACGTTTGCGGACGTGATCTAGCGCGTCGGCAGCATCGCCGCTCAGTGGTTCGCGCCCGTGAATTCGCCGCTTCTTTCTTTCTGCATCCCGACCCGCAATCGCGCCGGTTTCCTGCGTGAATTTCTGGAGAGCCTCGCGCCGCAAATCACCCCCGAAGTCGAGGTCGTGATATCCGACGATGCCTCGACCGACGACACGGCGGCCGTGGTCGAATCCTTCCGACCGCGTCTTCCGCAGCTCACCTGCGCCCGAGTCGATCCGGCCTTGCGTTATGATCGTAATTTGCTCCACGCCGTCGCGCTGGCGCAGGGCGAATTCTGCTGGCTTTTCGGTGACGACGACCGTTTGGAACCAAACGGGCTCGCCGCCGTTCTGCGCGCTCTGAAGGAAGACCGCGAACTGACTGGCCTAACCACGGGCCGCATCTCCTACGACAGTGCGCTGGGGCACCGGCTGCCGGTGCGCGCCCTCAAGCAGCAGGAGACGGCGCTCTTTTGCGATGCTCACGAAGCCTTCCTGCGCCTGCTCGATCGGCTCGGCTTCCTTTCCTGCCAGGTCGTGAACCGGCGGATCTGGAATGAAGTCGTTAGGCGAGAAAATCTGGAGCCTTATTTCACCGGCTACGTGCAACTCTACGTCATCGCGCGCATGCTCGTGCAGGCGCCGCGCTGGCAATTTCTCTCCACCGAATGCGTCGCTTTCCGCGCCGACAACGATTCGTTTCGCGTTCTCGGACAGTTTGGTCGTTTGAAAATGGATGTTTGCGGCTACGAAACGATCATCGGCGACGTCTTCGGGCGCGAGTCGCTCCTTTATCACGAGGCGATGGCCGAAATCGCGCGCACCCACGCCCGCCATCACATCGTCACCGCCAAGCGTGCCGGCGCGCCCCTTCCATTTTTCTGGAAGGCCCTGGTGCTCTGCGTGAAACACTACGGCCGCTACGCGAGCTTTTGGCTGCACACCTTCCCCGTCCTCATCATGCCGCGCTCGATCATGCTTCGCCTGCGCCACTGGTACCAACGTTCGCGCGCGTAGGCCATGGACCAGGCACTTGTCGGAGTTTGCTACCACGCAAGGCAACGTCGCATCCTCGACGTAACCTACCCGTCGTGGCAACAATACGGAAAACGTCACGGCCTGCCCGTGATCATCATCGAGGGCTCTCACGCAGGAGGGGATTTCTATTGGAACAAACACCTGCTCTTTCGCGTCCCGGAGTTGCGCTCGGCAAAACGCCTTCTTTTTCTCGATAACGACGTCTTCGCAACCTCGAGCGCCGGACCCCTCCTGCAAGAATGGGATTCTCCGTTGATCGGCGCCACCGCCGAGAGCACCCAGGCGGCCTGGCTGCCGGATTTCATCGATCGTTATTACGAGGAATATTCCGTTCCTCGACCACAATCCCTATCCGACCTGCAAATCCTCAACACCGGCGTACTCGTGATTCCGCGCGAGCAAGCTGAGTTCCTCGAGCGCGTCTATCAGGAATGGCGGGCCCGAAAAAACGCCGCCACGAAATCGGCCGGCCAATCCAGGGATCCTTTTGTCCGGGCGGCCGATCAGCCCCACGTCTCCTACGCCCTGCAAGCCGAGCATCGTTACCAGGATTTTGGCGTGCGCTACAATACGCTTTGGTGGCACTGGTATCGCCAGCAAGTCAGCCCGCGACAAATGCCCTTTCTGCTCCGTTCCAAAGCTGCAGCCCTGACGATCGATCGAATGCCGCAGGCCCTGTGGCAGGCGCTTTTCCGGCGCGAGCGCGCCACTTTCGCGCGGGCACTCAACGATTCCGGCTTCCTTCATGTCGCAGGCAGCAAGTCTTCTCTTTTCTTGGGGAAGGGCTGGAAGATCGCGCGCCTCCTTGGTCCCCTCACGATGCAAGCTGAGAAAAACAAAATTGCCGGTCTCCGCGCGCTCTGGCAATTCGATAATCGCTGGCAGCTGATCATCAGTCGCACCTTCTTTCCCCGCGAATCGCTGCTGACTTACAAAAAAGACGACCTCGAATTCCTCGTCGACCACGCGGCTGGCGATCACAATGGGACACGCCTCTGCCTCATTTCCGACATCTACACCAGGTTCCTGCTAGCGATGGATTTAGGCGAGACGATTTCGGTCTTCGATCTCGGCGCGAAAGGCGGCGGATTCCCGCTCATGCTGCACCTGCATGGCAAAAAATTCGCGCCTCGTTTGCGTAGAAATGAATCCGAACACCTTCGGCCGACTGCAATACAACATCGCCCGGAATATCCGTGGCGAGGTCAGCCTAGTGCATACGGCAGTTTGCGATCGCAGCCGGATGTTGGCGCTGCGTTTCGGGCGCGGCTCCATTTCCGATACGATTTACCAGGAGGCCACGGATCTCGCGTCCGAACAGTTCCAGGTTGCCGGGAGGACCTTTGACGATCTGTTTCGCTCCCAGTTCGGCGATCAGACTGTCGACATCTGCAAGATGGACATAGAAGGGGCGGAGTATGAAGTCATCTTCTCCGCCGAGAAGACTTGTCTGCAGCGTTGCCGCTACCTGCTCGCCGAGCTTCATCCTGCCTCGGAGGAGGAGCTGGAGCGATTTGCCAAAGCCCTGGAGGATATCGGCTTCGTCCTCACAGCGACTGGTGAAGATCGCATCCCGGGCGAGCGGCTTTACCGGAATGTGGCCCTGTCATGAGCCGCCCTCTCCATCTCCTTTTCCGGAAGCTAAAAACACTTGGCCTAACGATCGCCCGGTGTTCCAACTGGTTCGCCATTGCGCGCGCCAAGATTGGTTTGGGGCGCGATCCGGAAATCATACGGTTTCGCAGCGGCCTTGCGCTCAAGATCATGCCGCCGCTGCGCACCACCTGGGGTGAAATCTTTGAACCCGCCATCGCCGACCTCTACCAAATCAAGAAGGCAAAACCGGACCTGATCATCGATGTCGGGGCCAACATCGGCGCCTTCACCTGCCTCGCCGCCCGACTGCATCGCGCGACACCCTGCACGCCTTCGAGCCCTCCGCGGTTCACGCCCGTCGGCTGGAGGAAAACCTTCGACTCAATCGCCTAACGAATGTGACCGTGTACCCGCAACCAGTGACGAGGGACGGTCGCGAGGTCCTCTTTTCCTCCCTCGGCAGCGGCGGCGGCTCGGGCATCTTCCTGCACGACGGCGGCAACTCGATCGCGCTCCGCAGCACTTCGCTCGCAACCATCGCCTTCGAGACTTTCCGCTCGCTCTTCCTGAAACTCGATTGTGAGGGAGCCGAGGGAGAAATCATCGGGTGGATCTGCGCCCACAAGTCGACCCTGCCGCCCGACATCATTATCGCGTGCGAATATCACCATTGGTGTCCGATTCCGCTCGCCGAGATCATCCGCGAGCTACGCGCCTACGAGTTTTCCGTGGAAGAAAAAATCCTTTTCGATGAAACCTACCTCTTCGCTTCCAGCGGCCAATCCTGAACCCGAAGTGAAAAGGGCATTTCTTCATTTCGAAGAGATCGATCGCTGCCCGGGCTGCGGCAGCCCCGACATTACAACCGTTGCGCACCCCGACATCGGACAATGCTCGGCCTGCGAACTTCACTTTCGCAACCCGCGACCAACGCAAGCTGAGATCGCGCGCTCCTACGACACAGGCGGGACTTTTGCCGCGTGGCAGGAAGAGGAATTGGCCCGCGCACCGATGTGGCAACGCCGTTTGAAAATCATCCAACGCCACGCCACTGGAAAAAGACTCCTCGATGCCGGCACCGGCGACGGCCGCTTTCTCGCCACTGCGCAACAGGCGGGGTATGAGGTTGTCGGCACGGAGGTTTCTGAAGCGGGTGCCCGTTATGCCCAACAGCGCGGCTTTGAAGTTCACCTGGGACAAATCACCGATCTGGCGCTGCCCGCGGCGAGTTTCGATGTCGCTACTATCTGGCACGTCCTGGAGCACGTTCCCGATCCCGGCGCCGTCCTGCGCAAGCTGCACGCTCTCCTTCGTCCCGGCGGCGTTCTGGCGGTGGCCGTGCCTAACGAAGAGAATTTTTTCATCCGCCGCCGCTTCGGTCAGGCGAAAACCAGTCCCTTCGATCCACTCAGGTTCGGCGGCGAAATTCACCTGACCTATTTCCGGCCCTCCACTTTTCACTCAACGCTACGGGCCGCCGGTTTCGACGTGTTGGAATTCGGCGTGGACGACATCTACCACGTGCGCGACCTCAAGATGCGATTGAAGTTACCGGTCCAGCAGGCCCTGGCCCGGATGTTCCAGTGGCATTTCGCGGTTGCAATTTACGCGGTCTGCCGACGGTCCAACGCATGAACAGCTTTCTGAAAAGAGGTGCAGGACGCCTCTATTCCTCGGCGGTCGTCTGGTCGTTTGTCTTCACCGCAATTCGCGCTGGCGGCAACCTGCTTGTCCTCCCCTTGATGCTGCACAAGCTAAGTCCGGAAGATCTCGGACTTTGGTATGTTTTTCTTTCGTTAGGGGGAATGGCCAGCCTGGTCGACTTCGGTTTTTATCCCACCATGTCGCGGGTGACCGCTTTCCTCTGGGCCGGAGCCGAGGAGATCCGGGAAACCGGCGTCCAGACGGTCCGCAACACCGGTGACTCGCCACCCGCGCCGAATTACCGTCTGCTCGCCGACCTGGTGAGAACGATGCAGATCTATTATCGCGGAATCGGCATTCTCATTACCGCGCTGATGGGAATTTTCGGCACGATTTGGATCCTGCATAAAACGCATCTTCTTCCCGACGCCCACGCCGTCCTCTGGGCCTGGCTGCTTTTTCTGGCCGGGATCTTCGTCAACATCACGAGCGGGATGTGGCACCCTCTGCTTTCGGGGATCAATCAGGTGCGGCTTAATCAGCAGGTCTTCGTCGTTGGACTAATCGCGAATTACATTACGATTGCGGTCGGCTTGCTCCTCGGTGCGGGCCTCTTCGCCCCGGTCGCCGGCTTCTTCCTCATGGGGGGCGATCTCGCGCGGCGCGGCGCGCTATAAATTCAACCAATTCACCGAAGCGAAGAACACGCCGCCACCGCGCGCTGGTCGGCAAAGCTTTTGCGCGGACTCTGGCCGACCGCGTGGCGGACCGGGATCGTCACCCTCGGCATCTACGGCACACTTAATCTTGGCACTCTCATTTGTTCCGCCTTTCTCGGTCTGAAGGCGGCGGCCTCGTACGGCTTGAGCATGCAACTGGTCCTCGCAGCGGTGGCGATTGCCGCGTCCTTCGTCGCGGTTAAGCTCCCGATCATCGCGCAGATGCATGCCCTGGGAAAAACCCGCGAAATCGGGAGCCTGGTCTTCCCGCGGATGCGCTGGTTTTGGGTCGTGTATATCGGCCTTGCCCTGTTCACGATCGTTTTCGGCGAGCGGGTGATTAACGGTTGGTTTCACTCGAAGACGCCACTTCTGTCCACGCCTTTATTGATCGGTCTCTTCATCGTGACCGGCCTCGAAGGACATCACGGTGTCTTTCGTGAATTGGCCGTGACCGCGCACCGGAATCCGTTTGCCGTGCCGGTCGTCGTGTCCGGGATCCTGATCGTCCTATTCAGCCTGCTGCTGGTCCCAAGGATTGGGCTTTGGGGACTCATCCTTGTTCCCGGCATGATCCAGCTCTGTTTCAACAACTGGTGGACGGTGCTAATTGGGTTGCGTTCCATGCAAAGCTCGATGAGCGCATACCTCATGGGATTGCTCGGGCGCGTGCCACGTCCTCTCCTTGATCCAGTCCGATGACGTCGACCATTCTTTACCAGACGAAGCGGTTGCTGCGGGTTTGGGATAGCCGTTGGACCCGGAAAACGAAGGAGGTGTATTTTCGAGATCATCGCTTCCGTTTTTATTCCACCTATTGGCGGGGCGACATTTCGCAGGCTCTTTTGGAGAGCGAAATTGCACCGGACTTCAATGCCTACGACGAGAGTTTTACCCCCAGAACTATTCTCGATGTCGGCGCAGCGACCGGACACTTCAGCCTGCTGGCTGCCAAGCTCTACCCGCGGTCGACGGTCTACGCTTTCGAGCCATCGGAGAGACAGCAGATCCTGCTCACCAGAAATGCAAAGCTAAACGGAATCGAGAACCTCGAAGTCCAACCTTTCGGTCTTTGGAATCGACGCGATCAACTCGCCTTCCGGACGAACGGCGCCGAAAGCTCTTTCGAATCGGTCAGTCGATTCCGCGGACAGCTTCCGTTTCTGGAGAGCGTGCCAGTGAACCGCTCGACGAATGGGCGAAAGAGAAAAAAATTTCGGGCCTCGATCTCATCAAGATGGACGCCGAGGGAGCGGAACTCGAAATTCTCGAGGGTGCGAAGGAGACACTCCAACGCTTTCATCCCCGCCTCCTCGTCCAAGCCTACCATTTGCGGGACGGCGCGAGGACGTTCGAGCGTTGCGCCGGGATGCTCAGCACGAAAGGCTATGTCATTGAGGAATGTCCGCGCGCGTCCAGCCTTCTTTACGCGCGTTAGGCATTCATTGATATCTGGTATAATGCTGCCTGTCGAGTTTCGCACTTATTTTCGGGAGCTGATCGAGGATTTCCCCGGGCACGTCGTCCGGGCTCGAAGGGAATGGGGATGACGGGCATTCGCATCGCCTGCGCCGCCTACTTTACCCGATTTGCGGTGCGTCCGATAGCATCGCCCGTGGGGAAGCTCGCTACGCATAACGAACTGTTGAACTTCCTGGGATTTTTTGCGCCAACGAACTTCGATGCTCGGAGGTCGAGGCTTGTCTTGTCACGAAGGAACCTAAAACGGTCGTCGACCTGGAATCAACGTGGGCGTGAGCGCTCGTTGGTGGCTGACTCGCTCTTCCTCGGTTCGAGTCATTGGCGTCGACATGATTGCCGAGGCCTTGGAGTTTACATCTCAGCGCATCGCGGAGATGGGACTCTCAAGCCGCTGGAAGCCGATTCATTCGGCGGTCGGGAACCGGGCGGAAACGATTCGTGTTCCGATCGACGATCCTCTCGAAGGAACGACGAGTTTGTTGAACACGCACGGATCCGAATACCGCGAAGTTCAAATGGAGACGCTCGACAACCTTCTTGAGGACCTGAACCCCGGGAGAGATTCTCCTTTGAAGATTGATATCGAAGGCTACGGGGGATTTGCGTTGCAACGCGCTTGCCAGACGTTGCGTAAGACTCGCTACGTCTGCGTGGAGGGTCATGACGACGCCGAAACCGAATTGTGCGGTCGCCAGCTGATCGATGAGGGCTTTGTTCTTTTCAAAATCAAGGGGCGACATACGCTGGTGGAGGCGGTCGGGTCCGCCGCTTGAAAACGCAGTCCCTTGAAGACACTCGTCGTTAGGCTGGACCATCTCGGCGATTTGCTGCTCACGACGCCGCTGGTGCGCGCGCTGGCCAGGCGGGTCACGACGTCGACGTGCTTGTTCGACGGGCTTTCGCCCCGGTCTTCGTGCACTCGCCGCATGTGCGGAATGCATTTCGATCGAGGAGGTGGCGCCTGATTTTCCGGCTGGGTGGTGGAAACTTTCGCGCTGGCTGCGTTCCCGGCACTACGACCTAATTATCCTCGCTTATGCGAAAGAGAAACGGCTTTGCTTCGCTTCGGCCTTCGGCGGAACCTCGCGTCGCATCGCGATGTGGGGCGGCGTCTGGGGCCGGCTGACCCTTCACCAGTGCCTTCGCTCGGAAATTCTGACCGATCCGCGCCCTTTCTCGCAGATTCTTTTGCGCTGCGCCGACGCCGTAGGCGCACCGGTGAGAGGGATCAAGCCGGATCTTTTCCTGTCCGACGAGCGAGCAAAGGCCGACCCGCAAACTCATCCCGGACGCATTGGCAGGTCGCCGACACTCTCATCGGCATCCATCCCGGATCTGCCGGCAACGCCTGCAACCTGCCGAGCAAAGTTTATGCGGACCTCGCATCTGAAATTTTGCGGGCAGACGGATTGCGGTCTCGTGCTCACCGGCACCGGCGGCGGAAATGAAATTGCTGGCGGATTGGCCGGACGAGGTCCTGCGATCGGACCGCGTTTGGAATGCACTGGGCTAACTCGATCTGCGCGAACTGGCTTGCATCATCGGCGAGCTAAAAGTCTATGTCTGCTCCAGCACAGGCCCGCTGCACATCGCGAGCGCGCTCGGGACTGCAACCGTTTCTCCGTTTTGTCCCGCCGCGCCGCTCAACGCCGCGATTTGGGGAAACGTCGGGGCGAGGTCTTCGCGGGTGATCGAACCTGCGACCTGCCCACGGCTTGCCGGGAGCGAAGCGTGCTGCGATTTCGGCGGCCAAATTTCAGCGTCGCAATTGCTCGACAGAAATTAAGCGCCTGCTCGCGTCCTCCTCCTGACGGTTCACCTTATCGGCGATTTGTTGCCTAACGAACTCGGCAACTCTTTCCGGCCGCAGGAGCTCGAACGCGCGCTCCTGTTCGCCCGGCGGCACCCGCTCGAAGATCTGGTGCCGCATCGATCTCGTCTCGCAATAAGTGCCGGTCTCGATCCTGCCCACCGCAAAGTTGCGCACGAAAACGACCGGGGTTCGAACCGCGTTGGCCAGATGCCGTGGGCCCGAGTCGGGACACAGAACAACGGCGCATTTTTGCAAAAAACATCCGAGCGGGAGGAGATCGAGTCGCCCGGCAAGGATGGAGCGCGTGCAAGCCAAACTCGCGTCGCAGCTTCTCGAGCGAGCCTGCCTCGCCGTCGTTCCGCAGAGCACGGTTTGAAAAGTTCCGGTGGCTTCGATTTGGGCGACGCTCTGCGCAAACTTGCGCGCCGGCCAGACGCCGGAGGCCTGCCGACTGGTCAGGAAACAAGCCACCACCGGCTTCCCTCCCAAACCCGCGTCTCTCCAAACTGCCTCCGCCTTCGTTACATCGTCCGCGGCGGGATAAATTTTCGGACGCAATGACCAGTTGGCCTCACGCCTCGTCAATCGCGCAACGAGATCGCGAAAATAAGCCGGATAGGGCTGCGGATAATTGATCGGGATCGGACATGTGACAAAGCGCGGAGAAGCCTTTATGCAGCGTAACCGACGCGATTCGGAATCCCTGCTCGTGCGACCTTGATCAGGTCACGCCAGTAGCCGCCACTGTTATAACAAATCGCAACATCGACCGGGTCAGGCAGATCCGCGAAACGCGCGCAGCTCTTGATAAAGGGATTGTTCGCGAGGATTTCACTGGCCGGCGGGGAGGCCACGTAGTGCCACGCGCAATTGGGAAACGTTTCGGCCAGGACCGGTAGCGACGCGGTATTGTAGAGGACATCTCCAATATGGTCCGCGCCGATTAGAATTCCGCGCCGCCAGGAAGAGGGTGGAGTCGGTCGAGTCCGTGAAAATAAGGACGGCGGCAACCTTCAGAACGGGCGACGCCCATTCGCTCAGACGCGCCGCGGCCAGATTGCGGCGGTGGCGGAAGGTCGCGGCATTGATCGGCGAAGAACTCATCCCGTGATGTTCGCGAATAGATTGCCGGACGCACTTCGGCAAACTATTTTCGGCGAATGGACTTCTCCAACCGAGCGCTCTTGGGACCGCGCATGGCTATCTGGATGGCGACAGCGGTCTGTCTGTTCATCTGCGTAGCCATTGGAATGACTTTGGCCAACTACGCAGTCGGGGCCATTATTCTGCTCGGAACCATCGCGACTTGGGTTTGGCCTGGATTACCACGGCCAAAGAGCGGTGGTGGCTAATCGTGCCGGCCGCAGGCACCCTCGGCGGTTATTTTTGGTTCGGATTCAAGCTTTATCCGCACGAAGTGGCCTTGGCGGAGTGCTCTCATTCCTCTTGTTCTCAGCCGCACTCTGCGGCTGCAATTCACCCAACAACACCGTGCCACTCCATTCCCGACCGTGCTCTATTTGCTCGGCCTCTATCTCTTCGCCCACTGGCTGGGGAGCAATATTTACAACAGGCTCGACAGCGGCGGTGGCTACGGCAACGTCACGCGAGCCTACTTCAACGCCTTTTGGGTGATCGTCTTTCTCGTCGCTTTCTGGGGCCACGGCTCTACCAAATATATTCCCGCCGCGCTTCTTCTCAGCTACCTCGCGGCCGGGGCGCGGGTGGTCATTGGCTTGGTAACTTACTTCACCAACGCTTTCGTCTATATTCCGGTCATCAACTATGTTTTGCCGGGTTCGACCCATGCCCGCGGAGCGGATCTCCGCGCCTCCGGCCTGGCCCTGGCCACACTGGCGGCCTGTTATTTCCTGATTCACAGAGGCTTCTTCCGAAAATCGTTCCATTTACTGATTTTTCTTGGAAGCTGTGTCGCCCTGCTCTTCGGTTCCGGGAGAACGGTCCTCGTCCTCGTTTGTCTCATCCCGATTTGTGCGGCATTGCTCTACCGGAAAATCGTGCCCCTGGTCTTTTCCTTCCTGGTCATTGGGACCCTGCTTGTGATCCTGAATGTTGAACCGAGCCTGCTCGATCACGTCTCTTTTCCGGTGCAGCGTTCCGCCTCCATCCTTTTGGTGGATAAAGCGCAATCGGTGAAATATGGGCTAGCCGAATCGAGCGACGAGTGGCACGCCAGCCTGCGCGCACTCGGACTTAAGAAGTGGACCTCGTCATGGCACAATTTTCTCTTCGGTACCGGAATTCGTCCCTACGACAACGCGATTCGTGAAACCATCCTGGGGGTAACGACGAATGAGGATTACCTGGAGTCGTCCGCCAAGGTCGGCGCCTACGAGTCCGGATGGTGGACAGTGATTGCGGTGACCGGACTCGTCGGATTGCTCTTTTATCTGAGCGTTCTCCTCTATTTGTTACGCCGGCTTTTGCCCGTCCTGTTGCACGAGAAGGTGCGCGATCACCGGCATGCGTTCGCATTCATGGCCGTTTTTGGGATTGTCATCTGGCTCGGCCTCGGCTGGACCAACGGCGGATTTCCCAGCACCGAAATCATGTTTGGCTTCCTCGCCCTCCTTGCGATCGAGGATGAAAAAGCAGAGCGGCCGCTGGACGCGATAAAACCCGTTCCGGCGGTCGAGTGGCCGCCGCTGCGACGAGTTGCACCCATCGGGCAATGAAATCCGCCGGGTCGCGCGGGCTCGTTTTCTTCGAGCCTTGGAGCCTCGGGGACGTTTTCATTGCGGCCGCCGCCCTGAGGCAGTTGGAGAGACCGGCGGTGCTCGCCTGCCATTCCATGTGGCAACCTCTGCTGCGTCGTGCGCTGGCCGAAATTCCCGGTCTGGATCTGCTTGCGGTCGATTTGCCCTACACGACGCGACGCCGAGCAAATCCTTTCGACGCCGGTGTTTCAACCCACAGCGCAAAGTATCCCGAGGTGCACGAAGTACTCAGCATTCGCGGAGATCTGCGCGATTTCGCCGCAGCGCGAAAAATTTTCCCTCGCGCTCGCATTCGCATGAATGGCTGGGTCCGATTCTTCGGACGCAAAAGCGCGCTGGTAAATCTTCCTTACGCTATCGGAGTTTTACCGGTGAAGAATCGCTACCGATCATGGGCCAAACTCGCCGGCATTGCCTACGAGAAAATCGAAGCAACCTATCGCGAACAACAGACCCGGGTGCCCAAGACCGATCGCGTGGTAATTCACATCGGAGCGCAGTGGCGCTCGAAACAATTTCCCGATATCGCCGGTTTGCGGAACGCCCTGCGCGATCAAACCGCTGAGGTCATCATCCTCGCCGGCCCGGGCGACCTGCTGCCACCAGCTCTGTCCGAGAATGATGTGCGCCGGGTCGCGGATGAGTCGCTTATCGACGAGTTGCAATCTGCGGAACACGTGATTACGAATGATTCCGGCCCAATGCATGTTGCGGCCCTTCTCGGCTGCCGAACAACCGTTGTCGTCCGCGCGTCACCGATCGAAGAATGGGCCCCGCCGGCAACGATGATCGTTCGCTCGCCAGAAACACCTCGCGGGTACCGGCCAAACCGGCGTTACATGTCGGACGACATCTTGCCGGGCTGGCCCACGGTCGAGACGGTGATCCGGATAATTCGCAACCCGAGCCTCGCCATGTCTAGCAAAGGGAAATGAAAGCTCTCCTCGCACACCTCCATGCTCCGATCTACGACGCGCGTCTCCGCGTTCTCATCGAATTGATTCTTCCTCACCTGCGTGAGGGCGATCACGTTCTGGACGTGGGCTGCGGCGGCGGCGCTCTTGGCGCCCGGCTCCGGACCGAGGCAGCGGCGCGCCGTCTTAATGTGCAGGTCAGCGGTCTCGAGCGTTTCCCGCGCGGCGGCGAACTAATCAGTGTGACCGGCTACAACGGTGGACGGTTTCCTTTTACGGACCAGGCTTTTGATGTCGTCATCGTGGCGGATGTTTTACATCATGAACTGCAGCCTCTCGCACTCCTCCGTGAGTGCGTTCGGGTCGGCAAGCGCAATCTCGTGATCAAGGATCACCAACTTTCCGGACCGCTCGCCAGAATGCGCGTGAGCCTGATCGACTGGGCGGCCAATGCTCCATACGGAGTGAAGTGCCTCTTCCGCTATAACCGGCCCGATGAATGGGACGCCACCCTGCACGATCTGCGATTGATCCCCGACGCTCTTTATCATTCGATCGATCTTTATCCGTTAGGCTTCAATTTTCTGTTCGGCCGCCGATTGCATTACCTCGCGGTCTGCCGCGTTCCACCGAACAAGCCAGCAGCCTCTTAAACGGTCGCCGCGTAAACGACAATCATCGCCAAAAAACCCGCGATGTAGCTGGTGCGATCGGTCAGGGCGAAGACGACCGGGTCCTGCGGCACTTCGCCGCGGTTCGCTTTGAACCAGAGACGCGTGATCCAGTAGAGAAAGAGCGGACAGAGCAAGAGGAGGAGCGGTCGGATGCCGATAGAGCAGACGCACTTCCGGGCTCATCACGTAGAGCACGAGCACCAGCACCGAGATCATGCCGCTGGCGACGCCGAAGGTTCCGATCGGTTCGAGGTCGCGTGCGGAAATAGCCGCGCCCGGCCGGCGGTCGCTCCCTCCTGCACAGCGAGCTCGCGCAATTCGGAATAGCGTTTCACCATCGCCAGTCCAAAAAAGAAAAAGACCGAGAAGGCGAGCAGCCAATCGGACACGCCAATCCCGGTGGCCGCGCCGCCGGCCAGCAAACGCAGGGTGTAGAAACAAGCGAGCACCACGACGTCGAGCATGACGACGCGCTTGAACCAGGCCGAGTAGGCAAGGTTGCTCAGCAGATAAATCGCCGCGATAGCGAGGAAGATCCTGCCGCAAAGAAACCCAAGCCCGAGCCCGGCAAGGAGAAGAACCAGACGAAACACCGCTGCCAAAGGAATCGAGACCAGTCCGGCAGCAAGAGCGCGGGCCCGCTTCGTTGGGTGGGCGCGGTCGGATTCGAGATCGAGCAGATCGTTGAAGAGATAAACTCCGGAGGCGAGCAGGCTGAAGGCGCTGAAGGCGATGGCTGCCAAGAAGCAGCGCATGAACGTCAGTTACCTTGTGCGAAGTGAGAACCGGGACAAAGACGAGGATGTTCTTCGCCCACTGATGCGCCCGGCAGGCTTTGAAAAGTGCGGCGAATCTTGCCCGGTGTCTTGGGAAAGCGAAACTTCCACCGGTGCGATCGAGTTCACGGCGGCAATGAAGCGTTTACTATCCGAGACCACAACCGCGCGCCGCGCGCACCCGCCAAACCGCGAGATCGGCGCGCGCGTCGCCCGCATAGTCGAACTGCCCTTTGCCGAAATTTCCGCTCCAACACCTCCGCCTTCGCTTTACCCTTCAGGTTGACGACGCCGTTGCTCGCGATCGTCTCGCTGAAAAGTCGGAGATGCTGCTGCACTTTTTCCGCGATCGAAACATGGGCGGCGGTCACAAGGATCAAACGCCGGCCGCGCGCGTTGTTCTTCTCGCAAATAGGCCACGAGCTCGCGTGCGATAAGGCAGCCGGCTCGACGTCGGACGGCGCCCGACGAATTACCTCTGCCTTGAAGAAGGCGCGCCCTTTCGCAGCAGCCAGAACGGGACGAGCGGAGCGAGAAAGGCGAGCGCTTGACCAGAAGCAGGAGCGCCTCATATAGGTGATCGGTCTGGAGCAGCGTGCCGTCGAGATCGACGCAAAGCGGAGGATCGGAAATGAGATCGTCGGGCAAAGGCATCGGCGCGAAAGTCTCGCTCATTCCACCGCGAGGCGAACAGAGAAATCAGCGTGCGAAAACAAACCTATTACCTGCGTCATCGGCGCTCTGGCCATGCTTGTCGGCGCGCTCGCGGTGACGAACCAGAGTCTCTGGATCGACGAAGGCTCGGCTGCGCTCAAGGCGATGGAGCCGACGTTAGTCCGGCTGGTGGCACGAACTTGCGAGTCGAAGGGAATTCCAATCTGCAGCTGGTCGGCGAGCTTTTTTATCTCTGGAGTTGGGCGAAGATTTTCGGCTCTTCGGAGATCGCGTTGCGCGCGTCGAACATTCCGTTTTTTGTCGGCGGCGTGATCGCGCTGGCCTGGGGGATGGCACAGCACCGCCGCCGGCAAACCGCGGTCGTCGCTCTCGCCCTAACGAATGCGTTTCTCTGGTATTACCTGAGCGAAGCGCGGCCTTACATCGTTCTCTTCGGCTTCGCTGCGCTCACCGCCGGCCTGCCTCTTCCGCTTCCTGCAGGAGCCGGAGGAATGTCCTTGGACTCTGGTGTCTGGTTCGGCCTTTTCTGCACGGCCTGATCGGGCTTTGCGCGACGAGCTTGATCGCGGTGCCGTGGGCCCTGGGCGCGATCGGCGCGGTGCTTTACTGGAGCGGATGCCGCGCACGACAACACGCTGCGCGCTTCGTTTTAAAGCTTCCTCCGCTCTGCCTGACTCGCGGGCTCTGGCGCGCTCGGGCTTTATTATCTCTGGACGCTGCAACTGGGCGCCCGCGCCTCGGACGTCGGACGCACCGGTTGGGCGAATATCGCATTCATTTTCTACGAATTGCTCGGACTGAGCGGTCTCGGCCCGGGCCGGCTTGACTTGAGAGCACGGGGAACGAACGCGACTGACGGCATTTCTTCCATGGATAACGATCGGGGCGATCGCTGCGTTCATCCTGCTTCTCGTTGGTTCCATCGCAATGAGAGGTCGCCTGACCAGACGAACCTTCTCTTTTCCCTGATCGCGGTGGCCGCGCCGTTCGCGCTCGTGCTCGCGGCGGGAGCGGCGGGGCACATGCGATTGGTCGGACGCCATCTCACTCCGCTTCCTCCCCTTCCTGCTCGCCTGGATGGCGAGTCGGGCTCTGCCGCGCTCCTCTCCGCCGCGCCTCTGGAAACAAGGTGCTCGCGGCGGCCATACTCGCCGTCTTCCTCGTGCTCGGCCCTCGAGATTCGTTTCGCCCCGCGGCATCGGCGCGATGATTATCGCACCGCCGCGACGATCGCGCGCGACGCGATCCAATCAGGGAAACGCGTCTGGTGGCTGGCCGACCTCAGCACCGGCCGCTATTACCGGGTGCCGTTTGATTCGCCTCGGATCGGCGACGGCGCCTGACTGGCCGGAAGCCAAATCGCCACCGCCGGATCTGGTCATTCTTTCCAAACCGGACATCTACGATTCCTCCGGGCTGGTCCGTCCTTACCTGAAGCGCAATGGCTTTAGTGTGCAGCGAGTCCTGCCCGCGTTTCGAGATCCTGACGGCGGTCGACAGTTTCGTTAGGCGCTTGTGAAATTTTCGGGAAAATCTGCCGGATGAAATCCTGCAGCATGGCGTCGGTCTCGGCTTCGTCCTGCCCGAACGGGACAAACCTTTCGTAATATCAGCCGCGACGGTGATGTAGGCCCAGCGTTGGTTGTAGCCTTTGAAAACGCGATCCTCGATGTCGAGCATGGTGCGCTCGAGGTGCGACGCGGTCAGGTGATGATAACCGACGAACCAATAGTAGTTCAGGTTGTAAAGCGAAACCATCTCGCCATTGCGTAAGCAACACCTGACGAACGTCGTGCAACCGGGTGACTTCAAGCTTTTTCCCGCTCTCGAGCGGCAGCGGCAGGCTCCGCGTATCCGCAATCGTCCAGCCCTGCGCGGGCAGACAGCGTTCCGGACGGTGAATGCTGTTATCCAGATCGGCCCCGGACAAAACGATCGAGACAAAAATCACGTTCCCGGTCGCATCGGTGTAGACCTTGCGCGCGAACTCGGTGTCGGCGGCCAGCATCGCCAGTTCGCGTTCGGTGATCGCTTGATCAACGCCGTACCATTTCCCGACAAACTGCGGGAGCTCGAGCTTGATGCCGACCGGCTGCGTCATCGCCACTTTCGGGAGAAGGAAAATCGCTCTAAAGCCGGCGCCGAGAAAAAGCCAAAGCACGACCAGGCGTTTGATCGTCACGGCTGATCGTCTCCTTTCACTGGTGCCGGCTTTTTTCCCAGCCATCTCCGAAAGTCGGTGTTGAGGAGACGGCTGAAGCCAAGCATGCAAAGGAGCGCGATCGGAAAAAAGAGAAGCTGGCTTGACCAATCATGGTAGATGCCGCCGGCAAAGCGGGCGAAACCGAACTGGCCGAGCAGGATGATGGTAAAAATGCGGCCCGCGTTCCCAACGATGGCGAAGAGAACCGAGGCGAGCAGGATGACGATTTTTTTCCAGAAAACCTTCTCGCACAGGTGCACATAAACGGCGGTGAGCATGATCATGGCGATGAGAGAACGAATGCCGCTGCAACCCTCGGCGATTTCGAAACCCCAGTCGCCGTGCACCGGGCGAATCGAGGTGCCGACTGTATAAATCGCAATCCCGCAAAGTTTGCTCAGCACTTGGACGAAACCGATGATGAGAAACTGGAGACGGAAAGTCGTTTGCTCGATCGCGCCCAGCGGAATCATGAAAAAAAGAAGCGCGATCGGAAACAGGAGAATGCGCGCCACTTCCTTGCCCCAAAGATAAAGCACCATTCCGTAGACGAGAAAGGGAAACCCGAAGAGGGCCACCCGCGGCTGAAATGCGCGGCTTGCGATTAGATAACAAAGGACGCCAAGACCGACAAAGAAAAGGCCGAGATTGCTCCCCTCCTTCTTTGCGGCACGAATCTCGTTCCGGTGGTACGAGAGGAGAAAAAGAACCAGTAACGGAATGAGTTTGCTGTGCTCCTGGTTGTATTGCGGGAGGAAGCGCAACCAGGCCCACTCCCAAATCGGCTGCGACTGATTCGCGTAAAGGCGAAGGAACCCGAAAAAGTAAACGACCGTCGCGGTGACGGCGCAGAGCAAGAATGCCTGCAGCGGGCGGTTCCTGATCCAGCTCAGGAACGAGCGCAACAAACCGCCCAGTTGTGTGATCTGTTCCATCGCGGCCCCGAGTTTAGGGCCGCTGGGGGCACGGCGCAATCGAGCGCAGCCTGAAGCAACATGACACGAACGTAATATTTTTCTTGCCAACGGCGCTTCGGCCTACCACGATGCAAGCCTATGATACCTGCTACGGCATCGATTAAAACCGCGCTTCGGCGCCGATTCGTCCCCTTTATGTTGGGCGCCATCGCTGCGGTGGCACCCTGGACCATTACGCAAACCGCCACCGCCCAAGGCCTGGGAATGTCCGGCATGGACGAAGCCGCTAGCATGAGCTGGCAGAAAATCACCAATCAGCCAACTTTTAATACTGACACGGCCGTTCTTCTCACGGATGGCTCCGTGTTAGTGCACCAATACAACAGCAACGCCTGGTGGAGGCTCATTCCTGACATTAATGGAAGCTATCTCAATGGCACCTGGACTCCAGCGGGATCCATGCAAAGCAACTACAAGCCTCTTTACTTTGCGTCCGCTCTTCTCCCCGACGGCCGGGTGATCGTCGAGGGTGGAGAGTACAATAACCTATCGCCGGTCTGGACAAACATGGGAGCGATCTATGACCCGCTGACCAACGCCTGGACTCAGGTAAATCCACCGGCCGGCTGGGCGAACATCGGAGACTCACCCGGCATCGTACAAGCAGATGGGATTTTTATGCTAGGCCAGGGCGGCATCGCAACAAAAAAGCAGGTTTTGTTTAATGCTTCCAATCTGACCTGGACCGCTGTTGCCGCTACTGGCAAGTCCGATACCTTCTCCGAGGAAGGATTTGGCCTCCTCCCTGATGGCAGAGTTATGGTCGTGGATACCCAAACCATTCCCAATTCAGAGCTTTATGATCCCGCAACCAAGACGTGGACGAGTGCCGGAAGCACCGGGGTCATTCTGGCCGACGCCGGCAGCCTGGAGATTGGGCCGCAAGTCCAACGTCCCAATGGCACTCTCGTCGCTTTTGGCGGAACGCCGCACACATCCATCTATGGTTTCTCGACTGGCACGTGGACCCCAGGACCCGATTTTCCAGCAAGCAATGACTCGGCAGATGGCCCGGCTGCCTTGTTTCCGGATGGAACCATCCTTCTTCCTGCAAGCCCAGGGGTCTTTCAGGGTGCGATTACAATGTTCATCTTCGACGGGACCACATTTACCCAGGCCCCGCCGACACAAAGCTCTCGCAGCCTTCAGTCCTGGCAGACGCGAATGTTGCTGTTGCCAACCGGCCAGGTGATGTACCTGGTGGCGGATGGTGCAACAAAGGATGTCGAACTCGCGACCTCTACGGGCAGACCGACAAATGCCTGGCGGCCGCAGATCCGGACGGTTCCAGCCACCCTCACTCGCGGCAACACGTTCCGGGTCACCGGACGGCAGTTTAATGGTCTTAGCGTAGGATGCGACTACGGGGACGATGCTACCATGGCCTCCAACTATCCGCTGGTGCGCATAACGAACACAGCTACCAATCACGTCTTCTACGCCCGAAGCCACGACCATAGCACGATGGCGATTGCGACCGGGAATGCGTTGGTCTCCACTATGTTCGATGTTCCTGCAACTGCCGAGACCGGTGCGAGCAGCCTCGAGGTGGTAGCCAACGGAATCGCGTCCAAACCAAAACGGGTCACTATTCAATAAATAGCCTGTCGAAGAAGATAGTCGCCGCTACGGCCAGGTGAAGTTGGTATTCCGACTAATGGCCGCTGCGCGCCGCCGTGGCAGGTTCGGATTATGCAAGACGAAGGGTTAGAAGGACGATGAAGGCCACAACGGTGTTTAGAGAAATCTTCGGCGCGTTAGCGCTGCTCGCACTAACTCACCCAGGCGCGCCCGCACAGGATGTATGCGAGCGCTTCCCACAGGGAAGCACGGTGCAGGAGCCCGAGAATCTCTACAGCAAGGACGGGGTCCTGAGAGTCGACTTCACCTACCAGACGCGCGAGGACGATTTTGGTAAGACGCTATACTGTTTTGTGAATTCCGATGGGGCACAGTCTCCGACCCTGCACCTGCACCCGGGTGACACGCTGGTCTTGACGCTCACTAATCTTGTTCCTGAAGGAACGGGCACAATGCCTGATATGCCGGGAATGGAAATGTCAAAGGCCGGTGCAGGCGGATGCGGAGCGATGGACATGACCTCGTCCTCTGTCAACATTCACTATCACGGGACGAACACGCCGCCGATCTGCCATCAGGATGAAGTCATTCGGACCGTCATCAATTCGGGTCAGACGTTCCGCTACGAGGTTCATTTCCCGAAGAACGAGCCGCCTGGGTTGTATTGGTACCATCCGCACATTCACGGTATCTCGACCGCCGCGGTGCAAGGCGGGGCTTCAGGAGCGCTTATTGTTGAAGGGATCGAAAACGTCAACCCGGAGGTAGCCGGCCTGCCCCAGCGAGTCATCATCGTGCGGGACCAACAGCCGGTGAATCCGCCGCCACTGCATCGCCCCAAAGGCGCTCGGCCCTTGGATAGCGAGGCGGCCGCGGATCTCTCCGTGAACTACATCCCGCTCGGTGGACCCGCCTTTATCCCGGCTGAGTTCGCGATGAAGCCGGGCGAGAAACAGTTCTGGCGAATCGTGAATTCGGCGGCGGTCACGATCCTTGACCTAAACCTGCTCTACGACGGTGTCGCACAACCGTTGGAAATAATTGCCTTGGACGGTGTGCCGATCGGGTCGCAAGACGGTTCGGGCAGGGGAACGAGTTTGACGAAGAAGCGCTTGTACATGCCGCCGGCGGGACGAGCCGAAATCATCGTCAACGGCCCCTCCTCAGAAGTAAAAGCAGCGCAGCTCTTCACCCGAAATGTCTTCACGGGTCCAGGCGGTGATCCCGATCCGGCGCGGCCAATTTTCAATATCGTCACTTCGGAAGCCGGGGCCGCTCCGGGCGACGTCACGATGGTGCCCGCCGTCTCCGGTCCGCCGCCGCAGAAGCGATTCCCCGGCCTGGCGGAGGCCGCGCCCTCGATCACCCGCAAGCTCTTTTTTTCGGAAAACGACAAATACTTCTTCATCACAGTCGACGGGCAAAAAGAGAGGCCCTACCGGATGAATGCTCCCCCGGCGATTGTGACCACGCAGGGATCGACAGAGGACTGGATTATCGAAAACCGCTCCAACGAGAATCACGAATTTCACATCCACCAGATCCACTTCCTGCTCAGAGAGCGAGACAGGAAATCGGTGCCCCCAGACGAGCGGCAAATCCTCGATACTGTGAACATTCCCTACTGGTCGGGCACGGGCCCCTATCCGAGTGTGACGCTGCGGATGGACTTCCGCGGTCCGGATGTGGGAGACTTTGTTTATCACTGCCACATCCTGGACCACGAAGACGGTGGTATGATGCAGATCATCCGTGTGCTGCCACAGACAAAGACGTCAGGCGCTGCCACCGCGAAGTAATTCGTGAAGCCGGACGGGCGCTGCCCGAAACAGGCGGGCCTGACAGCGCAAACGAAAGCGATACCCCGATCTAACGAGCGTGGCGGGTCCGCCTGATGGCGGCGGTCCCAAGGCGATTTGTTACCGCCCAAGGCAGCGGAACCTGCGAGCATCAACACAACGATGGCGAGCGGAAGAAAGAGCCCCCAGTTTCATATTACTTTCCCGCCAGAAGAAACTCGATAGCACAAAGCGTGATTTCGCCAGGGGGTGTAAAATCGGTTCCTCGTCCCGCACTCCTTAAATCGACGACTTCGAGGCCGATCTGACGGAACGATCGGCGCAGCAGCGCCTAACGATACCTAGTCGACGACTTCGAGGCCCATCTGCCGGGCGGTGCCGGCGATGATCTTGAAGCCGGCTTCGTCGTTGCGCGAGTTCAGATCTTTGGCCTTCGTTTTCACGATCTCCATGATCTGTTTGCGCGTCACTTTGCCGACCTTGGTCTTGTTCGGCTCTTTTGAACCGGCGGCGATGTTGGCCGCCTTCTTCAAGAGAATCGCCGCGGGCGGGCTCTTCGTGATGAAGGTGAACGACTTGTCTTTGAAAACGGTGATGACGACCGGCAGAATGTCGCCCGCCTGCTTCTGCGTGGCGGCGTTAAATTCCTTGCAGAACGCCATGATGTTGACGCCGCGCGGTCCGAGCGCGGTGCCGACGGGCGGCGCGGGATTCGCCTGACCCGCCGGGATCTGCAGTTTGATGTGAGCGACGATTTCTTTAGCCATGTTGTAGAAGTTCTAAGATCTAAGTGTTTAAGTTTTAAGCGGGGAACAGCCCTCTTTCTTAACACTTAACACTTAAAGCTCGCGGCTTTAGCCGCGTTCGACCTGCCAGTATTCGAGTTCGACCGGCGTGGCGCGGCCGAAGATGGTGACGGAGACGCGCAGCTTGCCGCGCTCGGGATCGATCTCTTCCACGATGCCGCTCTGGTTTTGGAACGGGCCGTCCGCGACTTTGACCGTCTCGCCGACTTCGAAGCTGACCTTCGGTTTGACCTTTTCTTCGCGCTCCCGCATCTGCGCGAGCATGTTGTCGACTTCCGACTTGCCGCATCGGGATCGGGCGATCCTTGGTCCCGGCAAAGCCGATCACGCCGGGCGTTTCGCGGATGAAATACCAGGTGCGGCCGATGAGCTGATTCTCCTCATCGAGCAGGTGCATGTTGACGATGAGATAGCCGGGGAAAAATTTTCGCGTCGTCTCGCTTTTCTTGCCGCGCTTGATTTCCGAGACGCGCTCGGTCGGGACGAGGACCTCGTAAACGACGTCGCCCATCTCCTCGGTCTTGACGCGTTTCTCGATGTTGTCGCGCACCTTGTTCTCCTGTCCGGAGAGGACGTGCACGACGTACCATTGATCTTTCGCGGCGAGAGTCTGGGCCATGATTACAAGCGGGTGAAGAAATGGATCACGTTGACGAGAATGAAATCGAAGAGCGCGACGTAGCCGCCGAGGAGGAGCATGGCGATGATGACGACGAGGGTGGAGTCGGTCAGCTCCTTGTAGCGCTTCATCCCCTTCTCTTTCGGGTCCCAGGGCCAGGAGGCTTTTTGCAGCTCGAGCCGGACTTCGGAGAAGAAAGTTTTTGTTTTCGTAATCATGGGGTGGTTAAAACGCTAGATCGTGAATCGTGGTTGGTTCGAGATTCGGTTTTCTGCTTTGACGATGTAACAATTCACGCCTAACGATTCTCGGTCCAAAACAGGTCAGGAGGGACTCGAACCCCCAACCGACGGTTTTGGAGACCGCTACTCTACCAATTGAGCTACTGACCTATGATACTCGTGCTCCTGCTCGTAATCGTGCTCGTGATCGCTCCTGCTCGATTACGATCACGAGCAGGAGCACGAGCACGAGTTCAACTTAGTCCAGAATTTCGCTCACGCGACCCGCGCCGACGGTTTTGCCGCCTTCGCGAATGGCAAACCGGATCGTTTTCTCCATCGCGATCGGCGTGCCGAGCTCCACTTCGACCGAGACGTTGTCGCCCGGCATGACCATCTCGACGCCTTCGGCCAGCTTCACGCTGCCCGTCACGTCGGTCGTGCGGAAATAAAATTGCGGACGGTAATTGGTGAAGAACGGCGTGTGACGGCCGCCTTCTTCCTTGGTCAGGACGTAAACTTCCGCCTTGAATTTCTTGTGCGGCTTGATCGAGCCCGGCTTGGCGATGACCTGGCCGCGCTCGACGTCTTCTTTCTTCACGCCACGGAGGAGCACGCCGACGTTGTCGCCCGCGCGCGCTTCGTCGAGCAGCTTGCGGAACATTTCGATGTCGGTCGCAGTCGTCTTGGCGGTGTCGCTGATGCCGACGATTTCGACTTCCTCCATTTTCTTGAGGATGCCGCGCTCGACACGACCGGTCGCGACCGTGCCGCGGCCTTCAATGTTGAACACGTCTTCCACCGGCATGAGGAACGGCTGATCGACCGGACGCTCCGGCACGGGGATGTAATCATCGACCGCTGCGACGAGCGCGAGGATCTGCGCTTCCTGTTCCGCATCGCCGTTCAGCGCCTTGAGCGCGCTGCCTTTGACGATCGGGATCTGGTCGCCCGGGAATTCGTATTGGGTGAGGAGATCGCGCACTTCCATCTCGACGAGGTCGAGCAGTTCGGGATCGTCCACCATGTCGACCTTGTTCAGGAAAACCACGATCGACGGCACGCCGACCTGACGCGCGAGCAGGATGTGCTCACGGGTTTGCGGCATCGGGCCGTCAGCCGCGCTAACGACGAGGATCGCGCCGTCCATCTGCGCGGCGCCGGTGATCATGTTCTTCACATAATCGGCGTGGCCGGGGCAATCGACGTGCGCGTAGTGGCGCTTGTCGCTCTCGTATTCGACGTGCGCGGTTGAGATCGTGATGCCGCGCTCTTTTTCTTCGGGAGCGGCGTCGATCGAATCGTAGGCGCGCGCCTGGGCAAAGCCCTTCTTCGCGAGCACGGTGGTGATCGCCGCGGTGAGAGTGGTCTTGCCGTGGTCAACGTGACCGATCGTGCCGACGTTCACGTGCGGCTTGTTGCGTTCGAACTTGTCCTTAGCCATCTGGAATTCTCCTTGGGTTACTTAATCTTTTACTGCGTCTTTTCGTTAGGTTATTTTTCCGGTCGCGAGCTCACTCTGGAGCCCACAACCGGGCTTGAACCGGTGACCTCGTCCTTACCAAGGACGTGCTCTACCAACTGAGCTACGTGGGCCGCTGTTCATCGTCCTGGCTCGCTCCCGCAGGTGCGCGGAGCAAACCGGTTGCTCGTCGTCGTTAGAAGCGAAAGTCCCAGAGCCGGTCAAAACGCTTGAACGACCATGGGACTTGCCTCGTTCTCCGAAAAAGCGTCGGCAAGCTAACCGCGCGCTCCGCTCTGTCAAAACAATTTCTTGGCCGGCAAGGGCGGTCAATCTTCGCGCGCCCGCATCTTCGCCCGGGCCGCGAAAACGATAATAATCAGGAGGACGAGCGCCACAGCCACTCCGATCGCGATCCATCCCGTCGTGCTGATGAGCGGCGGCGGCGGAGTCGGCGCGGGAGTGGCCGGGGGAGGCGGAGGCGCGAGCTGCCGTTGCGCGAAGTGCAATCGCCCGAGTGTATCCGGTTCGTTAGGTTTGAGCGAAAGAGCGGTCTGATAATCCGCGATCGCCTTCTGCCACTGCTCCATCAGGGAATAGGTGTAGCCCCGCTTGTCGAAAGCCTCGAAATCGCCCGGGTTAATCGCAATCGCCTGGTTGTAGTCTTCAATGGCGGCGTCATACTGGCGCAAGCTCCGCTTGGCAAAAGCGCGCCGTTCGAAAGCGCGGCCGTCCTGTGGATTTTTCTCGATCGCCTTGTCGAAGTCACTGATGGCCGCTTTCCAATCGCTTTTCCCGATATCGGCAAAGCCGCGGAAGCGATAGGAATTGGTGTCGTCCGGCTTGAGCTCGACCGCCTTGGTCAGGTCCGCCAGGGCGGCATCAAAATGCTCTTGCAGCACTTCTGTCTGCCCGCGTTCGAAGTAACCCTTGAAGTCCTTGGGAGCGACTTCGATCGCTTTCGAAAAATCGGCGATCGCTTCGGGAAACATCCGCGTCGCTCGATAGACCGTGCCGCGGTTGCAATAGGAATGGGGATCGTTCGGTTTGAGTTCGATCGCCTTGGTATAGTCGGCGAGGGCCTCCGGATATTTCTGGAGATCAAAATACATCGCTGCGCGGTTGTCGTAGAGCGGGGCGGATTTGGGATTCTCCGCGATCGCTTTGGTCAGCTCCTCGGCCGCCTGGTCGTACTGCTTGGCGTTGATGAATTCGATCGCCGCTTTCACGTGCCCGCCCTTGTCGGCGCCGAGGCTCGTGCTGACCGACGCCAGGGAGATCGTCACGAGCGACGTCATCACCATTAATTGTTTCAAGTAATTCATTGGATTGTCTTTCTTCAAAACCGCACTTGCTTCTCCCCACGACTCTAGCGCCAGCGTCAAGACCCGCGCTCGGCGCACGCTCCGCCTTAACATCCTTTCCCTTCCGCCGAAATCCTATGCCGCGCCATCGCAAAAATCTTTCGCAGGGATACGCCGCGGTCTTCGCCACCATCCTCATCTGGTCGACGCCGTCACTCTTCCAATTTTATCTCAACCGCTACTACGACCCCTTCGCACAGAATTTTTACCGTTACTCGATCGCCTTTCTGGCCGTCCTGCCCCTCGCCCTTTATCGCTTTCGCCAGCGCGGACCGCGACTCGACTGGAATGTCCTTGGGATCTGCCTGCTGCCGGCTTTGCCTAACGTCGTGCACCAGATCACCCAGGTAATCTCGCTCGATTACATGGGGCCCGGAGTCTATGCGGTTTTTATCCGTTCCTCCGTCATCATCACCGCTCTCCTCGCGCTCATTTTTTTCCCAGAGGAACGCTGGATCATCCGGCAATGGCAGTTCCAGCTCGGAACCCTGCTCGGAATGTTCGGCGCCGTCGGGGTCTTTTGGTTTCAGCCGCGCTGGACGGCGGGCCAAGTGTCGTTAGGCGGACTGGCTATCGCCTTCACCGCCAGCATTTGCTGGGCGCTTTACGGTGTTCTCGTGAAACGGCCATCGGCCCGACTCGGCAGCATTCGCAGCTTCGGCCTGGTCAGCTTTCTCACTTCCGTGATGCTCTTCCCGCTCACCTGGATTTTCGGCAGGATCGACACGCCGCTCCATGCCGGAGCCCACGTCAACGGGATCCTGATCGTGTCGGCAGTGCTCTGCATCACCCTGGCCCACGTCTTGTATTACGTCGCCATCCGCGAGATCGGCGTGGCGCTTTCGCAGACGCTCCAGTTGCTCAGCCCGCTCGGCGCGCTTGCGCTTTCGGCCTGGATTTTCCACGAACGGTTCTCGCGTCGCGCAGGGCTGCTGCGCGGCCATTCTGCTCTTCGGCGCCTTTCTCGCCACCCGGGTGAAACCGGCGACGGCCGGGGAAGTCGTGGAGAACATCTGAGCGTTTCGATGCTCGTTAGGCGGAGCGACAGCTCCGGGGAGCGCACGCGACTCGCGTGCTGGTGATGGCGACCCGCCAGCACGAACTTTTTCCAGTTGAACGTCGCACTGTGTTCGCGGCGGGTCGCCGCGAACAGCACGCGAGTCGCGACCGCTCCCCGGAGACTGCAATCGCGCGCCACCCGATTACATCCGCGCTTTCAGCTCTTCCGCCTTGCGCACCAGTTGCAGGAATCCGGCGCGATAACCGTTCGCATCCGCGCCCTTGCCTTCCTGCGCCCATTCCCGCACCGCGCCGAGCGTTCCATTGCCTTTGAATTCCGAGTCGCGCAGGATCATTCCAAACTCCGCCACCGCCGCGGCAAATTTCAGATCCGGCGCCGCGTTCGCGAATGACGCGCCGTGGTCGACGAACGGCCGCTCGAGCAGTTTGCTCGTGTCGCCATCCGGCTGCTTGTAGCGCAGCTTGACCGTCAGCAACTCCGGCGAACCCGGCTTGCCTAACGACGTCGCGACCGCCCCCGGGTTGGGCTGATACTTCAGCGGATCGACCGGCGGCACGCTCGCCGCCGGATTCGGCTTCCGCGCCGACCGGCACCACTTCGTAGAGCGCGGTCACGGTATGCCCGGCGCCGATCTCGCCCGCATCGATCTTGTCGTTGTTGAAATCTTCCTTCCGCAGGATGCGCTTTTCGTAGCCGATCAGCCGATAGGAGGCGACCCGGGCCGGGTTGAATTCCACCTGGATTTTCACGTCCTTCGCGATCGTAACCAGCGTGCCGTTGATTTGCTGCACGAGCACCTTGCGCGCTTCGTCGAGCGAATCGAGGTAGGCGTAGTTGCCGTTCCCCTTGTCGGCCAGCTTCTGCATCATCGAGTCATTCAAATTGTCGTCCCCCACTCCGAGGACGCTGAGAAAAACGCCGCTTTTCGCTTTCTCCTGGATCAGCCTGACGAGATCGCCTTCGCTCGTCGTGCCGATATTGAAAGTCGCCGTCGGTCGCGAGGATGACGCGATTGACGCCGCCTTTGATGAAATGGTCCGCCGCCGTTTGGTAGGCGAGCTCGATCCCCTGCGCGCCATTGGTCGAGCCGCCGGCCTGGAGATTTTCGAGGGCGCTCAGGATCTGCTCCTTGCGATCGCCCGTCGTGGAAGGCAGGGCCAGCCCGGAGGCTCCGGCGTAAACCACGATCGCGACCCGATCGTTTTCGCCCAGCTTGTCGACGAGCAACCGCATCGCCTGTTTGACAAGCGGCAAGCGATTGGCCGGCTCCATCGAGCCGGAGACGTCGAGGAGAAAGACGAGATTGCTCGCCGGCCGCTTCTCGTTAGGCATTTCCCTGCCCTCCAGTCCGATCCGGACCAGCCGGTGCGC
Organism: uncultured Verrucomicrobiae bacterium; assembly: GCA_963737995.1. Taxonomy (GTDB): domain Bacteria; phylum Verrucomicrobiota; class Verrucomicrobiia; order Chthoniobacterales; family UBA10450; genus Palsa-1392. Next base: position 239,103 of record CAVTUV010000008.1, read on the forward strand.
CGGCTGCCAGGGGCAGGAAGCGGCATCGAGGTTGACCGAGAACGGCATGTTGTCGTTAGGCTGAGGATAATCGTAGGTGAAATAGTTGATCATTTCCTCCACCCGGACCGCGTCCTTCGGCGGGAGCGAGCCGTTCTCGATGAAGCGGCGGATGTTGGAATACGAAGCGGTGTCGACATCGATCGAGAAGGTCGAGAGCGGATTGTCGCAGCGCAGCGAGGAACGGATTCTCCACGATGTTGCCGTAGCGCGCGGTGTTGAAATCGGTTGCTCCGCTTCGCGCCGGAACTTGTCGATCGCACCCGCGGCGGCGCCCGGTGCGCGTTTGGCGCTCGCGATAAGGCTTTGGGTCTGCAACTGGAGTGGCCGCTACCTTTGCCGAGATCCTTCTCATCGGCGGTCGGAGGCGCGCGCCGGCTCTTGCTCCGGCAACGCAGCCGGTTCGGCAATCCCTTCCACCGCTCCCAGCACAGCGCTCTCCCCGGATCTCGGACCGACGGCGTAGAGCTCACGCGGTTGCTTCGCGCGAATCATCGTCCCGATCGCGACCGCGCCGATGACGGCAAAGAGGGCGATCGCCGCCGCGAGAGCGAGCCGGCGCGAGATACTCCAAGGCGCATCCTTTTGCGTCAGCGGAAGGATGCTGGCATGCGGAATCGGCTGCGATTCGCGTTCGCTTCATATTCGGCGCGCAGGTTGCCGGAAAGCAGACGCAATTCCCTGACGAACTCCTGCGCCTCGGTCGAAGACGCGACCGCAGCTTCCATTTCCGCCTTTTCCGCGCCGGCAAGTTCGTCGAGCGCGTAGGCGGTCAGTTTGGGATCATCGAGATTGATATTCATGAGGCGAGACGTGGGTTGAAGGGGATGAAATCACGCGCGGCCTGCCCGTGCCGGGCGCGGAGCGTTTTCAGCGCGGTGTGAATGAGGACGCCGACATGGCTGACTGAGAGCCTGGTGATTTCGCTGATTTCCTGGTAGCTGAGGTCGTTTTGAAATTTGAGCTGCAACACTTCCTGTTGCCGCGGCGGGAGGGTGGCGACGATGCGGAGGAGAAAGCCGCTCGCTTCCTCGCGCTCGATCCGTTCGTTAGGGGCGGGATCCTGGCTTTGCTATTTTTCGAGAATTTCTTCGTCGAGATAAGTCATGCGCTTTTCCTTTCGGCAAATGTTGAGGGCGCGGTTGCGGCAGACGGTGAAAAGCCATTTCGCCGGCGCGTCGATCCGTCTGCCGCCGTGAGTTGCGCTGTAATTCGACAAACGTTTCCTGCACGACGTCCCGGGCCCGGTCGCGATCGCCGAGGATGCGCGTGGCATACTGCAGCAGCGGCAGTTCGAAGCGCTGGAGGAGCGCCGTCAGGTCATCGTCGGCTGGGACTGGTTCGGCCACGCGCATAAACACTACCGTTCTAACGCGCCAGCCGCCGAATTATTAGAAGAAAAAGCCGCTCTAGACGGAATCAACGAGCCCAGCTACATCGCTGCCTGGCGACCGCCGCGTGGCAGGATGAACGTCTCCCGCGCGATGCTCGACTGCAGCAGCTCCGGTTCATACCAATTCTGCAGGCATTCCTTATCCAACAGATCCGGGTTGCTCGCCGCGAAATCCTCCCAACTGGCATAACGACCGCTCAGCCGGCGTTCCGCAATCAACGCCAGAAAGGCTGCCGTGATCGTCTCGTGATACACGTCAGGCCGTCCCGCCTTCGCAGCCAACCCGCGCAGACCGCGCGCAAGATGCAGGAGGGCCTCTGGAAACGGATGACGCTCGAGCAATTCATAACTGACTCGGACATGTTCGCGATGGGGAAACTGCGCCGGATCGACCCGGCCCGCTTCGAAAGCGGCCAGATCCTGCGCCGCATCAGCTATTGGCATGGTCTTCCTCCACCAACCGATGGCTGTCGCGCGCGTTCAGATCGAGACTGTAAATCGCCCGCAATTTTTTGATGTGGCCGAGGGTTTTCGGGCTGAAGGCAGACTTTCCTTCGAGGGCGTGGAGAGTGATTCCTTCGAGCAGATCGCCTAACGAGAGGTCGAGGTATTCGGCCAGGGCCTTCAGAGTCTTGACCAGCGTCTTCTCCATCCGCGCGCCGATCTGGACGCGTGTCACCTTCCGGGGCGGTCCGGGTTGTTGCATTTCCATATTGTTACCACAGTAACAATATAGCGCAAACCGATTTTTGGCCGACCTTGCTCGTTGCCACCCGGATTGGTCTTCCCGATCGGCCGGGAAACCGACCCCGGCTCCAACATCAGCTTCGCTTCGTCCCGCGGGAGAGAACGAAACAGATCACGCCCAGCCCGCCAAGAATGGCGGTCGCGACGAGAAAGCCGCCGGTCTGGGGAATATGCAAGTAGGTCCTGCCATGGCGCACCCCGTCGGCCCAGCCGAGAAGAAAACAGAGCAAGGCCATGGAAAAAAAGATAACTGCAAAGGCGAGAACGGACTCGCGACGAGATTGGCGCGGAGTGGGATCGGAAGAACTCATGGTGGCGGTGCCAATGGGTAAGCGCCGGGCACCACCGCGGTCAAATGATTTCGGGCTCTAACCTGAGTGCCTCACACCCGGGTTCGGCCGGGGTCGGAAAGAAATCTCAAGAAAATGATTGACAATCGACTGGTAAAGCCTCAAAAACCCCCCGCATCGCAATTCTATGCAACTTAAAAATCAACGTCGTTCATGAAAAAATTTATCCTGCTCGTCCTCAGCCTCGGGTTCCTCTCCAGCTCTGCATTCGCGGACACGGGAGTGTTTGGCGGCTACATCGTGCTCAACGTCAATGGCGGTGGCTCCACATTCTACAAGCTCGAGAATCCCGCCGACGTAATCACGCCGCCATTTAGTAGCGTGAACTTCGGCCTCTTCGACCCCTCTTGGGCCAGACTTTCGTCCTCACCGGCGGCGAGGCAGACACATTCAAAAATGGGGCCAGCGACGTGACCGGGGCCTTCCTCAATTTTCGGATCTATCCCACGGGCTCACCGTCGGGGTCTTTCTCCAGCCTCAACCTGCCATTCGACTCCGATCTCGGGGGCGGCGACCAGAAGTGGCAGACACTGGCTGCGACGACCGATCTGCTGGCCAGTTTGCCTAACGGAGATTACACGCTGGAGGTTTACGTCAACTCGACCACGAACGAAGGGGACCAATACCTCAATAATGGCGGCTTGAATTACGCCGCCACCTTCTCGGTCGTGCCCGAACCCTCGAGCTTCGCGCTCCTGGCCGGCCCCGCCCTCTTGGGAGCCTGGTTTTTTGTCCGTCGCCGACGGGTCTGACCGTCGCTCGCAACGGATCCTGCAAAAGCCCCGCCTTGCGCGGGGTTTTTCCTATCCTGGCCAGGTGGTGCCGCCAATTTCGACCGTCCATTTTCCCGGAGTAAATTCGACCGACCGACCGCCGCTAAATCTTTCCATAAAATTGCATGGGAATTCTCGCCGGAATTCGCTAGTATCGCTGAGCGCTCCCGGTTTGCTCGCGGGGGGCTGACTTCATCTGACTTCGCCCATGAAATTTTTCATCGCTCGTGCCTGCATCCTGCTTGCCCTGGCGGTGAGCGCTTTTCTGCCTAACGAGTCGCGTGGCGAGGCGATGATCCAGTATTTCAACACCGACTGGAACGAGATCGCGACCAAAGATGCCGGAGCTGGCGGAGGCCGGTTACGATTCCATCTGGCTGCCGCCGCCGACCAAGGGGAGCGGCGGACTTTCCGTCGGCTACGATCTGTGGGACCGGTTTGATCTGGGGAGCAAGGATCAGCGCGGCTCGGTCCGCACCCGCTACGGGACGGAAGCGGAACTGCTCCGCCTGATCGAAGACGGCGCATCGCTTCGGGATTCGCATCTATCTCGACAACGTCATGAATCACAACGCTTTTGACGTGCCCGGCTACAACGCCGGGACGCCGATCGACATTTACCCCGGGTTCGTGCCGGAGGATTTCCATCTCCAGCTCACCCAGGACGGTTTCTATCGGAAATGGGACAACATCGCGCGACTGGAACGACGCCTGGCAGGTGCAGAATCTCGGTCTGGCCGACCTGATCGACATCGCCCAGGAGCCGGGGACGACGAACAAGAACTTCGGCGCCACTGAAGGCTCGACCTTTCCCAAAATCAAGTTCGTCAGGCATCCGAACAATCCCGAGTATTACTGCTTTCTACCTAACGGCACTTACGTCGGCTTCGGGCCGAGCAACGGGATCACGACCCAGATGCTGGCCGACAATCCCGGTTTCTACGGCGAGTATGTGCAGGATTTCCTCAATCGCGCCGCGCGCTGGGAAATGGACCGAACCAAAGCCGACGGCCTGCGGCTCGACGCGGTCAAGCACGTGCGCGCGGATTTTTTCGGGGCCGGCTACGGGACGGACAAGGATTACAACGATTACGGCTACCTCGGGCAGGCGCAGCGGCAGTTTAACCTGACCCGCGGGTTCAACGACTCGCGCTTCAACTCCACGCGCGCAGGGTTCGAACGTCAACCTGCGCGAGTCGGTCTTCGATACGGAAAAGCCGCGGCACAACGCGATGATGTTCGGCGAGCACCTCGGCGAGCCGCCGCCTTACGGCGACTATTTCAACGTCGGAATGCGGCTGGTCGACAACGTCCTGCGCAACAATCTCAACGGCATCCTCGGCAACCCGAGCGCGACGCTGGACGGTCTCGACTCCGACGGCGGCTACGGCTTTTCCTCCAGCCTCGCCGTCATGCACGCGCAGAGCCACGACAACGATTACGCCTCCCGCCGCGAACTGCAGCACGCGCTTTATTTCACCCGCGCCGGGATCGGCCTGATCTACACCGACGGCAACCACCAGGCGCAAACGTTAGGCCAAAGCGGCGGCGCCTTTCCCCGCCACGCTAACACCAACTTCCTCGGCCAGTTCGCCGATCCGAAAATCCCCAACCTGCTCTACATCCACAACCAGTTTGCCCGCGGCTACCAGGTCGGGCGCTGGTCGGACAGTGATTTCGTCGCCTACGAGCGGATCGACAAACGCGAGAACACCGGGATGACCGACGCCGACGGCGTGACCCTGCTTGTTCCTCATGAACGACAACTACGCCGCCGGTCTGGGGCGCAATTTCAACACCAGCTTCGCGCACACCGCCGGCGGGAACGATGCCTATCTCTACAACTACTCGACCTTTGGCGGCGGCTTTTACGCTTACGCGAGCAACATCGTCAACGGCTCGACGATTGTGCCCGCCGGGCGGTTATTTCGCCTTCTCCTGGCGCAACCCGGAGGAGTCGAACTCTGGTCGTTAGGCGGGGGCAAGCCGATCACGATGCTGCAGGGCGGCCAGCCTGCCGAGCACGCTCACTTACCTGCGCAAAGATGGGCCGGACGGCGATCCCAACTTCAATCCGTATGCGGTGTGCCGGGCGCGGTCCCGGGCAGCTATTCCTATCCCTTCACCATCCCGCGCGTCACCGACGGAACCGACCTCACTTTCACCGCGCGCGCCGACGGCTCGGCGGAAAATATTTTGTTCGAACTCGATGGTGGGGTCGACCTGAACGGCGCGCGCTCCGCCTAACAATGCCGATCCGATCGGCAAACGCGATAATCCGCCCGGACTTTCGACCGATGTTTTTCTCGGCTACGAGCAACCGAACTTTCATCGACCGCGAAGGCCCGGAAAAATTCGCCGCGATCGACACCGCCCGCTGCACTTTCGGCTCGGCCGGCGCCGAGACCTACACCGGCGGCGGCGCGACCGTGAACGGCGGCGGGACCAATCCGCAGGACGCCGCCGCCGCGACTTTTGTTTATCACGATCCGAACGCCGGCTTCGGCGATTGGACCGGCACCCATCCGGCCACGCAGTACGTCGACAACGGTTCGACCCTTTCGGTCTTCGCAAAAACCAACGTCGTCGGCAGCGGTTTCCGGCTGTTTTTTTATTTCACGAACGACGGCATCGAATCCGGAAGGCGCGGGCGGCGTCGGTATCGGCACCACGCAAGTCGCGGAGCTGTTGTATCAAGCCGCCGAATACGAGCGACGGCGGCAATTGGTGGGCCAAACGCGACCATCCCGCGCCCCAGCGGCACGATCAAATACAAGATCGCGATCTACAAAACTTTTCAGCCGAGCCAATTCCCCTCCGGCGCCACGGAAGTCGAGCGCAAGGTGAACATGATGACGACCTTTCAGACCGCGCATTTCAACGCCACGACCGCGACGTGTTTTATCCGCACGATGATTTCGGCGCGACCCAGACCGGGCTTGAGCGAAGGCTTCCACATCCTGCGCGCGCGCGCCTTCCTCAATCGCGCCGGGCGCGCCTCGATCTACAACACTTTTAAGCAAACCTTCTACTACGACGCCCAGGCGCCGCAGGGAGAGATCAAGTTCCCTAACGAGAGCGACACGATCGGCGGTTCCGGCTACGGCGTGGTCGTGCGGACCGATCCGAGCGTGACCGAGGTCTGGTATCACATCGACGACGCCGACGCTTCCAACGACGACAGCAACACCCAGCACCCAGGGCGGCAACGGCAACGGCTTCGAGCCTTTCACCGACACGAACCTCAACGGCACGCACGACAGCGGCGAGCCCTTCGAGGATCTGAACGGCAACGGCGTTTGGGACAGCAACATCGCCACCACCTGGGTGCAGGCGACAGAAGTGACCGCCTACGCCTTCGATCGTCAGCAACTATCCGCGCGAGTGGCGCTTCAATTACAACAACATCCCCTCGGGCTCGACCGCCGGCTCAGATCAAGGTGCGGCTGCGCGAACTTTCCTCGGCCGCATTACAAGGATTTCTCGCTGAGCGACTCCGCCGGCCATTACACCACCCTGCATGCGCAACGTCACCGCCAACGGCCCCGTGCAGAAAATGTTCGTCGCCTATCCGCCGACCGACGGCCAGGTGGTCGACGACAGCTACGTGATGAAGGTCTGGTTCAGCAAATCGCTCGCCGACGGCACCACGACGCAGGATCTGATCAATCGTTTCCTGATCAAGATCGCGAGCAGCGAATCCGGCTCAGGCGCCAACGGCGTCGCGCAACCGCAGAGCGGCCTACTCGATCAATTACGACGTCACTTCCGATTATCACGAGCTCGCCTACCAGCTCCCGAATCTTTACAACGACCAGCCAGATTTCCTCCACACGATTGACGTCACCTACACGCCGCCGCCTGGCGGCACGCCGCTGGAGGCTTTCCGTCTCGTCAAAGCGAAGCCGGTCGTCGTGATCAAGAACATGATCGTGACGCCGCCGGAGGTCGATTCCGACGGCAAGGTCTATCATCATCGTCTTGCCGGACGTGGCAAACCCGACCCCGGAGCAGCGCGCCGTCCCGATCCAGGTCGCGACCGACATCGACGCGACCGACGTCGCGATCAACTTTATCGATGTGGCACCGGCACCGTCGACGCTGAATGCCGGCAGTCCCACGATCGACGGCTCGACCAAGTTCTGGGATTTCACCTGGAGCAGCGTCGCCGCCGGCGATTATACCTTTACTTCCACCGTCACCGCGCCCGGCCGGCACCTCGGTCGTTTCGCGCAATGCGCACGTCGTCTTCCGCCAGCTGGTCGATTACGATCCGAACAAGCACGACGTCGATGACGACGGCCTCGGCCTCTACGGACCGACCGCTGCCCCGATCGAGACGACCGCGATTCCGCTCCCGACAACCAATTCCGAAACCTGGACGAACGGCGACGTCCACATCTGGAATATCTCCGGCAAAACCGATCCGCTCAGCCCCGACACCGATGGCGACGTGCTCTCCGACGGCCTCGAGCTCGGGTGGGCCACCGCGGTCGACGACACCAACGTCAATACCGACACGAACGGCGACGGGGTGAAGAATTTCCAGCCCGACCTCGATCCGCCGATCTACAACACGACCGACAACGGCAGTCGCCGCCGGGCGGCTACAAATACTTCAGCCCGTGGCCTTACAATCTGAACAACTCGCGCACCGATCAGCTCGCCGGCAGCACGACCAATCCGACGAGCGCCGATACCGAAGGCGATGCGGTCAACGACGGCTTCGAAGATCGCACCTACCAGGTGAGCGGCGGCGCGTGTCCCGTATCTGCCGATCTACAACGGCCGCGTCGATATCGGCGTGCCGGATGGCGGCGGAGTGCTCCACTCGATTGCCCATCCGCCGACGGTCTACAACACCTCGCGCGTCGACCGCGCCAAAGTGCTCGCGATTTCGCCTAACGCCGTCTGGCTGGAGACCGATCCTAACAATGCCGATACCGACGGCGATAACGTGATCGACGGCAACGAAGACGCCGAACCGCAATGGCATCGTCGATCTCGCGATCATCGATCGCAACCAGACCGACACGAACGGAAACTTCGTCGTCCTCGCCACTTTCACCAGTTTCAAACAGAGCGTCACCGTCACCGGCTCGGCGCCCGGCTCGACCGCGCAGACCTTCAAGTATTCCGATTTCTGCTCGACCTACGTCGAGCCGACCAACAGCCAGACCTACACCTCGACCGCGCTCGATAAGGCGAAGCTCAACACCGTCTTCCGCCCCGGCGGCGCGATCCGCACGCGACAAACTCGACGTCATCTGGCTCGAGACCGATCCGCGCCGCTACAGCACCTCGGGCGATTCGCTGCCGGACGGCTGGAAACTGCAGCACAACCTCGATCCGTTCGATGACGGCGTGATCGGCCATTACAACCTCCACACCGGCCAGGTCATCACCAGCACCGACAACGGCGCCGACCGGCGATCCGGACGGCGACGGCCTGACGAACCTGGACGAATTCCTCAACGGCTCCGATCCGCACGTCGCGGGCAAGCCGCCGCCGCCACCGCCGGGCTCGATCACGATCGGCCCCGGCGCGACCACCACCTTCGGCGCGGCGGTCAACAAACACGAATTCACCGACTGGAGCGCGAATGATCTGATCGCGCTCGATCCCTACGACGGCGACGGTTACAACTTTAACCAGGGCGACGTTTATCACGCCTACGACGGCTTCGATTCCTCGCGCGACATCGTCGCCTTCTACGCGCACGACGGCGGCGCGACCACAGCGTGGGCGGCGACGGCAATTTCTATTTCCGGGTCGATATGCAGGACCTCAAGGCCTACGCCGAGCAGGGCAATCTCGACATCTACGTCGCGATCAACCTCGGCAACCCCGGCACCGGCGAATACAACCTGCCCGACCAGGTCGACACCGGGACGTCGTGAAACTGGCAGGTCGTGGTCGCCGCCTACCAGACGGACAAGGGCAACGTTTACGTCTGGGATAAGAACAGCCCGACGCATTCCACCGCCATCGGCCAGGACCTGTGCGCAGTTCGGCGTCACCACGCGCGACCAGAATTCGCCTAACGGATTCAAGAAGGCCTACTACAACTCCGATCTCGACGCGGTCGAGTTCTCGATCAGCCGCCAGGCACTGCTCGACGCCGGCTGGAGCGGCGATCCGAACACGCTCGCTCTATCAGGTCTTCACCACCCGCGACGGCACCCAGAACAGCCCGGTCGGCCTGGGCGACATCGGCGGGCGTTCCGACATTCGCGATTCGATCCGCAACGACAACATCGCCTCCGATTATTACCTCGATCAGCCCAACATCTCGGGCGCGAACAGCGTCCTCACGTTCCTGGGTCGGCCTGACCGCCGACAACGATCGCGGCAAGAAGGTCAAGGTCGTTAGTCTGATCCACGGCAACCAGGCGATCCAGCCCGGGAGCACGATGCAGAAGCTGATCAACAACGGCGCGAGCGGCGGTTACTATCGCGCGCTCGACGCCCACCAGGCGTTCGAGGTTCCGCTCGCTCTCCATGTCACGCCGACCTTCGCCTCCGCCGTGCAATGGGCCACCTCCGCCAGCCTCGGCCCGGACGATGGCCCGGCCTTCAACACCCGCATCGGCAGCCTCATCGGCGACGGCACGATCGACTTGTTAGGCAGCACTTTCTCCGATCATCTCCTGCCCTATTTCAACACCGCCTTCAACACCGACAACATCAGCCTGGCGCGCGATTTCCTGACCAACATCTACGGGCACCTGCCTTCGCCTAGCGTGTCTCTGGACGCCGGAGCGCGTTTCCAGCTCCGACGTTCTGCAAAAGGTCGCCGACGCCGGCTACGGCTACACGTTTGTCGACCAAATGCGGCACGTCTCGAAGTGGTTCGGCCGCACTTCCGCGCTCGGCGACGACGGTTATCGCATCAACCAGATCAACGCGCACGAACGCCTTCGTCATCAACGACAGCGCGAGCAGTTACCTCTTCCAGAGCGACGACAACGGCTCGCCCATCCTCTCGCGCCAGCTCCTCAGCCGCAAGGCCCGCGCCGCCACGCAGGACCAGGTCGTCATTTTCATGAACGACTGGGAGAATTTCACCAGCACTGACGAACGCGGACAATTACGACAAGAACATGCGCTGGCTCGGCAGCCGCCCGTGGATCCAGATCGTGACGCCGGACCAGATCGTGAACGGCGAGATCGACACTTCCGTCCCGCCGGACGGCATCGGCGATGCCTGGGGCACGGTCAATCGCGGCACCGGCCTGATCGTTAGGCGAATGTCGCGAAGGATTACGTCGATCACGCGACGGAGGAAAATTACGACAACTGGTATAACGGCAGCGGCCTCGAGGAATCGCTCCGCGACAAGAAGTTCAACATCCGCACGGGCGTCGCCCTAACGACCAGCTACGGCACGCTAGGGAGCAGCGGGATCGTCAACTCCGCCTGGACAATCGGTCTCCGGCATCGTCGCCCGGCCCGGCCACGATCGGTCTCGACACCCTCGCGCGCGCGACCTTCCACGCCTCGACCTTCGAGACCGCCTTCCACGACCAGACGAACAACGACCTGAGCAAATTCAGCACCGGCGCCTACATCTATCCCGACACGACGTTCCAGAATCTCGCCGGCTTCTCCAAGGCCGCCCAGGCGCATACGCCGCGATGCCGCCATTTACGCGCGGGTCAACACCTGGGCGCAGGCGGCCGCGAGCGGCAGCTACGCCAATTCTTCCGTCTCCGAACAGACCGACGTCGATCTCGACGGCGAGAACGAATACCTCATCTACAACGATCGGTTCTTCGCCATCTTCGAGCGGCTCGGCGGACGCATGACCGCGGCCTGGCTGCGCGACATCAACACCGGCTACGTCTCCCAGGTGGCGGGCAACCTCGCGAGCTATGCCGGCTCCGAGACGGAAGAGGAAGGGACCGTCAACACGAGCGGCGGCGCGGTCGTGGCTTATCGCACCTCCGGCTTCAAGGATTGGTTCGCCAAGATCGATAACATCTCGAGCGACGGCGTTTCCTACACCAACAACCTTTACACCGTGGTGGCGGCGCCTTCCGGTGTCGGCTGGAAGTTCACCAGCTCCGACGGCAAGATCATCAAGACGATCACTCTCCCGGCATCAAAGGCCAGCTGACTGCGAACTATGCCATGACGGGTTACGTGCAGCTTGTTCGTCCGTTTCGGTTTATCGCCTGATCTGCTCGATCTTGATGCAGGACGGCCAGAAATATCTCAGCCAGCCTGACGAGCGACGCGCAGGACGTGAATCTTTTCAACACCAACCCGAGCCGCCAGGTGCGCGCTTATCTGCGCTTCAACGCCGCCGGTTTCAGCGGCGCGACTTACAACGCCGCCGCGACCGATCGCGATGCCGACGCGTCTTTCGATACGGTCGATATGCGCAACCAGGCGCAGACCCAGCAGGTCGAAATGCAGGGCGGCACGAGCATGACTTTCGCGCTCGGCTTCGAAACCGGCTCGACCCTGAGCTACGACAGCGATGGCGACGGCCTGCCCGACGCCTGGGAAACGCAGTACGGCTTGAATCCGAACGACGCCACCGGCAACAACGGCGCGCAGCGGTGACCAGGACGGCGACGGCCGCACCAATCGGCAGGAATACATCCTCGGCACCAACCCGGTCCTGGCCGACGCGGCCAACGCCGTACCTGACGATCACGCGCACTTCGCCGACGACCGTCGCGCTCACTTTCCCCTCGGTGCGCGACCGGGTTTACAAGATTTTCTACACGCTCCAGACCTAACGAACCCGGCATCTGGACCCAGGCCGGCGGCAATATCGCCGGCACCGGCAGCCCGATCACCTACACCGACGACGGCAGCGGCACCGGCTCGCCGCCGACCACCGCCCAGCCGCGTTTCTACAAATTGGATGTCAGCCTCGCACCTTAGTCCTAACGGACCGCGGAGACTCCGGAGGCCTGGAGGGCAATGCTCCGTCATAGCCGCGGATGAAACTCGGCAACGACGGAGCGTTGCCCGTCCAGTTTCAGCGCGGCCCACGATTGGGCGATGACCGGCTCGCTCTCCCGGCTGCCTAACGATTTTTCCAGAATGAAACGCTTGCTCCACTTCTTACCTTCATCGTGATCGGGACTTTCGCGCGCCGCCGACGCAGGCCCAGCTCGGCAACGCCTGGCATATCCCGAACAACACCGTCCCGAACAGCAGCGCCACCATGCGTTCGCCGCTGAACGGCATCGATACCGGCACGACAATCACGATCTACAACGGCAACCAGTTCCAAGGCTCCGGCAATCCCGGCAACCAGAGCGGCGGCTCGGTCTTCTACAAGTCCGCCACGCGGCAGTCTACCAGTCGGTCCCGCTCGGCTTTTTCACCCAGAGCGGGAACGACAAATTCTGGGTCGCCAGCTTCACCGCGCCTGTCCCCCGGCCTGGTCCAGTATTACCTCCAGATCAATTACACCGATCACGCCACGACCTATCTCTACGGCAACGATTCGACGAGCAACACCACCGGACCGAGTCCGCTTCGCCGCCGCCATCCTTACACCTTCGATCTGAATCCGACGCTGACCGTAAACGGCCTCAACGCCAACTACACGACCGAGCACGTTTACGTGGATGAAATCGCGGGCGACTCCGTCTCCGTTTTCCGTCGTCTTCAATCCCAACGCGGCCAATGTCGATCCGACCACGGTGCAGGTTTACACCAACCTGAACCGGCGCGATTACGCGACCCTGCGCTTACACGGATGGCAACGGGATCGCGACCGAGGAAGGAATCAATCCGCCGAGCGGCGACCTCGTCGGCACGAACGACAGTCATTATTACAAGGCCTATGCCATGCCCGCGAGCGGCGGGCAATACAGCCTTACGCTCGATGGCTCGAACGCCGGGCCTGCACGCACCGGCGCTTATCGCCTGACCGCGCGCTATCGACTCATCGGCAGCAACACCTGGAATTACTACACGTCCAACGGCCGGCGCGATCACGCGATCGTGGTTTCGCCGAAAGGCGCGCGCAACATCAACCTCTACGAGATCAACACTCTCAACATCGACGCGAGCGGCGATCAGATGGCGCAGCGCAGCACCTTTGCCGATCTGCACAACAGCGCGAAACGCTGGAATCTCGATTACCTGAAGAACCTTGGCTGCAACTATCTTTGGTTTCAGCCGATTCACCCGAACGGAATCGACGGCCGGCAGATCGATCCCAACACCGGCCTGCCTTTCACCGTCGGCAGTCCTTACGCGGTGAAGAATTTCTTCGACGTCATGGAACTGATGGGCCAGATAACACGCGCAGCGGCGCGCTGGCTGAGTTTCAGGGTTTCATGACCGCGACCGACACCGCCGGGGTCGGGGTGATGCTCGACGCGCCCTTCAATCACACTTCCTACGACGCCGAGCTGGCGCAAAAAGGGCGTCGACCTGATCAAGCCCGGCTCGACCGACCACGACGGAGATTCGCAACGCCGAGGCGCGCTTCTTTTCCCACGGCGATCTCTTTAACTTCGCTAACAACAACTATTGCATCCGCGCCTCGAGCGCGTCGGACATCGCGCCCGCGCCGGACCGCAATGACTTCGGAAAATTCGGCGACACCTTCGACATCTACTTCGGGCAATACTCCGCGCTGGTCTGCCTGAACAATCAGGACAACGGAAATTACCTGAACGAAAACGACGTCTTCCAATACGGCGATCCGGCTTGGACCAGCGTCGACTTCAGCGTGCGGCGGAGTGAACAACAACATCACCCGCAACGTCTGGCGCTACTTCGCCAGCTACATTCCCTATTGGCTAACCCAGACCGGCCACAGCGGCGTTAACAGCACGCCGCCGATGGCGACGCCGCCACTCGGCTCGCGCTCGATAGCAAAGGCATCGACGCGCTTGCGCGCCGATTTCGGCCAGGGCCTTCCGCCGCAGGCCTGGGAATACATCATCAACGTCGCGCGCAGTCATAAATGGAATTTCGTTTTCATGACCGAGTCGCTCGATGGCGGCGCCGTCACTTATCGTTCGGCGCGGCATTTCGACATCCTGAACGAGAACATCATCTTCCCGTTCAAGGCCGCGACGCACGACAAGCGATTACCGCGGGCATTTTCGATTCACGCCGCAGCGCCTACGGCCAGGCTCTCGTTCTGCTCAACTCCACCTCGCACGACGAAGCAGAACTACGCCGATCCTTTCCAGGCGCTCATTCGCTACGGCGTGAGCAACACAATCGACGGCGCGCCGATGATCTTCTACGGCCAGGAAAATGGCATCTCCGCACACCTTCGGCTTCAGCCATTACGAGATGAATTTCGGCAAGTACATCCCGCACTTCAAAGTCTTCAACGATCTCGGCCCGATCCTCGGCAACCAGACCTACGGCCTGCAACAGCTCTATCCCGTTTATGCCGCGATGGGCCAGGCGCGGCAGTTCAGCACCGCGCTGCGCAGCTCCAATCGCTACTACCTGAACCAGATCGGCGGCAGCATGCAGCAGTCGATTTTCTCGGTCGCGAAATACGATTCGGCCAACGCTTCGCCCGCGCTCACCGACGTCGTTTTCGCTTTCATGAACCTCGATCGCAACAACGACCAGAGCGGGAATTTCGACGTCAACATTACCCAGAACAGCTGCCAACCTTTTCGGGATCAAACGCGGTCGCACCTACGATGTGCGCAACATCGCCGCCTACACCGCGATCGATCCGAATCGCCGCAATTATTTCCTCAATCGCAAGACGGGCGACCAATTGCTCGACAACGGACTTTTCGTCGGGCATGAAAAAGGTGCCGGCGGCGGATGCCGATTGGGCGACCGCGCCGTTCGAAGCGCAATATCTCAAGCTCTACGACGTGACCGCGCCAACCGGCACGCCGGGGAGCGCGAACTCCGCCTAACGTCTATGGCTACGTCGTCGGCAACAGCGCCACCCTGCACTGGACCGCGGCCGCGCCGGACAGCGAAGGGATCGTGCCCTCCTACAAAGTCAGCGTCACGATCAACGGCAACACCACCGTTTACTTTACGAGCTGCGACGAGCCTGACCTTCGCCGTCGCGCCCGGGCCAGATTATCACCGTCACGGTGCAGGCGGTGAATCCGAACGACAACCACGGTCAGGGCGGTCCGACGAGCGCGCAGTCCACGATCACAGGTGATCGATCCCGCCGGCGACGACGACGGCGACGGGATGAACAACGCGTCCGAAGATGTCGCCGGCGACCAATCCATTCAGCAGCAATTCGATCCTGCGCGTGACCGACATCACCCGCACGCCGCCGAGCTCGCTCTCGGTCACCTGGAGCTCGGTCGCCGGAAAAACCTACCAACTCGAAACGCGCGCCCGCGCCGGATGGCACCTACCTCTCGGTCGGCTCGCTCGTGACCGCGACCGGCACGAGCATCGAGCGAGACCGTCACGGCCAGCGCGCCCGGCCTTTTATCGCGTGCGGGTGATTCCTTGACGGACCCTGGATCCGAGCGGAAGCGACGTCCCTCCGGAGGGACTACGCCGCGGCGAGTCCAGAATGTTGGATATGGTTTGCCTCCCGCGAGGACGCTTTCGTCAGAGTGACCACTCGTTTCGCCATGGTGCTAAACGGATCACTTCTTTCTTCGCCGCTCTTGGCGTCGTCTCTCGCGCAACGTGCAGCGCGAAAACTCCGAACTCGTTCCCGCAGGACAAAGGCGTCTCGCTCGACGCGCTTCAACCCGCGCCGGCCTGGGCCGCCGAAGCGGTTTTCTACCAGATTTTTCCGGAGCGTTTTCGCAACGGCGATCCGGCAAACGATCCGACCCGCGACACCCTCGAGACGCCGATCAAGGCGCCTGACGACTGGCAGCATCTCGCCCTGGACGGCGGACTGGTATGCGCGGGACGATTGGGAGAAGGAGATTGGGACCCGACTTCTATCAAAACGGCGTCTTCGATCGGCGCTACGGCGGCGATCTCCAGGGCGTGATCGACAAGCTCGATTACCTCGAGCGACCTCGGGATCAACTGCATCTATTTCAATCCCCTCTTCTACTCGCGCTCGATGCACAAATACGACGGCAACTGCTACCATCACATCGATCCGAATTTCGGTCCCGATCCCGAAAGGCGATCTCGCCCTGATCGAAAAGGAAACCGCCGATCCCGCGACCTGGCAGTGGACCGCGGCGGACAAGCTTTTCCTCAAGCTGATCAAGGAAGCGCACGGCCGCGGAATCCGGGTCATCATCGACGGCGTTTTCAATCATACCGGGCGCGATTTTTTTGCCTTCAAAGACATCCGCAAAAACCAGGCGAGATCGCGTTACAAGGATTGGTATGTGGTCGAGCAGCTTCGACGATCCGAAAACGAAGCGGAACGAGTTCAGTTACAAAGGCTGGTGGGGCCACGCCACCCTGCCGGTCTTCGCCGCCTCGGCCGACGGCAAGGACATGTTGGCCGGGCCGAAGGAATACATCATGCAGGCGACGAAACGCTGGATGTTGCCGGACGGGAAAGACCCGTCGTTAGGCATCGACGGCTGGCGGCTCGATGTCGCGGATGAGCGGCCGGCCAAATTCTGGGCGGATTGGAACGCCTTTGTCCGCAAATGCAACCCGAACGCCTACACCACGGCGGAAATCTGGAAGGACGCCGCCCAGCTCGTGCAAGGAGGGCGGTTTCTCCGCCTCGATGAATTACAACGCTTTCGCCATCCCGGTGAAAGGTTACCTGATCGATGACAACATCGGCCCCTCCAAATTTGTGCAGCCTGATGGACGAACGGCGCGAAGGCTTTCCGCCCGCCGTCGCTTACGTCATGCAAAACCTGATGGATTCGCACGACACCGACCGGCTCGCCTCCATGATCGTGAACGGCGAAGGCACGCAGTACGAGAACGGCCAGATTTCCTTCAACAACAACAACGACGCGCGCGCCTCGGCCGAGCTACCGGATCCGCAAGCCTAACGAGCGCGAGCGCGACATTCAGCGGCTCGATTGTTCTCTTCCAGATGACCTATGTCGGCGCGCCCATGATCTATTACGGCGACGAAGCCGGGATGTGGGGCGGGCACGATCCGGACGACCGGATGCCGATGGTCTGGGAGGATTTGAAATACGACCCGCAAGCGATCGATCCGCGGGGCGACGAGCGCGAAGCCGGATGAAGTGAAGTTCGAGCCGGAGATTTTTGACTATTACAAGAGCGCGGTCGCCCTGCGTCGCGCGCATGACGCGCTCAACCACGGCGACTACGCGGTCGTTCTACACGGACAACGATGCACGATTCTCTCGCCTTCGTTAGGCGAAGCGAAAAGGAGAAGCTGCTCGTCGCGATCAACCGCAGCGGCGAGGAGGTGACGCTCGGGATGAATTTCGCGCATCGCAAGGTCGAAGCCGATTTTCGTCACCAAGGGCGAGCTGGCGGATGTCGCGGCGGAAGATTCCGGCAACGCGCTCGACCGTGAAATTGCCGCCGCTGACCGGAGCGGTCCTCTCTTTCGAGTGAGCGCGCGGGACAGATTCCGGGGAGCACGGGCTGTTAGCCCGTTGGCGACGGCAGCCTGCCATCGCGAACTTCCGTCACTGCTGCATCGAAATACAAGTTCGGCGTCGTCTCCCGCAGCAAAGTTCGTCGGCGGAGACTCCGCCGACCAACGGGCTGACAGCCCGTGCTCCCCGGAGTCTGCGCTCGCGCTCTCTGTCATTCGTCGCTCTCCTCGCCGCCTGTCACCGCGCGCCCGACACGCGCACCCACATTCGCATCTGGCACCAGAAGATCGGCGGGGAACGCGATCTCTTTAACGAGTTCGTCAGGCAATATAATGCCGCCCATCCGGATCGCGTGGTCGAGGCGCTCTACAAGGAGAACGAAGAGCTGCGCAATCTCTACATCATCGCCGCCGTCGCCGGCCAGGGACCGGATCTTGATCTACGGGCCGGCCGATAACGTCGGCGTCCTCGTCACGACGAAAACGATCCGGCCGCTCGACCAGATTTTCGGAGACGAATTTTTTCGCGCGCTTCACGCCCCAGGGCCTGGTCGATTGGCAGGGTTCGCACTGGCTGGCGGCCGACCAGATCGGCAACCATCTCACTCTCGTTTACAACAAAGCGCTCGTCCCGAAGCCGCCGAAAACGCTCGACGAGCTGATCGCGCACCGGCCAACGCCTAACGAAAGACGACAACGGCGACGGCAAGATGGACGAATACGGGCTCACCTGGAATTATCGCGAGCCGTTTTTCTTCATCCCCTTCCTGACCGGCTTCGGCGGCTGGGTGATGGACGCGGAGGGCCACCCGGCGCTCGACAACGAGCAGACAGTGCGCGCGATCCAGTTCATTCTCGATCTGCGCGACAAATACAAAATCATCCCGCAGGAAGGCGATTACGAGATCGCCGACATGCTCTTCAAGGAGAGCCGCACCGCCATGATCATCAACGGCCCGTGGTCCTGGGCCGGTTACGACGTGCCGGAGAAAAGCATGGTCGCGCCGCTGCCATTCAATTCCGAGACCGGGCTTTGGTGCGAGCCGATGATTTCCGCCAAGGGCTATTCGCGTGAGCGCGAATGTGCCGGCGGCAAAATTCGCCATCATCCGCGACGTGGTCGACTTACCTAACGAGTGCCGAAGTGCAGGAAAAAATGGCGCTGCAACTCGTCGACCACGCCGGTCGACAAGACCGTCCTCGCTTCGCCCGCGATCCAGGAACAATCCCGCGCTCGTCGCCTCGATGGAGCAGATCGCCCACGGCCGCCCGATGCCGATCGTGCCGCAGATGCGGCAGATTTGGGAAGGGATGCGCGGCCCGTATCAGCTCGTCATGAGCGGCGCGATCACGGCGCAAGGAAGCGGCCCACCGCATGCAGCGCGAAGCGGAGAAGAACATTGCCGATAGCAATCTTTAGCGGGCCGCAAATCTGTCATCCCGAGCCGCAAGCGTCGAGGGACCTCACGAATGCGAAATCCGCGCGGCCACAAAGAGCGCGTCCATTGCCAATTGCGAGGTCCTCTCCGCGCTTCGCCGGATCGGGATGACAAGCATCTTGCGAAAGCGCCTCTTTCGTTCAGATGTCTTCTGAACCAATGAACGGCGCGAACTTCGAGCTCGACTCTTCATCACCTTCCTCCTCGCCCCGGCGCTCCTCGTCATTCTCGCGGTCGTCGCTCTTCCCGTTCCTCTTCAACGTCATCCTCTCGTTCTCGAACGCGAACCTCTATCACATCCGCGATTGGCGGCTGATCGGCTTCGCCCAATACGTCTCCGTTTTTCAGCAGCAGCTTTTCTGGTCGATCCTGCTCAAGACGGTCATCTGGACGGTGGTAAACATCGTTTTCCATGTCGTGATCGGCGTCTTCCTCGCCGTCGTCCTGCACCAGAAATTCATCCGCGGAAAATCGGCCTGGCGGGTCGCGCTCATCCTGCCCTGGGCGCTTGCCGCAATACATCACCGCGCTCACCTGGCGCGGAATGTTCAACTACGAATACGGCGCGGTGAATTTGCTCATCACGAAATATCTCCACCTCTCGCCGGTGCAATGGCTCACTTCACCGTTCGAAGCGTTTCTCGCCGTCATCATCACCAACATCTGGCTCGGGTTTCCTTTCATGATGGTGATCGCGCTCGGCGGTCTGCAATCGATTCCCGGACGAGCTTTACGAGGCGGCCGACGTCGATGGCGCCTCGAAGTGGTTTCAGTTTTGGCATATCACCGCGCCGCTGCTCCGGCCGGTCATGATTCCGGCGATTACGTTAGGCACGATCTGGACCTTCAATAACATCAACGTCGTCTGGCTCGTCTCGAACATGGGCGAACCGGCCGACTCGACCCACATCCTCGTCTCCTACGTCTACAAGGCGGCCTTCAACATGTATCGCTTCGGCTGGGCGGCGGCGCTTTCCGTCGTCATTTTCGCGATCCTCTTTATTTTCGCCCAGGTCTTTCTCAAGAACACGCGCGCGACTGAGCCCGTCTACTGAATCAGACCTCACTATCCTGTTACATTTCGTGGCTCGACTCCGATCCGCGTGCGCTCACATAATCGCTCGGAGAGTAATAACTTATGAATCGCATTTTTCTCGCCGCGCTGCTCGGCGGTATCGCCATGTTTATCTGGACGTCGATCGCCCACATGGCGCTGCCGCTCGGTGAAGCGGGCATCAAGGAAATCCCTAACGAGGCCGCGGTCCTCGGCGCGATGCAGAGCAACATCGCGCGAAAAGAGCGGCGCTCTATATCTTTCCCGGATTCGGGCTCGGCCCCAACCCGACGCCGGACGAGCAACACGAAGCGATGAAACACATGGACGAAAAACTCGCGGACCATCCCTCGGGAATTCTGATGTATCATCCGGCCGGTTCGCGCCCGCTCGATGATGGCGCCGCTGGCTCGTGGATCGAATTCGCGACCGAATTCTTCGAGGCGTTCTCGTTCGTCTGGCTCCTCAGTCTGCACTGGCCTGACGACTTTGCGGTGCGCGCTCGGCTTTATCTTTCTCGGCGGGCGTGCTGGCGGCAATCGCGACTAATATTTCCTACTGGAATTGGTACGGATTTCCGACGGTTTACACCGCTGCCTACATGTTCACCCAGGTGGTTGGTTTCCTCTGCGTCGGCCTCGTCGCCGGGCTCGTCATGAAGAAACTGAAGACGGCCTGAGCTCTCCGGGTAGAGGAAGCTCGTTAGGCTGCTAATCGTGCGCCGCCGTTCGTTCTTTCAGCGCGTAGACGACAAAGCAAATCCCGCCCACGATGAGCAGACCGAAAGGGTTTGCCCGCGGGTGAACGGCCCGGTCAGCGGCGCGTCCGGCTCGCGGAAATTTTCCACGACGATCCTAACCAGCGGCGTAGAGGAGCAGGAAAAGTCCGGCCAGCATCCCGCGCGGCTGGTCGCGTGCGGACGCGCAGAAACCAGAGACAGGTGAAAAGGAAACACGCCCTCGAGAAGCGCCTCGTAGAGCTGCGACGGATGCCGCGGGGTCAGAGTCTGATGGAAGCACCGTTTGCAGGGCGCCGTCGCTACGCGCCTGCTCGATCAACGGCGTCACAGATTTTCGATCGCCGGCTGCGCGGACCGCGTGCGCAGCGGCCAGAATGCGAGCGCCGACCGCCGGCAGATCGATCGCTTCTTTCGGAAATTGCATCGCCCACGGCACGGTCGTGGCGCGGCCGTAGAGCTCGCCGTTGATGAAATTCGCGCAGCGGCCGAGAAACAAACCGACCGGCGCCACGACCGCGATATTATCGGCCAGGCTGAGCCAGGAAATGCGTTGCCGGCGCGCGTAGAGAAACGTCACGAGGGTGAGCCCGATCATGCCGCCGTGACTCGACATCCCGCCGTCCCAGACCCGGAAGATCGAGAGCGGATCGGTCAGGGTCTGCGCGCGGCCGGTAGAAAAGGACGAAACCCAAGCCGCCCGCCGACGACCACGCCTAACGACGCGAAGAGAATGTAGTCGCCCACCTTCGTCGGCTGGGAGCGCGCAATAGCGGCGTCTGCGCGAGCCAGCGGAGGAGGAGAAAGCCGCAGAAGAAAGCGAGCAGGTAAGAAAACCCGTACCAGCGAATCCCAAAGCTCGGCCCAAACTTGACCAGGAACGGACTGAAATTATCGAGGTAATATGCGAGCAAGATGGCAGCCTAGAGCAAGGTGAGAGCCGAAGCGAGAGTGGAGGGCAACGCTCCGTCGTTGCCGAGAGTCAAACACGGCGATGACAGAGCATCGCCCTCCAGGCTGCGGCGGAGAAGAATTTGCGCAATTCGTGACGGCGCGAAATCCCACCTTTCGATTTGTCTTCTGCTCTTCGCCGCGGCAAACACATCCGGCGCAAATCTCGACCCGGCGGCGGTGCGCAGAGCCGCAAGGTATTCGAGCCGAGCATCGTGGGACTTCCTTTCTCGCCATCCAAAATGGAAAGACACTGCTCGAGCAGTATCCAGGGAAGCGCCGCCGCCGAGACGCCCCAGCGAATTTACAGCGGCACAAAAGCTTTCTGGAATCTGGCCGCGCTCGCCGCCGCGGAAGACGGCATCCTCGATCTCGACGAGCGGGTCGCGGACACGATCGCTGCGTGGCGCAAAGACCCACGCAAGGCGCGGGTCACGATTCGGCAGTTGCTCGATTTTTCCTGCGGGCTGGCGCCGGGCTTTCGGCCTGCAGAGTCAACGAATACGGCGATCGCGACCAGACCGCGTTGCGTCTGCCGATGGTGGCGGAGCCGGGCAAGGCGTTCATCTATGGGCCGGGCGCGCTCCAGGTTTTTCATCAGGTCCTGAAGGAAAAGTTGGGCAAGGAAACGCCGACTCATTATCTCGAGCACCGCGTCCTGCGCCGGTTGCGACTCGGGCCGCAGCGTTACCTCGAGGATCGCGCCGGCAATCCGCTCCTCGCCGCCGGCTTTATTCTCACAGTCGCGGCAATGGGCGAAGATGGGCCAACTTGTGCTGGCCAAAGGCAAGCCGGTCGTTAAGCCGGAAACGCTCGCACAATGCTGGCGCGGCTCGGCGGCCAATCGTGCCTTCTCGTTAGGCTGGTGGAACAATCGCGCCGCGCCCGGCGGGCGGGAGTTCGATTTCGAAGACATGCTCACACCGAAATGGTCGCGCCAGGATTGGCACGACGCTTGTCTCTGCCGCGATGCGCCGCGCGATCTGGTCGCCTGCATCGGTTCCGGCTACCAACGGCTTTACGTCATTCCTTCGCTCGACCTCATTGTCGTTAGGCAAGGGAACGGCGGGCGATTTTCCGACGCGAACTTCCTGCGCCTGCTTGCTCGGGAAATAGGCGAGCCTGGAGGGCAACGCTCCGTCGTTGCCGAAGTTTCTAATCATGCCTATTGAGGACCAAACACGGCGATGACAGAGCATCGCCCTCCAGCGCCGCCACCGCCCGGGGTCAATCATTGGCCCATCTCGCTTACCGTGACAACGCGTAGAATTCGACCAGCGCCACCCCGGTGCTATTGTTCGCACCCCGCACAATCGCGGTGTAGCCGATGCCGCTGGGACTCGCCGGCAATGTCGCGACAATGGCTGATTCCTGATCGTTCGTCGGCTGCACGGTGGTGCCAATGATCGCGGCTTCGCTGGATGTCGCGCCAGTTGTCGTTGGAGCCGAGAGGCCGCCATTAGCTGTCGATGTAGTTCCAGGATTGGATCCTGGAGCGCGCCAGTCACGCCCGCCTCGCCCAACGACGGACCGATCGCACGCACGATCACTTTTTGCGCGCTACTGCCGAGCACGATGATGCCTCCGATGAGCACATCGTCCCCTGTCTGCACCAGAGCCGCGGGTCGAGATATTGGCGAGCTTGGAATTCGCCAGCGGATCGAGATCATAGATCTCGACCAAGCCGATACCGGTGGTGCCATTCACTCCGCTCATGACGGCGGTATAGCCAGTCCCCTCAGCGCTCGCCGGTAACGTCGCGACAATCGCCGATTCCATATCGTCCGTCGGCGGCACTGTGCTCGCGATAATCTCAGCTTCCTGCGTGCTCCGCCAATTGTCATTCGAGGCGATCACGCCATCTGCCCGGGCCAAAGAGAGTAAGAATCGGGTCGGCCAATGCCCGGGACCGGCAGCGACGGACCAATCGCCCGCACGATGACTTTTTTCGGCTGCGTGCCGGTGACGATAAATCCGCCAATGCCAACATTGCTGCCGGTTCCGACGACCAACCGCGTTGAAATGTTGGCGAGGCCGTCGGCGGAGTCGGCGTCGGTGTCGGCGTAGGCGTCGGTGTCGGTGTCGGTGTCGGTGTCGGCGTTGGTGTTGGTGTTGGCGTTGGTGTCGGTGTTGGCGTTGGTGTTGGTGTTGGTGTTGGTGTTGGTGTTGGTGTTGGCGTTGGCGTCGGCGTCGGCGTCGGGGTCGGCGTCGGCGTAGGGGTCGGGCTCCCCAAAGGCAACTGGAATGCAGCCGATCCGGGTGCGCCAGTTAAACGTGGTCGTCGAAGAGTAGTATTCGCTCGTGTACCAGAAGGTGGAGTCATCGACCGGGTCAACCGTCAAGGCGCTGTAGTCGCCCCAGCGATTGCCGGTGCCAGTCTGGCTGCCGGTGCCATCAAAGAGATGGGCTTCTCCCTGCGCCAGAGTGTTGATCGGATCAGTCGCCAGCCGTCCCGCATAACGAATCTGCGGGTCAATCGTGGGACTGGAAGCGCTGAAACCGATCGCGAGGTTGCCCTGGCCATCCATCGCCGCACTCCCCATCCAGCGCCAGGTCGTATCGGGCTGATAGGTGCTTTCCTGGAAGACGGTAACCGGACCAGCCGTCACTCCGCGCAACTCAAACCAGCGAATCCCGGCCACGCTATTTGAGCTGACGGTAAAGTTTCCGACTAACGATTCGTGGTCGCCGAAGTTGCGATAAGCCAGTCGGAACATCAGCCGGTCGCCGATGCCATCGAGCCTGTTCGGCCGCCGAAGCCCCGACCTCCGGCACGCAGTTGCGCTTGTGTCGGGCAAAGCGCGGTAAAGCCCGCCGCGGCTGGAGTGGCGAAGAGTGGTGAAGGTGGAGTTGGCTGGCGTCGCGAAGTCCACATGAAAGTGATAGATCGTGTATTGGTTGCTGCTCGGGAAGCCAAGGAAGTGTTCGGCGCTCCGGCGGGCGGCAGAGTCGAAGCCATCGAGATCGGCGGGCAGAAACGGCGCAAGCCGAGCCACCGAGCGGACCCACCGGGCTGATGAAAGTCGCCGGGGCGCCCGCCAGCATCGCCGTCCGATCGAGCGCGAAAGGTTGCGGACCGAGGTAGGCTCGTGCCGGCGGAGTTGAACACATTCATGCTCATGTAGTAGGCGTCGGGCCAGACGCCGAGGTGCGGGTAATCGTAAGAAGTTCGACCCGAGATGAAACCCATAACGATTATAGGTGCCGGTGGCGTCGCCCGAGGTGGAGACCGCGACGCATTCATCGGTGATCGGCACGTCGCCAGTGGGGAGTGCAAACTGGCTGATGACCCAGCGATCGGCCAGTTGATCGTAGAGCACGACCGGATCGCCGGCGCCGCCGTTTTCGCAGGCGCCGCCAAAGCCGCTCCAGAGCGAAGCGATGCTGCTCGGCCCGAGGACGGAGTTACCGGTGGCCTTGTCGAAAACCTGGTAACCTTCGTTCACCATCTGCACGTATTGGGTCAGGCCGACGGCGCCATTCGTGTCCGGCGGAGCGCAGCTACAACCGACGCCGGGAAAAGGGATCCCGTCGAAACTAAGAATCGGCGTGGGAATGCTTGGCGCGAGGGCGCGAAGGAACGAACCATGATCCACCACTGGGTCGGGGCTATCGACGTGAGCGTTAGGAATCTTGCGGATTTTCGGCCGCTTCGCGTTCCTGCTGCCGGCCCGGGTTGATCAATGGCAGCCATCTCGCGCAACGGACGCGAAACGTCGTTGTGATAGGAGGCGCTGGCCTGCATCCGTAGTGGGCTCAGTGCCCAGGCGGAAGCGGTGGACAAGACGGTGCATCCGTAAAAGGCGAGGAAAACATGCTGTTTCCACAATGTGGTGCGTTTCATGGTTAGGTAGATTTGCCGGCGCCAGATTCAGCAACTGGATATCTTGAAAAAGCAGGAGCCATTCCCGGAGAAGGCTTTTATCGGGCGGCCGGGCGCGCCCTCTCTGGGTAGCGCACTCGTCCCGAGTGCTGGCGACGGCGGCTCGCCGTCGCGGACTTTCATGCGACGTCGGGTCAGAAGGGCGTGAGCTTAGGAAAAGTTCGTTGCGGTGAGACACCGCAACCAGCACTCGGGACGAGTGCGCTACCCGGGCTGATTCTTCGGCGAGAGGAAATACACGATGAGGCCGAGAGCCGCCGTCGCCAGTCCCCAGAGCGACGGCGCGCGCGTTGCAGCGTTCGCCAGCAGGTGCCACAACATCCATCCGCTCACTGCCAGGAAAATGAGCGGGGTGACCGGATAACCCCACGTGCGATAGGGCCGGGGCAAAGCGGGCATCTGCCAGCGCAGGACGAAGACGCCCAGAACCGTCAGGGCGGAGAAAAGCGTGAGGCTGAACTGCACATAATTCACTACCTTCTGAAAAGTGGTGATCAAAACAAGGAGATGCACGATCGCGAGTTGAAGCAATGTCGCGCGCACCGGCAGGCCGCGCGCGCTGCGCTGCGCCAGCCAGGACAACGCCCCCAGATCCTCCCCCATCGCCACGGTCACTCGGGGCCCTATCCACATCATCGCGCTCACCGTCGAAACCAGTCCCAGTGCGATGAAGCAGGCCATGATCTTGCCACCCGCTTCGCCAAAGATATGCAGACCGGCGATTAATCCGACCTCTTGCTTCCCGGCCATTTCCGCCGCCGGGGTTGTGCGGAGGAAGACCGCATTCATTCCCAGATACAGCGCCATGACCAGAAGAGTCCCCAGCCCGAGCGAAAGCGGAATCGTGCGCGACGGATGCCGCACCTCGCCCACGATGTAGGTCGAAGCATTCCAGCCCGAGTAGGCATACATCACCCAGTAGAGACTGATCGCGAATGGCGTGCTCACGATCAAGGCGCGATCCGCCTGCACGGGAAGGAACGAAATCGCCTCCGTTCCCCTGACGGAGAATCCGGCCCCGATGATTGCGAGGATCAAACCCACCTTCAGCAGCGTGGAGGCATTTTGAAAACCGCTCCCCAGGCGCAAATCCCAAAGTAGGACCAGCGTCGCGATCCAAACCAAGGCCAGAGACAGTACGAGCGGATTGGTCCCGGGCACGACACCCGCGATGTAGGTGCCGAAAGGAATCGCGGCGATCGCGACCGGCGCCGCAAAGCCGACCGTCGCGGAAATCCAACCGGCCATGAAACCGACGGAAGGATGGTAGATTTCGCGCAGAAAATGATACTCGCCGCCCGAACGCGGAAGCGCCGCGCCCAGTTCGGCGTAGGAAAGCGCGCCGCAGAGCGCGCAGATGCCGCCGATCGCCCACAGCGCCATGATCGAAAATCCCGTCGGCAAATCGCTCACCTGAAAGCCGAGGCTGGTGAAAATGCCCGTGCCCACCATGTTGGCGACCACGATGCAGGTCGCGGTGAGAAGCGAGATCGTTCTCGGATCGCGGGCGGATGGGCCGGTTTTCACCGGCGATCATCTAGCGGCAGGGCCCATTCGGTTCAATCGCGAAATCCGTTGTCGCCGGGATCGGTGATCCCGGTCGATCTGACGGGAGCCACGTCCTCCGCCCCGAAGACAGCAAAAAGGGCTGCGGAAACGCCCGCAGCCCTTCTTCCCTGGCGACGGCCTAACGAATTATTCCGGCCCGGAACCGCGCAAAGTCTCCAGGGCGTCGAGTTTCTTCTGCTGCTCGGCCGTGAGGAATGGACGGATTTGCGTGTGGAGCTGCTTGATGATCGGCTCCGCCGCCGCCCGCGCCTGCTGATGGATCGCTTCGAGCTGCGGCTTGACCGCGTCGACGAGCGGCTGGACCTGGGCCTTTTGCGCATCGGTCAGGTTGAGGACGTGCGACAACATCGCGGTCATATTCGGGCCGCCGTGATGAAAGCAGGCGCCTCCGTCCGCGGGAGTTTCCGCGCCGGCGAAGGGGGCGAGCGCGAGGATGGCCGCACCGCTAAGAGTTAACAGGATCAGTTTGTTTGGTTTCATTTTTTTGTTTTTGGTTGCGACAGACTTTGCTGTGCGACCCTACAGACACGAACGCCGAGGATTGGGTTACATCTTTCTCGAAGAGTCGCAAAATCGGCGCCAATCTGTAACCTCCCCTCGCAGGATTTGTCTTAAGGAAGATGTGCACCCGCGCCGCGACCGCCCATGCCAGATGAAGAATTCGACGAGCAGGATTGTCTTCGTCGTCTCGCCAGCGGTGACGAAAACGCCGCCCGCGAGTTACTCCGCCATTTTCATCCCTTCGTCCTCAAACTCGTCCGCTCTCATCTCCCCCGCCGGCTGAGCGAAGAGGACCTGACGCAAATGATCTTCATTCGAATCTTTCAAAACCTCGATAAATACAGTGGCAAGGTGCCGCTCCAGCACTGGATCTCGCGCGTCGCGGTCAACACCTGCCTGAACGAGTTGCGCGCCGAAAAGCGCCGACCGGAATGGCGCCTGGCCGATTTCGATGAAGGAACCGCAGCCGCCATTGAACGTCTCGCGCGGACCGAGACCGAAGCGACGACTCCGGACGATGCGCGAATGGCGAAGGATCTCCTCACCCAAATGCTCGGCCAGCTTTCCCCGGACGATCGCCTCCTCGTCACCTGGCTTCATCTCGAAGAACGCTCGATCCAGGAAATCCATGCCTTGACCGGATGGAGCCGGGCCGCAATCAAGGTCCGCGCTTTCCGGGCCCGCGCGAAACTGAAGAAGATGCTCGGCCAGAGCGCCACCCTCGAGATGGCTTTCGCCTCATGAACGCGAACCAATTGCTCAACCGTATTTTCTCGCTCTCCCGCCGCGTCCCGGACTCCCGGCCTAACGAAATGCCGTTCGGTCTCGAGACCGCCGTGCTCGCGCACTGGCGCGCGGCCTCCGCGCGGGGTTCCGCCAGCGCGGGCCTGTTGCGCGGCTTGCGCTGGGCCGCGCTGGTCGCGTGCGCCGTCGCGATTCTGACCGCGGTTCTGGAAAGCGATCAGCTCGCAGCCTTCAAAAATCGCTCCGATCCCGCAACGCGAGTAGCGGATTCGGCTCTGAGCGCGAGTTATGGCTATGAATAAAATGCGCATTGGCCGCATCATTCTTTACGCGGCCCTCATCTTCCTCGCCGGGTTCGTGACCGGCGCGCTGCTCGCACCGATTTTTGGACGCACCTTCATGCGGCCGCCGGCGCCGCACGAAATGTCGCAACAAATGCTCGCGCATCTGCAAGCGGTCCTGCATCTGACAGATCAACAGCTCACGCAAATCAAACCCATCGTGGAAAAGACCGGCACGGATATGGAAACCATTCACCACGAGACGATGCAACGCGTCCTCGCCCGGCTCGCGGAAGTGCACGCGCAGATTTCTGCGTTTCTGACTCCAGAACAAAAAATTGCGTTCAAGAAAATGGAAAAGGAACACAGCGAGCGTCTGCGCCACGTTCATCCGATTCTGTTACCGCCGGAGCCGCCACCTCCATCGTCGGAGCCCAAGTGAGTCCGGTTGCGTCAGAGCTGTACCTTCCTGGGCAGCTTTTGCTTTAACTTCTCAACCGGCTCGAAGAGGTCCCCCATCTTTTCCACTCGCGCGACGGTTTGATCGCAGTGGAAGACGAGACGTTTCCCGCTTTTCTTTTTTACGGTCTCCGCGACCTCATCCCAAGTCACCGGGGTGGAGGCGGTCGGAGCGTCCTTCGCGCGCAGTGAATAAACCGAAATGGTCGTTTTGTGTTCGTCGTTCTGACTCCAATCGACGAAAACTTTTCCGGCGCGCAGCGCTTTCGCCATTTTGGAGACGACCAGCTTCGGATGCTCGCGCTCGAGATACTCCGCCATGGCATGCGAGACTTCTTTGGTCTGCTCGTAGGTGGCGGCGGTATTGAGCGGAACGTAGATTTGCAGACCCTTTGAGCCGGAGGTCTTCGCCCAGCTTTTCAAACCAAGCGCTTCCAGAATCTCCCGCAGCCAAATCCCGACCTGGCAGCACTGCACGATGTCGGCCGGCGCGCCGGGATCGAGATCGAAGACCATCATCGTGGGGCGCGCGATGTCTTTCTTGCGCGAGAGCGAAGTGTGCAGCTCGATGTCAGCCAGGTTGGCCGCCCAAACAAGCGTCGGCAGATCCTGCGCGAGACAATATTGCATCTCACGCTTGTTGCCCTCGCTCCAAACTTTCGCAGTCTTAACCCAGGCCGGACGATGACTTGGGCAATTTTTTTCGTAGAAGAACTCGCCTTCGACGCCATCCGGGTAGCGCTTCATCGTCAGACGGCCGGTCTTTCAAATGCGGCAGAAGCACCGGCGCGACCCGGATGTAGTAGTGGATCATCTCGCCCTTGGTAAAACCGCTCTTGGGCCACAAGACCTTGTCGAGATTCGAGACGACTAGCTTGCGGCCTTCGACGACGAGTTCAGCTTTTTTGCTCATAACTCACATCACTCACATAACTCGCATGGGACATATAGGACATATGGAAGCTATGAAAAGAATCGTTCCGGCGAGAGCATTGGCTGTGGCTGGCAGATGCGCCCCACACAATGTTCCCAGGTTTCGTGGCCGCTCAGGATCAGAATTTCCACCCGCAGGAAATAGATCGGCACTTCCGGTTTCGTAAGGCGCGGGAAACGGACGGCGTCTTTTTCTGTCGTCACGATCATATCGACATCGCGCCGGATGCAGCGGTTGATGAAACTCTGCAGCTCGCCCTCGCTGTAGCGATGGTGATCAGTGAAGCGCTTGGCCAGCTCAATGCGCGCCCCGAGTTTGCGCAGGCCGTCTTCGAAACTTTCCGGCGCCGCGATCCCACAAAAGGAACCGATATAGGTGTCGGTCAGCCGGCCCAGGGGCAACTGCTCGCCGGTGTAGACATCCTGCAGATAGAGCGGCTGGTGCGCGCACTCGATGATTTCCGCGGTCCGGTTGTAGCGGCGGATGCGCGCGATCAGCTCGTCGTTAGGCTCGCCTGTGCTCTTGGTGATGAAGATGTAGCTGGCGCGGCGCAGATTCCGCGGTGGCTCGCGCAGAGTCCCGCGCGGAAGCAGGAACTCGTTTCCGAAAGGCGCCTGGCGATCAATCAGGACAATGTCGAGCCGATGTTTGAGGTGCAGATATTGCAGGCCATCATCGAGCAGAAGAGTATCGGCTTTCATTTCCCGGATGGCGTAGAGCCCACTCTTCACCCTGTCCTTGTCCACCAGCACAATGACGTCCGTTAGGTTGTTGGCCAGCATGTAGGGCTCGTCCCCGGCAGTGAGCGAATCGAGGAGGATCGATTGCCCATCGGAGACAATCCGCGGCGGGTCGGGCGCCACCCCGCGCAGCCGATCAAGCCAGGTGCGCTTGGAAGGTTTCGCGACGCTCTTGTAACCGCGGCTCAGGATGGCAACGCGGCGTCCACCCGCCTGCAGGGCACGCGCGAATTTCTCCACGATCGGCGTCTTGCCCGTCCCGCCGACGGTGAGGTTGCCGATGCTGATGACGAGGCAACCCAGAGCGCGCTCGCGAAAGACGCGTTTGCGATAAAGAAACAAGCGCAGCTGGACGATGCGGGCGTAGATTAACGAAAGCACATAGAGCAGGCCGCGGAGGAGCGTGGCCCGCGCTCCGTGCTGACGTCCAAGGATGACGTCGATTGCGAACTGCTCGAGATTCTCAAGCCAGCGGCGCATCGGAATTGAAGATGGTCACGACGTTTCGGGCGCCGTCGTTATCCGCGCTCGTGATGCGAGTCTCGGCTTCCTCCAAACCGGAGGCGTCGCGCATGGCCGCCGCCACGCTTTCCGCCGAGCGGAGCGTGACGCAAGCGATAGTTGAACCAGAGCCGCTCAGAAAACCGCCGAGCGCACCGGCGCTTTCGCCCGCCGCGATCACCCGGTCAAGGAATGGAACAAACGTTGCTCGAAAAGGCTGGTGCAAATGGTCGTGCCACAAACCTCGGAGAGCTTCGTAGGAACCACTCGCGAACGCGGCCGTGATGGCGCAGGCATTGCCGCAGGATTCGACCGCGCGCAAGCGATCGACTTCGTTAGGCAAAACGCTCCGCGCCTCCGCGGTCTTGACCTCGAAGGCCGGAATCAGAAGCACGAAACGGAGGCGCGGATTGACCGGGAATTTCTGATGCCGGTTTTGACGCGCGACGACGAAACCACCGAACTCGGCCGGGGCGGCGTTATCGGGATGCCCTTCGAGCTCGGCGCAGAGTCCGAAAATCTGGGCGCGTTTGAGCGGATGCTCGAGGAGCGCGTTCAAAGCATGCAGGACGCCGAGCCGCACCGTGACGCTGCTCCCGAGCCCGCGCGAGCGCGGCACATCGCCCGCGATGGTGCAGGAGAACCCGAAGGGCTCGCAGCCGGCGGCACGAAAGAATTGACGGGCCGCCTGCCGCGCCATCCCGCCGGCTTCGATCTCGCTCGCGCGCGTCACGGTGACGAAGTTATAAATCTGCAGGGCCACGCCGAGACAATCAAAGCCGGGGCCGAGATTGGACGTCGTGGCGGGAACGCGCACCGTGATCTGTTGCTTTTTCAAAAGAAATCGGACGAAAGTGCCAGGAAGCGAGGTATGACCGCTCTGATTCTAACGTGCGCCGTTCTCGCAGCAAGACCGGGACAAAACGGGGTATGATCGACTGGATCGATTTCGGGCTGGTGCCCGATTTTGCGGCCGAGAAGACAGACGCCTACCGGCTTTGCACGAAGCGCGATGGCTGGGCGGAGCGTTACGGAGCCGACGTGCTCGTCTCCTACAAAACCGAAGCGGCGCGTGACCGTATCGCGCAGGAGCTGGAAGAATGGACCCGGCTTTCCAACCTGCGCATGGATCGAATCTTTGGCCGCTATTTGCCAAAGAAAAACGCGGAGCGCGAAGCTCCGAGGCTCATCTCGGGCGACGTCAGCGCGCCGCTCGAACGGACGGTCCTCGAGCGAGACGTTTGCTACGCACTGGATTTCGGCGCGGGCTATTCCGTCGGCCTCTTCCTCGATCAGCGCGAGAATCGACAATTCGTCAGGCGCGCGGCCCCGCGCCGCCTCCTCAATTGTTTCGCCTACACCTGCTCATTCTCAGTCGTGGCCGGAATGGCCGGGGCCGAGACCCTTAGCATTGATCTCTCGCGTAAGTCCCTCAACCGCGGCCGGGATAATTTCGGCCTCAACCGACTCGCGACCGCTCGCCATCGCCTCCTCGCTGACGACGTCCTCGCCGTCCTCCCGCGGTTGGCGCGCAAAGGCGAGCGCTTCGACGTGATCATTCTCGACCCGCCCACTTTTTCGCGCTCGCGCACCGGCAAAGCCTGGCAGGTCGAGCATGATTTCGAGCGCCTGCTCCTCGCCGCCCTCGAGGTGGCGGAGCGCGACGCGAAGATCCTGCTCTCAACCAATTGCACCCGGCTCGACGAACGCGCCCTCGAAGTGATGGGGCGCTTTTGTCTCAAAGCGACCCGGCGGGCGGGAAAATTCGTGCCCTCCCTCCGGTTGCCCGATTTTCCCCCGGGCGCAGCGGCGCGCTCGCTCTGGATGGTTTTGCGCTGAGCAGCAATATTTGGGACGCGCAAAACGCGCCCAGCGTGCGAAGATTAGAGCATATGGACAGTCGAACAAATGACCGGTGCGTCCGGAGACCTGGCCGAACAGGGGCTCCGTTATACCAAGGAACAATGGGACGAAATCCTCACCCAAACCGAGAAGTTCGTCCGCGCCAACCCGACGCGATCGCTACTCTACGGCGTGGCGGCGGGGTTTATCCTGGATCGGCTGCCCATCTTTGGAATCTTTCGGCGGCATGGTGCGGCTTCTCCTGATCGCGCTCAAGCCCGCCATCCTGATCTACGGGGCGACCAAGCTTTACCAGTTGGCGAAGGAACAAGATTAATCGTTAGGCCAGTGTAGGGGCGGGCCTGTCGCCCGCATTTCCCAAAACCTCCCGTGTGCTTCCAGTCCTCTCCCTGCGGCCGACACGGCCGCCGCTACATTGGCTAACTATTCGAGGGTGAAGCCGATTTTCACCGTCACCTGCCAGTGATTGATCTTGTTCTCCTCGAGGTGGCCACGGGTTTCGGTCACTTCAAACCAGCGCATGTTGCGGACTGTTTTGCTCGCCCGGGCGAGCGCGTTTTGGACGGCATCCTCGATACCTGTCTGCGACGAACCCACCAACTCCAGCTTTTTGTAAACGTGATCGCTCATGCCGGAAAGTCGCCGGGCGGGCCCAGAACTCAAACGCGAATCCGAGATACGACATCGATCGCTTTGTCATCCCGATCCGGCGCAGCGCGGAGAGGGACCTCTCCGATGCAATCCACGTTTCCTGGTCGGTGGTGACGTTGATTGCAATTGCAAGGTCCCTCTCCGTCCTTCGGCGGATCGGGATGACAAAGGAACTTTGCGTTGAGCCACCACGGCCCGCTTGTTAGCGTGCCGTTGCTTTCATGGAAAAAAATATCGAGTCCCATCTCAAGGAAACCCGCGTCTTCAAGCCCGCGCGCGCCTTCGCAAAAAAGGCCCGCATCAGCAGCCTCGAGCAATATCGCCGCATGTATCGGGAATCGATCCGCCAGCCGGAAAAATTCTGGGCGCGCGAAGCGCGTGAGCTGACGCTGGCAGAAGCCGTGGAAGAAGGTGCTCGAATGGAAAGCCCCCTTCGCGAAATGGTTCGTCGGCGGGAAACTGAACGTCGCGGAGAACTGCCTCGACCGGCATCTGCACGGCCCGCGCCGGAACAAGGCGGCGATCATCTGGGAAGGCGAGCCGGGCGAAAAGCGCATCCTGACTTATCAGCAACTGCATCGCGAAGTCTGCCGTTTCGCCAACGTCCTGAAGCGAAACAAGATTCGCAAAGGCGATCGCGTCATCATTTACATGCCGACGATTCCGGAGGCGGCGATCGCGATGCTGGCCTGCGCGCGGATCGGCGCGATTCACTCGGTCGTCTTCGGCGGGTTCAGCGCGGATAGCATTCGCGATCGGATCGCCGATTGCGGCGCGACCGCGGTCATCACGGCGGACGGCGGTTATCGGCGCGGCGCGATCGTTCCGCTGAAGCACAACGTCGATGAAGCGCTCTGACGGCAAGACTACGATCAAGCGCGTGATCGTTTTCCGGCGGGCCGGGAACGAAATTCACATCGAGGAAGGGCGCGACGTCTGGTGGCATCGCGAGCTGGAATATGTCGATGCGCATTGCCCGGCCGTCGCCGCTCGACAGCGAGCATCCGCTTTACATTCTTTACACCAGCGGCTCGACCGGAAAACCGAAGGGCATCCTGCACACGACCGGCGGCTATCTCGTCGGCATTTATTCGACCTGCGAAATACGTCTTCGATCTGCGCGAGGACGACATCTATTGGTGCACCGCGGATGTCGGCTGGGTCACCGGTCATAGCTATGTCGTCTATGGTCCGCTCGCCGCCGGCGCGACGACTCTGATGTATGAAGGCGCGCCGAATTGGCCGGAACCGGATCGCTTCTGGCGGATCATCGAGGAATACGCGGTCAGCATTCTCTACACGGCGCCGACCGCGATCCGCGCCTTTATTCGTTGGGGCGACCAATGGGTCAAGAAGCACGATCTCTCGTCGCTGCGATTGTTAGGCACAGTCGGCGAACCGATCAATCCCGAGGCCTGGATGTGGTATCACAAGACGATCGGCGGCGGCCGTTGCCCGATCGTCGATACCTGGTGGCAGACCGAGACGGGCGCGATCATGATCACGCCGCTGCCCGGCGCGATCCCGACCAAACCCGGCAGCGCGACGCTGCCTTTTTTCGGCGTCGACGCGGCGGTCGTGGATGAGGAGGGCAAGGAAGTGCCGGCCAAACGTGGGCGGGAAGTTGATCGTTAGGCGACCGTGGCCCTCGATGTTGCGCAGCATCTATGGCGACAAGGCGCGCTACAAAAAACAGTATTGGAGCGAGTACAAGGACAATTACTTCACCGGCGACGGCGCGCGCCGCGACAAGGACGGTTATTTCTGGATCGTCGGCCGGATCGACGACGTCTTGAACGTCGCCGGTCACCGCCTCGGCACCTCGGAGATCGAAAGCGCGCTCGTTAGTCACGCCAAGGTCGCGGAAGCCGCCGCGGTCGGGCGCCCGACGAAATCAAGGGCCAGGGCGTGGTCGTTTTCGTCACCCTGAAGAGCGGGGTCAAGCCGACTCCGAGCCTGAAGGAAGAACTGCGCGGCCACGTCGGCAGGCATATCGGCGCGATCGCCAAACCGGACGAAGTGCGTTTCGCCGAAGCGCTCCCGAAAACACGCAGCGGAAAAATCATGCGCCGCCTGCTGAAGGAAATCGCGAGCGGCAAAACCGTCACCGGCGACACGACCACGCTGGAAGATTTCAGCGTTCTGGCAAAGTTAGGCAGCGCCGAGGAGTAGAGCCGCGGTAGGTTATCCCGTGAGTTTCATCACCACCGGATTTCGCGAGCTGACGCTGAAAGTGCGCCGGCAGAAAACGCGCATCGCGCTCAAGCACGAGAAACGTCATCTGCAAAAATCCGAGATCGCCCTCGGCCGCGAAGGGACGGCGGAAGCGGCCAAGTTTCCGGAAGTGCGCAACGAAATCGTCGCGCTGAAAAAGCTCGAGCAGGAGCAGAAAGAGGTCGCCGTCCGGATCGCGAAGATCGAGGAAGCGCTCAAGCAGATCGATCTGCAGCGGCAGGAAAATTCGCGCGAACAAGCCGCCGCACTTGGCCAGGCTGGAGGAAGAGAAACGCCCGCTGGTCGAAGCGCCGCAACGAAGCCAAGATCCGCGGCCGAGCGTTGTGCCAAGGAGCTGGCGACGGTCGATCGGCCGCCTCCGGAAAACGACGCCGACCGATCGCGACCTGCTGAAGAAACTTTCCACCCTGCAGGCGACCGAGCCGCCGCCGGCCGATTTGCAGGCGCAAATGGACCGGATCGGCGCGGAGCGCGCGCGGCTTCCGACGCGAAAAAGCCGAGATGGTGCAGGCCCGGCTCGGGAGCGCCGAAGCATGCCGGGCGGCGCAGGAAAAACTCGCCGCGGCAGAAGCACTCGTCGCACAGGCGGAGAAAAACATCGCGCGCGTCCGGGGCGAATTCGAAGCGCGCGATCGCGCCCTGAACGAAAGCAGTCCGCGCGCAGCAGGAGGAAGTGAAGCAGGCGCGGCAGCAGCATCAGACCGTCGAGGAAAAAAAGAACCCGGCCTATCTCAACATCGGCCGCCACCTTGCCTCGCAAGGGATCGCGCCGCCGAGCGCGCCGCACTTCCTCGCCGACGTGCAACGCCGTCGCGCCGCGGTCGACCGTCACGCCGAGCACAAGCAGGAGCTGGCCGTGCTCTCCAGCCAGATCGACAAACAGGAGCTGCGAAAATTTTATTTCACGATCTTCTCTTTGCTCGCTCTCCTCGCCATCATCCTGCCGCTCGTCTCCCAGTCGCCCATCAAGCGCGATTGGCTGCCGCAGGACGACCGCTGGCCATCCTTTCGCTCGATATCGAGCAGTTCAACAAGGGTCCGCCTCATCAATCGCTGGCGAAAGGAGCAACCCGAGCTCTGGCGAAAAGTCGCCACCGGCCTGCTCGGGCCGGCCGCGCGGCACCCCGGCGCTGAATCTCGCGAAGCGAGCCCGCCGCGTGACGCGCGCGCTGACCATCGACGAAGGCGGCCAGCAACAGGAGTACGTGCTGGTCGAAACGCGCGGCGATCTCGCGCCGGTCGTCCGCACGATCACGCGAGACGAAGCGATTCACCAAGAGCACGGTGAGCGGCCTGGTCGTCTGGCAGGGGCCGGATGTGACCGTGGCGCGGGTCGGGCCGAAAACACTTGCCGTCGGTTCGTTAGGCGAGGTCGATCAACTGGTCCAGGTGCGGCTCGGCACCGCAGCCGGATCTGAAGATCGAGGATCCGCTGCTTGCAGCGATTTCAGGACGCTCGATCCCGGACAGCGCGCTCCGCCTCGTCTCGCGCAGCCCGAGCGATCTGACGACCATGTTTCGGCCCGATTTTCCCGGCGGAGTTGCTCGAGCGCTTCGCCGCTTGCTCGGTCTGGAATTGACCCTGACGACACCGGCCAAGGCGCATTTGCTCCTCCGGGCGAGTCGATGCGGCCAAGGCGAAAGAGCTGGCCGCCAGCCTGCAAAATGAACCGGGCCGCTGGCTCACTCTTCCCGGCTCCGATTTCGTCCTCTCGACCGAACCGCCCAAAGTGGAGCAGAAGAACGAAACCGTCGAACTGCACTTCGATATCCCGGAAGGCGCGGCCCGGCTGCTCCTGCAACGCCTCGCCAAAGTCCAGCCTGCACCTCCGATCCGCCCCGCTAGCGATCTCGGCAGTCCTCTCTCGAGCGCTGCACGTTCCCGTTGTCATAGCGCTCGATCCTCGCTCTTGCGCCGTCGCGTCGCGCCTGGCCGCGGAGCCGACACATACGACAATCTCGTCGACATCAAATCGGTCGATCCGACGATCGTCGTCGAGCTGCGCTACGCCACGCCGCGCAACATCACCGGCCACGCCCTTTATCCGCCGGAAATGCCCGCACTCGTTAGGCCAACAACCGCGGCCCGCCTCGCCAAAGCGCAAAAATTTCTGCGCGCGCCGGCATTACGGACTCAAAATCTGGGACGCCTACCGGCCGCTGGCGGCGCAGATGGAGCTTTGGCAACGCACCCACGACGGCACCTTTGTGGCCGACCCGCTTGACGGCAACGGCTCGCTCCACACCTGGGGCGTGGCGGTCGATGCGACCCTGGTGGACGAGGACGGCGCGATGTGGCCATGCCGACCGGCTTCGACGAATTCACGCCCGCGGCGAAGCTGCATTATCACGGCGACGATCCCGTCGTGAAGTCGCATCTCAAGATTCTCGCAGAAAGCGATGCGGCACGGAGGGTTTTACGGCATGCGCACCGAGTGGTGGCATTTCGTCGACCTACGATTGGAAAAAATACGCGCCGATGCGTGAAGCCAGAAAGATCTCAGATTAGCAGTCATTCCATATGATGTTCGCAACACTTAGCCAGGATCTCAGTCAGCCCGAATACATTCACGTCCTGATCAACCCGCTGCCCGTTTACGGGTTGGCCATGGCGATCATCGGACTCATCATCGCGCTCGTCCAGCGCAGCCGCAGCGGCGCAGGTCGCGACGCTCGCGCTCATTCTCCTCAGTGGCGCGATCGCGTGGCCGGTCGTGCATTACGGCGAGGCGGGTTACGATCGCGTCCTCTCGATGTCCGACGATCAGGGGCAGGCGTGGCTGAAGGTGCATGAACATCGGGCCGATGAGCTCGCCTGGTCTTTCTATGTTCTCGCGGGCGTGGCGGCGGTCGCTATTTTCGCGCCGATGAAATGGCCGAAATCGGCGACCGCGCTGGCCCTCATCACTCTGCTTCTTTCCTTCGCGTTCTTGGCATCGGCGGCTACATCGCTCATGCCGGCGGGCAAGATTCGCCACCGCGAGTTTCGCAACGGACCGGCGCCGGCCGTCCCGGTCGAGCAGGACGAGCATTAAGACGACGTGCGCGTCGACATCATCACGCTCTTTCCCGAAATTTGCCGGCGTCCCGTTAGGCGAAAGCATGATGGGCCGCGCCCAGGAAGCCGGCGCGCTCGAGTTGCAGATCCATAATCTGCGCGACTGGACGAGCCGACCGTCATCATGTCGTCGATGACGCGCCCTTCGGCGGCGGCCAGGGGATGGTGATGAAACCGGAACCGATTTTCGCCGCGGTCGAATCGCTCCGGACGCGAGGCGAGCACGGTCGTGCTCATGACGCCGCAAGGCCGGCGCTTCGATCAGCCGCTGGCGCGAGAGTTCTCCGCCGAGGAACATCTCATCATCATTTGCGGGCATTACGAAGGGGTCGATCATCGCGTCATCGAGCACCTGGTCGATGCGGAGATTTCGATCGGCGATTACGTCCTGACGAACGGCGCGATCGCCGCGGTCGTCTTTGTCGATGCGATCGTCAGGCTGCTGCCCGGCGTTCTCGGGCACGAGCAATCCGCGGCGGACGACAGCTTCAGCGGCGGCTTGCTGGAGGCGCCGCACTACACCCGCCCGGCGGAATTCCGCGGCTGGAAAGTTCCCGATGTGCTCCTCTCCGGTCATCACGGCGAGATCGCCGCCTGGCGCAAACGCGAAGCGGAGCGCCGCACACGCGAGAATCGGCCCGACCTTTTGCCCTGAGCGGGCGTCCGCAATCTGATTGCAGGATCGCGCCGCCTCCGGCTATTCGTTGCAGCATGATCCGCATCACTGCCCTCGCCTTCGCTACGCACGACGAGGACCATCGCGATAAGGTTCTCGACTAAAGTGAACCCTTCCTCCGCCTTCCGAAGCGTCGATTTTCCAGATGGTTGCAGCGCGAGCATGCCACAGCCTGTTAGAATAGCCTTATGCTCCAGCAACGAGTGGCCAGAATGCTTCTAAATTCTGGAATTTGGAGGGCCAGGCCGAGCATTGCCAGGAGCGCCTCGGGCAGAACGCCCGAAGCCGCTATTTGACCGTGGGAGCGGCGGACGTCTGCCGGCTGAGGAGCAACTCCGCGATGTCGAGCACTTTGACGTTTTCTCCGCCCGCCGTGTCAGCCACTCCGTCGCTCATCATGTTGAGGCAGAACGGGCAGGCGGTGGCGAGGGTCTGCGCGCCGGTCGCGACGGCTTCCTGCGCGCGCAGATTGGAAACGCGTTCCGCGGGCGGCTCGTCGAACCACATCCGGCCTCCGCCCGCACCGCAGCAGAAAGTCTTCTTCCCGCAACGCGGCATCTCGCGGAATTGCTCGTCCTGCGCTGCGCCGATGACCGCGCGGGTCGCGTCGACTTCGCCGTTGACCCGCGCCAGGTAACACGGGTCATGCAAGGTGATCGGGTCCCCGCTGCCGTTGGCGACATTCGTTAGGCGGCCGGACTCGACCAACTCCGCGAGCAAGGCCGAGTGATGTTGCACCTCGTACTGGCCGCCGAACTGCGGGTATTCGTTCTTGAGCGTGTTGTGACAATGCGGGCACGGGGTGACGATCTTCTTCACCTTGCGCCGGCCTAACGTTTCGACGTTGGTCTGGGCGCGCTCTTGAAAAAGGAACTCGTCGCCGATGCGGCGCGCCGGATCGCCTGTGCAGGTCTCTTCCTTGCCGAGGACGGCGAAATTCACGCCCGCTTCCTTGAGCAACTGCGCCGTCGCCCGCGCCACCTTCTGCGCCCGCGGATCGAAAGAGGCGGCGCAACCGACCCAGAAAAGATATTCGAAGTCGGGATTCGATTCGACCGTCGGAACGTCAAGACCTTCGGCCCAGGCGAGGCGATCGGCGTTCGGACGGCCATAGGGATTGGCCTGGTTGCCGATCTGCTGCAGCGCTTTCGCCGGCGGGCCGGAGAGTTTGCCTTCGACCGATCAAATCCCGCCGCATGTCGCTGATCAGATCGACGTGCCCGATCAGGACCGGGCATTCCTGCACACAGGCCTGGCACATGGTGCAGGCCCAGAGCGTTTCGTCGCGGATCGTCTGGTGAACGTCGCCTCCGCCTAACGACATCAGGCGGCGCAGATCGACCACCACCGCCTTGGGCGAAAGCGGTTTGCCGGAAGCGGTCGCAGGGCAGGCGTCTTCGCAGCGGCCGCATTCCATGCAGGCATCGAGGCTGAGCAGCTGTTGCTGGTTGAAATCCGCCAGCTCGTGCACGCCGGTGCGGCCGGTCGCTTCGACTTCCTCCATCGTTAGGGGAACGAGCTGCGCCCATCGGACGCTCGGGCCGGGCGGCGATGTTCAGCGGGCCGGTGATGACGTGAAGAAACCGATTCACCGGGATGGTGGCAAAGAAACCCGCGACCAGAATGGTATGCAGCCACCAGGTCACAAGGTGCATCGTCTTGGCGGTGCCGACATCGATCCCGCGCAAAAGCGTGGTATCGATCAGCCAGCCGACGGTCGACCAGTGCGCCAGCCACGGCTGCACCTGCGTGTAGTGCAGGCGCAGCGCTTCGACCGCGAAGCCGGTCACGCCGAGGCCGAGCAAGCAGCCGAGGAGCCACCAATCGCGCCAGTTATGACCGAGACTCGGCTTGCGCGCGAAAGCGCGGCGATACATCGCGAGAAGACAGCCGAGACAAAAGGCGACGCCGAAGACATCCATCGTTAGCTCGTAGATGAGATAGTACCAGCCGTGATGGAAGTAATAGGGACCATCGTGCGCGATCCCGAGCAAGCGTCGTGCCGATCGTCAGGACGAGGAAACCACTGAAAAGGAGCAGATGCAGAAGAGCGCCGAGCGATTTCTTGTGCACGCGCTTCTGCGCCAGCGCGTAAACAGTGAGCCGCTGGAGCCAGACCCGCCAATCGCGCTCAAATCCGCCCGGACGCCCTTTGCGCCATTGCCGGACGTGCGCCAGGACCTGCCACGCGAGCAGGCCGATGCTGGCTGCGATCATGACGAAGAACACCACCTGCATCCCGGGCGTGATGTTCCCGAAGACTTCGCGCGTGGTGTTATTCACGTCGAGCGCCATCAAGGGTGCTGCCATTTACCCCTAGCCCCGGCGAATGGATTCGATGAGTTGTGGCACGACCTGATGCAGGTCGCCGACCAGACCGTAGGTCGCCATCTGGAAAATGGGCGCATCGGGGTCCTTGTTGATCGCGACGATGATGCGCGAATCCTTGATCCCGGCGAGGTGCTGGATCGCGCCGGAAATGCCGATCGCGATGTAAAGTTCGGGCGCGACGACCTTGCCGGTTTGGCCGATCTGGTAATCGTTAGGCGCCATCCCGGCATCGACCGCCGCGCGGGTCGCGCCAACCGCGCCGCCGAGTGCATCGGCAAGGCCGCCGACCAGACGCTCAAAAGTCTCGGAATCCTTCAGCGGCCGGCCGCCGCTCACCACGACGCGGGCTTCGGTCAGGTCAGGGCGGTCGGAAACGCGCTCTTCGCGCGAGATGAATTGCATTCCGTTAGGCAAGGACGCCGCATCGAATTCGAATTGTTCGACCGGAGAGGACGCGGCGTCGGCGGCAGGCGCTTCGAAGGCGGTGGCGCGAGCGGTGAGCACGCGCTGGTCGCCTTCCACTTTCACGGTCGCGAGCATGCTGCCGGCGTAAATCGGTCGCCGGTAGACAGTTCGCGCCATCGACTTTCTCGAGCGCGAGCACATCGGTCACCATCGGAGCATCGAGCAGCGCGGCGACTCGCGGGTAGAATATCTTTGCTGAAGGTCGAGGACGTGCCCAGAAGAGTCTTCGCGCCGTTTTTGCGCACCGCTTCCGCGATGACGGCGGCATAACGATCGGCCAGCGGTTCCGCCAGGGCCGGATCGT
Source organism: uncultured Verrucomicrobiae bacterium (assembly GCA_963737995.1). Lineage (GTDB taxonomy): Bacteria > Verrucomicrobiota > Verrucomicrobiia > Chthoniobacterales > UBA10450 > Palsa-1392. The sequence goes on from CAVTUV010000008.1 coordinate 282,227, forward strand.
CGGCCACAATGACCGCGCTCGCGCCGTAGGAAACGAGCGAAGCGGCGATCTCATCCAGGCCATGCCCGAGCACGAGCAACGCGTAATCGCCACCGAGTTGGCGCGCTAGTGTGATCGCGTGGAGCGACGGACGCTTCACCTGCTGGCGATCGAGTTCGATCAGGACAAGGGTCTCGGCCATGGTCAGAGCACCTTCGCTTCCTGCTTTAACTTGACCATCAATTCTTCGACCGACTCGACGCGGGTGCCGCCGCTGCGTTTCGGCGGACGCGAAGTGGAAAGCGTCGTCGTTCGGGGCGCCACGTTCACTCCCAGTTGCTCGCAGGTGAGGACTTCGATCGGTTTCTTGCGCGCCTTCATCAGACCGGGAAGCGAAACGTAACGCGGCTCATTCAGGCGCAGGTCGGTCGTGACAATGGCCGGCAGATTGACCTCGACGACTTCGAGGCCGCCGTCGGTCTCGCGCGTACATTGCGCGCGAGTCTTGTTCTCGAGAAATTCGATTTTGGAGACGAACGTCGCCTGCGGCCAGCCTAACAATCCCGCCAGCATTTGCCCGACCTGGTTGGAATCGTCATCGACCGCTTGCTTGCCCATGATGACGACCTGCGGCGCTTCTTTCTCGACAAGCGCGCGAAGAATACGCGCGACCGCGTAGGGATCGAGCGCGCGGCGCATCGTCGATGCGGAGCGCGCGATCGACCCCCATCGCCAGAGCGGCGCGAATTTGTTCGTCGACTGCGGGCGCGCCCGATCGTCACTCCGACGATCTCGCTCGCTTCGCCGCGCTCGCGAATGCGGAGCGCTTCCTCGATCGCGATTTCGTCGAACGGATTGATGACCGACTTGGACGCGTGTCCCCCGACGCCCGCGTAGGGATCGGGCACGCTCTTGAATGGAACGAGAATCTTCACAGGGGACGTCGGTTAGCCAGCCTGGACATGCGGAAGCATGTCCCTCCGGAGGGACGCGCTTCCGCGCGTCCAGTCTCGAGACTCTGCCGCGAGAGCCGTGCTGCGAGAGCCATGACCTTCACAGGCCGAGAAGCGAGGCGATGATGTTGCGTTGGATTTCGCTCGTGCCGGAGTAGAGCTTGCTCCCGATCGCGTCGCGCAGTTCGCGCTCGACTTCGTATTCGACCATGTAGCCGTAGCCGCCGTGGATCTGGATCGCGTCTTCGCAGCATTTCACCCAGCTCTCGCTGATCTGGAGCTTGGTCATGGCGGCTTCGAGGTACACCGCTTTGCGATGACCCGCGGCCCACGCGCATTGGTAAAGCATGTGACGCGAGTTCTCGATTCGCATCTTCATGTCGACGATCTTGCTCGCGACCTGCTGGAACTTGCCAATCGCCTGGCCGCCTTGCTTGCGTTCGTTGGCGTAACGAATGCACTTCTCGAGCAATCGTTGCATCGTCCCGACGGAAGCGGCCAGGATGCAGCCGCGTTCCCAGGTCATCGAGCGAGTGAACATCCAGCTGCCCGCGCCTTCTTTGCCGAGCAGATTTTCTTCCGGCACCTCGCAGTCGGTGAAAAAAACTTCCGCCATGGGCGAAGTGCGCACGCCCATCTTTTCGATCTTGTGCGAGAGGTCGAGGCCGGGCGCGTCTTTCTCCACCAGGAACGCGCTGAGACCCGCGGCACCCTTCGCTTTGTCGGTCGCGGCGAAGACGAGGAGGACGTCCGCGATCGGACCGTTGGTGACGAATATCTTGCTCCCGTTAAGAATGTATTTGGCACCTTTCTTGACCGCGGTGGTGGCGAGACTGAAGGCGTCGGAGCCGCTGTTCGGTTCGCTCATGGCGTTGCCGCCGATGATCGACGCCGTCACAAAGGCCGGGCAGGAACTTTTTCTTCTGCGCCTCGGTGCCGTTGTAAACCAGCGGGATGATCGCGGTCCACATATGGGCATTGATCGAAAAGAGCAGCCCGTTGTCTTTGCAGCGCATAGCCGAGCCGCTCGAGCGCGGCCACAGTCGTGATCGGATCCTGCGCCAGGCCGCCATACTCTTCCGAGACGGGCAGACCATGGATACCAAAACCACCGCATTTCTTCCAAGCCTCGTGATTGAAAACGGCATTCGCGATCGTTCTCGATCATGTCGTAATCGAGTTGTTCCTTGGCGAAACGGCCGACCGCGTCGAGCAGCTCTCGTTGTTGGTCCGACCAAGAAAAATCCATGCGTTGAGTTCTCCTTCAGCCCATGATCCGCTTTTTTCATCCCGGGCCAGTCGGGCCAGGCTGGTGCCATGTGCCCCGATGCCATCTAGGGCAAGCGGTAGGCGGCCATTCTACAAGGGCGCGAGGAGCGGTCAAGCGGACGCCCGGGGGGTTGCACGTGCAGTGACTGCGCAAGAATTCTGAAGGCGTTGGGCGGATGGAGACCCCCATCTGGCGGGTGAGGTGTCGCTCGAGAATCAATTCGAACCCGCGGCCGAAGGGACGAGCGGGAGGGCCGGGACTTCCCGGATCTCGTTAGGCCGAGGATTGGCGCCGCGCTTGATTACGACGCCGCCTTTCATGACGAAGGCGACCTCCTCCATCGCACTGATGTCTCGCAACGGATCGGCTTTGACCGCGATGATGTCGGCATACTTCCCAGCCTCGATCATACCAATGTCTTTGGCCATGCCGATCAATTCCGCGCCTTTCATCGTGGCCGCCTGCAAGACTTGCAGCGGCGTCATGCCTCCGCGCACCATCGCTTCGAGTTCTTTCGGGAGGAACTCGGGAGATTCATCGATCCCGACCGCGATTTTCAAGTGGGCCTTGAGCGCGCGAGTGAAGGCCGGTTGTTGATAACTCAAAATCTCCTTGCCTTTGGCCAGGCTGATTGGGTCCTGGCCAAATTCCGTGCCGATCTCGACCCCGCGTTGGAAAGTGTAGAGCGTGGGGACCAGCCAGGTTCCTTGTTTCGCCATCAACGCTGCGCCTTCGTCGTCCAGCATGGTTCCGTGCTCGATCGAATCCACGCCCGCTCGCACGGCCGCTTTGATCCCTTGGGTGCCTTCGGCGTGGGCCATGACACGACGGCCCGCCCGATGCGCCACTTCAACGGCTTTGGCGATTTGCTCGTCGCTCAGATCCTGAACATTGAAGTCGCTCTGCAAATCGAGCACGCCGCCCGTCACCATTAATTTGATCCAGTCGGCACCGTATTTGATGTCGCGCCGCACCGCCACCGCGACCTGGTCGACCGTGTCGGCGATGTTGGGACGGCGCGGCATGGCTTGATCCGGCGCGAGGAAATCCATGTCTCCGTGCCCACCATTGACCGAGATGAACGATCCGGCCGCGACCATGCGCGGCCCGACGATGAGTCCTTCCTTGATGCTGTCGCGCAAGGCGAGTTGGCCGTAGCCCTGATCCGGTTCGCCGGCGTCGCGCAATGCCGTGAAGCCGTGATCGAGCCAGACCTGGAGGTTGCGAAAGCCCCAGAGGGCGGCTTTAGCCGAAGAGGTGCGGAGCGGGCTTCCGGGCGTGAAATTCTTTAAATTCCCAAGGATATGTGCATGGCAATCCACCATGCCGGGCATGACGAACTCGCTCGAAAGATCGATCACGGTCGCATCCGCCGGGGCGACGTTTCCGACACTCACGATCCGTTCCTTCTCGACCAGGATAACGACATTGGTCGCGACCGACCCGGTGCGCACGTCGAGCATTCGGCCTGCTTTGATCGCAATCTTCCCGCTTAGAGGAGGAGGGGTTACTTGGGCCGGCAACGGATCTAGACCCAAAGCCAAGAGGAAGAGGACAACCGAAACTTTTCTCATATGAAGAACCGGGAAGATTTAGAAACGCGCTGAAAGAGAGCTAGCAGGTCCCGGGCGAGCCCCCGGAAAATCTGGCCGGCGAGCGAGAAAGGCAGAGAAATTGCGAACCGGTCTAGGGGAGGCGGTAAACTTCGACCAGGCCAACGCCAAGCCCGCCGTTCTTGCCCGCAACCGTGGCGGTGTAATTGCCCGTCGAAAGTGTCTGCCGGATGGCCGCTTCCCGCGCATCGACCGGAGCAAGGCCGCTGCCCTCGATTTCGGTTCGCTGGGTGTCAGCCCAATTGTCATTCGAGGCCACGAGCGCGCCGTTGCCGTCGCGCAGGTCGAGGGTCGGATCTCCCAGGACATCGCTCAGGCCGGCTTGGGCGAGAGATGGACCAATGGCGCGCACGACCACATCCGAAGAGACAGAGCCACCGACGATGAAGCCCCCGATCAGAACATTGGCGCCCGTTTGGACAAAGCCACGCGTGCTGAGATTCGAGATCGCAGCTGGTGCCGCCTGGCTCAGATCGTAGATTTCCGCCAGGCCGAGACCTGTTCCGGTCCCGCTCCCCCTAACGACGGCGGTATAGGCGCCGGGAGTCAAATCCGCGATGATGGCCGCTTCAGCAGAATCGCCAGGCGGGATGCTGCTGGCGCGAATCGCCTCCTTTTGATCGGTCGTAATGATGCCGCCGATCTGGGTTGTTTCCCAGTTATCGTTCGTCGCGATGAGCGCCCCGGCCTCGTCATGCAACTCGAGGTACCGGATCCGCCAGCAGGCCGGTCAGATCGGCCTCTTTAAGCGACGGTCCGATGGCACGGAGCAGCACTTTCTTCGTGCCCGTCCCGCCGACGATGAAGCCGCTGATCGCAACATGATCAGCCAGGCCCACCTCGAGCCGGGTCGAAACGTTCAAGAGAGTCGGGGCCACGGTGCCGGACCCGAGGGCGCCGCGTGCATAGGTTATGATCGACGGCAGATTGACGACGTCTTTTTGGTAAATCTCAATGTAGCCGATTCCGTAGCTGACGGCAGCGTTAACGCAGTCCGTGAGAACCCTCGCCGGATCACCGGGCACGCCCCCATTTACCCGATAGGTAGAATCATCAAAACACCAATAAACCATCTGTGCGCCGACATCGGGCTGGCTGTTCCAGAGAACGCTCCAGGTGGAATCGTCCGGCCCCGGCGCTGCGGGATTGAAGGTCGAGAGGCTGTTGATCTGAACGATCAGTCGCCCGGGCCACGCTGCGCGCTCCGTCGCGACGACGTTTGCCGCCACATAGGTGGCGGTCGGGTCGAGATTGCCTGTGCCTCCGACGTGACCGTTACCGCCGATGGCGAGCGTGACGTATTGCTTCGGAAAGGCTGTCATCGTCGCGTCGATGATCTGCTTTCCCGCATCCAACATTTTCTCCGTCGTGTAACCAACCACGAACCAGTTCGCGATGTCGGTCGTAGTGTGGGGCACAGCCCAGTCTTCGCTCAGAGCGTTGGCGAAGCTCGCGGCAACGATCTTCACAGTCGGATTGTTGGTGAAATGCGCACCTACCGCCGCAATCATGGCTTTCTTCTTCGCCAGAAAAGTCGGATCCCAAAAAACCGGAATGGTCGTCGGGACTCCCTTGTCATCGAAGGTGAAAAAAAGACCGCCCGCCTCCTGGATCGCCGTCGTCACCCACGCCGGCTTGCCGGACTGGGTCCCGATCCGCAGCATCACATATTTCCCGGCCGCCGCGGCCTTTGCCACCTCTGAGTCGAGAAACGACCAATCGAAGTTTCCTTCGCTCGGTTCCAGGTCGAGCCAACCTTGACGAACGGAAATGCCCACAACGTCGGGATTATCGAGCGCGCTTTGCGCGGCGGGCTGGCCGCTCCCCGAAAGCGAGAAGACTCCGCGCGGGATTTGCGCTTCTGCCGGTGGCGTTCCCAACCCGGCGAGACAAAGCGCGCCCAGAAGCAGCGCTCGTCGCAATGTTACGCAAAGTTTTTCTCTGAGGCGGCGGTTCTGCGCGCCTGCCAAGCCCACATCCATGAAACTTTCCTTTCCCTCGAGACCCCGTTCCCTATTTACGCCTAATTAGGAGCTACTGCTATGCCACAATTCTTTCCCATGGGCAAGACAGCGCACGGGGGGCGGCGGCTCGTCCCGGCGCAGCCAAGTGCGGCACGCCGTCAAATTTAGACGTGCATAACAAACAGGGCGGACCCACGATGGCGCCATGAACTTCAACAAAAACATCGGCATGCTCTTGCTCGCGGTTTACCTGATCGTCGTCGGCATCATTGGCCTGACCGGCATGGGCACCGGCATTCTCCTTCCAGTCCTCGCGCTCGTGACTGGGGTTTTTATCCTGATTGGAAAGTAGAAGACGCGTCGGGCTGAGAGCACGCAACCCGCGCGAAGCCAGTAGCCGGAGTCACCGAATCCCCGCTTACAGCGGCGCTGCTTGTTTTTCCTTTTGTCTTTTCGCGGCAGAGCCGCCAGCCTTCGTCCATGAAAATCGCCACCATCATAGCGCGCACTCTGCTGGGCCTCGTCTTCGTCGTCTTCGGCTTCAACGGCTTCTTCCATTTCATTCCGATGGGCCCGCCGCCGCCTGCCGATAGCCCGGCCGGGATGTTTTTCACCGCCGTCTCGACCACCGATTACATGAAAGTGGTGTTTCTCCTCCAGATTATCGGCGGCGCGCTTCTCCTCCTCAACCTGCTCCCGGTGCTCGGCCTGGTCATCCTCTGTCCCATCATCTTTAATATCGTCCTCTTCCACGCCACCATGGCCCCGAGCGGCCTGCCCCTCGCTATCGCCATTTCGGTTCTCGCAGTCTTCTTGATTGGGATGTACTGGGACCATTACCACCATCTTGTCCGGCAGCCGAGGTGATCGTCTTCCACGATCCCCGCTGCGCGGAATATTCCGCCGCCGGGCATCCGGAGCGTCCAGCGCGAGTGCTAGGCAGCGCGGCCCACTTGCGCGCGGCGTATCCGGCCTGGGAATGGCGTTTGCCTGGCGAGGCCGCGGAGGAGGCCTTGCTCCGTACGCATAGCACCCCGCTCGTCGCCCGGGTCCGCGCCGCCGCGCACGATTTCGATGCCGACACGCCGGCCTACGAAAATATTTTCGCGCACGCGGCCCGCGCCGCCGGAGCCGCCTGTGCCGTCGCCCAGGCGTCGTTAGGCAAGACGCCCGCCTTCAGCCTGATGCGCCCGCCTGGGCATCATGCCACCCGCGATCAGGCGATGGGTTTTTGTTTCTTCAATCACATTGCCATCGCGGCCCTCGACGCGCTGGAAAACGGCGCGGAGCGGGTCGCGATCTGGGATTTCGACGCGCACCACGGCAACGGCACGGAAGCGATCGTCGCCGGCCACCCGCGCATCGCCTTCGCCTCCGTCCACCAATTCCCCGGTTATCCCGGCACCGGCGCGCGGTCGTCAGGCAAGGTCCACAACTTCCCCGTCGCTCCTTTTGCCCCGCGCGCCCAACATTGCGACGCCGTCCGGCGCGCGCTCGACGTGCTCCTGGAATTCCAGCCCGATCTCCTCCTCGTCTCGGCCGGCTTTGATGCTTACGCCGGCGACCCCATCACGCAGATGAGCTTGGCGATGGAAGATTTCGCGCTCTTCGGCCAGTGGCTGCGCGAGTGCGCCCTCCCGGCCGGCGCGATCCTCGAGGGCGGCTACAGCGACGATCTGCCGCAACTGCTCGGCGCCTTCCTCAGCGCGTGGTCTAGTTTAGCGCGGGCGTTCGATTGCCTGCTGCTCTTGCGCCCGTGTCCGCTGGAAGAGAACCAGCGTGCCGGCGAGGCCGGAGGCAATACTCGCCGCCAGAATTCCAACTTTCGCGGTCTCGAGCTCCGCGGCGTCGCCAAACGCGAGACTGGCGATGAACAACGACATCGTAAACCCGATGCCACCAAGCATCCCAACCCCGAGAATCTGACGCCAGGTCACTCCTTTTGGGAGACTCGCCACCCGGCCGCGGACCGCGATCCAGGCGAAGAAAAAAATGCCGATCGGCTTGCCGAGTGCGAGCCCGCAAATCACTCCAAGGCTGAGCGGACTAACGAGTGCACGCCGCCTCCGAACGCCACCCCGGCGTTGGCGAGGGCGAAGAGGGGCATGATGGCGTGCTTGATCCAGGGTGCGAGCGCGTGCTCGAAACGCAACATCGGCGCCTCCGCGTAATGGCAATCCTGCGCGAGCAGACTCAGGGCCGCGCTGCGCGTCGCACTCGCTTCGACCGTCTCCTCCGCCTGGCCGGCCCAACGAAACTCCTCGAGAATCTTCCCGCTGCGCTCAAGAAAAGCCGGACCATCGATGCGGCGATGGGCGGGTATCGTTAGGGCGAGGAGCACGCCGGCCACGGTGGCATGAATGCCGGACTGCGAGAAAAGCCAGCCACAAGCCGAGGCCAAGAACAATATAGAGGAGCGGATGACGCGCGCCGATCCGGTTGAGGACGATCAAGGCGATGAAGAATGCTCCCGCCACCGCGAGACTGATCCAGGAAATTTGCGCGGTGTAAAAAAAGGCGATGACGAGAACCGCGCCGATATCATCGGCGATGGCGAGCGCGGCAAGGAAGACCTTGAGCGAAGTCGGGACACGGTCGCCGAGCAGCGCGAGCACGCCGAGGGCAAAAGCGATGTCGGTCGCCATCGGCACTGCCCCACCCCGCGGCTGCCGGGCCGGTCCGGTTAAGAAGAAAATAAAATCCGGCGGGGATGAGCATCCCGCCAAGCGCGCCGGCCAGCGGCAGCGCGGCCTTTTGCAGAGAGGCGAGTTCGCCGATCAGCACCTCGCGCTTGATCTCGAGACCGACGAGGAGAAAAAAGACCGCCATCAAACCGTCGTTGATCCAGAAGTGCAGGTCCTGGGAGAGTTGCCGGCCCGCGAACCCGACCGTCAGTTTGGTGTGCCAGAGGTCGAAATAACTGTGCCGACCAGGGCGAATTTGCCCAGAGCACCGCGGCCACCGTGCAGCCGATCAGGAGAATGCCGCCCGAGGACTCGAGCCTGGCGAATTCCTCGAACGGTTTGGTCAACGTCTCGATCGTAGTCGCCCCGGGGAGGGGCAATTTCTGTTGGATCGTTTTCACTCTTGTTCGGCTCGTCTGTCGGTGGCGCGGGGTCGTTCTTTCCGCCGCGTTGCTGAATCTATTTGGCAAGCGCAACCGATACAGCGATTAGTTCGCTCTTCGGGCCGTAGGAGTCAGCCACAGGAAGGACTCGCCGTGGCGAGCCTGGTCGTGCGGTCGCCGCGGCGACAGGTCGCAACTCCGAATCCGCCAAAAACATTTGGCAAAGTCCGGGGCGCCGACGAATACTCCTGCATTTCGGGCCGTAGCACAGCTTGGTAGTGCGCTTGAATGGGGTTCAAGAGGTCGCGAGTTCGAATCTCGCCGGCCCGATCTTCAACACTGCTACCAGTGCGGTCGCCGCGGCGACAGGTCGCGAGTTCGAATCTCGCCGGCCCGATTCTCTTGAACCAAGCGCGCGGGCCGGGCAAGCGCTGGAGGGCAACGCTCCGTCGTTGCCGTGTTTGATCGACCCCAGCCGTCAGACCCAGAAACACGGCAACGACGGAGCGTTGCCCTCCAGTGTCGCCTCGCCATGAGCGGACCGGTCCGAAAACATTTGGGGCTCTGCGCCCTCGGCGGTCGGATCCCGCTTTGATTGCGACACCGTCGCTTCCGCCTTAACCTCCGCGCCTATGCTGAGCGCCGGAATCGTTGGTTTGCCTAACGTTGGCAAATCCACTCTCTTCAACGCCGTCACCCGCACCCGCAAGGCGCAGGCCGCGAACTATCCCTTCTGCACGATCGATCCCAATCTCGGAGTCGTGACGGTGCCCGACTCGCGGCTCGACGTCCTCTCGAAGCTTTCGCATTCGCAGAAAATCATTCCGGCCGCGATCGAGTTCGTCGATATCGCCGGTCTTGTGAAAGGCGCGAGCGCGGGCGAAGGACTCGGCAACCAGTTCCTCAGCCACATCCGCGAAGTGAACGCGATCGTGCAGGTCGTGCGCTGCTTCGAGAACGGTGACATCCATCACGTCAGCGGCACGATCGATCCCGTGCGCGACATCGAAGTCATCAATACGGAGTTGATCCTCGCCGACCTCGCGTCGTTGCAAAAGCGTCACGACCGTCTGCAGAAGGAAGTCCGCGCCGGCTCGAAAACTGCGAAAGCCGAGACCGCGATCATCGACAAACTCCTGCCACATCTCGATGCGGGAAAACCGGCCATCACCCTCGCTCTAACTCCGGAGGAAAAGATCATCACGCGCGAATTTTTCCTCCTCACCTCGAAGCCGACGATTTTCGCCTGCAACGTCGCGGAAGGCGATCTGGCTGCTGTCGCCGGGGACGCCGTCCCCGGCAGCGCGACAGGTCCACCCGGCGAAATGAGCGCGACCGGGGACAGCGTCCCCGGCGACAGCGCCACCAAGCATGTCCGTGCGGTCCAGGATTACGCGCGCCAGCATTTCGCGACTGAAGCCGTCGTCATCAGCGCGCAAATCGAGAGCGAACTGGTCGATCTGCCTGAAGCCGAAGCGACCGAATATTTGCGCGACCTCGGCGTCGCGGAAAGCGGCGTCGGCGCGCTCATCCGCGCCGTCTATCACCTCCTCGGCTTGCGCACCTACCTGACCACCGGCGAGAAAGAAACGCGCGCCTGGACTATTCACGAAGGTGACAAGGCGCCCGCGGCCGCGGGCGTGATTCATTCCGACTTCGAACGCGGCTTCATCGCGGCCGAGACGGTCCACTTCGATGATCTGGTGTCGTTAGGCTCCTTCGCCAGGGCGCGCGAAGCCGGCAAGCTGCGGATCGAAGGCAAGGAATACGTCGTCAAGGACGGCGACGTGGTTGAGTTCCGCTTCAACGTCTGATCGAGAACAGAAGGAGAGGAATCAGGAAAATAGGAAAGCAGGAAAAGACTTGGGAAGCGAAACTCGCCGTTCTCCTCGCCTTTCCTGTTTTCCTGCGTTCCTAATTCATCTCCTTCTACTCCGCGAAATAAAGTATCCGGCCGCACTGCTCGCAGCTCACGATCTCTTTGCCGCCTTTCACCCGCACCGCGGTTTGGGTGGTGATTTTCATGTGACAGCCGGTGCAGACGTCGTGCTCGAGCGCGACCACGGCCGCGTCGCCTTTGCTCGCGAAAAGCCGATTGAAGCGTTCGAGCAAATCCTCATCTACTTTGCTCGTGAGCTCGTCGTGCTCTTTCTTCAACTCTTCCAGGCGACCGCTTAACGTTGTCTCTTTTGCACCCAGATCCGCGACCTGTTTGGCGATCGAGGCCTTGGCCGCGGTCGTCTGTTTTTCCTCGCTTGCGATCTGGGCCTTGAGCTGATCGGCCTGTTCCATCAATTCGAGTTCCTGATCTTCCAGGTCGCTGATTTCCTTTTGATAACGCTCGATCTCGCGACCCATGGCGGCGAACTCGTCATTCTTGCGCGTCTCGTACTGCTGCGTCTTTAGGCGCGCGATGCTTTCGTTGCGCGTCCCGATATCGAGCTCGAGATTTTTCTTATTCATCTCGACGTGGCGCGCCTTGTCCTTGATCGCTTCGAGATTGGCCGAAGCCGAGGCCACCTGCGCATCGAGCGATTTGCGCTCCAGGGGGAGATTCTTCAGCTCGGCTTCAACCTGCCGGATTTTTTGGGCGCGATCCTGCAAAATGAGGAGCTGCTCCAACTCGACTTGCACGCGCGCATGTTAGGAGCGCGCAGAGGCGGCGTCAATCGCCAGGCTGGATGCGCCCGAAGACGACACAGGCATTAATCCCGCCGAACCCGAACGAGTTGCTCATGACGTAATCGAGCGCAGCATTCCGCCCATGCTGCGGCACGACGTCGAGATCGCAGGCCGGATCGGGATTCTCGCGGTTCAGGGTCGGCGGAATCCAGCCGCGGTCGATCGCGAGCGCGCAAAGCGCCGCCTCGATCGCGCCGGTCGCGCCTAACGGATGACCCGTGTAGGCCTTCGTGCCGCTGACCGGAATCCCGGCGGCGTGGGCGCCGAAGACTTCCTTAATCGAGAAGGTCTCGGTGCTGTCGTTGAGCTGGGTCGAACTGGCGTGCGCGTTGATGTAATCGACCTGCTCCGGAGCAAGCCGCGCATCGGTCAGCGCATCGCGCATCGCGCGGATGCACGACTCGCCGCCCGGCAGCGGCGAGGTCATGTGATAGGCGTCGTTGTTCAAACTGTAACCGAGCACCTCCGCGTAGATGTACGCACCGCGCGCGCGGGCGTGTTCCAGTTCTTCGACGACTAACGACGCCGCGCCTTCGCCCATCACGAAGCCGTCCCGCAGCCGGTCGAATGGACGACAGGCCTGCGCCGGGTCGCCCGCGAACTGGCTCATCGTCTTGATGAACGCGAACGCGCCAAAAGTCAGCTGACTGAGAGGCGATTCCGCGCCGCCCGCCACCATGACGTCGGCAAAATCGTCGCGAATATAGCGGAGCGCTTCGCCGACGGCGATCGTGCCACTGGCACAACTGTTCGAGTTCGTCGTGCCGGCCCCGCGGAAACCAAACTCGATCGCGATGTTGGTGTGGGCCGAGCCGCCGAAGACCTGGAGGGCGAGCGTCTGGTTGACCGCGCGGCTGCCCTTTTTCAAAAAGTGGGCGTGCTCGGATTCGGCGTTGGCAATCCCGCCGAGCGCGGTGCCGAAGCTGACCCCAATGCGGTGCTGCGGATCTTCGCGCGACCACACGATCCCGGCGTCATCGAGCGCGAGTTTGGCCGACGCGACGGAAAATTGCGCGTAACGATCGAGGCGCTTCAGTCGGTGCGGCGGGAAGAATTCCTCCGCTCTCCAGTCAGGAATCTCCGCCGCGCAATGCGCGTTGAAGATCGAACTGTCGAAGTTCTCGACGCGCCGGATGCCGCTTTTCTCCGCGCGCAACCCATCCCAGAAACAATCACGACCAATCCCGACGGAAGTGATGGGACCGAGGCCCGTAATGACGGCACGCCTCATGGGAGGAAATTCGAAACAAATTCAATGCACGAATCTCGAAATGCCTTCGCGCATTGCCTATTCGGATCTTGAACTTCCTTCATTTGGAATTCTTTCGTGCTTCGATATTCGGATCTCGATTTTCCGCTCCTAAGCGGGCCGCGGTTGCAGCGACAACGACGCTTGTTTCTCGATCTGCGCCTTCATCACCCGAAGAGTCTGGTTGGCGACGTGGTGGACAAAAAAGCCGCCAATGAGTGCTTCCGCGATTGGAGCCAGCGCGGCGACCCGGAAATGCAGCGTATGTTGAATCTCGACCAGCACTCCCGCGGGCGTTTCCTTGAAAGTCCAGATGACGCGCATCCCGCGCGTAAACGCTTTCAGGTGCAGGAAACGAATTTCCATCCGATCGCGATCGACCACCAGTTCGGACGTCCAGGAAATCGGAATCCCGGAGCGCGTTGCGCCCATTTCCACGACGCTGTGATCGGCGCAACGCTCGACGAAACGGACGTAGCGATAATGCGGCAGAAGACGCGGCCACTGTTCGAGATCGGCAATGATCTCGAAAATGACGTCGCGCGGTGCGTGTATGATAATGGAGTTGCCGGTTTGCATGAATCGCGTAAAAAGAGCGCGACAGGATAAGCTGCGAAAGTCGTCGCGCAATGAATGGACGAGAGTATGGCCCTGGAAATTCGTGACAAATGCGAAAGGCGCGGAAAATCCCTCGCGCCCGCCGACGACGCTTACATCTGCACCTACGAGTGCACCTTCTGTCCCGAATGCACCCGCGAACTGGAAAACGTCTGCCCGAACTGCAGTCGCGAACTCGTGCGGCGACCCAGGCGGCTCCGCTATGGCAAAGCCGTCGCGCTTGGAGGGACGACCTCCGTGTCGTCCGAGTTTGATACCCGGACAAGAACGACGCCCATCCCTCCGGAAGATCCGCGCCAGGCCGTTAACGATTCTCGACCAACCGCGGCATAGCTATCACCGTCTCGAGCGGCCGTGTTAGCATTGCCGGTCGTCAGACCAAAAAGCGCATCCGTACCCTCAGCCGTGTTGGAATTGGGATAACCCCAGTCCGGAGGCGGAGTGACCGCATGTCCCTTGGCCGCAAGTCCAAACCACACGACTGGGAGCGCGATGAGAAGAAAACCCCACCTTCTGCAATTGCGGGACGACCAGATAAGCGAAATTTGGTTACGACCCGGCGCATGGCGGAGCGGACTTACATTTTTCATAACAGGTTCCTCCCCCGGCGGCTTGTATGTGCAACTGCCAGTCTGGACAATACGAATTGGCTCCGCAGGATAAAGCCTATCCCCGTCCAGGTCTTCAATGACGCAGCCTGAGCAGCCCCGAAGCTTTTGGTCAACAAGAATCGAGTTTCACTTGGCAGACCATCGGCCGCTTGAGCAGGCGCAAAGTGCTTTGGGGGTTGCCTGCGCTAACGAGCGAAGGAATACCCCGCCTTGGAATGCCCGGCTATCGCGAAGCAGGATACTTCAAGCGGTATTGGGCGAAATATTCGTCGCCGACGGTGCGCATCTCGACTAACGCACAACGCACACTCGCCGGAAGAAATTCGCTCCCGCGCCCGGTCAAGGTCGGCGCGCTCTTCCCACCGAAGATGTAGGGCGCGATCGTCAGGTTGAGCCGGTCAACGAGCTGCAACTCGAGGAGGCTGCGAAACAATTCCGCGCCTCCTTCGCAGGCGACCCAACGCACGCGATACTCGCTGCGCAAGAGTTGCAACATCCGCGCCAGATCGACCGCGCGCGTCTCGCTCAGCCGAAGCGTCGCCTTTTCGCGCAGGGCGAGCTGATATTTCCGCGGCATGCGAGTGGTCGAGAAAATCACGATGCGCGAGAAATCGATCTGGAAGATCTTGAGCGCGGGATCGATCCTGCCCTCATTCGAGACGATGACGCGGAGCGGACAAGGCGTTTGCCCACGCGCCTCGCGTTCGGCGCGCATGAGCAGGTCAGGCAGGCCGAGCCGAACATTGTCGTGCGCGAGAGTGCTGCGGCCGATGAGGACGGCGTCGCCCAACGAACGCTGGCGCAGCAAATGCCGCTTGTCTTCGCGGGAAGTGAAATCGACCGGAGAGAAGGCGCGGGTGGTGATCTTGCCGTCCACCGTCATGGCAAAAGTGGCCGCGACAAACGGGCGCGGTGGTGGCTTTTGCGGAGGGACGTGCTTCGGCACGTCCGGTTTCTGGCCACGCGCTCGCGAACGTTCTGGACGTGCAGAAGCACATCCCTCCGACCGCTTACTCGTTTTCCGTGATCTCATGCTCCAACGTCGCCACCTCCCGGCGCATCTCGCTTAGCCGCACGTGACCGGCCTGACCACTCGGTTTGTAGAAGAAATAGACGATCCCGCCCGGCGCGCAGCAGGCGAGCATGACGAGAAAACTCATCGAACCGATCAGAACCGCGACCGCCTCCGGCACATGGCAGAGTCCATGGAGCATGATCTGGAAAATCTTCTCGCGCAGACCGACCCCGGCGAAGCTGATCGGCAACGACGAGATTGTGCGTTCGATCGGCATGATGGCGAAGAAATCGATCACGCCGACCCTGGCCCGGAAGGCGAAAGCGACGCAGAGAAAAGTCGCAAAGGTGGCGAGGTGCGCAATGATGGAGGCGCCAAAAGCCGCGAGCGTGGCGCGCCAATGCCGGGCGTAAAGATGATAAGCAGCCGAGAGCTCAATCAGCTTTTCCCGGCCGGGAAATCGCTGGGGCAACTTGTGGGCGAAGTGGAATCCGCTGACCACGAATGAAGTGACCAACATGAGGACGGCGCTGGCCAGAATTGCGATCAGGAGCCAAACGAGATGCTTCGTCTCAGGCAATTGGGTCAACCAGCCGTAACGCAGCGCGATTAACGCGCCAGTCAGGCTGATGAGAGCGACGAGCCCGACCATCCGATCAAAGACGACCGCAAGGAGCGCGCCCGTCGCCTTGCCGGGTGTTTCCTTGAGCAGCAAATAGCTTTTTATGATGTCGCCACCGGTCCCTCCAGGCAGGAATTGATTGTAAAACATCCCGATCAGGAAGAGGCCACAGACTCGCCACATACTGAGGTGAATCTGCTGCACTTTGAGCAGGATCCACCAGCGCACCGCGGCCGACGCTTCGACCACGAAATAAGCCAGGAGTGCGACGACAATCCAGCGGTAGTCGGCCATGCGCAATGCAACCACCATCTGGGCGCGCTTCTGCGGATCATGAAAAACCCAAAAGAGAACCGCGATCGTGACCGCGAGCTGGAGGAGGGCGACGACAATCTTTTTCATCGACCGAAGCGCTCCTGCCAGATGGTGAGGGAGCGCTGAATTTCCTCGACCGTTTTGCGCGGGCTCATCTCCCAGACAAATAAGCAGGACGGCGGCAGGAGCGGAACCAGTTTCTCCAAATCGACATCGCCCGCGAAGGGGGGCTGATGATCCTGCGCCGGCCAGACGCAATCCTGGACGTGACAGCCCAGCGTTCGCGGCCCGATCGCGCGCAACCATTCTGCGTGATCGACGAAGCCGAGATTCTCCTTAATCTGAATATGCCCGAAGTCATGCCAATAACCGACCTGGGGCGAGTTGAGTTCGTCGAGCAACGGGGGAATCTCGCGCTCGCTCGGGATCTCTTCGTAACCGCGCCGACCTTCGATACCGAGCCGGATGTTCTTGGCCGCGGCGCGTTCCATGATCGGCTTGAGGCATTCCTTCACATTCTCGAGACAAACCGGAGCGGCCGCTTCGCGCTTTGCCACCGCGTCCACTTTTCGGCGCACGTACTTTCTCGAATAAATCTCGCCCGCCTTCGCGAGCGCGATCAACGGCTCGGTCACCGGCGGGATCGGGACGCGGCCGAGATGAAGCACGACGAACGGCGCCCCGAGTCGCTCGGCAAAATCGATCGTCTGTAACGTTTGCCGGACGGCGCGTTCCCGCTCGCGCGGGGAGCTGCTCGAGAAGGTGTAGCAATCGGGCGATGCGCCCATCACTTCCACCGGCAGCGGACAGAAATTATGCAGGCTGCTGAAGCGCACCTGGCCGGCATCGAACATTTTCTGGATGCCGGGCATCAGGGAAATCCGGATACCGTGGCCGAGCTCGATCAGGTCAATGCCCAGTTTGTTTTTGATCTCGCTCAGCATCGCGTCCCCCGCGGTGTGGCGGCTGGAATTCCAAGAGGTAGAGAACGAGATCATCCGTTTTGCCTGATGACTGCTAGGAGACCATGGCCTCTTCCGGGGCGAGACTGGCGACTGTCACGGGCGTCTCGTCCAGGCGGTCGCCGATCCGGCTGAGAATGAAAAGCGCCGTCACGCCATATCCGACAGCCGAGGCAGCGAGGGCGGTGCGCATCCCGATCGCGTCGGCCAGGCTGGTCACGCCGAGGCCGGCGACCGGCATCAGACCAAAGAAGCTCAAGCCCATGACGGCCGAGACGCGGCCGCGCAAGTGCGAAGGGGCGCGCTCCTGCACGATGGTGTTGGACAGACCAAAGATGAGCGCCAGCCCGAACGAGATAACCATGAGGGACGCGGCCGCAAGGCTAAAAGCATGCACGCGGCTCAGGGCCAACAAGGAGAAAGTCACGGCGAGCGCGGCGACCATCATCCCGCCAAGACGGCGCGGGCGCGGAATGGAAACCAGTGTGATCGCACCGAAGACCGAACCAACTCCGGAAGCCGCCATCAGATAACCGAGCCGGTTCGGCCCGAAGTGCAGGACGTCACGCACATAGAGCGGCATCATGACCGAGACGGTGGGGAAAATGAAGATTGTCATCGACGCGATCATGCCCACCATGGCGAGACTGGGCTTGTCCGCACGCACATAGCGGAAGCCGTCCTTGATCCCGCTGGCGCGTTTTTCTTCCTCTTCCTCGCTTCCGATCGGTCGCGGCGGGAGCGAAAGAAGCGCGATGATGAAGGCGACGAAAGTAAACGCGTTCGTAAAAAACGCGGTCGCGGCGCCCCAAAGCCCAACGACCACGCCTCCGACGGAGGGTCCGACCAGTCGAGCACAATGAAAGACTGCGCGATCAAGCGCTACCGCGCTGGCGATTTCCTCCCGCGTCACCAGTTCCGGCACGAGCGCCGAAAGGGCCGGATGTTCAAACGCGAAGGCGATGCCTAACAATCCCGCGACCGCGATGATGTGCCAGATCTGGATGCGCCCGCTGAAAATCAGCCCGCCGATTACGAGGGCGAGGACGATCTGCACAACCTGGGTCCAGACGAGAATCCTGCGCTTGTCGAACCGGTCCGCCGCCGAGCCGCCGAACATGGTGAGAAAAATCATGGGCAACCCGGCGGCGAAGTTCACCATCCCGAGCATGATCGCCTTGTCCGTGAGCGTGCTCATGATCCAGCCTTGCGCCATGATTTGCATCCAGGTGCCGGTATCGGAAATCGAGGTGCCGAGGAGGTAGCGCCGGAACGGTCCGGCGCGCAGCAGCGCCAGTGTTTCGCGTCCCCAAGGTCTTCCTCCCGCGCTCATCGGAAGCAACAGATACGCGGTGAAGGGTGCAGCCGCAATTTGTCGCCGCCTCGCTTCGCGAGGCGCTCGAGCCGGGATGACCGAGCCCGGCTCCAACTACGGCCGTTCGTCGATCGGGATGACTTTCTTCCCCACTGGCTCCCCGATATATTCGCTCAGCGGACGATAGAGGCGGTTGTCTTCCAGCTGTTCGAGGACATGGGCGCACCAGCCGCCGCAGCGCGCGATCGCGAAGACTGGCGTGAACAAATCGGTCGGAATGCCTAACGAATAGTAAACGGTCGCGGAATAGAAATCGACGTTCGCGTTCAGGTTCTTCTTTTCCTTCATCAGCTTCGCGATCCGCTCCGACATCCGGATCCATTTCGGGTCGCCCAGTTTTTCGCTCAGCTTGACTGCCATCTTCTGCAAATGCGGCGCGCGCGGATCGAGCGTCTTGTAAACGCGATGGCCGATGCCCATGATCTTTTTCTTCTGCGCCAGCTGCTCCTCAACGTAGGCGTCGACTTTGTCCTCGCTCCCGATTTCCTCCAGCATGCGAATGACGCCTTCGTTCGCTCCGCCGTGAAGCGGACCTTTCAGGGTGCCGATGGCGGAGGTGATGGCGGAATAAAAATCGCTCAGGGTGGAGATAGTGACGCGGGCGCTGAAGGTGGAGGCATTCGTCCCGTGATCGGCATGCAGGACAAATGCGACATCGAGGGTGTCGGCTGCTTCCTGCGGCTGCGGTTCGCCGTTGATCAGGTAAAGAAAATGTTCCGCCTCCGTCAGGTCGTCACGGACCGGCGGAAGGGATTTGCCGTTGCGCGCGCGATGGAAATAGGCGGCGATGATGCCGATCTTGGCGGTGATACTGCGGGCGCGGCGCTCGTTGATCTCGCGTGTCGCTTCCTCGTCCATCAGCGGATCATAAAGTCCGAGCATGGAGACAGCGGTCCGCATCACGTCCATCGGGTTGGCGGTTTTCGGCGCGACCTTGATGAAATCGATCACGCCGCCGGGCAATTCGCGCTCGGCCCGGAGCAGTTTCATGAACTGCTCGGCTTCCTGGCGATTGGGCAGCTTCCCTTTCCAGAGCAGGTAGAGGACTTCCTTGAAGCTGACTTTGCCGGCCAGTTCGTTGATGTCATAGCCGGAATAAATCAGCTGACCTTTGTCGCCGATCACATCGCTAAGGCGAGTGCTGTTGGCGACGATTCCTTCGAGTCCTTTGGCAACGGGCATTGGCTTATTTCCTCTCTTTCAACCGCGCAATCAAGGTGTCAGCCATCGTTGCGGGTGTTGCGGCGACCGCGATCCCCGCGGCCTTGAGTGCTTCGATTTTACCCGCGGCCGTTCCTTTTCCTCCGGAAACGATCGCGCCGGCGTGGCCCATCCGGCGTCCCGGCGGCGCGGTCGCGCCGGCGATGAAGGCGGCGACTGGTTTCTGGCAATTCTTTTCGATCCAGGCGGCGGCTTCTTCTTCGGCCGAGCCGCCAATTTCTCCGATCAAGATCATCGCGTCCGTCTTCGGATCGTCGTTGAAAAGTTTGACCGCGTCGAGGTGCGACATCCCGTTAATCGGGTCGCCGCCGATCCCGATGCAAGTCGATTGGCCGTGACCGCGCGAAGTGAGTTGCCAGACGGCTTCGTAAGTGAGCGTGCCGCTGCGCGAGATCACGCCGACGCTGCCGGCCTTGTGAATGTAACCCGGCATGATGCCGATTTTGCATTCGCCCGGCGTGATGATGCCGGGGCAATTCGGGCCGATGAGTCGCGATTTTTTGCCGGCCATTTCTGCTTTCACCCGCATCATGTCGATGACCGGGATGCCTTCGGTGATGCAGATGACCAGCTCGACCCCGGCATCGACCGCTTCCAAAATTCCATCCGCCGCGCCCGCCGCGGGCACGAAGATGACTGATGCGTTGCAGCCGGTGGCCTGGCGCGCTTCCCAGACCGTGTCGAAGACCGGCACCTTGTCATCAAACTTCTGGCCGCCTTTTCCGGGAGTGACTCCGGCCACGACCTTGGTGCCGTACTCCATGCATTGCCGCGCATGGAAACCACCCACGCTGCCGGTAATACCCTGGACACAGAGCCGGGTGTTTTTATCGACGAGGACAGACATCAGCAGGGAAATATCGAAATCCGAATATTGAAGCACGAAACAAATTCTAAGCCTGAATTTTCCAAACAACTTCGCGCCCGGCCCCGTTTTGGACTTTGAGTTTTCGTCATTAGAATTTGTTTCGGATTTCGAAATTCGTGCTTCGGATTTTCCGCCCCTAGGCACTCTTTCGTTTGTGCACGACCAACTTGTTCCCGTCCGGATCGCGAAATTGTGCCATCCAACAGACTGGCGTTTCCATCTTCTCCATATCGAAGGCGACGCCGCGTTCTTTTAGAGTCGCGATCGTTGCGTCGATGTCATCGACTTCAAACGCGATCGTGGTCCCATCCCGCGAAGGTTGCCAGGCCGGGTGACAGCCCACACCAATGGTGGTCGCACCAAGGTCGTATTCCACCCAGGCCCCCTCCATCGCGCTGGAACTCGGCTTCAACTCCAGCGTTTCCTGATAGAACTTCCGCGCCCGTTCTGCATCCGAAACGGCGATCGCGACAAATGCGACTTCCTTGATCATAAACATGGTCCTTTCTCACTCTCCGGTTTCAATTTGTGGATGATTATCTTGTTGCCATCCGGATCCTGCACCACCGCCATGCGACAACAGGGGCTTTCGATTCCTTCCGCGGCAAAATGCACTTCCGCGGCTTTCAAGTTGTTGATCGCGGCCTCGAAATCTTCCACTTCGATCGCAACGCTCGCTCCGTCTTCGGATGGTTTCCATTGGTCGCCGACGCTCCCAATGGCGAGCGTATCGGGGCCGAGGTTGTATTCAATCCACACGCCTTCCGCAAACTCAGCTGAAGGCTGGAGCCCGAGCGCGCCTTCGTAAAAAGCGCGCGCCCGCTTGATATCGGTCACTGGAATGCCGGTAAAGGCGATCTTCTTAGCTTTCATAGCTTTTGTTTTGCGGCCGCGACCGCCTTCTCCGCCGCGTCCGCCAAATCATCTGCCGCGATGACTGCGAGGCCGCTTTCCGCAATTAACTTCTTGCCTGGCTCAACATTCGTGCCTTCCAGCCTAACGACCAGCGGGACGGGCAACTTGACCGCCTTGACCGCGTTGATGATGCCCTGCGCGATCACGTCGCACTTCATGATCCCGCCGAAAATGTTGACCAGGATCGCCTTCACGTTCGCATCGGAAACGAGCAAGCTTGAACGCCTCGGTCACCTGCTCCTCGGTCGCGCCGCCGCCGACATCGAGGAAATTGGCCGGGCTGCCGCCGTAAAATTTGATGATGTCCATCGTCGCCATGGCGAGGCCGGCGCCGTTGACGAGACAGGCAATGTTGCCGTCGAGCCCGATGTAGTTGAGCCCGTGTTTGGAGGCCTCGACTTCGCGCGGATCTTCCTCCGCCGTGTCCCGCATCGCCGCGATCTCGGGATGCCGATAGAGCGCGTTGTCGTCGAAATTAAATTTCGCGTCGAGCGCCAGCACTTCGCCTTTTTTCGTCACGACGAGCGGATTCACTTCCACCATCGAGCAATCCGACTCGATAAAGGTGCGATAGAGCGCGCTGAAAAGTTTCGCCGCCGGTTTGATCTGGTCGGATTTGAAACCGAGCTGCTTCGCCAGTTTGCGCGTCTGAAAAGGCTGCAATCCGGCCAGCGGATCCACTCGGCTCGCGCATGATTTTCTCGGGCGATTTCTCCGCGACCGTTTCGATCTCCACCCCGCCTTCCGTGCTCGCGATGATCGAGCGGCGCTGCGGTCGCGCGATCGAGCAGGATGGCAAAATAAATCTCGCGCTCGATCTCGACCGACTCCGCCACCAGCACCTTGTTCACGACGCCGGCCGGCCGCGCCGGTCTGATGCGTGACGAGCGTCTGGCCGAGCATTTTTCCGGCGACATCACGCGCTTCGGCGGGCGATTTCACAAGATGCACGCCACCCTTGAACCCGTTGGCGAAAGTTCCCTTCCCGCGTCCGCCGGCATGCACCTGCGCCTTCACGACCAGATCGTTCGTGCCGAGCTCGCGCGCAATCTGTTCCGCTTCCTCCGCCGTCGCCGGCGACTCGGCCGCGCGGTCGTGGCGGCGCCGAATTTTTCAGCAACTCTTTGGCCTGATATTCGTGGATATTCATGCGCGGGGCTAGCGTCGAAGACGTTTCAATAAGCCCGCGAATGCGCGGCGAGCAATCGAATTTTTCCGCTCGACTGCGGCCAGGTGCAGGCTGCCACCTTTAAGCCGCTGCCCGGCATCGAAATTAGCCTGCTAAGACGCTACGCGCCCACGACTAACCATGTCTGCATGAAAACAAATCTGTTTCTCGTTCCTTCTCCTCGTCGGTCTTACCCCGATCGCAACCGCGCTTCGCGCCGGCACGGCGGAACAGGAGAAGGCGTTTCACCGATAAATACAAAACCGCCTTCGAGGCCAAGGACACCGCCACCCTGGAATCCTTTCTTTACACCAAGAAGGCGAATCAAATAGCGCTCGGCTTTTACAAAATGATGGTGAGCGACGGCGCGGGCGGAAAGATCTCGAAAATCGAACTGGTCGATCTCTCGCCCGAAGACACAAAGAAGGCCGGAGAGACGATGGACGGACCGGGCGGAGCAAAGATGAGTTGCCGCTCAAGCCGACAAGAAGCTAAAGATCACGGTCGAGACAAGGACGATAACGGGAGTTCCACGAGCACGAGCGAGAGTTTCATCGCTGAAAAGGATGGCAAATTCGTCATCCCCGTGCCAGTGACGGCAAAATAGCGAGACGCGGCTGCGATCGTCGCAAGAAAAAGCGCCCGCCCCGAGAACTGGAGCGAGGCGCGCTTTAATTCAGACTAACGAACTATTTTTTAACGATCTCGGCGTTCTCCAGCATCGAGACACCGCCGTTGGTCGCGAGCTTGCCCTTCAGGGTCACGGTCTTGCCGGCGAGCGGGGCGAGCTCGTCATTCATCGGCTTGTGCGCGCCGACCACGATATAGGCTTTACCGTCGCTCACGATCCCGACTGGGGCCGCCGCCTTTAATGCACTTTTCAGCGCAGCCAGCGTGCTTTTCGCCTGTCGCGTTGTGGTCGACGTAGCACATCATATCGACGATCTCGCCGGTGATCTCTTTCGACGCCGCGCCTTCGGCCGCTTTTTCCTCGGCCAAGGCCAGAGGCGCGGTGGCGAGTGCAGCGGTGAAGGCGAGGGTGACCGCCACCTTCATAAATTTAGGAATTCTTTCGGTAGTTGAATACATACCTCAACTTCCGCTCGAACCGCCCCGCGTCAATCGTTCGTCTTGCCTGATAACTTCAAAAACTTCGCTTCCTGACAGCGCTCTTTTGGCGGCAGCATTTTGCAAGGATTAACCCGGTAATTGGACGTCCGCGGGGAACCCAGGAAGGTCGTTTCGAGCTGATCGACCGCGACTGGTGGTCACCTGCTATGAGGGATGGGGTGGCCTTGAGAGGACGACTGAACCACGCCCTCCGGGCGATTATGGCCGCGGAATCCCCAAGGGCCACGGGACATTTGGTGGCGAGGGATTCACACGGCGACCTTGGTAGACCTTGTCACCCTTCGGTTTTTGTCTGCTCGAATTGTCGCGCGAGCGCGAAACTTTCTCGTGCCGCGAAATGATCTTCATGTTCCCGGCCGAGTCGGTCGTGATCACCTCCGTTTGGAGAGCAACGCCGCTGATATGCCTGCCGGTCCGGGGGTTACTTACATTAAAGGTGACGGGAAATGTGATTTGATAGTTTCCGCCAGCCAATTCTTTGGAACTCACTGCACCGGCGACTTGCCATTGTGTCACTGGCCAGCGGTCGAAATAATCCTGAAGATCGTTTCTAACCGCCTCATTGCTGACCACACCCTTATCCAGATAGTCAACGTTATTTCCATAGAGGGACGAAAGCGTTTCGGTGTCCTGCGCGCTCATGGCCTGCATCTGCTGGTCGACGATGGCCGAAGTGTCGGTAGCCCCGGCTGAACTATCAGGCGCCTCAGCTTCATTTCCTGTCCCACCGCGGCGCGAGGTTCTTACAAGAGGGTTGCGGCGGCCGGACGGATGTGACCTTTCCCAGCTTCCTGACGAGTGAGTGGATGAAGAAGAATCTCCCCAGCTCTCGGTTGGTTGCTCAGGAGCAGGAGAAGTATCTTCTTCAGTCGTCTCTGGCGCTGCTGGAGCAAGCCTGGTGGATGCCGTAGCTTTGCGCGGTGCCAGGCCCGGCCGCACCCTTGCTGGAATACCTTCACCCCCTCCGCTGGGTGGGTTTCCTTCTGTTCTACCTTCGCCTGCGGTCAGCGATTCCTCATTCTCTGAACTGCTTTGTCGTTTGTGAAAGAAGCTCTTGCCACCCGGCACGGGTGCAGGGGGAGCCGGTGGTTCAGGATTTGATGCGACCGCACGGCCGTCCCCGACACCGGTCGCTGGAGAACTCAGGGCCGGATGTTGCTCCGCCGATCTTACGGCCGAAGCGCCCGATGCGCCCGGTATGGGGACTCGTAGAATCGAAGCCGGGTTCGAATCCTTCAAAACATAAGCTGCGCTGTTCCCGACGACGAGTGCTTGCGCGCGCGGTGGTTCCTTGGCGGGAACGATCACACTGAATTTACCGGCGTCACCGCCTATTCGAAAAAGTCCCCGGATCTCGGGCAGCGAAGCTTCGCCCTGGTTGCGGAGGGTGCGGCTTGATCGTGAATTACTACTCCGAACAGGACTAAAACCAATGCCATAGGCAAAATCACCTCCTGCCACCAGTGGCAGTGATGGTGTGTAGTCCAAGCTAACGAGGATAGAATAGCCGCTGCCATCCGGATTGAGTCTGTAAATGTATCCCATCCTTGCCCCAGCGTCCGCGGCATAACCGTAAAGCGTATTCCGGACGAGAACCGGAGCGCCTACTGGATGATCATCCTTGCCGGTGAAGGCCTTTAGTATCGCAATCCCGCTCCCGTCTGTCTTTACCCTGACCAAGGCATCATCCGTGGCCCCATAGACGTAACCATCATTCGCGAGCGTCGCGTCTTTCCAACCTTCGGTTCCGGCGATGGCGCCGAGATCCGTGTTCCCGCCTCTCGTGTGAAATACTGCCGCTCTCTCGCTACCGTCTCGCTTACACAACAACAACCCGTCACTCGTTACCGCAAAGCAGTCTGCCCCGGTGTTTTGAAGATCGAAATTGCGCTCCCCGTATGCAATAGTCTCCGGAGCAAACGCCACCCAATCCAGCAGCTGCGCATCGACGTCAAATCGTGCACAAAGCTGAGAGCCACCCGAAATATAGAGCTTGCCGTCAGCCCCAGCTATGATTTTGCTGGGACAATTGCCGAATTCTTTCCGCCGCTTATCCAGCATTTCAGAGGACTCGCGAAAAGTGTAAACTTCGGTAAAATCATCATTTGCGGCCGCGCTCCGTCCATCCTTTGCGGGTCGAAGGCGCGAGAAAGCTTCCGGGTTCAATCTGGAAAGGGTGCCTTTGCGGTATCTCCCTCCGTAGCTACTGACGATGTAGAGCATCCCATCCTTCCCGAAGGCGAGCGCGTTGGAAGACTCTTCGAGCGAAAGCTCGGCGACTCGCAGGTTTGTTTGAGCCGGTCCTATCCTCGCGGATTGGAGCTGGGCGAAGCCGCTCGCGCTCAAACAGGCCAAAAGAACATTCAGACCAAGAATTAGGAACGTTTGCTTCATTTGCATAGTTGTTTCCAGCTAGGGTTGCCCAGACCTTTTGGATTCTGCTTCCCCCGCAACCTGCTCTTCTGCCGCCAAAGCCGCCAACCTTTCCATACTGGTGTCAGAGGACGGGATCACGTGCAGCTTTTTCACTGCGTCGCCGACTTGTGTGGTCAGAGTCAGGGTGCCGTCTGCTCCCATCTCGGCAGCGTCCTGCGTTCGCTCAAAGTAACGCGCCACGCTCGAGTTGCTCTGACCGTTATAAGGGATCATGGAGCACTTAAACTCCGCGTCCAATTGCCCATCAACGTAAATAGCATAGCCACCCATATTGTAGAAATCGGGCGTTCCGTTTACCGTCAGGCCCGGTTGGGCGCCCCAATCGATCCAAATGAGATGCTTGCTGTTGGGTGTAAAGAACGGAGTAACCTCCGAGTACTCGCTTCTCAGAGGAAGCACCTCTCCATCGAGGCAAATTGCCTTAGTGGAAGCCCTGGAGTCAGTGGGCTGCCACTTTGCAAGGTAGACAGCGTGTTTCCCATCGGGGCTAAACAAACAATGTCGGTCATTCTCGCCCGAGCTGCTCGTATAGTGGACAAAGTCGCCCCCAAAATCATTCGCCTGTTCCATCCCATCGAGGACAATTTTCTCACCCGACAAGAAGCTGTAATGGGTCCCGTCGGAACTGAAGATGAAATCCTTCACCTCTTGGCGCGGCGGCAGCGCCTGCCCATCTATGACCGCGACCTTCCCCCCTGTTTCGTCAGGCACGACAAATCCGATGTGGGCGCCACGCTTACTGCAAACTAACTGCTCAATGGTCTGAAACCCATCCGACTCTTCCCCTTCTACAATCAGAAACGCCCTATCGTTCCGCGCCAGGTAGACCGATTTGGAAGAATCAGCTGTAAACCCGACGGTTGTCCAAACTGTACCCTGAAACACACTGGAGACGCTCTGGTATTCCGGCTCCTTTTTCCCATCAATGATCATGAAACCAGAACCTCGAGATGTCTTGCATTGGGCCATGTATCGTTTGCCGTCCGGACTCCAGGTGATCGATTCAACGTTAAAGGCGTCGCCGACCGCACGACTGTTCAGGTACAACCGACAACCGGAAGACGTATTAGACTGCTGAGGGCGGTCGTTCGGCATTGCGAACACGGCGATGAAGTCTGATCCCTGCGGAGCTACCCAGAGGTTGAGAAGGCTGGCATAGAAGCGTCGCGAAACCTGCTTCGACCGGCTGTAATCGATTGGAACGTTGACCAATCTTTCGATAAAGGGCGCTTCGAGCACCGCCTTCTGATCGACAAAAATAGTTGACGGCCCATCCACGAACTCGCCCTTCCTCTCTGGGTTGGGGACCTGCTTGTTGCGGATAGTCACCAGGTGCCTGGAATCACCGGTGAAGAGAGGCGCAACATTTCCCTCCATGTAGCGATTGATTCTGAAACTCGGCGCCGAGAATGCAGGCGAATCCATTTTTCCGTCAACTACGAGATGGTAGGCGTGCTCCCATCTAATTCGGCCTTCAGGTGGAAGTTCGGCAATGTAGGCGTAATGCTCACCATCAGGGCTGAAAGAGATTGGCACGTCGGCCAGGGTTAGCACCGGCGGATTTTCATCGCCTTCTACGACGAGCCGGGTGCCGCGGAAATACTCCACCTGCCGGTCCTTTGGCTGCGGAACTGTCGTGATATAAGCGAGGCGTTTACCACCAGGTAGGAAGCACAGGCTTTCCACCGCGGCGGGAGCGTAAGGCCCGCGCGCCAACTCTCTGCCATCCAGCATGACGACATACTCATTTCCCTGCCGCCCCACATAGGCGAACCGAGCTCCATCGCCGTTGAATATTACTGGAGCGTTTTCTACCTTCATGTCGGGCCCGCCCCGACGTCCCTCCTGGTAGCGCCGCATGCGATCGATTCTGTCGAAAGTCCGGCCTGGCACCCAGATGAGTTCGTCAAAAGCAGGCCCGGGGACCCCATCAATTAGAATGACAGAGCGGCTACCTTTGAGTGTAGCTGCGGCGAGGCGCAATGCATGCGGGCTGACCGCATATTTCACGGCAGGACCGGTGGGAGCGATGTCCTGCGCATCGACCTTAGCCTTAATACGAACAATCTTAGCGGCGATTTGCGCACGACGGGCGCGAACCACTTGCTGCTTGTGTTGAATGACCGCGACCTTGTGCTCGTTCTCTTCTGCCGCTGCCCTGCGACTTTCCTCCCGTTTTTGGGCCATCTGCCGGCGTAAGTTTTCCTCTAGATCGTCTTGGGCCTTCCTGGCGACTTCCTCTCCGGCTTTCTTCTTCGCTTCCTTGGCTTCATACTCGCGCCACTGGGCCATCATCGTAGCCATCTGTTCGATTGAGTCAGAGTGCGGCCCCGCCGCCAAAGCGGCAGCCGCAGCTGGATTGATGACGAGCCTCGTGATTATTACCGGGCAATCATATCCGTTGTTAACCATGTGAGGATTTCGCTCGGCGGTAAAATCGACCGGTCGTCCTCCGACTGCGGAAATGTCCAACGGTTTGCCCGCTTCATTCAGGACAACAATCTTTTCTGGGTCGTACGAATAGAGCCCAGTTTGAGGTGACGAACCAACAATCTGGAGCACTATATGGTGCGGCATAGGCATCACGCTGAGGACCTTTCCAGATCCGCTCAATGGAGGTAATTCGCCGCTGATGGTTGCCGTCGTAAAAAACGAGCAGGCCGAGAGAACAAGCAGTCCAAGAGCCGCCTTGCGGTGACAGAATCTTTTCCGCACCAAGCTGTCACTACTAGAAAGACACACATCACTTTGCAGCCTCTTCCCGTCCACATTTCGCGGCGTTTTCCCGGTTCTTACCGTCGCGATTACCATTTTGCAGATTCTTCGGGCGCCTGATCCCGGCCCCAATGTTGCGGGCGCCTGGTTCGACTGTAACGCGCCACATCTTTCCATCCTTCACTGTGATGAACTTGAGCTTCTTATCATCGCGGAACTCAAAATAATTTGGATTCACGCGCTTAATGCCAGTGTTTCTGCTGTCTTCTACTGCTTGTGCTATGAGAACTGTGTCTCCGGATGGGAGGACGTGAGTAGATAGGACTACTTTGCGATCAATCGTGACGGCGATGGTATTCCAACCCTCTCCGCGCGTAGGTTCGCGCGTGACATATGCGAAATGCGCGCCATCGGGAGAAAATGTAAATCGATTGCACCACCCGGAAGTAGGACCATCGACGCCATCCACCGTAATGACATATTTGGCCCCGCCCGGTACCATGCTCGCCATGGCCAAATGCTTACTATCCGGGCTAAACCGGAAGATGTCCTTGTCGTTCGGATCGCTACTCGGTTTCAAGGTAGCTACGATGTTGGTCGCCGGGAAGACTTTTCCGTCGATGTTGAATTCCGAGTCATGGGTGCGCCCAACGTACTGGCGGACGGACATTTTCGAAAGATCGAGATCAGCCTCATAGGCGTAACGCGAGCCATCCGGACTTATGGCCAAGTCTCGAAAGGTACGATAGGGTTTGCTCGCCTTCCCATCGATAACGATGACCACACCGTTCTCGGTGCTTCCGACGTAGCCATAGCGTTTGCCCGCGGCCGCGAATTCGAAGTGACTGATGAAGCGGTAGGGAGGCGATTCCTGTTCATCGACGACGACATAATCGCCGGTGGAGAGGTGCCCAGTGTAGGCGACGCGCGAGCCATCCGGGCTGAACATGACGGAAGTAATCTTTTCGTACGGACGGCCTGGCTTGCCGTCCACCACAACACTTTCGCCATCCGAGGTACCTGAGACGTAAGCGAAACGCCTGCCATCGGCGCTGAGCTGGAGCTGCCCCATCTGCTGACACGCGCCGCGCTCCTTATCATCGACAACCGCGACACAGCCGGTTCCCTTGCGGGCAATGAAGCCGAGCTTTCCGTTGGCGCTAAACTGAATGCTCTCCGGCTGAGCACCATCAAGGGATCGGGCGGCCTTGCTATCCAGAGTTACCTTATACTGATCATCAGCCGAATAATAATAGACAAAGTGCTTCCCGTCCGGGCTGAACCGTAATCCGGCGACATCGTGCAGGGGCGGCCCAGGTTTCCCATCGACAACCACGACCTGGCCCTTGTCGTTTTGCGCAAGATAGGCGTAGTGTCCTCCCTGCGAGCTAAACAGAATGGGCGGGGTAACCGTAAGGAAACCAGGGTCCGGCTCGTTATCGAAGAAGACATGCGAAAGCCCGTCCTCACCATTGTGGACATAGACAAGATGTGCGCCATCCGGGCTGAAGTTGAAGATTTGCCGCCCGTCCCCGTCCCCGTCCACGGCCAATTCCATCTCCATTTCCTTGTCGTCGAGGCACAGGAACTCGGTGCTATTTCGGCGGGCTAGATAAGCAATGTGAGCGCCGTTAGATGCTATTCTTATCGCCGGTCCTCCCCCCCTGCTCCAGTTTTCAATCGTATCGAACTCCGGACCAGGTTGGCCGTCATAATCGACGCGTTGCTTGGTCCGACTCGGAGTCACAGTCGCGACGTGCAAACCGTCTTCACTGAAAGACATGGTCGATTTATCTTTGGGAACGGGACCGAGATCCTCCATCTCAAGACCGGTTGGATGGTCGCGATTCTCCAACGACACCTTATCCCCGGCCTGCGTAGAGGCGGCGGCTACGACGCCAAGACAAAATGTGAGGACACTCCTGTTCGCCGACCTCCTGCGAGAAGGAATCATAGACTCCTCCGCTTGCCTGAGTGAACGGATGAAACCGCCAATTACCTTAAGACCTCGTAACGACCTTCTCACCAGTTTGACGGGGTTGCTTCTGGAGCGGCCTCTCCGCCCGAGACCTGCGGCGTCTCTCGCGATAGGGGGCCGAACCTTTCCAGGCTTGTATCTGCCGCAGGCGTGACTCGGAGTTTCTTAACGACAGTTCCCACTTGGGCGAACACTGTTAGTGTCCCATCCGCTTCCATATTCGCGGCATTTTTGCTATCCCGGAAATAGCGAGCGGTGCTTGTGGTCGTGTTCGGCTCGTGGATCGTGGGAGAGTCGAAATGTCCGTCGAACTGACCATCAACATAAATGGAGAAGCCAGGGACATCCGCAAACTTATCCCAGGAAGCGGATCCCGCTTCGCTCAGTTTGCCGCCCCAGTCGATCCAGACGACGTGCTTGCTATCGGGCGTGAAATAGGCCGTGACTTCGGATTGTTCGCCCTCACAGGGAATAATCTTGCCATCGAGGCAAACCCCCTTTATCGGCGAGTGATCGGCGGAGTAGCGGCCGCTGGCATCCGTTTCACCGAGCGAAGCCAGGTAGAGAACATGTTTCCCGTCGGGGCTGATCACGCATTGCCTGTCATCTTCGCGTGAGCTCGTAGTGAAATGGACAAAGTCTCCACCGTATTCAAACGCCTGTTCGACTCCGTCGACGACGAGCCTGTTTCCACGCGCCTTATTGGAGTTGCCAGATAGAAACGAGTAGTGGCGGCCGTCTTTGGTGAAGGAAAAATCGTGCACATCTTTGCGTGGTGGCAGAGCGTTCCCATCAACAACCAGCAATTGCTGGTTATCATCGTCAGTCGCAACAAAGGCGAAATGGGACCCCTCTTCGCTGAACTTTAAATCCTCAACTCTTTGATAACCATTGGATTCCTCCTCGTTGGCTACGACGAAGGTCTTGTCGGTGCGTGCAATATAAACGCAAACTGAAGAGTCAGCGGTAAAAGGATAAAACCTGCTCCCATAAGTGTTATCGCCTCTGCTAAATATGCTCTGAGCAATACAT
>CAVTUV010000009.1:0-326396 GCA_963737995.1 uncultured Verrucomicrobiae bacterium
CAAAGTGCCGGCGGTAGGCTCACTAAGGTGGGCACGGGCCAGCTCGTATTACTCCAGCCGAGCACCTACACCGGTTTGACAACCATCACGGCGGGCGAACTCATTGCCGACAATCGCACCGGTTCTGCGACCGGAACTGGCGATGTGCAGGTGAATGCCGGGGGACTGGGTGGAGCAGGAATTATCGCGGGCGCGGTGACGATCGGCACTGGCATCGGACTGGGAGCGGAGCTTTCACCCGGTGGGGGGCCGGCTGCTACCTTGACCATCGAGAAGACTCTTACTTTCCGCAGCGACGGCACGTATGACGGAGTGCTGAATAGCACCGCTCCAGGAGCGGCTCAGGTGGCAGCCGCCGGTGTAGCGATCGATTCAAACGCAACCTTTGTTCTGACAGATCTGGGCAACAGTGTAATCGCGCCCGGCACGGTCTTTAGCATGATCGACAACACGGCGGGGACGGCCATCTCGGGCAGGTTCAATAACCTGCCTGACGGCGGAACGATCACGGTCGGCTCGAACACCTTGGGGGCGAGCTACTCTGGTGGCGATGGCAACGATCTCACCCTGACGGTGCAGTAGCGCGGGTTTCTCGGGTTAAACCTGATCCACGAAGATTATTTCATTACCGTCTTCGGTTCCGACGGGGGCCAACCGACGCGAGATCGATAGCGCCACGGCCGCGGTGTGAAATCACCGCCGCCCATCTGCCCCGCAACTCGGCGAATTGGCGCGATGGCTCGACCGCGAGCCGGAAGTCCCACCGGCCGATGGTTCAAGCGATTGAGCGGCATGATCGTGTGCGGCGAAGGCGCGCCTGTTAAGACCCTCCTGCGTTCTGGCCGGGTAGCTTTCGGCGAGGAATTGCCCTAACTCGGATTACTTGCGCAGCCTTCCGCCTTCCGCCGCGTGAGTCGCATGACTTTTACGCAGTCCGCCCTTCTTCAATCACCGCAGCAGATTCGCCGGGAAACGGGCCTCCCGTTCCCGGAGCAGAATCCGCTGCTGACGCCGCCGCAAGGCCTTGCCCGGTTGCGCCGGACTCCAGCCCTTCGGATTCGGCAACACCGCCGCCAGAAGGGCCGATTGCTCCCGCGTCAGACCGCGTGCGTTTACTCCGAAGAAATGCTGCGCCGCCGCTTCCACCCCATAGATCCCGCGCCCCATCTCGATCACATTCGCATACAGCTCCAGGATGCGGCGCTTCGGCAGCAGCGCCTCCATCCAGATCGTGTAATACGATTCCAGACCTTTCCGGATCCAGGAACGCCCCTGCCAGAGAAAAATCGAGCGCGCGCATTGATTCGTGATCGTCGAGGCGCCCCGCACCGGCTTGCCGGTCCGCTCCGCTTTCTTCATCGCCAGGTCCATCTCCTTCCAGTCAAAACCTTCGTGCTGAAAGAACCGCTCATCCTCCGAAACCCAAAGATGCTTCAGGAACATTTCCGGCATTTGCCCGAGATCGATCCAGCGATAGCGCAGCGGCGCCTTCGGTCCTCTGGAGAACATCTGTCCGCCTTCTTCGAGCAACATCGGCAACGTCCGCGGCGGGTTCACGAATCGCACCACCATCACCTGCAGTGGCGGGATCAGGAGCAGCGCCGCCAGCACCAGCAGGCACCGCTTCCAGCCCGGCGTCATTTTGCGCTTCTTCGCTCTCGGCGCTTTGGAGACTTCGGCCATGAACAATACAGTCGCGTTCGTTCTGATTGTCTCACTTTCTACTTTAACCTTCCTACTTTATCCCTTCATCCTCCGTGCCCGATTCTTCGCCGAGTTCACGATCAACGTCGGCAAGCGGACCCAGCGAGCCAGCAAGACATTGTTCCACTCTCCGTAACGCGGGTCGTGGTAGCTTCAATGTATCTCGTGAATACGCCTGACCGGACGACCGCGGCCGCATTTAACCGCTACCTCAACGGACAGGTCCTGGCCGATAGCGCCGCGCTGCAATGGACCGGACTTTATGTGCGGCTCTGCCGTCTGCCGCGCGTGGTCGATAGCTTTCTCGTCCCGGCCACGCCGGAGCCGCTCATCACCTGCAACGCCAAAGGCTCGGCCGACTTCCGCGAACGCGACGTCGGCGGCGCCTGGATCACCCGCCGGATCGAGCCCGGCGCGATGTTCGTCACCCATTCCAAGACCCCCTACGAAGTGCGCTGGACTTCGCCCGCCGGGCAGGTGGTCATCCAGATCCATCTCGCGGTCGATGTCTTCCTCGCCGCGCTCGCGGCCGCCTGGCCGGGCCAGACCGACCGCGTGGAAGTGATCGACTTCTTCGGGCGCGACGACGCCTTTGCCCACCTCTGCCAGGCCTGCGCTGACATGCTGACCGCGCGCACCCGCGGCAATACCCGCCGCGTTGCCGATCTCACCCGGCTCATCGCCAGTTATCTGGTCGAGAAATACACCGACGACGCCCGGGAAAAAGCCGAGGTCCGCGGCGGCCTGCCCATCCGCCAGCTCCACCAGGTGGAAGACCACATCAGCGAACGGCTCGCCGACGAAATCTCGGTCGAGTCGTTAGCCAGCCTGGTGGCACTGAGCCCGTTCCATTTCTCCCGCGTCTTCAAGCAAACCACCGGGGTTTCCCCGCTGCAATTCGTCACCCGCGAGCGGATCACGCGCGCCCAGCAGATAATGCGCGAGACGAAGCGCAGCCTGATCGAGATCGCGCTCGAAGTCGGCTACACCAGCCCGAGTGCGTTCGCCCAAGTCTTTCGCCGGGTCGTCGGCGTCACGCCGACAAAGTTCCGGGCGAAGCTTTAGCATGCAGGTCGGGCGCGCTTCGCTCTTGTCCAGATTGTCAGCGCAGTGTAATTTTAAGTCATGAGTTTGGCTGAGATCGAGGAGGCAGTGAAAACCCTCACGCCGGAGGAACTGGCGAAGCTGGCGGCTTTTGTTGCGCGACAGGATAATCTTGCCTGGGACGCTGAGATCGACGCAGACTTTTCGCCCGGCGGGAAGCACGCTTCTGCCTTGGAAAAGATCGACGCGGAGATCAAGGCGGGGAAGTTCGAGCCCCTGCCGTGAGGTCCCACGCGCTGGCTTCATTCTGGCAATGTTACAACGCCTTGCCCGAGCATGTGCAACGACTCGCGAAAAAGAATTTTGCGCTCTTTGAATCTAACTCACGCCATCCCTCGTTAGGATTCCAGAAAAAGGGCGGCGTCCATACGGTCGAAGTCGGCCGGAGCTACCGCGCGATCGCGAGGGAGCGCGACGGGGACTATTACTGGTTCTGGATCGGCACACACGAAGAGTACAACCGCTTTCGCTTCTGATTGTCCGACTTTCTACTTTAGCCTTCCTACTTCCTCCTTTTCTTCTGTCTTCCGCCGCGTCGTCGGCGTCAGGCCGCAACCACGTCTCGATTGGTTGCCGCAACATCCCACGAAACGCTTTACTGTGGCTCCCGTGAACACACCCGAACGCAGCACAGCCTCCGCTTTTCCCCGGTATCTCTCCGGCGAGGTCGTGGCGGATAGCGAGAAAAGTCCCGGGTTAAAGCGAATTCCGAAACTCCGTCGGCGTGACGCCTACCACGCGACGGAAGACTTGCGCGAAGTGGCTGGGGCTGGTGTAGCCGACTTCGAGGCCGATTTCGATGAGGCTCCGTGAGGTTTCGCGAATCATCTGCTGGGCACGCGTAATCCGCTCCCGAGTCACAAATTGCAGCGGAGTCACCCCGGTCGTTTCCTTGAAGACATGGGAGAAGTGCGACCCACTCAGTTCCTTTCCCGCAGAATCGCGACAGGCACCGCAGGATCGCGCGAGAAGGAATCCGTCAGGTGGGGCAGAGTGCAGGCGAAACGTCAGGGCCTCGCAGAGAAT
The DNA here is from genome assembly GCA_963737995.1 of uncultured Verrucomicrobiae bacterium. GTDB lineage: Bacteria > Verrucomicrobiota > Verrucomicrobiia > Chthoniobacterales > UBA10450 > Palsa-1392. Next base: position 3,835 of record CAVTUV010000009.1, read on the forward strand.
CTGGACAAGGGCGCGCTCGAAAAGTCTTTGGAGGCAATTGCCGCGCAACGCTGGGCCGAGGTCGATGGCGCCGAGAGAACGATGGTGATCGGAACACCCGAAGTCATCACCGAGAAGTCATCGGCGATCGACAAAGAGTTCTACGACTACTATCGCACGCCTCGTGGCCATCACCCTCGTTCGACCACGGCGATGTCGCGCACCAGCGATGCACCCATGATGTTGTTCTGGTCATTCGATCATCTCGACTGGATTTCCCCGCGTCCGGTTTTGTTTGTCACCGGGGAGCTTGCGCATTCACGAATCTTTAGTGAACACGCTTTCAAGAAGGCATCAGAACCCAAGGAACTCCACGTCGTTCCCGGTGCGGGGCATGTGGATCTATATGACAAGGTTAATGTGATTCCCTTCGATAAACTGGAATCATTTTTTACCGACAACCTAAAATCTTAAAGCTAATCGCATTACACTTTATGAATCACCTGTTTGGCGTGGCCCTTCTGACACTCGGAATTATTTCCTGCGCGGAGGCCGCCCCCTCTGCAAATATTAATGCCGCTCAAAAAGGTGCCAACAACCCTGCAGCCACTACGCAAATGCAAATCACAATCGGTTCGCGACATTTTAGTGCCACGCTTGAGGACAATTCCACTGTAGCCAAGCTCAAGGCGATGCTTCCCCTGACATTGGAGATGAGTGAGTTGAACGGCTACGAGAAGTACTTTTATTTCTCCACCAATCTTCCCACCAATGCCTCTAGTCCTGGCACGATCAAGGCGGGCGATCTGATGCTTTGGCAATCCGACAGCCTGGTGCTGTTCTACGAGTCTTTTAAGACTTCTTACAGTTATACCAAAATCGGGCGCACTGAAGACGCCGCCGGGCTGGCGGCGGCGGTCGGCACGGGAAAGGTAAAAGTTACCTTCGCACTGAAATAGAGAGCCATGCACTCAACGATGCACAGCGCTTAAAGCTAAAGAATTCAACCTGAATAAAACATGACTAATATCTTAGACTTCACAGACAAAGTGGCGCTCGTTACCGGGGCCGCTGCCGGTATGGGACTGGCGACGGCGCAAGCGTTCGCCGAGGCGGGCGCGGCTGTCGTTCTGGCTGACATTAACGAAGACGCGGTAAAGTCGGCAGCGGCGAAGCTGATCGCCGCCGGTCGCAAAGCAATTGCCATCCGTTGTGATGTGAGCGACGACGCGGAGTAGCCGCAATGGTGGACCGCACCGTTTCCGAGTTCGGCCGACTCGACGCCGCTTTCAACAACGCCGGCATTATGGCCAAGGTCGTGCCGACGACGGAAAGCACGCGCGAAGAGTGGGACCGCGTCATTGGGATCAACCTGCGCGGCGTGTGGAGTTGCCTGAAATACGGAGCTGCGCCAGATGGAACGCCAGGGCAGCGGAGCGATCGTGAATTGCGCATCGGTCGGCTCGTTGACCGGAAACCCCGGCATTCCTTCCTACATCGCGTCCAAGCACGGCGTTATCGGACTCACCCGCACCGCCGCTCTTGAAGTGGTGCGTAAGGGCATCCGAGTGAACGCGGTCAACCCCGGTTTGATCGACACACAGATCGGGCACGATGTCTTCAAAGACGGGCACGAAGCCTACGCTGCCGCGGCGGCAGGGATACCAATCGGAAGGGCGGGACGCCCGGAGGAAATTGCGTCTGCGGTGCTGTGGTTGTGCAGTCCTGGAGCAAGCTACGTTATTGGCGAGGCGCTGACGGTGGACGGCGGCATGACCGTAGATCAGGCGGGTGGCGGAGGCTTCGCTCAAGCGGCTCCGGACGGATGTGATCGATCTGTTCTATCAGCATCGGGTGGATACGAACGTGCCGATCGAGGACGTGGCCGGCGCGGTGAAGGAGTTGATCGCGGAAGGCAAGGTGAAGCATTTCGGCCTCTCGGAAGCCGGCGTGGAGACGATCCGGCGCGCGCACGCGGTCCAGCCGGTGACGGCGGTGCAAAGCGAATACTCGCTCTGGCATCGCAAGCCGGAGGCGGAAGTGATCCCGACGCTGGAGGAACTCGGCATCGGGTCCGTGCCTTACAGCCCGCTGGGCAAAGGTTTTCTCACCGGCAAAATGGATGAGAACGACCAAGCTGGGGAGCGACGATTTCCGCAGCACCATCCCGCGCTTCCAACCGGAGGCGATGAAGACGAACCAGGCGTTTGTGGATTTGCTAGGCAAGATCGCGGCGAAGAAGCAGGCGACGCCGGCGCAGATCGCGCTCGCGTGGCTGCTCGCGCAAAAGCCGTGGATCGTGCCGATCCCGGGCACAACGAAGCTGCATCGGCTGGAGGAGAATCTCGGCGCGGCGGATGTTGTGCTAACGCCGGAGGACCTGTGCGAGATCGAAACCGCAGCCTCGGAGATCACCGTGCAAGGCGCGCGGTATCCCGAGAAGCTGGAGGCGATGACTGGGCAGTAGAAGATTGAAACAGGAAAATAGGAACGCAGGAAAATGATTAATTTGGAATCCAGGAAGGCAAGAATGAAATGAACAAAGAACCATCCACCATTAAGAAGACCTACGGCGACTTCGCGCCGAAACTCGTGCAGCTCACCGACGACGTGCTTTTTGACGACGTTTGGGAGCGCCCGGAGCTCTCGAAGCGAGACCGCAGCCTTGTCACCGTCACCGCGCTCATCGCCGGCGGCCATACCGAGCAACTTCCCTTTCATCTGAAAAGGGCAAAGGAAAACGGCGTCACCGAATCGGAATTGATCGAAGCCATCACGCACCTCGCCTTCTACTGCGGCTGGCCACGGGCGATGTCGGCCATTACCGTGGCGAAGGACGTGTTTAAACCGGACTCGTGAGTATCAAATTAGCGTCGTGGCCTGGGAGCGAGCGGATCGCGGTCGCGGCTCAGTCGGTAATGACGCCGATGCCCGTTGGCTCACCCAGCGCCTGCATCGTTCGTTCGGCAGCTCTCTCGATGTGAACCCGAGGTTCCGCGGGTTGTTGCTGCTCGTTGTAGGTGCCGGGCCCGTAAAACTGTCCATAGCTCAGCACAACACCGCTCTCGGAGAACGGAACGCTCCAGTTCTGCGACCGCCAGGGCATCGGGCCCATCAGGTAATTGCCAGGCGACGCTTTGCGCCAGGATTTTCGGCGACCCGCTCTGCCGCGCCGCCTCGATCAGATTCTGGTTTCCTTCGGTTCGGATGCGAGCATTCAGATTTCCGTGTTCACTGATCTGCGCCACATCATCGGGCAGATCGGTCAGCTCGTTCAGGATGACGTCCGGTTTGAAGTCGCGAACCGCCTGGATAAGTGCCTCGCGATCGAAGACATCGCAAAGAATCGGTTCGGCACCGAGGTCGCGCAGTAACTCCGTCTTGCCGGGCGAGCGCGTCATGCCACCGACGACGTGCCCGGCCTGGACCAACCGAGGAATCAGCCGCTGCCCAATCACGCCGGACGCGCCGGCAAGAAATATTCTCATCGCCTTGATTTCTCCTGACTCTACGAACTGGAGTTAGCATGCGAAAGGACAAACCGCTCCCGCAGAAGATCGCCCGCGGCTGCCAGGCAATTAACGATTCAGCGCCGTCGCCTTGCCGTTGCGAAGTGATTTGAACGCCGCTCGCAGACTCGCTGGGTGACGTCGGCCGGCTGCTCGCGACGCAGAACCGTTCCTTGTTCATCTTCACCCGGAGCGGGTTGGATTTGTCGAATACGAGCGGGTCGTTCTCCGCATTGCGCGGGGTCATGACGATCATGGAAGTTCGCGACGGCGATGAAATAATCAGGCATCCAGAATTCTTATGAATCAGGAAAGCAGGAAAAAGAGGGCAAGGCCTTTAACCCAGGCCGATCGTTCCCGCGCCCTAAGGGTTGCTGACGAGGCGTGACGCCCAGGCCCTCGGGGTCTTCGCCAAAGGTGTCCCGAAACATGGTGACGAAGGTCCCGGTCTGTCGATAGCCTACCCGGAACGCCGTCTCCTTTACGGAATAGCCGGCCACGAGGAGTTCGATTGCTTTCATCAGGCGCGCCTGTCGGCGCCAGGTCTCAAAATTGGTCCCAAGTTCGCGCTGGAAAATCCTCTCGATCGTCCGGGTGCTGGCGCCGGCGGTTTCACAGAGCGCCTGGAGCGATTGATTCTTCCCCATGTCCGCCATGGCCGCGAGAGCCACGGTTTCCGCCCGGCGATCCTGGGGCAGGGCGAGGCGTATCGGCGTTTTGATCGCGGACGGGCGCAGATTTGAAACCAGCACGGTCTTGAGCGCCGCCTCCTGCGCGGCCCGCGCCCGCAGTCGCCCCAGGCGCACGATCTCGACGATCAACTCCCGGAGAAGCGGTGTGACGTGGAGGACAGTGCAATGACCCGGCATCTGACGCGCCATCCCCGGCCGCAGGTATAACGTGCGCATGTGGACCGCGCGCGGCGTGCGAATCCGGTGCGGCGTGCCGGCCGGAATCCAAAGCGCGAATTGGGGCGGGATCAGCCAAAAGTTTTGCCCTACTCTTACCTCCATCACGCCACGGGGCGCGTAGATGAGCTGGTCGGAAGCGTGCACATGCTCAGGCACAAGGCAGCGTGCCGGATAATCGTAAGCCAGGCTGGAAATGGAGATACCCCGGCCGGGTTCGACGGACTGTCGCATAACCCGAACTCTATGACGCATTGTCGCCCTTGCGACGAGCATGTTCGCTGGTTGAGTGACTTCATGACTAATCAATCCATTCTCGGTGGCGCCAAAGCAGGATGCTTTGTCTGCGTCACCGACCGCGCGCGCGCCAAGACTTTCTATGGCGAGACTCTGGGCTTAAGGCTGATCCACGAAGACAATTTCGCGACCGTCTTCGATTCCAACGGAACCACCCTGCGAGTCTCGCCGGCAAAGGACTTCAAGCCCCAGCCCTTCACTGTGCTTGGCTGGGAGGTGCCAGAAATCAAGAGCACCGTGAAAGCGCTGGCTGCGGTGGGGATTGAATTCATGCGGGTGCCCGGCCTGCCTCAGGATGAGTTGGGAATATGGTCGCCGGCGCCCGGGATTTTCGTTGCCTGGTTCAAGGATCCTGACGGCAATACGCTCAGCGTCGCGCAGCACTGAGACTACCGGGAGTGTGGCCGCTTTCGAGAGTGGCAAACCTCGTTGATTCAAAACCGAAGAATTAGCCTGGAAGCCAGGTCGCAGGTGCGCCGTGGCGTAAATCCAGGAAGCAGACTATGACGAAAACAAATTAGGAAAGCCGGTCGACGGTTGGAGACTGCCGCTACAACAGTAGGTCAGGGAACTACCGGGGTGTCGTCGCGCGCTAACTCGTCCACGAACATTACTTTCCAGGTCTTGCCGCCGTCCTCCGAAACGAATTGCTTCCTGCGCCAGTGGTTGGTGTCGATCTGTTCGGAAATGAAGCGCGAGCCGTGGGTCGATTCCCAAGTGCTCCGATTGTTCTCAAGCGTTCCCAGCAGCCGACCGATGGTGGGCCGGGTTGAATTAGCGTAGATCATTATCCAACGACCGTTCTCATCGTGATTCCGAATTGTGAAACCGACATAAGGTCGGGGAGTAAGCTCCACTTGGAGACGTTCAATTTGGCCGCCCGCCATCTTTTCCACGTGTACCACCATCGGGACATCGCGTCCATCTTCGGCGGCTCGCCGAGTCCCGTGCCAGCCGCCGATGGCCCAATAAAATTCGTTCGACGTAGTGGTTGATCTTCCACAACTGACCAACAAGGCAACGAGGACGGTGTTGGCGATGAGTTGGTTTTGAAGTCTCATCTTGAAAAGATGATGCGCTGTTTGGAAGAGGGGCCTTTCTCGACCTCTTTTCCAGCGAAGTCGATCTGAAACACAGCCGCGGCGCTTCGCTTGCGGCGAAAAAGGACAATGAGAGCAGACCCTCTGTTTTTCCTGGGATCGGGAACCACTTGTAGGACCGCTTTCATCTGCTTACTTTGGCATAGCTCCACAATCCGGCCGCGGCGGCGGTTCTCCTTTAGTGCCCACAGGAATAACGTTGGACATCCTGCGCTTTGGCCGTAGTGAGGCGGTCACCTCTGCAGCGTCAATCGACCGCGGGTGCGGCCCCTTCCCTCTGCATCAACAGGGAATTGCCATGAGAGATTTAAGCTCGGTAGATGATCTCGCGCTCAAGAAGCTGCTGGCGGGTTTGTTCCCAAATGTTCCTCTTTCCCCTCTTGGCGTGGCCTCGCTCGCCGGACAACTTGGCGACCTCAACAAAAGATGCGCGCCGGTATGGAACAAAGCGACCCTGCGTAGCCGAAGATCCGGCTTAATGCGGAGGCCGCGCCACTAGTCAGTGAGTCAGGGTCCTGTCTTGAGCACGGGCTCCGTGCGGCGGAGCTCTATCCGACATTCGGGAAATTTCCTGATTCAAAAACGTTCTCTCCTGGCTTTACGCCACGGCGCATCTGCGACCTGGTTTCCAAATTCGGAACGGCTGGAGCAAATGACCGGGTGGTCATCAAATGACCATTTTGGGCTCCGTTTCAGGCGTCTAGATAGACGACTCCGCAGGACTTGGTTCGTCGCCCCCGGCAGTGGCGCCAGAAGAGGAAGAGTCGGCGGCGTTTGCCAGCTTGCGCTGTTTTTTCGCTTCTTTCTTCTTCTGCTTCTCCAGCTCTTTGCGGCGTTTTTCGCCGGAGTAATTCGATCTGGCCAAAACTTACCTCTTTGGTTTCTGGGTCGACCTCGCGGCGGCGGCCGCCGCGTTCTTCTTTTGCAACGCGTCCGCAGCTTTGCCCTTTTGCTGCGCTTTTTGTTTCTGGTTCGCCTTCGGAGATTTGTCGCCCATGCCGCGTCAACGTCCTTTGCTGAGCTCCGCTGTCAAAAGGAGAGTGACAGGTGATCAGTGACGAGTGACAAGTGCAAACGATGGAAATCAAACGAAGTGGTTCACAGCCATCCGGCAAGGGGCCGGCCGACTGGTTCACCGGCACTGTCCGTATCGACCCGCTCTTCGAGGCGCCCGAACCGGCCCGGGTTCGCGCCGCGAGTGTCACCTTCGAACCGGGAGCGCGCACCGCGTGGCACACCCATCCGTTGGGCCAGACGCTCGTTGTCACCGCCGGTTGTGGCCGGGCGCAACGCGCGGGCGGCCCGATCGAGGAGATCCGTCCCGGCGACGTCGTGCAGTTTGCGCCTAACGAGAAGCATTGGCATGGTGCCGCGCCGACCACAGCCATGACGCATATCGCCATTCAGGAAGGGCTCGACGGCAAGGTTGTCGAATGGATGGAAAAGGTGAGGGAAGAGCAATATCAGGCATAACGGAGCGGTCGATTGCCGCATTCTCCAGGAACAGAGAGGAAGCGGAAGAGGTAGATTGACCGCTCTCTTTCTGAAATTTCGCTTCGACGCCGATGCAACGGGTCGGCTAAAGTTCCATCGTCACGATGCAGAACCCCACATGCCGGCTCCGCTGCGCAGCTTTCACCTGCGTCATCATAATCGCTTTTTTGCGATCAGCTGGCGCTGCGGCGGAAGATGCTGTCGACCTCCGAGACATCCACTGGAAATACATCCGGTATCCGCGGCTCGTTTTGGCGGGTGAGTCCGACCCAAACGTCGAGTTCATGATTTCGTGCGGCGAAAATCTTGGCGCACCCAAGCCGGGACACTTTCGTTTCGATATTCTTTGGTGCGGAGCCGCGGTCGCGCAGAGTCCTCAAGGACTGGTGGAGTCGAAACCGCCTCGAGCACTCGCTGAGCCAAAAAAAATCATCGTGCGGCTGCATTTGCCTGAGGGAAAAGTCGTCGAACCAAACAATGAAAACTATCCCGGCTGGGACGGAGCCGGAAGTAGCCTGGGAATGACGTATTCGCGAATGTATCTCTTTCCATGGGCTCGGAACCGGCTTGATGAGGCATGGATTGAGGTGCGACTTCCGGCGCAAACCTACTGGGTCGAAGTTCCATACGGATTCACGCGCAACCCGACCGATCCACGACCGCCAACTGAACGTGATCGCGGTAATCCGGTGTTCGCTACGGCGATGAAAAATCTGCCTCAAAACGACCGAATTGTCCCTTGGTTACAGGTTGAATACGATCTCGGTGAAATTCAGAATCATTGGAAACTCTTACCGAACGTGGCGAATCCATTTCGCGCCGGTATCGACTTAACGCTCTACCACGAACCGGATTCGGGCTCCTGGCGTTTAGATGCTCCCTCGACTGCTGTTGCAATCAAAACCGCTGATGGGACAAGCAACGAAGGCTCTAAAATTGCGTCTCGCGAGAACGGATTGTTAGAGAGAATCGATACGTTCAGAATCGGAGCGGACGGTTGCGGCGACAAAGCGCGGGAATGGGGCACCATCATCGCTCGGGTGGACGATAAATCCTTTGGGTTTGTCGTCCCGTCCAGCCTCTTCAAGTATGTGCACGGAACGAGCGACGCTTTGCATAAACAGCTGCTACCACGGGCACCCAGAGTCGGAACAGATCAGCTCTTTTACCTTCTGCTAAAGGCCAGCGACTGATCGAAATCGTGGGTTAAACCCCAGTTCCAGCACGCTTCCAGGACCGTCTTGCCCGGTCCTTCCAACTCGCCGAAAAACCGCGCGTAGTCCTGGATCGCGCGCCCCTCAACCCGCGTTTCCCGCAACTTCTGTCCTGCCTCATCCTGCGCGCAAAGCACGCTGTAACGCTTATCAATATCGATCCCAACGTAGTTCATAAAAACAGTTCCTTTCTTCTTGCCCAGCGCCTAGCTCCGCAGAATTGTTTTTCATGTGACCTCACCCCTATTCTCAATTCCCTATCCCCAACTCTCGCTTTTTTGCCCTGCTTCATCAGACCGAAGCGGCCTAACGAGTAGAACGCGGAAGAGCGCGATCGATTTCGGGGATGATTTTTTCATAGCTTTGCAAAATGGCCGGCTCCTTGATGTTGACGTCGATGAGATAGAATTTCATCGCGGTGGTCAGGCCTGTGAGGTTGTCGCTCGAAAAGGTGGCCGGAGTATAGGCGGAAGCGAGAAAACTGTTTTCCAATGTCTGCAAAGCATTTTGCTCGCTGTAAATTTTCGAGATGTCGAAGGCAAGCTCGGGTTTGAGGTAGGAGAGGCTCTGGGTGGCGAGCGCAAGGTCCCAGGCGGTGTGCTCGAACATGACCGGGCGGACCCCCTGGAAGTGGACACTCTTTTGGTAACGATCCTGGGTCGGCGGTTCGTTGCTGGCGAGGAATTCCTGCAGTTCACGCGCGAGCACTTCGTGGTATTGGCAGTTGCTTTGCACGGCTTGCCGGTTGGTGCGCATTTCGTCCGCGAAATTGCGCAGGGTGGAATCGGCCAGGGCGCGCTGCTCGCGTTCCTCGTGCCAGTTGTTCGCCCAAAGAGCGAGGAAAACGCCCACTCCGATGAGGACGACTTCCAGGAGAAGATTGAGAAATGACTTCTGCTGCTCCCGATTGCGCAAGGTCATGGCGCGATATCATTCGCCAGTGCCGGTTCGCTTTTCAAGCGGGCGTTTGGGAAGTTCTGTCGTCCGGCGACTGATGCGGTGCCCTCCATGTCTCATTCCTCCATCGCGCTGGCGGACGCTGTCCCCTCCCCTCCGGCCGCCTGGGCCGCAGCGGGGAGATCGATCAAGGGCCATGCGGGACGGCTAGATGCTTGGCGGCGCCCGGAATGCCGTTAACAAAGACAGTCACCAGCGCCGGACCTGAGACAAAGCCCTTTGGCGGCAAAGAACTAAAGGTAGTGTCCGACCAACCACGGAGCGCCTGGACAAAGAGGAAACTAATCTGCTCGTTTCCGAAGGGCGACCATTGCGATGCGGAAAAAGCTTGCTCCGCGGGACACGGTCGGCTCACTATCCGGGGCTCTATGAGGAAACTTGCTGCCCTTCTGTTCATCGGTTCCCAAATCGCTCTTGGCACTGCATTCAGCCAGTCGCTCGGGCAAGATTCCGGAGTCACAAGCAAAGCTCCCAGAAACGTGGATATGAGTGTGCGAACCGGGAACGAGGCCGAGACGGCGGTCGCGATCAGTCATACCAATCCCATGCTCATCACGAGCGTTTCCAACCTGGAAACCAGCGCGCTCTTTCATAGCTGGAGCACGGATGGCGGCACGCACCTGGCAGCACAATGTCGATCGCCAATGGCGACGCGCTCGGCTTCGCCTGCTGTGATGCCCAACTCGCCTCCGATGACTTCGGCAATATTTTCCTCACCTACCTCTCGTCGGATATCGCGGTCAAGATGGCGATCTCGACCGATGGCGGCGCAACTTTTCAGCCGCTCCAGTTTCTCACTTCGCTGCCCTTTGGTTTGCCGGTCATGCCTTGGAAAAGCCTGGCCGCGATCGGCCAAACGGTTAGCGGCGATCAACCCTCGATCGCGGCCGGCGCCGGGCAGCGTTTGGATTTCGTGGACCTCTTTTGATGGAGCATCCAGGCGAGCGGTGCGGCCGTCACCGGGCTCGGCCAGGTGGGGCCCTTCAGTCCGGCGCAAGGCATCCCGGGCGGCAACCGATTCGGCGATTACGGCGACACGGCGGTCGGGCCGGATGGCCAGGTCTTTGTCGTTTATCAGAACCCGACCGGCGGCGAGGGACCGGCCACGATTTATGGCGCGCTCGATCCCGACGGGCTCGGCCCGCAGGGTTTCGGGCCGGCCCAGGTGCTGCAGACGACCAACGTGGGCGGCTTCGATTACATTCCGGCGCAATCCGGGCGCTCGATCGACGCCGAAGTGCGGGCTGGCCTGGGATCGGACGGGCGGGCCCGCATCAACGGCCGGCTTTACTTCATCTATGTCTCGGAAGAGCCGCAGGAAAGTAACGACACCGACATTCAACTGCGCTATTCCGATGACAACGGCGCGACCTGGAGCGATTCCGCTGCGGGTGAACGACGACACCGGCACGAACAGCCAGTTCAACCCAAGATTGCACTCGATGCCACGACCGGCAAAATCGCCATCGCCTGGTACGATGCGCGCAACGACCAGGGCGACCACGGCCGCGGCGACACGAACGGCGGCCTAACGACGATATCATGATTTATGCCGCAGTGAGCCAGGATGGCGGCGATCACTTTCCGGCGCAACGCCGGCTCTCCGCCGGGGCCTCGAACGACAACGATGCCCACAGCGGGGTGGATTACGGCGACTACAGCGGCTTCGCCTTCTTCGGCGGCAGGATCTATTTTTCCGCGGCCGACAACTCAAACGCACCGGCGACAACCCCGACGGGACGCTTTCCCATTTCGATCTCTACGTCGCTCCTCTTTCCATCCACTGGGGCTTCGGCCGCGCGGCGCCTCGTCCCCGCTGGCTGGTGCGCTGAAAGGCAAGAAACTGGACGCGCGGATGCGCGTTCCTCCGGGGGGAATCGCCGCGGCGAGTCCGGACCAGCCGAGCCGCTTCCCTACCATAACTTGAAGTTACAGTGCACTAGTTCTTTAACTGATAGGCTTCAACCAGGGCAACGCCGACTGTATCGTTTGCGCCTCGAGCGATCGCGGTATACGCGCCGGGATTGAGCGTCGCGATGATGGCTGACTCCGCATCGTTGCTCGGCGGAAAAGTGGTCGCGATGATTTCGTCTTTCTGATCGCTCTGCCAGTTATCGTTACTGGCGATGTGTACCGTCGCTATCATGTAACTCCAGAGTCGGGTCCTGCAAAGCGCCGTCGACCGGAAGTCGGACCCAAAGCACGGAAGATCACTTTGGCGGCAGAATCGCCGAGCACGATTGTGCCGAGGATCATGACGTCGTCGCCGGTTTGCACGAAGCCGCGGGTAGAGATGTTGGCCAACTTGGCCGGCACCGTCGGCGCCAGATCGTAAACCTCGACAAGCGCGATTCCGGTCGTCCCATCCACCCCCTTAAGAATGGCAGTGTAACTACCAGGGTCCAGGGTAAGGACGATGGCGGACTCCTTCTTTTCGCTGGGTGCAAATCCGGTCTCCAGAATATCCGTCTTGTCTGCCGGTGGCGTCTGTTCCTGCCAGTTGTCGTTCGAGCCGATGATGGCGCCGGTTGAGTCATGAATCTCCAGATATGGATCTCGCAGGGCATCCGGAAACGTCGGCTGCAATGAAGTGCCAATCCCTCGAACAATCACCTTCTTCGGTTCCGTGCCCGTGACAATGAAGCCTCCAATCGCGACGTTGTCGCCTGTGCCGACACTCAAGCGGGCGGAGACATTGCCGAGTTCAACCGGGGTCGGGGAAGGCGTCGGCGTAGGAGTGGGTGTCGGCGTGGGCGTCGGTGTGGGTGTGGGCGTAGGAGTGGGTGTCGGCGTGGGCGTGGGCGTCGGGGTGGCGTGGGAGTAGGGCTCGGCGTCGGCGTGGGCGAGACACCCGTGGCAAGCACTTCCCCCGTGCCGCTGAAGGCCGGGTCACTCACACCGCCGGTGATCAGGATTCGGCCGTCGTTGAGCATCGTCGCGGTGTGATTCTGTCGCGGCTCCGTCATGTCACCAAAGAAACTGAACTGACCGCTCGCCGGGTCATACAGTTCGACCGAGGCGAGGGCCTGCTCCAGTCCTCCGAAAGCGCTGTTGCCGATGGATGCGCCGCCGATCAACAACACCTTGTTCATGAGTGTTCCCCAGGCGGGGTTGGTGAGCAGGATCGCGACATGGCGGAGCCGGTGTTCCAAAAGGCTTCCCACAGAGGTAAAAGTCTGGTCGAGCGGGTGGTAAAAGGTCCGATTCGTTGGGAGTCAGGATCCCGCCGGTGATGACGACGTCGCCGTCTGCCAGGAGTGTCGCCTGATGCTCGGTGCGACCGTATTTCATCTCATTGTCGAGGAGGGTAAAGATGCCGGTCATCGGATCGTAGATCTCACAGGTGGGCGTGCCAGAGTCGACTGGTTGGCCGTTCTTGACGCTGGCGCCTCCAGAGATAAAGACCGTTCCGTCCGGCAGCGTGGTGGCGTCCTGGCGCTTCCTTTGCATGTTGAGGTCACCCGTAGCGGAGAAAGTCTCGGTCGCTGGATCGAAGAGTTCCGCCTTGTCACTCGGAGTCGCTCCGTGGCGTCCGGCCGCTTCCAAAACCATCCCATTGCCTAACAAACTCGCGGTGTGCAGCGAACGACCGGTGATCATGTCCCCGACCCGGCGGAAAGTTCCGAGCGAAATATCATAGACTTCGGCCTGCACCGTGTCTCCCTCCGGGACTCTTTCCGCCCGCGACCAGGATCCGATTGTCATCCGCGAGGAGCGTCGCAGTATGACTCTTCCGCGCCAGGTTCATCGTGCCGGAAGGAGTGAATGAGTCCGTCGCAGGATCGAAAATTTCCGACGAGTCGAGAAAGATCCGCGTTCAGACTTCCGCCGACAAGCAGGACCTTGCCGTCGGGCAGCAGGGTCGCGGTGTGCTGGTTCCGGCCGACGTTCAGGTTGGGGAGCGAGCGTAAATTCCTGGGTGGCGGGATCGAGGATCTCGGCGGTCTGCAAGGTCACGCTTCCGGTGATGCCGCCAGCGACAAAGACGGTCGCGTCGGGCAGCAGGTTGGCGCTCGCACCGCTGCGGTTTTCGTTCATGATGGGATCGGCGATCGTCCAGGGCCGGAGTGACCGGGTCCCAAAGTTCATTCTCCGCGAGGAAGCCGCTCTCCAGGGTCGTGCCACCGACTACGAGCACGGTGCCATTGGGAAGGAGGACATTTCGATGGTTCGAGCGATGCTCGATCATGTGCTTTCCCGGCGCGAAAACCTTCCCGACCGGGTCATAGAGATCGACCTCGTCCTGCGGACTGGTGCCGGTAAACCCGCCGGTCACGATGACCCGACCGTCGAACAACAGGGTGGTGTCGTGATTCGCACGGGGAATGCGCATCGAAGTTGACCAGGTCCTCAGAAAGTCTGGGTGTCGGGGTGATAAAGCTGGGCAGTAGCGGAAGCCAGGCACGCCGACGTAGCCACCGGTGATCAGCACCGTGCCGTCCGCCAGATCGCACCGCCGAGTGGCTCGATCGGTTCGGAAAACCATCCGCCACGGTCAGCGGGGTGAAGGTTTCCTCGGTCGCGGGGTCGAACAGGTCAGGCTGCTTCCCGCCCACGATCAGGACCTTCCCATCCTCGAGCAAGGTGGCCGTATGCTTGCTGCGGTTGATCGACATGGGGTGCAGCGTCTGTCGGAAAACGCCGGTCGAAGGATCGTAGATCTCAGCCGACTTGAGTGCCGGACCGTCGCGAGCGTTTCGCCGCCGGTGATCAGGACCCGGCCGTCGAGCAGCTTGGTTGCAGTGTGAACTTCCCGCGCCGTCACGAGCGATCCAGTCGGCGTGAGGGTGTTGGTGGAATAGTCGTAGAGCAGCGCACTGCTCAAATCGGCGCCTCCGTATTCACCCCGCCAGCGATCAGGACCCTGCCGTCGTTGAGAAGCGTTCCGGTATGTCCCCCGCGCTCCGGCGAGAGCACCACCGAGGGGTTGGAAGCGGCTGCATCAAGGGCGGCCGCGGCCAGAATCAATGGCAGCAAGGAATGTGGTGGGTTTCATACGTGGTATTGGCGCGACAGATCTGCCGTTTCTCCGATAGCAGCCCTGAGTTTAGCACTCTCGGTCGCGTTTCGTCCAGCTTCCGCGGAAAAAATCTAGGCTGGGAAGGCGTCGGTCGCCTGATTCCATTCCAGCTTGCATCTTCGCGACCTGCGACGGGGAAACCTTGGGAATCATGCGCCTGATTGCGGGCCGGCGGCCGCTTCATAGGTTGCATCATGCGCATCGACAAGTTCACACAGAAAATGCAGGAGGCGGTCCAGGCTTCGCAGGATGTCGCCTCCGAGTTCAACCAGCAGGAGATCACGAACGAACATTTTCTTCTCGCCCTCCTCGACCAGGCGGAGGGAATCACCCGGCCGCTGCTCGAGAAGATGGGCGTCGGGGCCGAGGCGCTCAAAGAACAAATGCGCGCCGCGCTCCAGAAGTTGCCGCGGATCAGCGGCGGCGAATGTCGATCTGCGCCTTGGGAATGACCTCCGCAGCGTGCTCGACGGCGCGGAAAAAGAGATGGCGAAATTGAAGGACGAGTTCGTCAGCGCGGAGCATTATCTCCTCGCCCTAACGAACTCGAAAGTCGCCGCCGCGCGGCCTCCTGCAGGGGTTCGGCGTGACGCAGGACAAGCTCATGCAGGCGCTGCAACAGGTGCGCGGTTCGCAGCGCGTGACCGATCCAGAATCCCGGAAGGAAAATATCAGACCCTCGAGAAATATGGCCGCGACCTCACCGCAATGGCGCGGCAGGGAAAAATCGATCCGGTCATCGGCCGCGACAACGAAATCCGACGCGTCATGCAGGTGCTTTCGCGCCGGACGAAAAACAATCCCGTCCTGATCGGCGAACCGGGCGTGGGCAAGACCGCGATCGTGGAGGGGCTGGCGCGGCGCATCATCTCCGGCGACGTGCCGGAATCGCTCAAGAACAAGCGGCTCATCGCGATGGACATTGGCGCGATGGTCGCGGGCGCGAAGTTTCGCGGCGAATTCGAGGACCGGCTCAAGGCGTTTCTCAAGGAAGTGACCGACTCGCAGGGCCAGATCATTCTTGTTCATCGACGAACTGCACACGATCGTCGGCGCGGGCGCGGCGGAGGGCTCGGTCGACGCGTCGAATCTGCTCAAGCCGCAACTGGCGCGCGGCGAACTGCGCACGATCGGCGCGACGACCCTGAACGAATATCGCAAATACATCGAGAAAGACGCGGCGCTGGAGCGGCGTTTCCAGCCCGTGATGGTGGACGAGCCGAGCGTCGAGGACACGATCGCGATTTTGCGCGGGCTGAAGGAACGCTACGAAGTGCACCACGGCGTGCGCATTCGCGACGCCGCGCTGGTCGCGGCGGCGGTTCTTTCGCATCGCTACATCAGCGACCGGTTTTTGCCCGACAAAGCGGTCGACCTTGATGGACGAAGCGGCTTCGCGCCTGAAGATCGAGCTCGATTCGATGCCGACCGGAGATCGACGTCATCGAGCGCGAGATCATGCAGCTCGAGATGGAACGCCAGGCGTTGAAGAAGGAAAAAGACCCCGCCAGCAAGGAGCGCCTGACGAAGCTCGAAAAGGAGCTGGCCAGTCTGAAAGAGAAATCGGGCGCCATGAAAGCCGAGTGGCAAAAGGAAAAATCGGAGATCGACGCCCAGGCGAAAGTGAAGGAGCAGCTCGACACCGCGCGCACCGAACTCGAACGCGCCCAGCGCCGCGGCGAACTGGGCAAAGCGAGCGAAATCCAATACGGCCGCATTCCCGAGCTCGAGAAAACAGCTGCGCGAAATCGCCGCGAAAGAAGCGGCCGACTAAGAAACCGCGCCTGCTCCGCGAAGAAGTGACCGAGGAAGACATTGCCGAGGTCGTCTCGAGTTGGACGCACATCCCGGTCTCGCGCCTGCAGGAAGGCGAACGCGAGAAGCTGGTGAAAATGGAAGAGCGCCTGCATGCAGCGCGTCATCGGCCAGCAGGAAGCGATCGTCGCCGTCTCGAATGCCGTCGGCGCGCGCGCGCCGGCTTGCAGGACGAGAATCGCCCGATCGGTTCCTTCATTTTTCTCGGCCCGACCGGCGTCGGCAAAACCGAGCTCTCGCGCGCGCTCGCGGAATTCTTGTTCGACGACGAGAACGCCATGATCCGCATCGACATGAGCGAATACATGGAGAAACACACCGTCGCGCGCCTGATCGGCGCGCCGCCCGGCTACGTCGGCTACGAGGAAGGCGGGCAGCTCAGCGAAGCCGTCCGGCGCAAACCGTACTCGCGTCATTCTTTTCGACGAGATCGAAAAGGCGCACCACGACGTTTTCAACGTGCTCCTGCAAGTGCTCGACGATGGCCGCATCACCGACGGCCAGGGGCGGACGGTCGATTTCAAAAACACGGTCATCATCATGACCTCGAACATCGGCTCGCAGTTCATCACCGAGGAGACTTCGAGCGAAGAGCGGCGAGCGGCGCGTGCATGGACGCGCTGCGCCAGCATTTCCGGCCGGAGTTTTTGAATCGCGTCGACGAGATCATCATCTTCGACCGGCTGACCGACGAAGACCTGAAGAAGATCGTCGAGATCCAACTCCGCCGGCTAACGAAACGGCTGGAGCAACAGAAGATCATGCTCGAGCTGACCGACGCGGCCAAGGACCGGATCGCGCGCGAAGGCTACGACCCGGTCTATGGCGCGCGGCCATTGAAGCGAGCGATCCAGAAAGAAATTCTCGATCCGCTTAGCCTCCAGATTCTGGAGGGAAAATTCCACGAGGGACAGACGATCCGGGTCCACGAGCGAGACGGACGGTTGGTTTTCGATTCCAAGTAGCGAGGCTCTCGCCCGGAACCAAGGTGGGGCCCCGATATCACTCAATCGCGGAGATTTGGTCCGTTTCGGGCCCTCCGATTCGATCCTCCAAATTCACCCCATTCCTCGGGCAAAAACGCCCGTTTAAAATAATTCGAGGATTCTTGCAGTTTTTTCTCGACACGCGATGGGAAACGCGTCACAAGCCACTTCGCCGCGTGCAAATTCACGCAAACCCGCTGCCTTAAACTGAACGCTCCCACCTCAATGAAAACCTCACTGACCAAAAACGCCGCGCTGCTCATTGCGGCGTTTCTCACCACCGCCCTAACGGGATTCGCGCAAACCGACGGCACACTCACAACGCAAACCGCGCAAAGCTGGACAACCGCGCCTTGGCTGATCACCTCCGGCATCGATCCCTATCCGACCAACGGTGGTGTGGCCACGTGGGGCACGATGACGAACACGATTATCGGAACGGTGGCCGCCGGCGCGACGGTCACGCTCGATACGCCGATTACGCTTTCCGGCATTACCTGGAACAGCCCGTTTTCCATGACGCTGGCGGGCAGCGCGACTAACAACCTCGGCCTCTCGACAAGCGGCGCGACTTTTAACGTCACGCTCTCGATTGCAAACACGCCGACTCTCTTTCAGCTTGCCAATAGTATTACCGCGCCGATCACCGGAGGCGGCAGCGCCGGCATCACCAAGACGGGGAACGGCACGATGACGCTCGGTGCGACCGTGGCCAGCACCTATACGGGCGGCACACATATCAATGGCGGCATTCTTGTCTTGTCGGTCACGAATGCGATCGGCGACAGCGCTCTTGGTGCGACCGGCGCAGGCAACGGCATCTCGATGGATGGCGGCGCGCTCTTTAATAACGTCACGAGCGGCTGGACAACGGGCCGTGACATTTTCCTCGGGGCCGGCGGCGGCACGATCTACACGAACAGCAATGCAACGGTAAACGGTGTCATCAGTGGCAGCGGCAGTCTCAATGACAACGGCTTCGGGTCCGGCGTCGGCTTGACCCTGACGAACACAAACACCTACACTGGCGCGACGATTACCAGTTCCTCATCGGTCAGTCTGCTCACCTTGAGCGGCAACGGCAGCATTAACACGAGTTCAAGCTACGACCTGGCGGGAACGCTCGCCCTGAGCAATACCACGACAAACAACAACGATCGCTTGAACGACACGGCGGCGATCACCTCGCGCGGCGCAACCATCACGCTGACCGGAAATGCGGGAGCGGCTACCTCGGAGACAGCCGGCGCTCTCACGCTCGCCAATGGCATTAATACAATCACGGTCACGCCGAACGCGGCACAGCAGGCAAGTCTGAATTTCGCGAGCATCACCCGCCAAGACAACGCAACGCTCTTCGTCCGTGGAACCAGCCTTGGTGCCACACCGGCCAATGGTGTTGCTCAGATCACGTCGGTCCTTTCACCCGGCACATTGATCGGTGGCGGCGGCCTGGCCGGTTCCCAAAACATCAGCATTCTGCCGTGGGCGGTCGGCAATACGAGTGCTACGGGATTGAACACGAGCAGTCTGGTTACCTGGAATTCGGCAGATGGCACCTTCCGTCCTCTGGCGACTTCGGAATACACAACCCTTTCCTCCGGCCTCTCGACCACCGACAACACCCGGATGACCGTGGCCACGGCGATCGCCGCGCCGACCACTGTGAACTCCGTGGTCGTGGCGGGCAGTGGCACGCTTCTGACCGGAACTGGCGGCCTGAACATCACCAGCGGCGCGCTGCTTTATGCGCCCGGTTCGAACAGCGCAGGAACGATTAGCGCGAATGTGAACTTCGGCGCGGCCGAAGGCGTTATCACCAATACCGCCACCGGCGCTTTGACCTTGAGTGGCGTCCTCTCGGGCTCGGGCGGCCTCACCTTGAGCCCGCTCACGAGCGGCGCGATCGCTTTGACCGGTGCGAACACCTACACCGGCCAGACGACGCTGCTCGGCGGCCAGATCAACTATAGCGGCACGGTTGCCAATGATGGAGCAACGGCCGGTGCCTTCGGCCTCAGTACGACGGCGATCGTGATGAACCCTGGCACTTCTTCTCTTCTCCTCTGGGCGACTGCGGCTTCGATCATCAATCGCGACATCAGCGTCGTCGGGAGCGGACCAGGTGTGGCGGACATCGGAACTTCCGGCACGACCTACACGGTCACGGTGAATGGCAACGTAGCTCTCGGCCGCACTCTGACGCTCGACGCCGGCACAAGCGCAACCACCGGGATGATCATGAACGGAGTGATCTCCGGCGTCGGCTCGCTGACCGATTCCAACAGCAGCTTCAATATTCTCAACGGCGCTAACACCTACAGCGGCGGCACCAACATTCAGACCGGCACCTACGCCGTCGGAGTCGATTCGACCGGCACCAGCGGAGCGTTTGGCACTGGCACCATCTATTTCTCCGGCGCCGGCAAGATTCAGAGCAAGGATGCGACCGCTCATACGGTGGACAACAACCTCTTCATCGCGGCCAACCCCATTTTCCAAGGTACCGGCGCGCTCAACTTCACCGGGGGCGTCAACTTGAACGGGGCGCGCTCGTTTGGAATTACCAATACGGCAGCCTCCGGCGTCGCATTCAGTGGCGTGGTGTCGAACGGCGCCCTCACGAAAACCGGCACCGGCGTGATGTCTCTGAACAGCTCGACAGGGAACACCTACACTGGGGGCACGGTCCTGGGCACCAGCGCGGGCACGCTCAACGTCAACAATTCGTCGGGCTCCGGCACCGGTTCAGGCACGGTCTCGATCGGCGGCACCACTTCAGGAAATCGCAGCACCCTGAGCGGCAACTTCATCATCAGTGGCGCGACTTCGATTTCCGGCGCCTTGAACCCCGGCAATTCGGTTGGCACAGCGAATTTCACCTCCAGCCTCTCGCTTACCTCCAACGCACTCGTGACGATGGAAATCGGGAGTGCAGTCTCCTCCGACAAGATCAATGTTGGCGGGTTGCTTACTCTCGGCGGCAGCACGATCAACCTCGTAACGATTGGCGGATATCAGGCTGTGAATGGCGACGCATTCGACCTGGTTGATTGGGGCACACTCAGCGGCACAGCGACGCTCAACCTGGCGGGTGCCACATTGGCCGATCCAGTCGGCACTTCCTGGGATACATCGACCTTTCTCACCGATGGTGTCGTCCGCGTCATTCCAGAACCGAGCACGGTCGCCCTTGGCGTGGTGGGTGGCCTCGCTCTTATCGCCGCTGTCCGCCGGCGCCGTTCCTAGATTTTCAATCCTTGCCCGCGGCCTGCTTCGTGTCTTGAGCGGAGCAGGCCGTTTTGCTTTCGGTTGGCCGCCAGCTCCGCAAGAAGATCCGGGTCGATCTGAAAGATGGGCCTCTGGCGTTTGCGGCGCCTTGGTTCCCTTAGCCAAAGGCGGGCATCAGGGTAACTTGCCCCAGACTGTCAGCGGAGCGCGCAGAACAACACCGACCGGGGTCAGCGCCGCCGGCTAGAATGCCTCTGCGAACTTTGCGCTCTCTGCGGTGAAATTGCGAGCGCAGCCGGTCGTTGAACGCAATTTGGTCTGGGGATGTCTAATGACCCCAATATGATCAAGACCTCTCTTTCGTTAGTCGCGGCGCTCGCTTTTGCTGCCTCCTCCGCCTGCGCAGGCGGCACGGCCTGTTGCGCCACCCAGTCCGGTAAAATGGAATGCTCGCAAATCTACGCCAAGCTCAACCTGACGCCGGAGCAAAAGTCCAAGCTTGATGCCTTCCAGGCGCGCTGCATGAAGGACGGCTGTACGAAAGGAAGCATGAAAACCTTCCTCCATTCAGCCGAAGGCGTTCTCTCGCCCGAGCAATACGCCCAGCTGGAATCGGCGTGCACCCGGATGGAGCAGAAACCCGCGAAGGCCGGAAGCTAATCTTCCGCTAAAGCCAGGCCGCAAGCTGGCGCGCGATCGCCGGGGTGAATTCCACCCGGCAGAATTCGCCGGTCGAGATTTGCACCGTTCGTCCGTCCTCTCGCGTCATCATCAAGGTGACGGGTTGCGAGCCAGGCGAGGAGGTCAGGATTTCGCGCACGGTTCGCAATTCGTCCGCGGCAATTCCCGCCGGGAAGCGCAGCGTGACCGTCGGTTCCTCCCGCACCCGCGAGGTGCCGTTCGTTTCTGAGCCATTGCTTGTCCCGGAAGAAGGGGCGGCACTTTCCGGAGTCAACACCTTCACTTTTTGCGCGGTCGCTCGGACGGTGTCGTCGCGCTTGTCGAGCGTGCCGCGGATCGCGATGACCGTCCCAAGCTCCAGCGCATTCGCGATTCCGACATAGGTTTCATTCCAAAGCACAACCTCGAGCATTCCGGTCAGATCTTCGAGGAAGACGACCGCGAACGGCTTGCCTTCCTTCTTGGTGAACTTCCGGTCCACCTGCGCGATCGCTCCCGCAATCGTGAAGGTGGCGCGATCGGCCAGTTCGCCTAACGATGAGATCGCCTGGTATTTTCCGCTCGCGAAAAGCGGCGCGTAAGCGTCAAGCGGGTGGCCCGTGACGTAAAACCCGAGAAGCTCCTTCTCGAAGGACATCTTCTCGCGCTCGCTCCACTGCGGGTAATCGCTATTTTTCGGCGCGATGACCGGCGGCGGCAGATCTCCAAAAAGCGAAACCTGGCCGGCGGCACGATCGCGATGCGAGGAGGCTGAGGCGGCGAGGGTTTCCTCGATACAGGCGAAGAGTTCGGCCCGATCGCGACCGAGAAAATCAAAGGCGCCGGCTTTGACCAGGCTCTCAATGATCTTGCGATTGGCGAGGCGCGAATCGAGCCGGCTGCAAAAATCCTCGAGTGAAGTGAAGTCCCCTCCCCGTTCCCGCTCCGCGATTGCGGCGGCCATCGCGCCTTCACCGACGTTCTTGATCGCGGCCAGTCCGTAACGGATGGCGCTCAATTTCTGCATGTGGAGAGGCCTTTGTGCCGCGGCCGTCGTTAGGCGTGGCTTCATCGGGGCCGCAAAGGCCCCTCCCACATTTCAGAAATCTCCGGCGTGAACTTCAGGCTGCTCCGATTCATGTCAGGCGGCAGAATCGGGATACCCATGCGTTTGCACTCGCCGACGAAGACCGAAATTTTGTCGGTGTTATTGATCTCGTTGCTCAACAAACCGGCCATGAATTCGACCGGGTAATGGGCCTTCAGATAGGCGGTTTGATAGCTGATGACCCCGTAGGCAGCGCTGTGGCTCTTGTTGAATCCGTAGCCGGCAAATTTCTCCAGCAAATCAAAGATCGCGTTGGCCTTTTTCTGCGGGATCTTGTTCGTCTTCGCGCAACCTTCGATGAAGTTGGCGCGCTCTTTCGCCATCTTCGCCTTGTCCTTTTTTCCCATCGCCCGGCGTAACAGATCGGACTGGCCTAACGAATAACCGGCCAGCCGGTTGGCCGCGGCCGTGACCTGCTCCTGGTAAATCATGATGCCGTAGGTGTCGGCGCAGACCTCCTCGAGGAGCGGGTGCTCGTAGCGGATTCTCTTCAGGCCTTTCTTGCGCTGGATGTAGTCGCCGATCAGATCCATCGGGCCGGGTCGATAAAGCGCGATCAAGGCCATGATGTCGTCGAGTTTTTGCACGTCCATCTGCTTCGAGACGCTGGTCATGCCGCCCGACTCCATCTGGAAGAGGCCGATCGTCTCACCGCGGTTGTAGAGGCCGAAGGCGGCCGCGTCATGGAGCGGGATGTCCTTGAACGAGAAGTCCGGTTCCCGTTGGTGAATCAGGCCGATCGTGTCCTCAATCACGGTCAGCGTCTTGAGGCCGAGAAAATCCATTTTCAACAGACCGAGATCGGTCAACGGGCCCATCGCGTACTGGCTTACGATATCGTTGCCCTTCGAGTCGCGGCAGAGCGGGACGTATTCCGACAAATCGCGATCGCCGATCACGACACCGGCGGCATGGACGCCGGCGTTGCGGGAAAGACCTTCGAGCAAGCCGGCGTATTCCCAGAGCTGTCGCGTGGCCGGCTCGCTCGCGATCGCTCGTTTCAATTCCGGCGTTTTTTCCGCGGCCTGCGCCAGCGTGATGTTCAACTCGTTAGGGATCATCTTCGCGATCCGGTCGCAGTCGCCGTAGCTCAAGCCCATGACGCGTCCGACGTCGCGCACGACGCTTTTCGCCTTCAATTTTCCAAAAGTGATGATCTGCGAGACGCGACGCTCGCCGTATTTTTCCCGGACGTAGGCGAGCACTTCGCCGCGCCGCGCTTCGCAAAAATCCACGTCAATATCCGGCGGCGAAATGCGCTCCGGATTAAGGAAGCGCTCGAACTGCAAACCGAACTTGAGCGGATCGATGTCGGTGATTTCGAGGACGTAAGCGATGAGCGAACCGGCCGCGGAACCACGTCCTGGGCCGACCGGAATGCCATGTTGTTTCGCGAAATGAATGAAGTCCCAGACGATCAGGAAATAGCTGACGAAGCCGGTTTTCTCGAGAACATCGAGTTCCTTTTGCAAACGGGCGAGCAGCTCGGCGTCCGCCGTCGCACGCTCGGCGAAGCGCTTTCGCATGCCGGCGGCGCACAGTTCACGCAGATATTGCCGGCGCGTCTTGCCCGCAGGCGGTTCGTATTCGGGAAATTTGGAAGTTCCAAATTCCAGCTTCAGATCGCAACGCTCCGCGATCGCGACGGTGTTCGAGATCGCCTCCGGATGATCCGGGAAAAGCGCGCGCATCTCCGCCGCGCTCTTGAAATAGATTTCCGGGGTGTACCGCATCCGCTTTTCGTCGTGCACCATTTTGCCGGTGCCGATGCAGATCATGACGTCGTGCGCTTCATGGTGGCTGCGCTCGAGGAAATGGACGTCGTTGGCCGCGACCAATCCGAGCCCAAACTCGCGTGCGATCGCCGGCAGGGCCTGGTTGCATTTCCGCTGCGCCTCGAGGCCGTGATCGTGCAGCTCGAGGAAAAAATTCTCCGCCCCGAGGATGTCGCGATAGGTCGCGGCGCTGGCCCGCGCTTTATCGAGTTGGTCGGCCTGGAGGGCCAGGTTGATCTCGCCCTTGAGGCACGCGCTCATCCCGATCAATCCCTCGCAGTGCGCGGCGAGCAGTTCCTTGTCGATCCGCGGCTTGTAATGCATCCCCTCGAGATGGGCAGTCGACATCAGCCTAACGAGGTTGCGGTAACCGGCCTCGCTGCGCGCCAGAAGAGTGAAATGATGGGCCGCGTCGCGTTGCGAACTCGGCCGGTCCTTGATCGAACCCGGCGCCACGTAGGCCTCGACGCCAATGATCGGTTTGATCCCGGCGGCCACGGCCGCCTGATAAAATTCAATCGCTCCGTGCAGGTTGCCGTGATCGGTGATCGCGACCGCCGGCATCTTGAGGGCAGCCGCTTTTTCCATCAACTGCTTCATCCGCACCGCGCCATCGAGGAGCGAATACTCGGTGTGGAGATGGAGATGAACGAAGGAGTCGGCGGGCATGCGAGGTCACTATAAACTTGGCGCAGGAAGCGGCAAGAAATCCGAACTGCGCCGGCCCTCATGACTCCACGCCATTCGGGGGCGCCGGACATTTCTCCATTAGTTGGCTTACAGTCGAGCTATGGGTTACGCGCTCGCCAAAGAACAGCAAATTTATGTGACCCAGCTGGTCAAAGCCGGGCGCTTCAACAATCAAAGTGAGGCGGTTCGCGAAGCCATTCGCCGCATGCAGGCGCAGGAGACGGAGTATCTTACCCCGCCGCCTCTGACCCCGCTCAGGTCAAGTCCATCTACGGTGGCAACACGCGCCAGGAGACGACGGTCGCGAGAGCGGCCTTCCGGTCCTTCCGGGCGGCGGCGCGCAAGGGTTCCAGACCGTGAACGCATGGGATATTTTTGAGGCGGACCCCGGGTGGGGTGTCCACCCGGTGGTAATCGTCTCGCATCCTGCGCGCGCGATCGCTTCCTCGGCCCGGCCGAGGAAGAGAAGAGCGTCGCCGCGACGATTGTGCGCTTTGGCGGCGAGAGGCGCCGCCTGCGGATGATCTTTCGGCAGGCAATCGGGGAGGATACGCAAAATCGCCGCGCAGGTGTCGGCGGCGGCGAGGGCGCGAGTGGAGGGGCCGGTCGCATCCTTGAGATTATCTTTCACCCGTTCGAGCAACGCTTCGAGCGGCGGAATGCTTTCGTTACCGGGGCCGCGACTTCCCCGGCGATCCTTCCGCGCCGTCGCAGGTGACCCCGAGCGAATCGCTCGCGTTGGCGGAAACTTATTCGCGACAAACCGGACGGGACAGCGCCCGTCCCTGCAGATCTAGCTATCTTACTGCAGGGTACGGGTGATTTTGTCCAAAGTTCCGCTGCCGTAGTATGCGACCCAGACGCTGGTGCCGTCGAAGAGCATGCCGAGTGGTGTGATCCCAGGCAATACCTTCGGGCGGGCAGCCGTCGCTCGCGCGCAGCTTGGAGACGTGGCCCCTTTGGCGTTTGTCACCCAGATCCTGGCGCCGTCGAAGGCAAGAGCCTCCGGTCCGTTGCCGCCCGGGAAGCTTTGGATGAGATCAGGCTTGTCGAATTGCTGTGCCGTTACCGAGAAGGGGAAAGAGCCGCTCATCGCGAGAACCAGAACGGCGAGCACCGCGAGCGTATTTGTTCTGGTCGAATTCATGATGCAATTTTTACCGGGAGTAACATTCGTCCGTCAATCCTGCCTGTTCGTTTTGTCGAAGAAACACCCCGCACAATCGAGGCCGATAATGGCGGCGATCATCCGCAACCGGCTCTTTGAGAGAGAAGCGGACGGAAGAACCGGCACGCTTCTTTTGTAATCATCCTGAGGCTGGCGGAGCGCGCCGAGGGACCTCGCCAAAAATGCGAGGGGTCCGTATCGGCGGGTTGTATCATCGGCACCAAATGTGGACTGCTTCGCCGTTTGAATCCCCGCCGCGCCAGGCGCCCGCGGGGCTGCGTTTACGGCGCGGATCGGCAGGACGAGGCGAACCTCCCACGATCCCGGGGACGAGTTCCTCCGCCGAGCGCTTCTGTTTTTGCGATGTCGTTAGGCAACCACGTCCGCCTTTTTCCTCGCCAAAAAATCAGCACTTGCGCTGCAAGTGCGATCCTGATTGTCTTCTGAACAGCGCCATTGAAAATCAATCGCGGACACCTCCACGTTAACGCCTATGAAAAAACTTGAAGCGATCATCAAGCCGTTCAAACTCGAGGAAGTGAAGGAAGCCCTTGCCGAACTCGGCATCGAAGGGATGACGGTGACGGAGGTCAAAGGCTTCGGGCGCCAGAAAGGGCACACGGAAATTTATCGCGGGAGCGAATACACGGTGGATTTTTTGCCGAAAGTGAAAGTCGAAGTCGTGCTGGCCGACGACATGGTGGACAAGGCTGTCTCAGTCGTGGTGAGCGCGGCCAAGACGGGCAAGATCGGCGACGGCAAGGTTTTTGTCCTGCCGGTGGAACACGCGGTGCGGATTCGCACGGAAGAGATCGGTGAGAAAGCCGTCTAGAGGATCAATTTTTTAACAACGAGGAAGCCCGAATAACCTAGATACTGGTTTTTCGGGCTTCCTTATTTCACCTTCAAACCTTCGCTCTTCCTATGCCTAACGATAAGAAAAAAACTGCATCCGACGTCAGCAAAATGATCAAGGACCACGAGGTCAAGCTCGTGGACTTCAAGTTCACCGATCTGCCCGGTGCCTGGCAACATTTCACCACCACCCTGACCGAGTACAACGAAGATATTTTCACCGAAGGCCTCGGCTTCGACGGCTCGAGCATCCGCGGCTGGAAGGTGATTAACGCTTCCGACATGCTCGTGATTCCCGATCCGACGACGGCTTGGATCGACATCTTCAACGCCGAACCGACGCTCAGCCTCATCTGCACGATCGTCGAGCCGATCACGCGCGAGCCCTACAATCGCGATCCGCGCGGTCTGGCCGAGAAAGCCGAAGCCTATCTGCAGAGTACCGGCATCGCCGACACTGCATTTTTTGGTCCCGAAGCGGAATTCTTCATCTTCGACGATGTGCGCTTCAGTTGCAGCGGGAACAGCGCTTCCTACATGGTCGACAGCAGCGAGGGGCATTGGAACAGCAACCGCGAGGAGTTCCCCAATCTCGGCTATAAAATTCGCCCGAAGGAAGGCTATTTCCCGGTCGCACCGGCTGACACTTTGCAGGACATCCGGAATGAAATGTGTCTGGAGCTCGAAAAGGCCGGCATCCCGATCGAGCGCCAGCATCACGAAGTCGCCACCGCCGGCCAGGCCGAAATCGATATTCGTTTCGCCCCGCTCAAAACGATGGGCGACTACATGCAGTACTACAAGTACATCGTCCGCAACGTCGCGCGGAAACACAATAAGACCGTCACCTTCATGCCGAAGCCGCTCTTCGGCGATAATGGCTCGGGCATGCACACCCACATGTCGCTTTGGAAAGAGGGCAAGCCGCTTTTTGCCGGCAACGGCTACGCGGGCTTGAGCGACATGGCGCTCTTTTTTATCGGCGGAATTCTGAAACACGCGCCCGCCCTGACCGCCATTACCAACCCGACCACGAACAGCTACAAACGGCTCGTGCCCGGATTCGAAGCGCCGGTCAATCTCGCCTATTCCGCGCGCAATCGCTCGGCCGCGATCCGCATTCCGACCTACTCGGCCAATCCGAAATCGAAGCGGATTGAATTCCGAACCCCGGACGCAGCCGCCAATCCGTATGTGGCTTTCGCTGCGCTTCTCCTGGCGGGCCTGGATGGAGTGCAAAACCGGATCGATCCGGGCGATCCGCTCGACAAGAATCTCTACGAGCTTCCGCCGGAAGAGCTGGCCGGGGTACCGAGCGTGCCGGATTCGTTAGGGGGGGCGATCGCGGCCCTGCAGGCCGATCACGCTTTCCTGCTCCGAGGCGATGTCTTCAACGCCGATTTCATCGGCAATTGGATCGAGATGAAGCAAAAGGAATACGACTCGCTCCGGCTGCGCCCCCATCCCTTCGAGTTCCAGATGTATTACGACGTCTAGGCGGAGGGAGGCGATGCAGCGCGCGTTCGCTCGCCCTGACGCGTGCCTCTGACCGCAGCGGGAAAAATCTTGCAACGCAGGGAGATCGTCCGATGCTCCCTTTGCTATGAATTTGCTCGCGTCCTTTGCCAACCTGGGCGGCCCGGACTTGATCATCATCCTGCTGATCGTCCTGGTGCTCTTCGGCGCGAAGAAACTTCCGGAACTGGCTAAAGGCATGGGCCAGGCGGTCAAGGAATTTCAAAAGGCGAAGGACGAGTTCAGCGATGAACTGCACAACGCCGGCAACACTCCCGCTAAACCGGAGGTGCGTCCGGCGGACGCGACCGTGCCCCGGATCGATAACCCGGCGACGGCGCGCGAAGTGCCGCCGCAATCCGCGCAATCAACGCCGGAAGGCAAGAATCCCGGCCAGGCGTAATTGTAGCCGGGGGCGGTGACCCCGGCGGCGTCAGACAGGCCGACACTTCAGACCAGCCGGGGTCAACGCCACCGGCTACAACGCGGCGCGAATTTTTCGCCGATGACAGCGGCGGGCTCTTCGTCTAAGCATAGCGTCCCAAAAATCACCATGCCCGATCCCGATCTTCGCCGCCAAATCAAAGAGATGCTGGTCAAGAATCTGATGTTGCAAACGTCCGCCGACCAAATCGCGGACGACCTGCCGCTCTTTGGGCCCGGCGGTCTGGGCCTCGACTCGATCGACGCGCTCGAACTCGTCGTGAGCATGGAGAAAACCTTCGGGGTAGGCGTGCCGAATTCCGAAGTCGCGAGCAAGGTGCTGCAAACGGTCAACTCGATCCACGAGCATATTGTCGAAAAGACGGAACTGCCCGCGGCCTGACGCAGACCGCCGAATTCGTCGCGCGACGCGCCCACGTTCGTCGCCCAGCATAACCGCGAGACGTGAAGGAACGTTTCGGCGCTTCGTCAGCCTTCCGGCCGCGTTTCGGCCCGGTTAATCGCATCAATCAACTGGCGATAGCGGCCAAAGGCATGCCGATGCGGAGTCAGGATCAAGCGCGGAAGATGCGCGATCTCGGGCTGATTTTGCTCCTGGGGCAAGGCGACCGCTTTGAACGATCTCGCCCTTTCGCAGCAAATCCGAGAATCGGTGATTTAATTCGGTTATAGCACTTGACACTTCAGCGGCTTTGGAGATTCTGAAGACGAGCTGCGATCCCACCCAGCGCGACGACACGTAGTTTTTGTAGAAAAGCAAATCTCCGCGACTGCTTCCTCGACGTTGTGGGCGATTTTGATGAAGTTAAAATCATCCGCCGAAATCAAACCTTGCTTGAGCAGGTGGTCGGTCAGGAAACGCATCCAGGTTTCCCAGTAACTCCCCTCCGGGCGATCGATCAACACGATCGGGATGATAAGCGCCTTGCCGGTTTGCATCAGGGTGAGCGCTTCAAAGCCTTCGTCCATCGTTCCGAATCCGCCGGGGAAGAGGGCGAAGGCATGCGTTTCCTTCACGAAGTTGAGTTTGCGGGTGAAAAAGTAATTGAAATTGATCAGCTTCGGGTCGCCTTCAATGATCTCGTTCGCGCGCTGCTCGAAGGGGAGACGAATGTTCAGGCCAAAACTGTTTTCGCGCCCGGCCCCGCGTTGCGCCGCGCCCATGATCCCATCGCCGCCGCCAGTGATGACCATGTATTTATGCTTCACCATCTGGCGACCGAATTCCTCCGCCAGCTGCGCCTCCGGTTCTGTCGCCGCCGTCCGGGCCGAACCGAAGACGACCACTTTCCGCACGTCCCGATAAGGAGCGAAGATCTTGGCGGCGTAGCGGAGCTCCTTGAGCGAGCGGTTCATGAGCTTCAGGTCGCCCGTGCCCATTTTGTCCCGCGCCATCTTGAGCGCGGTGACGATCATCTCCTCGATCAGCTCGGGGGATTTCTCCGCCCCCCAGTCTGCGACCAATTGCCGGACGCGGGCCTCAAATTCCGGCCCGATATTTGCCGCCCGGCGAACAGGTAGATCCTGGAGCGCGCTTCCGGTAAAATCTTCCACGCAGTCAATTGAGCTATTTCTGCGCCGACGAACAGTAAAAAACTGCGCACGTTAGGCAGATTTCAGATCGTGCAGGATCTCGTGCATGTGGCGAATGGGAAGGGAATAATGGCCTTCCCTCTCCAGCAAATGCTGGCGGCAAAGGGGCAGACGCTCCCCTAACGACTGGGCCAGCGGCCAGTGAAAGCTGCGATCTTTTTTCCCATGCCAGAGCCGGACCGGCACGCGGATTTCCTCGAGCGGAAATCCCCACGGCTGGGCGTAAATCTCGGCATCGATCATGAGGCCGTCGGCCGAGGCGCGCCACGCCTGACGCTGACTTTCAAAGCAGGCCTCAAAGGCGGCGATATCGCGCATCACGCTGGCATCACAAGGTTGCAGAAGCTTGAGCAACAAGGGCCGGAAACGAATCGGCACCTTGAGGGAAAGGAAGGGGCGCACGGCGTGGAAAGAAAAACGGAGCAGTTCGCGGTGACGCGGGTAGAAAAAGAGGAGCCAGCGATAAAGCGCGAGCAAGCCGCTCCGATCGGTGAGCTCCGCCAAAGGGGGTACTCCGCTCACTACCGCGGTCGCGCGCACCCGTTCCGGCATCGCCCAGGCCGCCGCCAGCACGTAGGGAGCGCCGCCAGAAATGCCGAGGATGCGAAACTCGCCGATCCCCATCTTGTCGGCCAGCTCCGCCAGCAAAGGCGGCCAATCGAGCAATTTCCTTTCTGGCTGCATCGAGGAATTTCGAATTCCCGGCCGGTCCGGCGAGATGATGCGCAGATTCAGCTCCCGCGCGGCAGTGTCAGTCAACTCCGCCATCGTGCGCGAGCTGGGCCAGCCGTGGCAAAAGAAAACCGGCGCGCCGGCTGGCGCTCCGTACTCCGAGATCGCAACTGATCTGCCGTTCGCCAGGTTGATCTTCATCAAATTGTGAGCTGATCTTTGCCGTCGGAAGGTCACATCGCAAGAAGCGCATTGCCGGGGTAGCGATTGGACGTGGCAAATCCGACGCGCTAGCTTCTGCGCAGTTCTAATCCGATGCCGCAATTTTCCTACCGCGCCCGCAATGCCCAGGGCGGACTCGTCGAGGGCGTGCTCAATGTCGCTGATCGATCCGGCGCCATTCGCCAGATCGAGCAGCAGAATTGCACCCCGATTCGGATCGAAGCGATGGCGGCGGGACCACAGGTGGTCGATGGCAAGCCTGTCTCCGCGGTGGCGGCGCCCACGCAAAATCTCAAGATTCCCCATGGCCAGTTGCTCATTTTCACGGAGCAGCTCGGCCACCTTTTGAAAGCAGGGATGACGCTCGACGAGAGCCTCGGGGTGCTGGAGAAGCGTCTGAAACACGCCCGCGTCCAGCAGATGACGCATTCGCTTCACCAGGCTTTGATCGACGGTCGCAGCTTCTCCCAGGCGCTGCGCGATTTTCCGCGCATCTTTCCCACGCTCTACGTAAGCATGGTCGGCGCCGGCGAAGCGAGCGGCGCGCTGCCCGAGATTTTGTCGCGTGTTGTCGAGCACCTGATGCAGGCCAAAAATCTGCGCGACCGAGTCCAGCAAGCGCTGATTTACCCGGCGTTTCTCGCGCTGGCGGGCGCGGCCCTGATTACGATTTTCATCACCTTCATGGTGCCACAATTGACGACGTTCATGTCGCAAATCGGCGGCGCTTTGCCTTTGCCGACGCGCATGTTGCTGGGCGCGAATCATCTCATCGTCGGCTACTGGTGGGTCCTGGTGCTGCTCGTCCTCGGCGGTATGGTGGCTTTCCGCGCCTTTGTTCGAACGGAGGAAGGGCGATTGACCTGGGATCGATTCCGTTTATCGATTCCCGGTTACGGCCGCATTCGCCGCCACCAGTATTACGCGCAATTTTCACGCACCCTCGGCACGCTGATGGAAAACGGAATTCCGTTGCTAAAGGGGTTGGACCTGGTGACCGAGATTGCGGCCAACAAATATCTCGAAGCGAAATTGCGCGATGTGCGCCGCGCGGTGATTGACGGCGCCAATCTCTCCTCGGCGCTGGCGAAGGAGCAGCTTTTCCCGGAACTCTTCACCGACATGATGGCGGTCGGTGAACAAACCGGTCACTTCGCACAGACGATGCAAACCATCGCCGATGTCTACGAGCGCGAACTCGATCGCACCGTCAACATTATCTCTTCCCTGATCCCACCGGTCATCATCGTCCTGATTGCGATCGTGGTCGGATTTGTCGTTTACAGCATTCTCTCCGCGGTCTTCGAGATGACGCATAGTTTGCAGTTCCGGCCGCACTAACGTAACCTCGCCGCCGAGATGCTTTTCCGCCTCGTCGCACTCGTAGTTCTCCTCCTTTCCCTCAAGGCGGCGCGTGCGCAGCAGGCGCTGCCTCCGGAAGGCACACAGGTGCTCAAATCCAGCCAGTCCGCCGAGGCGGCGCCAGACAGCGCCTGGCTCGATCTGCGCCAGAACAGTCCGACCCATTCGAAGATCCAGGCGGCTCCCTCCTGGGTGGAATCGATTTCCTGCGCTCCGGCCAAAGCCCCGGGGGAAGGCCCGCAGGAAAGTGTTTTTCGCATTCGCCTGACGAGGCCCAACGACGAATGTCAGCTCCTCCTATTTCGACTTTATTTCGATGACCAGCCGGAGGCGCAACCGGAACTGGTCGCGTGGGATGAATCGGGCACGCAACTCTTGCGCTCCGGGCCATTAGGCCAAAAGACCGGCCTCGCCACCTCCTCCAGCACGGTTATCCCGATGATCGGCGTGACCGCGATCGACGTCCAAGTGCCAGGCGACGGCCGCTCCGTCCGTGGCGCTTATCTCGACTGGATGAAGACGACCCAGGTCATGCGCCCGATACATGCCGAGGAGCAAAAGTTGATGTCGGATCCCTTTGCCGCCGCGATGCCGTTGCGGGCCGGCGAAGAGGATGCGGAGGTTTACGGAACGGTCACCGCGCCCCTCACGACCGAGACGATTCCAATCGGATCGAGCATGCAGAATGGGGCATCCTTCCAGTTTGGCCTCGAAGCGCAGCCGCTCGTGGCCCTGCTCACTTTCGAGGTGGCGAGCCCGCAGATCGAGGTGCCGCCGGAGATCTACGTCAACGGCGAGGATGTCGGCGCGGCCACGCTCGTGCTGCCCGACCTGGCCGATCCGGCGTATCGCGGCCTGTCGCTTTCTCTCCTGCAAACGATGCAGTTTCAATACACCGGCTGGGTCCGGGCGCAGAAGATCGTGCCCGCCTCGATCTTGAAGGCCGGGTCGAATGATGTGATTATTCTCGCAGGCACCGGAACTTCTGCTTCGGCCATCAGGGAAACACAGATTCAGTTAAAATATCTCTGGGACAAATCGGATTACCTGCTCGAACCGTTGAAGTAGTCCCGTTGTCTATCGGTTATGCGAAAAAATCAAAACGCTTTTACGCTTCTCGAAATCATGCTCGTGGTTTCGATCATCGCGGTCCTCCTCAGTGTCGCCATCTACAAGCTCAAAGGAAATCTGGAGACCGGCAAGATGGTGGCGGTCCAAGCTGACATTCAGAGCATCAAGACCCAGCTCAAGGTGTACGAAAGCTTCAACGGCTTCGTCCCGACAACCGAGCAGGGTTTGCAGGCCCTGGTCACCCGGCCCTCGAGTGATCCGCAGCCCACCCGCTGGACGCAGTTGTTTGACTCCGTCCCGAAGGATCCCTGGCAAATCCCCTACATCTATATCAGCCCGGGCCGCAAGAATCCGGACAGTTTCGATATCTATTCCGCTGGTCCGGATCGCAAGCCGGACACGGGCGACGACGACTGGGGCAACCAGTAGGCGTTAGTTAGGATCGGAGTCCAGGTCGTCTTCCGCTGTCGCCTGATTGAGCTGTTGCTGCTGCGGCTGCGGCTGAACCTTGCGCCGGATGGTGGGTCGGACGTGCGGCGGCGGTGTTGGAATCTGAGGCACCGGCATGGGTCGCTGCACTTGCGCCGGGATGTTCGGCCGGCCGTTGGGCATGGGGCGACCGGGAATTCCCTGTGGCGGTTGCGGCATCGGGGCGACAGGATTTTGAATCGCCTGGCTGAGGAGCGCTTCGTTGAAAGTGAGGGTCGCGAATTGCCCGTCCTTCGTGATCGTAACCTTGGTTTCGCCCACCCGGTCCGACCACTGAATGTTGGAGATGGAGTAACCGTCCACCGTTTCCTTCGTGTTCAGATATTCCTTCAGCTCCCTGTTCGTCGTCGAAGCGATCGTGACGAAATCTCCGTCGACCGAATGCGCGGCGTTGGCGACATAGAGATCACGCGCGAAATCCGGTGTGGCCCCGGCCGGCGCACTGGCGGTCGCGACAGCAAAGGGAGAGCGCTTCACCATCGGCTCGTAACGGGAGAACTTCGCCGTGCTCGGCAGAGCGTCCTCCGCCCACGCCGCGTTCGTCAGGCCAGGGAGCGACAAGGTTAAAAAAAGAAGCAGGCTTTTCATCATTTCTTTCCTGAAGGCTTGAACCATTTCGCGATCTTGAATCGGCCGTGCATCACGGTCGGGTCATTTCCGTCCACCATCAAGTTCACCTGCTCGAAGACGGTGAAGGCGGAGGGCCGTTGCGCGTCATAAAAGAAATGCACAAGCGGTTCCCAACCGCTTCTGGTCTCGAACGTGGCTGAGACCGATTGATGCGAGGGCGTCGTCTCGACCGCTCCGATTTGCGGATCCTCGATCTGGACGTTGTATTTGCCGGCGATTTCTTTCACCTGGGTGAGGAGGGAAGACGCCTCCGCGGGATTGCTCAAGCCCGGTTGATTTTTTGCCAGCCAATCGGCCCGCCGCTTCCACATCTTCTCTTCGTCGAGGTAAACCTGCTGTTCCTTGCGCGTAGTGCGCTGGGCCGCGTACTCGGTTCGCGCGCCCGCGCTCATCCCGAGCAACGTGCTCCAGATGGCGAGATTGATGAGGAGAAAGAGGATGGCGGCCACCGAGAGGGCGAGGATGCGCTCCCGTTGATTCAACTGCGCCAGCCAGCGGGCAATCATTTCGTTTTTCCCTCCAGACGAAATTGGGCGTGATCGTTAGGCAAAATGCGCGGGGTCCCGAGGTTAAAGGTGAAGTCCTGCAGCTCAGGATGCGTTTTTACTTTCTCGGCAAATTGATAAGCCAGGGCGGCCGAGGGCGCTTCGCCCTGCACAGAAATATTCCGCGCCGATTGGTCGTAAACGGTGATGCGGACGTCCGGATTGGGGAGGCTTTCAAAGAGGTGCAGCAGCACTTCGATCGGGTAGTAGTGCGGATCAATCGCGGGCGCGAGCGCCTTCCAATTCGCCTCCGTCAGTTTGACGAACTCAACCTTGGGCGCGTCGCGCTGGATGGCCTTCTTGAGATGGCCGACCTGAAAACGAATGATCGTGACATAGAGCGCGAAGAGGAGAAAAGCCGCCGCATAGGCGCCCCCGGCCCAGAGGAGACGTTTGCGCCATTCTTTTTGCCTAACGAGCGCGGCGCGCTGCCGGCGCCACGACTCCGGGGTCAGGTCGAGCTTGACCGTGGCCGGAGGCGTTTCCATTCCCATCAGGCTGGGCCGCTGCGCGAAGATTCGTTCGATCGTATCGCGCAGCGGGAGGCAGCTTTCGTCGAGCAGAACCGTCGGGAACGAAGTGTCGATCCCCTGCAACTCGGCGCTCAGGGCCAACTGAGGCAAATCGTGCTCCAGCCCTTTCCCCTCACCCGCCTCGAGTGTGCGAGTGAGACTGAGCTTGCCGTTCTCGCTGATGGCGGAAACGAGTTTCTCTCCCTCGCGATAAATGATCAGAGCGCGCCCCCTGGCGGCACGCGACGCGGCGCGCTGCGCGGCGTAAACGGTGACCTGGCGGGGAATGTGTCCGCGGTTGACCAGGGGCGCGGCCAGTTCGATCAGCCGCGCATTGTGGACCGCGACGGAGGAAATGATGCTGTCATTCTCCGCTTGTTCGATCACTTCGAAATCGCTCGTTACCTCCTCCGGCGGGTAGGGAAAAGATTTCTCCACCTGCAGGCGCACCATTTCGCCGAACTCCGACGGATCCACTGTCGGCAGGCGCAAACGCTGCGCGAGGATCGCGTTCACCGGGAGGGCGAGAACGATGTCGTCACCGGCGCTCAGAAGACCGGCCGCTTCGTCCAAATCGGCCACGCTGCGCACTTCCCAGGTGCCATTGCCGGCGGGCGCGCGAACCAGATTCCAGCCGCGCTCGGAGGGCGCTATAAAGACAGGTGCGGATGCGGGTTCGATATTACAATTCCTTCCAACGAATCATCTGCGGCGTAGCACTTTTCCGAATTATCATCTGCACCGTCCGCGTTGCGCCGCCGGATTTGCCGACGCTCACGACACGCATCACCTGATCTTTGAATCCGACCAGGCCGGAAAGCTGCGCAAATTGCTCCGGAGACAATCCCAGCGCAAGGCGAACCTGTTCGAGCGATTCGAGGGGCGGATCATCCTCCGTCCCGTCGATTTGATCCGTTCCCCGGCGCAGTTCGAGGTAGCGATCGACGATCTGTTCATTCATCCCCGGGAGCGAGAGGAGCACATCACGCGAGGCCCAGGCCAGGTCAATCGGGCCGCTGCTGTAGAGGGTAAATTCCGCATCCCAATCCGGACGGGCGGTGAATTCCTCCCAGCCCTTGACCTGTTTCAGTTCTTCGATGCGCTGCAGGAGCGCGTTCCTCGGATGGTAATCCTGGTCGGCCTCCGCGCCGTTCAGGCGGGGGAGATCGTCCGGGTCCACGTAATCGAGGAGGGTATCGATCATCCGGTCGCGCTCATTCAGATCGACGCCTTTCACTTCGAGGTATTTCCGCAGGAGGTCGATGCGTTGCGGATTCTCGCCCGAGACAATCCAGTTCAGATTGAGGCGCCCGCCTTCGCCCGTGATGCGCGCCTCGTAGGTTTGATTTTTCCCTAACGAGCCGCGGAGCACGATCGAGCCCGGCTCGACCGCCGGATCGAGCGCCACCTCCGCGCCGGAAGAGGCCATCGCTTCCGCCTCCAGCACTCGGCTGGCGTTGCCGGAAAGCGTCAGGCTCGAATCGATCTCGAGGGCCCAGGCGATGACCATCGCGCTGAGTAAAAAAAGCGCCCAGAGCGCGAGGAGCAAAGCGGCGCCGGAACGCTGGACCAGAGGTGAACGTTTCATCCTCAAAGCGGCGTGCGGCGCAACGGAAGCACGGCCTCCCACGGGACCGAGCTGTCCGCCCGCTCAATCGTTAGGCGGACCAGGTGCGGGAGGGTGCCGCGATCGGTCCAGCGATCGACCCAGGCATTCAAGCGCGGATCAAAGTAGCGGATCTGCACGCTTTTGAGGTTGGTCAGCAAGGTAATCCAGGCCTGGTTTTCTGGGACGGGATTGGCGTCGTCCTGCGATTCGCGCAGGACTCCCAGCTCCAGGCGATCGCCCTTCGGCATCGGCCGGGGTCGGAGCGTGACCGCATAGTCGCCTGTCGCATAACGAGTCAGCAACCCCGGCCCCGCCGAACAAACCCAGGTCATCTCATCACGCGACCGGTTTTCGAACTTGAACGGTTCGCCTGACAAATTTCCCTGGCCCGGGGGCAGGTCTCGCAGTTGGTCCGTGAGCAGATTAGCGAGTCCGGCGTAGCGGGCGTCCACCTCGTTCATTTCCGACGAAAACCGCACCGCGGTCAGATTTGCGGCCACAAAGCGATAAATGGCCAGCGCCATCATGCCGAGAATCACCACTGCGAGCATAATCTCGAGGAGGGTGAATGCGCGCCGCCCGTTCCGTTTAACCCGCACGGTAAACATAGAAAACCACTTGCTTGCTCTGCCGCACTCCGCCGCGCGACCACTCCGCGGTCAGGGTCACCCGGCTGATCCCGTCGATGATTGTGTTATCGGAATCCAACAACTGTTCCGGCACGGTTTTCTGGATCAGCTTAACGATTCCATAACCCGTGTCGATTTGCGTCTCTGCGGAGGCGTCCGGATGGACCGGGCTCGCCTGCACTTCCGCCATCTGGTTCGCGAGCAGTTGGCGCACGCGATTTTCTTCCTCGCTCAGTGCGCTTGCATTCATGCAATTTTGCGCCGCCCGCCCGAGCGCGAGCACGCCGATGACGAAAATCGCCAGGCCGAGCAAGACTTCATAGAGCGCAAAGGCGCGCAAACGGTTATCGCGGCTCATAACGAACAATCTCCGGCCGCGCCGTCAGCGGCGAGTAATTCGCTTCCCACAAGCCATCCGGGCCCTTGAAGCGCACGTTCGCCGGCTCGCACGTCCCCGAAGGCCAGAAAATCCATTGCGCAAGCGGATCCTTCTCCAGCGCCTCCGGCAGTCGCAGCACAAAAGCGTGTCCCTTGTCGAGCGCGAGCGTCGCGAGCGGGCCGGCAGTTTCCCCTTCCCTGACCGACTCCGGTCGCAGGATGACCGATTTCTTTTGCCACTCTATCAGGTAGGGACGGCGCTCCTGCACACTACGCTCCTGGGCTTCGCGCACGATTTGATTCATGGCATCGAGCGACCTTTGCAGGCGGCGGTTGGCCAGCACGCCGCGCACGCTCGGGACCGCGATCAGCGTGATGACGATCAAAATCATGACTGAAATCGCGATCTCAATGAGGGTATAGCCCGCGCGGCGCTGCATGGGCGAATTTTACGACGGCGCTTGAAAATCACAACCCGTGGCCTCCCACGCCGCGCTCCTTTGCGCCAAAGCGCAATTTAGCGCTAGAGAATAGCAATTTGCCGACAGCGACGCTCGTTCCGCTGTGATAATATCGTTGCGTGATTTCATCCGTCGCCCAGCCGCCGGTGCCCCCGCTCGCCGCCGAGGTGCCCGCCCTCCGACTACGCCCGATTCACAAGGTTCTCCTCCTCCTCGCCGCGCTCGTCGTTCTGGGGTTAATGACCTGGCAGGGACTCACCACCGGCGGCTCCCCCGATCCGACCCGCGCCAACACCACCCGCAGCGTCGCCGTGCTCGATATCGGCATCCTGGTTTTCCGCGAGGGGCTCGAATGCATCCTCGTGCTCGCCGCCATCACCGCCAGCATGACCGGCGCCCGCCGCTCTTGCCGGCGACCGGTCGCCTGGGGCGCGGCTCTCGCTTTCCTCGCCACCCTCGTCACCTGGATGATCGCCGTTCGCATCATGAGCGCCCTTTCCGACAATGTCTCCGCGCTCAACTTGCAAGCCGCCACTGGCCTCCTCGCCGTCGTCGTTTTGCTCGTGATCATGAACTGGTTTTTCCACAAGATTTATTGGGGCGGCTGGATCCGCGCTCATAATCGTCGCCGCAAGACTCTCCTGACCAGCGGCACCTCGGCCGGCGCGTCGCAGAGCCGCTTCGTTTGGGGCTTGATCCTACTTGGATTTACCTCGCTCTATCGCGAAGGATTCGAAGTCGTCCTTTTTCTCCAGACCTACCACCTGCGCCTCGGCGGCGGCGTGGTCCTGGAGGGAACATTGCTCGGACTCGCCCTCTCCGGTTTCGTCGCCATTCTTACATTCGTTATGCAACAGCGGCTCCCCTACCGCAACATGCTCGTCACCACCGGTATCCTGCTTGGCGGTGTCCTCCTCGTCATGGTCGGCGAGCAAGCGCAGGAAATGCAGCTCGCGCACTGGATCTCAACCACGCCGGTCCCCTGGCTGCAAAACACGATTCCGGATTGGGCCGGTCTCTGGTTTGCCGTCTTCCCGACTTACGAAACCCTCATCGCGCAGCTGATTGCCGCCGTCATCGTCATTGGCTCGTACTACGCCGCCCGCCGCGTCCGCTGCACCGCCGAGCCACCCGCCTAACGACTGTGATTGCGTCGCGGCGTCAGACGGTGGGCGCAGCAGTTGGTCGGACGTTTTGAAGCGCCTCAATCAGCAGCGGAATCGCGATCGGTTTCACGAGATGCTGGGCGAAGCCGGCTTCGGCGCTGCGGCGAATGTCTTCTTCCTGCCCAAACCCGCTGATCGCAATTCCCGCGCATCCACCGCGGGCTTTGAATCGCTGCATCAGATCGTAGCCATCGCCATCCGGCAGCCCAATATCGCTCACGAGCACCTCGCACCCCTCCAGCCGCATCTCTGCTTCCGCCACGGTCTCGGCTGTTTCTACTCTATAACCGGCCCGACGGAGCACGCGCGCCAGAGTCGCGAGTGTGTCGGGATGGTCATCCACCACCAGCAAATGCGGCTTGCGCTCGTCCGAGGAAGGCGTCGAACTCGGCGGCGTCGCTTCCGCTCGGGCGTTTTCCTCGCTGAGCGGCAGCTCGAGGCTGAACGTCGCGCCGTGCCCGACGCCTCCGCTTTGCGCAAAGATGCGGCCGTGATGCGCCCTGGCGATCGCTTGCGCGATCGTTAGTCCGAGGCCCAGCCCGCTCCGAGCCGTTTCACCTCGGCGATCCAGTTGTTCGAACGGCTGGAAAACCTTGTCCAGATTTTCCGCTGCAATTCCACAGCCGCTATCCTTGACCAGCAGCCGTATCTGGGTCGAATCGTTCCTCAG
Source organism: uncultured Verrucomicrobiae bacterium (assembly GCA_963737995.1). GTDB lineage: Bacteria > Verrucomicrobiota > Verrucomicrobiia > Chthoniobacterales > UBA10450 > Palsa-1392. Next base: position 44,569 of record CAVTUV010000009.1, read on the forward strand.
CCCGAGCGTGATCTCTCCGCCTTCCGGCGTGTACTTGAGAGCGTTTGCGAGCAGGTTGTTGATGATCTGGTGCAGACGGATCGGCGCCCCAAGGATGTTGGCGTTCGCGGCCTGGAATTGGCAGCGGAGCCGGATTTTTTTTCGTTGAATCTCGCGCTCAAAACGCGGAAGTGCTTCCTCCAAAACCGTGCGCAGATCTGTCGGCTCAAGAGCAAATTGCGGCTGGCCATGGCCCAGAGCTGAGAGATCGAGGAGATCGTTGATCAACTCGGTCTCCATTTCGAGATTATCGCGGGCGATGCGAATCGATTCTCGCGCCGAATCCGTCTCAAGACCTCCCGTGCCAGCGCGCTGCTCCTCTTCGAGCAGGTCCAGACCCAACTTTACCGCAGTGAGCGGCGTGCGTAATTCATGACTGAGCGCGGCGATGAAGCGATCCTTGGCGTCGTTGGCTGTTTCCGCGCGGATGCGCCGCGTCTGTTCGTCGACTAATTGCTGCAGGGTGGGCAGCTTGACGATCCTTGGCGCGATTCGAAAGAGGATGATCGCGGTCGGGACCGAGGCAGCCGCCGTGATTGCCTTGACCAGAGAGGAGAGCGAATAGACCGGCCGCCAGACCGTGATGATTTCCATCAGGTGGGTGCCGCCGCAGGCAACGATAAACATTCCAAAACAGACGAAGATCCAGTTGAAGGGCAGATCATTCCGCCGTCGCATGATTTGGAAGACGAGCGTGAACGGAATCGCAACGTAAGCCGCGGCGATGAGGCCATCAGAAATAACGCTGGTCCAGAGGATTTGTGGATCCCAGGAATAGCAATGGCCATGCGGCATAAACCGCTCGGTGTCGAAAAGGTCCCGCAGGAGGAAAGTCGCGCACATGGAACTCAAGCAGGCGGGCCGCCGGAATGGTGCGCTGGCAACGGCGGTCGTATTGCCTGCACGATTGGAGCGAAGCCCGGCGCCAGCGCGTTGCCGCCGACGAACAAATTCCACCCGGTCTTTGAAGCAGGACCGGTTGCTATGCGTAGGAGCCTGGCCATGGGAGATGGTTGCGGGCCTTTTGCAGCAAGTTGGTTGCCAAATTCAGAGTTGAGAAACGCTCGGCCAGACTCGCCGCAGTCTGGTGGTTTTGTCACGACCCGGAATCTAATCCGGTGGCACCACCACCGCGCTCTACGCAGCGCATACTCTTGCGCGTAAGCCACGTCGCTCAGTGCGCTGGGACAGCGGACGCTAAAACCGTTCTCGGCGCGAGTGTTGGTGCCAGTTCCGTTTTATCCGATACATTGCACCCGCCTTATGGAACCAACCTTCTTCCCAACGCCGGCAGATTTCCGGAAGTGGCTTCGACTTCACCATGCGACGGCGAACGAGCTATGGGTCGGCTTTTACAGGAAGGACTCTGGAAACCCCAGTGTCACCTGGCCGGAATCGGTCGATGAGGCACTTTGCGTCGGCTGGATCGATGGAATTCGGAAGCGGATTGATGCAGAGAGCTACATGATCCGTTTCACTCCGCGCCGCCGCGGGAGTATCTGGAGCGCGTTCAACATCAAGCGCGTGGCGGCCCTGACTAACGAGAAGCGAATACAGCCGGCCGGGCTGACGGCGTTCGCGGCGCGGGTCGAGAACAAGTCCGGCATTTATTCCTACGAACAACGCAGCGAACAATTGCCCGAGCCGTACGCGAGCCTGCTCCAAAAAAACAAAACTGCCTGGAAGTTTTTCCAAGCCCAGCCGCCCTCCTATCGCAAGAAGCTCGGCTGGTGGATCGTTAGTGCGAAGCAAGAGGAAACGCGGCGCAGTCGGCTGAAAAAATTGCTCGCCGCCTCGGCCCGCAGCCAACGTCTCTGATCACGATTCGCGGGGAAAACAAAAAGCCCACCGGGATTTCTCCCGATGGGCCCAATGACACCACTAACAGTTACACCACGATGATCTTGGCCGGGGCGCGCGCACGGCGATCGTCGAGATAGCAGGTCAAGCCAGCGATCGCCGGCCTGAGCAGATCGAATACCGGCCCGTTATTGCGGCACGTAAAGTTCCGCCGCGATCGCCAGGGCGCTATTATAATCTCCGCCGGCGATCAACGCGCTGCCACCGGGAAGCGTCGTTGCGGTCTGGGACGATCGCGCCAAATGGAGACCCCTTCCCGGGAGCCGACGCCATTTCCCGGTCAAGGGATCATAGATTTCTGCGCTGGCCAGGACAGACTAGTTCCCTGCATAGCCGCCCGCCACCAAGACCGTCCCGTCCGGAAGCAAGCTGGCGCTGTGATCCTCGCGGGCCTCGTTCAGACTATTGGTCGGCGTCCAGAGTCCGGTCGTAGGATCGTAAACTTCCGCCGTCGCCAAGGGGGATTCTGGACCGGAGGTCCCTTGGCCTCCGGCTATGAGCACCCGGCCGTCGGCCAGGCGAATCTGGGTATGTCTATATCGAACTCCGTTTAGACTTCCGGTGTTGCCCCAGGTTCCGTTGCGCCAATGGTAGATCTCCGACGGGCCTGCGTATGACATGCCCCCCGCGATCAGAACGTCACCGGAAGGAAGTAAAGTCATTTTGTGACCGCCGAAGCGCGGATGGTGGAGGCTTCCTGTAGGAGCCCACGTGCCGGTGGCGGGGTCATACAACTCCGCTCTCGTCGTATCGACGAGCCCTCCCCCGGCCAGGAGCACCTTGCCATTTTGCAACCGAACAAGATCAATATCCCCTCGCGGTTGGGCCGGGCTGCCCGTAAAGGTCCACGTCCCAGTAGTCGGGTCGTAGATTTCCGCGGTAGTAACAAAGTTCGCAGCGTCAAACCCGCCAACGACGAGGACCCTGCCATCGGGCAACAAAGTAGCTCCAGGTGCTTCCCGAGCTACATTCATGGCGCCGGTGTTAGTCCAGGTCTTGGTCGAAGGGTCGTATAACTCAGCCTCGTTGAAGACAAGCGCATGGCCGGTCCCGCCGGCGAGGAGGACCCTGCCATCTTGCAACAACGTCGCAGTATGCAAGCTGCGAGGCGTCACGAGGTAGCCGGCAAACTTGAAATCGGCAAGACAGGCCTGCGGAGTAACTAAGCCGAAGCTGGCGAGGCAGAGAAGAAGTCTGATTTGGTTCGCCAGACTCGAGCTACGGGTGCGGCGCGATAGGGGGAGTGAAGGATGTTTTGCCATAAGAATTGCGGTTCGACGCAGGGTCTGGAGGAGTAAGAGTTACCGTCAAGCAAATAAGGAAGCTTGCCGTAAAACCACTCGGAAAGTAGACGCTTGTTCATGGTAGCGGAAATAATCAGTGCGGAAATCGAGTCTTCACTCTTCCGGCTAAGTTCGTCGCGGCCGAGATCCCAGACGAGGAGCGGATTTGCAGGCGTAACAAGGGTCTACGAGCGCGCCAGACATCGGGGCTAAAGTCTCGTGGCGGATGATCGCTGACATCATCGGGCTCGATTGTGCCGGATGTCTCCTCGATAGGACGAAAATCCACGACTGACACACGCACCACAGCCTAATAAAAAATGGATCATGCATTCTACCCGAACAATTATTCTTTCCGTTATACACGCTCCCACTCAGCATCGGTAGCGCTTTGCCCCTTTCGGCGTCTGTGCAGTCACAATCGGCGGCGGTAACTGTTCAAGCGGTTCCTGTCGGATAGAATCCAACAGGAGTTCTTTTTGACGGGGCCCCAACGCTGCGCTGGACGAAATCCCGGCGGCGATATTCCAGTTGAAGGGAAGCGGAACAGTTCCAAACTACGCGGATGCATCACCATCCAAGGCGGGCCGCGCGCGTGTTGTTTTCGGGCTTGCTCGCTGCCAGCCTCGTTTTTGGTCTCACGAATTCCGCCGACTCGCGGTCTTCCAAGACGAAACCGAAGAAACCTGAGGCGACGCCGAAGGTCTCCACTTCCTCTGCTGCCTCCCCCTCGCCTTCCCCTGCGGCGGGCGCCGCGGCCAAGCCGCAGGCCGAGAGCAAAGATCAGTTCGACGAAAAACTCTGGAACGGGATGCAGTGGCGCGAGGTCGGGCCCTATCGCGGCGGCCGGGCGATTGCGATTGATGGAGTTCCGGGCGAGCCGAATACCTACTATTTCGGAGCGGTGGCGGGCGGAGTCTGGAAAACAACGGATGGTGGCTCCAATTGGAAACCGATCTTCGACAAGCAACATTCCACCGCCTCGATCGGCGCTATCGCCGTCGCGCCCAGCGATCACAACACGATTTACGCGGGCGCGGGGGAAGGCGCTCTGCGCGGCAACATCACCTACGGGGATGGCGTTTATAAGTCGGTCGATGGCGGGCGCAACTGGCGTAACGTCGGCCTGAAAGACAGTCGCCATATCGGTGCGCTCATCGTTCATCCGGATAACCCGGATATCGTTTTCGTTGCGGCCATCGGCCACGCTTACGGCCCGAACGCGGAGCGCGGACTTTTTCGCACGACTGATGGCGGGCAAGACCTGGACGAAGGTCCTGGGCAAGGACGAAAACACGGGCGCGATCGACGTCGTTTTCGATCCGCATAATCCCAACACCCTTTTCGCCGCGCTCTGGCAGGTGCGCCGGCAGCCGTGGTTTTTCTCGAGCGGCGGGGAAGGAAGCGGGCTCTATCGTTCCATCGATGGCGGAAATACCTGGCAGCAGCTTAAAGGGCATGGTTTCCCCGAAGGCATTCTCGGGCGCATCGGCGTGACCGTTTCAGGCGCGGATTCCGATCGGATCTACGCGATCATCGAGGCCAAGGAAGGTGGCATCTTCAAGTCGGAGGATGGCGGCGAGAGCTGGACGAAAGTCAACAACGACCTGCGCTTCCGTCAGCGCGCCTGGTATTTCAGCAAAGTCTACGCCGATCCACGCGCCGCCGACACTCTCTATGTTTTGAACACCGGCCTCTTTCGCTCGGTTGATGGCGGCAAAAATTTCAAACTCCTCCCCGCTCGCCACGGGGATCATCACGGCCTCTGGATTGATCCGAAAAATCCTGACCGCATCGCGAATGCGAGCGACGGTGGCGCCAGCGTGTCAATCGACGGCGGTGAGACCTGGTCAACCTTGAACAACCAGCCGACTGCGCAGTTCTATCACGTCGCGGTCGATAACGCGTTCCCCTATCATATCTACGGCGCGCAGCAGGATAACTCGAATATCGGGATCGCGAGCCGCGGCGAGAGCGGGATCATCGAGCGCGAGGATTGGTTCCAGGCGGGCGGAGGTGAGTGCGGCTTCGTCGTGCCCGATCCGCGCGACTGGCACATAATTTATTCCAACAACGAGGGCTACATCATCGCGCTACGACAAAAGGAAGGAGCAATACCAGGATGTGAGCGTTTGGCCGCTGGACCATTCCGGCCACGGCGCGGGCGATCTCAAGCATCGCTTCCAGTGGGTCTCGCCGCTCCTCCTTTCCCTACACAATCCGGACACGATCTATACCGCCGGTGAAGCCGTCTTCAAATCGACCGACCAGGGCCATAGCTGGACCGCGATCAGTGAAGACCTGACCCGCAACGACAAGAGCAAACAGAAACCGAGCGGCGGCCCGATCCAGAACGACATCACCAGCATTGAGTATTACGACACGATCTTCGCCCTCGCCGAATCCCCCCTGAAAAAAGGAATGCTCTGGGCGGGGACGGATGACGGACTCGTCCACGTCACGACCGATGATGGCGCCACCTGGCTGCGCGTCACCCCGAACATGCCGGAGTGGAGCCAGGTCAGCCTGATCGATCCTTCGCACTTCGACGCTGGGATCGCTTATGTCGCGGTCGACCGCCATCGCCTCGATGATTTCAAGCCTTACATTTTCAAGACTAACGACACCGGGCGAAACTGGACCGCGATTACCAACGGCATCCCGGAAGGGGCCTACGTCCGCGCGGTGCGCGAAGATCCGAAGCGGCGCGGCCTCCTTTACGCCGGCACGGAGCTCGGCGTTTACGTCTCCTTCGATGACGGCGGGCATTGGCAACCGTTGCAGTTAAATCTGCCCACTTCGCCGATTCGCGACCTAGTCGTGAAAGATGACGACCTCGTCGTCGCGACCCACGGTCGCTCCTTCTGGGTGCTGGATGACCTGACGCCGCTGCGCCAGATCAATGCGCAGGTCGCGCAAGCCGATATGACGCTTTATCAGCCGCAGACCGCGTTCCGCCTCCATTATCCGGAAGAGATCGATTCCCATCAGCCCGCCGGGACCAATCCGCCCCGCGGCGCGATCATCAACTACTACTTCAAGGAAGCGCCTCAAGGCGAGGTCACGCTTGAAATTCTCGACGCGCAGGGCAAGCCCGTGCGCCACCTCTCCAGCGTGGAGAAAAAGGGAGATGCGCAACCGCCGGAATGGCCCGACCAGGTGGAAACGCCAAAGAGCATTCCGGCCAAGGCGGGCATGAACCGCTTTGCCTGGGACCTGCGCTACGACGACCCGGTGCAAACTCCCGGCGCCTTTTATTATGGCGAGCGGACCGCGCGGTCCGCTCGCTTTGCCCGGCAACTACCAGGTGCGCCTAACGGCTAACGGCAAAAGCCAGACCGCGCCGCTCCATCTCGCGATCGACCCGCGCCTCAAAGGCGCCGAATCCGGGATGGCGAAATCGTTCGAACTCTCGTCAGGGTCAACGGCGCGCTTCTCGCAACTGCATCAGGCGATCAACGAGATTCGCGAAACCAAATCGCAAATCGATTCTCTGCGCAAGCGCTTCGCCGATGATCGAACGCCTCAAGCCCGCCCTCGGCGCGGCCGACGAAATGGAAAAGAAAATGTCGGCCATCGAGGAAAAGCTCATCCAGGTGAAGATGAAGAGTTCCGAAGGAAATCTCGTCTATCCGAATCAGTTGAACGAGGAATTCTACACCTTTAGTCCAGATGATCGAAGCCGACGCCGCGCCGACCGAGCCGCAGCTGGAAGTCTTCACGATGCTCGACAGGCGGCTGGAAGAGCAGTTGAAGGGCTGGGCGCAGATCAAGACCGATGACGTGCCGAAGATTAACGGGTTGATCAAACAGGCCGACATTCCGGCGTTGACGGTGGCGTCAGCGGCGACGCCCGCCACCATCTCCGGCGGAGCCGCACCGACGTCCGTCGCCAGCCAATTCCCCTTCGCCCGCGCCGAGCGCATCAGCCATCGCCGGCCGCATCGCCCAAGCCGAAGTGCGCTAGCAATTGGTTCGCATCGCTCTTCAAGGTGTCATCCTGATCGCGGCGCCGCGTCGGCCAGGGATGGCAAAGTTTGCCGGAGTGCCGAGGACAAAAGTTCGAATGGACGTCACGCGCAGCAAAGCGATGATCAGTAGATGACCGCACACTGTGTCTAAGCGATGAGTCATTCGCACCACCACGAGATTGATTTCGGACGCGCCTTCGCCATCGGCGTGCTCCTCAACACCGGGTTCATCGTCGCGGAAGTCGTTTTCGGATCTGCTCAGCCATTCGCTCACGCTCCTCGCCGATGCCGGCCACAATCTCGGCGATGTCATGGGCCTGCTCATGGCCTGGGCGGCAACCAATCTCGTGCGCCGCAGCCCGACCAAGCGCTTTCACTTACGGCCTGCGCCGCACCTCCGTTCTGGCCGCGCTGGCCAACGCCATTCTTCTTCTCGTCAGTGTCGGCGCGATCGCCTGGGAGGCGATCCGCCGCCTCGCGAACCCGCGCCGGTCGCTCGGCCTAACGATGATCTGGGTCGCGGCGGCCGGCGTAGTCGTGAACGGCGTGACCGCCTGGATGTTCGTCGCGCGGCCGGAAAGGCGATCTCAATATTCGCGGCGCTTTCCTTCACATGGCGGCCGACGCCGCGGTCTCCGCCGGCGTGGTCGCTGGCGGGATTCGTCATTCTTCGCACCGGCTGGTCGTTGCTCGATCCGATCAGCAGCCTCGTCATCGTCGTCGATTATTCTTCGTCGGCACCTGGGGACTGTTGCGCGATTCGATCAATCTCGTGCTCGACGCCGTCCCGCGCGGGATCGATCCGGGCGCGGTGAAGGATTTTCTCGAGCAACTTCCCGGGGTCGCCGAGATCCATCACCTCCACGTCTGGGGCTTGAGCACGACCGAGACCGCCTGCACCGCGCATGTCGTGAAGCGCGAACCGCAGCTCGATGATCGAATTGCTCAAGACGATCGCGCACGAATTGCACGAGCGCTTCGGGATCGAGCACACCACGATCCAGTTCGAATGTTGCGACGGACCGGATTGCCCGACCGAGCACGAGACACACGCCCATCCCACGCTTCATGAGCGCCGACCATCACCAAGGCCGTCCTTCTCGCGGCCGGCCGCGGCACGCGCATGCGCGACCTGACGAACGAGCTGCCCAAGCCAATGATCGAGGTCCGCGGGCAAACCGATTCTCCAGCATATCATCGAGGGCCTGCGTGGCGCGGGCGTGACCGAGTTCCTGGTCATCGTCGGCTATCGCGCCGAGGTCGTCAGGCAGGCATTCTGGCGATGGCGCTCGCCTTCGGGGTCCGCGATCGGTTACGCCGACCCAGGTGGTGCAGGACGGGACCGGGAAAGTGGTGGAGCTGGCGCGCGATTTCGTCGGCCGCGATCCTTTTGTTCTGAGCTACGGCGACATCATCGTCGACCGTCGAACTACCCGCGCCTAACGACGCTGGAGGACCAGACGCGAAGCGATCGTCAGCGTAAAGCGCAACGAAGACGTGAGCAAAGGCGGCGCGGTCTTCGTCAACGAGCGCTTCGAGCTGGTCGACCTGCGGGAAAAGCCGAAACCGGGAGAGCCGACCAGCCCGTGGTATCAACGCCGGGATCTACGCTTTTCGCCCCAGCATCTTCGACTTCATCGCCCGGCTCGAGCGTTCGCCTCGCGGCGAGTTCGAACTGACGGACGCGATCCGCGCACTCGCCCATTCCGGCAGAAAAGTGCAGGCGCTCGAATTAAGCGGCGCCTGGGCGGACGTGCGCGACCCGGAGATTCTCGCGCAACTGAATCGTTAGTCACCGGTCGGGCCTTTGTCCGTGGAGGAGTTCGAAGAAGTGTCGGGGCGATAAGATGCGGCAACGCTGATATTTCTTCAGCACAAGTAAATCGTTGTCTCTACTAATGATGACGTCGCTTTTTCCCGCGAGCGCGACGCTCAAGACCACGTCGTCGTCCCGGTCGCGGCAAAGAGCACGTTCGTGTCGAGGACGATCCTCACGACACCGCCTGAAAGACGTCGTCGTCGCTGAAAATGCCACTGAACCGGGCGCGCGGCAGGAGTTCAGCGCGGGCGGAGCGCAAAGCGCGCCGGAAGAGCTCGGCCTTGAGCGCACGGCGAACGAATTCACTTTGCGTCGTGCCTTCGGCCCTGGCGGCCTTGTTCAATTGCCGGCGCATTTCCTTCGGAAGACTGATGGTCAAGGTTTCGCGCATGCTGTAAGACAATATGATACAGGCAGACTGCCCTCAAGCCTGAAGAGCAGCTCTCGCTCAGGTGATCTCCTCGACCGGCTCGTCCTCGGGCGGTTCCTCGCCGATTTCCTCCTCGATACGCGGCGCCGCCTGGGCGAGAGGAAAGGGCGCAAAAAGCCGTAGAGCAGGTAGGTAAGAAAAATCACCGCCGCCATCCAATGGTAGAACTTCACCGTCAAGGCGAGGAGGGCGATGAGGAAAAAGGAAACTCGGAATCGAACGCGTGGTTCGCCAGTTAACCGCCTTGAAGCTCGGGATAGCGGAATTTGCTGAACATCATGAAGGAGAGAAAAAGCATCAGCGGCGGGAGCGCATATTTCCAGCGGCCGATCGTGCGCTGACCTTCATCGAGCCAGAGCAGAAAGAGAGTGAGCGAGGCGATCACGTCCGGCCGCCGCCGGGATCGGAAACCCGGTAAAATTTTTGTCTCGGTTGATCGCCGGCAGGACCGGCCGCAGCAACACAGTTGAAGCGGGCCAGCCGAAGCGCGCCGCAAGCCAGGTAAACAAAGGCGATCATCCAGCCGAGATTCTGGAATTCGCCCAGCACGATCTGGTAAACGAGCAGCGCCGGCGCCATCCCGAAGGAGACGATATCGGCTAACGAATCAAACTCTCTCCCGAATGCGCTCTCGTGTCCGCCCAGCCGCGCCAGCCGTCCATCGAGCAGATCGAAAATACAGGCGGCGAGAATGAACCAGATCGCGTCGTGAAAATCCGATGCGGCCTGGATATAATTGGTTTCCTGCGCCCCGTCATAGATGCGCAGGACGGCCGCGAAACCGCAGAAGAGATTGCCCGCCGTCATCAGGTTCGGCAGGAGATAGATTTTCGGACTTTGCGGTTCGCTCATGATCAGGAAAGCCGGGCAATGGGACTCGCGCCGCCGGCGACCCGGTCGCCGACCTGCACGAGCACGGTCGCGTTCAGCGGCAGATAAACCTCTGTCCGCGAGCCAAATCGAATCATCCCAAAGCGCTCGCCCTTTGCCAGCCTGTCTCCCACCTGCGACCAACCGACGATGCGCCGCGCGATCGCCCCGGTTATTTGCCTGACGACGAGGGTGGCGCGTGGATTCTCGAAAGCCCAGGTCATGGCTTCATTCCGGATCGAGCATTCCGGATTGCGCGCGTCCAGGCATAACCCCTCGTGATGTTCGCGGTAAATGATCCGGCCATCAATCGGCGCGCGGTTGGTGTGCACGTCGAAAACGGAAAGAAATATCGCCACCCGCCGCATCGTTCCCCTAACGACTTCGCTCTCCTCCAGTTCGGCAATTTCCACCACCACGCCATCCGCCGCCGCCACCACGATCGTCGGAACCCGCCGGCGCAACCCGATCCGGGTCGCGAAAAAAGATGAAGGTGCAGGCGATGAGGAGAAGGAAGAGCAGCGCGACCCAGGGTGAGAGCCAGAGGCCGAGCAAGGTGAACAAGAGCAGCACGGCCAAAAATCCAGCGGGCTTCAAAAAGCGTTTGCAAGCGCATCCGAGACGGTGAGCTTCGAGTTCGACCGTTGGCGGGTCAAGTGGCGGGATCGCGTCCTCTCGATTGTTAGGGCACGACTGTCTTTACCGGAAAATTCCGAGGCGCCGGCCGCGCCTGGGCCGGTATGGTGCCGGTGGCGGTTACGACCGAGGCGGTGGCGAGCGACCCGGGAAAGTCCACGTTGAAGCTAGCCGATGACAAGCTTCCGGGCTTTGGCGTGCGCGAGGAAATCCGCCGCAATTTGAGATGACAAAGCGCTCGTCCACGTCATCATCCCGGGATGAGCAAGCCCGAGCCGCCCCACGCCGAGGTGCGCATGCTCGGTCATCCCCTGGCTGCGGCGCAGCTTTCGATCCTGCGCGCGCGGGCGACCTTGCCTAACGAGTTTCGCCAGGCCCTGCACAAGTTGGCGCTCCTGCTGCTGGTCGAGGCGGCGCGGAGCTGGGGAACGCGGGCCGTGACGATCGAGAGTCCGCTCGCCTCAGTTTCCGGCTCCGTCCTCGTGCGCCCGGTCGCGCTCGTGCCGATTCTGCGCGCCGGTTTGGGATTGCAGGAAGGCATGCTCCCGCTCCTGCCCGACGCGAGCACCGGGCATATCGGCATTCACCGGGATCCGGTCACACTGCGTCCCATCCAATATTATTGCCGCTTGCCGGTGAACCTGGCGGAAGCGGAAGTGCTGGTGCTCGATCCGATGCTGGCGACGGGCCAAAGCGCGATCGAAGCCGTCTCGGTCGTGAAGGCCAGCGGCGCGCAGCGTGTGCAACTGGTTTGTGTGCTGGCCTGCCCTGCCGGCGTCGCCGAAATGCAGCGCGCGCATCCCGATGTGCCAATCATCACCGCCGCGCTCGATCCCATCCTGAACGACGTTGGCTATATCGTGCCTGGCTTGGGGGACGCCGGGGATCGCTACTTCGGCACGAGCTAGGGTGCGATCTTGTAGCCGGGGATCGCCGATCCCGGCCACGCTCGACACCGCCGTGCTATAGTTCCGCGATCTCGAAACCGGAATTCCGCGCCTCGCCGACCGGGATCAACGATCCCGGCTGCAACGTGCTTGTGCTCGATTGAAGATGCGCAAATTACGCCGGAACCCGAGTTCGCTCGGCACGCGGGACTTGCACTCTCGACCGAAAACGATTGGAATCAGCGCATGGATGATGCAAGCCAACCGCGTATCGAAATCTTCGCACCCTTTGGCGAAGCGTATGAGCTGACGAAAAAGATACTCTTCCAGCCTTTCGACCTGGCGAAGTGGCTCGTGCTCGGCTTCGCCGCCTGGCTTGCAACCTTCTTCAGTGGCGGTGGCTTCAATTATCGAGGCTGGAAAGGAAACCAAAATTGGAATTGGAAATCGCTGCCCCACGGCCCGTTCTCGGTTCACGAAGCCCAGCCCTGGGTCATCCCGGTCTTCTTTATTGTCCTGCTCTTTGCGCTCGCCCTTATCGCGCTTCTGCTCTGGCTGAATGCCCGCGGGCGCTTCATGTTCACCGACTGCATCGTGCGCAATCGCGGCGCAATCGTCGCGCCCTGGCGCGAATACCACGCCGAAGGGAACCGCTATTTTGTTTTCCAAATCGTGATCACCTTCTGCAGCATGATCGTCTTCGGCGGTCTCGCTCTCATTTTCGTCCTGGGTCATTACTGGGGAGCCACGGTCTTGCCGCTGACGCTCCTCATTCTCCTTGCAGTTGGATTCGTCCTGGTCGGGGTGGTGCTTGCGCTGGTCCTGCGCTTCATGGTCCCGGTCATGTACCGGCAGCGCTGCGACGCAATGGCTGCCTTTTGGCAGGTCTGGGCGCTGATTACTGCCAACGTGGGAATCTTTCTCCTCTTTGCCCTCTTTTACATCGTCATCTACATCGCGGGCGCCATGATCGGCTGCCTCGCCGCCTGCGTCACCTGCTGCATCGCGGCCCTGCCCTACGTCGGGACAGTCATCCTGCTGCCGGTAGTAACATGTCTGTTTGCCTATCCCCTCTGTTTCGTGCGGCAATTCGGCGACGCTTTCGACGTCTGGGCCGTCGTTAGGCCGGAGGAGCCGCCCCCGCCCGCACCTCCCATCCCGCCGGTGCAGGAACCGCCGCCCGCCGTATCATGAATTCGCTGCCGGCGCCGCGCCTTGCGCCCATCGAAAGGAAATGGCGCCTTGCTTACCTCGCGCTCCTGCCCGCCGCCCTCGCCGCGCTCGCCTTGGTCGAGCCGAGCTCGCTCCCGCAATGGTTTCCAATCGCGACCTCTTGCGGAGCGATCACCGGTTTGCCCTGCATCTTTTGCGGCACCACCCGCGGATTGCACCATCTTCTCCACGGCGAATTCGGGCGCGCCCTCTACTATAACTGGCTTACCTACCCGTTCCTCGTGGGCGCGCTGACACTTTTCCTCGTTAACGCGCTCGAGCTCTCTCTCGGTCGCAATCTCCTCCTGCGCATCCCGCGGGTTCGCCTGACGCGCGCTTCCCTCGGCGGCCTCTTCGCTGGTCTGATCCTGATTTGGTGTCTGCAGGTTTATCTGGCTGTCTCCCAGCACAAGGCCGAGCTGCTCAACCCGCATGGTCCGCTTTACTCCCTGGTTGTGCGATAAGGAATCCCCATAACCAGGCCGCTTCCCGTTTCCATTGCCGGTAACAATTAGCGAGGCGCTCCTGCGCTTTCTTGCTGCTGCTATCCCGAGATCCAGCCAGGATGTGCTCGTGCCTGGTCGAGTAATCTTTGGCGCTTGCCTTGAGGAGGAGAACTGCTCACGCTGGGGCATATGAGTCCATGTTTAACGGGCGGTAGATTGAGAAACAAGGGCATGATACGGGGTTATTCGCCGAATTCTCGTTAGGTTTATGGCCCACCGAATGAATCACTCCGCCCTTACAAATCTGGTCGCGTGGTGCCTCACTGTCTGCGGTTGCGCTGCCTTTCTGGTTGCTGGCATCGGCATTGTCTTCGCGCTGATTTCGCCCGACCAGGGCCCTAACAGTGAAGTAGCCGCTTCACTACACGACACCTATTACATCATTCATCGCTCTCGATCCGTCGTCTGGCCATTGCTCCTCTGTGCAACACTTTCTGTCGCTATCGCCATCGTCGGCTACACTCTCACCACCCACTACATCGTTCGCACCCTTCAAGAGCAGAGCAGCGCGCCCAAGACCTGACCAGGCACGATGAAGCCGACCACGACCCGCCGTGCATCGCTCTGAAGAGGGAGACAAGCTCATGACCCAGTCACCGGTGCCACCTGACTCGCTCGTCCGTGAGGTTCGACTCCATGTCTTCCGAGAGGCCGCTGAGACGGCTCGGGTCCCTCAGCCACCACAACGGAGGGTGCGGATACGAAGTACATGATCAGCTGGTTTGAACGGACACAGGGCTCGCCGATGGAATACGAAAATGCTCAGAAGCGGATTCTGGAAGTTTTCACGCAATGGAAGGCGCCCGCCAATTTTGAGATCGAGTTGTTCGTGGTACGCGTGGGCGAATGGAGCGGGCACCTGTTGGTCGACTGCGACGATCCGCTTGCCATTCACAAGTTCTGCTCGACCTGGCCCGCTTTTGAAATGCAGGCGCGTCCCGTGATTCCCGTCATGGACGCGGTCCGGGTCGAACTCGAAGCCATTGCCTGGCGTGACCGATTGAAAGGCTCGTAACATTCGAATGGTTCACGCCCATTCGCGTCGCCTAACCCGCGCGCAAGCGCCAGCTAGCTCCGACCGACTAAAAGCACAAGGATGATTGCGAGCAGAACTATCAGGACGCCGTAAATGATGCGGTCCTGGCGCCGGGCGCGACGGGCGGCTTCAGCATAGGGAATGCGGGTGAAGCTGACCATGGTGTAGAGAGGCAGATAAATGCCGGGAAGCAATGCCTTCGAGGGCATGGTCGAGCTTCTTCTTCGCCCGAAAAGCGCGCGACGCGGTTTTGTCGCGCATCTCGATAAAGTTGCGCACGGCAAGGTCAGCGAGCGCGTCGGCATTAGCTTTGCGTCGCACAAAATATTCCGCGAAGGCACGCTTACGCTCGTTAGGGAACTCGGCCAGGCATTCGTCGAAGATAACGCAATCCTCGAAAGCGGCGTTCATCCCCTGCCCGTAGAAGGGCACGACGGCGTGGGCGGCGTCGCCGAGCAGCGCGACCTTGTCCTCGTAATGCCAGGGTGCACAGCGGATCGTGACGAGCGAACCGGTCGGGTTCTCCTTGAAGTCGGTGAGCAAGCGCCGGCATGAGCGGGACGGCGTCGGGAAATTCCTCGTCGAAGAAGCGCCGGAATTCGATCGTCCGTCCGGGTGCTGGCGAAGCTGCGCGGGCCGTCGAATTCCCAGAAGAGGGTGCAGGTGAAAGAGCCATCGGGGTTGGGCAGCGCAATCATCATGAAACTCTTGCGCGGCCAGATGTGGAGAGCGTTCTTCTCCATCCGCCAGGATCCGTCGGCGGCCGGCGGGATGGTAAGTTCCTTGTAGCCGTGGGCGAGATAGCTCTGGCTATACTCGAAGCGATCGAGGCGTTGCATCGATCCGCGCACGGCGGAGAAAGCGCCGTCAACGCCGATGATCGCGTCGCCGCGGGCTACGATAGTTTCGTTGGTCTTCGAGTTGAGCAGATGCGCGGCGGGCGCGTCGAGATCAACCTCGAGGCAGCGATGATTGAACAGCACCCGCACATTCGGATGACGCTGGGCGGCTTCGATGACGACCGTGTTGAGCGCGCCGCGGCCGATCGAATTGATGCACTTCCCGGGGTCTCGGTCGTAGGGCGAGAAATGGAGCGTGCCCGACTTGTCGTGGATCATGCGGCCGCGCATCGGGATGGCGTGCTGCAGGACTTCGTCGGCGATCCCGAGCTGGGCCAGGGCATGAATCCCGCGGGTGGAAAGAGCGAGGTTGATCGATCTTCCGCCCACGGTGTTGCCCGCGCGCGGATCGGCGCGGCGTTCGTAGAGATCGATTTCATAGCCTCGCTTCCCGAGAAAGGCACCGAGCAACCCTCCCGCGAGTCCGCTGCCGATGAGGGTGAATTTCGTTCCCATTCCAGCGTCTATCGTGGTCGTTTCCGGCCGTTTGCCAAGCGCGGAGGAATTTCCGGATCGGCCCGGGGCCTGGCGGAGGGGTCCCGCGGGAGGAGCAAAAAGCCGCGCTTGGCACCCCGACTGCTGAAGTCATGCTTCATCCCGATGAACAAGAGTCCGAATCAGGCGACGCCGAGCACCCGGGCAAGACCTTTGAACTCAAGGCCGTCCTCCTCGTGGACGACGACAAACAGCTCGCCTCGGCCCTGCAATGGATCCTGGCGGATGAGAATTTCCTCGTCGACGTCGCCTTTGACGGTGAAGAGGCCCTCCTCAAGATGGCCGCGCACGATTACGACGTGGTCATCTGCGATTTGAAAATGCCGCGACTGCAAGGAGACGCCCTTTATCTGAAGGCAAGGGAGATCCGGCCGACGCTGGGAGACCGTTTCATTTTCATCACCGGCTACGCAACCGATCCGCTCATCCGGCATTTCCTCATCGAGCAAGAGGTCAAGTTCCTGGTCAAACCTTTTCCCATCGGCGGTCTGATCAACTGCGTGCGGGAATTACTCGGTTAGTCCAGGGGCGCCTTCTGTAGCCGGGAGCGCTGACCCCGGTGATCTTGCTGTCTTGCAATCCGCCCGCCATTCCCACCGGGGTCACCGACCCCGGCCACAACTTGCCTTCAGCGGTGTTCGGTGAGGATCCGTGCGAAACGCCAGACTTCATGGAAGGTGTTGTAGAGCGGCGTCGGCGCGACGCGGATCACGTTCGGTTCGCGGAAATCGCTCTTCACCCCGGCCGCTTCGAGTTTTTTGAAAAGCTCTTTCGGATGTTCGTGCACGAGGATGGAGAGCTGCGCGCCGCGCTCGTTAGGCTGGCGCGGCGTGATGATGGTGAAGAGCTGCGACGGCGCGCGTGCGAGCAGAAACTCCAGATAGCCGGTGAGCCGGACCGATTTGACCCGGCAGCTTTTCCATCCCGCCGGCTTCATCGAAAATCGCGAACGATGTGCGCAAGCGGCGCCATCGCCAGGATGGGCGGGTTGCTCAACTGCCAGGAATCGGCCGACGGCACCGGAATGAAATCGGGCTCGAGCTGCATGCGGAAGCGCGTCGCCGGGTCGTTCCCCCACCAGCCGGCGAGGCGCGGGAGGTCGCGATTGGTCGCGTGCCGCTCGTGCACGAACGCGCCCGCAACCGCGCCCGGTCCGGAGTTGAGATATTTGTAGGAACACCAGACCGCGAAATCGACGTTCCAATCGTGCAGGGCGAGCGGCACGTTCCCGGCAGCGTGCGCGAGATCGATCCCGACCATGCAGCCATGTTTCTGCGCCGCCGCCGTGATCCGCGCGATGTCGAAAAGCTGGCCGGTAAAAAAGTTCACCCCCGCCAAAAGAACGAGTGCGATCTCTTCTCCCTGTTTCTCGAGCAGCGCCTCGATCTCTTCCTGCCCGATGGCGTGCTCGCTTTCCCGCGCTCGTGCGAGCAGGAGTGACTCGTTAGGCTCAAAGCCATGGTGCGCGATTTGCGATTTGATCGCATAGGCATCGGAAGGAAACGCCGGATCCTCCATCAGGATCTTGTGCCGCGCTTTCGTCGGCCGGTAAAACGTCGCCATGAGCAGGTGCAGATTCACCGTCAGGCTGTTCATGCAGACGACTTCGTTAGGCTGCGCGCCCACCAGATTCGCGCCGCCGGCTCGCGCAGGGTCTCGTGATAGGAATACCAGGGCGTGGCGGCGTCGAAATGCCCGTCCACCCCGAGCTGCGCCCAATCATCCAGCTCCTGCTCGACGATCTGCCGGGTCGCCTTCGGCATCAGGCCTAACGAGTTGCCGACAAAATAAATCAGCGGCTGGCCATCCGCGCCGGCCGGAATGTGGAAGCGATCGCGCAAGGCCCTCAACGAATCCTCGCGATCAAGCTGTCGCGCAAAATCTTCGTTGGCGGAAAAGGAATCGGGCGAAGTCACGCTAGGAACTTGCCTCAGGATTCGCTGGCTGGCTGCATGAACTCGATCGTGGTGCCGTCGGGATCGCGCACATATACGACCCGCCTGCCGGCGTTCGGCCCGCTGACAAGGGTGTGCGGAGTGCCGGCCGCTTTCCATCCGGAAGCGGCAATTCTTTCCAGAACGGCATCGAGGTTGTCGACCGTGAACGCGACATGTACCGACCCGACATCGCACGGGCGCCACTGCACGTGTTTCCGATCGGCTGGGGCATGATACTCGAGCAGCTCGATCTTGTGCCCGGGCGCTTTCAGGACCACAAGGGTTAGCTCCGCTCCCGGAACGCCGGTAACTTCGCTCGCCAGACTACCGGTGTGATGCGTCCGGTGGGAAAACTCGAACCCGAGCACATCCCGCCAGAATGCGAGCGATCGTTCGAGATTCGCCACAGTAATGCCGGTGTGATCGGCGGCGAGAATCTTAAAGGGTCGGTTGCCCACGCACCGCCTTAAGACAGCCGCATTCCAATTTCAACCGCGACTCGTGCCCGGTCGCAGCGGATCTGCTCGCTTCGCGCGACGATTTTGAGTGTGATTTTTTGCGCATGTCCGCGAATCACTCGGATAGCAGCAACCCCGTTTTTCCGCCGCGATGCACGCATCTTGCCACCACCATGACCGCCGCTGACGACAAGGAAGATTTTCACCCGGCTCCTCGAGCAACATGCCGGCATCATCCGCAAAGTCGCGTGCGGTTACACCAGCACGCTGGCCGATCGCGAGGATTTGACCCAGGAGATCACCCTCCAACTCTGGCGCGCTTATCCGCGCTACTCGCCCGATCGCCCCTTCTCGACCTGGATGTATCGCATCGCCTTGAATGTGGCGATTTCCTTCCTGCGCCGCCACAGCCATCCCATCAGGCAAACTCTGTCGCTCGAAGAAAACGAAATCGAAGTGGCAGATGAAAGCGGCGGGCGACACTGCAGCCGGACGACCGCGTCGCGTTTTTGCAGCAGGTCATCGCCTCGCTCGCGCCACTCGATCGCGGGTTGATGCTTCTTTACCTGGACGATCACAGCTACCGCGAAATCGCCGCCATCCTCGGCATCACCGAGACCAACGTGGCAACCAAACTCAACCGCCTCAAACAGCGCGTCCGCGAGGAAATGCTCAAACTCAACCGGCAAAACTCATGACCGAACTCGACGACCTCAAATCCATCTGGCAAAACCTCAACCGCAATCTCGAGCGTCAACACGCACTCGCGCTCCATCAATTCCGCGAGACCAAACTGCACTCGCTTCCGCTCCGGCTTCCGGCCGCTCATCATCGGGCAGATCATCCAATCATCTGCGGCGCTCTCCTCGCGCTTATCGGGGGAAGCTTCTGGGTCGATCACCTCGGCGTCGCGCACCTCATGATCTACGGGATCTCGCTTCACCTCTACGGCGTCATGTTCATCGTCTTTGCGGCGCGCGACCTGTTTCTGATCCAGCATTTCGATTACGCCGCGCCGGTGCTCGTGCTGCAAAAGCAAATCGCGCGAATTGCGCGCTGGCATCTGCGCGCCGGGCTTTGGTTCGGCGTCGCGGGTTGCTTCATTTGGATTCCGGCGATGCTCATGATTTTTCACGGACTGGGCGCCGATGTCTGGCGGCGCAATCCGGAGGTCGTCGGCTGGTTTGTCCTGAGTGGTTTCATCAGTGCCTGCTTTTCTCTTGGGGATTGTCGCCTGGTCGCGCCGCCCCGGTCGGGAAAAGTTTGCAAAGAGTCTCGAAGGAAGCGCCGGCGGCCGCAGCGTCAGCCGCGCGCAAACGCTGCTGGACGAGATCGCGCAATTCGAGAACGAGTAACAAACGCGAATGGAAGAAATGATGAGCGCTCAAATCTGCTGCCCCATCGTGGAGCTCCGCCAATACACTCTCCGGCCGGGGATGCGGGATGTGCTGATCGACCTTTTCGAAAAAGAATTTATCGAAACGCAGGAAGCCGTTGGGATGACGCTGATCGGACAGTTCCGCGACTTGGATCGCCCGGATCGTTTTGTCTGGCTGCGCGGTTTTGCTGACATGGAGACGCGGGCGCGAGCCTTGGCAGACTTCTATGGTGGGCCGGTTTGGAAGGCGCATCGCGAGGCAGCGAACGCCACCATGATCGATTCCGATAATGTCTTGTTACTTCGTCCCGCCCGGTTCAGGTCAGGATTTTCGATGGAGAATGCCGACGACGGACTCCCGTCAGACGCGGAGAAATCAGCCTCGGTGATTGTGGCGACTATTTACCATCTCGCCCGCTCGACCGGAGATGACTTCGCGCATTTCTTTCGGCGAGTGATCGAACCGGAGTTGGCCGAAGCTGGGGCGCCGATTCTGTCCTGCTTTGTGACGGAAAATCATCCGAATACTTTCCCGGCGTTGCCTGTTCGCGAAGATGCCAACGTCTTTATCTGCTTCGCGCTTTTCCCGGGCGCGGCCGCATACGAAGTTCATTCGGCGGCTCTGGAGCAATCGTCGCGCTGGAGCAACCACATCGCGCATGAGATACGCGAACGTCTGCAAGAGCCGCCGGAAATTTTGAAACTCCAGCCAACTCTGCGTTCGCGACTAAACGGCTGACGCAGTCGCCGCGATCACTTTCAGTTCGATTGCGATTGGCGTCGGCAGCGCGCCAACTTCGACCGTTGTGCGAGTCGGATTCGGTTTGCCGGGGCCCGCAAAGTATTCCGGATAAATACGGTTAAAGATCGGGAAGTCCTTCTTCATGTTAGTTAAGAAGACGGTGATATCCACGATGTCATTCCAGTTTGCGCCGGCATCCTCCAGAACGAGCCGCACATTTTCAAAAACCGCGTGGCACTGCTTCTCGATGTCGTAGCTCACGATGTTGCGCTCGGCATCGAGCGTCACGCCGGGGATTTCTTTGCTCCCCCGCACCCGCGGCCCAATCCCAGAGAGAAAGAGAAAATCGCCTACTCGTTTTGCGTGCGGGAACGCGCCGACCGGTTCCGCCGCGCGCGAGCTTTCGAAGGATTCTTTCATTCCTGGATAGAGAACGCTGCCTATTTCATTTCGCGCAGACAATCATTTTCCGCTGCACTCAAGGGAGCCGTTTCAGGCCAGTATTCACTCTTCATCCTGCGTGCGCCGTCGCCAACGATTAGATAAGTCAGGCGATGTTTGCACGCTTCCGCATGCCGCGCGCAAACCAACTCTGCCTCGGTTATTGCGGCGGGCCGCGCGGTCGATGGATACATCGCGAGGACGCCGCGAATGCCGGCCATGTCCGGCCGATCCATCTCGGCAAAATAGTGTTCGGTTACTTTTTGGGACCACGTCTCGGCATACGGAAACTCGAGATCGTTGCGAACCAGCTCGCGATCCCACCAGGCGAGATCCACCATGTTCATGGTCTGTCGTAACCCATCCTTCTCTAAAAGTCGGTGAGCGGTCTTGATAAAGGCGTGCATTCCGGCGACCTCTGCGGCGGAATCGCCGGCGATCCTGCCCAGTGTGTCCCAGTGAATGCCATCGAAGCCAAGTTGCTTCACGGGATGCGCCCAACGATCCACCATCAGCCTGGCCCAGGCGGCGTTGGCGAAATAGGTGGGAAATCGTGGGTTTTTCACACCTGGAGGGTGCCAGTGCCATTCCCCTTTGGCGTCGCGCAATTTCCAAATGTCGCGCTTTGGATCCTCGAGATTCTGTTCTTCCGCGGCAATCGCCTGCACATAGGCCCAGGCTCGCCCGCCCTGCCGATGGATCTCATCGATGCTGATCTCGATGGTGCGGCGGCTGATTGGATGCCGATGAAAGAAGGGATCGGTCCATCGCTGGCCCGCCACCGGATGGGAGTAATCCGCGCACCAGTCGTAAAACATGAATTCCCGAATTCCGTATTTTCGAGCCATGGTGTCGACGCGGGCGCGGATTTCGTTCTCCTCCTGCGGGCCTAAGACTTTGCTGGAAAGGAAACCATATTCACCGCGAAGCCGTCCTTTCGCGGCCGCTCGTTCAGCCGGCAAAGAAATAAGCAGGCACGCCAGGGCAAATCTGATCACCGCCTGCCTTGTCTTCATCTCGTTAGGCAAAGAGGGAACGCCGGGCCGGTAATCTACTTCGCGATGCAGACATTTTTCGGCTCGGTGAAGAAACGGAGCGCTTCTTCGCCGCCTTCGCGGCCGACGCCGCTTTGTTTCATCCCGCCAAAGGGGACGCGCAGATCGCGCACCAGCCAGCAATTCACCCAGACCGTGCCGGTGTGGATCTGCTCCGCGACGCGATGGGCGCGATTCAGGTTTTGCGTCCAGACGCTCGAGGCAAGGCCGTACTCGGTGTCGTTGGCGTAGCCGATCACTTCTTCTTCGCTATCGAAGGGCGTGATGGTCACGACCGGGCCGAAGATTTCTTCGCGATTCACGCGGCAGCCGACCGGCAAGCCGGTGATGACGGTCGGCGGGAAGAAATAGCCATCGCGGCAGCGATCGTTAGGCGGCAGGCTGGGGCGGCGCCACCGAGCGCGATCTTGCCGCCTTCCTCTTTTGCGAGGTCGACGTAGAATTTTACTTTCTCGAGCTGCGTCTGGGAGACGATCGCGCCCTGGTCGGTCGTCGCTTCGAGCGG
Organism: uncultured Verrucomicrobiae bacterium; assembly: GCA_963737995.1. Lineage (GTDB taxonomy): Bacteria > Verrucomicrobiota > Verrucomicrobiia > Chthoniobacterales > UBA10450 > Palsa-1392. The sequence goes on from CAVTUV010000009.1 coordinate 67,028, forward strand.
ATCGCCCTCTCTGAGCTGCGACGGCTTTTCGATGAACCGCCTAACGAATTCGTCATAGGCCGGCCGCTCCACAAAGACGCGCGAGCCGCAGAGACAAACCTGGCCCTGGTTCGCGAAGGACGAGCGCACGCTGCCGGAAATCGCGGCATCGAGATCGGCATCGGCGAAGATGATGTTCGGATTCTTGCCGCCGAGTTCGAGCGAGATCTTTTTGAAGAGCGGCGCGCCGGCTTCGGCCACCTTGCGGCCGGTGACGGTGCCGCCGGTGAAGGAGATCGTGCCGATCTTCGGATGGGCGGTGATGGGTGCGCCAACGTTCGGCCCGGTCCCGTGCACGATATTGAGCACGCCGTTGGGCAAGCCGGCTTCGCGACAAATCTCGCAGAGCAGATAACGCCGTCATCGGCGTGAGCTCGCTCGGCTTGGCGACGGCGGTGTTTCCGACCGCGATGGCGGGCGCGATTTTCCAGCTCAACAAATACAGCGGCAGATTCCAGGGCGAGATAAGACCGACAATGCCGCGCGGCTGGCGCAGGGTGTAATTGAAGGCGACGCCATCGGTCACGTGCGCCTCGTTCTCGGTGTGCAGAATCGCCGTAGCGAAGAAGCGAAAATTGCTCGAGGCCCGCGGAATATCGAGGTTGCGCGCGAGCGAGAGCGGCTTGCCGGTATCGACCGATTCCGCGCGCGCGAATTTCTCCAGATCGCGATCGATCAGATCGGCGATGCGGAGAAGAATGCGCGAGCGCTCCGTCGCCGGCGTGCGCGACCACTCGGGGAACGCCTTCTCCGCCGCGGCTACGGCGGCTTCGACATCGCGGCTGTCGCTGTCCGGGCACGAGCGAATACGGCTTCCCCGTCGCCGGCTCGATGTTGTCGAGATATTTGCCGCCGACCGGGCGCGACGAATTGTCCGTCGATGAAATTTTGGATCTGGATCAAGTTCCGTGTGCACTGGTGCTGGCAGATATATATGCTAGTCTTTCGCGACGCGCGCGACCGGAAAACTGATCCCGTCCGGAACGACCGGCGAGTCATTCCGACGCCGCTACAACAGCTGGCGCAAAACGCGCAGCCAGTTGTCGCGCAAGATTTTCTCGATCTGCTCGTCGCTAAAGCCGCGCTCGATCAATTTCCGCGTCAGGTTGCGTGCGTGGCTGTGATTGCCCAGATCGGGGAGAAAATGCGGCGTGGTCAGCTTGGCCTGCATCGCCTCGCGCTCGGCGTCCGGCAGTTGCCGCCAGAGAAACTCGCAAAAATCGAAGCCGATCCCGACGCCCTCGATCCCGATCAGACTGGCGACGTGTTCGATGTGATCGACATAGCGATCGAGCGTCGCTTCTTCCTTCTTCGGACTAACGAGGATGGCGTTGATCCCGATGACCCCGCCGCGCGCGCCGATCATCTTGATCTGCTCGTCGCTGATGTTGCGCTCCATATCGTAATAGCGCCGCGCATTGCTGTGGGAAACGATCAGCGGCCTTTTCGTTAGGGCGCAGATTTCTTCGAAGCCGGCGGGATTGATGTGCGCGAGGTCGAGGATGATCCCGAGCCGCTCGCATTCCTGCACCAGCTCGCGGCCGAAGTTCGTTAGGCCAGTGGGCCGGCGAACCGCTGGCGGCAAAGATCCCGCCGGCCGCGGCCGCGTTTTCCCGCGCGTGGGTGAGCGAGATGGCGCGCAGCCCGAGCTCGTGAAAAATGTGAAGCAGATGGAGATCATCGCCCAGCGGCTCGGCGCCTTCCATCGTGAGCAGAAGCGCGATCCGACCGTCGTGCCCGGGCCTGCTCGACTCTCGGCAAACGTTCGGCAGAGCGCGAGCTGCGGCGTGCTCTCCAATTCCGCCTTGAGCAGCGCGACCTGATCGAGCGCGACGCGCAGGGCCTGTTCGCCGAGATATTCGTCTTCGACATAGAGCGCCACGCCGAGCAGGCCCATGTCGCCCGCCTCGAACTCCGGCAGAAAATCCGTCGCGATCGACGTTCTGCCGCGGCGCGACTCAAGAAAAGACTGAGCGGCAGATCGAAGTGCATGTCGATCAATCCGCCGGCGTGAAGCCCCGCGATTTTTTCTTCAATCGGGTCTGTTGATTTCATTTCGCCGCGACTTCCTTCAAGAATCGCGCGGGCAGCGGTTTCGTTCGCGCCGCCTTTTCCGAGTTTGGCGATGACTTAGTCAAGGTCGGCGATCATTTGTTCGCGGCGCGCGCCGTCGTCGAGCAGGCGCAACACTTCCGCCGCGATCGCTGCGGGTTGCGCCTTGCCCTGGATGAATTCCGGCACGATTTCGCGCTCCGCCAGAACGTTAGGCATGCCGAGATGTTTTACCTGAATCAGCATGCGCCCGGCAAGATAGGTCAGCGTCGCGACTTTGTAGATGAGAACGAAGGGCAACCGGAAAAACGACGCTTCCAGCGTCGCCGTGCCGGAGGCGACGATCCCGACCGCGCTTTTCTGCATGGTCTCGTGCCGCCTGCCCGACCAGCACTCGACTCGACCTAACGAGCCATCCTGGACCCGCCGCGGCGGGTCCCTCCGGAGGGACGAGCTTCCGCTCGTCCAGTCGCAAGTAGCCGATTGCCTCCAGAGCATCGCGGATGGTCGCGGCGAGTCCTTCGGTCGCGGCGAGATCTCGAAGTGCAAATCCGGCCGCTGCGCATGCAGCGCGCGCATCACCTCGATCAGGATCGGCAACAGCTTTCGTATTTCGCGCGCTCGGCTCCCGGGGAAAAGACCGACGAGATGATGTGCGCGCAACGTCTCGATGCGTTTCGCCTCCAGGTTCTCAATCATCGGATGACCGACAAAAATGGTGCGCAGCCCCGACTGTTCGTAGAGCTCGGCCTCGAAGGGAAAGATGCAAAGCATGAGGTCGAGCCAGCGCGCCATCTGTCGGGATGCGGCCGCGGTTCCAGGCCCAGACCTGCGGGCTGATGTAATAGATGATCTTTCCGCCTAACGAGCGCTCGTGCAGAGCGCCTGGCGAGACGGAGATTGAAGCCCGGGATAATCGATCAGGACGACTGCGTCCGGTTGCGCAGCGCGGATTTCCGCGAGCGTTTTGGCAAATTCCCGGCGAAAATACGGATAGTGCTTCACCACTTCCCAGAGGCCGACGACTCCCGCCTCGTCCTTCCAATCGATAAAGTGGTCACCTGCGACCATCTTCATCTGCGGCCCGCCCCGGCCTGACAATCGATGCGCGGCTGGAAGCGCCGTAACGCCTCCATCAAAGCGGCGCCGTGATTATCGCCACTCGTTTCACCGGCGACGAAATAGATTTTCATCGTCGTGAGAGGATGGCCACCCTGGTCATGCGGAAGCATGCCCCTCCGGAGGGACGCGCTCCGCTCGTCCAGTGTGTTTGCTCACCATCGCAGTTCGTTCATTTCGCCTTGGTACGGCCAGGCGTCCGCATCCGAAATCAGCCCATGCCGCACCGGATTGTTGCGGACGTACACCCATTTTTCGTCGTAACTTTCGCCTTTCCGCAACTGGCGATCCCAATGATGACGTTGCCAAAGATTAGCGCCGACTTCACCAAGATTGCGGGTCACGATCGATTTCCAGAATTTCATCCATGCTTCAAGCGAGGGTGCCTCGCGACTATTGGGTGCGCAAAAGAAATGAACATGATCCGGCAGGATTACATATCTCCCGACGAGCCCGGCTGTGGCGAACGTCCACGCACCGACGATCGCTTCGTGGACGGATGGAGTGGCCAGGATCTTGCGTCGATGCGCTGTGCACGCAGTGACGAAGATAATAATCGAAAGATTGTGCGCTTCGATTGGCGGCAAGTGAATCGGGTGACGCCGATAGATTGACCGAACTGGACGCGCGGAAGCGCGTCCCTCCGGAGGGACCTGCTTCCGCAGGTCCAGTTTGTCGCCACCGCTCATGGTGCAATCGACGAGTCGCCAATTCGCTTCGTGATTTCCACCGCCAACTCCAGCGCCGCCGTCGCTTCAAACCCAGACACCTTCGGCTGCAACCCCATCCGCGCACATTCGACGAAGGACAAAATCTGGCGCTTGAGCGGTTCCTCTTTTTCGATCTCGACCTCGGCGCGTTCGATTCCGCCACCGACTTTTCGATAAATTTCGCCGGTCTGATTTTGGTAATCGAGCGAGAGATAAGCATCCTCCTGGAAGACGCGAATTTTTCGCATCCGCTCGGGGCTGATCCGACTCGAAGTGATGTTGGCCACGCAGCCATTCTCGAAACGAATCCGCGCATTGGCGATGTCTTCGCGCCGGCTCAGGACCGGCACGCCGACCGCATCGATCGATTGCACCGCCGCCCTAACGAGATGCAAAATGATTTCCAAATCGTGGATCATGAGATCGAGCACGACGCCGATGTCGGTGCTGCGATTTGGGAATGGCGAAAGCCGATGCGCCTCGATGAAACGCGGATGGGTCAACCGTTTCTCGAGCGCGCCCAGGACCGGATTGAAACGCTCGACGTGGCCGACCTGCAAAACGAGTTGCCGTTGCGCGGCGAGTTCCGCCAGCTCGCTCGCTTCGGCGGTGTTTTCCGCGATCGGTTTCTCGATCAGGAGATGTTTCCCTTTTTCCAAAAGCGGACGCGCGACCGCAAAATGCGAGTTGGTCGGCGTGGCGACCGACGCGGCGTCGATCAGCTCCGCGAATTCTTCGAGAGACGTGGCCGCGCGCACGTTGTATTGCTGCGCGATCCGAGCCGCGTTAGCGGCGTCGATGTCGTAGATCGCGGTAAAATTGGCTGTGTCGCTCTCGGCGTAGAGACGCGCGTGGTTCTTCCCGATGTGCCCGACCCCGACCACTCCGAGGCGAAGTTCTTTCATAGGCGCACGCGATTAGAATTTTCGGCGAAACATGCGAGAAGCTGCCAGTGAACCGCAGCCATGAAACAAACGCAAACTGATTGGGAAGAGCGCTATCGACGCCGCGAAACCCCTTGGGAGAAAGGCGGGCCGCATCCGGCGCTGGTCGATTTTCTGGCCGAGAGTGGGCCGCTCGACGGGAGAGATTTTCGTGCCCGGCTGCGGCTCCGGTCACGACGTGCGCGCCCTCAGCCACGCCAAAGAACCATGTGCTCGGCGTCGATCTCGCTCCATTCGCGATCAAGAAGGCGCAGAGTCGCGACCGCGAATCGCCCGCGAAGAATATCTGCTCGGCAGATTTATTTGCCTTGCCGGCTGAAATTCGAATGGGCGCTTCGACTGGGTTTTCGAGCACACCTGCTTCTGCGCGATCGATCCCGCGAAGCGGGAGAGCTACGTTGACGACGATCGTCAGGCTGTTAAAACCGGGCGGTAGAATGCTCGCCGATCTTTTTCATCAATCCGGATCACGACGAAGCCGGCCCGCCCTATCGCGTGAGCACGGGGCGAGCTGGAGAAATTTTTCGGGAAATATTTCGACGTTGAGCGCGGAATGGGTCCCGGCAGCGGACGCATCCCGGCCGCGAGGGACGCGAACTGATGCGCGTCCTCGCGCGCGCGGAGGGACGTGCTTCCGCACGTCCAGCCTAGAAATCACGCCTTCCCTAAGATCCTGGACGAGCGGAAGCTCGTCCCTCCGCAGCGTGGTTTCGCAGAAACCACTCGTAGGTCTGCGCGATTCCTTCGCGCAGCGAAATGGTCGGCTTCCAGCCTAACGATCGGATTTTCGAGATGTCGAGCAGCTTGCGCGGGGTGCCGTCGGGCTTGCTCGCGTCCCAGGTCAGTTCGCCCTCGAAACCGACGATCTCGCAAATCATCTCGGCCAGTTCCCGGATCGGTCAGGTCCTCGCCGCTGCCGACGTTGATGATCTCGGGGCTGTCGTAATTCTGGAGCAGAAAAACGCAGGCCGGCCGCGAGGTCGTCGACGTGCAGGAATTCGCGCCGCGGCTTGCCCGAACCCCAGACGACGATCTCGCGCGCGCCCGGGCTTTTCGCCTCGTGCGCCTTGCGCAGGAGCGCGGCGAGGACGTGCGAAGTCTCCAGATCGAAGTTGTCGTTAGGCCCGTAGAGATTGGTCGGCATGGCGGAGATGAAGTTGTCTCCGTACTCGCGCGCGTAGGCCTGGCAGAGCTTGATCCCGGCGATCTTGGCGATGGCGTAGGCTTCGTTCGTCGGCTCGAGCGGCCCGCCTAACAATGCGCTCTCCGGGATCGGCTGGGGCGCGAACTTCGGATAAATGCAGGAGCTGCCGAGGAAGAGGAGCTTGCGCGCGCCGTGCTCGTGGGCCGCGCGGATGAGGTTGTTCTGGATCTGCAGATTTCGAGGAGGAACTCGACCGGCTGATCGTTGTTCGCCTTGATCCCGCCGACTTTGGCCGCCGCGGCGACACGACGATCGCGGGCTTTTCCTGGCTGAAAAAAATTGCGTCGACCGTCCGCACGATGTCGGCAGAGATCGAGCTCGGCTCACGAGCTCGCGCGTCAGCGAGGCGGCGTAGAAACCTGCCTACTCGTCAGGCTGGCGCAGGATCGCGCTGCCGACCAGGCCGCGATGGCCGGCGACTGAAGATCGGCGTCGTCTCTTGTTCCATCGCTTGCCGCAGCAGCATCCGCTTTAGCGTTTCCTTTTTCAAGCCGTTAGCGCAATGCTCTCGCCGTGGCCAGAAAAGCGGAGCGATTGCGGGTTCAGAAAACGTACAAACTTTTCATCGGCGGAAAATTCATCCGGAGCGAGAGCGGCCGGGTCGCGGCGGCGGAGAGCGGCGGGGAGATCATGGCCAACTACGCGCGCGCTTCGCGCAAGGATTTTCGCGACGCGGTCGCGGCGGCGCGCAAGGCGCGTGGCCGGCTGGTCGAAACAAAGCGCTTATCTGCGCGGCCAGATTTTGTATCGCGCCGCCGAGATGCTGGAAATGCGCCGGCCGGAACTGGAAGCGGAAGTGGCGCGGCCGCGAGCAAGCGCAACGGGAAAGCGTCCGACGGAAGCGCAGCTCGCGATCGAGCGGCTCGTCCATTACGCGGGCTGGACGGACAAATTCAGCCAGATTTTCAGCGCGGTGAATCCGGTCGCGAGCTCGCATTTCAATTTCACCATCGCCCGAGCCGACCGGCGTGGTGGTGGTCGTTTGCCCTAACGAGCCGCCTCTGCTCGCGCTCGTCTCGCTCGTCGCGCCCGTCATCCTGAGCGGGAACACCGTCGTCGTCCTCGCCTCGCGCGACGAAGCCGCTGCCCGCGCTGACCTTTTCCGAAATCATCGCGACGAGCGATCTGCCGGGCGGAGTGGTCAACATTCTCTCCGGCGATCCGGCCGAGCTGGCGCCGCACATCGCCGGGCACATGGATGTGAACGCGATCGTCGATGCGAGCGGCGATGCGAAAATCGCGCGCGGCCTTGCAGCAGGGCGGCGGATTTAATGTGAAGCGCTACGTGCAGCGCGACGCTGAAGCCGGCGGACTGGCGCACGGCGAGCGGCGGAAAATCCGTATTGGATTCTCGACACGGTCGAGATGAAGACGGCCTGGCACCCGATCGGGCTGTGAAGAGAAGGAAGAAGAACACGGACGAAACGCCGTCGGTGTCAGAGCTTCTCATTGTTTTTCTTTCCTCATGCACGTCCCGAGCTGATCGAGCGCAAACGCGATGGCGGATCGTCAGGCGCGCGGATGCCGATTCGGTTATTCATGCTTGGAGCGATCACGTTATTCCGCTGCTCGAAATGGAGGTCGTAATCGGTTAGCGGCGCCCGTCATCCCCGAGCCAAAGTCCTGCGCCTGAGCGCACTCGAATGGTCCCCGGGGCTCTCGTCGCGTTCCCGCGGGCACCTTCCCGGGATCCTTCAACTCCGCGTCACTCCCAAGGTTCTCACGAAATGGCTTGACATTGGTTGGAGGAGGCGAGGCAAAACTGATTCTCAGGGAGAAAATCATGAACATACAATTACGAAGTCTTTACCCACGGGCTTCGGCCCTCCAGATCACCCGCTCGGTCGCCTTGATCTTTGCCTCTGCGATCCTGCTCGCCATGGCCGGCGTGCAAAGCGTTCACGCGGCTGTGTCCGAGTCCTCCGCTGCTCCAAAACCGACAGAGGCGCGGAAATCGGCGCCCGTGGAATTTTCGACGAGCCGGGAGCGCGTCGGCGGACGCGAGATCGCTGGATTCAGTGCGCGCCACGCGCGGGTTGCGCAGGAGCAAAACCTGACAGCGCCGGCCGGACTCAAGCCGGTCGAGCAGGAAGCGTGGCTGGCGATGGCGCGGCGGCAGGGGGCGAGCGGCGGAATGGACTTGGCCAGCTTCTATCCAAAGCGTTACGGAGAGCCGTTCGTGGTGGAAGGCGAAGGGGTGCGCGGGCGGTGCGGCCCGTCGGCGGCGACGAATGTGGCAGCGCAGATCGACGACAGCGGCCAGGTGATCTATCGCCAGGCCTATGCTGAGACCGACAGCGTGCATGTGGTGAGCGCCGGGCGCAGTGAAGAGTTTCTCTTTTTGCAAAATGAATGTGCCCCGCGCGAGTTTGAGTATGAATTGAGCGAGCTGAGCGCCGGGACGCGCGTGGAACTGGTGAATGGCGAAGTGCGCTTTACCAATGAGGCCGGGCGGCGGGGTGAAGATCGAAGCGCCGTGGCTGATCGACGCCAGAGGCGAGCAGCCCGCGGGAGCGGTGCGCTGGGAGCTTGCGCAGAGCAAAAGCGGTAAGCGCCCAGGATTGCGGCTGGTGGTGGCGGAAGGGCTGCGCTATCCAGTGCTGATAGATCCAAGCTGGGCCATTACCGGCAGTCTCGCCGACGCACGTGAGGGTCACACGGCGACACTGTTGCCGTCAGGCCAGGTGCTGGTGGCGGGCGGGAATGGTAACAGTGGTTACTTGAGCAGCGCGGAGCTCTATGATCCGGCGACGGGAAGCTGGAGCAGCACCGGCAGCCTCGCCACCGCACCCTTCCTTCACACGGCGACGCTGCTGCTCTCAGGCCAGGTGCTGGTGGCGGGGGGATCAGGGGTAGGGATGAGCAGCGCGGAACTCTATGATCCGGCGACGGGAAGCTGGAGCAGCACCGGTAGCCTCGGCACCGGACGCCTCAATCACACGGCGACGCTGCTGCCCTCAGGCCAAGTGTTGGTGGCGGGGGGAGAGGCTGCCTATTATTTGAGCAGCGCCGAGCTGTATGATCCGGCGACGGGAAGCTGGAGCAGCACCGGCAGCCTCGGCGCCGGACGCTTCAATCACACGGCGACGCTGTTGCCCTCAGGCCAGGTGCTGGTGGCGGGGGGTTACAATGGCAGTCTTTCCTTGAGCAGCGCCGAACTGTATGATCCGGCGACGGAAAGCTGGAGCAGCACCGGCAGCCTCGGCACCGCACGCCGCCAACACACGGCGACGCTATTGCCCTCAGGCCAGGTGCTGGTGGCGGGGGGATTTAATAACCCTTACTTGAGCAGCGCGGAGCTGTATGATCCGGCGACGGGAAGCTGGAGCAGCACCGGCGGTCTCGGCACGGCACGTTATGGTCACACAGCGACGCTGCTGCCCTCAGGCCAGGTGCTGGCGGCGGGGGGAGCCGGTGCCAGTGCTTACTTGAGCAGCGCGGAGCTGTATGATCCGGCGACGGGAAGCTGGAGCAGCACCAGCAGCCTCGCCACCGCACGTCGGTTTCACACGGCGACGCTGTTGCCCTCAGGCCAGGTGCTGGCGGCGGGAGGAGAAGGGAGCAGTGGTAACTTGAGCAGCACGGAATCCTATGATCCGGTAACCGTGAGTCAAATCACTCCCGCGGAAACGACTTGCAGCCAGTTCTCGTCCGACACCGCTGAGACCATTGGCAGCGTACAATACGACCTTAACATCCACTTGCACTTGATCCACCGGGTCGCCCCCAATCGATTCTTATACTGGGTGCCGGTCACGGCGCCAGCCGGCGGCAATGTCTTCAGGATCACTCAGAGGATCACGAGCGACAACTTCAACACCTTCTTCGCGGGCACGATGCATGGGAGCAAAGTGTTTGATTCGAATTGTGTCACCCTGCAAAGCTCGAGGAGGCAAAGCGGCAACACGGTGACGGTGAGGTTCAACGCCCCGGCTGCGGGCACTTACTTTATCGCGATCGAGTTCACCGCGCGGAGCCTCATTGGCAAACCCGATCCCCGCCCGACGACCGTTCAGTACGAATTCACGACAACGGGCGTGCCGCACTCGACCAGCGGGCTCGATCTCGTCAAACATTAGGCGTTTCGCAGATAAAAAGTAGAGGAGCCGGTGGCTTCTGGCGGCGAGAACGTCGGACGCGCCTTGCGGCAGGGGCGTGAAGAGAAGGAAGAAATTTTCGCACGACGATAAGCGCTGCCTAACAACTTCTTCCTTCTCTTCCATGCGCGTCGCGAGCTGATCCACCGCGCCCGTCATCCCCGAGCCAAAGTCCTACCCCTGAGCGCAGTCGAATCGTCCAGGGCTCTCGTCGCGTTCCCTGCGGGCACCTTACCGGGATCCTTCAACTGCGCTTCACTCCCAGGTTCTCACGAAATGGCTTGACACTGGTTGGAGGCGGGGAGCCAACTGTTTCAGGAGACAAATCATGAACATACAATTACGAAGTCTTTACCCACGGGCTTCGGCCCTCCAAATCACGTTCTCGATCGCTTTGATCTTTGCCTTTGCGATCTGGCTGGCCATGGCCGGCGTGCAAAGCGTTCACGCGGCAGTGCCCGAGTCCTCCGCTGCTCCAAAACCGACAGAGGTGCGAAAATCGGCGCCCGTCGAATTTTCGACCAGCCGCCAACGTGTCGGCGGCCGCGAGATCGCTGGCTTCAGTGCCCGCCACGCGCGGGTGGCGCAGGAGCAAAACCTGACACCGCCGGCCGGGCTCAAGCCGGTCGAGCAGGAAGCGTGGCTGGCGATGGCGCGGCGGCAGGGGGCGAGCGGCGGCAACGAGTTGGCCAGCTTCTATCCAAAGCGTTACGGAGAGCCGTTCGTGGTGGAAGGCGAAGGGGTGCGCGTGGCGGTGCGGCCGGTAGGCGGCACGAATGTGACGGCGCAGATCGACGACAACGGCCAGGTGATCTATCGCCAGGCCTATGCCGAGACCGACAGCGTGCATGTGGTGAGCGCCGGGCGCAGTGAAGAGTTTCTCTTTTTGCAAAATGAATGTGCGCCGCGCCGAGTTTGAGTATGAATTGAGCGAGCTGAGCGCCGGGACGCGCGTGGAACTGGTGAATGGCGAAGTGCGCTTTACCAACGCGGCCGGGCACGGGGTGAAGATCGAAGCGCCGTGGCTGATCGAAGCGACAGGCGAAGGGCGCGCGGGAGCGGTGCGCTGGGAGCTTGCGCAGAGCAAAAGCGGTGCGCGCCCAGGATTGCGGCTGGTGGTGGCGGAAGGGTTGAGCTATCCGGTGCTGATCGATCCAAGCTGGGTCACCACCGGCAGCCTCGCCGCCGCACGCACCTATCACACGGCGACGCTGCTGCCCAAGGCAAGGTGCTGGTGGCGGGGGGATTCTATATTAGTAATGGTACTATCTTGAGCAGCGCGGAACTTTATGATCCGGCGACGGGAAGCTGGAGCAACACCGGCAGCCTTGGCACCGCACGCGGCTCTCACACGGCGACGCTGCTGCCAATGGCAAGGTGCTGGTGGCGGGGGGATTCGGTATCAGTGGTCCCTTGAGCAGCGCGGAGTTCTATGATCCGGCGACGGGAAGCTGGAGCAGCACCGGCAGCCTCGGCACCAAACGCTATCTTCACACCGCGACGCTGCTGCCCTCAGGCAAGGTGCTGGTGGCGGCCGGAGACAATGCCGACGGTTCCTCGAGCAGCGCGGAGTTCTATGATCCGGCGACGGGAAGCTGGAGCAGCACCGGCAGCCTCGGCAAGGCACGTTACTGGCACACGGCGACGCTGCTGCCCTCAGGCAAGGTGCTGGTGGCGGGGGGATTCTATGACTCTGTTAGTGATGGTAGGACCTTGAGCAGCGCGGAACTGTTTGATCCCGCGAGTGGGACATGGGCAGCGACCGGCAGCATGAGCACCGCACGCGAGTTGCACACGGCAACGCTGCTGCCCTCAGGCAAGGTGCTGGTGGCGGGGGGACGCAACGATGTTGCTTTTTCCTTGAGCAGCGCGGAGCTCTATGATCCGGCAAGTGGAAGCTGGAGCAGCACCGGCAGCCTCGGCACCGACGTGCGGTTCACACTGCGACGCTGCTGCTCTCAGGCAGGGTGCTGGTGGCGGCGGGAGTTGGTAGCAGTGGTGTACTTGAGCAGCGCGGAGCTGTATGATCCGGCGACGGGAAGCTGGAGCGGCACCGCCAGCCTCGGCACCGCACGCTACTCTCACACGGCGACGCTGCTGTCCTCAGGCAAGGTGCTGGTGGCGGGGGGATTGGGGAATGCTGTTACCTTGAGCAGCGCGGAGCTATATGATCCAGCAACGGTGAGTCAAATCACTCCCGCGGGAACGACTTGCAGCCAGTTCTCGTCCGACTCCGCTGAGACCCTTGGCAGCGTGCAATACGGCCTTAACAACGGGTTGATTCGCGGGGTCCTTCCCCAGAGCTTCTTATACTGGGTGCCGGTTACGGCACCAGCCGGCGACAACGTCTTCAGGATCACTCAGACGATCACGACCGGCAACTTCAACACCTTTTTGGCGGCCAAGGGGAATGGGAGCAACGTGTTTGACTCCAACTGTGTCAGCCTGCAACGGACGGTCAGGCAAAGCGGCAACACGGTGACGGTGAGGTTCAACGCGCCGGCTGCGGGCACTTATTTCATCGCGATCGAGTTCACCGCGCGGAGCCTCATTGGCGAACCCGCTCCCAGCCCGGAAACAACCGTTCACTACGAATTCACGACGACGGGCGTGCCTGATTCGACCAGCGGGCTCGATCTCGTCAAACATTAGGCGTTCGCAGATCAAAAAGTAGAGGAGCCGATGGCATCTGGCGACGAGAAGGTCGGACGCGCCTTGCAGCAGGGCGGCGGGGTAAACGTGAAGCGCTACGTGCGGCGCGACGCTGACGCCCGCGGATTGGCGGAGCGAAGCGGCGGAAAATCCGTATTGGATTCTCGACACGGTCGAGATGAAAACGGCCTGGCATCCGATCGGACTTTGATCGGTCTTTTCCGTGCGCGCGCTGCTTCTCGTGCTCGATAGCGTCGGCGTCGGCCATGCGCCGGATGCGGCCGAATATGGCGACGCGGCGCGAATACGCTCGGGCATATTTTTGAACAGACGCCGGGGCTGGCGCTTGCCGGACGCTGCGATTCGTTAGGCCTGGGCGCGGTGATCGGATAGGTCCCATGCCATGGACCCATGGGACTTATCGGGCGAGTTACGGCCGGATGCGCGAACGCTCCGCGGGCAAGGACACCACCACCGGGCATTGGGAAATCGCCGGCGTTATTCTGGAAAAACCGTTTGCGACTCTTCGAGCGTTTCCCGGATGAGCTCGTTAGGCGAATCGAGCAGGCAACGCCGGCGTGCAATTCATCGGCAACTACGCGCGCAGCGGGACGGAGATTTTGGCCGAACTCGGTCCCGAACATCTGCGCAACCGGAAATCCGATTCTCTACACCTCCGCCGATTCCGTCCTGCAGATCGCGGCGCACGAGGAAATCGTGCCGGTCGAGCGGCTTTACGAAATTTGCCGAATCGCGCGCGCGAATGCCGATCGACTATCGCATCGGGCGCGTCATCGCGCGGCCGTTCGTCGGCGCGGCCGGGAAATTTTCAGCGCACGGCGCGCCGGCACGATTTTTCGATGCTGCCGCCGCGCACCGTGCTCGAGGCCTGAGCGAGGATCGAACGGTGATCGGCATCGGAAAAATCAGCGACATTTTCGCCGGACGCGGGATTAACCAAATCGTTTCCCACGACTTCGAATCGCGACGGGATGGAGACGATCGACCGAGCTGTGGGAGACGGAGACGGACGGGCTTCTCTTCGCCAATCTGGTCGATTTCGACATGCTCTTCGGGCATCGCCGCGATGTTGCGGGCTACGCCGAAGCCTTGCGTGAATTCGACGACTGGCTGGGAGATTTTCTCCCGCGCGTTTTGCCTGACGACCTCGTCATCATCACGGCCGATCACGGAAACGATCCGACTTTCCCGGAACGGATCACACGCGCGAGGAGGTGCCGCTTTTTGTCCTGCAGCGCGAAGAAAGCCGCGATCTCGGGACGCGCAAAACCTTCGCCGACGTGGCCGCGACGCTGGCGGATTTTTTCTCTCTTCCCATCGCCTGGCCGATGGGCGCATCATTTCTCGCACGATGACGACGAATAAATCCGGGGAGCGCACGCACCGCCGCTAGCCGTTCGAACAGACCGGAAATGACAAGGAGGCGACACTGGAGGGCAACGCTCCGTCGTTGCCGCGTTTCTGTTCTGACGGCGGGGGTCGATCAAACACGGCAACGACGGAGCGTTGCCCTCCAACGCCCGCGATCGGACTCGTCGGTTTGAGGTCGAAGACTTCGCTAAATAACTTGCCATGCACATCCCGACACTGATCGAACGCAAACGCGACGGCGCAGAGCTTTCGCCTGACGAGATCAGCGCACTGATCGCGGGCTTCACGCGCGGCGAAATCCCCGACTACCAGATGAGCGCCTTGGCGATGGCGGTCTTCTTTCGCGGGATGACGCCTGACGAAACCCGCAGCCTGACGGCGCGATGATGAAGAGCGGCCGCGTCCTGCAATATCCCGAGGGCTCGCCGCCGAAGGTGGACAAGCATTCCACCGGCGGCATCGGCGACAAGGTCTCGCTCGTGCTCGCGCCGCTGCTGGCGTGCGACGAGGTCTGGGTGCCGATGATCTCGGGACGCGGGCTCGGCATCACCGGCGGCACACTCGACAAGCTCGAGAGCATTCCCGGTTTCAACGTCAACCTCGAGGAACCGCGCGCCCTCCAGCAACTCGAGAAGATCGGCGTCTTCATGATCGGCCAGACCGCGGACATTTGCCCGGCCGACAAGAAGCTCTACGCCCTGCGCGACGTGACCGGGACGGTGCCGTCGCAGCCGCTCATCGTGGCGAGCATCATGAGCAAGAAACTGGCGGAAAATCTCGACCGGCTCGTGCTCGACGTGAAATTCGGCAGCGGCGCTTTCATGAAAACGCGCGCGGAGGCCGAGCAACTGGCCGAGGCGATGACGCAATGTTGGCCAGGAGCTGGGGGTGAAAATTTCGCATTTGCTCAGCCCGATGGAGGAGCCGTCAGGCTGCGCGGTTGGCAACGCGCTCGAGGTGGCGGAAGCGGTCGCGACCCTGCAAGGCCGCGGGCCTAACGATCTCATCGAACTCACCCTCGACCTCGCCGCGAAAGTAGCGAGCGCGCCGCGTGCGCAACTCGCACACTGGCTGAGCGATGGCAGCGCGTGGAAAAAATTCATCTCGTTGGTGGAAGCGCAGGATGGCGACACCGCTACCCTGGAGAAAATGACTTCGCTGCACGCTGCACCGATCGTCCATCCCCTGCCCGCTCCGCGCGGCGGTTTGATCGAACGGATGGATGCCGAGATGATCGGCCGGGCTGCTCTCTTCCTCGGCGCCGGTCGCTCCCGCGCGGAGGACACGATCGATTTCGCGGTAGGCTTTTCGCAGATCAAAAAGGTCGGCCAGAGAGTTGAGCCCCACGAACCCCTGATGATGGTGCACGCCCGGACAGAGCAGGCCCTGGCTTCGGTTCTGCCCCTGCTAGAGAAAGGCATCGAGGTGGCCTAACGATTCCATGATGATCAAATCGTTGCCTCTCCTGGCCGGGGCGAGCGCGACTTTTCTCACGCTCGGAGTTTTGCTCGTCCGGGTGATCGCCCGCCTGCTCCGGAGCAATCGCGCGCAATGGGTGGCGAGCGGACCTCTGGTCGCGGAGCAGGAATTTGCCATTCGCGATTCGGGCGAGCTTCTGTTGCTTATCGAGGTGCCGCGCTTCGGGTCGGACTTTCGCGAGCTTGAATTTGAAGTGGTTGAGAAGGCGACCGAGCGAGCGACCCGGATGCGCTACGACTTTCTGCGCGCCCAGGGCGCTGTTTATGGCGTGACGACGATGCGCGTTCCACTCGGTCGGGTCGCGCTGCAAAGACCCGGGTCGTATCTGGTGCGAATTACCGGCTTGCAACCGGGCGCGGATCACTCCGGCAGCCGGATCATCTTCTCGCGTCCTTATCTCGCGCGGATGGTTCTCCAGATCATCGGGATCGTGGTCTGCGCGATCGGGATGTTGTTGGGTCTGCTCCTCGCGTTGTGGCAGGTGTTGCCACTCGCGCACGGATGAATCGTGGACACGTGCACGACCTAGCGGGATAGCGGTCCCGTTTGTAGCTAAGGAAGCCTTCGACAAACCAACGTGCTGGAGTGTTTCCGGTCTGCGGCTGGATCGACCAAACACGGCAACGACGGAGCGTTGCCCTCCAGCCCGGCCATTAGCTCCGCGCTTCGGCGAATTGCGACGCGTGCTAAGCTCACCCATGGCTGGCTATTCCGGAAAACCATTGGCCCAGAAGTTGGGCATCAAAGCGGGGGCCGTGGTCGCGGTGATCGGCGCGCCGAGCGGCTATCGCGCCCTGCTCGGGCCGCTCCCTGCGGGCGTGCGTTTTTCCACGATCGAGAAGGACCCGGATTTGATTCATTATTTCTGCACGGAACGCGCGCGCTTCGCGAAAGACCTGCCCATCCTGCGCAAGAAAATGCGCGATGACGCGATGCTCTGGATTTCGTGGCCGAAGAAGAGCGCCGGTCTGCCGAGCACGATGACCGAAGATGTGGTGCGCGAGCTGGCACTCCCGATCGGACTGGTCGACACGAAGGTGTGCGCGGTGGACGAAACCTGGTCAGGCCTGCGCCTGGTCGTGCGCCTCGCGAATCGGAAAACGGGCAAGCGCGCCTAACGACAAACTGGACGCGTCGAGAAGACCGGCCGTGCCTGGAGGGCAACGCTCCGTCGTTGTCGTGTTCCTAGTCTGACGGCTGGGTCGATCAAACACCGCAACAACGGAGCGTTGCCCTCCAGCGCCGCGGAATTCTTTTTGCGCGCGGTCGAGTTTCGTAGTCGGATTACCGCACATTTGCCATGGCTTACCTGAACGAAAATTATCTCAAGCTCCAGGCCGGTTATCTTTTTCCCGAGATCGGCCGCCGGGTGAAGGAATTCTGCGACGCCAATCCCGCGGCGGCGCAACGGCTGATCCGCTGCGGGATCGGCGACGTGACCGAGCCGCTGCCGCCGGCCGCAGTGACGGCGATGAAGAAGGCGGTGGATGAACTCTCCGTGCGCGAAACGTTTCGCGGCTATGGTCACGAACAAGGTTACGATTTTATCCGAAGCAAGATCGCGCAGATCGATTATCGCGAGCGTGGGATCGAGATCGCGGATGACGAAGTCTTTCTTTCCGATGGCTCGAAGAGCGATTGCGGATTCATCCTCGATGTCCTCGGCCACCAGAATCGGATTGCGATTACGAACCCGGTTTATCCGGTCTATGTCGACACGAACGTGATGGCTGGGCACACCGGACCGGCGGACAAGACGGGGCGGTTCGAAGGCATCATCTATCTCCCCTGCCGGGCCGAGAATGGCTTCGTGGCGGAACCGCCTCACGAACGCGCCGACATCGTTTATCTTTGCTTCCCGAATAACCCGACCGGCGCGGTGGCGACGCGGGCCCAACTCGAGCGCTGGGTGGCTTACGCGCAGGAGCACCAGGCCATCCTGCTCTACGACGCCGCCTACGAGGGTTACATCAGCGAGCCCGGCATTCCGCGCTCGATCTTTGAGATTCCCGGCGCGACGGAGTGCGCCGTCGAGTTTCGCAGCTTTTCCAAGACGGGCGGCTTCACCGGAGTTCGCTGCGGATTTACGGTCATGACGAAACGCCTTCTCGCCCAGACGAGCGACGGCCGCGAGTTGCCGCTGCATCCGCTCTGGCATCGGCGCTGGAGCACGAAAGCGAATGGCGTGAGCTACCCGGTGCAGCGTGGGGCGGAGGCTCTCTACAGCGTGGAGGGCCGCGCGCAGGTCCGCGAGTTGGTCGATCATTACATGGGCAACGCCGGCATCCTGAGCGCAGCGGCGAGGCGCGCCGGGCTGAGCGTTCATGGCGGCCGGAATGCGCCCTACATCTGGGTCGGCACTCCGCCTGGCCTAACGAGCTGGCAAATGTTTGACCGAATGTTGCGGGAATTAAACGTCGTCATCACGCCGGGGAGCGGCTTCGGATCGGAGGGCGAGGGCTATTTTCGCATCTCCGCTTTCAATAGCCGAGAAAATGCCGAGGAAGTGGCCCGCCGGCTGGAAGCGGCCTCCTTTTCCTGATGCCTGCTCCTGCTCGTGATCGTGATCGCCTGGCAGGGAGCACGAGGATGTAGTCTGCCTTGCGCAGGGCGAGCGCGGCCTACAACTTAGCAGCTTGGAAAAGGAAAGGAGTCACGTCCTCGCGCAGAGTCTGCCGCAGCTCTATCGCTTCTGCTTTCTCCTGACCGGAGACACGCGCCGCGCGATCGAGGCGTTCCAGAATACCTTGCGCGAAGCCGCGCTCCTCGCCGCGCGCGGTCACCTGCCGCCGGACCGACTCTGGTCCTTCCATGAGGCGCGCCATCAATGCCTCGAGATCGTGAAAGACGACGTGCAACCGGAAACGATCACGATGGCGGAGGAAGCGATCGCACCAGACGCCGCCGCGCGCGTGGCCCAACTGGACTCGGAGCAGCTGGCCGCCTGGATTTCCGCCGCGCCGGAGCCGCAACGCAGTGCGCTGGCCTTTTTTTACCTGAATGAATTTTCCCATCGCGAGATGCAGAATCTGCTCGATGTGAAGATGACCGAGTTGGCCAGCTTGATTTCGCATGGCCGGTCGCAATTTCAAGCCTGGCTCAACAGCGTGACCTATTCGCCATGAAACGCTGGCTCTCCCGCCGCAAGCGTGACCTGATCGAATGCGCGCCGATCAGCGACGCGCCCCCCAGCGATCGCGCGATGCGCTCGGCATTGGAAAGCGCGCGCACCATCCCGGAAGCCGCGGCGAACTTGACCGCCCAGCAGCAGTTCGACCAGGCCCTCGCGAAATTGACGGCCCAGATCACCATTCCCAAGGAAGTCGAGGAATGGTTCGTCAACGCGGAGTTGATCAAAGGGGCAAAACGCGATTGGAAGAAGACGGCGCGACATCCTGCAATCCTCGCCACCGCGCTCGCGATCCTGGTCATGGCCGGGATCGGGATCTTCTTCTTCGTTGAGCAGCTGCATGAATTTCCCGGGTCCGTTACGGCGAAAAAGATGCTGCTGGTGGCGAGCAATGCGCGCCACACGCAGTTCGAGCGACTGAGCACCGACGCGGTTAATCTGGGCGATTATTTCTTCATGAAATTCCAGCTGGAACACTTTGACGTGCCGATGCGTTTTGCGGATTTCCGGGCGAGCGGGGCGCGGGTATTTGAGGATGAAGACGGTCATCGCGTCGCGCAGGTCTTGCTCGTGGAGAGCGGGGTGCAGTTCTTTCTCTACCCTGCGGGGACGGGCGAGAAAAAAGACCGCAGCTCCACGCCGGGGCGGCCCGTCTGGCGTTACGTTGCGAGTGAAGGATGGGCCGGCGCGGTGGAAGATCGGGACGGTGTTTGTTTCATGGTCGCGATGCGGGGAAGCGAAGAAGAATTGCGCACGTATCTGGCCGATCGGCAAAGGTAGGGCGATCGCTTCCACTGTCATCCCGAGCCGGCGCAGCGCGGCGAGGGACCTCCCAGATGGAATGGGTGCTTTCAGACAGAGAGAACGCGCGGATTGCATTTGAGAGGTCCCTCGTCGTCTGCGCGACTCGGGATGACAGGCTTTGGTGCCGAATCGGCTGACCGAGGCCGCGTTGACACTTTCCGCGCGCCATTCAACTTTAGCGGCTCGCGCGCCAGGGTAGCTCAGTGGTAGAGCAGGGGACTCATAAGCCCTTGGTCGGGAGTTCAACTCTCCCCCCTGGCAGTCCCCTTCCCTGCTCGTGCTCGTCCGCGCGATTTGACACTGAATGAACGTTCATTCATTGTGCTGGCTCAATGTCCACCAAACGATCCGAGACCCTGATCGATCGCCGCCAGCAAATCCTGGAGGCGGCCATGGTCTGCTTTGCGAAACGCGGCTTTCACCAGA
Organism: uncultured Verrucomicrobiae bacterium; assembly: GCA_963737995.1. Classification (GTDB taxonomy): domain Bacteria; phylum Verrucomicrobiota; class Verrucomicrobiia; order Chthoniobacterales; family UBA10450; genus Palsa-1392. The sequence continues at coordinate 87,076 of CAVTUV010000009.1, forward strand.
CGAGCATGCATGACATCAGCGCCGAAGCCGGGATCAGCGTCGGATTGATTTATCGTTATTTCAAAAACAAGGAGGAAGTGATTGCCGCGCTCGCCGACGAGCACAAGAAAGATATCGCCGATCTGCTCGAGCGCGCGGGTGAAGCGCCGACCTTGCTCGAAGCGATGGAGATTCTCTTCACTTCACACTGCGCCGAGCACTCGCCGCAAATCATCTCCGCCTTCGTGGTCGATTTGTTCGCGGAAGCGAGCCGCAATCCGCGGGTGGCGAAGGTGGTGCGCAATGTCGTGAAGACGAAGACGGACGGCGTCGCCGAGCTGATCGCGCGTTCCCCGGAAGGCCGCCGCCTCGCTCCCTGGCTCGATGCGCACGAAATTGCCGAAATGATTTTTGCCGTAAACGATGGCACCATGATGCGCAGTGTTTTTCGCGCCTCGAGTGCGTCCATTTCGCGGCAGCGTGAACGTCAATTAAATGTCGCCCGCACGCTCTGGCGACTGCTCTTCAAGCAAACTTCCCATGCAAACGGCCATAACTAGACCTCCTTCACGACCGACCACGGCAACCTCGGCGGTTCCGGCAAAAAAACGCGGCCAAAAATGGCCGATCTTCAAGGTCATCCTCGGCCTCATCGCTGTCTTTGCGGTCATTGCCGGGATCAAAGGGTTGCAGATTTTTTCGATGATCAAAGCCGGTAAATCGTTCGCCCCGCCGCCGACCACGGTGACGAGCGCGAAGGTGGAAAAGGGCGATTGGGCCCCGAGTTTCACCGCCATCGGATCCATCACCCCGGTGCAGGGTGCCACCATCAGCGCCGAGTTGCCGGGGATCGTGAGCGAGATTGGATTTCAATCCGGGCGCCCGGTGAAAAAGGGCGACCTGCTCGTGAAGTTGGATTCCTCTGCCGAACAGGCGCAACTCCGTTCGGCCCAGGCGGACCTGGAACTGATGAAGGCCGACTTTGCTCGCTCACGCGATTTGTCGCAGCGCAAAGTCATCTCGAAAGCGGAGTTGGACGCCGCTTCCTCCAAGTACTCGCAGGCGAAGGCAGCGGTCGATAACATGCAGTCGGTCATCGACAAAAAGGAAATCCACGCGCCCTTTGACGGCATCGCCGGGATTCGCGAAGTCAATCCCGGGCAAATGGTGCCGGCGGGACAAAAGCTCCTGACCTTGCAGGTGCTGGACAAAGTCTTCGTCGATTTCTCGCTCCCGCAACAGGACTTGGGGAAATTGAAAGTCGGCATGCCGGTGAAGATGACCACCGACGCCATCGAAGGTCGCGAATTCGAAGGCACCCTGAGCGCGATCAACTCCGCGATCGATCCCGCGACGCGCGCCGTCTCGCTCCAGGCCACGATCGACAATGCCGACCATGCGTTGCGCGCCGGGATGTTCGCGCGGGTATCGGTCCTTCTGCCGGAGACGAAGCCCACGCTTTACATTCCGGCGACGGCGGTCGCTTTCGCGCCTTACGGCAATTCCGCCTACGTGATTGAGAAGAAGAAGAACGAAAAGACCGGCAAAGATTCTCTCGTTATTCGTCAGCAATTTATTCGCACCGGCGAAACGCGTGGCGACTTCATTGCGGTCACGAATGGCCTGAAGGAAGGCGAAGAGATCGTAAGCACCGGCGTCTTCAAGATGCGCAACGGCATGGATGTGGTCGTGGACAACACGCTCGCCCCGAAGGCAACGTTTTCACCCGAGCCGCCTAACACGTGAGCACGCGAGTCTCAACTCCGGGGAGCGCACGCGAGTCGCGTGCTGATTTCGGCGACCCGCCGAAACCCTCGTGGCTTACAGATGGGCGAGCGCCGAGCGCTGGGCCGAAAAGCCTTTGGCGAGTCGCCAAAGGCGGCACGCGAGTCGCGTGCGCTCCCCTGATATGAAAAACATCACCGACCTTTTCATTCGCCGGCCGGTTCTTGCCCTGGTCGTTAGTCTGGTGATCATCATCGCCGGCCTGCAGGCGATCTCGTCGCTCACTGTCAGGCAGTATCCGCGCAGCGATATCGCGTCGGTCACGGTTACGACGATTTACGTCGGCGCCAGCGCGGAACTGGTGCGCGGTTTCATCACCACGCCGCTCGAGCGCGCCATAGCCGCGGCCGACGGCATCGATTACCTGCAGTCCACCAGTGCGCAGGGGGTCTCGACCATCACCGCGCGCCTGAAGTTTAAACTACGATTCGAACAAGGCGCTCTCCGAGATCAGTTCGAAAGTCGATCAGGTGCGCAACGATCTACCGCCCGAAGCCGAGATCCCGATCATCAACATCGTGCCGGCGGATTCGCAGTTCGCATCCGCTTATCTCAGTTTTACCTCCGATATTCTGCAGGCGAACGAGATCACCGATTACCTGACGCGTATCGTGCAGCCACGCCTGACCGCGATCCCCGGCGTCCAGCGCGCCGAGATTCTCGGCGGCCGCACCTTTGCCATGCGCATCTGGCTGAAGCCCGACCGGATGGCGGCGCTCAACGTCAGTCCGGCGCAGGTGCGCAAGGCGCTCGCCAATAACAATTATCTCGCCGCGCTCGGCAGCACCAAAGGCGCGCTCATCCAGGTCGACCTGACCGCCAACACCGACCTGCACACGGCGGAGGATTTCAAGAATCTGGTCGTGCGCGAGGAAAACGGAACGCTCGTCAGGCTGGGTGAAGTCGCCGACGTCGTCCTCGGCGCCGAAGATTACAACTCCGAGGTTCGTTTCTCCGGCCAGCGCGCCGTCTTCATGGGAATTTTCGTCCTCCCGAATGCGAACTCGATCGACGTCATCAAACGCGTCCGGGCCGAGATGGACGCAGATCCGAAGGAACTGCCCACCGGCATGAAAGGCCGCATCGCCTACGACGGCACGGAATACATCAACACCGCGATCAAAGACGTCTTCCAAACGCTCCTCGAGACGCTGCTCATCGTCTGCGTCGTCATCTTCCTTTTCCTCGGCTCGCTGGCGCTCCGCCATCATTCCCGTCGTTGCGATCCCGATCTCGCTTATCGGCGCGGTCTTTCTCATGCAGGTTTTCGGTTTTTCGATCAACCTCCTCACCCTCCTCGCCATCGTGCTGTCCGTCGGTCTGGTGGTCGATGACGCCATCGTCGTGGTCGAAAACGTCGAGCGCCATCTGCGCGACGGACTGACTCCGATGAACGCCGCGCTACTCGGCGCGCGCGAGCTGGTCGGGCCGATCATCGCGATGACGATCACGCTCGCGGCCGTCTACGTGCCGATCGGCATCCAGGGTGGACTCACCGGCACGCTCTTCCGCGAGTTCGCCTTCACACTGGCCGGCGCGGTCGCTATTTCCGGCGTGGTTGCGCTCACGCTTTCCCCGGTGATGACGGCGAAGTTTCTGCGCGAAGGCGACGCCGAACGCGGTTTCGCCGCGCGGGTGAATCACGGTTTCGATCGCCTGCGGGAATGGTATGGCCGCCATCTCGATGCCACGCTGCGCGTCCGTCCGGCGGTTTACACAGCCTGGATCGGTCTCACCGCCATCGCCGCGATCATGTTTTTCCTTTTGCCGAGTGTCGGCTCCAAGGAGCTGGCGCCAACCGAGGACCAGGGCGTCATCTTCGGTATCGTCAATGCCTCGGCGGATTCGACCATCGAGCAAACCGCCTCGTTCGCGGACGCTGCCGGAAAAGTTTTTGCAAGCTTTCCGCAAACGGATTTCACTTTCCAACTCACCTTCCCGAGCAGCGGCTTCGGCGGGATGGTTCTGAAACCATGGGATAAACGCAAGGAGACGGCGTTCGAACTACTCCCGCAGGTGCAGGCGAAACTCGGAAAAATTCCCGGGATCGAGATGTTTCCCATCATGCCCCCGGCCCTGCCGGGCGGCGGCAATTTTCCGGTCGAAATCGTTTTGCTTTCGACCGAGGAACCCGAGCGGATGGTGGAATTTGCAAAGCAGCTTCAACTCAAAGCGATCCAGAGCGGCCGCTTCTTTTTCCCGCCGGTCATCGATACCAAGATCGATCAACCGCAGGCCGAGGTCGTGATCGATCACGACAAGGTCGGCGCGCTCGGTTTGAACCTGACCGCAGATCGGCGCCGACATTTCCGCCATGTTCGGCGGCAATTTCGTTAACCGCTTCAACATCGCCGGCCGCAGCTACAAGGTCATCCCGCAAGTGCAGCGCGTCGACCGCTTGAATCCCGACGCAGCTCAACAACATTTACGTCACCGGTCCGGACGACAAACTCATCCCGCTGAGCACGGTCGCGACCATTCGGGAAAAGACCGTCCCGCGCACGCTCAATCGCTTCAAACAACTCAACGCCGTCACCATCAGCGGAGCCTCGAGCCTCCCGCTCGATCAGGCGCTCAAGCTCCTTGAAACCGAGGCGGCAAAGATTCTGCCGGCTGGTTACTCGATCGATTACACCGGCGAATCGCGGCAGCTCCGGGTCGAGGGCGACAAATTTCTGCCCGCTTTCGGTCTCGCGGTTGTGCTCATCTTTCTTGTCCTCGCGGCGCAGTTTAACAGCTTCCGCGATCCGCTCATCATTCTCCTCGGCTCGGTGCCGCTCGCGCTTTTTGGCGCCATGATCTTCATGTTCCTCAAGCTACCGAACCCGAACATGAAGTTTTTCACGAATGCGTTTACGACCTCGTTCAACATCTACTCGCAGGTCGGTCTCGTCACCCTCGTCGGTTTGATCGCGAAGAACGCCATCCTCATCGTCGAGTTCGCGAACAAACTGCAAGAGCAAGGCCGCAACAAAATCGAAGCCGTTTCCCAGGCCGCTCGCATCCGCTTGCGCCCGGTCTTGATGACCACGATCGCGACCGTCGCCGGTCACATGCCGCTCGTTTTCGTCACTGGCGCCGGCGCGAAAGCACGTAACTCGATCGGTCTCGTCCTTGTCGGCGGAATGACGATCGGAACGATCTTCACCCTCTTCATCGTCCCGTCGCTCTACGTCCTGATCGCGCGCCGGCATAACGAAGGATTGCCGGATGAAACCGAGCCTGAGATCAAGCCGCAGCCCGCCCTCGTCCCGGAGTTTGCCGACGTCTAACGACCACCCATCGTATCTTGTTCTTCACCCCATCGCGGGAAGGGGTTCTCACTTCGGCGCCTGATCAGGCCAGCGGCTTCTCTTAAGCGCTCGCCGCGATCTCGGCGCAGCCGCGCAGATCCAGTTTGCCCGTCGCCAGCACGGGAATTTGCTCCACCCGCAGGATCTTCTTCGGAATCCAAAGATTCGGCGTCCCGGCGGCGTGCAAGCGAGCACGCAAATCCGCCTGGTCGATCTCGATCGTGCTGAGGAGCACGAGCGCCTCTCCTTTCTGCTCGTCGGCCACCGACGTAACCGCGATCATGCGGTCGCCCTCGTGGCCGAGCTGAAGCGCCGCCAAAATTTTTTGCTCGACCGTTTCGTGCGGCACCATCTCACCGCCGATTTTTGAGAAGCGAGAAAGCCGGCCCTCGATGAAGAGAAATCCATCCTCATCAAAGCGCCCGAGATCGCCTGTCTTCAACCACCCTTCCTGCAGCACTTCGGCTGTGCGCTGCGGATCGTGCAGGTAGCCTTCAAAGATGTTGGGCCCGCGCAGCCAGAGCATGCCGTGCTCATGCAAGGAAAGTTTCGCTCCTGTCTCCGGCTCCCGGATCTCCGCCGCGATTCCCGGCGCCATTTTCCCGGTCGATCCCGGCCGCTGCGAAGGCTGGACCGGATCACCCGGGTGGTCCGGCTCCGGATCGGGAAGGTTGACGCTCACGACCGGCGAAGTCTCGGTCAGGCCGTAGCCTTCATAGACCGGTTTGCCGAAGCGTTCCTCGAAAGCGTCGGCCAGGCTGCGCGGCAATTTCTCCGCGCCCGTGATCGTTAGGCGCACGCTCTTCATTTGCGCGCGCTCCGCCTTGCGCAGGTAACCGCGCAAAAAAGTCGGCGCCGCCAGCACGATCGTGACGCGATGGCGTGCGATCAGTTCCGCGCACTTGGCCGTGTCGAGCGGATTCGGATAAGTTACGATCCGGACACCATCGATAAGCGGAAACCAAAGGGTAACGGTGCAGCCGAAACTGTGAAAGAACGGGAGCGAGGCGAGAATCAGGTCGGCGCGCTCAGCATCGATCAGGACGCGGAATTGCGAGACGTTGCCGACGAGGTTGCGGTGGCTGAGCACGACCCCTTTGGGATCGCCCGAACTCCCGCTCGTAAAAAGCAAAACCGCTTCTGTGTGGTCCCCTGCCTGCGGAATTCCAAGCAAACGAATGAGGGCGCCCGCGGGCAGGAAGATCGCCGCCATCCACCAGAGAAAAATCTTCGACTTCAGACCGGGCAGCAATTCGTCGAGCTGCACGACATTTTCCGGCCACGGAAAATCCGTCAGGCGCTTGGTGAAAGCAGTCGCGGAAATAACGGTCTTCAATCCCGCAATTTCCTGCGCGCGCTGCAGGGCCGCTTTCCCGCTCGTAAAATTCAGGCCCACCGGGACCTTCCCCGCCAGCACGACCGCGAGGTTCGCGACTACGCCGCCTTTGCTCGCCGGCAGGACGATGCCGACGCGATCAGTCGGAAATTTTTCGCGCAGATGCCGGCTCAGCGCGGCCGCGGCCCCGAGAAGTTTGCCGCGACTGAGCGACGAATCGTCCATCCCGTCGATCACCGCGACGCGGAACGGATGCCGCGCCAGCCCGCGCACCGCCGCCGCGCCGAGATGTTCGCGCAGCGCCGGCCGCCGGCTGTAGCAACGTTCCCCCAGCTTGAGCAATTCCTCCCGCACCTTCGCAATCTCGGCGTCGTTAGGCGAAAGCGGCGCTCCAAATTCTACCGCCGCGGGATAAGGGAAATGTTGGGGCCACTTGAAGAAGAAACGGCCGCCCTGAAAGGAAAAAACCGAGCCCCACAACTGGTCGAGCCAGACCGGAACGACCGGGCCTTCTGCCTGGCGCGCAATGATTTCGTAGCCCCGCCGCAGTCGCAGGAGCGTGCCGGAGCGGCTCAATTCACCCTCCGGAAAGAGGCAGACAATTTCGCCGTCGCGAATCCTTTCCGCCGCAAGACGCATCGCGTCTTTGGCGCGGCGCGCCGTGATCGGAATGCAGCCCACCGCCTTCAGGACCGGATGCAGCAATCCATTCTCGAAATACTCCTTATCAATGATGAAGCGAATCGGACGCGGACAAGCGAGCAGGAGCACGATCGCGTCGACAAAGGTAATGTGGTTAGGCAGGAGCAAAAATCCGCCCGCGGGCAGCCGCTCTCTGCCGACCGCGCTCACGCGATAGATGATCCGCGCGAGCGGCATTCCAACAAATCGCAGGGCACGCTCAGCGGTAGAAATGGGCGGCATCGCTTTATGATTTACAATCGGCGCATCGCGTACTGCAATCGGCAAATCTGATGCGAACCGAATCTTCACTTCGGCCCGGCGCCCGCACCGCGCTCGTTTTACTCCTTGGAATCAATCTCTTCAATTACATCGATCGTTACGTTCTGGCCGCGGTCGAGCCCGAAATTCGCGAGGCCTTCTTTGCCGTCGGCGATCCGAATGCGATGGCGTTGAGCGGATTGTTAGGCACGGCCTTCTTTGTCACCTACATGCTTTCTGCGCCGGCCCTGGGCTGGCTCTCCGACCGCTTTTCACGCTGGGTCATTATCGGCGCCGCCGTCATTCTCTGGAGTCTGGCCAGCGGCGCCTCCGGGCTGGCGGCGACCTTCACGATCCTGATCCTGACCCGCGTCCTGGTGGGAATCGGCGAAGGCGGCTACGGCCCGGCCGCCCCCACCATCCTGGCGGATCTTTTCCCGATCGCAGTGCGCGGCCGCGTCCTCTCGATTTTCAGCGCGGCGATTCCGGTTGGTGGCGCGCTTGGTTACGTCCTGGGTGGTCTCATCAGCACTCATTTCGGCTGGCGCTGGGCTTTTTATCTCGTCACTCCGCCCGGCCTCTTGCTCGGCTTGCTTTGCTTCACGCAGCGCGATCCGCGCGGGCGCGGGCTCGAGCGGGCAAAAAAGGATCGCGCCACCTGGAACGACTTTCTCACTCTGCTCCGCACCCGATCCTACGTGATCAATTGCTTCGCGCAGACAGCGATGACTTTTGCTTTCGGCGGACTCGCTTTTTGGTTCTCGGCATATTTGCGCTATCGGGGCGAGCCGGCCTCGGCCACCGCAATCTTCGGCGGGATCACCGCGCTCGCCGGCCTGCTCTCGACTTTGATCGGAGGCGTCGTGGCGGATCGCCTGCGCGTGCGTTATCCGGGATCCTACTTCCTCGTTTCCGCGGTCGGGATGCTGATTGCCGCGCCACTCTTCGTCGCGATGCTTTTCACTCCCTTCCCCATCGCGTGGGGGCTTCTTTTTGGCGCCGTCTTCTTCGGTTTCCTAAATACCGGCCCATCCAACACCGCCCTGGCCAACGTGGCCGCTCCCGCGGTCCGGGCGACCGCCTTCGCTTTGAATATTCTCGTCATTCACGCGCTCGGTGACGCGCTCGCTTTTCCGGCGATCGGCTACATCTCCGGGCACACGAATATGAATATCGGTTTTCTCGTTATCTCGGGAATGATGCTCATTTCGGGACTGGTCTGGTTAACGGGAATGAAATTCCTCGGCGCCGAAACAGCACGGGTCGAGGCGCTTTAGCAAAGTGTAACACCCGAAGTGAAACCGCTCTGGAGGGCGATGCTCCGGCCGTCGCCGTGTTTGAATCTGGGCAACGCCGGAGCGTTGCCAACGCTAGCGCAACGGCAGGCTGACCCGATCGTGCAGATGCACGTCGCGGGCCTCGGCCTCTGTCAGAGCAATCGCTGCCTCGTTAGGCCGTCCGATCTTCTGCAGGAGCTCGCTCATCATCTGCCAGCTCTCCCCGCGGTAGGGCGCGGCCACCAGGCAGGTTTTCAGCTCGAGGATCGCGCGATCAGGATAACCGAGATCGGCCAGCGCCCTGATATAACGCTGCTCGATCGCCCAGCTGGGCGGCCCGAGGCGCGCCGCGAGGCGGAGTTGGGGCAGGTTGACCTCGCCGGTCTCGCGGTTTTCGAGCACGGCCAGACTTTCCTCGGCCCGCGCCCAAAGCTCGGGTGGATCCTTGATCTTCTTCAAAAGAGTGCGCGCGCCCGCGAAATCGCGTTGCTTGATCAAGACCGCAGCGAGATTGAGCCGCGCGAGAGGATTATCCGGCTCTTTTTCCAGCGCCCGATCGATCGCTTTGCGCGCGGCCTCGAGATGGCCCTCGCCCAATTCCAGTCCACCGAGGTTGATCCACATGCGGGCCGAGTCGCCACCCGCCGCAATCGTCCGAGTAAGAAAAGTGCGCTGATCTTTCCAATCGAAGGTGCGGGCGAAAGTTCGCGCCGGGAGCGCGAGCAGCCAGATCGCGAGACAGACCAGCACGATTCTCGATCGAAGAAAAACTGACGAATCCAGAGCAACCGCCGCCGCCAGAAACAAGAACGCGCTCGGCAAATAGAGCCAGTGTTCCGCGACCGTGGCGTTGAGCGGGATCAGGCCGCTCACGGGCAAATAAGCGACCAGCGCAAGAAGCAGCGGTAGAAAAATCGGGGGCCGACCTCGCGTCCGCCAGAGAGCGAAGGCGAAGGCGCCGATGAGGAGCAGCCCGGCCAGAGTCTGCAACTCGCGCCAGGAAGCCGCGTTCAAACTCGCGTTCTCGAAACCGAAGGGATGTGATGCGACATCGCGCTCCATCTGGAGACGGAGCGGAAAAACAAGCAGCCCGGCATACTCGGCCACGGCGCGAGCAATGATGATTGGCCTAACGAGAAGCGGCAGAGGCGGAGGTTTGGGGGCCGGCGGGTGTTCCGCCGAGAGGCGCAAACTCAGATAAGCGATAAGAACCCCGGCCAGGATGCCGGCGGTAGCGAAAAAGACGGGACGCGGTCGCTGGGCCAGCACAATGACCAACCAGACGAGCAGAAAGATCAGTCCCATTTCCTTGCTCAAGGCACTGCCGAGAAAACAGAAACCGGCGCCGAGCCCAAAGGCCCATCTTTGATTCCCCTTCGCGTGCCGCATGCGCAGGGCAAGAAAGAGCGCCAGAAAGCCAAAGGTGGCGGAGAGCGGATCGGCCCGGCCCGCAATGTAGATCACAGCCGCGCTTTGCACCGGATGCCAGAGCCAGACGAGCGCGACCAGCAAAGAGAGCCGATTCCGGCGCGCTGGCGCCCAATTGCAGAGCGCGAGAAATTCCGCCGCAAAAAAGTAGAGCGCGACCGCCGCGGCGGCGTGCCAGAGAATGCTGACGAGATGATAGCCGGCCGGGTTGAGAAAAAAGGCCGCGTAATCAACCGTGTAGCTGAGGCGTTGCAGCGGGCGATAAAAATCGGAAGCCGCCGCGTCTGTGAAAAGAAAATGCTCAAACCCGTCGCTGATCAGACGCCAGCTACGAATGAGCGGATCACGCAGGATGAGCGCTTGATCGTCCCAGACGAATCCGTCGCGCAAGGCCGGCGCGTACGAAACAAGAGCGGCAACGAGTAACAAGATCGGCGCGAAAATACCTTGCGCGCCCGTCCACCATCCGGCTGGACGCTGCGATGAGGTGTGTAAATTGGGCGATGTCACGGGTGCCTCAACGATTGCTTCTGCCGGCATGGTTTCTTCTTATCGCCAGCACCGGGCGTGCCGCCGGCGTCCCTAACGACTGCCAGCAGCTCATTGTCGCTCTGGCCCCGGACTGGAACTCGATGCGGGGCAGGTTGCAACTCTTCGAGCGCGCCGGCACCGGACCCTGGCAGCCCGTCGGCGCGCCATGCTCCGTTCTCTTCGGCAAGAATGGACTCGCTTGGGGTCGCGGCCTCGCCGGCCAGGAGGAAAACGGCTTGCGCAAGGCCGAGCGCGACGGGCGCGCGCCGGCCGGCGTTTTCCGAATCGGCAAGATCTACACCTACGATCCGGCGTTGCCCGCCGGAGCGGATTTTCCGTTTCACCAGGTCACGCAGGCCGATGCCTGGATCGATGATCCGACTCGCCCCGACTACAACCAGTTTGTCACGATCGACGATCCGGAGCATCCGCCGCCCTGGTTTGCGAAGGAGAGAATGCGGCACAACGATTTCGCCTACCGCTGGCTGGTCGAGATTCGGCACAATTCCGATGCTCCCGTGCCGAACGAAGGGAGCGCAATCTTCTTTCATATCCGGCGCGGCGTCTCGCGCCCGACCGCCGGCTGCAGCACGATGGCGGAGGGCGATTTAGTCCGGCTGATCACCTGGCTGCGCGCGGAGCGGCACCCCTGCTACGTCCTCCTCCCGCGCCCCGTTTATGCCGGGAAAGAGAAGCCCTGGAACCTGCCCGCGCTCGCACTCGTCGGCAGGGGCGAAAAATAATAAAATTCCTGCAAGGGACATTTGCATAAGCGAAAAGTTGACCTTACGGTCAACTCGTTAGGCCAACAAAATCTTATGAGGAAACGATCCAATCCCGACTCCGAGCAAAACATCAAGCGCATCGATACCAAGCCCCGCGCTAAGAAACAGACGCACGGCTTCCAGGTGCATTTCGTTCGCGGCTCCTCCACCGGCACGAGAATGTTCAGCGACGCCGTTTACGGCGGCAAAGAACAGGCCCGCAAAGCCGCGCGCAAATATCGCCGCGAAGTGATGGGCGACCTCCCGCCGCGCACAACCCTGGCCGCTGCCGGCAAACGTCGCAGCGCGAGTAAGCCGGCGAAAAAGTCGGCCGCCAAAAAGAAGACAGCCAAGTCAGCCAAGCGGGGACGCTAGACCGGATAGTTCGATAGGGGCGCCGCCTCCGGCGCGAGGCTGGCGCGCCAACAGGCGATAAAACCTGGCGCGAAGTCAGCCGGACGCAGTTCAATCCACTGCGCGATCGAGGCTGGCGGGAAGAACTGCACCCAGTCGATTTCCGCCTGCGCTGGTGAGAATGGTCCCTCATGTTCCCCGCGATAAAGCCAGATGAACTCCTGGCCGGTCTCGGCTGAGGCGGCCAGCTTGGCGACGCGCTGCAACGGCGTCGTGATGCCCAACTCTTCGTCCAGTTCGCGCAAAGCGGTGGCGTCGTATTCCTCGCCGACGCCCACGTGACCCGCCGCGCTCGAATCCCAGACGTTCGGATGCCGATCTTTCCAGCGCGAACGCTTCTGCAGGAGCACTTCGCGCGCGCGATTGAAGATGAAGATGTGCACGGCGCGATGTCGCAAGTTATTCCCATGCACTTCGGAGCGGGCGGCGACCCCAGTGACGCGATCCAGTTCATCGACCACCGCAAACTGCTCCTCCGGTTCAGTTCCCCTTGTTGGCGGAGCGACCGGCCGGATAAAATTTGTCAACGCGATCCACTGCTCGAGCGACAATTCCTCGGCGCGCGCTTGCCCTCCCGCGCCAATCTCCGCCGCCGCCCGCGGCCAATCCGAGAGTTGTTCCCTGAGCAGCTTGGCGAGCTGTTTGCGGCGCTGCGAGAAACCTCGCCGAATAAGAGCCAGGAAGAGCTCATGATCATGCTCGGGTAATTCGTTAGGGGCGCGCGCGCTCAGGCGCACGAAAGCGGAATCGACTTCCGGCACGGGAAAAAAAACCGTCGCGGGAATGGTGCGCAAATATTCCACGCGACACCTCGACTGCACAATCAAAGTGAGAATCCCGTACTCTTTCGAGCGCGGCGCGGCGGAGAGGCGAGCTGCTACCTCCTTCTGTAACATTAACAACGCCATTATAATAGGCGTCGGCTGTTCGAGGAAGCGAAGCAGCATTTGCGTGGCGACGTAGTAGGGCAGGTTGCCTAACAACTTCGTCGGACCATGTGGAAAAAGTCGGCGCACCTCAAACTGCAAGGCGTCTCCATGAATCATCTCGAGGCGGCGGCCGGCGAAGTGCGTGCGCAGAAAATCTACCAGCCTGCCATCTTTCTCGATCGCCAATACCTCTGCGCCGGTGTCGAGCAACGGCTCCGTGATTGCGCCGAGTCCGGGCCCAATTTCGATCACGAAATCCGAGGCGGACACTTCCGCCTGCTGCACGATCCAGCGCGCCAGGTTCTGATCATGGAGAAAATTTTGACCGAGCGTTTTCACCGGCGAGACTCGAATCTCGCGCAGGGTGCGGCTGATCTCAGAGAGCTTCATACGCGAAAAAAATCAGGTCGCCGATTTTCCGGGGGGGGAAGGGCCGCTTGTTCACAATTTGTGTGAACAATCTGCGCCGATGCCGCGAGATTATTCACAAGTTATTCAAGGGCCAAAAGGCTGCGCAAAGTGCCTCGAATTTACGGCGCATTCCCTTAAATCCAGCAGCTACGGTTTCGAACTCGGCGCGCCCAAGGTCCGCGGCTTTTTGCCGGGAAGTGGAATCGATTTCTTTTTGCCCTGGGCAAAGACACGGCGCGCGTCCCGCAAAGTGGCGCCTTCGATAAAGTAGACGGTCGCGGCCCGCCCAATGGCGAAGGTGCCGGCGCCCGCCACCATGCCGCAGACGACGTTCCCCCAGCCCGGGAAAAACTTCAGGGTGGCGCGCGCGCCTTCGCGCAGGATCATCCCGAGGCCGACGTTGGCGCCAATGGCGCCAACGAATTCCGTCGCGGCCCGCAGGCTGCGTTCGCGACCGCTGATGTACATGATTCCGGAAACCATGACCAATTGCAGAGTGGTGAGGATGGGCAGGTCGGCCAGGGGAATCGGTTGGGCGCCGATCGCGGCGCAGATCGCGCTGGTGGATTTGACGAGCAACTCGGCGATCTCGCTTTGGGCCTGGCGATCGCCGCCGCTGCGCACCAGCTCCACCCGGGCTTCGTTAGGCAACTGGCTCGCCAGGGTCGCGCGCAGGGTCTTGCCTAACGAATGGAAACCGAGCAAGGCGGAACGAATCCGCGGGACGTCACTGGCCTGCTCGAGCAGGGAAGGCGTTTCCGAGCCGTCCGGCTGGAGCTCGATCACCTTTGCGGCACCCTGGCCGCCGCTGTTCCAATCGATCATCTTCTCCAGGCCCTGGATTTCCCGGCGCGTCGCCGCCTTCGCGCCCCCCTTTGCCGGGAGGAAGAAGAACAAGTCCGCGGGTTGCTGCTGCAACTCTTCACGAACCCAGGCGAGCGCGGCTTCATCCGCGCCACGAGCATCGAGGAGTTGGATGGAGCCGCGCGCGCCGAGGGTGATGTTTTGCCAGCGATAGAGCCCGGTAAGGATATCGCGCGACGGCGGCTCGACCGCATCGTCAGTGAAGATCCGGGCGACAAACTCGAGCAAGGGTATCGGATCCGACCCGGTGAGGACGAAGCGCGGCGGGCGTTGCTGGAGGAAGAGTTCCTTCAGCGGAGTGAGCTCCTTCAGGACCGGATTTCGAATCGAATCCGGAAGCTTGCCGAGAAAACCCTCGAGGCGTTCGACGATGTGGAGCAAAGCGGAATTGTTCATCGCGCAGAGGTCATCGCGCCCAACATGAAGCGAAGCGGATCAATTTGCGAATGCTGTAGACGCCGCCCTCTGGGCGGCGCGGGTCTGCGCCTTACGGCCGAACCACTCTCGCGCTTCGCAGAGCGAAGCGTCTACAAACCGGCGTCGTTCGAAATCGAGCGCATGAGATCCTGGACTCGCGGAAGCGAGTCCCTCCGGAGGGACGAGCTTCCGCTCGTCCAGTCGGGTGGGTGGAAACAAAGGCCGCTCCATGCTAGTGAAGCACTCCGGAAACCCCTCCGCCTAACGACCCATGTTTTCACAACTCGGCGATAAACTGCAGGATATTTTCAAGGACCTGCGCGGTCACGGCTCGATCAGCGAGACGAATATCAGTGACGCCATGCGCCAGGTGCGGCTGGCTTTGCTCGAGGCCGATGTCGATTACCAGGTGGCGAAGAACTTCGTCGCCCGGGTCAAAGAGAAAGCGCTCGGGCGAGGAAGTGCTGCGCAGCGTCACGCCCGGCCAGCAGGTGGTGAAGATTTTCCACGACGAGCTGACGCGCGCTTCTCGGAGGCGACGCCGAGCCACTGCGATCTCGATAAGCCCGCGCGCATCCTGATGGTGGGCTTGAACGGCGCGGGCAAGACGACCTCGTCGGCCAAGCTCGCGGCGCTCCTTAAGAAGCAGGGGCGCGCGCCGCTTCTGATCGCCTGCGATTTGCATCGGCCGGCCGCGATCGAGCAACTGGCGACGCTGGGCCGGCAGGTGGGCGTGCCGGTTTACACGCCGCCGCCTGACGAGAAGGATGTGCAGCGCGCCGCGACCGCGAGTCTGGACATGGGCGGCGGAACAAGGCGGCAACGTGCAGATTTTCGACACGGCCGGCCGGCAGGAAATCGACACGGCCTTGATCGAGGAAATCAAACAGCTCAAGGAATTCCTCAATCCGCAGGAAGTGCTGCTGGTCGCCGATGCCGCCACCGGTCAGCAGGCGGTCAGCGTGGCGACGCATTTCCACGAAGCGCTCGGCATTACCGGCATCGTCCTGACCAAACTCGACGGCGATGCGCGCGGCGGGGCGGCGCTCTCGATGCGGGAAGTGACGCAGCGACCGATCAAGTTCGCCGGCGTGGGCGAAAAGCTCGATCAGTTCGAGGCCTTCGTGCCGGATCGGCTGGCGGGCCGGATTCTCGGGATGGGCGACATCGTCGGGCTGGTGGAGAAAGCGGCCGAAGCGATCGACGAGGAAGAGGCCGCGCGGATGGAGCAAAAACTCCGGACTGCGTCCTTCGATTTCAACGATTTCCTCGCGCAGTTCAAAATGATGCGGAAACTCGGCCCGCTCGAGAACATCCTTGGGATGTTACCCGGCATGGGCAACATGAAGGACATGAACGTGGACGAGAAGCAGATCAAGCGGACGGAAGCGATCGTCCTCTCGATGACGGATCACGAACGCCGGCGCCCCGACATTCTAAACGCCCGCCGCCGGCAGCGGATCGCGCGCGGGAGCGGCAGCACGCGTCACCCAAGTGAACGATCTGCTCCAGCGTTTCAACCAGATGCGCAAGCTGATGAAGAACGCCGGCAAGATGAAGCGGATGATGGCGCAAATGTCGCGGATGAAGAGCTGACTTGCGATTTTCCCGAATTGGGCGATTCGTTTCATCCCCGGCCCCGCTTCAACGCTTTAACGCTCAACTTGAACCCAATGGCCGTTTCAATCAGATTACGCAGAGAAGGCGCAAAGAATCGCCCTTATTACAAAGTCGTCGTGGCCGACAGCCGCAGCCCGCGCGACGGCAAATTTATCGAGATCATCGGCACCTACGATCCGAAGAAGAAGGGTGACAACAGCACGCTCAAAGTGGATCGAGTCGAGCATTGGATCGCGCGCGGAGCGCAGCCGTCGGACACGGTGCGCAGCCTCTTGAAGAAGAACAAGGCCGCGCGCGGCGGCTGCTCCGGCCGAAGTCGAAGCTCCCGCTCGCAGCCGCGGCGGAATTGTAGCCGGGGACGCTGACCCCGGTTCGCAGCGCAACCGAATGTTCGTCGGGCACTGCCGGGAACAGCGATCCCGGCTACAGGTGGACAAGCGCGGACGCGTCGCTAAGCTCGAACGCGTGAGACAATTTCTCGAGTTCATCATTCGGCAACTCGTCGAATTTCCCGATGAAGTCATGCTCTCGGAAATTCCGAATGGCCGCATGACGGTCTTTCGCTTGCAGATGCGACAGACCGATGTCGGCCGGATTATCGGGCGCAACGGGCAGACGATTCGCGCGATTCGCGCGCTGCTCTCGAGCGCGGCGGCGCGGCATGGACAGAAGGCGACGATCGATATCATGGAGTAGCGCGCCGCTTCCAGCTTGCGAGGTTGGCAAGGCTGATCGCTGGCTTCCCGGAAGCTAGGCAACACGACGCAGGTGGAGAGCTCGCGCCTACCGATAAATCTCGACGCTGATTTTCCCCTCGGTATCAATTCTGCCGCGATACATGCCGGAAGTGTTGAACGGCATGGCAAAGTTACCGTCCTTATCGAGCGCGATGAGGCCGCCTGTGCCGCCGAGTTTTCCGACCTTGTCGATCGCAGCTTGCGCCGCGTCCTTCACCGGCATTCCCTTGTATTCCATCATCGCCGAAATGTCGTGCGCGACAACCGAGCGAATGAAATATTCGCCGTCGCCGGTGCAGGAAACGGCGCAGGTCTGGTTATTCGCGTAGGTGCCGGCGCCGATGATCGGCGAATCGCCGATCCGGCCAAATTGCTTGTTCGTCGTTCCGCCGGTGGAGGTGCCGGCGGCGAGGTTGCCCGCTTTATCCAGCGCCACCGCGCCGACCGTCCCGTGCCGATCCTTGTCGCTTAACGGCGTGCGCGAACGCTTCGCTTTCTCCTTCTGGAGCGCTTGCCAGCGTTCGTCGGTGTAAAAATATGTCTGGTCGACCGGAGTTCACTCCCATCTTCTTGCGCGAACGCTTCCGCGCCTTCGCCTTCGAGCATGACGTGCGGTGATTTCTCCATCACCAGCCGGGCGAGACTGATCGGATTGCGAATGTGTTTCACGGCCGCGACCGCGCCGGCATTGAGCGTCTTGCCGTCCATGATCGAAGCGTCAAGTTCGTTCGTGCCTTCGTGGGTAAAGACGGCGCCTTTGCCGGCGTTGAAAAGCGGATCGTCCTCGAGCACTCGAATCGTGGCCTCGACCGCATCGAGACTCGCTCCGCCACGTTCAAGCATCTCATAGCCCGCCTTGAGCGCCTGTTCGATACCATCGCGATGCGCCTTCTCGTTCTCTGGCGTCATCTCACTGCGTTCGATCGTGCCGGCGCCGCCGTGAATCACCATGCCGAATTTCATAGGTTTATCTTTCTCTTGCGCGACGTGGCGGTGACGACAAGCAAATTGCAAAAGCAGAGTGCGAGTGAGAGTCGGAGCATGAGTCGATGCGAAGCCGCCGGAGCCCGAAAACTTGCCGCTAATCTGAAGTGAGGCAACTTCACCCTGCTGATGGCCGCCAATCCTTCCCCATCGCCAGGGACCGCCGAGACGATCGTCCATGCGCCCGCCGACCTCCTGGCAGGCGTGGGCGAGAAGAGTCGCTCCATGCTCGTGGAAGTCGGGAGCATGTTCTGGTTCCTCATCAACACGATCAGCGAAACGTTCGATCGAATCCGACGCGGTCGCGTGCCGTTTAGAGCCGTCAGTTTCTTCCGCTATACCGAGCGAGCCGGGGTCGGGTCGGTGCCGCTGGTCGCGATGGTTTCATTTTTTCTCGGCCTCACGATGGCGCTCCTGACCGGCTACCAATTGGAGCGCTTCGGCACGGAGCGACTCGTGCCGGGACTGGTCGCGATTGCATTTACCCGCGAACTCGGGCCGCTCCTGACCGGCATCATGCTGGCGGCGCGGATCGGCGCTTCCTTCACCGCCGAGCTCGGCACGATGCAGGTGTCGGAAGAGGTCGAGGCGATCGAAGCGATGGGCATCGGGCCGCTGCGATTCCTGGTGGCGCCGCGCATGCTCGCACTTTTCGCTTTGATGCCATGCCTGAGTGTCATCTCGAGCCTCGCGGCGATCTTCGCCACCGCGCTCATCTCGCGCGCATATTTCCATATCGCGTTTGTCTATTTCCAGGATCTTGTGCTCCAGGCTCTGCTCGTGCGCGATATCGTCACCGGCGTCCTAAAAAGCTTCATGTTCGGGTTGCTCATCGGCGCGATTGCCTGTTATCGCGGGTTGACGGTGAAAGGCGGCGCGGCCGGCGTTGGCACTGCGACCACTTCGAGCGTCGTTACCGCGATCACCGTGGTGATCGGTTTCGATACCCTTTTCAACATCGTCTACATCATCTTCTTCCCGTGAGTCAGCCGCCGAATCACGTCGTCGAGCTGCGCGATGTCGAACTCGCGTTTCCCGGAGAAGAAAGTCCTCGATGGCGTCTCGTTGAAAGTCGAGCCGCTCGATCGGCTCGTTATCATGGGCCAGAGCGGCAGCGGCAAGAGCACCATCCTGCGTTTGATCCTCGGCATCCTCCAGCCCGACGCCGGCGAGATCTTCTTCAAGCAATTCGAAATCTCGCGCTTGAAACGCCGCAAGCTCCAGCAAGTGCGCACTCGAATCGGGATGGTCTATCAATATTCCGCCCTCCTCAGCTCGCGCAATGTGCGCGACAACATCGCCCTCCCTCTCGAGGAATTGACGCGCAAGACGACCGCCGAGATCGACAAGATCGTCGATGAAAAACTCGAGCTCGTCGGCATGCTCGAGTCGAAACATCAGATGCCCTCAGAGTTGAGCGGTGGCATGCGCAAGCGCGTCAGCCTGGCCCGCGCCCTCGTCATGGACCCCGAGTTGATCCTGTTCGACGAACCCTCCGCCGGGCTCGACCCGGTCATCAGCTCGGTGATTGACGAATTAATCATCAGCCTGACCGAGCACTCGAAAGTGACTTCGGTTATCGTGACCCATGAAATGGACAGCGCCTTTCGCATCGCCACCCGCATGGCGATGCTTTATCAGGGCAAAGTCATCGCCGACGCTGCGCCTGAGAGCTTCAAGAAATCGGACCATCCAGTGGTGCAGCAATTCCTGAGCGGCAGCACCGAAGGTCCCATCCTGGAAGGGAGCAAAGATGCAGTTGCGACGAAATGAGATCATGACCGGCCTGCTCGTGCTCGGCACGGTGGCGGTGCTTACTTTCATTCTCATCCTGCTCGGCGCGCCCGGCTTCTTTCGTCCGCTGGCGGTTTACAAACTCTATTTCGATAACGCCGCCGGGATTAATCTCGGCGCGCCCGGTCCTTCTCGCCGGTCGCAAAGTCGGCCAGGTCAAGGCGCTCTACTCGCCCGTCTCGCGGGAAGAAATCGCCCGTGCCTTCGAAGCGGCCGGCAACCTCGGCACCGTCACCGGCGCACCCGGAGCGGCGCCGGGCGCTCTCCCGCACTTCGAAGTTCGGATCGACATCGAGGTCGACCGGACCGCGGTGGTTTACAAGAACTCGAACGTCCGCCTCACGACCCTGGGTTTGTTAGGCGAAACTGCGATCGATATTTCTGGCGGCACCGATCACTCCGGCAAAGCAGAGTCCGGCCAGGTCTTTGCCGGCAATCGCGTGCCTGATTTCTCGGAAGCGGTCACGAAAATGCTTGGCATCATCCAACCGGTCGCGACGGAGGCGACCGCCACCTTGCAGACCTTGCAAAGCACCGTCGCGCATCTGAGCAAAATCACGGACGACGATGCGCCGCTGACGTTGGCTCTGGTGCAATTCAAGATTTTCACCGAGCATCTTAACGAATTGACTGCGCCCGACAGCTCCCTTACGAAGTCGCTCGCCCACATCGAAGACTTGAGCAACCAGCTGACGAAGAACGACAATATTACGGTGACACTGGCCAATTTCCGCGATGCCTCCGAGAAATTGAACGCGGCTCTGAACAGTCTTAGCCCCGAGCTCGAGGCGACGATTCGCAACACCAAGGATTTTACAGCAACTCTGCGCAGCCAGCCGTGGCGCCTGATCTGGCCGACGACCAAGAAATATCCCGACAACGACGCGACTCCGGTGCCGGTGCGCAAAGCCACGCGCGTGAAGACGCGCCGCTCGACTCCTTAAGCGCATCCGGCTCCGGCCCCGCCAATTTAATAATGAAAGATCGTAAACCAAGAATTTTAGTCGTCGATAACGAGCGCGCTTTTACCCAACTAACGAAGCTGACTCTGACAGATTACGAAATTTGTGAGGAAAACCGTTCCAAGCACGCCCTCGAGACAGCGCGCAGCTTCAAACCCGATCTGATTCTTCTCGATGTCGTGATGCCGGGACTGGACGGTGGCGACGTCGCCGCGCAACTGCGCACCGATCCTCAACTACAGAAAGTGCCGATCGTTTTTCTCACCTCGATCGTGACGGAAAAGGAATCGACTGAGCAGCCCCTCCTCGGCGGTTATCCTTTTATCTCCAAACCGGTCAAGCCAGCGAGACTCGTGGAAACGATCGAGAAGCATCTGCCGCACTGAGGCGAGTCACACGCCGTCTTAATTGTCACTCGCCTTCGGGCGACGAAATGGGTTACCATCAACTGGCATTCGGAATGGATAATGAAGGTCTACCATGACTTACCCAGCGGAGCGGACGCTATTCGTCAGCCGTCAGATCGATTTGTCCCTCGATGGATCCGGGCGTTGCTGCTCCTGTTAAGCGTCCTTCTTCTTCTAATCGTTGGGTTGAAAGGTGTCGGAACGGCAAGCCGGCCTCACGGTCAGCGCAAAGAACATTCGAGCGGGCGCACTTTTGCCGCACAAACGGATGTGCAGTCACGACCTCGCGCCTCCACGACTACGCCGGGCTGGGATTCCGAACGGGTCTGGAGCGGGAATGATGATTGGGAGCCTTTTGTCGCCGCAGATCGCTTCTCGAATTCCGTCTATCAAATGACGACCCGTTTTAGCGCGACGGTGTCGGGCATTTTCATCCGGCGCTCCCTGGACGGCGGAGCCACCTGGAAACCCGATCAACTTATCGCGCCAGTGGACGTGTGGCAGGCGGACCCGCAGGTGCAGGTCTCGGCTGACGGAACAGCTTTCGCCGTCTGGCTTGATGGCCCGCGCTGGATGAGCAAGCTGGTGAAGTCCTACGATCATGGAGCCACTTGGACGGAGCCCGTCGTGATCGCGCCGGGTCTGCGCTGGACCGATCATCCTTGGCTCGTCGTCTCGCCCGACGGCCGGGACGTGTATGTCGGTCTGAACAAGGACGACAGCTATATCGTTGCCTCCCACGATGGCGGACAAACCTTCGCGATGCCAATCCGGACCAACGCCCAGGCCACGCCGGGTCATTGGTGGGATGCGAACGGCGCCGCGATCGCTCCCGACGGCAGCATCTATTATGTGGTGATCAATTTCTTCCTCGATTACAAAGGCCCGGCACACATCAACGTCGTCAGCTCGCACGATCGCGGCGCGAGCTGGCAGACGACGCTGATCGACACTTCCGCGCCACCGCCCGGGTGCGCTGGAGCGGCAGGCTGTGACTATGGATTTCTCTCTTCGACCGCCGGCCTGGCGATCGACCAGAGTGGCAAGATTATGATTCTCTATCACGCGGGCGACATCACGAAAGCGCCCCAACCGATGTGGATCTCAACTTCCACTGACGGGATCCATTGGACGGCGCGCGTCCAGATTTCCCAGCCTAACGACGAGGCGAGCAACGGCTTTCCCGCGATCGCGGCGGGACCGGGCGCAGGGGATTTCCGTGTTGTCTGGCAGGGTAACAACGGCAAGATACGCGGCTGGAATACATTCTACCGCCGAACGATCGACGGCGGCGCGACCTGGAGCGAGACTGCGCAGCTCTCCGATCGCACGACCGGCGCTCCCTACAAGACTCCCGCCGGCTACCTCTTTCCGTATGGCGATTACCTCAGCCTCTCGGTGGATGGCGACGGGACCAACCATGTGATCTGGGGTGAAGGCGCCAGCTATGACGGACCGGGCGGCGTCTGGTATACCCGTGGGGCACAGAGCGATAATTGAAGGAGTGCGCACCTTCAGTTCAGCGGTTGTGCTGACTGATGGTAAGAAGAACCGAGAGCGAACAGCGTTAACGATTGCGAACAACTCATTGCCAAAGATGCTCTGGGCAACCTAGATATCTCTAGCGCGCGATGATCGAATCTGCTAGCATCGGGTTACCTAACGAAATCGGTCATGAAAATCTGCAGCGACCCGCCCCGGAACGATGGACGCAGTCAATCCATCCCGATCCATTGTTTCCCGGATGGATTTTGGGACTGCCTCTCACCCTTGGGAACCAAACGGACAGATTACGGAACGATGAACGTAGCCTGACGCGATGGTTGCGCTAGATATGAACTCACCACGCCCTAACGATTCACAACAAGAAAGAGAAACGACGATTCCCTCTCAGACCACGTTCGAGACATTGTCGGGCCACACCCAGAGAAAGCCTTCCTTCCAGAGAATTACAGATCGCTCTTCGTCCAGGATACTGATCCTTATCATCCTGATCGCGCTGCCGCTTAGAATCTACTGGATGGCGACCCAGACTCCGGTGATGAACATGGAGGGATCAGAATACGTTCGCATGGCGGAAAATCTGGCCGGCGGGCAAGGTCTCGTTGGCAATTTCCCGGGACCCGAGACCATGTACTCACCTTTATTCGCGGTCATGACGGCAGGTCTCGACCTGCTGGTGCGAAACCCAGAGTTGGCTGCGCACCTCATCAGCCTTGCCCTGGGCGTAGCGCTGGTCGTTCCTGTCTATCTGATCGGACAGATGATGTACGGGAAACGGGTTGCAGGCATTGCTGCCCTGATCGTCGCGATCCACCCTTTCCTGATCAAGCTTTCCGCGTCCATCTACAACGAGGATGTTTACCTCTTTCTGCTCATGCTGGGTATCTATTGGGGACTAAGGTGCCTGGAGTCCGGGCGGATCAGGGACTGCGTATTCCTTAGCCTGTGCTTCGGGCTGGCTTACCTGGCGCGCCCGGAAGCCCTTGCCTATTCGTTCTTCTTTGCACTGGCTGTCTGGCTGATTGCTTGCTTCACCGGCAGGGCTGGCTGGAGACCGGCGGCAGGCTCTGGCGTGATTGTGGGTGTGTCGCTGCTCATTGCCCTGCCTTATGCCTGGTTCCTATACGCACACACCGGGCATGTTCGCCTGGAGGGAAAGTGGGACATCAATTACACTATGGCAAATCGCATAGAGTCCGGGATGGAGGAATACCAAGCGGCTTACGGTCTTGACCACAACAACCGCATTGCCGGTCCCTTACTCGACCCGTTTCACTTCGCTGCTTATTCCCCTTACCCGCAATCCTTGCACGATAAGGCGAAGACGCTCCTGGCCATGGCGATTCGTCACCACAAACTGATCTACCAGTTATCTGGAGGATCCTGGATTGGGCTCGCCGATCCTGCCGTTTCTTGCCATCATCGGACTCTTCCGCAAACCCTGGAGCCCCCGGCGCCTGCTGCAGGAGATGGTGCTTCTGGTTATATCTGCTTCGATTCTCTTTCTGCTCGTGACAGCGACCATGCCCTGCTTCCGATATGTCTTGCCTCTCATCCCCATTAGCAGTCTTTGGGTGGGCAAGGGGTTGTTTGAGCTGGCGCAATGGAGCAGAACGGTGCGAGGCTCGCTCTCGGCCACATGGTTGCCTTCCCGAAGAGTTATGGGGATTGCTGTCCCGAGTGCGGCGATCGCGCTCATGCTGGCCATCTCCTGGTATGGGACCGACGAGAATTGGCTATTTTCCAGCAATCAGGCGGAATACCTCGATCTCAAGCAGGCGGGGAGGTGGATCAAAACCCACAGCGACGGGTCAAGGCACATCGTCTGCCACAACGTTGTCATCACCTATTATTCGAAGGCAATCAACGATGGATTGCCCTATGCTCCCCTGACTCAGACCCTTCGGTACCTGCAGGCGCGTCAGCCAGACTTCATCGTCCTGGACAGCCGCGACGAGACTTCTTTCCCGGAAGTGAAGGAATGGATTGATCACGGCATACCGGATAATCATGCTCAGCTGGTCTACGACACAGGAGTAAAGACTGGGAATCGCATTGAAATCTACCGTTGGCGCCACGCTGGAAGACGTAATTCTTAGGCGGCCTTCCCCGCCACAGCTTGCCAGGGACAGGAATTCCGTGAACCGCGAGTGACCCATCAGGCAGTGGGCGCGGCGCCCGGCTTGCACCGGACCGGTAAAGCGCCACTGGTCAGCACGGTGAAATTCTGCTAGGTAGCGCTCCATGCCTGCCGCCGAGTTTCAGCACTCCCTCGCCAAAGCCGCTTCGCTGAGCGGCACCTCACTCCACACCGGCGCCAGGGTGTCGCTGAAAATCCAGCCCGCGCCGCCCAATTTCGGAATCAAGTTCAAACGCAAAGATCTTCAGGACGAGCCAACGATCGACGCCACGATCGCGAACGTGAAGACGGTCGAGCGCGCAACGACGATTGGTGAGGGCTCGATGCGCGTGCACACGGTCGAGCACGTGCTTTCCGCGCTCTCCGCCCTCGGAGTGGATAACGCGGTCGTAGAGATGGACGCGAACGAGCCGCCGATTGGGGACGGCAGCGCGCTGGCCTACGTCGAAGCGATCAGGAAAGCCGGCATCGTCGCACAGGAAGCGCCGCGCCTGTTCTTCCACGTGCGTGAGCCGATCTCGGTCGAGACGAAAAGCGGCTCGCTTCTCGTCCTCTTACCGGACGAGGAATTTCGCATTTCCTGCACCCAGGCCGGCCCGGAAAATCGCTTCACCCAGTTCCTGTCGACGCCGATCACGCCCGCGATCTACGAGCAGGAGATCGCTCCGGCCCGCACCTTTGTTTACTACGAGGACGTCCAGTCTTTGATGGAGAAAAATCTAATTAAAGGCGGGAGCTTGGAGAACGCGATCGTCGTCCGGGGCGAATCCGTCCTGAGCAAGGAGCCGCTCCGCTTCGCAGACGAATTCGTCAGGCACAAAATCCTCGATATTATCGGCGACCTCGCGCTCCTCGGCCGCGCCATCCGCGGACACGTCGTGGCGGTGAAGCCGGGGCATGGCGCCAACATCGATCTCGCCCGCGCCCTCGCCAGGGCGCAGGCGGCGACAGAGGCCACCTTGCCGCAGCGCAATTTCCCGCTGGGCGAAGGCGGCCTCGACATCAACGCGGTCATGAGCATCCTCCCGCATCGTTATCCATTCTTGATGGTCGATCGCATCCTCTCCTTCGAGGGCGAGACGAAGTGCGTCGGAATCAAATCCGTCACAATCAACGAGCCTTTCTTCCAGGGACATTTCCCGGGCCACCCCGTCATGCCGGGTGTGCTGCAAGTCGAAGCCATGGCGCAAGTGGCCAGCGTTTTGATGATGCGCATCAGCAAAAGTGCGAGCCGAGTCGGGTATTTCATGAGCGCGGACGGGGTAAAATTCCGCAAGCCGGTTTTCCCGGGCGATACTCTTTTTATCCACGCGGAGCTGACGAAGTCCCGCGGCAATCGGCTCGCCAAAGCGATGTGCCGCTGTGTGGTGAACGAAGCCGTCGTCTCGGAAGGTGAGCTCATGTTCACGTTTCTCGATAAATGAGGGAGCGGAAATGACGAATGACGAAATCCGAAACCCGAAATAATGACGAAGCTCGGATGAAGAATTTTGGCGCGGCACCGATGAGGCGACGCGGCACTTTCGTCATTCGGATTTCGTCATTTTGATCATGCCAAAGGTCCAAATTCATCCGACCGCGCTCGTCGATTCCGCCGCGCAACTGGGCCCCGGCACGGTCGTCGGCCCGTATTGCATCGTCGCGGCCGGAGTGTCGTTAGGCGAAAACTGCTGGCTGCAACAGCACGTCACGCTGGGCGGGCCGCTCGTCGCCGGCCGGGGCAACAGGTTTTACGCTTTCTGTTCGATCGGCCAGCAGACCCAGGATCTGAAATATCGCGGCGAACCAACCTATCTTGAGATCGGCGATGACAACTGTTTTCGCGAGTTCGTCACGATCAACCGGAGCACGTCGGCCGCGGGCAAGACGCGCGTCGGCAGCGGTGGAAATTTTCTCGCTTACTCGCACATCGGCCACGATTGCACGGTGGGAGATGCGGTGATTTTTTCGAATAACGGCACGCTCGCTGGACATGTGCAGGTGGGCGACCACGCGGTCATCGGCGGCCTGACGGCGGTGCATCAATTCTGCCGCATCGGGCGTTTCGCCATCACCGGCGGATGTTCGAAAATCGTGCAGGACGTTCCCCCGTTCATGATCGCCGACGGTAACCCGGCGGAGGTGCGCGGAATTAACCAGGTGGGCCTGGAGCGCCAGGGTTATCCGCCGGAAAAAATCAAGCCGATCAAGGAGGCATTTCGTTTGATTTACCGGGGAAAAATGAACACCGGGCAGGCGCTGGAGGCGGTGCGCGAACAATTGGGGGCGAGCGAAGACGTGCAAACGATTTTGCAATTCATCGCGGAGAGCGAACGCGGGATTGTTCGTTGAAGGGCCAGACAATCAGGCCACGAGCAGAGGGATATCGACCGGAGTCGACGTGCCGTTGAACTTCGGGTAAAGAAATTTCGTCACCGGCGCGTTACTCTTGGTCAGGGCCGAGCCTCTCGTTAGGCCGGCGGCCCGCAAATGGCGCAGCGACTCCTCCAGCAAAGCGCTGCCAAAGCCGCGATTGCGGTATTCCATCAAGACACAGGGACCGGGCGTGAGGTGATCTTCCATGGCCGGGTCCGGCATCAAAACCGAAGCCCCGATAATGCGCAGACCGTGGCGCAAGGCCAGGCAGACGCCACTCCCCTCCGGCGCAAAGGCGCGCTCCAGCCAGCCATCGATCATTCCGTTCACGTCGTGAATCGCGTCACCCCAGGAGGTATCTTGCGCGAAGGAGCGTGTAACGACGGCGCGCAATTCCCTCTCGTTCGCGGCGGTCGCGACAGTGAAATGGTAATGCTCCGGGAGCACAGACCCGAGTGACGGAAGCTGTTCCAGATCCCAAGTGAAACGAACCCAATGAATGAGCTTCATGTTACGGAGCGGAAATTACCACGCTCCGTCATGAACCTGCAACTGACGTTTCTGGAAAGTCGCAGGCGAGACGACCGGCGCCCGGAAACGAGCCCGGCTTTACCGCGCCTGCGCCGCCTTCAGGGTTTCCTGAAAGGGCATATAGAGGTCGTGATGCTGCGCGACGCCGCGGCGCACCACCGGCTTGAAATTCGCGATGTCGATAATGTTGACGATCTGGTCGACGCTCTGCACGAAAGCAGTCATGGCGTCGTTGGTGGCAAAACGCTGGCTGAGGAGGACGACGAAATGCTCCCGTCGGAGCGCACCGGGTCGTCGCACCATCTCGCGCAGGATCGGATTATCCTCCAGGCTCGCGCCTTTGAAGTTCTCGTAGATTACAACCACGTTGTAATTGTAGGTCGAGAGCTTGAGCAAAACGTCCTCCGCAAAAAGACCGAGGTGCACCTTGTAGTTAAGATCGATTAACTGCGGCACGATCAATTTCTGGTATTGCGGGTGGTCGACGCAGACCAGGGCGGTTTTGTCGCCCAGATCGAAGAAGCTGCTGTCCTGTTCGCTGTTCATGTATCGCGCCTAACGGAAAGCGTTGACGGGCCGATCGAGGCGCAAACCGGCATCCGTTTGATTCTCGATTCCGAGAGTCTTCTGGAGCAGGTCGATTCCCCGGCTGACCTTGCCTTTCTTGGAAGCGAAAAGGCGAGCGGTCTCTTCACTGATCGCGCCCGCTTCGTAGGCGTTCAGGATCGATTGGTCAAAAGTGATCCAGCCAAAGGGCGAACTCGCTTCAATAATTTCGTAGAAGCTGCGATTGTCTCCTTCGCCGAGGGCGATCGTCTCACGCGTCCGAAGATTGTGGCCCATGATCTCGGTCAGGAGCTGGCGACCGCCGCCGATCCTGGGAGCGAGGCGCTGGCTCACGATATAGCGAATGCTGTCAGCAAGGCGAATGCGCAACTGCTGCTCTTCGCCTAACGAAAAGAGACCAAGCACGCGGTTGATCGACTGGCCGGCATCGACCGTGTGCAGCGTGCTCAGAACGAGGTGACCGGTTTCCGCCGCCATCAGCGCCACCTCCACCGTGGCGCGATCGCGCATTTCACCCACCAGGATAACCTTGGGCGCCTGGCGCAGAGCGGCGCGTAATCCGCTCGGGTAATTCTCGAAGTCGTGCCCGAGTTCCCGTTGATTGAAGGTGGCGCGGCCTGCGGAATGGACGAATTCAATCGGATCCTCCAGCGTGACGACGTGCACAGGCTGGGTTTGATTGATCTCGTGCAGAAGCGCCGCCAGCGTTGTGGTCTTGCCGCTTCCGGTGGCGCCGGTCAAAAGCACGAGTCCGGTCTTTTCCTTCGCAATCTCGGAAAAAATTGGCGGCAAGCCGAGTGACTGGAGAGTCGGAACGACGGCTTGCAGCTTTCGCATGACGATGGCGAAGTGGCCTTGCTGACGAAAAATATTCACCCGGAATCGTGCTTCGTTGTTTAACGCGTAACTGCAATCGCAGGAGCCTTCCACGAGAAAAGTTCGCATCAAACGCCGATTTCCCTGGAGGAGGGCGAGCGCCAGTTGCTCGATATGGTAGGGCGTGAGCCGATCGATCGGCGGATCGACAAAGACGGGCTTGAGTTCGCCGTAATCCTCCACCTGCAGCGGATGTCCGACGGAAAAAAGCAGATCCGAGATGCCGTCATAAGTCTTCAGCATCGCGGTTAGAATTCGATCGAGATCGGGTGCTCGCATGGCAGGAAATCTCTATTCTTCGAAGTCGTCCGCCGGCGGAGTCTTGAGGAAAGCGCGGAACTTCTTCTTGTCGATCGCCTTGTCGTAGGCCTCCTCTGGCGAAATCCGCATTTGCCGCAGGTGCTCCATGATCGCGTCGTCCAGTGGCTGGTTCCCTTTCTTCTTGCCCACCTGAATCATGCCCGGGATCTGGTGCGTCTTGGCTTCGCGGATCAGGTTCGCGATCGCGTTGTCGACCACCAGGATCTCAAGCGCGGCGACGCGGCCCGGCTTGTCGATGCGCTTGAAAAGATTTTGCGCGACGACGCCCTTGAGCGATTCCGCGAGGGTGGTGCGAATCTGGTTCTGCTGATCGGTCGGGAAAACATCGATCACGCGGTCGACGGCCTTGGGCGCGCTCGAAGTGTGCAGGGTTCCGAAGACAAGGTGACCGGTCGCAGCCGCGGTCAAAGCCAGCTCGATCGTTTCCAGGTCGCGCATTTCTCCCACCAGCAACACATCCGGATCTTCGCGCAAAGCGCCGCGCAGGGCGGAAGCAAAGGAGCGCGTGTGCACGCCGACCTCACGATGCTGCACCAGGCAGTTCTGGCTGCGATGCACAAACTCGATCGGATCCTCAACCGTTATGATGTGATCGTGCCGCTGGAGATTGGCGAAATCCATCATCGCGGCGAGCGTGGTCGACTTGCCCGAACCGGTCGGGCCGGTGACGAGGACAAGACCCTTTTTCAAAAGCGGGAACTTTTTCAAGATCGGCGGGAGTCCCAGCTCCTCGACCGTGAGAATCTTGGAGGGAATCAAACGGAAGACCGCCGAGATGCCGTATTTCTGCTGGAAAAAGTTGGCCCGGTAGCGCGCGACCCCGGGGACTTCGTAACCAAAATCGACGTCGGCGGTTTCTTCGAAGACCTTGATCTTCGCCTCGGGCGCGATCTCATAGACCATCGCCTTGAGTTCATCGTTTTCGAGCGACGGGTAATCGACTCGCACGAGGTCGCCGTTGATACGCAACATCGGAGGGTTGTTGGTGGCAAGGTGAAGGTCCGAGGCCTTCTCCTCGGACATCAATTTGAAGAATGCATCAATGCGAGCCATGCGAGTGTCCCTCCTTCAAAGCTAAATTGATGCCAGCGACTGTACTTTCACCGCCGAGGCTTCCGCCACCGCGATTCTGCCGCTCCCGCCCCAGCCCGTCAGGATTCGATGATCGAACCAATTTGCTCGATCAACTTCTCGTGGGTGTATGGCTTGGGAAGGAATCCCCGCAGGCCGCGGGCGAGCATTCCGCCGAGCGTCGCCTGTTCCCCAAAACCGCTGCTCAGCACCACCTGCACCTCGGGATCGATCGCTTTCAGCTCGTCGAAGACGGCGTCGCCATCCATCACCGGCAGAAAATAATCGAGAATGATGAGACCGATCTTCTTTCCCATGCGCCGATAAATCTTGAGGGCTTCGAGTCCATCTTTGGCGGTGATGACGCGGTAATCTTCGAACTCGAGCATGGACCCGGCCAGTTCCAGAAGCTCCGGATCATCATCGACCACCAAAATGAGTTCACGAGTGCCTTGCGGATTGAGAATGGGAGGGTCGCCCGCATCGTCTCCCGCGAGCGCGACTTCGCCAGCCGGTATTTTCACCGAAACCCGGGCCCCCGGGGTCGGAGTCCTCACGATCTTCTCGACTGGTGCTTTCTCGAGCGTTGCCGCTCCGCTGGCGGCGGCCGAGAAAATGCGTGAAGCGACACACTCGAAAAGCGACTGTGAAATCTTGGTGGCTTGTTCGACCTGCTCTCCGAGGATCTCGAGCGAGCGGCCTTCGGCCTTGTGCTGCTGGACCTGATCGGTCGAGCGCGCGACCTGTTGCAGGAGGCGATTCAGTTCAGTGACATTCGCCGCAATCCATTTCAAATCATCCTTATCAAGCATCGTTGTCCCTTCAAATTTCGTTCCTGTCCTCAGCGCAAGCCCACGCCACAGAGCCGAGCAAACCGCAAAGAATGAAGAAAAACGCGCCGATTGAGATCATGGAAAACAAGAGCAACGACTGCACGTTTCATGCCCAAGGCCCCATCACTCCGCAAAATGAATAGTCGCGCTTGCGCCCGCGATTGTTTGACCGCACCGATCTGAGTGCCCTCTACTTTCAAGTACAGCTTCTTCACCGGGGCGATTGTCGCCCTGATCCTGGGGCTTTGGCTGACTCAGCTTTGGCGAGCAGAAAATCAAGTGCGCTTGCACAGCGAGCATTTCCTGCAACGACTGGAAAAGCGGAATTCCGCGGCCGCGGGCGATTTCATTGCGATGGGTTACCACGACAGCTGGGGTCACGATCGCGCCCTGCTTTTGAATCGCCTGCGCCTGGTTTTGCGCTCGTTTTCCTCCCTGGCGATCACCGCTACCGCACCGCAAGTGACGCTCCAGCCGTCCGGAGGCACTTGGAGCGCTTCGATCCAGTTGGCAGGCAGAGGCGGCGAATTCGCGCCCGCGATCATCGAGCGGGTCAATAGCCTGACGAAGCCCTTTCAGCTCCATTGGCGCCAGCAAAGCTGGCGGCCATGGGATTGGAAGCTGGTCGAGGTGAGCAATCCCGTGTTGGAGGTGAGCGGCGGAATGGATTAGCCCAGGCTATTTCGCGAGCGCCTGGCGCAATTCGTTTTTTGCCGAAGCCACATCGCTCGCACTGTGGTGGCAAAGCACGATCCCACGCAGTTTTTCCCCCTGGAAATAATGCAGCGCGAAGCGGCTCTTGGCGTAGGAACCGCTCAACTGGACCCGGGTCGCCGGCACGGTGAAATCACCAACGAAATCGAGTTTCAAATCGAACATCTCCGTCCAGAAATACGGGATTTGCTCGTAACGCTGGCGTTTTTTTCCCGTGATATTTGCGCCCACGATCAGTCCTTGCTCGCGCGCGTTTTCCCAATGGGTCTGCCGGCGCATTCCGCCCATCAACCGATCGGGATAAAAAGCGAGGTCGCCGACCGCGTAGATCCCCTTCTCTTCCGTCTCGAGGTAATCGGTCACGGGCGAACCATGCGGTCCCGAGAGCGGCGTGTTGCGCACGATTTCCAGATTCGGTTCCGACCCGCAGGCGACGATGGCAACCCCCGCCGCCACCCGCTCGCCGCTCTTGGTTTGAATGTTGCGCAGCACCGTTTTGCCTTCGAAACCATTCAGGCTCGAGCCCATCAGGAGAGCCACGCCCCGTTTCGCAAAGTGCTCCGTGATCCAGGTGGCGGTGTCCGGGTCGAGGTATCGATTCAAGAGCGATTGATGCCGATGCATGATCGCCACCTTGAGTTTGCTCTGACGCAGGCTGGCGGCCGCTTCGCAGGCCAGCAATCCGCCGCCCACTACGACAATCATTTTTTCTGATTGCGACA
Source organism: uncultured Verrucomicrobiae bacterium (assembly GCA_963737995.1). GTDB lineage: Bacteria > Verrucomicrobiota > Verrucomicrobiia > Chthoniobacterales > UBA10450 > Palsa-1392. The sequence continues at coordinate 119,583 of CAVTUV010000009.1, forward strand.
TCTCGCGCAGGGCGAGCGCGTCGCGCACCGTGCGCAGGTAAATGACATTGCCGAGACCGATGCCGGCGACTTGCGGACGCACCGGCCGGCTGCCCATGGCGAGGCACGCTTTCTTAAACTCAATCGTCTCGCCATTTCCGAGCACGGCGAGTCGGCGATCGATATTGAATTGGGTCACGACCGTCCCCAGACGGACTTCGATCTTGTGCGACGCATACCAGCGCTCTTCGAGGCAGGGCAGCTTCTTGAGCGAAGGCGTCTTGTCGCGCAGGAATTGCTTGGAGAGCATCCAGCGTTTGTAGGGGTGGAAGGTCTCCCCGCCGACAAGAGTGACGGAGCCTTTTTTGTCGAATTGGCGAAGGCCTTCGCAGACGCTGCCGCCGCCGATGCCGCCGCCAATGATGAGATAATCGCGTTGAATCATTATTAAAAACCGGACGTTAGAGAATGTGACAACTGGATGGCGAGGGAAAACTTTCTTTGCTTTTAGAACCCTGGGGACAGAACCGTCACACTCCGAGCCCAGCCTGACCCTGTCGCGACACAGCCCGCCGCCTAATGCAGGTCGAAGGCTTCCACCAGTGCGACACCGTCCTCCTCGTCTCCGCGAATGATGGCCGTGTACCTCCCATCAATCAGCGTCTCCACGATCGCCGATTCGCGTTCGTCGGTTGGCGCCACTCCCGTCGCTTCGATTTCGGCTTCTTGCGTATCTCTCCAGTTGTCGTTCGACGCGATCAGAGCCCCATCCTGATCGCGCAGCTCCAATTTTGGATCCGATAGCGGGTTCGCTATCCCGGCAGTTGCCAGAGACGGGCCGATTGCGCGAACGATGATGCGATCTTGTAACCCTTCACTCTCACCGACGATGAATCCCCCGATCATGACATCCTCGCCGGCAATAAAACCGCGCGTGCTGATGTTGGCGAGGATCGAATTGGCGCTCGCATCGAGATCATAGACTTCGACCAGGCCAACACCCGTTCCGTCGGTTTTGCCTTGGAGGATCGCCGTGTAAAGCCCGGGCGCGAGGGTCATGACAATCGCTGACTCAGAGTCGTCGCTGGGAGCCAGGCCCGTCTCCTCAATCTCGGCTTGCTGGCTCTCCTTCCAATTGTCATTTGACGCGATCATTTTGGCGGAATCGTGCAGTTCGATCAGCGGATCTAACAGGACGTTCGCTACCTGAGAGGCTGTGAGAGAAGGACCGAGGCCTCGAATCAGCACCCTCTTCGGATCGCTCCCGGTAATAATGAAGCCACCGTCGAGAATGTTCTCCCCTGTTAGCACGCGCAGTCGCGTCGAGATGTTGAGTGCATGCGACGTTTGGAGCTCGAATGCACCGATGTCGCTGTTATCCCCGGCCTCAGCCGGTTCGATCGCGAGATCATCTGCCGGTCGGAAACGCCCACGTTGGTCTGTCGTTACAGAGTCCACCATACTTCCCTTGTCAATCGCCGGACTTCCCGGAAGCAATGCGTGCGTCTCCGTCGCTCCACCATTATTTTGCAACGACCCTAGAAGTGGATCGATCGGTGAATCCTCCGTCCCAATCTGATCGCCGGTCGCCGGCGAGATTTCCACCAGCGAATTATTGCCAATCAGATTGTGACCTTTGGAGGTGAGGCTGCCCCCTGCATCCGGCGCTGTCAGTGCGATGTTTTGCGCGATTATCGTATTGCCAATCTGGACGGTACCGCTGTCGTTCTGCAAACCTCCTGCAAATTCTGCCGTGTTACCAAAGACGGTGCAGTTTGTGATTGAGGCCGTTCCCCCGGAAACTAAAACCCCTCCGGCGATGCCATCAACCCCGGCACTGTTACCGGAAATTGTGCTATTAAGCAGGGTCAACGCGCCGAAGCTAATAATGCCACCTGCGATGCCCGGCGCGTAAACGCCCCCGTGAGCTTGATTGCCGGAAATAGTAGAGTTAAAAACCGTCAGGTCGCCACTGCTGCTGATGCCGCCGCCGAAGCCCCCTCCATCAGAAAAAGCGATCTCGTTCTCTGCAATTGTGCAGTTCTCGAGCGATAAAATTCCCTCGTTGCGTATGCCGCCACCAGTGCCAACTGCGAAGTTTGCTGTAATGATGCAGTCGCGGATAACAACCGTGCCGGTGCTTCGATTGAGGATTCCCCCGCCTGAACTGGACGTTCCTCCGCTCGTGATCGTTATCTTCTCGATCACCACGTCCAAAGGCACCTGATCGATCTCAAGAACACGAAACAAGTAGTTCCCTGCGACAGCCAGGTCGGCCGCTCCAGATCCTGTAATCGTTAGGTTCTTATTGATTAGTAGTTCCCCACTCGTTAGGGCAATCGTGCTGGACTCCGGCAGATCAAAGTCAACTTTGTCATCGGCGGCGGCGTTCAAGATCGCCTGCCGCAACGATCCCGGCCCGCTATCGTGTGTGTTCGTCACAGTGATTATCTCGGCAAACGCGCAGTTCGCGCCGAGCACGAGCGCGGCCAGAGGAAGAATTTTCACTGCACGAGAAGGCACCAATTCACTTCACTCTCGATCTTTTCTTCGAGAATTAAAGCACCGCCCGGCAGATAATCACCGACGCCACCACGCCGGTGAAATCCGCTATCAAACCGGCCGGGATGGCGTGGCGCGTTTGCTTGACCCCGACAGAGCCGAAGTAAACCGCCGCGACGTAGAAGGTCGTTTCGGTGCTGCCATAGATCGTCGCCGCCATCAGGCTCACGATGTTTTCGGGGCCAAGTCGATGCACCACGTCGGTAAAGAGGGCGAGTGTCGCCCCGCCACTCAACGGACGCATCAAGGCAATCGGCAACAGATCGGTGGGAAAATGGAGCGGCGTGAGAATGGGCGACAGGGCCCGCGCCAGCAGTTCGATTCCGCCCGCGCCTTTGAACATGTTGATCGCGACGAGCATCGTGACAAGGAACGGGATGATCTTGAGAATGACGCCAAATCCCTCCTTCGCGCCCTCAACAAACTCGTCGTAAACCTTGAGGCCGCAGAGCGCCGCATAGAGGGTGAAGAAGGAGAGAAAAAGCGGAATGGCCAGGATTGAAAGCGCGCTCACGCTCCGCACAAAGTAATTCGGCGAGGGCGCAGTCGGCCCGCCGGGCAGGCCCAGCGCTTCCGGAAACACTTGCCTAACGAAAAGCGCGAGAAAGAAGAGAACGAGCAGCGCCAACACCGCGCGACCCCAGCCCGGCAGAGCCGGCGCCGGTTGATCGCCGGTTGAATCCGGCGCCGGCCGAGACGCCGATTCTTGCACCCCCGACTCAACCGCTCCTGACGTTTCGTTAGGCCGAACACGGAACCAAGACACTTTTTCAAGCAGCTTCACGGAGGTAACCGCCATCGTGGCCGCGCACAGTGTCGCCAGCAACGCGGTTCCGACAATCGCAGTCGGATTGGTCGAACCCGCCGCTACCAGGATCGCGATCGCAGTCGTCGGAATGAGCTGCACCGAGCTGGTGTTGATCGCGAGAAAAGTGCACATCGCGTTCGTCGCCTTGCCCGGATGCGGATTGAGCGTTGCCAGATCGCGCATCGCGCGCAGACCGAGCGGGGTGGCGGCGTTGCCCAGCCCGAGCATGTTCGCCGCCATGTTCATCAACATCGAGCCCATCGCGGGATGATCCTCGGGCACATCTGGGAACAATCGCCGCATCACCGGGCGAAGAGCGCGCGCCAGTTTTTGGATGAGTCCGGCGCGCTCCGCCAGCCGCATCACGCCCAGCCAGAGCGCCATGATCCCGATCAATCCGAGCGCGATCGTGACCGCTGTCCTCGCACCGTCGAAGGCGCCGTCGGTCACTTCCTTGAGATGACCGTTCCAGCCACCGATCGTCACCGCGAGCAGAACAAGCGCGAGCCAGATGTAGTTGAGCACCGCTTTCTATAGCCGCCGAGAAGAGGGCGCGAAAACAGTTTTTGAACATCCTTGGCGGATCGCAGCGGCCAATCGCTGAACTAACGAGTGTTGTCCGTGAGCCTGTCCAAGGTCGACAGCGCTTCGCGCAACTCAAGCGTCCGGGCTCGGAGTGAATCCTCGAGCGCAGCCCGCTGAATATCGAGTTGCACGTGCCGATGCCGCAGAGCCAGCAGATTCTCGATCCGGAGCAGCGCTTCCGTCAGCTCGAAAGGCTTCAGCATGAAATCGGTCGCGCCGGCATCCAGCGCACGCAGTCTGGTTTCTTTAGTCTCATCCGCGGTCAGCACGATTACCGGTATGTAAACTCCGTCCGGCTCTGAGCGCAGCGCCTCGAGAATGGTGATGCCGTCGACATGCGGCATCATCAGATCGAGCAGAATCAAATCAGGCTCAAACGTCCGGCAGGTCTGCAGAGCGATGCGTGAATCAGTAATCGATTTAACGCGCGCGTATCCTTTGTCGGCCAGGATCGCTTCGAACAGCGCGGTATTCACTGGCTCGTCGTCGACCACTAAGATTTTCAATTTACCGTAACGGCCCGGCTCGCCTGGAGAGCCTGACGAAGCTTCGCTTACCCACGGAATTATTTTCTTGCTCTCAGCACTCATTCTTAGGCTCCGACGCCTTCCAGCTTGCTGGCGGTTTCCTCCATCACGCGATAGAACTGGGGGACGTCAATCGGCTTGGTAATGTAATTGCGGGCCCCGGCATCCATGAGGCGTTTGAATTGCCCCGCGGTCGCGTCCGCACTAACCACGATCGTCGGGATGTGCCGGGTGGCTTCGCTTCCCTGCAAGGCGGCGAGCACTTCCCAGCCCGGCATGTCGGGCAAGTGCAAGATCGAGCAGGATGAGATCGGGCAAATGCTGGCGAGCTAGGTCGAGACCGATCCTTCCCTGCATCGCGGTCAGCAGATGAATTCCGGTGTCTTCGCCCAAGAGCTGTTCGATGAGTGTGAGATTGGACAGGTTATCCTCGATATAGAGGACGGAACGCCGCTTCCCAGCCTTGCCGCGTTTCGAACGCGCACCGCCGCCGTCTTCTGCCGGAAGGGCCTTGAGCGGCGATTCTGTCTGGACCAGCTCCAGCCAGAATGTGCTCCCCTGTCCTTCGATACTTTCAACGCCGATCGTTCCACGCATCGCCTGCACCAAACGCCGCGAAAGCGCCAGCCCTAGCCCCGTTCCCTCGATCCCGGATTGCTCCGCGCCGAGCCGGTCGAAAGGTGTGAAAACACGCTCAAGCTTGGCGGCGGCGATGCCAGACCCCGGTATCGTGCACTGAGAGTCGCACTGGTTTCTCCGGCCCGCTGGCAGGAGACTATGATCGAACCGCCCGCCGGCGTGTATTTCACACCATTGTTCAAAAGGTTGAGCAAGACCTGTTTCAAGCGCTGGTGATCGGCCTGCACAAAAAAGTTGGTCTCGCTTTCTGCCGGTGTGAAAAGGTTGACCGAATGTTCAAGCGCGAGCGGCTGGATCAAATCCACCGCTTCTTCAGGGCGACAGTCACGCTGACTGCTTCGAGTGAGAGATGCAATTTCTCCGACTCGATGCGGCTGATATCAAGACTTCGTTAATCAACTCGAGCAGGTGGCGCCCGGCGGTGAGGATGTGATGCAGGTGCGGCATGCTGGGTTGGCCGTGGATTCTGCCGTTCCAGCAACTGGCCGAATCCGAGAATCGCGTTGAGCGGCGTGCGCAATTCATGGCTCATGCGCGAGAGAAATTCGCTTTTGGCGCGGTTCGCCCGGTCCGCCACTTCCTTCGCTTCCCGCAGCGTTTTCTCGATCCGCTGGCTCTCGGTCGCGTCGTGCGCGACGCAGAATAAGATCTCATCCGCCTCCGACCAGCTCGCCGACCAAAGCACATCGACAGTCGATCCGTCCTTGCGCAGGCAGCGATTCACGAAATCGGTGATCTTGGCTCCGCGGCGCGTACTCATCTTCGGCCTGCTTTGTTCGTGGCCGATCCTCCGGACGGACGAGAGCCAGATAGCAGCGACCGATTAGTTCTTCCGCCTGGTAACCCCACAAACTTTGACAGGCGGCGTTCGTCGAGAGGAACTGACCTTTCGCATCGAGAGCACAAATCACGTCCTGGGAATTATCCATGATCAACTGATTGGCCTGGAGCGCGGAAGCCAGTTGACGATTCGTTTTTTGCAGGGCCGCTTCCGCCTCCTTGCGCTGGGTGATATCCCGCGCCACTTGGAACATGGTCCCGTCAACTTCCGACCAATAGGCGGACCAGAGCACGTTCACGATCGTCCCGTCTTTCCGGACGTAACGATTTTCGAAATTCGTCACCGGATGACCAGCCATGATTTCGAGATTTGCCAGCCGGCTCTTTTCCCGGTCCTCGGAATACACCATGTCCGCGGAAGCCTTCCCGACCAGCTCCTCCGGCGCGTAGCCCCAGAGCGTCTGGCACGCGGCGCTCACCGTGAGGAAACGTCCCTCGGCGTCGTTCGAGCAAATCACGTCGCGCGATTTGTCCATGATCAGCTGATTGACGTGCTGGCTCGCCGCCAACCGAGCTGTCTGCTCCTGCAACGCCGCGGTCCGAATGGCGGTGTCGCGCATCTCCTTGTTGCTGTGCAGACATGAAATTCCAAGAAGGATATCTTCGAAAAGCACCCAGGCGCAGTGTTCGAAGGATCTCCAGGGGCTGCCGCCGAGCGCTTCGTAGATCGAATTCGGCCAGTAGGTACCGCGTAGAAAATGGGCGGCTGTCGCCACCAGCGTCGCCGGCACGAGCACCCGCCAGTCGCGGTAGAACGAAAGGATGACAAGCGAACAGAAGACGTGGAAATGGGTCTCCAGGCGGCCCCCGCTCAGGCTAATGAGTAAATTTGAAAGCAGCATCTGGGCGGCCGCAATCGTGTAGCGAGTGCTGGCAAGCCCGGGCCTGAGCCACGCCAGCGCCGCCGGCACCAGGCTAAATGCCCCGCCGAGAGTGATCGCCACCCACACCGGTCGAACAATCGTGCCCGCCTGAGCGTTCCAGTTTTCCGGCGTAACGACCAACGCGACAATCACCAAAACGGCCCATTCCAGCAGCAGCAGGCGGACGAAGAGTTGATCCGTCTCACGATAGACTTCCTCCTGCCGTTGCCGGAACAATCCGTCCGCCCGAACGACAGACGGCGTGTCGAAATTGAAACCCGGGCTGGAATCGATGGCCCTGGGCTCCAATCCATGAGTCGCTAGGATAGGTTCACTTTTCATCCGGACACGAAATCGGCTTCGCTCGTGCCCTCTTCTGAGCATGGCTTATTCCATCTCTCCCCAGAAAATCCCGGCCTGTGGCCGCCTCAGCGAAGTAATGTCGCCGCGTGCTTGAGCGCCGAATCGCTCTTTCCACCGAGCATGCGCGCGATTTCTTCCTGGCGCTTCTTGCCTTTCACCTCGTGCAACTCTGAGAAAGTCCGGCCCTGCATGACCTCCTTCGTCACGATAAAATGAGTCGCCGCCGCAGCCGCCACCTGCGGCAAATGGGTGATGCAGAGCACCTGATGTTTCTCCGCCAGTGTTCGCATTTTCGCGCCGACCGCGTTTGCGATTTCGCCGCCGACGTTGGCGTCGATCTCATCGAAGACGAGGAGCGGGATCGCGTCCTGCATGGCGAGGGCCGACTTGATCGCGAGCATGACGCGCGAAATTTCACCGCTCGAGGCGACAGTGCGCAGCGGCTTGAGCGGTTCGCCCGGGTTCGGGGAGAAAAGCAGCTCGAGCGATTCGGTTCCGCTCAGGCGCGGCTCTTCGTTAGGCGCAAGTTTCGCTTCGAACTCCGACTGGCGGAAACCGAGATCGGCCAGGTTTTGCCGAACGATCTTGGCCAGCTTCGGCGCGGCTGACGTGCGCGCCTTGCGCAAGGCCGCCCCGGTCCGTTTGAGCGCTGCGGCCGCCGTCTTGATCTCGCCGGCCAGCCGCTCCAGCTCGGCGTCGCGCCCTTCGATTTTGCGCATCCGCTCCGCCGCCCGCTCGCCAAAGGCGATCACCTCCGCGATCGATCCCGCCATATTTTCGCTTCAACGTTTCGAGCAGGGTGACGCGCTGCTCCAGTTGCGCGAGTTGTTCCGGATCGAGGTCGAGCTTCTCCGCATAACGATCGAGGGTGCGCGCGATCTCGCTCAGCTCGATGACCGCGGCGGCATGCGCTGCGGACGCTTTCCGTCAGGCCAGGATCGATCTTCTCCAGCTCGCGCAGGAGCCGCTGCGTTTCCGCCGAGTTGATTCAGAACCGCGTCGTCGATTTCGGAAAGCTGCCGCGAAATGGCAGTGGCCAGCTCGATCAGGCGCTGGCTGTTGCTCGCCAGCCGGTAGCGCGCGCGATTTCTTCTTCCTCGTCCGGCTGAAGTCGCGCCGCGGAGATTTCGTTCACCTGATGCCGGAGCAGATCGAGTTCCTGTTCGCGCGCCGATTTCGGCCGGTGCTGAAGCGATTCCTCTTCCGCGACGAGCGCCTGCCAGCGGCGAAAGCATTCCTGGTATTCCTGCACGAGCCGCTCCGCGCGGGCGAAGCCATCGAGCAAGGCGAGCTGCCGCTCCGGCGACAAGGAGCGACTGGTGATCGTGCGGGCCGTGCAGATCGACCAGCTCGTCGCCGATCGTTTTCAGAGCAGCGCGAGCGTGGTGGGCGAGCCGTTGACGAATTGCCGGTTGCTTCCGCCTAACGAAAAGCTGCGCTTCACGATCAGCTCGCCGTCGCACGGTTCGACCCCGGATTCCTCCAGGCGCGCGTTCAAGTCGCGAAATCGTCTCTCCGGCAAAAATCGCCTCGACCGTGCAGGCCTCCGCGCCGGTGCGGATGAGCGATTTGTCGGCGCGTTCGCCGAAGAATAGACTGGAGCGCGCCGATGATGATCGACTTGCCCGCCCCGGTCTCGCCGGTGATGGCGGCGAAGCCGGGCGCGAGTTCCCACTCCAGGTCCTCGACCAGCGCGAGATTCTTGATTCGGAGCAAGCTGAGCACCGCAGCCATGCGCGAAGAAGTTGAAGTTGTGAGCTAAGGTTTGCGAGTGAAACTTCGCCCTCTGAACGCCGATCATCTCCACTTTGCCTCACCTTTCTCGGCACCGGCACTTCCCAAGGCGTGCCCATGATTCGCTGCGACTGCGCGGTCTGCCGCTCGAGCGATCCGCGCGACAAGCGGACGCGCGCCTCGATTTATCTGGAAACGCCGGAGGGCGCCTATCGTGGTCGATACCGGGACCGATTTTCGCACCCAATGTCTGCGCGAAAACATCTGGAAGGTCGACGCCGTCATCTTCACCCATTCGCACACCGATCACATGATGGGGTTCGACGATCTGCGGCGTTTCGCGGCGCCGCGCGGCGGGCGCATGCCGGTCTATGCCTCGGCCGAAACGATGGCCGATCTGCAGCGGGTTTACGCCTTCGCCTTCGAGACGCCGAATCCCTGGCCGGGATATTTGAAACCGGAGCCGCACATTGTCTGCGGACCCTTTTCGTTAGGCGAAACGCACGATCACGCCGCTGCCCGTGCCGCACGGCAGCTCGGAGACGAACGGTTATCTTTTCGCGCGCGACGGGCGTGAAGCTGCTCGCTTACCTGAGCGATTGCAGCGCCGTGCCGGACGAGATCGCGCGCAAGATCGAAGGCGTGAAGGTGCTGGTGATCGACGCCCTCCGGCACAAGCCGCACCCGACGCACCTGAGCGTCGAGCAGGCGCTGGAAGTGGCGCAGCGGGTCCGGCCGGGGCGGACCCTGTTCACCCACATCTGCCACGACTTGCCCAAAGCGCGGAGACCGATCTGCCGCCCGGACGCCGGCCTCGCCTACGACGGATTGAAAATTGGAGTTCGCCGCGATGAAGCGCGCTTCTCTTTTCGCGGCCTTCTCGCGTTCTCGTTAGGCGCGAGCGCTGCACGCGCCGCTGCCAAGTGCGCGACGATCTGGCCAAGGCCACGTCGTGATCTACAACCGCGCCGCGCCCGACTCGCCGGCCTCGCCCGTTTTTACGCCGCGCAACGCCACATCCCTAACGATCAGTCGTCGGGCTGGAGTGTTCGACCGAGGAGGAAATCAGCCGCCAGGAATACGACGAGACGATCGCGCGAGCCGCTCCGCAAAATTTTTGACGAGCACAAATGGTGGACGCGTGCGACCGATGCCGACGAACATCCGCGCCGTCACGTCGAACCAGATCAATTTCGTCGCCCTGATCCGCGGGATGCCGCTGAAGATTCGCGCGACCGCGGTCTATGAGGGCGACCAACCCGCAACCAATGCCGATCGGCTCCCAGAACCAGGCCTCGGTCGATTCGGAGCTGGCCTTGCTCGGGCTTTTTTCCCGGCAAATTTCGGGCGCGGCGACCAATCCCTATTTCCAAAGTTTCCGCCCGATCGCGGAGCTCGACGCTTCGCCCGATCATGCTCGTCAGCCGGCTCGATGGGCCGACCGCGGCGATCGTTAGGCGAATGATCAGCGACGCGATCGAGACGGAGAAAGACCGGACTCTGGGGCCGCGCCTATGTCGACGGCGCGCACAACTTCAGGGCGGCCTGGCCGATGGCGACGAATGGCTCCAGACGGTGGTGAAGGATTTGCGCCGGGTCGGCATCCCGGTGGTTTACGACCAGAAGCCGGCGACATTTTCCGTCCGGCTTCCCGATGAACGATTGCGCGCTCTATTATGGTTGGTACGCGGGCGACATGTCGGGTCCGTTCACGCAGACCGCGGGTTCGCTTTCACGCCCGGCGCGATCGCGGTGCACATCCATTCTTTCAGCGCGAGCACCCTGCGCCACGGCGGACGCGCACTGGGTCGGGCCGCTCCTGAGCAAAGGCGCGGCGGCGTCGTTAGGCAACGTCTACGAGCCGTATCTGCAAATGACGGCGCATCTCGATATCCTCAACGACCGGCTGCTCCACGGATTCACTCTTGCGGAGAGCGCCTACATGGCGACGCGCGCGCTTTCCTGGATGACGGTGGTGGTGGGCGACCCGCTTTACCGGCCCTACGCGTCCTGGTTGCAAATCGATTCGAAACGCGACGGCGCAAGCAAGAGCGACTGGCAGGATGTATCACGATTTCGCGACCAAGAACGCGACGAACGAGCCGGCGGAATATCTGAAACTGGCGCGCCAGGCCGCCTCGCGCGCGGACAATGGGCCAATGATCGAAGACCTCGGGTTGATGCAAAAAGAGAGCGGGCGATTTCGCGGCCGCGCGTCGGTTACTTGCAACAGGCGCGGACGATTTACACGCAAGCGCGGCGACCTTTTGCGCGTCGTCGCTGGAACAGGCGGACGCGCTCATCCAGCCGGGCCGGAAAGAAGGAAGCGCTGGCGCTCTGGTGCCGCAGCGACTCGTCGAAAGCTGGTCGCCGGACGACGCCGACCGTCGCGCGCTGCTCGAAAAAAATCGAGAAGCGAATTGAATCCGCCCACCGCCGACTCCGAGACCATCGCCCTGAACGGAGCCCTGCGCACTCCGCTGTTCTGACAGCATGTCGGGGCGCATTGACGCGCTCAGGAGACCGAGGTTCCCTTGCCGTTCCGGCGATTCGAGGCGGAAAATGGTTTCGCCTTCCTTCATCATCTCGAGGCTTGTCGCGCGCGATCGTTTCCAGATAAGTCGGATCGTTTTTCAACAACGTCACTTGTCTCGTCAGGCGAGCGAGAGTCGTTTTCTCCTCGGTCAGTTGGTTATTGAGCTGATCGTATCTCGGCCCGGTCGCGTTGCAGTTGTTTATAGGGCGGGAGGAAAAAACTGATCATGAGAAGCCAGACCGCGATGAAAAGCAGGACGCGCAAGATCGCGTTCATCTGTTGCCAGATGGTGGCGTCGCGACGTGCGCGAAAATGGCCGTAGCCGGTGGCGTCCACTATCGCATCTTACCGCCGAAGACCGCCTTGTCACCCAGTTCCTCGTTGATGCGGAGGAGTTGGTTGTATTTCGCCACCCGATCGGTCCGGCAAAGCGAGCCGGTCTTGATCTGGCCGGCGTTGGTCGCGACCGCGATGTCGGCAATGGTCGTGTCTTCGGTCTCGCCGGAGCGATGACTGATGACGGCGGTGTAGTCGTTTTGCTTCGCGAGATCGATCGTGGCGAAGGTCTCGGTGAGGGTGCCGATCTGGTTCACTTTCACGAGAATGGAATTGGCCACGCCGCGCTCGATTCCTTTGCGCAGGAATTCGCACGTTGGTGACGAAAAGATCGTCGCCGACGAGCTGCACCTTGTCGCCGAGCCGGTCGGTCAGTTTCTTCCAGCCGTCCCAATCGTTCTCGGCGCAGCCGTCCTCGATCGAGATGATCGGGAAATTTCTCGCAAAGCTCGGCGTAGTAATCGACCAGCTCGGCCGCGCTCCGTTTCGAGCCGTCGGATTTTTTGAAGACGTAGGCGTTTTGTTCCTTGTCGAAAAACTCCGAGGAAGCGGGATCGAGCGCGATGAAGATTTGCTCGCCTAACGAGTAGCCGGCTTTCTCGACCGCGGCCGCGATCGATTCGAGCGCGTCCTCGACCGATTTGAGATTGGGCGCGAACCCGCCTTCGTCGCCGATCGCGGTGGAGAGGCCGCGATCCTTGCAGCACGCTCTTGAGCGCGTGGAAAACTTCCGCGCCGTAACGGAGCGCTTCGGGAAAAGTGGGCGCGCCTTTCGGCATGATCATGAATTCCTGGAAATCGATCGGCGCATCGGAATGCGCGCCGCCGTTGAGAATGTTCATCATCGGCACCGGCAGGACCTTCGCTTCGCTCCCGCCGAGGTAACGAAAGAGCGGCATGCTTTTCGGAATCGGCCGCGGCATGGGCGGTGGCGAGGGAAACGCCTAACAATGCATTGGCGCCGAGCTTCTTTTTGTTCGGCGTGCCGTCGAGCTCGATGATCTCCTGGCATCGAGTCTTGGCCTGCTCGAGCGCGTCGAAGCCGATCAGGACCGGCGCGATCGTTTCGTTGACCGCGGCGACGGCTTTGCTCACGCCTTTGCCGCCGTAGCGTTTCTTGTCGCCGTCGCGCAATTCCCACGCTTCGTGCTCGCCCGTGCTCGCCCCGCTCGGGACGGCCGCGCGCCCGAAGCCGCCGCCTTCCAGATGCACATCCACTTCGACCGTCGGATTGCCGCGCGAATCGAGAATTTCGCGCGCGTGAATTCGGCTGATGCTGGTGGCGGACATATCGTTAGGGATTAGCACTTCCCGCGGCTGCGCAAATCCTTCTTTGCCGAGGAGCAAGCGCCCGATATTGAAATGCCCGGCGACAGCCGGCGATGCGGAGACGGATTGATAACGGCCGCCATTGGTTTCTCGTTAGGAAAACGCTCTCTCAATCATAGCAGCGACTCGCTCGAATTCAGACTGGCATTGCCGGATGGTGTGGCTAATCTGCCGTCATGTTGGTGCGGAATCTGTCTGGAACGGTTCGTTGCGCTGCTCATGAGCAGCGCGGCTTTCGCGGCGCCAACGCCCGCAGCGTCGCCCTGCTTCCGCCAGCCTTTCCTCGGATCAGATGGCGCAGGCGCTCAGGACCGATTCGGTCACCATCCCGACGCCGGGCGAGCTTTTCGCCGCCCTGGCCAAAGCCGGCCAAACCCGATTGGGCCGGGCGTTATCGCGGGCCGATCGCGATGAATTACAAGACCCGCGCCCAGATCGCGCTCAATCTCGGCGGCCTGATCGCCGACGGATTCATCGCGGTCGAGGCGCAGGACGCGCAGCAGGTCAAGAATACCGGAGGCGACATCGTGAAAATGGCGAAGGCGCTCGGGGTGAGCGAAAACATCCTGGCGCGCGGCAACAGCATCAACCAGTTCGCCGAAAACGACGAGTGGGCGCGCCCTCCAGGAGGAACTGGAGGCGACGCAAAACGAGGTCAAAGCCTCGATGCAATCGCACCGCGACCAGGACCTCGTCATTCTCGTCAGCCTCGGTGGCTGGATTCGCGGCACGCAGGTGGTGAGCGGAGTGGTGGCAAAAAATTACGACGAACGAGCTCGGGCAGGTTCTGCGTCAGCCGGAGTTGCTCCGCTTCATTCGCTCCAAGATCGGTCAGATCGTCGCCCGAACTGCAAAACGATCCGCTGGTCAAAAGCGTCAACGATCAGTTGATCGGGATCGAGCAGATCGTCGCCAAGCCGTTTGGCCAACCACTCTCCGCTCGCGGAGGTGACGAAGCTGAACGAGAGCGTCAACCAGCTGATGCAGGAAATTCAAAAGAAGAACAAATGATGCGCTCTTGCGATTCACTTTTGCCTGACGAGGCTCGCAACTCTTCGCGCTCGCGCGCCTGCGCCCGCGCTGGCCGAGACCGACCAGGAAGTGGCGGCGCGTGAGGTGGCACTGGAGCTGGCCGGCGCGTTTTCCAACGACGGCTTCAAACTGCGCGATGGACATTGGGCCGGCACTCTCGCGCCTAACGAAAGCAAAGTGATCGCGGTCAATCTTTACGCCGGCAATGAATACTGGTTTTCGGCCGGCGCGACGGAGACAGGCGAAAAAGCTGACGGTGGAAGTTTTTGATGAAACGGGCGCCCCCGTCACGACAGAAATATACAACTCCGGCACGAAAGCGGCTGCTGGATTTGCCGTGAGCAACAGCGGCCAGTATTTCATCCGGGTGCGCCTGGACGAGGGCGACGCGGCGGGAGTTTGTTTCCTCTACAGTTACAAATGAAACTCCGGTGCCTGGTGCTGCTCGGCGCGCTCGTCGCCTGTGCTCGCGGCCGGTTGCGCTTCTTCGCCTCAAACCCGCTGCTTTCCGGGACGACCGGCGGCTGGTATGCGGTCGCGCGCCAATCAGACGCCATTTTATCGCTACGGCCCGCAACAGGGCAACGGCCCCGACATGCAATTGCCACGCGATTCGATCATGAAAGTGATCCGGCCCTCCTTCGGCTACGTGAAGGTGCAGCTGCAGGATGGCGAGGACGGTTACGTCGCGAGTGAAGATATTCGCCCGGCCGGCGCCGCTCTGGTCGCGGAAAAACTCGCGCCCCCGCCCACCGGTGGCGCCGACTTACGCCGGACAGGGCGAACAATTTCAGGCTCGACTCGGACGACCCGCGTCTGGTCGCGCCGCCGGAGCCGCTGCCCGAGGCGCAGCCCGATGCCGCAATTTCGTTACTGAGACGGTCGCGCTCCCGTTGCGATCGTTAGGCGAGAGCCCTTTCGCGCTTGGCCGGATCGGGATGACAACGCGAATGGGCCGCGCGTCTGCCATTGCCCCGGAAAGACGCGGCTTGCGTCTCCCGCTCCTCCGGGCAAGCTGAAAACTTGCGCTTCAATTCCGTCATGATTTCGCTGCGAATCTTTTTTGAAGGCAACGTCCAGGGGGTCGGCTTTCGCTGGTCGGTCAAGCAGCTGGCGAAAGGATTCGACGTCATCGGCTGGGTGCGCAATCTGCCGGATGGCCGGGTCGAACTGCAGGCCAGCGGCGAGGAAGCGGAAGTGCGCGCCTTCTTCGAGGCGATCGGCCAGAGCGAGCTGCGCGCGCACATTCGCAAGCAAACCGAATCCGTGCTCAACCGAGCCGCCGCGCCGCGCGCGGCTTCGAGATTCGCCATGATTGAACCGGCCGTAGCAGTCCACAGGCCTGACGAAAGTTTTTCCGATCCCCTTTCGCCGGACAAGACTCGTCGCGGTGCGCGGCTTGAATCTGGAAGTGGCGCCCGGCCAGGTTTACGGGTTGCTCGGCCCGAACGGATCGGGCAAAAGCACGACCCTGAAAATCATTCTCGGGCTCGTCTCGCCGACCGCAGGCCGGACCGAAATCTTCGGGCGCGACAGCCGCGAAGTGCGCAGCCGCGAAGCGGTCGGTTTCCTCCCGGAGAATCCTTATTTTTACAAATATCTCACCGGCGAAGAGACGCTCCGGTTCTACGGAAAACTCTGCGGACTGCGCGGCCGGGGCTGACCGCGCACACCAATCGAACTGCTCGAGCTCGTCGGCCTGCACGAGCGCCCGGCACCGGCGGCTGGGCGGCTATTCCAAGGGCATGCTGCAGCGGATCGGGCTCGCGCAGGCGCTCATCCAGGAGCCGAAGCTGGTCGTGCTCGACGAGCCGACCGCCGGGGTCGATCCCGCGGGTTCACGCGAAATTCGCGATCTCATTCTCGATCTGAAGCGGCGCGGCATCACCGTCCTGCTCTCCTCGCATTTGCTCGCGCAGGTGCAGGAAATTTGCGATCGCGTCGGCATTCTCGCCAACGGCGTGCTGGTCCGCGAAGGACGCGTCGAAGATCTGCTCGCGATCGAAAACCAGACCGAGCTGATCCTGGAAAACGCCAGCCCCGAAGTGCTCGCGCAAATCTGCGCGCTGCTCGAGAAATCGGGCACCCGCCTGGTCGAACAGCGCCAGCCGCAGACCACGCTCGAGCGATTGTTCCTCGAAGCGACCGACCCGGCCCCGGAGAAGAAATGAACGCGGCCGCTCACCGTCCCTTTTCCTTTTCCCGGATCGCCGCCCTCACCGGCAACACTTTGACCGAGCTCGTCCGGCTGAAGGTTTTTTACTTCCTTCTCCTCTTCGCCCTCCTCCTCATCGGCAGCTCGGTTTTCATGGCCCAGCTCAGTTTTCAGCAGGAATTCCAGATCCTCAAGGATGTGTCGTTAGGCGCGATGAGCATTTTCACTTCGCTCCTCGCGATCGTGGCCACGGCCCAGCTCCTCCCGCGCGATCTCGAGGACCGCACCATCTACACCATCCTGGCCAAACCGGTCCCGCGTTACGAATACCTCATCGGCAAACTCGCCGGCGTCCTCCTCCTCCTCGCTCTCAGCCTGCTCGCCATGAGCGCGCTTTTTTTCGCGCTGCTTTTCGTTAGCGCGAAAATGCTCATCAGCGCAACCCTGCGCGAAGCCGCCGGACTGCGTCCCGAGCAAATCCAGGAGGCGATCCGCAATCTCAAGGCCTCGGCCTTCAACGCCAATCTCCTCCCGGGGATCGTGATCATTTTCCTCAAAGCGTCGCTGCTCGCCTCGCTCACCCTCTTCATTTCCACCTTCGCGACCTCCAACATCTTCACTGTGGTGGTGATGGTGTTTCATTTACTTCATTGGCCATCTCCAGGCAACGGCGCGCGAATACTGGCTGCAGGAACACGGCGGCGGCTGGCTCGCCAAAACTTTCCTCGCCTTCGTCGCTCTTGCCTTCCCCGATCTCCAGCTCTTCAACCTCGTCGATGACATCGTCGCCGGGACCGCCATCCCAATGCGCTCTTCGCCAAGACGGCCGTGCTCGGCTTCGTTTACACCTCGGTCTATCTCTTCTTTGCCTGGGTCGCCTTTCACGGGAAGGAATTATGATCCGCGGCGCGATTGTCTTTGCTCTCCTGTGCGCCTTTGGTGGGCTGCGTTTGCCGATCGAATCCACCCTCACGGCGCAACATCGCAGCGCCTATTTCCACGAAGCGCAGCTCGGCCTCGATCTGCGCGAACAGGTCGGGCAACTCGGTTTTCTCGCCGCCCTGAGCGGTTTCCGTTCGCTCGTCGCGGATGTTGTTTTCATCCAGGCGCACGTGGCCTGGGAACGCACCGAATGGGGTCGCGTCTTCCTCCTCTTTCGCGAAGCCACTACGCTTCAGCCGCGCTCGGTCATGTTTTGGGATATGGCCGCCTGGCACATGGCCTGGAATGCGAGCGTCGCCGCCCTGCGCGACCCGGCTCAGCCTAACGAAGCGCTTCGGCGCAAGGCGCAACGCGAGTATTTCGCGCTCGGAAAAGATTTCCTCGAGCGCGGCATCAGGAACAACCCCGACCGGCCCGAGCTCTACGAAGCGCTCGCCCGGCTTTACAAGGAAAAGCTGAACGATCACGCCGCCGCCGCCCGATTTTACGCGCGCGCCGCCGCGTTGCCGGGTGCGCCGGAGTATGATAAACGATTCGCGGCTTACGAACTTTCCTTCGCGCCGGGCCACGAGCGCGCTGCCTACAACGCGCTTCGCCAGCTTTACAATCAGGGTGAACACGAGCGCCTGCCGACTTTGCTCAAGCGCCTGAAATATCTCGAAGAAGACCTCGATATCCCGTTGCATGAGCGAATTCCTGAGAGGGAAGGTGAACGTTAAATCGTGAATCGTTGAAACTCGCAAAGCGCGGCATCTCTTCCGTTTTACCTTTGTAACTCTTTTAGACATTCTAGCTTTTCCACCCATGCGTTTTGCCATTCTCAGCGACATCCACGCGAACCTCGAAGCGCTCGAGGCCGTGCTCGCCGACGCGAGGGCGCAGGCCTGCACGAACTTCGTTTGTCTCGGCGACGTCGTCGGCTACAACGCCAATCCGAGCGAATGCGTCAAGATCATCCAGGATCTGGAGTGCCCGGTGGTGAAAGGAAACCACGATGAACAGGCCTCGATGATCGTCTCGACCGAAGGGTTCAACGAGCTGGCCGAGGAAGCTATCGGCTGGACGCGCGACCATCTTTCCGCCGACGACAAGGCCTGGCTGGAAGATCTCCGCCTTGTCCGACAGGTGCGCGACTTTACGATCGTGCACGCCACCCTCGATACCCCGGCTCAATGGGGCTATGTCTTTAACGACCTCGATGCCACGGCCAGCTTCACTTATCAGCACACTTCCCTTTGTTTTTTTGGTCACACTCATTGGCCGACCGCTTTCGTGCGCGACGACAACGTGCGCCGCATCCCAGTCGGACAAATCGTTCTCTCCCCCGGGAAAAGATATTTCATCAACGGCGGTAGCGTCGGCCAGCCGCGCGACCGCGATTGGCGGGCCGCCTACTCCATCCTCCACACCGACCGGCAGGTGGTTGAGCAACGCCGGATCAAATACGATCTGGAAACCGCGCAAAAGAAAATCCGCGACGCCGGATTGCCGGATCGCCTCGCCGACCGGCTGGCGGTAGGACGCTAGGACAAATGCAGAATGCGGAGTGCGGAGTGCGGAATACAGAGGTTTTTCCTTCCGCATTCCGCGTTTCGCAATCCAGCTTGCGCTCCATCCTCATCATCAAGCCGAGTTCGTTAGGCGACATCGTCCATACCCTGCCCGCGGCCGCGCTCCTGCGCGACGCCTGTCCCACCGCCCGGATCACCTGGGTGATCAATCCGGAATGGGCCTCCCTTTTGCGGGGCAATCGCTGCGTCGACCACGTCCACATCTTTCCACGCGGTGACCTCGCCGGCTTCGGGATGTCGAAACACCTTCTGCCCTGGCTGCGTGAGACGAGGCGTCTGCAACCCGATCTTGCCCTGGATTTCCAAGGCCTGCTGCGCAGCGCGCTCATCGGGAAGATGAGTCACCCGGGGAAATTCTATGGCATGAGCGACGCGCGCGAAGGCGCCGGCTTTTTTTACGCGGAAGTGGTGCGGGTCGAGCGCAGCGCTCACGCCGTCGAGCGGTACCTCTCCCTCGTCGAGGCCTGCGGGATCCCGATTCAACGCCCCTTGCGCTTTCCCCTTCCGACCGGCGATCATCTCCCCCGCTTCGACGAAGACGAGCCGTTCCTCCTGCTTCATCCCTTCGCGCGCGGTCGTCGGAAATCGCTCAGCGATCTGGCGGTTGAAGAATTTTGCCACGCTCTCGCCCCACATCGCGTCGTCCTCGTTGGCCGCACAAAACGCCAGATCCCCGTCCCCGATAACTGCGTCAACCTGTTCAATCATACCACCATTCTGCAACTCATCTGGCTCATTCGCCGGGCGCGTTTCACCGTTAGCGTCGACAGCGGGCCGATGCACATCGCGGCCGCCATCAGCGATCGGCTTATCTCCATCCACACCTGGACCGATCCGCAGCGGGTCGGACCTTATAATGCAAACGCCTGGGTTTGGAAAAACGGCGAACTGGGGCGCGTCCGAGACCTGTCACCACCACCGAAGCGAGCCAAGAGCCGGGTCTTCAAACCCACGGACGTGAGACAGCTGTTGCCTCTGATCCGCGAATGCTTGCGGTGAGTTGTGCGCAGGTTCCGGGGGAGCGAACAGCCTGGCCGTCCGCGTACGGGCGCCTCACGTGCT
The DNA here is from genome assembly GCA_963737995.1 of uncultured Verrucomicrobiae bacterium. Classification (GTDB taxonomy): domain Bacteria; phylum Verrucomicrobiota; class Verrucomicrobiia; order Chthoniobacterales; family UBA10450; genus Palsa-1392. The sequence continues at coordinate 139,446 of CAVTUV010000009.1, forward strand.
CTTGTCAGCGGCCCGCCGACAATCCGAGCGCCTGCGCGATGAGCGCGGACGTGTCCCGGTCGCCCTCAGGTCTTGAACCTGCCTGAGCTATTTCGATTCGTGCAAAGGTGAATGCACCCGGTAAAGCCCTATCTCTTTCCGTAACCCTTCGACCAGGCTGGAGTTACCTTGTGCCGTCGCCAGATCAAGCGCGCGCTGAGCTGTCTCAAGCGCTTGCGAGAACTGCCCGCTCTCGGCGTAGGCCGCCGCGAGCGTGTTAAGGACGATAGGATTGCTGCCGCCGGAAAGTCGATTCGCTTGCTCCGCGAGTTGAACCGCTTTCGCGCCGTCGCGAATCGAAGGGTCGGAAGAGGTGGCAAAGATCCAGGCGAGGTTCGTTCTGGCCGAGGCGGATTTGGGATTCATTTCCAGTGCTTTTTCATAATCAGCGATGGCTTCGTCATTTTGCCCCTTTGCATGCAAAGCCAAACCGAGATTATTATGGGCGTCGGCGGCGTAAAGACCGGGGCGCTCCAAGGCTCGGCGATAATGGGCGATCGCTTCGTCGACCTGGCCTTTCTCGAGCGCAACGTTACCCAGATTATAGTCGGCTTCGCGTCCGTAGATTTCTCCTTCCGCGACGCCAATTGCGAATGCCGTCTGGTATTGTGACAGAGCCTCGTCGATCAGGCCCTTCTGCAGGAGGGCGTTCCCGAGATTATTATGCCCGTCAGTGTCCTTGGGCTGTATTGCTACCGCCTTCTGAAAATAAGGGATCGCTTCATCGACTCGCCCTCTCTCAAGGAGAAACATCCCGAGGCTGTTCGCCGCGACCCAGTTATTGCTCGTTACCGCCAGAGCATGTCGTGACAGGACTTCGCTGTCGCGCCAATACGAGGTTTGAAGCGTCGCCAGCCATGCGAAGGAAGCAATGATCACTCCGGCGGCGATGCCCAGCACCTGCCGCTGCCAGCGCCAAGCGGAGGTCAGATCCACCACCAGCCACGTCACCATGACGGAGAGCCCGATCTCCGGAAGGTAGGTGTAACGATCGGCGTGGGCTTGGGTGCCGACCTGGATCACGCCGATCACCGGCACCAGCATCACGAGATACCAAAACCAGCCAGTGATGAGATAGGGATACTCGCGCCGAAGGGCGATGACAAAAGCCGTCGCGGCGATTACCACCAGAACCGCGGAGATGATTTCATGTGAGAATGGGCTCCTCCCGAAATAAGGGTAGAAAACCGCCAGCCGCGTCGGCCAGATCAACTGCTCGATGTAGGTGACGTAACTTTCGAAGGCATTACTGACTCGGGCCGTAAGAGGCAGGCGAGCGACCGAAGCGATCGCCTGTCCTTGGGCAACAATGGTCGCGAGACACGAGCCCGCGGAAAGACCGAGGAGAGGAATTTTTTCGGCGATCAACTTTCGCCAGCCCTCTGGTCGATTGAGTGGCCAGTAATCCAAAAGCAAAAGCACGCAAGGAATCGTCACCAACATCGGCTTGGAAATGAGCCCGAGCACAAACAATATCGACACCATCAGATAACGAGCGAGCGACGGCTGTCGGGCATAACGAACGTAAGCCGCCAGTGTCAGGATAAAGAACAAACCGCTCAGGAGATCCTTGCGTTCCGCCACCCAGGCGACCGATTCCACGCGCAAGGGATGAATGGCAAAGACCGCCGCGACGAAAGCGCTGCGCCACAGTGCGCCGGTCATTTGTCGCAGCAAAAGAAAGAGGAGGAGAACAGACACCGTGTGCAGCACCACGTTGGTGAAATGATGACCCCCGGGGTGGAGCCCAAAGACCTGGCAATCGAGCATGTGCGAAATCCAGGTGAGCGGGTGCCAGTTGCTGGAGTAACTGTGGGTGAAAGCCCATTCGATTCCGCGGAGCGTTAATCCGCCGGTCACCATCGGATTTTCGGAAACATATTCCGGATCGTCGTAGTTAATGAACGGGTGGGTCAGCGTCTGCCCAAAGACGATCCAGGTAATGACCGCGAGAAAAAAGCAAATGCTGATGACCGCCTTCGATGACGAAGGCAGGTCAACGCGGCGGGTCGGATTCGGCATTGGGTCGATTAAACTAGGGATGGGAAATACGGTCAAAACTTGAATTGGCGCACACCAGCGCGAGCGCGAATAATCTGACTCGCCGTAGTCGGCCCGGGCCCGGGTGGTGCAGGAGGAAATCCACCTGCGCAAGCCGAACAACGCTTCGCTTCGGAGGGTCGCTCGCAATCGGTGCCCGGGCGCCTGCTGCCTTCGCTAGCTTGAGCGAAGGGCGCTTTTCCTCGCAGACCGTGTTAGAGCCTGCGCTGACGCAGGACGAATTCGGCCAGTGGGATATCGGCCGGGTAGGTGATCTTGAAGTTTGGTTCGTCGTTAGGCTCCAGCACGATTTTGCCTCCGGCCCGCTCGACGGCGGAGATTTCGTCGGTCACTTCCAGACCGGCCTCGGAAATGGCGCGGCAGGCTTTCTCCAGCAGGTCACGACGGAAAATCTGCGGAGTCTGCACGGCGAAGAGATGCGTGCGCTCGACGCCGCCCGTGACGACATGATTGTCGTCGGCGCGTTTCAGCGTGTCCGTGACGGGCGCGGCACTGGCCGCGCCGCCATGTGCGCGGGCCAACTGGAAAATGCGCTCGACCAGCTCTGGCCTAACGAGCGGACGAGCGGCGTCATGGACGGCCACGAACTGCGTCGCAGCATCGAGTTGCTCGAGGCCGCGGCTGACCGAATCCTGCCGGCGCCCGCCGCCGGGAATGACGGCGCTGATTTTCCGAAAGCCGTGCGTCTCTGCAATCTGTTCGTATTCGGCGAGCCGCTCCGCGCGGCCGACAACGATGATGCCGGTGACAGATTCGGTTTGCTCGAAGGCGGCGATGGAATGCGCCACCACCGGTCGACCGTTGAGCGGAGCGAGGAGCTTGTCGAAGCCCATCCGCTGGCTGCTGCCGCCGGCGACGATGATGGCTGTCAGCATGTGCCAGGACGTGAATCGAGAGTCGTGAATCGTGAATCGAACAACAAGGTGTTGAGGAGCGGCCTGACGATGTAACGATTCACGATTCTCGATTCACGATCCCCCCAACTGCCGCTGCACTTCCTGGCTGAGCGTCCGGCCATCGGCGCGGCCGCCAACTTTCGGACCGAGCGCTTTCATGACCGCGCCCATTTGCGCCTTGGAGGTGGCGCCGACCTCGGCGATGGTTTCCCGAACGAGGCGCGAAACGTCTTCTGCGCTCATCGCGGCGGGCAGGTATTGATTCAAAATTGCAAGCTCGCTTTTCTCTTTCTCGGCCAGTTCGGCGCGGCCGCCTTTCTCGAAACTCTCGATCGAATCCTGGCGCTGCTTCACCTGTTTGCGAATGACTTGGGTCGACTCCGCGTCATCGAGTTCGCTCTCCGACTTCTCGATCGCGGCATACTTGAGCGCCGACTTCAACATCCGAAGGACGCCGAGCCTGGTCGCGTCCTTGGCCCGCATGGCATCTTTCAGGTCGGAGTCGATTCGTTGGGCCAGCGTCATGGTATGAAATCCGGGTCGTCAGGCAACGGCCAGCTCGCGGTGCACCGTCACCGCGGGCGTGGCCGCAGCGATCTCGAGCCAACCGGCCTCGTCGAAAAACCAAACGCGCCGATCGAGTTTCACAAAAACCCGGCGGCCGGCGGCGAAGCCGTGCAGTGGCAACAAAATCTCGGCCCGGAATGCGTCACCCAGGTAGCGGCCAACGCTCGCGATCGCTCCTGTCGCGCGATCGATCAGGTCGATCTTGGCGCTGCGTCCGGGAAGCGTCGCGCGCTGGCGGCGGAGGCGACCAAAATTGTCATGGCCGAGGAGATGGAGAGAAGTTTCTTCAGCGCGCAGCGGCTTGAGAGTGAAGGCGACGTGCAAACGCAGCGCATGGCGCTCACGGGTGAAAGCACCGATCGGTCCATCGCAGGTCGAGATCATTTTCCCGTCGCCGAGGACAAAGCGCTCCGGTCGGCTGGCGTAGGATAAAAAGCGCCGGCGCGAAAGAGCGACTTGCGTGACATGGCGCAGAATGGCGCGTCGTTTCGTCTTTTTCTCGGGCGCGTTGTGCGGGAGATCCAGCGCCTGACCAGTGAAGGCCGCGCTCGCTCCGTGCACCAGATAATGCAGCCGCGTCAGCCAGGGTTGCGCTGGCAGGCAATCGTCGAGCACGATACCGAGCAGAACGGCCAGTCCGCTGTGATCGGGATGCGTGTCCGCCGGGGAGGGCGCGAGCAGATGCGTCGGTTGCCAGTCGCTGATGGTGGTCGCGAGGCGTTGCATCGTCTCCTGGCATCCCTTGAGCAAAAGATCGGTCACACCCTGATCGGGCAGCGAGAGGAATTCCACGCTGGCCGGCGAAACGCCCAGGATTTGCAAAGCCGCCAGCGCTTCGCCCCGCCGGCGCGCACCCCAACGGCGGCGATCGTCTTCGCGCAGGCGCACCCTGCGCTCGAACACTCGTTGCGGCCAGCAGTTGCGCTCGCCGTCAGTCGCGTAGACGACCCGGACGGCGGCGTTCGCCGCGACCGCTCGCTGTAGGAAAACTCCGGTAGCAAGTGATTCGTCATCCGGATGTGGAGCGAACATCATCACGCGGGAGCGCGACGTCAGAAGGGGCATGTTCATTTGGGAATCCCGGTCTTAGCAGAAGTAATCGTGAGTGCAAGCCGTCATGGCTGCCCGCATCTTACTCGTAATCGTGCTCATACTCGTGCTCGTAATCGACGAGTGGGAACGATCACGAGCACGATTACGAGCAGGCGCGCTAGCAATTCCCATCGGGCAGACCAGAGAGACGCCGAAGCCGGGACCGAAATTTTCCGCCCTCGCTATTCGAAAATCTGGCCGCGATTGAATCGCCAGACGCTGAACGTATTGACCGCCGCCGCGATCACGAGAAGGACGCCGAGGGTGGGCAGCAATTCGCGCGTCGTGCATCCTGCCCAGAGCACTTTGAGGAATCCGTCGATCGCCCAATAAACAATCGTAAATTTGCTCAACTGCTGGATGAACTCCGGCATGAAGCTGGTCGGGAACCAGGCCCCTCCAATCGCGCTCATGGTCAGAATCAAAAAAGTGCCGAGCCCGTTTGCCACCGCGGCGGTCGGCGCGACGGCGGCCAGCAACATCCCGAAGGCGACGCAGGCGGTCGAGGCTGCGAGACAGATCAGGACCAGGTTGTGCCAGTTGCTCGTGATGTCGATCCCAAAAAGGAGACGGCCGGCGACGAAGAGCGTGAGCAATTGCACGAGCCCCAGAAGCATGCCGAACAAATATTTGCTCCAGAGAATGTGCGTGCGGCGGAGGGGCGCGGCGAGGAGTCGCTGGAAGAGGCCCGCCTTCTTTTCGTCGAAGAGCGAAGTGGAGGCGCCCGTGAGAGAAAAGAGCAGAAACATCATCGCCCAACCGCCGACCGCGCGGGTCGCCGCCGGGCTTTTCACATTGGCGGCGCCTACCTCCTCGGAGTCGATCTTGATCAGGCTCTGAAAAAATGATTCGCCGCCGGCGCTTCCTTTCCCGGTCAGAAAATTGGCGTTCCCCGTGTCCATTTCCCTCGCGATTTCGTCCGCGTTGCCGCCAAATGTCCGCGCGACCAATTCCGCAATCGAACGGTTGAATCGTTCGTACTTCGCACCGCCGATGTAGTTCTTTCCGAGATTCTGGATGGAAGCGAACAAGGCCTGCGGGGCGGAGGTGTAGATGGTTTTCTGGATGAGGCCGTTGACCGTTTGCGCCTCGATCTCGTTCCGTGGATTATTCAGGAATTTGAGTTTCACCCCGGCGAATTGATCGCTCTGCGTGTCGGCCGGAAAGACGAGGGCGTAACGCAAGTCGCCCGTACGCATCATCTCGCGCACCTCCGGTTCCGTCAGCGGCCGCTCGACCCCGGCGTCGTCCTTTTTTGTCGTGCGCACCTTGAACGCTTTCTCTTTCTCCAGCGCCTCGGTGATGGCCGCGCTCACTGGCGCATCGGTCTGGCTCACGATCGCGATCGGAATCCCGGTCGGGCCGCTCACGCCGCTGCGGCCGACGCCGAAGACGTTGCCGAAGATGTAGATCAAGACCACGGGCACGAGGAAGGTGAGCGCAATCGCGACCTTGTCGTTCGCGAAAGTGCGCAGTTCGTTGCCGATCAGAATCAGGATGGTCCGCATATGATTATTAAATAGTGCGTCAGGCGTCGCGCAGCGTTTTTCCAGTGAGATGAAGGAAGACGTTTTCCAAACTCGGGCGCGCGATCTGAAAGTGGCGATTCGCCACGCCCAGCTTTTCCGCGAGGAGAAAAATCTCCGAGAGCCGCGTCTCGCGGTGCGGGGTGAGGACGTAGGCATCGTCCCGCGTCGCCAGCTCGCCTAGTCGGGCGAAGGCCGGTGCATGGGAGGCGGTCTCCTCGTTCCGCGCCAGCCGCACCTGCTCGGCAAACGGTAATTGGGTGAGCAATTCGTCGAGCGTGCCCAGGGCGAGCAAGCGGCCGTGATCGATGATGCCGATGCGCGAGCAAAGCCGGGTCGCTTCCTCCATGTAATGGGTCGAATAGACGATCGTCATCCCCTCGGCGTTGAGCCGTTGCACAAACTCGAAGATGGCGTTGCGCGATTGCGGATCGACGCCCACCGTCGGCTCGTCGCAGAGGAGCAACTGCGGTCGATGCAGAATCGCAGCCACAATATTTAGCCGGCGCTTCATTCCGCCGGAGTAAGTCTGCACTTTGTCGCGACGCCGATCCCGCAAACCGGCTGCGACCAGTCCTTCTTCCACGCGCTCGCGCAGCTGCGCGCCGCGCAGCCCGGACAAGCAACCGAAGAGTTTCAGATTTTCTTCGCCGCTCAAGACCTCGTAAAGCGCCAGCGCCTGCGGGACAAATCCCAGCTTACGGCGCGGCGCGGTCGCGCCCGGGTCGAGCTTTTCGCCGCCGAGGGAAATCTCTCCGCCATCCGCCTCGCGAATCCCCGCCACGATCGACATGAGCGTGGTCTTGCCCGCGCCATTCGGTCCGAGCAGGCCGAAGAATTCGCCCGGCGCGAGCGCGAGCGAAACGTCCTCGAGCGCGGCGAGTGCGCCGTAGCGTTTGGTGAGATGATTGATCGTCAGCATCGAAAGAAGCGTTTTCAGGATTTCCCCACCGCGAGAATCGAACGCAACGCCGCGACATGCTCGTCGAACGCGCGCCGGCCCGTTTTCGTGACAGCGATGAAGGTCTTCGGTTTCTTGCCAACAAATGCTTTTTCCACCTCGATGTATCCGTTGTCCTCGAGAGTGCCGAGATGCGCACCGAGATTGCCGTCGGTCAGGTCGAGCTTGTTCTTGAGGTAGCCAAAATCGACCTGCTCCGCCGGAGCAAGCCCGCAGAGGGCGCCCATGATCCGCAGGCGCGCCGGTTGATGAATGACAAGATCGAGATCGCTCATGGGAAGCGTCCCCTCAGGGCCAGAGATACCGCACCACAAAACCGGAGAGGATGATCGGTCCGCCGCAGAAGATGGCGAACCAAAGCCAGAAAAAGCCGGGAAAAACGAAAAGACCGATCAAAATCAAGACCGAGACGACCAGGCCGATCGCGAGCAGGTAACTATCGAACCATATCCCCGCCAGCACATAAACCTGCATGACGAGGAGCGTGATGAACGCGAACATCCGGATACCGGTGTCCGGCCCGTGAGGAACGCCCAGAACAAGCGGCCAAAGCAGACCGAACCCGAGCACACAGCCGAGAGCGGCGAGAAAGCGCCTATCGATTCGACATCGAATCTGGCGGCTCTGGAAATAACCGATGGCCGTCGAACCGACTATGCCTGCGAGAGCGAAAAGGGGCAGGAGTTGCTCTCCCCTCACCCCTTGGAAGTGAACGGTGAGAGCCATCCCGATCCAGATCGCGCCCCAGAGCCAGAGGTGGAGATGGCCGCGATGCGCGCGAATCGCCTGTCGCATGGCGAGACGGGAAACCTCGATGGAATGAAGAGCGTGCTCGGCGTCAGCCGGTGAAATGGGCGTCTGCATGGCGGATACTCTGTTAAACAGAGTCCTCTGTCAAGAGGCTTTTCCTACCGCTCTCGTACCTCCCGCTCATGCTCGTAATCGACGAGTGGGAACGAGCACAAGCACGATTACGAAGGCGTTCCCTTCACGCGGGCGGGCAAATCTCCGGGTGGCGCAGTCTTTCGACGCAGGCTTGGAGGGATTCGGCGTTGGTGACGCTGATGACCTCGGTGCCTTTGCGGGTGCGTTGCAACAAACCCGCCAACACGCCGCCCGGACCGAGCTCGAGAAACAGGTCGCAACCCATTGCGAGCATTTTCTCCATGCAGTCGGTCCAGCGCACGGTCGCGGTCACTTGTTCTTGCAAGGTCTCGCGAATCTCGTCGGCCGATTCGACCTGTGCACCGGTGACGTTACTGATTACTGGAAACTCCGGTTTCTGCAAAACAACCTGCAGAAGTGCCTCTCCTACTTGTTGGTAAGCAGTCTCCATGAGACGCGAATGATAGGCGCCGGCGACATTCAGGAGTGTCGCGCGCCGGATGCCGTGCTCCTTCGCCAGCCCAACGGCCATCTCCACTTTCGCGCGCTCGCCGGAGATCACGATCTGCCCGGGAGCATTGAGATTGGCCACGTCCACATCGGTGGCCGAGGCCAGCGCCCGCACGGCCGATTCGTCGGTGCCGATCATCGCCGCCATCGCGCCGGAAGTCGCCTCGCACGCTGCTTCCATGAAACGGCCGCGCTGCTCGACCAGCCGCAGACCGTCTTCAAAGGAGAAGGTCCCGGCCGCGGCGTGCGCTGTCCATTCGCCTAACGACAAGCCGGCCGCCGCCGTCACCGGAAACATGCCGGCGATATCGCGCAACACGCTCAGGCAGGCCAGGCCGTAAACGTAGAGCGCGGGCTGACAGTTCGACGTCCGGGTCAGCTCCTCGATCGGACCGTGCCAGGCAATTTCGCTCAGTTTGCGGCCAAGCACTTCGTCGGCGCGCCGAAACAAATCCGCCGCTTCCACAAATTCGGCGGCCAGATCCTGTCCCATCCCGACTGCCTGCGCGCCCTGCCCGGCGAAAAGAAGTGCGATCTTGCGACTCATGATCTTGCCATGATGCGCGGCGGGCCGCCGGATTCAAGGCGGGGGTTCGACCTGATGCGCACCCTCTCAGTTGGGTAGCGCAACTTTCCTACTTGCGTGACGAGGCCGCGTTGCGAGCATTAACCGCTCTCATGTCCGACACGGCTCGCGAAATCGAAGCTCCCGATCCCCTCGCCCGCACCTTGCAGGCGGAGGCGGAGGCGACGCCCGGGTGACGATATTGGGGAAAAGATGGTGCTCAACATGGGGCCGTCGCACCCAGCGACGCACGGAGTTTTGCGCCTCGTACTGGAGCTGGACGGCGAGCTGGTGACGAAAGCGACGCCCGATGTCGGCTATCTGCATCGCGGCGACGAGAAAATCGCCGAGAACATGCAATACAACCAGTTCGTTCCCTACACGGACCGGCTCGATTACCTCGCCCCGCTGGCCAACAACGTCGCCTACGCGCTCGCGGTCGAGAAGCTGATGGGCTGGGAACTTCCGCCGCGCGGCAAGGCCATCCGCGTCATCTGCTGCGAGACCGCGCGCCTTTCCGCGCATCTGCTAGGGCTCGGCGCCATGGCGCTCGACCTCGGCGCGATGACGGTTTTCCTCTACACCTTCACCGAGCGCGAGAAACTCTATAATTTGTTCGAGCTGCTCACGGGCGCGCGCTTCACCACTTCCTATACCCGGGTCGGCGGGCAGATTCGCGATCTGCCGGAGACGTTCATCCCGCAACTCGAGCAGTTTATGGACGATTTCATCCCGCAGCTCGACGAGATCGACCAGCTACTGACCCGCAATCGCATCTTCGTCGATCGCACGCGCGACATCGGCGTCATCCCGCGCGAGCGCGCCATCGCCTACGCGCTTTCCGGCCCGAATCTCCGCGGCAGCGGTGTCGATCACGATCTGCGGCGCAAACATCCGTATCTCGATTACGAGAAATACGACTTCGACGTCGCGATCGGGAGCGCCGGCGATTGCTACGATCGTTACCTGGTGCGGATCGAGGAGATGCGGCAAAGCGTGCGCATTCTGCGCCAGGTGATCGAGCATTTGCCGGACGGCCCGATCAACGTCGTCGATTGGAAAAACATGCTCCCGCCGAAATCGCGCGTGATGACGAAAATGGAGGAGCTGATCCACCATTTCATCGTCGTGACCGAAGGGACTCGACGCACCGCCGGGCGAAGTTTATTTCGCGGCGGAAAATCCCAAGGGCGAGCTCGGTTTTTACATCCAGAGCAAGGGCGGCGGCGTGCCCCATCGGCTGAAAATCCGCGCGCCTTCTTTTGTCAACCTGAGCATCTTGCCTGAACTGTCTGCCTGGGTGCATGATGAGCGACGTGGTCGCGATCCTCGGCAGTCTGGACTTCGTGATGGGAGAATGCGACAGATGAGAAGCCCTATGAAAAACAAAACACGGCTCCTCGGAATCCTTTGCGCCACTCTCGCCCTGCTGTCGTTAGGCGCGTGCAATCGCAGCCCGCTTTCCGGATCCAAACTGACGAGCGCGAACTACGACCAGATCACCCTCGGAATGTCCAAAGCGCAGGTCGAAACCATCCTCGGCCCCCCCACCACGATCGACTCGAAGGATGTCCTCATTTTCAAGAAAACGACCTACCGCTACGAGGACGGGAAGAAGTTCGCCATGATCACTTTCAAGAACGACGAGGTGGACAGCAAAGACACCAATCTGGGACGCGAACCGTAGGCGGAAGCCGATTTGGAAGAAGCCGATTTGGAAGAATGAAGAAGCACTTGAGATCGTGGCGTTGGCTGAGCGTGCTCGTGGCCGCGCTTCTCGCGCTCAGCGCCTGCCACGGCAAACGCCTGACGAAGGCGAACGTGGACGAGGTGTCCAATGGCATGAGCCGCAAACAGGTCGAGTCGATACTCGGTCCGCCGACCTCCGTCGATAGCACCAATCTGCTGGTCCGAAAAAGGTGACCTACGTCTATCAACAGGGCGACGAGTCGGTCACGATCGTCTTTTTCAACGACGAGGTGTCGTCGAAGGAAAGCAACCTGCACGAATAGCCGTCATCCGTGGAGCCGACGATGACGCAGCGTTCCGGCCGAACTGGAGCGGAAAATGGACGAGGCGATCGGCCATTATCCGGCCGAGCAAAAGCGCAGCGCCTCGCTGCCGCTGCTGCATCTCTGGCAGGAACATTTCGGCTTCATCAGCGACGAGGCCGTCACCTGGATCGCGGCCAAGCTCGGGCTCGAGCCGATCAACATTCTCGAGCTGGTCACCTTCTATCCGATGTTCCGGCAGGCGCCGGCCGGGCGGAAACACATCCGCGTCTGCCGCACTCTGAGCTGCGCGATGGCGGGCGCCTATCCGCTCATGGAAAAGCTCGCCGGCCTAACGAAAATCGATCGCGCAGCATCAGGGCGCCGGGATGCACAACCCGGTCGCAGTCAGCCCGACGGCGAATACAGCATCGAGTTCGTCGAATGCCTCGCCAGCTGCGGGACCGCGCCCGTTTGCATGGTGGACGATGAGCTGCATGAAAACGTCGCGCCCGGACGCACGAGCCGCGAAGCGCCGAATCGTTCGTCGACGAGCGACCTCACAGCCGAGTTCGCTCGCAGATCTCCTCTGCCAATCTCGATCGCATCCGTCGCTCCCCACCCGCTCGAGCGCCGGCTGATTTTCAAAAACATCGGGCGCGAAGGCTACACGCACCGACATCGATTGCTACCTGCAAAACGGCGGCTACGAGCAGCTCCGAGCCGCGATCACGATGACCCGCGCTGAGATCGTCAACGAAGTGAAGACCTCCGGCCTGCGCGGCCGCGGCGGGGCCGGTTTTCCCTGCGGCGTGAAGTGGAGCTTCATCAAGCCGGACGAGAAAAAGCCGGTCTACCTCATCTGCAACGCCGACGAATCCGAGCCCGGCACGTTCAAGGATCGCTACATCATTCACCAGGATCCGCATCAGCTGCATCGAGGGGATGTTGATCAGCTGCTTCGCGCTCAACGTTCACACCGCCTACATCTACATCCGCGGCGAATTTCCCGAAGGCGCGAAGATCCTCGAGCACGCGATCGAAGAAGCGCGCGCCAAAAATTTCCTCGGGCGCAACATGCTCGGCACCGGCTTCGACGTGGAGTTTTACATCCATCGCGGCGCCGGCGCCTACATCTGCGGCGAAGAAACCGGCCTGATCGAATCGCTCGAAGGCAAGCGCGCCTATCCGCGGATCAAGCCGCCGTATTTCCCGGCCGTCCTCGGGCTCTACATGTGCCCGACGATCGTGAACAACGTCGAAACGCTTTGCCACGTGAAGCACATCATCGCGATGGGCGGCGCGGAATACGCCCGGATCGGGCCGGCCTAACAACACCGGCACCCGCATCGTCTGCGTGAGCGGCGATGTCGTCAGCGCCGGGTTATTTCGAGATCGAAGTCGGCGCCGTCACGATGGGCCAGGTGATCAACGAGATGGCCGGCGGACCAAAGCCGGGCCGCAAGATCAAAGCCGTCATCCCCGGCGGCAGTTCGGCGAAAGTCTTGCGCGCGGGCGATACATTCAAACTCAAGGACCGCGAGATTTCGCTCGACGAAATCCCGATGGATTTCGACTCGTTCGCCGCGGTCGGCTCGATGGCCGGCTCGGGCGGCGTGATCGTGATGGATGATTCGCGCGACATGGTCTGGGCGCTGAACAACATCAACGAATTCTACGCCCACGAGAGCTGCGGCCAGTGCACGCCCTGCCGCGAAGGCTCGCTCTGGATGAAGAAAATTACCGAGCGGATGTTGTCAGGCGGCGGCGTCACGCAGGATCCCGCGACCCTCAAGAACGTGGCCGACAACATCGCCGGCCGCACCATCTGCGCCTTCGGCGAAGCCTGCGCCTGGCCGACGCAAAGTTTCCTCGAAAAATTTCCGGACGAATTCGCCGCGCGCGCGCAGAAGCCAGTCCCGCCGCCTTTGCCGCCGGAATACACGCCGGAAGAACTGATCGCCGAATCCGAAATCCCGACCGTCCCGCTCGCCCACGATCCCGGCTGGGAACAAGCCGGCGCGGCCGGAACTGTTTAGCAACGTGAATCAAACAAAAGGCCAGACGCAAATGAAAGCACCAGTTCGCGCCGATATCGCATATCCGCCGCGCGCCGTGCTTGTCATCCCGATCCGCTGCAGGACGGAGAGAGACCTCACCTACCGTCTCACACCGTCCGACCGGAAAGCCGACCCACCAGATCTGATGAGGGGTCCTTCAGCGCGCTACGCCAGCCTCGGGACGACAAGCCTAACGTTGGGGTGCACGCCAAACACTGCAGCAGCCTGTCCCGCCGGCGAGGGCAGTTTTTCGTGATGGAAACCGCAGCTCCAGTTCCCAAGGTCAACGTCCAGATCGACGGCGTCTGGCATCAATTCCCCAAGGGCACACGCCTGATCGAGGCCTGCGAGCAGGCCGGCAGCTACGTCCCGCGCTATTGCTATCACAAGAAGCTCTCCTCGCCCGGCAATTGCCGAATGTGCCTGATCGAAATGGGCATGCCGAAAATGGGCTCCGATCGCAAACCGGTCCTCGGCGATGACGGCCGGCCCGAGATCAATTGGATGCCGCGGCCGCAGATTTCCTGCGCGACCGATGTATCCGAAGGGCTCGGCGTGCGCACGAACTCGCCGCTGGTCGAGGAATGCCGTCGCGGGGTGATGGAATTTCTCCTCATCAATCATCCGCTCGATTGCCCGATCTGCGATCAGGCGGGCGAATGCCGGTTGCAGGAATTCAGCGTCGAGTACGGCCGCCAGGACTCGCGCTTTCTCGAAAACAAAGTGAAGAAGCCGAAAAACGTCGAGCTCGGCCCGCGCGTCACGCTCGACGACGAGCGCTGCATCCTCTGCTCGCGCTGCATTCGTTTCTCGAAGGAGATCGCGCACGACGACGTCCTCGGGTTTGTCGATCGCGGCAGCCACACCGTGCTCACCGCGCATCCGGGCAAGCGGCTGGAGAACAATTATTCGCTCAACACGGTCGACATCTGCCCGGTCGGCGCGCTCACTTCGTCGGATTTTCGCTTCAAGATGCGGGTCTGGTTTTTGAAGGAAACGAAAAGCTTTTGCACCAGTTGCGCGACGGGTTGCAACACGATCATCGGCACCCGCGAAGACGTGATTTATCGCCAGACGCCGCGCGAAAACGACGCGGTCAATTCCTGCTGGATGTGCGATTACGGCCGGCTCAATTTCGATTATCTGCAAAGCGAGCGCCGCCTGCTCGAACCGCTGGTGCGCGAGAAAACCAGCTGCAACCGGCCACCTGGAAGCACGCGATCGAGAGCGCCGCCGCGCAGCTGAGAGCCCTGCGTCGGCTGGCAGATCGCGATTCTCGCCTCCGGCCGGATGACGAACGAAGAACTCTGGCTCGCGGCGCGGCTCGCGAAATCGCTCGGCGTGACGCTGATCGACATCGTCCCACGCACCGGCCAGGGCGACGACATCCTGCTCAGCGCAGACCGCAATCCCAACACGAATGGCGCGCGCCTACTGGGCGTCGCTTCGGACGACGGCGCGAACCTACAGCAAATCAAGGAGGCCGTCTGGTCCGGTCAGATCAAGGCTCTGATATCGTTAGGCGAAAATCCGCTACGATTGCGGCGATCCCGACCGAGTACCTGGAGCGACTGCCGGTTTACATCGTGATGGATCTGCTCTCCAACGAAGCGACCCGCTGCGCCAGCGTCGGTCCTGCCGTCGTTAGGCTTCGCCGAAAAACGCGGCTCGATGATCAACGGCAAAGGGCGCCTGCAACGACTGAACCGCGCCGTGCGCGGTCCCGGCCAGGCGCGCGACGACTGGGAAATCCTGCGCGATCTCATTCAAGCGCTCTCCGGCGGCAACAGCATCTACACGATCGAAGATGTTTTCCGCCAGATGAGCGAGGCGATGCCGGAATTTGCGGGGCTGACCTTGAGCCGGATCAGCGATCTCGGCGTGCAGGTCTTGAATAAAGAAGGGCTCGAGCGGGAAAAGCATCCGCAATGAGATCGACTTCAAGCGTAGGGATAGCCCAGAACAGACCAGCCACGCGCAAGCTAAGATGACCTTTCTCGTCCTCACTTCACTTCTGAAGATCCTCGGGATCGTTTTCCTGATCATTCTCCCGATGGTCTCCTACACCGTTTATGCGGAGCGCCGGGTCAGCGCGCTCATCCAGGATCGGCTCGGCCCGAATCGCGTCGGACCATCCGGATTGTTCCAGCCGATCGCCGACGCGATGAAATTCATCCTCAAAGAAGATTTCACGCCCGGCGAGCGTGAACAAGTTCTACTACTGGCTAGCGCCCTGCCTCGCGATGGTGCCGGCCATCATGACGATCGCGGTCGTGCCTTTCGGCAGCACCTTGCTCGGCGTGCCGATGGTGATCGCCGACATTAATGTCGGTGTCCTCTACGTCTTCGCCATCGCCTCGTTAGGCGTTTACGGCATCGTCATCGCCGGGTGGTCGTCGAATTCCAAGTATCCCTTCCTCGGCGGGCGTCCGTTCCAGCTCGCAGATGATCTCCTACGAGCTCTCGCTCGGGCTCGCCGTCATCCCGATCTTTTTGCTCGTTGGACAGCTCCGGCTCACAAACATCGTCCAATACCAGATCGCGCACGGCTGGATGATCGCGCCCTTCATCGGTCACTGGAGCGACCCTTGGAAATGGCTTGCTCGCCATTCCCATGTTCATTTCCTTTGTCGTCTTCACGATCGCGATCTTCGCGGAAACAAACCGGCTGCCCTTCGATCTGCCCGAGGCCGAGACGGAGCTGGTCGGCGGTTATCACACCGAATACAGCTCGATGAAGTTCGCCCTCTTTTTTCTCGGCGAATACGCCGCCATGATCACCGGCTCGGCCATCATCGTGACTCTTTTCCTCGGCGGCTGGCATTTGCCCGTGCCGTGGTGGAATCAGGCCCACGGGTTTCACTGGCTGCTTGTCAACGGTTCGCTCGGCGGATGGCGCGGTGTGGTCGGCGGGCTTTTCAACATCTTCGTCTTTTTCGGCAAGGTCACGCCTGCTTCTGCTTTTCTTCATCTGGGTCCGCTGGACCCTGCCCCGTTTCCGTTACGACCAACTGATGCGACTCGGCTGGGTTTTCTTTTTTGAAATCGCGCTCGTCAATATTTTCCTTGCCGCTCTAATCATCGCTTATCTGCCCGCCTGATATGCTTCCCACTCGTGCTCCTGCTAGTGATCGTGCTCGTAATCGAAAGATTCGAAGCCGGAGATCGAGCACGAGCAGGAGCACGAGTTAAGAAATGGCCATCACCGTCCAACGCCCAAAATTGAGCTGGTCCGAGCGGGTTTACCTGCCCGCCATCTTCAGCGGGATGGCAATCACTTTTCGCCATCTCAAGAACATGCTGACCGGTCGGACCAGGGTGACGATGCAGTATCCCGAGCAAAAATGGGACAGTCAGATGCCGGATCACTATCGCGGGGCGCCGGCGCTGGTGAAGGATGAAAAAGATCGCGTCCGCTGCGTCGCCTGCCAGCTCTGCGAATTCATCTGTCCGCCGCGCGCGATCCGGATCGTGCCGGGCGAGATCCCGTCCGGCAATCGCTTCGCCAAGGTCGAAAAGTATCCCGAGGAATTCGACATCGACATGATCCGCTGCATCTACTGCGGGATGTGCGAAGAGGTCTGCCCGGAACAGGCGATTTTCCTGCGCAAGGATTATGCCATTACCGGTTACACCCGGGCGGAGATGGTGCACAACAAAGAGAAGCTGATCGAGATCGGCGGCGTCATGCACGGCCTGGTGCTGAAATGGAACGAAAGGAAGTGATGGAGTGTTGGAGTAATGGAGTAATGAAAAATCAGCGCGGCCTTCCATCATTCCATCACTCCACTACTCCATTACTCCATTAACTCCCATGTCCCCGACCTTTTTCTGGACCGCTTCCGCGCTCATGCTCATTTTCGGCGCGGCGGTCATCATCAATCGCAATCCGGTGGCAAGCGCGCTCAGCCTGGTGGTTTCCTTTCTCGGACTCGCTGCGCTCTTCATGTCGCTGGACGCGTTTTTCATCGGCATCATCCAGGTGCTCGTTTACGCCGGCGCGGTCATGGTGCTTTTCCTCTTCATCATCATGCTGCTCGATTTGCGAGCGGAGGAACGCCGACGGATTAACTTCGTCGCCTTCGCTGGCGGCGCAGCCGTGGCGGTGATTTTCTTCGGACAGCTTTATCTCGTCATCGGACAACTGCGACAGGCCAAACTTCCCTTCGCGGTCCTGCCCGTCGCAAAGAGTGATGACGTGCACAGTGTCGGGCTGCTCCTTTTTGGCGATTACAATCTGCCATTTCAAATGATCGGCGTGCTCATCCTTGTCGCGACCATCGGCGTGATCGTGTTGAGCAAACGCGAGCTGCACTGAAGATGGTCACACTCGGCGATTACCTTTTCGTGAGCGGGTTGCTCTTCACCCTCGGTTTTGCCGGCGTGCTCCTCCGTCGCAACATCATCATCATTTTCATGTCGCTCGAGTTGATGCTGAACGCGGCCAATCTGTCGCTCGTTGCCTTTTCCCGCTTTCGTGTCGACTCGTCAGGCCTGCCCAACTATCACGGGCAGGTTTTCGTCTTCTTCATCATCACGGTCGCCGCGGCCGAGGTTGCGGTCGGGCTCGCCATCATCGTCGCACTCTACCGCGCCCGGCGCACGACCCACGTCGAAGACATCAACACGCTGAAATTTTAGAATGACCTTAGCGCGTCTTGCCACAGCTCTGGGTAGCGCACACGTCTCGTGTGCTGGCGGCGGCGTTCCGCCGTCGCGAACTTTTCGAGACGCGTCGCTTTCCTGGAAATTGGAGGCAAGGAAAAGTTCGTCGCGGTGGAACATCGCGATGAGCACGCGAGAGGCGTGCGCTACCCGGAGCTCTCGCAGCCATGACCGCGATCTTGCCTTGGATTGCTCTGCTCCTGCCGCTCGCTTCCGCGATCATCATCATGATCGCGACCCGTCCCTTTCGGACGCTGAGCGGGTTCGTTTCCGTGGCGGCAGTGCTCGGAAGTTTTGTTTGCGCCTGCTTTATCTTTTTCCAGCAAACTTCTACTTCTGCCTCAATCTCGTGGATCAACCTTGCTCCGGTATTTTCCGTGCCGCTCGGGCTGACGCTCGATCCGCTGAGTCGGTCGATGCTCTTCATGGTCACGGGCGTGGGCGCGCTCATCCACATCTATTCGTTAGGCTACATGGGTCCGGACGAAGGCAAATCGCGCTACTTCGCCGGTCTTTCGCTCTTCATGTTCTCGATGCTCGGGATCGTGCTCGTCGAACAATTTCGTCATGATGTTCATCTTCTGGGAACTGGTCGGCTTCAGTTCCTATTTGCTCATCGGGCATTGGTTCGAGCGCCCGGCGGCAGCCGAGGCTGCGAAAAAGGCCTTCATCACCAATCGCATCGGCGACTTCGGTTTCATGCTCGGCATCCTCATGGTCTGGACCGCGACGGGTTCGTTAGTCTTCACCGATATCGCAGTCGAGATGGCGAAGTTCACCGGCCATCCCGGTTATCTGACCGCCGCTGCGCTGCTCGTCTTCTGCGGCGCGGTCGGGAAATCGGCGCAATTTCCGCTCCACGTCTGGTTGCCGGACGCGATGGAAGGCCCGACGCCGGTCTCGGCACTGATCCACGCGGCGACGATGGTCGCCGCTGGTGTTTACATGCTGGTCCGAGTCGGGTTCCTGATCGATGCCTCGTCGGGCGCGCTCCACGTCATCGCCTGGATCGGCACTATCACCGCTTTTCTGGCGGCCTTGATGGCGACGCAGCAGAACGACATCAAGCGCATCCTCGCCTACTCCACGCTCTCGCAGCTCGGTTACATGGTGATGGCGGTCGGGCTCGCTTCCGGGCCAGGCCGCGATGTTTCATCTTTTCACCCACGCCGCTTTCAAGGCGCTGCTCTTCCTCGGCGCCGGCTCGATCATTTTCATGCTCCATCACGAGCAGGATATCTGGCGCATGGGCGGACTGGCGAAGCGATTGCCGATCACCTTCCTCACCTTTCTCGTCGGCACGCTCGCGCTCATCGGTTTCCCCGGCTTCAGCGGTTTCTTCAGCAAGGACGCGATTCTTGCTCCTCGCCTACGAACGCAACCTGCCGATTTTTGCGCTCGGGGCTTTCACCGCGCTGCTGACCGCTTTCTACATGACGCGGCTGGTGGTGGTCGCGTTTTTCGGCTCGCCGCGGAGCGAGTCAGGCCGCGCATGGCGAGCGAGTCGCCGACGGTCATGACGATCCCGCTGCTCCTCCTCGCCATTCCGGCGGCGCTCGGCGGCTTCGGATTTTTCGCCCGGCGCTTCCTGACTTTGCCTAACGAAACCAAACCGGTCGTGGCCGTGCCGGCGATCGCTCTTCTCTGCGCTCCTGCTCGGCGTGGCTCAGCGCGCTTGTTCTTTATCGCAAACGGACGACGCGAGCCGCTCAACATCGCGCTTTTTCGAAACCGCTTTTACCTCGACGAACTTTACGCATTTCTCATCCGCTGGACGCAGGGGTTGCTCGCTTCGATTTCCGCCTTCTTCGATCGCTGGATACTCGACGGCGCGATCGTGCGCGGCTTGAGCGGCGGGACCTGGGGGAGCGGATTTCTCCTCCGACTGCTCCAGGTCGGCAATTTGCAGGCTTACGGTTTTCTCTTCGGGCTCGGCATCATCGGACTCATCTACTTCACCGTTTTCCACTGATGCTGCTCTTCATTGTCTTCGCGCCGCTGCATCACGGCGTTCCTTATTTTGATCGGCGACTCCGGCGCGTCTGACTGCTCTGCTCGGCGCGGCGGCGACGCGCGGTGGCGACGCTGGCGGCATTGTTCCTCTACGACCCGGCGCGGGCGGGGTTCCAGTTCGTTCAGCTCCTTCCCGATCAGCGAAAACTGGCGGCTTCAGTTCTTGCTAGGCGCGGATGGGCTGAGTCTGATCATGCTTTTCCTCGCCGCGCTCGTCCTGCTTTGCGCCATCTGGTTTACGCCGCCGATCGAGAAATCCGAGCCGCTCTTTTACGCCTGTCTCCTCTTTCTCGCGAGCGGCGCGATCGGCGCTTTCGCTTCGCTCGATCTCTTTTTCTTCTACGCCTTTCATGAGCTGGCCTTGATTCCGACCTTCCTCCTCATTGGCATCTGGGGCTCGGGCAACCGATTCGCGGCCGCCTGGAAAGTGACGATCTATCTCGCGGTCGGCAGTTTCGTTTTACTGCTCGGCCTGATTTTGCTCTACCGCAGCGTGCCGGCGGCATTGCGCAGTTTTGATCTGCGCGCGCTGCAGGCGGTGGCGGCCAACGGCGGCATTTCCGCGGCCGGCGCAGAATCACAATTTTTCTCCTGCTGCTGATCGGCTTTGGCGTTCTGATTTCGCTCTTCCCGTTTCACACCTGGGCGCCGGAAGCTTACGCCTCGGCGCCGGCGCCCGCCGCGATGCTCCACGCCGGGGTGCTGAAAAAATTCGGGCTTTACGGATTGCTCCGCATCGCGCTGCCGCTCCTGCCGGAAGGCGCGCAGCATTGGAGCACGCTCCTCATCGTGTTGTTGTCGGCAACATCATCTACGTCGGCCTCGTCACCCTCGCGCAGAAGCGGCTCGATTGGATGCTCGGCTACTCCAGCGTGATGCACATGGGCTACATTTTTCTCGGCATCGCGAGCGCGAACGTCATCGGGCTGAACGGCGCCGCCGTGCTCATGTTTGCCCACGGGATTTCCATCGCGCTGCTCTTTGCTCTGGCCGGCGAAATTCGGCGCCGCACCGGCACGCTCGTCTTTAGCGATCTCGGCGGACTCGGCAAGATGATGCCATTCGCCGGGCTTGGCTTTCGGGCTCGCGACTTTCGCCGCGATCGGGCTTGCCCGGTTTCGCCAATTTCGCCGCGGAAGTGATGGTTTTCTTCGGCGCGTTTCGCGTCGGCGCGGACTGGCAGGGCTTCCACATTTACCAGATGCGACGCTGCTCGCGTTGTGGGGCGTGGTGATCTCGGCGGTTTACATGCTGCGCGCCTACCGCGCGATTTTCATGGGCGCGCCTAAGCCCGAACACTCGGAATGGAACACCTGCCTGATCTCCCGCACGCGCTGCGCCTTCCGATCATTCTGCTCATCGCCGTCGACGCTGGTCGTCGGCTTTTTCCCGAACACCGTCGCTGCGCATGCTGCGCCCGACCTTTGCGCCGCCGGTCGCGTCGACACAGCCGATGATCCCGACACCCGCGCTCGAAATCGCCGTCCTCGTCTGGGGACTGATTCTCCTCATGGCGGAGGCGTTCGCGGGCAAGACTGGACAAGCGCGTTTTTGCGATCGCGGGAATCATCGGGCCTGGCGGCGGTACTTGTTAGGCAGCTTCTTTCCTCGCGCCCCCGCCGCCCGCGGCTGCGACCGGTTTTTGGAGTTTCTACACGGCCGATCCGCTCGCGATTTTCTTTAAACGCTTCGCGCTCGGTCACGACGATCTTCGTTCTCATCATGGCGATCGATTACGCGCCGGCGATCCGCATGGGCGTGCCCGGCGCGAATCCGCACGCCGGGCTCGGCGAGTTTTTCGCGCTCCCGATTTTCACCTGCGCGGGGCTGATGTGGATGGCGTCGGCGATCGACTTCGTGATGATCTTCGTCTCGCTCGAGCTGGTCACGATGTCGTTTTACGTCCTCGTCAGTTTCACCCGGCGCAGCCCGGCGGCGCTCGAAGCGGGAGTGAAATATCTCATCCTGAGCGCGCTCTCGACCGGGTTTTTGGTTTACGGCATCACCTGGATTTTCGGCGTCACGGGCGAGACGAACCTGGCCCGGATCGGCAGCGTGCTCGCGACCGCAGGATATCGACGCGATTCCGCTGCTCTTCGGGATCGCGCTCGTTCTTGTCGCGCTCGGTTTCAAGATCGCCGCCGTGCCGTTCCAGATTTGGGTGCCGGATGTTTACCAGGGCGCGCCGACGCCGGTGACGGCCTTTCTTTCCGTTGGCTCGAAAGCCGCCGGCTTCGTCGTGCTGCTGCGTGTGCTCGCGCCTTTTCTCGTGCTTCCGCAGGTCGGCCGACTGCTCGTCGGGGTCGCGGCGCTCACCTTGATCTACGGAAATTTCGCCGCGCTCCCGCAGACGAATCTGAAGCGGCTCCTCGCCTACTCGAGCATCGCGCACGCCGGCTATTTGCTGGTCGGCGTCGTCGCGTTTTCCGGCACCGCGGTCGCTTATTATCTCGTCGCTTACCTGCTCATGACGCTGCTCTGTTTCGCGGTCATGATCATCGTCGCGAAGCAGCGGCGGCGAACAAATCGAGGATTACGCCGGCCTCGCGAAACGATCGCCCTTTCTCGCCTTCGCGATGCTTGATCGGGATGATCTCGCTCGCCGGGATTCCGTTCACGGCCGGTTTTCTCGGGAAGTTTTTCATTTTCGACGCAGCCATCCGGCAACATCAGACGCTGCTCGTCGTCATCGGCGTGATCACGGTGGGCTGCGGCTTTTACTATTATCTTAAGGTGGTGCGCGCGATGTACTGGCTGGAGCCGGCCGGGGACGCGAGCCGCGATTCAAATCAGCGCGCTCTCGCGCGGCTGACGATCATTCTTTTGATTGCCGGCATTTTCGTGCTGGGCATTTATCCGCAGCCGATTTTGAATGCCCTCAATCCACCCGTGACGCGAACGCGCAACTCGTTAGGCGCCGTTAGGCGGCAACGCGGAGAGCGCTCGCAATGTTTGGCGCTGCTGCATCAACTTCTTCATCCGACGCACTGCTACGCGCTTTGCGCGGTGGCGCGCTCGGGCGCGCACCTTCTTTCGAGCGGCATTGCGCGCGACCCATCTGGCGGGCCGGCCGTTGCAATATTTTCACGAGCAGCTCGGCCCATAAATATGCGGCCCGTTACGGTCTCGACGCGGCGCGAAATTTCACCGGCTATGTGCGCGGGCTGGTCAGGCTCAGCCGCCACTTCCAATCCGTTTTCGGTTTTCGCATCGACGCCTGGGATCTGGAATGATTCGTCCACCGGCTGCGCGACTTCGAGCGAATTTGGCTCGGCCGAGGCGCGATGAGATCGAGATTCTGCGCACGGCGTTCCCGCGACTGCGCTGCGTCCAACTGACGCGCGAGGACAAACTGCGCCAGGCGATCTCGAAAGCGCGCGCGATGCAAACCGACCTCTGGGTCGTGCGCCGGACAAAGAGCAGCGACGCCGGTGAGGAAAAGTTCGATCCCGAGCCTGATCCGACCATTGCCTCGATTCGTCGCGTAACGCGGAGCAAACCTGGGCGGAATTTTTCGAGCGCAACGGGATCGATCCGCTCGCCATCACCTACGAGGATCTGTGCTCTGATTATCGCGGGGACGGTTGGGCGGGTGCTTGAATTCCTGCGCATTCGGCCGCCGCGCCACTTCTCGTTAGGGGCGCCGACGACGGTGCGGCAGGCCGACGCGACGACGGAGGAATGGGTGGCGCAGTATCTACGCACTGGAGGCGGACAGCGAGTCGGCAGGCGCGCGCTAGTCGCTCAGCTCGACGTTCCAGTAGGCGAGATCGACGAAGTGCCGCCAGCTTTCGTGCTGCTGGCTGCTGAAGGTGACGTGAACAAACGGCCGCCACTTCGGCCGCTTCGGTTTGCGGATCAGGGTCATGTGCGCCTGATGCGGGAGGCGGTTGCCTTTGCGCGTATTGCAGGGGATGCAGGAGCAGACCACGTTTTCCCACGTCGTTAGGCCGCCTTTGTCGCGCGGGAGGACGTGATCGAGATTCAGGTCGCTCCGCTCGAAAACCTTGCCGCAATACTGGCAGGTGTTGTTGTCGCGCTCGAAGACGTTGTGCCGGGTAAATTTTACTTCCTTCTTCGGCAGCCGATCGAAAAGGAGGAGGACGATGACGCGCGGGACGCGGATTTTCCAGGAGATGGTCGTGACCATCTCGTGCTCGGCCTCGGGCGCGGCGAGGGAAAAATCGAGCCAGCTCGCGAAATCGTGGGTGGCGAAGTTATTCTGCTGATCGGAGGAAACGACCTGGGCGTGTCCCTGATAGAGCAAGAGTAAAGGCACGACGCGCCGAGCAGATATTCACCGCCTGCCAGAGGCGATTAAGGACGAGAACCTGACTGTTAAGTAACGTGTGCAGAGGTTGCTTCGCGCGGCCTAACAAATACCACCCGCTCGAATTGGCGTCGAAATTATCATTCGCAGATTTTTTTGTCAATGTAACGAAGAGGTGACGAGAAGCCCGGACGCAACCACCTCTGGCATAGAGGCGACACGAACGCCCGGTGAATCGTGCACGGCGGGACGGCCTTTTGGCGGAAAGGCGGTTGCATCCGGTCGATTCAAACGCAGTTTCTCATCTCTTTCATTACCACTATGCGTACTTCGTCCCGTTTCGTCTTTGTTGCATCTTCGTCGCCACTTTTCTGCCGCTGGGGTTCGCTTCCGCCCAGGGGCTACCGCAGACGACCCGGCTCCTTCGTTTCCCGACCACCAACGGCCAGCAGATCGTCTTCTGCTATGCGGGCGAACTTTACACCGTCGGGAAGGAAGGCGGCACGGCGCGCCGGCTGACGAGCGGCCCCGGCTACAGCTCGTTCCCGCATTTTTCGCCGGATGGCAAGCAGCTCGCCTTCACCTCGCACTACGACGGCAACACCGAGGTTTACGTCATGCCCGGCGAAGGCGGGAACCGAAGCGCCTAACGACCACGGCCACGCTGGGCCGCGACGACATCTCCGACCGGATGGGGCCAAATAATCTCGTCATGGGCTGGGAAAATACCCAGCCGCTGGTCGTCTTCCGCTCCCGGCGCACCTCCTTCAATTCCTTCATCGGCGATCTCGAGACGGTGGGACTGAACGCCGAGTTGCCGAAACAATTGCCCGTCCCGCGGGGCGGCTTCGCCTCCTTCTCGCCCGGACGACTCGAAAATGGCCTTATAACCGCGTCTTCCGCGAATTCCGCACCTGGAAACATTACCGCGGGGGGATGGCGGACGATGTCTGGATTTACGATTTCAAGACCCAGCAGGACGAGAACCTAACGAACAATCCGGCACAGGATATCTGCCCGATGTGGGGGCCGGACAACCACATCTATTTTCTCTCCGATCGCGATAACCGGATGAATCTCTACTCGATCGACCTCGCAAGCAAAGAAACGAAGCAACTCACGACTTTCAAGGATTTCGACATCAAGTTCCCAACGATCGGCAAAGACTCGATCGTCTTCGAAGAGGCCGGCTACATCTGGCGTTACGACCTGGCGAGCGGGCAATCGGCGCCGGTGCCGATTAACATCAAGGAGGATTTTGACTCCGGCCGGGCGGCATTTCTTGACGCCTCCAGAACACATCGAAGTCAGTCAACCTTGCGCCTGATGGGCAGCGCGCCATCGTCGTCGCGCGCGGCGACCTTTTTTCCGTTCCGATGAAGGATGGCACGGCGCGCGCCCTGACGAAAACTTCCAATGCCCACGAGCGCGATGCGGTCTGGTCGCCGGACGGCAAATGGATCGCCTATAACTCCGACGAATCAGGCGAGAACGAATTGTATGTCCGGTCGCAGGACGGAAAAGGCCAACCCCAGCAGCTGACCAAGGGCGCCGACACTTACTATTACCAGCCCATCTGGTCGCCGGACAGCAAGAAGCTGCTCTGGAGCGATCGCCTGCAGCGCCTGCGCTACGTGGACGTTTCGAGCAAAGCGGTGACCGAAGTCGCGCAGGACAAAGTCGGCGAGATCGAGTCCTACGATTGGTCTCCAGACAGCCAATGGATTGCCTGGTCGGCAACCGGAAGAGAATGATCAGTCGAAAGCCTTCATCTATTCCGTGGCGAGTAAGAAAGTTACGTCCCGATCACCGATGACTGGTATGCCTCGGGAAACGTCTCATTCAGCGACGACGGCAAGTATCTCATGCTCTCCTCGAGCCGCGATTTCAGGCCGACCTTCGGCGAGGAGGAATTCGAGAACGTCTACCTCGACATGCAGCGGGTCTACCTCGTGACGCTCTCGCAAGGAGACCGAGTCGCCGCTCGCGCCGCGCAGCGACGAGGTCGGCAAAGCGGAGAAGAAGAAGAAAGAGAAGGCCGAAAGTGAAAAAGAAGGTGAAAAAAAGGATGACAAGAAAGAAGAAAAGTCCAAGAAAACCAGTCACGGTGAAAGTCGATACCGACGGTATTCAAAACCGGATCGTCGGACTCGATATTGCTCCGGCCAACTATAAGGATCTCCGCCTGGTCGACGACCGCGTCTTCTATCTTCGCCGGACGGTCGGCGACACCACTGGCGAAGACGAAGAGGAGTTAGGTCCGGATAACCAGAAATGGCACCTGTGTTTCTACAGCCTGGAGGATCGAAAAGAGACAGTCCTGGGCGACGTCAATAGTTACCAGATCAGCTTTGATGGAAAGAAAATGCTGGTAAAGATCGAGAAGGATTATTCGATTATCGATCTGCCCAAGGACAAGCTCGAGACCAAGGATCACAAACTGGAACTGAAAGGCCTCGACGTGATGGTCGATCGGCGCGCCGAGTGGAAGCAGATCTACGACGAGGCATGGCGGCAAATGCGGGACTTCTTCTATTCGCCGACCATGAACGGGGTCGACTGGAAGGCGATGCGCGACAAGTATGCCGCGCTGCTTCCGTCCGTGAATCACCGCAACGATCTGACTTATCTCATCGGCGAGCTCATCGGAGAATTGAACAACGGTCACGCCTATGTCGCCGGTGGAGAACGGCCCGAGACGCCCCGGATCAAGCTTGGTCTTCTCGGAGCCGAGCTGTCACGGGATCCGGCCAGTCGCGCCTATCGCATCGATCGGATCCTGCCGGGCGAGAATTGGGACAAGGAAACGCGTTCCCCGCTTAGCGCGATTGGTCTGAACCTCAAACCGGGCGATTACATTCTCGCGATCAACGGCACCCTGCTTTCGACCTTGCCGAATATATACGACGCGCTCATCGGGACGGCGGACAAACAGGTCATCCTGCGGGTGAACTCCAAACCTGCCGACGCCGGCGCGCGCGACATTACCGTCGTCCCGACCGCGGATGAGTCACCGCTCTACTATCTCGATTGGTTGCAACACAACATCGATTACGTGAATAAGAAGACCGACGGCCAGGTCGGTTATCTCCATATCCCGGATATGGGCCAGCCGGGGTTGAACGAATTCACCAAGCGTTACTTCCCGCAGATCCGCAAAAAAGGGCTCATCGCGGACGTGCGCGGCAACGGCGGCGGCTTTGTCTCGCCGATCGTCATCGAGCGGCTTCGGCGCGCGCTCGTCATGGTCGAGGTAGCACGCAACGGTACCCCCCAGACCAACCCGCCGCAGACCTTCCTTGGTCCTATGGTTACCCTGATTAACGAGTTTTCGGCCTCTGACGGAGATATCTTCCCCTATCGCTTCAAGACACTCGGCCTCGGGAAATTGATCGGCAAACGCACCTGGGGCGGTGTGATCGGGATACGCAACCCCCTGCCGTTGATCGATGGCGGACAATTCTTCAAACCAGAGTTTGCTCCTTACTCGAAGGAGGGGAAAGGCTGGATCATCGAGAGTCACGGCGTCGATCCGGATATCGTGGTCGACAATGATCCCGCGAAGGAGTTCAAGGGCGAAGACCAACAGCTCGATCGCGCGATCCAGGAGGTTCAGACCGAGATGAAAACGAAGGGCTACGAGTTGCCACCCATTCCACCGTACCCGAACCGGAACCCGGCTCAGGGCGGGTCGAGTAACCCCTAGGCAAGTCGTGTTTCTACCGAATCAAAAAGTCGTTTGTGTCAACGGCCGCTTCCCGCTCGGCATCGAAAAGTTGTATGACGAGCTGCCGAAGGAGGGCTCGATCTATACCATTCGCGATATCGTTCCCGGTATCGGACTCACCGGTGACGAAGGGGAGATCGCGGTCTATCTGTGCGAAATCAAAGGGCCGTTCAACGCTCACGACATTGAACGCGGCTTTCGCGCCGAACGCTTCGCGCCCCTGCGAACCGTCGAAGAAGAAGTTGCGGAGGAAAGCTTTCTCGGTCTACCGGATATGCTTCCAGCCTAAGGAAAGGTTTGTCGATCCAGCTGCCAATCCCCTCGCGCTGAAAGGCGAGAATTACGACCTCCTCAAGGGCGATGAAAGAGCCGTTCCGGGGTACCGCCCCCTACACTCGATGAGCGTAAAGGGCGGCTGTTCCCCCCAGAACAATTCGCTTCTACGCGAAGCGGGGCCGATCTGGCAAACCTTATTTTCAGAAAGGGCAAAATATTTTCGGCGCGCCCAGTCCCGGCGAAACCACCAGCCACCAGCCTTTGACAGAAAGGTGGGTTGCAGTAGCTGCGGAGAGCGAGCATCTTCGGCTTCACGATGCCGGCCTTGAATCGAAGACCCGATCGGCCCGGCGGCTTCGCCCAGGCCGAGGCGGAGGTGCGCCGAATTTATGTCGAGCTGGCAGCGCGTCCGGCGGAGCGGCAGTGCCTGCGGCGGACGGAGTGCTGCCAGTTCAAACTAACCGGTGTCACTCCCTACCTGACGAAGGGCGAAGCGCTCGTCGCTGCACGCGCCTGGCGCGCCAGCGGAAGAAAGCAGTTTCCCACCGCGGCCAGCGGCGCGTGCCCCGTGCTCGAGGTAACGTCGGGCCGGTGCTTGATTTATGCCGACCGCCCCTTTGGCTGCCGCACCCATTTCTGCGCCGCGGCCGGCGGACCGATGGCGCGGCGCGACGTCGTCGATCTGATTCACCGGCTGGAGAGCATTGATGCTCAGCTCGGTGGTGATGGTCCTCGGAAGCTTCCGGGCGCGGTGGCAGCAGCCTTGCGCGATCTCGCCTAACGAGTCGTCAGTGGACGCCGGCCGGCGCTTTGCCCTTCTGCACTTTCTTGAAGAAAAAGACCAGCGGGGTGGTGATGAGGCAGAGCAGGCCGAAGAGCTGAAAATTGTGTGCGTAGGTAACGAGCAACGACTGCTGCCCAAGGATGCCGTAGAGAACCTGCGGCGCCTGCTGTGCGGCACGCCAGGCGCCTTCGTGGGCCGCGAGCCCACTCTGAATGGCGGCGAGCTTTTGCTGATACACGGGGCTGTATTGAGAAAAGTGCCCGACAAAGGCGGACTGGTTCGTCTGCGCGCCGCGCGCGACAAGCGTGGTCAGGCCGGCGATGCCAATGCTGCCGCCGAGATTGCGCATGAGATTGAAGAGACCGCTGGCGTTGCCGATCTGGTCCTGCTGCGAGCGTGCCCATGCTGGAGGTGGCGAGCGGGACAAAGATAAAGCTGATCGCGACGCCACTGAGGATGGTCGGCCAGACGATGCTGCTCATCCCGATGCTCAGGTTAATATTGCCGAAGAGGAACGACGAATAGGCGAGACCGAGAAACCCGACCGCGATAAGAATGCGGTTGTTTATTTTCCCGACGAGCCGTCCGACGACGATCGTGGCGATGAACGCGCCGATCCCGCGCGGACTCGAGGCGAGGCCGGCATCGAGCGCGGTGTAGTGGAGCAGATTCTGCATGAAAAGCGGGAGCACCGCGATCGTTCCGTAGAGGAGCGCGCCGAGGACCGCGATCAGGCCGCAACCGACCGCGAGGTTGCGATTTTTCAGGACGCGCAGGTCGACGAGCGGCTGGCGCGCAGTCAGCTCCCTAACGACAAAAGCGACGAAACGCCGCGGCCGAAATCGCGACGCACCACGCGATCGTGATGCGAGCCAAACCAGTCGAGCTCCTGGCCCTTGATCGAGCACGAATTGCAAGGTCGCGAGCCAGATGGCGAGGAAGCCGAAGCCGATGATAATCGATGTTGCTCGCGCTCACTCGTTTCAGATAAGGCGGATCCTCGATGAAAGCGTTCGCCATCAGGGCGGCGAGCAGGCCGATCGGGAGGTTGATGTAAAAGACCCAGCGCCAGCTGTAGTTGTCGGTGATCCAGCCACCTAACGTGGGCCCGAGGATCGGCGCGACCACCACGCCCATGGCGAAGACGGCCATGGCCGCGCCGCGTTTCGCGGGCGGGAAACTTTCGAGCAAAACCGCCTGCGAAATCGGCTGGAGCGCGCCGCCGGCCGCGCCTTGCAGGACGCGCGCGACGACGAGAAAACCAAGGCTGCCGGCCGCGCCGCAAAGGGCCGAGCAACGGTGAAAAGCACGATGCAGGAAACGAGAAATCGTTTTCGGCCGAAGAGATTTCCGAGCCAGTTGGTGGCGGGAAGAATGATCGCGTTGGCGACGAGGTAACTGGTCAGGACCCAGGTCGCCTCATCCGTCGTCGCGGAAAGATTGCCGGCGATGTGCGGGAGCGAAACGTTCGCCACCGAAGTGTCGAGCACCTCCATGAAAGTCGCGAGCATGACCGAGGCGGCGATGAGCCACGGGTTGATAACTCGGCCTCCAGGAGGAAGCGGCGTCGTTAGGCGAATTCGACGAAGCCACGACGACCGCCCTAACGAGTGCGAATGCGTTCCAGCCACCAGACGGTCGCGCCGAGGACGAGCAGGATCGACGAGCGCTGCCACGATCGCGACCGTCACCGCCGGGCCAAAACTCGGCTTTCACTTTCACATCCGGCACCGCCGACATGCCCGGGACCGAGCACTTCCTGCACGCTCGGTTGTTCATCGAGCACGATTTTTACCGGCACGCGCTGCACGACTTTGACGAAGTTGCCGGTCGCATTCTCCGGCGGGAGGAGGCTGAAACGCGCGCCGCTGCCGGCTTGGATGCTATCGACGTGGCCACGCAAAGTGCGCGCCGGATAAGCGTCGACGTCGACTTCCGCCGGTTGTCCCGGGCGCATCTCGGTGAGCTGGGTTTCCTTGAAATTCGCCGTCACCCAAACCCGTGCCGCGGCACGATCGCGAAAAGCGGCTGGCCGACCTGCACATAATTGCCCGGCTCGATCGATTTGTTGGTCACGCGGCCGGCTTCGGGCGCGGTGATCTTCGTGTAGGATTTTTGCAGCTCGGCCTGGCTTTAATTCCGCCTGCGCCTGCGCGACCTCTGCCTGCGCGGCGCTCGACTTGCGCGCGCGCCGAGCCGGCCTGTTTTCTTGCCTCCTCCGCATACGCCGCTGCGGCCTGGAGCTGTTTCTGTTTCGACTCAAGCGTCGCTTCGGAAGAAGTCGTGTCCGCTTTTCGGAATGCTGGAAATCCTGCTTCGAAATCGCGCCGCTGGCGATAAGGCCGCTATTGCGCGCGAGGTCGGCGCGCATCTTTCGCGGTGTCGGCCGCGGCTGCCTGCAGTGCTCGCTTTCACCGAGGCATAAGCGGCAAGCAACGTGTGCACGTGTGCCACCGCTTGTTCGGCGCTCATCTGCGCGTTTTCGAAGCCGCGCTTTCGCGACATCGAGCGCGGCGCGCCGCTGCGCGACCATCGCCTCGATATCGCCCGGATCGATCTCGAGCAGAACCTCGCCCTTCTTCACGAGCTGGTTATCCCGCACCTCTACCGCCGAAATTTTCCCGGCGATCTTCGGACGCGATGTTCACGATGTGCGCGTCGATAAACGCGTCGTCGGTGCTCTCGTGGGTGAGGCTGTGAAAGAAAATTGTCGCGGTGTAAAGATCGCGAGCACAAGCACGACGGCCGCACCAATGACGACCGCTGGGTCGCCGGAAGAGCGGCGTCTTCTTTTCTTCGACGATAGGATGTCATCGTCCGAGATCAACCAGGAGATCGGACCCCGTTGTCGGCGTCGGGACGGACTTCCGCGCGACGGGTTCTTGTTCGATGACTGGCATAGGATGATTCGTTAGGCTGGGCTGCGCAGCCCGGCTGCGCAAAAATTGATGATCCGGCGCAGGACTGCGTCCGAGTTCGTGATGCGGCAGCGGCCGCGGAGGTGAAGTCGAGCACTTGCGAGTGCGCGACGGCGTGGAGGAAAACGCCATGCGCGAAATGGAGCCGCCAATAGGCTTCGGCGTCCGAAAGCTGCGGGCAGCGAGCGGCGCAGGGCGCGATGGAAGCGGCGCGTCTTTTCGGCAAATTCCTTTTCCACGAGCGGCTTGAGATAAGCGCCGGGCTCGGCCAGGGCAGAGCGCGAGGAGGCGAAGGAAATTGCGGCCGCCCTTGGAGCGGCCGGGCGATGAGATCGAGAGACCGGGCGGAAAAGCGCTTCGAGAATTTTCTCGACTGCGACGGGTTCGGCCGCCGGCTTCTTCTTCGAAACTGATCGAGCAAGGCGAGACGCGCGTCGTTCAGCGGCCTGAGGCGGCGATTGAGCATCGCGAGGATGAGCGCGTCCTTGGTCGAAAAGTGATAATTGACGGCCGCGAGATTGACTTTGGCGGCGGCGGTGATGTCGCGCAGCGAGGTCGCCTCGAAACCCTTGGCCGCAACAAGACGTTCGGTCGCTTTCAGAATGGCGAGCTTGGTCGCAGTGAATATTTTCCGGCATGAGACTTCAAAATAATTCAAACGTTCGTTTGAATCAAGGGAAGAATATCTACTCGACAAGATGACCGCTTCCGCCCTCAGGCTCTTTCAAGCCGCCCTGCGGGCGCTCTTTTTGTCTTCCGGGCCGTGCGCTTCTTCTTCTGCCGCCCTCCGATTTCGCCAGGCTCTCCTGCAGCACGGCGACCAGGTCGATCACTTTCGACGAAGGCTTCTTCGCTTTCGGTTTTTCCTCGATTTCTTTGCCGCCCGATTCGACCTTCTCCTCGATCACTCCATCGAGAAGCGTCGCGATAATCATCCTTGTATTTTTTCGGATCCCATTCGAGCTCATGCTTCTCACCAGCGCTTTCGCCATTTCGATTTCGCGCTTCCCCGGTTCGGAAATTTCTTCGGCACATTGAGCTTTTCCGCATCGGCCAGCTCCTCGCGCAAATGCATCAGCTCGAGGACGAGCGCATGCTTGAGCGGCTTCACCCCGGCGAGGTATTGGCGGGTCTTGATGATCACTTTTGCGATCCCGACTTTCCCCGTCTTCTCGAGCGTCTCGCGGAGCAGAACGTAGGCTTTGTCGCCCCCTTTTTGCGGCTCGAGGTAATACGGCTTGTAGAAATACATCGGGTCAATGTCACCGACGTCGACGAAGTCCTGGATATCGACCGTCTGCGTCGCCTCCAGATCGACTCGCTGAAAATCTTTCTCGTTGAGGACGACGAATTTTCCGTTTTCGTACTCGTAGCCTTTCACGATTTTTTCCCACGGCACTTCCTTGCCGTCCTTTTCGGCGACCCGTTTGTAGTTCACCGGGCTCAGATCACCCTCGCGCAGGAGCCGAAACTTCAGGTCCTCCCGCCGGGTCGCGGGATAAAGAGCGATGGGGATATTGACCAGCCCGAAGCTGATACTGCCTTTCCAGATTGCACGCATCTCATGAAGAAATCGCGCCTCGGATGGCAAATGCGCGGCTGGTAATCCGGTCGAAGCAGTGCGCGCGGCTCGTTGAATCAACCAGCGCCGGTGCCTTTGCCTAACGACCTGGCGTAAACGTGCTGGGTCTTTTTGCGCGCGTAACCGATCTTCTCGTAGAAGGGATGCGATTCGGGGCGGATCACATTTGAGCGGACAACGACCGGGCCGTCGCCGAATTGTTGCGCCCAGTTTTCGACCGCGCTAACGAGCGCCTGGCCGACTCCCCGGCGCCGCGCCTCGGCCCCTACGCTCAAGCCCATGATCTCGACCTGGGCACCATAGAGAAGCAGGCAACGGTGCTCGGCCATGATCACGCCTGACAGGCAGTCGTTAGGGCCAGTCGCTACCGTCACGAGATGATCGGGATGAACGAGCAACTTCCCCAGCCGCGGGATGATCTCCGCTGCTTCGATCGGGTAACCCAACTCGGTCACAAGGCGCGCAATCTCGACCGCATCTTCCAACCGGGCGCGCCGCAGCTCCCAGGCTGAAGCGGTTGCGCTCATTCTTCCTCGCGCCGGATCGTTAGGCAGCTGCGGCCGCCAGTTGCTCGAGTCCAATCCCGCGCAGTCGGAAAAGTCGGATGAGCGTTTCCTCGATGAGGTTGTTGGGACAGGATGCGCCGGCGGTGATGCCAACCACGACCGGACCGTTTGGCAACCAGTTGTGCGCCACGACTTCGCGCTTTTCGTGCAGATTATAGTGGCGGATTTCCCGATCCGAAATGAGCCGGCTGGCGTTCAGGACAAAATAGGTCGGCAATTTTTCCTCGCCCATCTCGGCGAGGTGCGAAGTATTCGAGCTGTTGTAGCCGCCGACGACGAGCAGCAGTTCCATTTTCACGTTGAGCAATTCACGCAGTGCATCCTGGCGCTCCTGCGTCGCGCCGCAGATGGTGTCAAAAAAGCGGAAGTTTTTCGTCGCCATTTCCGCTCCGTCGCGATCGGCAATCGCTTTCCGAATTCGCCGCTGCACCTCTTCGGTCTCACCGCGGAGCATGGTGGTTTGGTTCGCCACCCCGACGGTCCGAAGATGAACGTCGGGATCGAAACCAGCCGAGTAGGCGCCGCGAAATTTGTCCAGGAAAGCCTGTTTGTCGCCACCGTTGCGGATGTGATCGCAAACGTAATCCGTATCAGCCAGGGTCAGCACGACGAGATAATGACCCTTCCCATCGCCGAGCGCGCGCGAACTGGTCGCCTTGGTTTCTTCGTGCTCGGCTTTGCCGTGAATGATGGATGTGGCGGATTCGCTCGCATACTTGCGGACCCGTTTCCAGACGCTCATGACATCGCCGCAAGTGGTGTCGACGATCTGGCAACCGCGATCCTTGATCTGCTGCAAAATGGAAAGCTCGGTCCCAAAGGCGGGCAGGATGACGACGTCATCCGGCTGCAGTTCGGAGATGTCGGCCTGTTTGTTCTGCCCGGTCAGGTTCTTGATGCCTAGCGACGAGATCTGTTCGTTCACCTCCGGGTTATGAATAATCTCGCCGACAATAAAGAGGCGGCGATCCTGGAAAACTTTGCGCGCAGCGTAGGCCAGATCGATCGCGCGCTCGACGCCGTAACAAAAACCAAACTGCTTGGCCAGCCGCACGGTCACGTCCCCGACAGAAATGACCCCTCCCTGGCGGCGCACCTGGTCGACGATGTCGCTGCGATAATGCGACTCGACCTGCTCCTGGACGGCGGACATCACCTCCGGGGTGCGGAGGTTGACTTTGTTGCGCGCGGTCGTGCCGCTGGAGATGAGGTTCGCGCTCACGGGCCAATGTCGCCGCAGGCGTCCGGGCCGCAACTCGTTAGTCGAAGAGTCCGGCCGGGCACTACTCGACGAGGAGTGGCCCCTCCGGCTTCTTGAAAGCGGCGGAAGTGACCATGACATGCGGGTCAGGGTCGGGCGTCCTGGAATCATCGACCCGGCGAACCGTGGGCCCGAGGGTCGCGTCTTCCGGTTGGGTGTCGGAAATGTTAACGGGGGTACCGTTGCGCACGAGCGCGAAGAATTTCGGCGCCACCTCTCCTTTGAGCCGCAGGCAGCCATGCGTGCGCGGATAGGGATGGACGAATCCCTGATGAAATCCATAGGCCGGCGAGAATTCGCACCAGTAACCCATCGGATAACCGACGTAGCGGCCTGGGACATTCGCCCCGGCAATGGCCGGCACGACGCGATCGCCCTGTACCCGAAACCCGTAGGAGCCGGAGCGTTTGTTCTCGATCTTGTTATAGATCCGGAAATGGCCTTGGGGGGTCGGCTTGGCCGGCAGCCCGATCGACGTAGCGGCCGCCATCAAGCAGCGATCCCCTTCCATGACGTAGACGTTCTGTTTCGAAAGCGAAACATCCACCCGCACCTTGGAGGGATCATGCGGTTTATGCGCAACGACGTGATATTCGGCCGTCGTCGGCACCGTGGTGCAGCTTGTGAGCAAGGCATAAATCGCCATGAGCGGTAGAAGAAGAGAGCGGAAAAGCAGACGGATCATGCGAAAATTGAAGAGCGTATGCCGGCCCGGTTGTCAACCTGCACCCTTCTGCGCGCGGTCGGAAAAGGATTTGCGCGGCGTCCGCAAGGAATCCGCGGCGCCGCGCTTTTGCCAGCCCGACGATCTGATGCAGGCAGACCGCCGGGCACGATACCGACCGTTTATTGAGTGGACTTGATTTCGCCAAGAAGGCCGTGTTCCTCGCCCGCAATCCCGGCGGTGAAGAAGACACGGGTATTTAGAGGTTGCCCTGTTCTTCTGAGGCGTCGGCGGCGTCTTCCCCGATTCGCTCCACCAGATAATCGAAGCGCGGTATGGGTCCGGCGTAGAATGGGTAGGGTCGATCGGGATTCGTCGGTCGAAATCGCCATGCCTTGTACATCCAAAGCCAGGGCGAAGGATGAGCCCGAATGACCGGCTCAAATTGGTCCCAACAAAGTTGGGCAATCTGCTGCTCGGTCGCGTCCGGCGGGATTTTCAATTTCGGGTGAAAGACGACCCGGCAGCGGCCCCGCGGCAACGGCTCCGCGTGCACCGGAACGATCGGCATCCCGCTGCGGCGGTGCAGCCAGGCGTGAGCAAAGGTGACCGATGTCTTTAGCTCGAAGCAATCGATCGCCACCGTCGGCTGGCGCGGGTGCAAGGTCAGATCGACCAGAATGGCCGCCGTCCCCCGGCGCCGCAAGGTTTTGTAAAGCCGCACGACCGCACCTTCCCGCGCTACCATTTGGTGTCCGGATTGCTGGCGGAGGCGACTAAAAATCGGATCGAGCCGCGGGTTCTTGAATTCCTGTGAGATGATGGTTGCGCGCAAGCCGGCGTATCCGGCGGCGAGACTAAGCCACTCGAAATTTCCGTAGTGGCAGGTCGCGATGATGCAGGGACCGGCCGGACCGACCGTGCGAGCGAATTCATCCCAGCCTTCGAGATCAATCAGCCCTCGATAGTTCTGCGCCGTCAGGCGTGGGCTCCAGAAGAGATCGATCATCGTGCCGGCAAATTGCTGATAGGATTCACGCGCGATCCGCGCGCGTTCCGCGGCTGAAAATCGATCGCCGAAAGCGGCTTCCAGGTTACTCAGCGCGACCCGCCGGCCCGGCCCATCGAGAAGCGCCGCGATCGCCCCCGCCATTCGCCCAAACTGCACCGCGAACGGGCGCGACAAGCGCGGAACGATGAACGCCAGCAGGCGAAGGCCGAGCCATTCCAACACGTAACGGAGAGATTTCCAGCGCGACCTCATGGATGAGCGAGCTTCGTTAGGCAAATTGGCGTGGAGGTCATTTCCAGAGCGTTCGGCGGGCCGGTTCGTTGACTTGACTGAGTTTAATTTTACCTTGGCGCAGGCTTTCGCCGCCGCGCTCCGCATTGTGAAATACGTCCTTTTTGTCTGTACCGGCAACATCTGCCGCAGCCCCATGGCCCTGGGACTTTTCCGCCGTCTCCTCGGCAACCGCAAGGACATCGCCGCCGACGCCGCGGGCGTGCACGCGGTGCGCGGGCAGCCCCCGAGTGTGCATGGGGTGGAAGTCTGCCGGAAACGCGGGGTCGATATTTCGGGTTTTCGCAGTCAACCGCTCACCGCCACGCTGATCGACTGGGCGACGCACATTTTCGGCATGACCAGCTCCCATCTCGAGACGATTCATCTGCTCTTTCCGCAGAGCGCCGACAAGACCTTCCTTTTGCGCGAGTTCGAAGAGCCGGGCGCCACCCTCTGGCGGGATCTGCCCGACCCGATTGGTCTGGGTCGGGAAGTCTACGAAGAATGCGCGGACAGCATTGAAAAGGCTTTACCGAGCGTCCTGGCCTTCGTAGAACAAACCGAACTTGCAGTCCCCCACTCCATCCGCGGAACTCCTGCTTCGCGATCCAGCATGGGAAATATGCCTCATCATCTTGAATCCGAAACCGGCGGCCGGGCCGAGATCTCGTCATGTTACGCGCTCCGCAAAGTCGACCCCGAAATCTTCGATGCCATCGCGGCAGAAGAACGGCGGCAGCGGGAAAACATCGAACTGATTGCCTCGGAGAATTTCACCAGCCGCGCCGTGATGGAGGCGCAGGGCTCCTGCCTGACGAACAAGTACGCCGAAGGTTACCCGGGGAAACGCTGGTACGGCGGTTGTGAAAATGTTGACGTCGTTGAGCAACTGGCGATCGATCGCGCCCTCAAAATCTTCGGCGCGGAACACGTCAACGTCCAGCCGCACAGTGGCGCCCAGGCCAACATGGCGGTCTACTTTGCCGCGATCAAACCAGGTGATCGCATCCTGACCATGAACCTCGCTCACGGCGGCCATCTCACCCACGGTCATCCCGCAAATTTCTCCGGCAAACTTTACCAGGTGACGCATTACGGTGTCGATCAACAGACCGAACAAATCGACTACGACGCGCTCGCCAAACAGGCGGAGGAAGTTCGCCCGGCGATGATCACGGCCGGTGCTTCGGCCTACCCGCGTTTCCTGGATTTCCCACGCCTCCGGCAGATTGCGGATGCGGTGGACGCGCTTCTTTTCATCGACATGGCCCACATCGCCGGCCTCGTTGCCGGGGGCGAACATCCCAGCCCGGTGCCGCACGCGCACTTTGTCACCACCACGACGCACAAAAGCATGCGCGGTCCGCGCGGTGGGATTGTGCTTTGCCAGGAGAAATTCGCGAAAGCGATCGACTCATCGGTTTTCCCGGGCGTGCAGGGAGGACCCCTCATGCACGTCATCGCGGCCAAGGCGGTCTGTTTCCACGAGGCGCTGCAACCGGCGTTTCGCGAGTATCAGCGACAGGTGGTGATCAACGCCAGGGCACTCGCCGCCGGAGTTGCGAAACACGGCTTTCGGATTGTCTCCGGCGGGACGGACAACCACCTCATGCTGGTCGATCTGCGGCCGAAGGAAGTGAACGGCAAGGTCGCGCAGGAAGTGCTCGATCGCGCCGGGATCACCGTGAACAAGAACGCTATTCCCTTCGACACCTATCCGATTTTCAAGCCGGGCGGCATTCGCCTTGGCACGCCCGCGGTCACGACGCGCGGAATGAAAGAAGAAGAGATGCTCGAAATCGCGGACTTGATCGCCGAGGCGCTCGCAGCGCGCGAGGACGAGCGCGCCATCGGAAATGTGCGCCAGCAGGTGCAACAAATGACCCGGCGCTTTCCGCTGCCGGGTTGAGCGCGCGACGCTCGCTCACACTCGCTCTCTGCTGTCATCCCGAGCCGGCCTAGCGCGGCGAGGGACCTCACAATTGCAATGGATGTTCGCTTGTCATCCGCAAGTGCGGACTGCAAATGGGGGTCCATTTTAGAAGAATGGCGACGACCCGGCCAGGATACATCGCGTGGACGCGGCTGAAGAGATTTCGACGTGGTCGGTGGCAACACGCAGGGCGACCTTTCTTAACCGGAGGCGGATCCCTGGAACAATAAAAAAGCGCGCGCGTTTTTTCGCTTACTCTGTTTCCTGCAACGAGTCTAAGTTGTCCGAGCCATGACAGAAGAGTATCAACCCAATCCGTTGCGCGAAGGACTCTCCACCAAAGCCGTGCCCCAGCCGTGCGCGGTTGTGATCTTTGGCGCCACCGGCGATCTGACTCATCGCAAGCTCGTTCCCGCCCTCTACAACATCGCAGCCGACGGCGAACTCCCGCCAGCCGTGGCTGTCGTCGGCTTCGCCCGCCGGCCGAAAACTGATGACGAATTCCGCCAGGAAATGGAGGAAGCGACCCGGAAATTTTCCCGTCAAAACGTCCGGGACGAAATTTGGGACGGTTTCGCCAAGTCGCTCTTTTACCATCAGAGCGAGTTTGGCGATGAAAGCGGCTACCAGAGACTGGCCGAACGTCTCGATAAACTCGACCAGGAAAGCGGCACGCGCGGCAACCGTCTTTTCTATTTCGCGGCTTCCCCGGAGCAATTCGAAACGATCGTGGAGAATCTGCAAAAAGCGGGTCTGAACAAACCGCGCGAAGGAAGCTGGGCACGCGTTATTCTGGAGAAGCCTTTCGGCACCGACCTCAAATCCGCGCAGCACTTGAACCGCGTGGTGCAGAGTGCGTTCGCGGAAAATCAGACCTACCGGATCGATCACTTCCTCGGCAAGGAGACCGCGCAAAATATTTTAGTCCTGCGCTTTGCCAATGCCATTTTCGAGCCGCTCTGGAACACACGCTACATCGACCACGTCCAGATCACCGCCGCGGAGACGTTAGGCGTGGAAAATCGTGCCGGGTATTACGAAGGCGCGGGCGCCTTGCGCGACATGGTGCAGAATCACCTCCTGCAATTGCTTTGCCTCGTCGGGATGGAGCCGCCGACCGATCTCGGCGCGGACAGCATTCGCGATGAAAAGGTGAAAGTGGTCCGCTCGCTCCGCCGCTTCCAGGACGACGAAGTCGGCACACACGTCGTCCGCGGTCAGTACGGCCAGGGTGCGATCAGCGGCAAACCGGTCGTCGGTTATCGGGAGGAAAAAGGGGTTGACCCGCAATCGAAGACCGAGACCTACGCGGCGCTGCGCATTCGAGTGGATAACTGGCGCTGGGCGGACGTGCCGATTTATGTCCGGGTCGGGAAGCGGCTCCCGAAATCCGGCACGGAGATTTCCGTCCACTTCAAGAAAGCGCCGCAAGTGTTATTCAACCGCGAATCGGACGCGCCGGATCAGAACGTGCTCGTGATTCGCATTCAGCCGGACGAAGGCATTTCGCTTCGGATGCAGGCGAAAGTTCCGGGAACGAGTTTCCGGATTGAATCGGTCAAGATGGATTTTCATTACGGGACCTCCTTCGGCAAAGCGAGCCCGGAGGCCTACGAGCGGCTCTTGCTCGATGCGATGGCGGGCGACGCCACCCTCTTCGCCAGGCGCGATGAAGTGGAGCGCGCCTGGGCGTTCATCGATGCGATCGAAGAAGCGTGGGCCGGGGAGAACGCACCGAAACTCTGCACCTATCCGGCGGGTTCGTGGGGGCCGGAGGAAGCCGACGAGTTGCTCGCGCGCGATGGACGGAGTTGGCGGAGGTTGTGATGGGAGGCGATCGAAAGATGCGTGTCATCCTGAGCGAAGCGAAGGACCTCGCAGGTCACGTGCGACGTCTTTTGCCTAACAAC
Organism: uncultured Verrucomicrobiae bacterium; assembly: GCA_963737995.1. Classification (GTDB taxonomy): domain Bacteria; phylum Verrucomicrobiota; class Verrucomicrobiia; order Chthoniobacterales; family UBA10450; genus Palsa-1392. The sequence goes on from CAVTUV010000009.1 coordinate 180,453, forward strand.
ATCAAGAGTCGCTCGCGAGGTCCCTCACCGTCAGCGTGGTTCGGGATGACAATTCCAAGGTAAATCGCCATGCCCTCGCCCACTGAAACGTTCGTCGCCGGGATGCCGGTCGAGATCGGCCAGATCGATCGCGAACTGAAGAAACTTTGGGATGCGGGGGACGGCGTCATGACCCGCGCCTCGCTCATGAACCTGGCGGTTTACAGCGAAGCGCCCGGATCGTTAGGCAAAAACACCGCCTTGATCGCCCAGATCACGCAAAACCATGCCTGCCGCGCGATCGTCATCGCTGCCTATCCGAGCGCGCCCGAGAACCGCGTTGAAGCCTGGATCAGCGCGCACTGCCACATCAGCCGCGCGGGCAGGAAACAGGTTTGTTCCGAGCAGCTTTCCTTTTCCCTCCGGGGCAAACAATGCGGCCTCCTGCCCAACATCGTCTTCGCGCAACTCGATTCCGACCTGCCGCTTTATCTTTGGTGGCAGGAGGAATTTCGCGCGCCCCTCGATCCGCAACTCTGGGCCTGGGTCGATCGCGTGATTTACGACAGCCAGACCTGGCGCGATTTCGACGAGCAAATGCAACTGGTCGAGACCGCGCAACAGGAAGCGCGCCAACGCATCGTCCTCTGCGACTTGAACTGGGTCCGTCTGGTTCATTTTCGCGTCGCGCTCGCGCAGTTTTTCGATCACCCCGCGACCCACCATCACCTCGCCGAAATCAAGGCCCTCGAGATCGAGCACGCGCCGGAGTTTCGTTCTACCGCGCTCCTGCTCGTGGGCTGGCTGGCGGCGCAACTGGGCTGGGAACGCCACGGACGCAATAAGAGGTCGTTAAGTTTCCGCAAACTCGATGACGACCGCGAGTGGCACATCGCCGTCTCGCTCCGCGAAAACGAGGGCGAGCCGATCGGCCGCTGCACACTCACAACCGAGAGCGCGGAATTTCAGCTCGCGCACAACCCGGGCGCGGATTTGCTCGATGTGACTTTCGGTCGAACCGGCGGCCGGCAGTTGGCCCAGGTCTTGCCGGCCGGCAAGTATGATCCGGTCTCCCTCGTGCAGGAAGAGTTGATGCGCGGCGGACCGCATCGCGTCTATCTGCGCGCGGTCGCGCAAGTGCGCGCTTTCCTGTAGACGTTCGCTCTGCGAAAGTACGTCTTCAGCGTCCCATCAACGCACTGAACTTGCGCGTCCGCCGCGCGCGCGTTTGTCATCCCGAGCCGGCGCAGCGAACGCCCGGGCTCTCGCGGTTCATTCGGCCCTACCGGGCGGGAAATCGCAGCCAAACTTCCCCTGCGACGTTCAATTATTCGGCTTCATTGAGCGACCAATTGTAATCCTGGTAGGTGATCCTGGTATCATTCGGCAAGGGCGGATTGCGACGCTTGTTAATGAAGGCCACCGGACCACCGGCCGCTTTGAAGTCATCCTTGTACCAGTTGAAAATCGCAGAGAGCGCAGCTGTCTTGTCGGCCGCTGAGTATTCGACCCCCTTGGGCGAGTTGACGAAAGCGACGGCCAGCTTCTCCAGTTGCCCGTCGAGTTTGTCGGCGCGAAAGGCCTCGGGATTAAGCGGTGGACAGCTGCGGCTCGCGCAGTTGAGAGCGAAATGGATGCGTGGCTCGTTGAACTTGGGCCGGATGATGTCCTTTTCGAGATGGTTAAAGCTCATCGGCTCGCCCCCGACTTTGATTCGCGTGCCCGTGAAAAAGGTAAAGAGCAGATCTTTCACGCTCTTGGTCGGATACTTGGCGATCGCGTCGTGCAGGATCCAGGCGTTGTAGGCATTGAGGTAAAAGGCGAGGCGTTCTGATTTGTTCCCGGAAACCTTCTCCTGGCCGATGGCGTCGACGACTTGCTGGATGCCCTGAATGTCGGCGCCGTTATTTTTCCAAGCGGCATATTTCACGCCGCTATTCGTGACATATTTGGCGAGCAAAGAGTTGTAGGTGGAAATCCAGGGCGGGGACGTCTCCGCGCGCGAGACGGAGACGGAAACAAGCAAGATGACCAAAAAGCCCAGTGAGCGCAGAAAAGGAGGCTGTTTCATTGGGAGAATCTGAGCTTTGGCACAAGGGGCGGCAAGAGCGAACTGTAGCCCGGGGCGGTGATCCGGTCGGGAAGTCGTAGGCTGAGACGTGGGCGGGTCACCGAACCCCGGCTACAGCTGAAAAATGGCGCCCAAAGCCAGCGCGCTTTGCTCGATCGAGAAGACTGCCGCTGATCGTTCGCGGGCGGATTTGCCTAACGACCGGGCGATAGTTCGATCGGCCAGAATGCGGGCCAGCGCCTCGGCCAGGGCTGCCGGCTCGTGGTCGGGGACGAGGAGGCCCGTCGTTCCGTCAAGAACCATCTCCGGGACGCCGCCGATTCGGGTCGAGACCACCGGCAGAGCGGCCGCCATCGCCTCCATCACGACAGTCGGCAAATTGTCCATGCCTCCGCCCGCCTCCGCGACGCAGGGCAAGGCAAAGACCGCTGCCCGCGCGAGCCGGTCGATCACTTCGCCTTGCGCGAGAGGACCGGTCAGCAGAACCACACTCGCGAGGCCGCTGGTGTCGATTTGCTTCTGGAGCGGGCCCTGGAGCGGACCCTCGCCAATGATCTCGCAACGGAAATCGATCGCGCGCGCCAGCAGTAACCGGCAGGCCTCCACCAGGTCTGCGAAACCTTTCTTTTCGATCAATCGGCCGACGGAAATGATCGTGGGCGGACTGGCGGAGAAGTCCGTGGGCCGGAAGCGTGCGAGATTGATGCCATTGTAAACGCGGTGGATTTTCAAGGCTTCGCCCGGGAATTTCTCGCGCAAGAACTGCACCCCGAAGTCACTCACCGTGACCACGGCCCGCGCCGCATCGATCAATTTGCTTAGCGAAACCTCGAAGAATTTCGGGGAAAAAATGTCGTTCGCATGCGCCGTAAAACTGAAGCCGATCCCGAAAAACCGATCGATCCAATAGGCTGTCCGCGCCGCCATGCCGGCGAAATGGGCGTGCACATGACCCACACCCAGGGCCTGTAACCGTGGCCCGATGTAGGCGGCCTGGTAAAGGCGGAGAAAATCGGTCTTTCGGCCCCAGGCGGAGATCTCACGGGCCGCTTCCGCCGGCAGCTTGCTTTTGTGCAATGCGGTATCCACTTCCCGGACCAGCGCTTCGTCTCCCGGCAGGTATTGCACCTCCCGGACGATGGCGGCATCCCAGTCCTGTGCAGGTTCGCCCGCGGGCCGGCGGATGGAGAAAATCGCCGGAAATACGCCCTGCCGCCTCAATTCGTCGATCTCGCGATAGCAAAAAGTCTGAGTAAACGAGGGAAAACGCTCAAAAAGGTAGGCGAGCTCGTTCACGGCCAGAGGATTAGCGGCAAATCCTCCCTTTGCAAAGGTCGACTCTCACCGACAAACTTTTCCCGGGTTCCCCGGTTCCCCGCACGAGTCTTGCTTTTCTAAAAGAGTGGTCCAACGCGACTTCTTCTCTTTTTGTACCTCGCTCCGGCTCATCGAGCTGAAGGCCATCGGCCTGCTGTCGAAGGTCAAACATTTCGCTGAGAACGACTTGGTATATTTGTCGGGAGACGAGGGCGATCAGCTCTACATCATCACCCGCGGCGCGGTCGAGCTTCTCCCGCAAAATACGCGTCCGGGATCGGCCACTACCTACCTCTCTCGTGGGGACATCTTCGGCGAAACCTCCGCCCTGATGGATATCCCCCGCAACCACGCCGCCCGCGCCTGCGCTCCGCTCTCCGTGCAATGCTTTCACCGGAGTGATTTCCCCGAGCTCATCCAGCGTGTGCCCTCCTTCTTTCTCTATCTCTCGGAGAAACTGGCCAACCGCTTGTTTCAAGCGCGCGAGCTGACCCGTTCGCCGAACAATTCGCTCGAATTAACCGGCAGCCTCATCAACTTCGACATCGTCACGATTTACCAGACGATCATCCAATCGATGCAGACCGGCTTGCTCACCATCGCCAACGAAGAGGGCGAGACGATCTCCACCTTCTATTTTGAAAAAGGAACGCCGCGCTGGGGACGCTTCGAGCATTTGAGCGGCGAGGAAGCTTTCTGGCAGCTTTTCCTGCACGAGCATCGCTCCGGCACCTTTTCCTTCTCCAATGAAACCAAGGTCGGCGCGAACTGGGGCGAAGGCAGCGCCATGACCCGAAACGCGGACGAAATTCTGATCAACGCCATCCAAATGCGCGATCAATTCGATGATCTGCGCAAGGAGATGCGCGACACAACCGCCCGGCTCAAGCGCAAGCAGCTGAACTTCGTCTGGGACGATCCCAGCCCGAACGAGTTGCGACCCGTGGCGGAGGAGATCTGGCAGCTGGCTTACAACGACCGGCTCACCCTCGCCGAATTGCATGGCAAAAGCGGATTTTGCGACTGGAAAATTTACCAGGCCGCCTACCAGATGGTGCGGTCCGGCCTCTTCACCCTCGACTCAAACAAAGACGAACCCCTCTTGGTGGGAGGAAACAAATGAAAAAACTCTATCGCCCCCTCGCGCTCTTTCTGGCCGGGGCCACGCTTCTTTCCAGCTGCTCGATGCTGACCGCGAGCGGACGCCGCGAACGCGCCTACGAACGTTATGTGCGCAAATCGAGCCTCGGTCGGGTCAAGCAACAAAGGCGAGTCAGGTTCGCCAAAAACACCTTGCCCGTGATGCAACCGACCGAACCGATGGTAGCGACCGAAGCTTCCGGGCCGGAATCGGTCGGGGACGGCAGCGGGCAATAGCCTAACGAGTCATTCGTCGCGCCGGACCGGGATCGGCCGGCCCGATTGATCGACCGCCACGTAGGTGAAAACCGCGCGCGTCACCCGGGTCTGCTCCGTGTGCATGTAACGCTGCACCCAGGCCTCGACCGGGATCTTCATCGAAGTGCGGCCGATCGATTCGACCCAGGCGTAACAAGCCACCGTATCCCCGACTCGCACCGGTTCGAGAAATGACATGCCGTCTACGGCTACGGTCACGACGCGGGTGCGCGCCGTTTTGGAAGCAAGAATGCCGCTACCTAAATCCATCTGCGCCATCAGCCAACCGCCAAAAATATCGCCGTTCGGGTTGGTATCCTTCGGCATGGCGACGGTGCGGGTCACGAGCTCACCCCGGGGTTGTTCGTCGTCGGGACTCTCCGCTCCACTCGTGCTCGTGCTCATGCTCGTAATCGTAATCGTAATCGTAATCGTCTCTTCGGCCGCCCGATTACCAGCACGATCACGACCATGAGCACGAGAAAAAAATTACAAAATCAGCATGCAATCGCCGTAACTGTAAAAGCGGTAGCGTTCGCGCACGGCTTCCGCGTAGGCGCGCAGGACGAACTCGCGACCCGCGAACGCCGCCACCAACATGAGGAGGGTCGAACGCGGCAGGTGAAAATTCGTCAGCAACCGGTCCACCGCGCGAAACGAATAGGGCGGATGAATGAAAATATCGGTCGCGCCTTCCTGCGCGACGAGCCGGCCGTTGCGCCTAACGGCCGCTTCGAGGACGCGGACCGAAGTCGTTCCCACGGCCAGAATTCTTTCGGCGGCGTTGATCTCGTCAGCCGCTGCCGGAGTAATCGTGAATCGCTCGGAATGCATCCGATGCCCGCTGATCGTATCACTTTGCACCGGCCGGAAAGTTCCGGTGCCGACATGCAGCGTGACAAAGGTGTGCGGCAACCGCGCCAGAATCTCCGGCGTAAAATGGAGGCCCGCGGTCGGCGCCGCCACCGCGCCCGGCTCTTTCGCGAAAACGGTCTGGTAGCGCTTCGCATCCTCCGCATCGGCGCTGCGCTGGAGATACGGCGGCAAGGGAATCTGGCCGCCACAATAAGGATCGATGACGCGCTCGAACCTCACGACCCGCTCGCCTTCCTCATGGATTTTCTCCACCCGGCCGGCTGTGCTGTCGAGGATCGCGACTGCCCCGAGCCGCATTTTGCGCCCCGGTTTGACGAGGCATTTCCAGGTTTGCCCATCGATCTGCTCGAGGAACAAAAACTCAATTGTCCCGTCGTCGGAAAAGCGTCGCGCTGCAAGCACAAGCGTATCGTTGAGCACGAGAAGCTCGTCTGGCCTAACGAACTCGACGAGATCGGCAAACCGCCGATGGGCGATCGTCCCTTCGACCCGATCGAGCACCATCATGCGCGCATCCTCGCGCCGCGCCAAAGGTCGCCGCGCGATCAGCTCATCCGGCAACGCATAATCATATTCGTCCACGCGGCCGCTCATCGCGGGAAGGTAGCGCAAGCTTCCAGTCCTCCAATTGGACTGGAAGCTTGCGCTACCCTTGGGCGGCGTGCTAACGCACGAGGGTGAACGACTTTGTCGGCGCCATCGAGATCACGATACGCGGCCTCGAACGCATCCGGGGCGAGAGCGACCGGCTGCCCCGCGCCAGTCGCGCCGCGCTCGACCAGCTGCGCCAGGCGGCGCCGCTTGTCGGGGGAAAAGACGCGCGCCTCGCGCCCCTGCGCGAGCGGGTGGCGGTTTGCCGCCTCTGCCCGCATCTCGCCTCCTCGCGCACGCAAACGGTTTTTGGGGTCGGCAACGTCGACGCCGAGTTGATGTTCATCGGCGAGGCACCGGGCGCAGACGAAGATCGGCAGGGCGAACCTTTCGTCGGCCGGGCGGGCCAGCTGCTCACCAAAATTATCGCGGCGATGGGCTTCCGCCGGGACGATGTCTTTATCGCCAACGTTCTCAAATGCCGGCCGAACATGCCGCCCGGCGCATCCGGCAATCGTCCGCCGACTGCGGCCGAGATGGAAACGTGTCTCCCCTACCTGACGGAGCAGATTGAAATTATCGGACCCAGGGTGCTGGTCGCCCTTGGAGCGACCGCAGTGGAAGGGCTCCTGCAGATTCGCCAGCCGATGGGGAAGCTGCGCGGTCGCTGGCATTCCTATCGCGAGACGCCGTTGATGATCACGTTTCATCCGTCCTACCTGCTGCGAAACCAGAGCAACACGGAAAAGCGCAAGGTCTGGGAAGACATGCTCCTGGTCCTGGAAAAACTGGGGCGCCCGATTACAGAAAAGCAGCGCAACTATTTTCGTTAGTTGTAGCCGGGGATCGGTGATCCCGGCTTCGGCTCAACGCACTATCCAGAGATTGCATGGGATGACTTCCGTGACCCACGAAATCCGGGCTGACAGTTTCCTTTCCTGCGAGACGACGAGGAGATCGGCCTCCACTGCCTGCACAAAATTGGAAGCGGCAAAGCCCGTGTTACCGCGGATGCAACGCGCTTCAATCGGCACCTTCGTTTCGCCCGCGCCGAGAATGAATTCCTGGAGAGCGATCTCCTCTTCCTCCAGGGTGCGAGCGCTCCCTTTGCCGCTCTGTCCCCGCCGCGCGGCCCGCGCCTTATCGAAGCTGGTATAACTGCGAATGACATAAAGACGTTCGCAATTTTCCCGCTCCGCCAGGTGCAGCGCGCGCCGCAAAGCAACCTGACCGTGCTCGGAAAATTCGGCCATGAGGACGATGTGGCGCAGGGGCTTTGGTTCGAGCGCCGGCTTGGTAAAAAGCATGACCGAACACGCCGCTTCGCGCGCCAAACGTCGCGCCACGTCGCCGAGAAATTGTCGGTGCACCGCCTCCTTCTCCAACGCACCCGCGACGAGCAATTCGACTTTTAGCTTCCGGGCCGCGGCCAGAATGCTGGTCGCCGGATCGCCTTCTTCATAATGCACCGGCGAATCAGCGGGCAGCTTTAGCTTGACGATGGCCCCGGAAAATTTGCGCATCGTAGCGGCGTTGCATTTGCCCACGTAAATCATGCTCAAGACCGAGTCGAAGCGCGCGCGGACGCGATTCGCTTCTGCGAGCACCTGGTGGAAACGCGGCGAAAAGGTGGCGGCGACCGCGATGGATCGGTAGGGAGTGACGCTCAACATCTCCTGCTTAGTTTGGAGCGGGGAAAGCGGAGGGCAACGGGAAAGGGTTGAAGCGTTCAAGCGGATGGGTGGGATGCGCGCGCCAGTTTACGCTCCAACCCTTCAACGCTTCAACCCTTTGCAACCGCCCATTCCTCTGCGAATTTCCGCCCCATGCGACGCGCGATCTATCCCGGCAGTTTTGACCCCGTGACGAACGGTCACCTCGATGTGATCGAGCGGGCGCGAAAGCTTTTCGACGAAGTCGTCGTAGCCGTCGCTCATAACGACCAAAAGCAACCGCTCTTTACTCTCGAAGAGCGTCTCGATTTCCTCCGCCAGGTGACCGCGAGCCTTCCCGGCGTGAAGATCGCACCGCTGGATGGTTTGCTCGTCGAATTCGCCCTCCGGGAGAACGCCCATGCCGTGGTGCGCGGGCTGCGCGCCGTCTCGGATTTCGAATTCGAATTCCAAATGGCGCTAATGAATCGCAAACTGGAAGCGACGGTGGAAACCATTTTTCTGATGCCGAAAGAGGAGTACACTTATCTCAGTTCGCGGATCGTGAAAGAAATCGCGCGACTGGGTGGTGATGTAGGAAGTTTTGTTCCCCCGTGCGTGGTGGAAAGTTTCGCCAGGAAGTTGGAGCGATGAATTCGGAAGGATCTCGCGAGTGAAAATTCATTTACGCCAAATTCCCGCCGATGGCCTCCACCTCGAGGGCGAAGAAGACTGCCCCTTGCCGCAACCCGATCCCATGGACGCGCGCTGCGCGGGCCCGCTCCGCTACGCGCTCGAAGTGGGAATTTCCGATGGCGCGCTCTGGGCAAATGGGACGCTCACCCAGCCGGTGGAATTGCACTGCGTGCGATGCCTCGAAGCGTTCCCGTTTGCTATCGAGGTGAAGGATTTTGCCGTCCACACCGAGCTCGCCGGTCCGGAGGTGGTTGATCTGACGCCGTTCATGCGGGAAGACATTTTGCTCAATCTTCCGGCCTACCCGCATTGCGATCGGGAAGGCGGGCGGATTTGTCCGATGCCCGAGGTGCTTTCGAAGAAGGACAAAAAGGCGGTGCTGGAGGTGCGCCCACCTGATTGGGGCGCGCTCGATAAATTGAAATTGAAGTAAGGGTTCAGGGTTCAGAAAAGATAGGACCCCGGATCTGAAACCTGAACCACTGAACGCTGAAACCTGAACCCTTACCTTGCCTTTTCAGCAATTCCTGCTCTCCTGATCCGCTCTTATGGGAGTCCCAAAACGCAAAACTTCGAAGATGCGGCTGCGCACGCGCAAGGCGTCGCATCGGTGGCAAGCGCCACAACTCAACAAGTGCGCACAATGCGGCAGCACCGTGCCGTCGCACACGGCGTGTCCGTCTTGCGGATATTACAAGGGGCGCCAGGTCTTGACCGTGGAAGCGTGAATCGTCACATCGTGCCGTAACGCAGTTCGCGCAGCGAGCGAGGCCGGGCTTTCCATCGTTACACCGGCTGATCGAATCCGATTCACGATTTAACGGTTCACGGTTCCCTTCTTGCATTCGCCAATCGAAAATCGCAGATTGGCCACTCGATGAAAATCGCTCTGGACGCCATGGGTGGCGATTTCGGGCCACCGAACCTCGTCGGGGGCGCCGTCCAGGCGCTACGCGAGTATCCTCAAATCGACAAGCTCTTCCTCGTTGGCGACACGCCGCAGATCGAGACCGAGCTGAAGAAAAGCAACTGCAACGATCGCCGCGTCGAGATCGTGCATTCGACCCAGGTCGTCGCCATGACGGACGGCGCGGTCGAATCCGTCAGGCGAAAAAAAGATTCCTCGGTCAGTCGCGCGGTTGATCTGGTGAAAAAAGGCGAGGCGGCCGCCATCGTCAGTGCCGGGCACACCGGCGCGGCCGTGGCCGCGACGACGATCAAGTTGCGCACTCTTCCCGGGATCGATCGACCGGGCATCGCCGCCCTCTTTCCCTCCGAGACCAACATCTTTGTTCTGATCGACGCGGGCGCGAACAGCGACGCCAAGCCGGAGCACCTTTTGCAGTACGGGATCATGGGCTCGGTTTATTCCCGCCACGTCCTTGGCTATCAGAATCCCTCGATCGGCCTGATGTCGATCGGCGGGGAAGACGTCAAGGGCACCGATCTGACGAAAGAGGTTTTCAAGATGTTGAAACGCAGCCAGCTCAATTTCCGCGGCAACATCGAGGGGCACGACCTCTTTGCTCATCCGGTCGAGGTCGTGGTTTGCGACGGCTTTGTCGGCAACGTCATTCTCAAAACCTGCGAATCGGTCGGCGACGCGATCTTCAAATGGCTCAAACACGAGCTGACGAAAAACAAATTGCGCATGGCCGGCGCCTACCTCGCGCAAAATGCTTTCAAGGCGATCCGCAAAAAAGTGAACTACGAAGAATACGGCGGGTCTCCGCTCCTCGGCGTGAACGGCATCTGCATCATCGCGCACGGCGCAAGCACGCCGCTCGCGATCAAGAACGCGCTCCGCGTCGCGACCGAAGCCATTGAACAGCAGGTGAATCCACATATCGTCGAGGAAATCCGCCGCTATAATGAAACGAACGCCCCGCTCGAGCCCGCAGTCCGCTAAACCGCTCCGCACCGTCTCGATTGTCGGCACTGGCAGCTACGTGCCGGACAGGATCCTGACCAACGAGGACCTTTCGAAAATCGTCGCGACCGACGACGAGTGGATCACGACCCGCACCGGCATCAAGGAACGGCGCGTCGCGGCCGACGACGAATTCACCAGCGACATGGGAGCAAAAGCCGCCCTCGCGGCGATGGAGCAGGCCGGCATCACCGGCGACCAGATCGATATGATTCTCGTCGCCACCGCGACACCCGACATGGTCTTCCCCGCGACCGCTTGTTTTATCCAAACCAAGATCGGCGCGACCAAGGCGGCTTGTCTCGACATCTCGGCGGCTTGCGCCGGCTTCTTGTTCGCGGTCGAGATCGCGCAGCAGTTTATCACCTCGCACACTTACGACACCGTCCTCGTAATCGGCGCGGAGAAGCTGACGACGATCACCGATTGGACGGAGCGCAATACTTGTGTGCTCTTCGGCGACGGCGCGGGCGCGGCCATCCTGCGCCATCGCGACAGTGGCAATCACGGGCTTATCAGCACCCACATCGCGAGCGACGGCAATTTTGCCGACATCCTCTGGATGCCGGGCGGTGGCTGCCGTCATCCCATCACCCGCGAAAACGCCAATGATCACCTCCAGACGATCAAGATGTCGGGCAAGGAAGTTTACAAACAGGCGGTCATTGCGATGGTGGATGCCGCGAATAAGGCGCTCGAGAAAGCCGGGCTGACAATCGATGACATCGCGTGCGTTATCCCGCATCAGGCCAACGTCCGCATCATCGAAGCGATTGCTGGCCGCCTGAAAATCTCCGTCGATAAGTTTTTCGTGAATCTCGACCGCTACGGCAACACCTCTGCCGCGGCCGTGGCCATCGCCCTCGACGAAGCGAACCGGAGCGGCCGGATCAAAGCCGGCGATTACGTCCTCCTGGTCGTCTTCGGCGGTGGCCTCACCTGGGCCGGCTCGGTGCTGGAATGGTAGCGCCCGGTCCCATTTCGCTCGTATACTCGAAGCCGAAATGGAACGCCGCCTCACCGCCATTCTCGCTGCCGATGTCGTGGGCTTCGGCCGGCTGATGGGCGCGGATGAAGCGGGCACCCTCGAGCAATTGAAAAAGCTGCGCGCCGATTTGATCGACCGGAAGATCGCGGCGCATCACGGGCGAATCTTCAAGCTCACCGGCGATGGAATCCTGGCGGAATTCCCCAGCGTGGTGAACGCGGTCGCCTGCGCCGCGGAATGGCAGAGAGCGATGAACGCCTCGCCTAACGAGCGGATGCAATTCCGGATCGGCGTCAATCTCGGCGACGTTATTATCGAGGGCGATGACATCTACGGCGACGGCGTCAACGTCGCTGTACGCCTCGAAAGCATGGCCTCCGTCGGCGGCGTCACGGTTTCGCAGTCGGTGCGGGAACACGTCGGCAACCGGCTCGATCTCGGCTTCGAGGACCTTGGAGAACAAACGCTCAAGAATATCGAAAAGCCGATTCGCATCTCTAATGTCCTGCTCGAAAGAGCCGAAACCGTAATGAGTTCGACACCGAGCGAACGCCCCTCGATCGCCGTCCTGCCCTTCAACAACATGAGCGGCGACCCGGAGCAGGAATATTTCAGCGACGGAATCACCGAGGACCTCATCACCGATCTGTCGAAAATCTCCGGCCTCGCTGTGGTCTCGCGTCACACTTCATTCACTTACAAAGGCAAGGCTGTGAAAGCCGTGGAGATCAGTCGGGAATTGCGAGTCGACTTCATCCTCGAAGGCAGCGTCCGCAAAGCCGGCTCAAGGGTTCGGGTCACCGGGCAGTTGATCAACTGCAGCGACGGCACTCACGCCTGGGCGGAGCGTTTCGATCGCGATCTGACCGACATTTTCGCGATCCAGGACGAGATCACGCATGCGATTGTCGAGCAGTTGAAGGTCAAGCTGCTTCCGCAGGAAAAGAAGTCGATCGGACAGACGCAGACCCAAAACGTCGAGGCTTATACTTATTACCTGAGAGGCCGTGATTTTCTCCACCGGCGCTCAAGACACTACAGCCGTATCGCACGTCAGATGTTTGCCAAAGCGGTTGAACTGGACCCGAACTACGGCCGTGCCTACGCCGGCTTGGCGGATTGCGATTCATTCCTCTATCTGAACTACCGCATGGATGTGCCGATCGATGGTCTTCTGGCCACCACGGCGAAGGCGCTCAGTCTCGATGACACCCTCGCGGAAGCACATGCCTCGCGCGGCCTCGCCCTCTCCGCGGCCGGTCGTTTCGATGAAGCGAAAGCTTCATTCGAAAAGGCGATCGTGCTCGATCCGAATCTCTTCGAGACCTTCTACTTTTACGCGCGCGCCAGCTTCGCCGCGGGAGAGATCGAACGGGCTGCTCGACTTTTCGAGCGTGCGGGCGAGATCCGGCCGGCTGATTACCAGTCCGTCTGTCTGCTCATTAATGTTTACCGGTCGCTTGGCCGGATCGAAGCGAGCAAAGAGGCTGCGCGCCGCGGCATCAAGCTCGCCGAGGAGGAACTCACGCTTCATCCCGAGGACCCGAGGCCGGCGCATCTGGGCGCGGGCGCGCTCTTGGAGCTCGGCGAAATGGATCGCGCCCGGGAGTGGATCTCGCGCGCGCTCGCGATCGATCCGGAAGATCCGCTCACTCTCTACAACGTCGCATGCGGTCACACGAAACTACGCGAGTTCGAGGCGGCTTGCGATTGTCTGCAGCGTTGCATCCAGGCTGGCGGCCCCGAGCTCGCGCAGTGGGCCAAACGCGATTCTAACCTCGATGGTCTGCGCAGCCATCCGCGTTTCCAAAAAATACTTGAACAGACCGGATGAGAAAACACGGAGAGCGGCTTTAGTCTCTCATGCTCATCGATACTCACGCGCATCTCGATTATCCCGATTTCGCACCCGATTTTGAGGCGGTACTCTCTCGCGCTACGGAAGCCGGCGTCACTCGCATTATCACCATCGGCACGTCAGTGGAAAGCAGCCGGCGCGCGGTCGAGCTCGCCGAAAAATATTCGAATGTCTTCGCCGTCATCGGCGTTCATCCGACCAGCGCTGAGGACGCGCCCGACGACGTGATGACGCCGTTGCGCGAGCTGGCGAAGAGTTCGCGCGTCGCGGCGATCGGCGAAACCGGATTCGATTATCATCACCTGCCGAGCGCGACCGTGGCGCGCGAACGAAAATCGCAGGTGATCTCAGGCGCGCTCCAGGCCGAGACCGATGACGAAATCGAGAGCGGGATTCACGACGGTGCGCTCAAAAGCAAACAGGCGAGCTTGTTTCAGCAGCAGCTCGATCTCGCGGTCGAATTGAAATTGAACGTGGTCATCCACCAGCGCGACGCGTGGGACGACACGCTCGAAATCATGCGCGAATACGGCCGGCAGGTCAGCGGGGTTTTCCATTGCTTTGGGGGGACCAAGGAGCAGGCCGAGGAAGTGCTCGCGCTCGGGCACCTCGTTTCCTTCACCGGCATCGTGACTTTCAAAAATGGTGCGCAAGTGCGAGAGGTCGCCGCACAACTTTCTCCCGACGAATTCATGCTGGAAACCGATTGTCCCTATCTCGCGCCCGTGCCGTTTCGGGGAAAACGCTGTGAGCCAGCGCACACCCGACTGGTCGCGGAATCGATCGCAACGGCCCGGTCCGTTTCGTTGCAAGATCTGGCGCGCGCTACGACCGCAACCGCAGAAGGATTCTTTCGCTTCAAAGAGTGACACCACTCGTTAGGCTTTCGTTAGGCGCAGCCGTCCTCGCGCTTGCCTCCTGCACCGCGCCGGACACGCGGCATCGCGTCGTGGTGAGCGTGCCGGAGCAGAACATGGTCCTCTTGGAAGACGGTAAACCGATCGCGACGTTTCCGGTTTCCACTTCGAAATTTACGCTCGGTGACCGGCCGGGAAGCCGCGGCACGCCCCTCGGCGAAATGGAAATTGCGAAGAAGGTCGGCGACGGCGCACCACTCGGCGCAGTTTTCAAAGATCGGCGCCGCACCGGCGAAGTGATCGCACCGGATGCGCCGGGGCGTGATCCAATCGTGACGCGCATTCTCTGGTTGCGCGGATTGGAAGCGCAAAACCGCAACGCTTTCGAACGCGATATTTATGTTCACGGCACGCCGGAGGAACGGAACATTGGTCAGCCGGCCAGTTACGGTTGCGTCCGCATGAAATCGCGCGACGTGATCCGCCTTTACGACATCGTCGGGCAAGGCGCGCGGGTCAGTATCGTGAACGCGCCGCTGGCGTCCGTTGTTCCGGCGCTCGCGTCACCGCCCGACATGCTCGCCAGCGACGCGCCGCTCCAGGCGCCGACCGGCGACTAGGTCGCTAGCGCGGTTTAATTAAAAGTGTATTCCCCTGTCTCGGGTAGGGTGGGCGTCTCGCCCGCCGATCGCCGCGTCCCGCGGCGACAGACTTTTGCCCCGCGCCAAACGCTCCGATTCTCCAAAGGGCGTGCCCGCAAGATGCGGGCACCGGCGGGCGGGACGCCCACCCTACCCGAGAAACACTGCCTCCTGGTTCGGCTACACTCGTGGTTAACCTGCTCTAGTCTTTGGGCGCGAGCGAGGCGACCCGCCTTCGCCGAGGCTACGGCGCGGTTTAGCAGACGAATAATTTACTTTGGAGCCAGCGAGGCGACGATCTTTTCGAAGCGCGGATCGCCGCGGAGCGGGTCCCAGAAGGGCATCAGCTTGAGGAAGCCGTAGCTGGTGATGTAGGCCGCACCGGGGAGCGGAATGGCCTCATTCAACTGCTGTAACGCCAAATCCTTTTCACCTGCCCAGGCCGCGATAACAGCAAAATAGCCGACGAGCATTTCATTATTACTGGCATCCTTCTCGCGTGGCAGAAGCTCCATTGCCCGCCGGCCCTCTTGCAAGGCCGCTTCCTTGTTCCCCAGCGCCGCATCGATTAACCCCAGAACACAAAGGGGTGGTCCGTAGTCCTTCTGCTTCTGCACCAACTGCTCCTGCTCGACGCGTGCAGCGGTAAAAGCCCGGCGGGCCCGAGCGTCATTGTGCATGGCGCGGGCAAGCAGACCTTCTCCAAATTGGCGGCTGAATTGAATTCCATTGTCGGCCCAGCAGGGATTGTCGCCCAATGCGGCCAGCGCCTGCTCGGCCGCAGCCCAGTCGTGCTTCGCCAAAGCGCACTCAAACCAGTTGTCCGCCACGTCGGACACCGCAGCCGGTGTCTTCGACCGCACTTCCTCGACAAGCCGGCACTGCGGACCGGGATCGGCGTGCCAATACCACTCAACTTCGGAGCGGTACAAGCGGAACAGGAGATCATCCGGCTTGATCTGCAAAGCGCGATCACACGATTCTGCTGCTTCAGCATTCTGGCGAAGCTGCAACTGGCTCGCGGCAATCTGTTCGAGGAGGAAATCGTTGCGCGGGTCCAACGTGGCGGCTTGTTTGAGCAGGAGCAATCCTTCCTCGGCTTTACCCTTTCGTCTCACGATATAACCCTTAAGCTCCGGTACTCTGGAATCGTTAGGCAAACCGCCCGCGGCAATATCCAGTTGCGCCTGCGCTCCTTCGTAATCGCGCAAGACGAAATAGAGGTGATTGGCTCGGGCCAGATGCGTTTCAGGAGAATCAGGCTTGAGCTGCTCCGCACTGCGCAGCGCCGCCTCAGCGGCGGCGCGACGTTCCGGAGTATGATCGTATCCCTCCGCATACAACCGATCATTGCCCCAGACAAGTTCGCAAAATGCAGAGTGGAACGTTGGGTCCCGGGCAACGGCGCTCTCAAGAAGCTTGATTCCTTCCCGCAATCTTGTCTCGATGCCGGCCCCAGCGCCCGAAGTCAGGAGCAGGGTTTTGCCCCGGCTGTAGAGGTCAAAGGCTGCAATGTCCGCGGTCGGGCGTTCTTCGATCGCGTTCTTCTCGGCTGGTGAGAGCTTGGCCTGCAACTGGTCGGCAATAGCCTGCGCAATCTCGCTTTGAATAGCGAAGACATCGGCCAGTTCACGATCATAGGTTTGCGCCCACAGATGCGCGTCGGTGCGGGCATCGATCAATTGCGCGTTCACCCGCACTTTGTTGGCCGCGCGTTGCACACTGCCTTCCAGGACCCGAGCAACGCCTAACTCTTCCCCGATCTTGCGCAGGTTGCGTGCAACTCCGGTTTTGTACTGCATCACCGATGTGCGGCTGATGACTTTTAAGTCAGCGATTCTGGCCAGGCGAGTGAGGATCTCGTCCTGCACGCCATCGGTGAAGTAGGCGTTCTCTTTGTCGCTGCTCAGATTCTCAAACGGCAGCACCGCGATACTTTTCTCCGGCGCGGCACTGGATGATTGCGGCGCAGAAGCACGCTGAGCGCGTTGCCAGAACGCGGCCGCAGCGATAGCCGCCAGCGCCATCACCATCGCCGCGATCAGCCACGGAGCACGCGAACTTTTCCGCGCCAGTCGCGCTGCGCTTTGCACCTTGGCCGGCACGGCCGAATTGCCGAAATCGTCCCCATACAAATTGAAAAGGTGGGCGCGAACGCCGTGTTTCACTTCGCACTCACCGAGATCGTGCAGATACGGACGCCACTCCGGGTAGTCATCGATGTCGTCCGCGACATGCTTGGAAAGCAGAACGTGTCCGGCGTCGCCACAATCCATCACGCGCTGGGCGAAGTTGATGCCAGCGCCGGCCATGTTGGCTTGTTCATTCAGGTCACTGACTTCGTTGACCGGTCCGCTGTGAATGCCCATGCGGACACGCAGCTCCGGGCAAGCCTTCAGCGCCCTGCTGATCTCCTGCGCGCACAGCACCGGCGCTTCCGCACTGGTCCGAAAAACCAGCGCCCCGCCGTCCCCGGTAGGTAAACGAAGGAGCTTGCCTTCTGCTTCCGCGACCCGGAACTGCTCGGTCCCCCGGACGATCCCCTTCAGCGTCTGGAGCTGCTGCGATTGCTCGCCAATGAGCAACTTCGAATAGCCGACGATGTCGAGGAAGAGAACGTGCCCAATTTCGCGACGCAGTTGAGGACTCGGGTCTCCCGGCACCTCTCGGTTCTACTGAACGCCAAGAGGAACACCAAGAGCAATTTGCCCTCCTAACGAGGCGACTCGAAGGAGGGCGCCGTTTCGATCGACGCGCCGGGGCGCGACCCGATCGTGAGCCGCATCCTCTGGCTGCGCGGCCGCGAACCGCAAAACGCGCCCTTGGAAGCGCTCGTCCCCGAGGGCACGCCGCGCCGTGGCCACGCGCGAGATCTCTACGGCACCGATTCGTTAGGGCCCAACGATCTCTTAGGGAAGCTGTCCGAGCTGCTCGCGCGCGGTCGGTTGTTCGAGCAGCTTCAGGTCGGCGTCGACCATGATCTCGACCAGCTCGCGGAAACGGACTTTTGGTTCCCAATCGAGGATCTTTTTCGCTTTCGCCGCGTCGCCGATCAGGAGGTCGACTTCCGCCGGACGCTCGTAGCGGTCGTCGTGTTTGACGTATTTTTTCCAATCGAGATCGACGCGGCCAAAGGCGATGTCGAGGAACTCGCGAATGGTGTGCGTCTCATTAGTCGCGAGGACAAAATCGTCGCCGGCCTCGTGTTGCAGAATTCGCCACATCCCCTCGACATATTCCGGCGCGTAACCCCAGTCGCGTTTCGCGTCGAGGTTGCCGAGGAAAAGCTCGTGTTGCAGGCCGTGCTTAATCGCCGCCACGGCCCGCGTGATCTTGCGCGTGACAAAGGTTTCGCCACGACGCGGACTCTCGTGGTTGAAGAGGATTCCGTTGCTGGCGCAGAGGCCGTAACTTTCCCGGTAATTCACGGTCGCCCAATAGGCGAAGACTTTTGCGACACCATACGGGCTTCTCGGCCAAAACGGCGTCGTCTCGATTTGCGGGACTTCCTGAACTTTGCCAAACATCTCACTGCTCGAAGCCTGATAAAAACGGGAACGAATCCCGGTCTCGCGAATCGCTTCGAGAATCCGAATCGTGCCGAGACCGGTGACGTCGGAAGTGTATTCCGGAATATCGAAGCTCACGCGCACGTGGCTCTGCGCGGCGAGATGGTAAAT
Source organism: uncultured Verrucomicrobiae bacterium (assembly GCA_963737995.1). Taxonomy (GTDB): domain Bacteria; phylum Verrucomicrobiota; class Verrucomicrobiia; order Chthoniobacterales; family UBA10450; genus Palsa-1392. The sequence continues at coordinate 198,987 of CAVTUV010000009.1, forward strand.
TTCATCCGGTTTCAGCTCGTAGATTAGCTTCACCAGATTGACCGAATCGCTCAGGTCGCCGTAATGCAGGAACATGCGCACACCATTGATGTGCGGATCCGCGTAAAGATGATCGATGCGCGCGGTGTTGAAGGTGCTGGCGCGGCGAATGATGCCGTGAACTTCGTAGCCCTTCTGGAGCAGCAGATCGGCCAAGTAACTGCCGTCCTGGCCCGTGATCCCGGTGATCAGCGCTCTCTTCATCGCGGCTTCCGCTCTAATCCATGTGCTCCGGCCCGGCAACCGTTTTAGCCGGCGCCGACCGCCAATCGTGCCAGGACAGAACGTTGAGCCGCAATCAGATCGGCGATCCCTTTTCGGCCTAACGACAGCATTTGCAAAAGCTGCTCATGCGAAAACGTGGCCTCTTCGCCCGCGCCCTGGACCTCGACCAGCGCCTCGTCTTCGGTCGCGACGAGATTCAAATCCACCGTCGCCGACTTGTCCTCTTCGTAATTCAAATCGAGCAACGCAACCTCCTCAATGATGCCCACGCTGACCGCTGCGACGAGCTTCTTGATCGGCAATTCCGTTAGCTTTTTCTCTTCCACCAGCCGCCGGCAGGCAATCGAAACGGCCAGACTCGCTCCGGTGATCGCCGCGGTGCGCGTTCCGCCATCGGCCTGCAGCACGTCGCAATCGACCCAAATGGTGCGCGGCCCCAGCTTTTCCAGGTCGATTACCGCGCGCATCGAGCGACCAATCAGGCGCTGGATTTCGCTGCTCCGCCCATCGAGCCGACCCTTCGAAATGTCGCGCGGCTTCCGGGTCAGCGTCGAATACGGCAACATGGAATATTCGGCGGTCAACCAGCCGCCACTCACCCGCTGATCTTTCATCCAACGCGGGACGGATTCCTCGATCATCACTCCGCAGAGGACCCGCGTGCTTCCCGCCGAAACGAGAACGGATCCGCTCGCGTGCGGCGCGACGTTGCAGCTCGAAATTTATCGGGCGCAGTTCGCTCGGAGCGCGGTCATTGAGGCGATTCATCGCGCCCAAACTAGATGAAGTCGCGGCGCGCGCTATTCTTAAAATTCCAGCCGCCGGGGCCGTCCGACGTTGCGGGGAAATCTGCCGGTCCGGCTTCCGCGAAAGATTTTGCGAAAAAATCTCTTTTCCCGGTTGACGAGCCATCGACGCGGGCTATTTTCGCAATCCCGCTGGAAGCGGGCCCCGACAACTATCGGGGTGGTTCTCGCAAATTTTGGGACTGCAAATTGGAACTCAATTTTGTCCCGGCTTATGCGCCGAAATCCGGCAGTTGCCGGAGCGAAGGCGGACAAACTGGCGACGAGATTGAGTTTTTTGTCGCCCGGAAGATGCGCAGCAACCGCTGGTTCTTTGAAATCTACATACAGGGTAGTAAATACAACTTTTTAGAGCTGAGTCTGAATCTTAATACGACCGGAAGGTAAGATTCCGGTCCGAGAGTTTCAGTTATCAAAGATCTCTGATCCGGCAGTGCCGGATCTACAGATTGATCAAGCTACAAAGAGCACATAATGGATGCCTTGGTGCCAATAGGCGATGAAGGACGTGGCTAACTGCGATAAGCCTCGGAGAGCGGTAAACACGCTTTGACCCGGGGATTTCCGAATGGGATAACCTGAGTGGGATAATACCTGCTCGAGTTCGTGTGAATACATAGCACGAACATCGCGATACCCGGTGAAGTGAAACATCTCAGTAACCGGAGGAAAAGAAAGCGAAAGCGATTCCGTCAGTAGTGGCGAGCGAAAGCGGAAGAGACCAAACCACCAGCTTGCTGGTGGGGTTGTAGGAGCCCGATGTGGTAGTGCAACGATTAGATGAAGCGAATGGAAAATCGCTCCAAAGAGGGTGACAGGCCCGTAATCGAAAATCCGCGCACGCCTAGGGATTTCCTGAGTAATACGATGCACGTGAAACTTCGTATGAATCCACGCCGACCACGGCGTAAGTCTAAATACTAATTGGCGACCGATAGTGAACAAGTACCGCGAGGGAAAGGTGAAAAGAACCGCTGTGAGCGGAGTGAAATAGTACCTGAAATTATGTGCTTACAAGGTGTCAAAGCCGGCGCAATCGGCGGTGATGGCGTGCCTTTTGCTTAATGAGTCTGCGAGTTAGTGTCAGTGGCGAGCCTAAGGCGTTCTGCGCCGGAGGCGAAGCGAAAGCGAGTCCGAAATGGGCGACCATAGTCGCTGGCACTAGACCCGAAGCCGAGGTGATCTACCCATGAGCAGGTTGAAGATTGCTTAACCGCAACTGAAGGACCGAACCCGTGAAGGTTGAAAACTTCTGGGATGACTTGTGGGTAGGAGCGAAAGACTAATCAAACCCGGTGATAGCTGGTTCTCCCCGAAATAGCTTGAGGGCTAGCCTCGTGTGCTGACCTGCGGAGGTAGAGCACTGGATGAACTAGAGCCCATACCAGGGTATCGAATTCAATCAAACTCCGAATGCCGCAGGGTGTAACACGGGAGTCAGTGCGTGAGGGATAAGCTTCACGCGCGAGAGGCAAACATGCCAGACCAGCAGCTAAGGTGCCCAAATACCGTTCAGTGGAAAGGATGTGAGGTTGCTTAGACAGTGAGGATGTTGGCTTAGAGGCAGCCATCATTTAAACAGTGCGTAATAGCTGACTCATCGAGCGATCTCGCGCCGATAATGATTGGCGATAAGCGGTATACCGAAGCTCTGGAAGACGAGTGGTTTCGACCATTCGGATTGGTAGGGGAGCGTTGTAGCGACATTGAAGCAGGAGCGGAAGCAACTGTGGAGTTTCTAGAAGTGAGAATGCAGACATGAGTAGCGACAAGCCAGGTTAAATTCCTGGCCGCCGTAAACCCAAGGTTTCCTGGGGAAGGTTCGTCCTCCCAGGGTTAGTCGGGACCTAAGTCGAGGCCGAAGGGCGTAGACGATGGACAGCAGGTTTAATATTCCTGCACCGGCTGTGGTTAAGTTGAATTGTACACATGAGTAGAGACAGTCCGTCGATTGAAAGTGACGGTCCCGCAAGGGGACGCTGAGGCCTCTGGCCAAGGTGGATCTGTTAACGCTTGTGCCAAGAAAAGCGATTCAATGTTCCCACGGTTGCCCGTACCGTAAACCGACACAGGTGGGTGGGTAGAGTATACCCAGGCGCGTGAGTGAAACCTCGTTAAGGAACTCGGCAATCTAGCCCCGTAACTTCGGAAGAAGGGGTGCCTCCGCAAGGTGGTCGCAGTGAAATGGGTCAACCGACTGTTTAACAAAAACACAGCACTCTGCCAAGTCGTTAAGACGACGTATAGGGTGTGACACGTGACCAATGCGGAAAGATTACGGTAAGTGGTTAGTCCCGCCAGCAGGACGAAGCTACGAGCCCAAGTCCCCGTGAATGTCGGCCGTAACTATAACGGTCCTAAGGTAGCGAAATTCCTTGTCGGGTAAGTTCCGACCTGCACGAATCGTGTAACGAGTTGACCGCTGTCTCAACGAGGAGCTCAGCGAAGTTGTAGTGGCGGTGAAGATGCCGCCTACCCGCAGTAGGACGGAAAGACCCTATGCACCTTTACTACACGCTGTTACTGTTGTTTCGATTTTGATGCTTAGCGTAAGTGGAAGACTGTGATTCGGAGCCCTTTCGGGGGTTGATGAGTCGCCAATGAAACACCACCCTTCGAAATTGGAATAACTAACCTCTCGCCATTATCTGGCAGAGGGACACTGGCAGCCGGCTAGTTTTACTGGGGCGGTATCCTCCCAAAGAGTAACGGAGGAGTACGAAGGTTGGCTCAACCTGGTTGGCAATCAGGTGACGAGTATATGGATATAAGCCAGCTTAACTGTGAGACACACACGTCGAGCAGGTACGAAAGTAGGTCCAAGTGATCCGGTGGTTGAATGTGGAATTGCCATCGCTCAACGGACAAAAGGTACGCTAGGGATAACAGGCTGATCCTGCCCAAGAGCTCATATCGACGGCAGGGTTTGGCACCTCGATGTCGGCTCATCACATCCTGGGGCTGGAGAAGGTCCCAAGGGTCCGGCTGTTCGCCGGTTAAAGTGGTACGCGAGCTGGGTTCAGAACGTCGCGAGACAGTTCGGTCCTTATCCACTGTGGGCGCAGGAGAATTGAGGGGTTCAGACCTTAGTACCGAGAGGACCGGGTCTGACGAACCGCTGGTGTTCCGGTTGTCGTGTCAACGGCAGTGCCGGGTAGCTATGTTCGGAAAGGATAAGCGCTGAAAGCATCTAAGCGCCAAGCCTATCCCAAGATGAGTTCTCCCTGAAGAGTCGTGGTAGACCACCACGTTGATAGGTCACTGGTATAAGTGCAGTAATGTATTCAGCTAAGTGATACTAATAACTCGTTCGGCTTGGTCATTTACTTTTCTATTAACCCGTCGCGTCCGGCATCCAACCGGACGCGGCGGCAAATAGAGGGGAATGACAATTTAAACAAAACGAAGCCTAAACTGTTGGAAAGAACTTCCTGTATGTAGATTTCAGAGAATCAGCGATGGTTCTGTTGAACAGAATGTGAGTGTCACCAGACCGACGCTGTCCCGCAGCTCGCGGGTCGCGGAGTTCTGGTGATCCTAGCGCAGTGGCCCCACCCGTTCCCATTCCGAACACGGAAGTGAAACGCTGCAGCCCCGATGGTAGTGCATCTATAGGTTGTGCGAGAGTAGGACGTTGCCAGAACTTATGCCCGGCATCTTGGAAACAAGGTGCCGGGTGCTTGTTTCCAGGATGCTTAATGAGCACAGAAGTAGGCCTTTTATGCAGCGTTTCTTCGCGACTGCAGCGCTCGCGGGCCGCTACTCAGGTCGGGTCTGAGCTTTGGCCCGATTTGTTCGATAAATTGCGGTGGCGCTGGGATCGCGCTGGCTCTCTGTAAGCTAGGCTGCGACCAACACGATCAGCGACTTCTGTCGCTAGCCGAGATCTGGATCACTTGCACAGTGCAGACTTTGAACGAGCCTGAGGCGTTCCATGATCCTGAGCGCGACTTTACCGAATCAACGTTGGGTAAGGTTTCCATCCTGCATAAGGAGCCTGGTGTGCGCTGGGTGCAGGCAGTCATTGCACGGAAGCTAAAAAAACGAAGAGCTTGCCGCTCGGCCGTAGATGCCTTTCTGCGGCTGTCGAAGCTTCCGAGTCCAAAGTGTGAATTCTCTTTTGGCAAAGGCGGCCTGTTGGTCGAGTGCGCTTTGCTCATCGAGCTCCTGGCCGATTTCGATGACGACCTCTACAACTCGGTGAGAAAGCGAAGAAAGGAACTTCATCGCCAGATGGTGAGGCGAATTCTGGAACAACGTCGCTTTGATTCTAATCCCTCCGGCCAATTCCTCGGGGCGGCTCACGGCAGAGCCGGCATTCTTCACTCGCTGCTCATCTGGTATGAAATCTCTAACAGCGAGATTCATCCTGGGCTGCGGAAAGCGCTCAAGCAATTAGCCGCCCTCGGGGAGAAGATAGGATCGGGGGTACGTTGGCCACGATTGCTGGGAGGCCACGAATACTGGAGCGGGTGGTGCAACGGCAGCGCGGGTTTCGTCTTTTTGTTCAGTCTCGCTTCGAGAATGTTGTCAGAGCCGTCTTATCTCAAGCTGGCAGCCGCGGCCGCTGAATACACTTGGCGAGTTCGTAATCCCAATGCCAGCCTCTGCTGCGGAGCTACCGGCGACGGCTATGCCTTTCTGAATCTTTATCGAGCCACCGGAAACAAGCAGTGGCTGCAAAGAGCAAGGAGATCAGCGGAGGGGGCAATGAACGTGGATCAACCGAATTATTCCCTCTTTGTTGGCAAAGCCGGCGTCATCGCGTTATTAAGCGATCTTGAACGGCCGGAAGGTGCATGGATGCCTCTTTTTGAAAGAGCACCCACTGCTGCGCGTCGGTAGCGCCGCGACGCGGAAAGAAAAAACAGCGGCGAACGGACCCTAGGGTTCGCGCCGGTGCCAGGCACCACGCCGCGAAGGGCAAAGGCAGATAGAGCCCGGTGCGTACATCTTGACGGGGAAAAGCCCCGGGCGGCGGGTTTCTACATCCAAATCTGCTGGCAATTCGCGCTCTCTGATTTGATGCTTGCGCCCGATGGCTCATACCCTCACCCCGATGATGCAACAGTATCAGCGGCTGCGCAGCAGCGTGCCGGCTGATACCCTGCTCCTTTTTCGGCTCGGTGATTTCTACGAGCTCTTTTTTGAGGACGCGAAGATCGCCTCCGGCCTGCTCAACCTTGCCCTGACGAAGCGAAATGATGTCCCGATGTGCGGCATGCCCTATCATGCCGCCCAGGGCTATATTGCGAAACTCATTACCGCCGGCCGGCGGGTGGCGGTTTGCGACCAGACGAGCGAGCCGCAGCAGGGCAAGATCGTAACTCGCGATATCACCCAGATCATCAGCGCCGGGACGATAAGCGATCTCGCCCTGCTGGATTCGAAACGCGCCAATTACCTCGGCGCGGTCTTCTTTGACGATGGAATTTTTGGTTTCGCCTATGCCGACCTGAGCACGGGCGAATTCCGCCTCATGCAAATTTCGAATTCTCGCGCGCTGGCGGACGAACTGGCCCGTGTTGGTCCTTCCGAGCTGCTGGTGAGCGACGATCGGCGGGATCGCTTCGCCGGGTACGAGCATGCGCTGCCTTATGACCATTACGCATTCCTGCCCGAGAATGCGCGCTTCACTCTCTGCGAACATTTTCAGGTCAAATCCCTCGACGGCTTCGGCTGCTCCGATCTCCCGGCGGCGATCGCCGCGGCGGGCGCGATCGTCCATTATCTCAAGCACCAGCTCCGCCGAAAGATCGATCATCTCACCGCCCTGCGCTGCGAAGCGCCGTCAGACCACGTGCTGCTCGATGCCGCGACGCAGGCCAACCTGGAGTTGGTCAGCTCTCGTGGAGTGCGCAACACCAGTTTGCTCGCGGCTCTGGATCGAACCGTGACCCCGATGGGCGGACGAAAATTGCGCAGTTGGATTTTGCAACCAATCCGCGACCTGGCCGAGCTGGATTGTCGCCAGCAATTCATTGCCGATCTTCTGCAGGAGCCGGACTTGCTCGCGTCGCTGCGCGACGTTCTCGAAAACAATTCGCGATCTCGAACGGGCTGCTGGTCGCCTCAGCCAGGCGTCGGGAAACGCGCGCGATCTGGTCGCGCTGAAAGTTTCCTTGCAACAAATCCCGGCGCTCAAGCGCGAGCTGCAACAGCTCCTCGATCGGCTGGCCTTTGGCGCCAATCGCCCTGATGAAACCGCCGCACCCCATTTGCTGGCGGCGCGAGTGCAGGAGGAACTACGCGAAATGCCGGCTCTGGCCGCCCGGTTGGGTCAGGCGCTGGCCGACGATCCTCCCCTCGCACTCAAGGAGGGCGGCATTTTTCGCGACGGCTTCGATTCGCAACTGGACGAGCTGCGCCAGGCCTCGCGCGAGGGAAAGAATTGGATTGCCGAGTTGCAGGAGCGGGAGATCGCCAACACCGGAATCAAGTCGCTCAAAGTTCGTTTCAATTCCGTCTTCGGCTATTTCATCGAGATCACGAAATCGAATCTGGCCAGCGCTCCGGCTCATTACACCCGCAAACAAACCACGGTTGGTGGCGAGCGGTTCATCACCCCGGAGTTAAAGGAAATCGAGGCGAAGATTCTCGGCGCCGAGGAGCGAGCCCGCCATCTGGAGTATCAACTTTTCCAGACGCTGCGCGAAGAAACCCTGAAAGAACTGGCGCCCATCCAGGAAACCGCCGACGCGATCGCGACCATCGACGTGATCTGCTGCGCTGGCCGAGACGGCGCGGCTCTTCCACTATTGCAGACCGGCGCTCGACGCTTCTCTCCGCCTCTGCCTGAAGGACGCGCGCCATCCGGTGCTCGATCAAAATCTGGTCGAGGAAAAATTCGTGCCTAACGACACTGAGATCGATGGCGAAAAGCTCCGCCTCGCCATCATCACCGGGCCCAACATGGCGGGCAAATCAACCTACATCCGGCAGGTCGCGTTGATCGTGCTGATGGCGCAGATCGGCAGCTTCGTCCCCGCCGCCAGCGCACAGATTGGCCTGGTCGATCGCATTTTCACCCGGGTCGGCGCCAACGATGATCTTTCGCGCGGCCAATCGACTTTCATGGTCGAGATGAACGAGACGGCCAACATCGTCAACAACGCGACCGAGCGCAGTCTCATCATCCTGGACGAAATCGGCCGCGGCACCTCGACCTTTGACGGACTCTCGATCGCCTGGAGCGTGGCCGAATTTCTGCACGACAAGATCAAAGCGCGCACCCTCTTCGCCACCCACTACCACGAGCTGACCAGGCTGGCGGAAGAGCGCAGCGGCGTCTGTAATTTCAACGTCGCCGTACGCGAATGGAACGAGCAAATTATCTTCCTGCGCAAGATTGTGCCCGGCGGAGCAGACAAGAGCTACGGCATCCAGGTCGCGCGCCTGGCCGGTTTGCCACAGGAGATTCTGAACCGCGCCAAGGATATCCTGTCGCACTTGGAAAAGCCAAACGGCGCGACCGAACGAGCGGAGATTCGACCTAAAAAACGGACCCGAAAACCGGCGCCGCAGAGCGAAAAACCACAACTTGATCTTCTCTAGGCTCGGGCATGTGATCGGCTGCACAATTTTTTGCCTGACGGATCGCCCTAAGTCTTATACTAACGAACGATACCCATCATGGCGGTAAAAAATGAAAAGGATCTGAGCGACAAGTTGCGCGGCTACTGGCTCAAGGCCGTGACAGCGATCGAGTTGCGCAACTTCGGCTACGCGATCGATCTTTTGCAAAACCTGCTCAAACAGGAACCGGAGTTTCTCACGGGACGCCAGATGTTGCGCCGGGCGGAAGTGACGCGGGCCAAAACCGAAAAAAAGGGATTTTTCAACATCTCAACCGCGCCGCTCGCGGTTATGAAAGCGCAGCGCGAACTCAAGAAGGATCCAAAGAAGACGATCGAATTGGTGGAAAAAGTGCTGGAAAGCGGACCCTACAATTCGCAAGCCAACATGCTCCTAAAAGACGCGGCCGTCGCCGCGAACTACCCAGAGCTCGCCATTTTCGCGATGGAGACACTGCTCGAAGACGACCCGCACGACGTTAAGGTACTGCACGAGCTGGGCCGTCTCTATCGTCAATTCGACCAAAGCGGCAAGGCCGTCGACGTCTACAACCGCATCTCAGAAATCAACCCGATCGATCTGGAAGCGGTCAAGCTCGGCAAAGACGCATCGGCCCGCGCCTCCATGAAAGAAGGCGGTTGGACGGAAGCGGAAAGCTATCGCGACCTGATCAAGGACAAGGAGGCGGCCGTCTCGCTCGAGCAGCAAAGTCGCATGCAGTTGACCGATGAATCCCTCGAGGAACAGATCAACGAAGTTTTCACCCAACACGAGGCCGAACCGCAAAACGTGGATCTGGCAAAACGTCTTGGCCTTCTCCATGACCAAAAGGGGGATGTGGAGGGCGCGATTGCCTGGTATCAATATGCGGTTGACCTGACGAGCGGGACCGATCCTGGCCTGGTGCGAAAAGTATCCGACCTAAAGATGAAACAACTCGATCGGCAAATCCGGGAAGACGAACGATATCTCGCGGAACGTGGAGCCAACGACGCGCACTTCGGCGCCAGGGCCTCCCAACTCGAGACCGCAAAGCGACAGCGCGCGGAAATTCTCATCGACGATGCACGCCGACGCCTCGATCGCAACCCGACCGATCTGCAATTGCGCTACGAACTCGGGGAGCACCTGACGAACGCGGGACAATATCGAGACGCTCTGCCGGAGTTGCAGCGAGCGCGGCAGAACCCCAATGCGCGTCTGAAAGCGATGAATCTGCTCGGCCGTTGCTACCGAGAACTCGGGATGCTCGATCTAGCCGCCAAGCAGTTGGATGAAGCCGCGCAAGAGATGATGCTGATGGACGCCGTCAAAAAGGAGATCGTCTATAACCTTGGGCTGGTTTACGAGCAGATGGGTGACATGGAAAAATACATCGACGCGATGAAAAAAATCTACGAAGCCGACTACGGCTATCGCGATGTCGCCCGGCGGGTGGAAAGTTCCTACGACCGCACTGCGGGAGGCACTTAGCATAGTGTAACAGTTGAGATGAGTTCGCTGTGGAGGGCGATGCTCCGTCATCGCCGTGTTTGAAACTCGGCAACGACCGAGCGTTGCCCTCCAATCTCGCGCCCGGGTCGCGGACTTTTTCGTCCCACGCCCTCTGCGAAAATTGGATTCTTCACGTCCAATCCAACGCGGGCTAACGAAATGTAGTTGCCGGTCTCTCGGCGCAACCCAGTAACCTCAAACAATCCAATCATGAAAAAATATATCAGAATCAGTTCCATAACGGCGGTCGTCGCCGTCGCTGCCGCCGGTTTGTGTTTCGTCAAGCCGATCAAGGCTGCGGAGGAAAAGAAAATGGACTCCCAAATGGAGTCAAAGCTCAGCGCGGCCGACAAGAAGTTCCTGAAGAAAGCCTACAAAGGCGGGATGGAAGAAGTCGAGAACGCCAAGGTGGCGAAAGACAAAGCCAAAAACGACGCGACCAAGGAAGTGGCCGAGCGCATGATCACCGACCACAGCAAAGCCAACGATAAGTTGATGGAGATCGCGAAGGAAGAAAACTTCGATCTGTCGAAAGTGGAAGCGAAGCCGGCCAGCATGTCGGGCGACAACATCGACAAGGATTACCTGACAATGCTCAAGAAGGATCACGAAAAGGACATCGCCATGTTCGAAAAAGAAGCCAGCGATACCGGATCGAAAGAGGATTCGGACGTGACGAAATTCGCCAAGGAAACCCTCCCGACGCTGAAAGAGCATCTCCAGATGGTGGAGGACGCTCTCGGCAAGATGAAGTAAATCAGAGAGCGCGTTTCAATGCGGCGTCCCTGGATCGGGGGGCGCCGCATTTTCTTTTTCCCGGGGCGTTTGGAGTGATGGGGTATTGGCGTAATGGGAGAGTGGCACTACTCCTAGACCCCAACGTTCCCACCGTCTGGCCATGAAGTTTTTCAAATCAATCATTCAGAAATTTGCCGGTAAACCGGTCGACTGGGACGAGCTCGAGGAGATGCTCATCCGGAGCGATCTGGGCGTGCCGATGAGCCTCCGCATCGTCGAGGCGCTCCGGCAACGTGCCCTCACCCAGACCATTACGGCCCAGGATGTGGTGGAAGTCGCGCGCGAAGAGATTCTCCGCGTCCTGCCCATTCAACCGGCGCCGATTCGTCCTCTACCTGCCAAGCCGAAAGCAATTCTGATTGTCGGCGTCAATGGAACGGGCAAGACGACCTCGACCGCGAAACTGGCTTACTATTTTCAGCGCAACCGTCACACGGTCCTGCTCGCGGCGGCGGACACCTTTCGCGCCGCCGCGATCGAGCAACTGGCGGTCTGGGCCGATCGATTGAAAGTTGAAATGATCCGCGGCCAATACAACGCCGATCCAGCCGCGCTTTGTTACGAAGCCTACCAATCAGCCGAACGCCGCGATATCGAGTTTCTCCTTTGCGACACCGCGGGGAGATTGCATACGAAGAGCAACCTGATGGCCGAGCTGGAAAAAATTAAGCGCTCGCTCGCGAAGCACGATCCCGATGCGCCGCACGAGCGGTTACTAGTCGTCGACGCGACGACCGGCAGCAACGCGCTCGCGCAAGCACGAGAGTTTCACGCCGCAGTCGATCTCACCGGTCTCATTGTGACCAAGCTGGACGGCAGTGGAAAAGGCGGGGTCGTGATCGCGATCCAGCATGAGCTCGGAATCCCCACGCGCTTCATCGGCACCGGCGAAAAGCTGGAAGACCTCGCCCCGTTCGACAGCCGAGCCTTCATTGAGCAAATGCTCTAGCTCACCGCCGAAGTGGGTGTGGCACCTGACCGTTATCGAGGCGTCAAGATACGGTCGAAGAACTCGATGATCCGTGTTTCCAAGCGCAGCCGCAGCACCGGATCGCTCATCATATGCGTGCCAAGAAGGGGCAAAAAGTTAAAGGTCTTTCCAGCGCGGAAGAGCGCATCGGAAAGTTGGATTGAATGCTGCACATAGACGTTGTCATCAGTGAGGCCGTGAACGAGCAAGAGCGGCTGACGTAAGTCCCCGACATAGGTGAGCACGCTGCTGGCGCGATAGCCTTCGGCATTTTCCAAGGGCAGCCGAAGATATCGCTCGGTGTAATAAGTATCGTAATTTTCCCAAGTCACTACGGGGGAGATGGCCACCCCGCAGCGAAAAATGTCGGGCCGGCGCATCGTCGCCATGGCCGAAAAGTATCCGCCAAACGACCCGCCGACGACGCCGACGCGTTTGAGATCCATCGCCGGTTCGTCTTTCGCGAGGGCTTGCAAACCCGCGATCTGGTCGGCCAGCGCCACGTCGATCAAATTTCCCCGGATCGCGCGCTCCCACGCTCGACCGTGGCCCGGAGTTCCGCGCCCATCGATCGTGACCACGATGTAACCCCGGTTCGCCATCCACTGGTCGATCATGTAGGAATTCGCTTGCGCAAGAACCTGTTTAAAGACCGGACCGGCATAAACGTTCAGGATGACTGGATAATGTTTCGCCTTCGCGAAATTGCGCGGCCGGACGATCGAGGCGTCCATCGGCCGCACGCCCTCGGTTCGAGTCAGCTCCACCTTTGGAAGTGCCGAAGGCTGCTCCGCCACCGAAGGAAGGGTGGCAAGTTTGGCCCCGTCGGAGGTGCGCAGCACTTCCCACCCCGCGCGGCCATCGAGAAGATTGAAGCGATGCAGAAATAGTTCCTTCGCTTCGCCGAAAACCGCGTCGTGACGCCCAATTCCCTGGGTAATCTGTTGCGGCTCTGTCTTCGTCTCCAGCGCGAAACGGAAGAGCTGGCGCTCCCGCGGATCAGGACCACCGGCGACGATGATTGAGCGATCCGTTTCGTTGAGTTCGATGAATTCGTCGAGGTTGAAATCGGCTGGAGTGACCGCACGCAGCAATGCGCCATCGGCGGCATGCAACTCGACTTGCCAGGCGCCAGCGCGCTCCGTCGTCCAAAGAAATTCGCGACCGGCTTTCCGCCACACCGGCATCGGCTTGCGATCGAGATTCAACCAGGAGTCGTCCGTTTCCCGCATCACCTCGCGCGTCGCGCCAGAGCCCGGATCGACAGCTAGTAACATCTCCACCTGTTGCGCGCGGTTCTGCACGAGAAGGCAGAGGGGCGCAGCGGCTTCCTTCCAAACCACCCGCGTGAGATATGGATACTTCTCGCTGTCCCACGCGATCCAACGGGTGGCTCCGCCCTCGCGGGCGACGATTCCCACCCAAACTTTCGCGTTCTTCGTCCCCGCTCGCGGGTAGAAGTTTTTCGCGGGCGGCGTTTCGGGATGGAGTGGATCGGCGATGTAGCGGGTTTCGACTTCGCTGTTATCCGTTTCCTGGTAAGCGATCCAGCGTGAATCCGGCGACCACCAAAATCCTTCCGGCCGATCCATTTCTTCCTGCGCCACAAATTCCGCGACGCCGTGTTGGATTGCTTCTGTCGCGCCCGACGTCAACGCGGTGTCCTTTTGCGTTTTGAGATCGATAACATGCAACTCACCTGCACTCACCGCGGCGACCGCGCTTCCATCCGGCGAGAAATGCGGATCGATCCAGCTCTGTTTCGGCAGCTCCGTCACATGCAAGTCTGCGCGCGTGATCACATACAACTTGCTCGAGAGCTCAACGAGCAATTTGCTGCCATCCTCCGACAACTGATAGCTGGTGAAGCCACGCAAACTTTGGCGTGCCCGCTCTCGCCGACTCCGTTCCTCCGCCGTCAGTTTTTCCTCGGCCCCCTGGAGCAACTTCTCGGGCGAAAGGATTTCCCGAAGCTTCCCATCGGCGATGGAGAATTCATAAAGCCGGAGGACTGGATCACGCGCGCCCCCACGCAAGAAAATCACCGCCTTGCCATCGGGCGTGATCTTCGGCGAAACGGGCTGGCCTAACGAGTAATTGCGCGTCTCCGCCAACTCCCGAAAGTAGCGCACATCTGCCGACTCCGGTTCGGCCGCGTGCACGGGCATTGCAACCGCCGCGGAAAAGAAAAGGGCGTACGCCAAAAGGCGGGGAAAAAGATCACCCGGAACTCGCATTTCCCAAGCTTTAGGCGGCTAAGCTCCGTTGCAAAGCTAATTGAAATGGGATCTAACTCAATCTTGGCGCCACTTGCTTTAATCGAACGCAGCCCAATTATTTTCGCGCGCTTTGAGCGGAAGAAGGGCTGCGCGGTCTAAGAAAGGATGAAGCCTACGCGTGCCTTGGTTGTTGGAGCAATCACCTGCGGCCTTGCCGCCGCCGCGATTCAAGCTGGAAGCGGGGAACTCGGTCGACCTCAATCGACTACGCATTCGCAGGTCGTGATCAAGCGGGCCGCGAACTTTGGGAACCAATCGAATATCAGCCTGTTCATTGACGGCAACCGCGTGGCCACGCTGGGTTACGGCCGAAGTTTCAAGGGCGCTCTGCCGGCTGGCCTGCACCTCGTCACGATGAGGCAGACGCCGCATTTGAATGACGCCTATCCCTACTCGCAACAGTGGATCCGATTGACCCCGGGCGAGACGTCGATCTTCACCGCGATCTGGCGAGAGGGCGGCACGAGGATCGCTCTGGGAGAATCATAGGGGTCACGCGGCGGCATCTTACTCGTTAGGCGAAGGGAGTACCTGATCTCCCGGTTGAGCGGGTTCGTCTGGGCCGATTCTTGGAAGAAGGCTCTTCCATTCCGATGAATTACGCTGATTCTTGTCCGCGGTGACTCCGACGACGAAAGAAAGCGCGGCTGCGGCTGGCGGAGATCCTCCCCCCATTAAGACAGGCCTGGCTGGATTCCTGGCCAAGTTTGCCGTGCTAAAGACCGCGCAACGCGAGCTCTGGCTCACGTTCCTGATCAAGTTTCTCATCTACACGGCCTACTCGGTCACGAACAAGACGATGGTGTTGTGGCTCTCGCGCGACCTCGGCTTCAGCGATCAGGCGGCCGGGGCGCTGGTCGGCTGGGTCTGGGCGCCGGCGATGACGGTCTTCACTTTGCTCGCCGGCTCGCTGACCGATGCGATTGGCTTGCGGAAAACTTTTTTCCTCGGGGTCGTGATCTGCACTTTCGCTCGCAGCGTTATGGTCGTGACCACGATCCCATCGCTCGCGCTGATTTGCGGCGTGCTCCCGCTCGCGATCGGCGAGGCGCTCGGGACGCCGGTGCTGCTGGCGGCGACGCGTCGCTATTCGACCACGCAACAACGCTCGATCTCATTCTCCATCATCTACATGGTGATGAACGTCGGCTACGTCGCGGCCGGGTGGATTTTCGATTACATCCGGAACCTGGATCTGCGGCTGAGCTTTTTTGGTTTCCAACCAACCACCCACGAGCAGCTCTTCCTTGTCAGCCTAACGATCGAGGTCTTGATTTTCCCGGCGATTTATTTTCTCCGCCGGGGCGAGGAGGAGGTGGCGCGGGACGAACGAGCCGCGGTGGCGGCCGCCGGTTTTTTTCGCGGAATCGCCCTGACGGTGCGGCAAAGCGGCGCCGACACAATCCGGCTTTTCCGGCGCCTCGTCGGTCAATCTTCCTTCGCCCGCATCCTCGCCTTCTTTCTCTTGGTCGGATTCCTCAAGGCCATCTTTCTGCAGATGGATTACGTCTTTCCCAAGTTTGGCGACCGCGTGCTCGGCCCGCATGCACCGGTCGGGAAGCTGGCAAACATCAACGCCATTCTCATCATCCTGCTCGTGCCGACGATCGGAGCGTTGACGCAAAAATTCGCCGCTTATCGCATGGTGGTGATCGGCGGCGCCATTTGCGCGGCAGGCGTTTTCGTCATGGCACTGCCGACGGCCTGGTTCGTGCCATTGGCGAATAGCCCGTTTGGCCAATGGCTCGGGCACGGCTATCTCGGCCTCTCGGGAAACATTCATCCCTATTACGTGATGACGGCGCTTTACCTGACCGTCTTCTCCGTTGGCGAAGCCTTTTATTCGCCACGCGTTTACGAATATGCGGCCGCCATCGCGCCGCGCGGCCAGGAAGCCTCCTACGGTGCGCTTGCTTACCTGCCTTTTCTCATCGGCAAGCTCCTCGTCGGCACAGCCGGTTGGATTTTGGCCGCTTTTTGTCCCGCGGAAGGTCCGCGCCACCCCGGAACGATGTGGCTCATCTTCGGCCTCGCGGCCTCCGTGGCTCCGATCGGACTGCTCGTTTTCCGCCGTTACATCCGCGTTGCTGAAGCCGGGCGCGACGATTTCGGTTAACGTCGTCGCTGCTCGCTCGCGCGCACTCGCGCCGGCGCACGCGCCGGTTGCCCGGGAATAAGTTGCACCATAAATTCTCCCATCTGGGATGAACGAAAACTCTCTCTATCGCCAAACGCTGAACCCCGGGCGGAGCCGCACTGCCATCTCGATCGGCACGGCGATCATGGCCCTGATCGTCGCCAGCTCGCTTTACATCAGCCGCGCGGGCGACAAGAGGGATTCGCCCGCGCCCGCCACCTTCGCAGCGGCCTCATCCGCTTCAGAATCTTCCAATAAACCAACCCAATCCAAAACCATGTCCGACACTGAACTGCACAAAAAATTGACTCCCGAGCAATACCACGTCACCCGCGAGAACGGGACCGAGCCGCCCTTCCGCAACGAATATTGGGACAACCACAAGCCCGGCATTTACGTTGATGTCATCAGCGGCGAACCGCTTTTCGCTTCCAGCGACAAATTCGACAGTGGCACCGGCTGGCCGAGCTTCACCAGGCCGATCGACAAGTCGCACGTGGTCGAGAAAAGCGACCGCACTTTGTTCATGGAGCGCACCGAGGTCCGCTCGAAGGATGGTGACGCCCATCTGGGGCACCTTTTCGATGACGGCCCGCAACCGACCGGACAGCGCTATTGCATCAATTCTGCCGCCCTGCGCTTCATCCCGGCGGAGAAAATGCAGGAGGAAGGCTACGACCAGTATCTTCCTCTCGTTGAAGGGCAACAGGCAAAGAAATAGGCCCCTGCCTAACGATCGCGAGGTTGCGGAGCGGAGCGGCCGGATTGATCGCCTGGTGCGCCTCAAGACGTTAACGGCTCTGGGCGCGGAGCAACCGATTATCCCGAAATGAGCGAAACGGATTAGACGTGTCCGTTTCAGACCGTGCGGGGACTCTGAAGAAGAATCGCCGCACCTTCCGGAATGCAGTCGCGGCGCGGAATGAGCGGGTTGGGACGAGCCGCGCTGCCCGATTCCATCGCCACCAACGCATCCCCAACCTTCACGCACGCCAAAGAGACTGCGACGAACGGCAGTGCAACCAGCCAGAAAGCGGCAACGACAACGACCAGCAAGGGCTCCACGAGAATTGTCTTTACCCGCGAAAAGCCAGGTGCCGGTTCGGCGGCAAAGGCGGAGTCGAAATTGGCAGCACTCATATAGACACCATAACTATGAGCAAATTCAATGCCATCAGGTCGACCTGACTCTTGGATCGATTGCGCGACCCGTACGGTTGGCCCGGGTCGCGATCAGGAGGCATGGCAGTTGCTTTTAATTATACTCGTTACAAACGCGACCCCTGCGCAACAATGACAACGAAGTCAACCACGATGACAACTCTTCCTTACCCTCTATTCCTGCACTCTCAGGATTCGTCGGGAATCTCCCAACTGAAAGTGGCCCTGCTCGAGCCCTTCTTCGTTACCGTCGTCGGACTCTTCTGGCTCGCTGCTCTGCCAATCGGCGTAGTTTTTTCTGCCGCGATATCCACTTACGATAAGGTAGCCTCTCTCAAATCAACCGCGCTTCGCTTGCCCCATCTGCGAAGCAATGTGACAGCCAAGCCGTTGCTGCTCAGGCGAAAAGGCTTCGTCCGGGGTGGCTCGAGCGCGCGTGCCTCGAGCTGTGGCCAGATCGTCCCGGACTGAGCGAAATCGACGCGTGTGTCCAGCTGATCGGCGCAGGGTTGAGCGCGAGACTCCCGCTTGCGAAATGTTCTCGTTAGCCAACGGATTCGCGGTGTGGTGGAGGGACCGATTATGCTCGACAAAAAGATTTAGGCCTCCAATCATGGACAAAATCCAGCAGGGGTAGAACCATTGCCGCGACGAATCGCGGCGCCGAGCAGCGCACGACATTATGGCAAACAAAAAGGACGACTCCCCACTGAAGGAAAGGAAAGAGCCGAAAATCGACGTGCGCGACCTGAAGCCGAAGAAGGATGTCAATGGTGGGGCCCGCCACTCTGGCAGCGGCGAAAAGCGAACGCCGGCGAAAACCGGTGAGATGGACTTCATGAATTGGGACTAGCTCGGGACGCGCGGGAGCGCCCGCGGACCAGAGTCCCTCAAGGAATTGCGTCGCGGCATCGCGACGAGACAGACGCGGGATGCTGAGAAGGCGTGTGCGCGAGGATGATTTCTTCGCCAGAGGCAATCGACTGCAAGACGAAGAAATAGAGCCGGACAGAAGCGACCCTAACGAAGCTGTTGGGCACGGAGGAATGGTTGATGAACGCTGTCGGGCGGGTTACCGGTGTGCTCGCAAACTGGCTTTTTTGCGCGTCGGAAAGCACCTGCCGCGAGCCACCCACGGCCATCAATCATGACCGCCAGTGGCGGACAAGCAAGGGACGGGTAATCATCCCCCCATGTGGTATGACGTGGCTGTTGTCGGTCTCGGAGGAATGGGCAGCGCGATTCTCGCCCATTGTGCGCGGCGTGAAGTCTCGCTGATTGGCCTCGAGCAATTTGGACGCGGTCATGACCTGGGTTCATCCAGCGGCCAGAGCCGCATGATCCGCAAGGCCTACTTCGAAGATCCCGCCTACGTCCCTCTGCTCCTCCGAGCATACGATTTGTGGCGCGAGATCGAGGGCGCCACAGGCACAGAGCTTCTCCGGCTCACCGGCCTCCTCATGGTCGGGGAGGAACAAACTGAAGTCATCGCTGGAGCGCGTCGCGCAGCCCGGGAGCATGGTCTTTCTCTCGAGTCGCTGACCGCGCCCGAAATCAGGACACGATATCCGGCCCTCCAAGTCCTGGCTGACGAGGTGGGAGTCTTCGAACCGGACGGCGGTGTCCTCGATCCAGAGCGGGCCATAGAGGCGCAGCTTCGCCTGGCAATCAGCTCGGGCGCTGAGCTGCGTTTCGGAGTCGCGATGCAATCCTGGACTGCCGTCCCCGGGGGCTTCACCGTTCAACTAGCGGATGGAACGAGCGTAAGCAGCCGGGCTCTCGTCTTATCGTTAGGTCCCTGGTTCAAGGACGCGCTCGAGCACCTTGGCATTCCCATCCGTGTACAGCGGAATGTCCAGGCCTGGTTTCAACCCTCCACCGACGCCTACGCGACGCCGCATTTCCCGCCCTTCCTTCTCGATCGCAAGGGACTGCCCGCGCCGCTCTATGGCTTCCCCGATTTCGGTAATGGAGTAAAAGCAGCTTTTCACTCTCTCGGGGATATCACCGACGCGGATCACGTCGAGCGCGAGATAAACGTGGAGCGCGACATCCATCCGATAGTGCAGACGATGGAACAATGGATGCCCGGGGCCGCGATCACTTTGCGCGCGGCCAAGCCGTGCCTGTATACGCTCACGCCGGACGGACATTTCATAATCGACCAGCACCCGGACCACCCACGGCTCGTCCTTTGCGGCGGCTTTTCGGGACACGGCTTCAAGTTCGCGCCCGTCACTGGTGAAATCTGCGCGGACCTTGCCCTGGAAGGAGGCTCGCGTCACAAGATCGATTTTCTGTCGCTGCGGCGGTTTGCCCGCACTTAAGCGGTCAGCCCGATCCGGCGAAGCGCAGAGAGGGACCTCACAGTTGCAAACGACAATAATGCCTAACGAGATGGCGCGGATTGCAGTGGCGAGGTCTTTCGCCGTCTGGACGGCTCGAGATGACAATTGGGACGTGATGCGACAATTTGGCGGTCGCGAGTCGCATTCGCGGTTCGACCGGCTTCACATTAGGAGTTGACATGGCAAGCAAAGGGCAGTTCGCGGCCGAGCAATCGGATGCGGGAGAATTCCATCGACAAGAGGACGCCTTCCGCAATTGGATATCGGCCGACGCCTCGACCTCGTATCCGGCGGTCGCCGGCCGCTACCACCTTTACGTCTCGCTCGCTTGTCCCTGGGCCAGCCGCACCATTATCGTCAGGCAATTGTTAGGGCTGGAAGACGTCATCGGCCTCACCGTGGTCGACCCGCTACGGGACGAACGCGGCTGGGCCTTCCGAGAGGGACCGGGCCATGGCCGCGATCCCGCGAATGGTTTCGCGTTCCTGAGCGAAGCCTATCGCGCGACCGACCCGGGGTTCGACGGACGAGTGACCGTGCCGGCGCTTTGGGACAAGCAAACCCGTCGCATCGTCAATAACTCCGAGGACGACATCTGCCAAATGTTCGACAACTCCTTCCGCGCCCTGGGACAATCGGATGTCGAACTTTTCCCTGACGACATCGCCGATGAGCAGGCGGCGCTTTCCCACTTCATCTACGACCACGTGAACAACGGCGTCTACAAAGCGGGCTTCGCCACCCGACAGCGCGTCTACGAACGGGCCTGCCACGCGCTCTTCGCCGCGCTCGATCAGCTCGAGATTCGCCTAACGACGAGTCGCTACCTGTTCGGCGGCCGCATTGTGGAATCGGACTGGCGGCTCTTCTGCACTCTGGTTCGCTTCGATATCGTCTATTACATCCACTTCAAGTGCAGCCGGCGGCGCATTCTCGATTATTCCAATTTGCAGGGCTACCTGATGGATCTTTATCAGCAGCCGGGCATCGCCAGGACGGTGAATTTCGACCACATCAAACGCCACTACTACATGACGCACGACGCCATCAATCCCACCCGCATCGTGCCAATCGGACCGGTGCTTAATCTCGCCGGCCCGCATGGACGCGAAAAATTATCGGCCTAGGGCCACCCTGGAGTGAAGCGCGCCGTCGCTTCCGCGCGTGGCCGTGGCGGCTCGTTAGGTCAAAGGCTGGGCCTTAACAATCCGGTCGCACAACCGGCCCCGGCACCGACGGCGCGGTGCCCTCGAGGGCCGACGAAGAGCGACGGTGCGGGATTGACGCGCCACCTGCGCTTCGCTAAAACCCAGGCCATGGCGAACATCCACATCAACCGCAGCGGAACAGCCCTCGGAATTTTCCCCGAAGAAGAAGTCAGAGAAGGCCTGAAAACGGCGCGTTTTCTCCCGACCGATCTGGGCTGGAGCGAAGGCATGCCGAGCTGGCTGCCTCTTGCGCAGTTTCCTGAGTTCGCTCCGGCCGGCACGCCACCTCCGCCCTCGGGCGCGCCTGCCGCAGCTATACCACCGCTGCAGGCGTCGGCGACTGCTCCGGTCGCGCAAAGCGGCCTGCCTTGGGATCGCCGGCAGGAGTTGGGATTTTTCAACGCCTTCGTCGAAACGCTCAAGCTCGTGCTCATGAATCCCAACGTCGCCTTCGCGCAGATGAAAACCGAAGGCGGCGTCGCCGAGCCGCTCATCTACGCGGTCGCCGGCGGTAGCGTTGGCTTCGTCGTCTATTTCCTTTTCAGCATGGTTTTCAGCACCTTCGGCATGATGTCGCATCGTAATCCGCTCGCCGGTTTGATGGGGTTTGGCTTCGGCGCAATTTTCATGGTGCTCTTCGTCCCCGTGTTCCTCGCCCTCGGCCTCTTCATTGGTTCGGGCATCCTGCACCTTTGCCTCATGCTCGTCGGCGGTGCGAAACGATCCTACGAGGCAACATTTCGCGTCATGTGTTTCGCCGCCGGCTCGGCCTACCCGCTCATGATCGTCCCCATTTGCGGCGGTATGATCGCCGGCGTCTGGTGTCTCGTCCTGGAGTGCATCGGCCTGACAAAAGCGCACGACACTTCCACCGGCAAAGCCGTCCTTGCCGTCCTGCTTCCTCTGGTCGTTTGCTGCGGGGGCGGATTCCTCTTCGCCATCATGTTCGGCGTGCTCGGTAGCCTCGCCGGGCATCACTGAGAGCGACCGATGCAACTGCACTGGCGCAAGCACGCCCCGCACGAGTTCGATCACGAACTCCTTTGGCTAACGGTGTCGTTAGGCACGGGCCTTGCCCTGGCCGCCTGGTTCGCCGCGCAACTGCCCACCCCGCATTGCGTCTTTCATTCCCTTACCGGCCTGCCCTGCCCGACTTGCGGCGCCACGCGCGCCGCCATCCAGTTTCTCCATGGCCACTTCAGCGCCTCGCTTCTCTACAATCCCCTCGCCTTCCTCGCCTTTTGCGGCCTGGCGGCATTTGATCTCTACGCCCTCGGCGTCCTGCTGACGCGCGCTCCGCGGTTACGCTTGGGCAAGCTCTCGCGTCCCGAGCAAAATCTGGCGCGTTATGCAATCGTCCTTCTCGTGGCCTGCAACTGGATTTACCTGCTCATCGCCCAGCCAACGGCAATACCTCTTCACTAACTTGTCCTTTGGGCGTCGATCCTGCAGTCTCCCAAGGGCGACTCACATTCACAGTCATGCCGTAACTAACAAGCTTACAGTTTGTTGCACCTAGTCCTTTCGCGCGAGGTACTCGACGGTCTTACCCGATCTCGGTCGTAGCCCAGAACTTTCGAAAAGCGCTCGGCCAGCTGCGATCTTCGACGCTACGGCGGGCAGCGGCACTCATCGCCTTGCGCAGCGGTTCGTCCTCGACGAGGCGGCGGATGGCAGCCGTGAAGTCGGCCACATCCAGGGCTTTGGTGATGAGACCGTTCACGCCATCGCTGACCAGTTCGCGCGGGCCGCCAACGTCTGAAACGATGACGGGCAGGCCAGCCGCCTGGGCTTCGATGATGACATTGCCAAAGGTGTCGGTCGTGCTCGGGAAGACAAAGATGTCGGAAGAGGCATAGGCCTTGGCTAGTTCGGTGCCGTTGAGGTAGCCGGTATAACAGGCTTCGGGCATGATCTTGGCCAAAGTCGCCGAATACGGTCCGTGCCCGACGATGGATAGCTGCACCGGGACCTTCTCGCGCCGAAGATTGCCAAAGGCCTGGACCAGAATATCAAGGTCCTTCTCCTTCGAGACACGGCCAACGAACAAGAGACGCACGCCAGCGCCGTTGCTGCCAAATTGTCTCCAAAAATCGGGCTCGCTCCGCCCCGGGGTGAAAAGGGCGGTATCAAGTCCGCGCGGGAGAATCTTAAGTTTAACTGCATCGATTCCTCGGTCGATCCAGCTCTGCCGGTATTGCTCGGAGTTGACGAAAATGGTGTCGAGCTGGCCGTAGAACCAATGCATGTATTTCCAAGCCAGGCTCTCGAGGAAACTGTCCTCGGTCAGGATGCGGATGTATTGCGGAAAATCGGTGTGATAGATGCCGCTCGTTTCGAGGTTGAGCATCTTGCCGGCCAGGAGCGCAGTAAGACCAATCGGACCGGGAGTGCTGATGATGATCTCGGAAAAGTTTTCGCGCTGGATGTAATCAAGCATCCGCAGAATAGGCGGGAAGCTGAGTTTTTGCAGTTCGTACTCGGGTAGCTCAAATTCGCCGATAGGTTTAAAGTTGGTGATCGGGAGACTGTCGAGAGTGAGCTCGCCACGCGAGGTCACCACGACCAGCGTTTCGCCCGCGTCGCGCGCTTCGGCTGCCATCTTGCGAATGGTGGTGGAGACGCCATTCACATCCTCCAGTGTGTCGGTGAACCACGCGCGCTTGTTGTTTTGCAGCGCGGGCGGAATCGCGCCGGTAAAATCGCGGCAAATCTGGCGCAGCCAGCGACGCGAAGGAGCCTGACTGTGGAAAGCGTAAATGTAAGGCGCGAGCACGACAACAATTGGAGCGATACCGGCGAGGGCTTGGATGCTCTCGATGATCTTGCCGGCCTGGATTTGCTCTACGAATTTTTCGAAGAAGCGGAAAGCGAGTTGCTCACAGGCAGCGTTGGCCATGGTGAAGGTTCGACGTTCGGGTTCCGTTACCCCCGCGACCTCCCGGGCCAGTTTCTCTTTGACTTCCGGCTGGGCGAAGTAGCTAGAGAGCTCTCGCCAGAGGGACATGTTGCCCGGCTTGGCCAGCTCAAAGATTTTTCCGGACAGGACACCCTGAGTGATGAAGCCGGCTTTTTCCTTAAGCGTGAACTCGGTCGGGTCGAGCCCCTCCATGAACCGCGAAAACATTTTCTCCACCAAACCTGCGCTCGGGCCGAGCTTTTCGGTAAAGCGATCCTGGATGAAACGAGAGAGCGTGTTGTAAAAGCCATGCGAAAGGGCGAGAGGCGTGCCGCCCACCCCGTGCGCCGTGCAGCGGCCCGCCCGGATGTGGTCGAGAAATTCGTTAGGCGTGCGTGCCGCCGGAGTTTCCGTGCAGGCGCTGCCGATAAAGATCCCGCCGTGATCGTCGGAACCACCGACAAGGAATTTCTTCCAAGGCTCGAGATGCGTCGGGGCGAAGCCGTGCCGGTTGGCAAATTCGTCGATCTTCTCCGGACGGAGCCGCGCGAGGATATGCCGGGTGAGATCACTGAGAAGCGCGTCGCGCAGTCCGTTGACGCCCTCGAAATGCTGGAAAAGGAGAATGAGCTGCTCGAGGTGCGCGGTGCTGAGTTTGCCGTTGATGCTGTAAAGCGGGTGCGCCACGGCGTGGGCGAGCGACTCCCCTTTCAGAAAGGCTTGCAGGTCGAAAATGTTTTCGCGCAGGCGCGAAATCTCGTCGTGCTGCGCCTCGGAAAGTCCCCAAACGAGCAAATTAATTTTGCATGGATCCTGCGGGAAATGAGTTGTAACTTGCTCGCTGACAAACGTATCTCGAAATGATGAAATCGCGAGTGAGCCTTCGATGGTGTCGTGATCGGTGATCGTGACAAAGTCCATCCCGGCAGCCTTCGCTCCCGCGTAGAGCTCCTTCGGATCCGAGTAGCTGTCGGGAAAATCGAACCGCCGAAAGATCCAATCTTCCGAGCGATCGCTGAACTTCGAGTGCAGATGAAGGTCGCAGCGACTCATGCCAATTCGGAATACAGATTGCAGATCGCGGAATTGTTGCCGAGCCACTCCTGATAAGTCGTCGGCCTGCAACTCCGGAGAGCTTCGGTTACAAGCGCTTCGATCTGACGCCAGATTTCGAGGTGGTCGATGTCCGGGGGATGAAGGCCGAGCCGGAGGAGCGGATTTCGCGTCAGGCGGCGGAAGAGCATTCGATTCCAGAAAAGGCTTACCGCGCGGCGCCAGTGGCTTCGCACGCTATAGACGAGCGATTGCGAGAGGAATTTCTCGCCGGAGGCAAAGTCGCGCACCTCGCGCAGCGTCGTGGTGTAGCGGAACCCGGCATCGATCGCGGCGCGTTCCGCTGCCGCGCTAAGGAGCCAGGCCGGAGCGATAAAACCTGCCGGATGAAAACCATGGGCGGCGAATTCATCTCTTGCATCCCGGATGCGAGAAACCGCTTCGTCATAGTCGAGATCGTAAAATTCGCCTTCGTCGGCCGTATAAACGCGGCTGACAAGCTTTTGCCGAATGGTCTCCCCTGCCCTCCTCGCCCGCTCATGATAGAACCCATGGATCACAATCTCGTGGCCTTGCAGGGCAAGATCATGCAGCCACTCGGCAAAGGCCGGGTCGCCTAACGAACGGCCCAAGCGGTGATAATCCGGAACGACGAGGAGTGAGCAGGACGGCACACCGACGCGGGCGAGCTGCGCGAGCATCTGCTCGACCGGCGCCCGCGTGGCGGGCGCGACATCGTGGATGGAGACCACCAGTGCGCGTTGCACGCTGCTAGCGTCGCCGGAACAGAACAGCGGACAAGCTGAAACTGCGCCGCTTCCCGCGCTTCGCAGAGCAAAGGTCTACAGATTGTCGGGGCGAGGCGTCGAACCCCGCTGCTATTTTGAGCCGCGATCTAATGGCCAAACGGAGGGCCCTTTGCCATTTCCGCTCCCACGGTCTGGCGCGATCCTTGCGGCAGGTGCGTCCCCTGCTCGTGTCTCACCAGATTCGCATCGGAAACATCGATATGACCGATTCCGGCAGCCTTGGCCGAAACATCAGCGCGGTAGTTATGCGAATTGGTCGCCTGCCCCTCGTGGCCTTGGATAATCTCGTAGTCGACGCGGTTAACCGTGCCGTCGCCGTTTACGTCGCCAACCAATAAACCGAAGGTAGTGGAAGCCGAGTCGAGAGTGTTGCCAACCGTGTCAACCACACCGGTCACAGTGACTGTGATGTAGCTGGCGTCGCAATCCACACCAGTAAGATCGACTTTCACTTGAGATGAATCATCGGGATCGACTCCTAGGGAAGCGATCGACCCGCAACTGGTGACTGCACCGCCTACAGAGGCTAGTGTGCTGTTAAATCGAAGGTATAGCGCGTAGTCATTGTTGGGGCCGCCGCTGCGATCTTCGATGCCAGTCCCATCGCTGAGCAGATTAATGTCCCACCCGTTTTTCTCTGAGAAAGCCCTTTCCACAAAGAGAGGACCGATCGTGCCGCTGAGGTAGAAGGCTTGTTGCTGCCCGAAGTTTTCTCCCCAGATGTTATCGAAGAAGGGCGCCTCGTCGTAGAGGGAGTAGAATGTCGGGTTACGAATGGTGGTTTGCCAGAAGAAATCCGCCCAGCTCGTAAAGGTGAGCGACCCGTTGTGCAGACCCAGCCAATAGGTCGTGCCTGCATTTAACGTTACGCCCGGCGGGATGCTCAAGCTATTGCTATACTGATCGTAAATTCCGTTGACGCCACTTTGGAGAAAGGTGCGCGTAACCTGCCCTCCTCTGGACGCACCGGTTGCCAGCACTGCCCCAGGCTTGCCGCCTGCATCGACATAGAGTATCCAGTCGATCTCTCCCTGGTACCCGAGTCCGTTGGGATCTTCCAGGTCCCAGAAAAACACGCCAGTTAAGGCCGCATCCGTAGAGAGAGTGAAATCGTCGGCTTCGATAAATCCTGTCATTTCAAAGCCGTGGTAGTAGTTGGGAGGACGGCCGTTGTCGTAAATAACGTCGTCAGGCCAAAGGGGCACCTGGCTGCTCCAGTGATGATGTGCGGTGCCGCTGCCGCGAATCGGCGCCACCGTTAATGAACCGCTTGCACGTGCTCCGGCGGCGAGCGAAGCAACAAGGGCAAATGCGATGAGCGCAACCCTTTTGCAATAAATGGACTTCATAGACACGAAGTAGAGTGACCTACAAGCCGTCGTGTCAAGACCTCTTTCGTTTCAACAGGCGGCTCGCACGCGGAAGGAAGATAATAAGTGCGTAACCTTCGTCCGGTTGGCAGCAACTCAAATCACTGCTAACACATCGGCCTCAATAAGATATAGATAATACTTCTCCTGTTACTAATTCTTGTCGGCGCCTCCCCGTCTCGCAAAGGGGCGAATTGTAGTTGGAAGGTCCCTCACCGTCTTCACGGTTCGGGATGAGGAACGCTTTTTGCGAACGGCCCTGAGATAGCAATCAACCTAGCCGGCAAATCAACTCAAACTCCACTTTGCCTAACGGCTGGACCGAGAGGCGCGAACATCGCAGAAGCGCAATCTCACGCAGTTTTGGCTCCCCTTTGATCTCTCGCAGGGTGACGGGCCGCTTCAATGGTTTGATCGGCTTCAATTCTACGGCACTCCAGTCCCCTTCCTTCGCCGTCGGATCGGGAAATGCCTCCCGCGTTACTTCCGCAATCCCAACGACCGCTTTTTCACTCACGCTGTGATAGAAGAGAACGGCATCGCTCTTCCTCATCGCGCGCAGATGCTTGCGGGCCAGAAAATTTCGCACTCCGGTCCACTTCGTTAGGCCATCGCGCACAAAATCGTCCCACGAGTAGGCTTCCGGTTCCTGTTTCACGAGCCAGTAGTTCTTCATCAGCCTCATCGATAACATAGTCGCCACCCGCGCAAAAGTTGCGATATGCTTGCGCCATGCATTTCAGATCGTGCGCCGCCTTCCTGGCCCTCTCTATTTTCCTTCCGGCCGTCGCCGGCGCGGTGGAGTATCCCCAGCCTAACGAAGGCGATTTTCTTGCGCGCGATTTCAAGTTTACCTCCGGCGAAACCATGCCGGAACTGCGCCTGCATTACCGCACGGTTGGCAAGGCGCTGCGGAACGCGAAGGGCGTAACAGAAAACGCCGTCCTCATCATGCACGGCACCACCGGCAGTGGGGCGCAGTTCATCCGGCCGGAATTTGCGGGCGAACTTTTCGGCGCGGGGCAGCCGCTCGATGCGGCCAGGTTTTTCATTATCCTGCCGGACGACATCGGCCATGGCAAATCGAGCAAACCAAGTGACGGAATGCACGCGAAGTTCCCGCGCTACGGCTATCGCGACATGGTCGAGGCGGAATACCGCCTGCTGCGCGAAGGCCTCGGGGTAAATCACGCTCGCCTGGTCATGGGCACGTCGATGGGCGGAATGCATACCTGGCTCTGGGGCGAAATTCATCCTGATTTTATGGACGCCTTAATGCCACTGGCGAGTTTACCGATCCAAATTTCCGGTCGCAACCGCGCCTGGCGTCGCATCATCATCGACGCGATCCATAACGACCCGGCCTGGAAAGGCGGCGACTATCAGACGGAGCCGCCCAGTCTGCGCACCGCGGCGGAAATGCTCTGGTTCATGAGCAGCAATCCGATTCTGCGGCAAAAGGAGGCGCCGACGCTGGCGAAGACGGACGAGGTCCTGGATAAGTTCGTCAACGATTACGTCAAGACGGCCGATGCGAACAACGTGCTCTACGCCGTCGCAGCCTCGCAGGATTATGATCCGAGCCCAGATCTGGAGAAAATTCGCGTCCCACTGTTGGCGATCAATTCGGCAGATGACCTGATCAATCCGCCCGAGCTCGGCATCCTCGAACGCGAGATCAAGCGCGTGCCGGAAGGACGCGCGGTCGTGATCCCCCTGAGCGACCAGACCCGCGGCCACGGCAGCCATACGCTGGCGGCCTTGTGGAAGGATGAGCTGGTCGCGCTGTTAAAGCGTTCGCAGCGGAAGTCGGGCTTCTAGTCGGGGTGCCCGTTTAGTCTCGAGACCGCCCAGCGGTGAGATTGGGAAAACGCCACGTTGGAGGGCAACGCTGTTTCGTTGCCGAGGTTCGGCCCAAGGGCCTGAAAACACGGCGATGACAGAGCATCGGCCTCCAGCCCGCGATCCGCCCCGGGAGGATTCGACAAGCGCTCCGATTTGCTTCAAGATCAGTCGTATGCCGCGCCTGCCTTTCATCACTTTTGAAGGTTCGGAGGGCTGCGGCAAATCGACCCAGGTGCGCCTGCTGGCCGATCGCCTAACAAAAGCTGGTGTTCCCCTCCTGGTCACACGTGAACCGGGTGGAACGGCGATCGGGGAAAAAATCCGGCACCTTCTGCAATTTGCCCCGGAAAGCGTGGCGATGACGCCGGAAACCGAGTTGCTTCTCTTCGAGGCCAGTCGCAGCCAGCTCGTTAGGGAAATCATTCAACCCGCGCTCGATCGCGGCACGGTCGTGATCTCCGACCGCTTTGCCGATTCGACCACCGTTTACCAGGGCGTGGCACGGCGGCTGGATCACGAGATGGTCGGCCATTTGAATGCCTTCGCCGTCGGCGCTTGTTGGCCCGATCTCACCTTTCTCCTCGATATCGATGTCGAAACGGCGCGAGCCCGCATGATGCGGCGGGTCCGTCCCGCCGCTGGGATTGATCGGATGGAGCAGGAGCCGCTCAAATTTTACGAAGCCGTCTGCATCGCCTACCGCGAGCTGGCGGCGCGCGAGCCGCACCGGATCCGGGTGATCGATGCCACAAGGTCGGTCGAGGAAATGGAAGAGGAAATCTGGGATGTAATTTCAGCGCGGTTCGGTCATCTCGCGCAGATGATTCCGGCGCCCCGCCGGCGGCGGCATTCCTGACCCGTGGCTTTTACGACGGAAGTTGCGCTCGATTATCTGCGCGGAGCGCAAGACCGCGGCCGCCTCGCGCATGCCTACCTTATCACGGGTGCGGCGGGGAGCGGCAAACGGACCCTCGCTGCCGACGTTGCGGAACTCGTTAACGGCGCGCCGGCGGACAAGATTTTCGCCGGGAACGCGCCCGATATTCACCTGGCTAGCCCGGAATCCAAATCGCGCCGGATCAGCATCGGCCAGCTTCGCGACCTCGAACACGCGCTTCAGCTACGAGCGAGCGATGGTCGCCGAAAGGTGGCGATCGTGTCCGACGCGGACCGGATGGGCGCGCAAGCGGCAAATGCATTCCTGAAGACGCTGGAAGAACCGCCTAACAATTCTCTCCTGCTCCTCCTCAGCTCCATCCCGGAGGTTCTGCCTGATACCATTCTTTCACGTTGCATCGCCCTTCCGCTCGCGCCCCCGGCCGCTGCGACACTCTCGGCGGAAGAAAATGACTTGATCGAACTTTTGAGCGCTTTCGACCCAGCCGCCGCGGGCGGCGTCCATGAAGCCTATCGACTTGCGCAGGGTTTCCAACGATTACTCGCCAAAATCCGACGGAACATTCAGGAGGAAAACGACGCGGCGCAAAGGCTCGAAGAAGCGCGCTACAAGAATACGACGGACGGCGCCTGGCTCGATAAACGCGATGAGCATTACAAAGCCCTGACGGAAAGCCTCTATTTGCATGAGCGCGCCGGGTTGGTGGAAATACTCTTCCTCTGGTGGGGCGACATTCTCCGTGCCAGCACCGGCGTGAAGGGCCGGGAACTCCCGGCCACGCAGGCCAGCACCGAGGCGATGGCAAAGCGCCTCACGACTGCGGAAATTCTTCGCCGGATCCGGCGCCTGGAAGAGTTGCGCGACCATCTTGGGCGTAACATCCAGGAGGCGCTCGCCCTCGAAGTAGCCTTCCTCCATGTCTTTCGTTTCTGAAGCGATGAGCAAGCGACGCCCGCTCCACGTTGGCCTGATCGGTCACGGGTTCATGGGCAAAGCGCACTCCAACGCCTGGTGCCAGGCGCCGCGCTTTTTTGATCTGCCGGCGACCGTGCGCCTGCGTACAATCTGCGGACGCGAGGCGCGTGCGCTGAAAAAATCGGCCGCGCAGTTTGGTTGGGAAAAGTGCGAAACGGACTGGCGCGCCGTGGTGAACGATCCAGAGATCGACCTCATCGACATCACTACGCCTAACGATTCGCACTGCGAGATCGCGCTCGCGGCGGCGGCCGCGGGCAAGGCGATTCTGTGTGAAAAACCTCTCGCACTTGATGTCGCGGAGGCGAAACGAATGACGGAAGCGGTGCGTAAGTCGCGGGTGGTAAACATGGTCTGCCACAACTACCGCCGGGTGCCCGCCCTCGCGCTCGCGCGCGAGCTGATCACGGAGGGCGCACTGGGTGAGCGCCTCTTTCATTTTCGCGCTCGTTATGCGCAGGATTGGATCGCCGACCCGGAATTCCCGCTCGTCTGGCGACTGCGCTCAGGCCGGGCCGGTTCCGGTTCGTTAGGCGACATCGGCTCGCACATCGTCGATCTCGGCCGCTATCTCGTCGGTGAATTCCGGGAAGTTTGCGCGATGAGCGAAACCTTTGTGAAGCGGCGACCATTGCCGGAAAACCCGCGCCGTCACGGCCAAGTGACGGTCGATGATGCTATCTCCGTCATGGGGCGTTTTCGCAACGGCGTCCTGGCAAGCCTGGAAGCGACCCGCTTCGCGCCTGGCCGAAAAAATGGCCTGACGATCGAGATAAATGGCAGCGCGGGTTCGCTCGTTTTCGATCTCGAGCAAATGAACCGGCTCCGGTTTTACGATGCCCATGACCCGAATAAGCGGCGCGGGTTTCGCGAGATCCTGGTGACGGAAAGCGCGCATCCCTACGTCGGCCATTGGTGGCCGCCGGGTCACCTCATCGGCTACGAACACAGCTTTGTGCATACGATTGCTGACTTCGTCAGGGCGGTTGTCGCCCGGAAAAACGTCAAGCCGAATTTCGCGGATGGTCTGGCCAACCAGCGGGTGCTCGAAGCGATCGCGCAAAGCGCGCAGCGCAAGCGCTGGGTGCAGTTATAGCCGGGGGCGTTGACCCCGGCCGCGCCTTCTGCCAGCCACACGCCGCAAAGCCGGGGTCGCCGATCCCGGCTACAACTGGCGCGCAGTCTCCGTTCGCGGCCGGAAATTTAACATGATGGGCAGACCGGGAAACGGCTGCGCGGCGCGGATCTGCGTTTCCAAGTAGCGCGCGTAGGTTCGGCCTAACAATTGCGGATCGTTCACAAAGAGAACAAACTCCGGAGTCGCGAGCGCTTGCTCCGTCGCGCCGCGGGCCTGGGTGGCGTAGAACAACTTCATGCGCTTGTTGCCGGACAGAGGCGGTGGGTTGGCCGCGAACGCTTTGCGCAGCAGCCGGTTTAGCACGCCGGTACTCAAACGGGCCTCGGCAGCGCGCCGGATCTTGCGGATCGAGCTGAAGAGACGATCGACGTTCTCTCCTGTCAGGGCGGAAACGACGAGGATGGGAGCAAAAGGCAAAAAGAAAAGACGCGCGCGCGTCTCCTTGATCAAGGCGGCGAGCGTTTCCCTGGCGCCGCGCTCCGGCTTCACCAAGTCCCATTTGTTGACCAGGAGAAGCGAGGGCTTGTGGAATTTCTGCATGAGCGCCGCGATTTTTTTGTCCTGTGCGGTCACGCCCAGGGTGGCGTCGATCACGAGCAGGCATAGATCAGCGCGGCGGATGGTGCGCTCGGCGCGCATCACGCTGAAGACTTCAACCGAACTGGAATGTTTGCCGCGCGGACGGATGCCAGCCGTATCGATCAGGACAAATTCATCGGTGCCGTGTCGATAGGCGATGTCGACGGCATCGCGGGTCGTGCCGGGAAGATTGCTCACGATCGTGCGCCGGTCGCTCAGGATGGCGTTGATGAGGGAGGATTTGCCCACATTCGGCCGGCCAACGATAGCAAGGGCCAGAGGTAGATCGGTTGCTTTCTGGTGGCCGATCTCCGAGGGGGGAAGGAGGCGCTCGATCGCCTCGACTAAAGAACCTATTCCCAAGCCATGCGCGGCGCTGATGCTCATGACGTCGGCGAAACCCAGGCGCGAAAACTCCCCGACCAGGTCTTCGTGCTTCGGATGATCAATCTTGTTCACGACCAGAACGACAGGACGGTTTGATCGGCGCAAAAGGCGCGCCAGTTCCTGATCGATCGGGGTGAGACCCTGCTGCGCGTCGACGGTCAGGAGAATAACATCCGCTTCTCGCATCGCGGCGTCGGCGGCGCTGTGCACTTCCCGGAGCAACTCGGTTTCCCCGTGAC
Organism: uncultured Verrucomicrobiae bacterium; assembly: GCA_963737995.1. Taxonomy (GTDB): domain Bacteria; phylum Verrucomicrobiota; class Verrucomicrobiia; order Chthoniobacterales; family UBA10450; genus Palsa-1392. The sequence continues at coordinate 232,219 of CAVTUV010000009.1, forward strand.
CGCCAATGCCCCCTGTGTCCCAAATCGTGAACGGCTCTGCGCCGCGTTTGCTCAGCGCAGAAATACGATCGCGCGTAATGCCCGGCTGATCGTGCACGATCGCGATGTTGCGGCCCGCCAGGCGATTAAAAAGAGCGGACTTGCCGACGTTGGGCCGGCCCACGATAGCCACCTGGCGGTTGTTCTTTTCCTTCATCGTTTAACGAACTGCGAATCTCAGTTCGCGTTCGAATGCCCCTGCTCCCCAAGCTGACGGAAGCCATCCATGACATAGATAATCCCGGAGACAAACGTGAAAAGACCCGCCGCCGCGACCATGTAGAGAAGCGGGATGAATCTGAGCTGCAACATGACCCATGCAATCGCGGCCATCTGCAGAAAGGTCGCGACCTTCCCCGTCCAGCTCGGCTGCACACGAACCTTGCCATTGAGAAGATGCAGGACCGCACTGCCGATCAGGATGACCGCGTCACGACTGATTACGAGCACTGGAAACCAGGTTGGAAATTGTCCGGATTGCGGATCGACATCGCTCCAGTTGCTGATGCTGAGGGTGATGATGCCGCTGAGGAGCAGTCCCTTGTCAGCGATTGGGTCGAGAATCACGCCAAGAGCACTCTTTTGGTTGTAACGCCGCGCGATGTAGCCATCGAGTCCGTCGCTCGCGGCGGCGACGAGAAAAATGACAATTGCAGCATAGCGCTGCCACTCAATCGGCGCACCGGCCTTGATGCTCGCGCCATAATAGATCGCCATCAGGACGAAAGCGGGAATCATCAAGATTCGAACGAGGGTAATCTTGTTGGCGGTGGTCATGAGAGAAGGAGCAATATGCCCACGGCTTGGCTAAAAAAGAAAGGGCACAACTGCCAGAGCCCACCGGCCGGGCAAGATGTCGTCCTGCTGAAAACTCCCCGATCGTCTTTTCGTTGAAGGCTGGAATGTCGTCCGGCTTCCGACTGGAGATGGTTCCCACTATGGAACACAATCTCTCCGTCTGTCCAGTTTGCGTCGGCGTTCTTCAGGCCCACCTTCGGCGCCGGCCAGAGAATCAGCGTGTCGCCCCCATCAGATCGGCCTCGATCAAGAACTTGCGGGCGGCGGCGTTGTCATTGCCACCGGTTGGAGTCCGCCGCAATATCTGTCCGATTTAACTCTTTTCGTTTCCCCAGATTCGGCTAAACTCGGCCGCTTGCATTATATTGCATTGTATTCAAGCCGCAGATGGTGCGTGAACGGCCGACATTTTGCTTCCTTGTTTTGCGCCGGCCTCCTGCTTTGTGGCCTGTCGAAGGGTGCCCGGGCTCAGAATCACAATGTCCACACTTCGTGGCTCTGGCATCTGCACCAGCCCATCTACTGGCCGGATAAACGCGCGGCCAATGACCATTACGAAAACGCCTGGGACAGCGATCCAGGCGCAGAATGCCGGACGCTCCGAGCCGAACGAAGCGCTCCCGCCGATGTTTTCGCTCTCAGACCGCCTGAATGCGTATCAGCAGCAGCCGCGCAACACGCTCAGCGCGATCGGCAATTTCACGAACTCCGGTGCCCAAGTCAATATGTCCGGCGCGCTGATGGAGAATGTGCAGAGCCTCGCGGCCGCCGGGCAGTTCGGTTACTCCGGCACATGGTATCAATGGAACGCGCAAGCGAGAACCTGGACGACGACCGGCGGCAAACCGCGCATGGACCTGGTGAATTTTACCTATCACCACGCCATGGCGCCACTGGTGAGCGATGCGACCCTGCTCATGGAATTGCAGCTTCATCAACGGCAGATGGAAATCTTCTGGGGGACGAACCCGCCCGTGTCGCGCGGTTATTTTCCCGACCGAAAACTGCTTCTCGGAGCGAATGATCCCGATCCTGAAGCAAGTCGGGCATTGCCTGGGCGGTAGTGGCAAACAATCATCTGGCGCGGAGTTGCCCCGATATGCCGCTCGTGCTCGGATCGGGCGGCGAACAATGCGACATCCCGAACAAGGCGGATCAGCTAAATCCGGCTCAGGGATCCAGCAACTATCAGCGACTGAGCATTGATCGAGGCTGCTCTCCTTCGGCTGCCATGCCATTCAGCTACCAAGTGCACACCGCACGCTATGTCGATCCCGCCACCGGTTCGGCCTCAACGATCAGCATTGTTCCGTCCGATCAAGCGATGGGCTGGAAGGACAGCTACAGCGGGTGGGACCTCGGTTTAATCGGTCCGATTGCGGCCCGGAACAATGCGAGCAAACCCGCGTTCGTGCTTTTGGCGCATGATGGCGATAACGCCTGGAGCGGAGGGTATTCCTATTATAACGAATGGGTCCCGCAGTTCGCCTCCACGGCCAGTGGCAGCGGTTACGAGCCGACCACCGTCGAGCAGTTCCTGCAAGATTGGCCGGCGGACCCAAACGACGCCGTGCACATCGAAGACGGCGGTTGGGTCTATGCCGACAGCGATTTCGGGTCGCCCAGCTTTATTAACTGGAATTGGCCTCCGAGCTATACTTCCGGCGGGAAAAACGTGGTCGATCCGAGCATTGGCACGACTGTCAAAGGCGACTACTGGCGGACGGTGGTGGCGACGGAAAATCGAGTCCGCACCGCTCAGCAAATCACCGGCATTACTCCGCGAACCGATCAGGTCCGCGATCCCGGGAGTTATGCGATGACGCCGAACAGCGTGGAACTCGCCTGGCATTACTACCTGGGCGGACTGGATAGCGGTTTCCTTTATTACGGCGTGGCAGACCAGATCAAACGCTCTGGGGTGGCGCAATCCAATGTCGTTCGTGAAATCGACTCCACGGTGAACAACAACCTCACGCAAGATGTGACCGTGCCGACGGTTTTCCTGCCGCAACGCCATCCCTGGAATCCGGGCGGTCAAAACTATGGGGTGCAATACAGTTATCAGTCGTTCACGCCGACGAACACGGATTTTTGGATCTGGACCTACGCTTATGATGCGTCCGGCATGGGAAGCGTGATTCTCAAGTATCGATCCAACGGCAACGCCGGCGTTCCGAATCGGGACGAGTTCAAGACCTACGCAGGCGGGCCGGACACAGCTGCGTGGCAATCTCTTTCCATGACGAAGCGAATCGTGCCAACGCAAATCATCCCGGCGCCCCAGTATTACGCTGACTACTATTACGCCAAGGTAACCGGGTTATCCGATACCTATGTGGATTACTATGTGACGGCGACGGATGCTCGCGGCAATTCCTTTAACTCCCCGATCCAGCATGTCTATGTTGCGCAGGGACCGAATCCGACGCCAACTCCCAGCCCGACACCTACGCCTACGGCAACACCGACACCCACGCCCAGCCCAACCCCGGCGCCGACACCGATTCCTTTCACGATGGATGGACAGGCCGACGCGGCCGGTTACCTGCAGAATGCGGATGGAATGACGATTTACGCGGCCGTGCGCGGTGGTCTTCTCTATCTCGCGACCTGGTCGCCAGGGAACAGCGGAGGAGCCAACGACCATTTCATCTTTGTGACGGATCAACTGCTCGCTTCGGCTTCGGCTTCCGCGCCCTGGGCCAAATCAGGAATGATAGCGGTAGCGTCGACCAAGCCATTCATCGGTGGAGAAAGCGTGGGCACCTTTTGCGGCTGGTTCAATGCCCCGGTGTCTTCGCTCGTCGTGAAGTCGGCGTCCACTGGGGGTCAATTGGAAGGCACGATTGATTTGGCAACGGCGTTCGGCTCAGTGCCCCAGACAATTTATGTCGCGGCCGCGGCTTATGGGACCGCGGATGGCGGCCTGCTTAACGCCCAGGGTCCGCTGGGCAACGGCAACGCAAATATTGAGCCTAGCGAGTTCTTCCCGCTCGCGATCAGTTCGATCAAGGACGAAAACGCCGACGGCAAATATGACCGGCTCGATCCCCTGCTCGACTTTCACATCACGCAAATCACGCGGGTAAATGGAGTCACGACAATTACCTGGGCAGCGGTGCCGGGAAAGACTTACCAGGTGGAAAGCTGCGATCAGCTGGAGGGACCATGGACGGCGCTCAACGCGCCGTTGAGCGCCTCTTCCCTGCAAACCTCGCTTTCCACGACCGATCCATCCGGCGTTCTGACTCGCTTTTATCGGGTGGAATTGGTGAATCCCTGATTTGGAAACCAGACGAGCGGGCGTTTAGCGCAAACAATTCGTTTCGCCGAGTTGGGCTTTGCGCGTAAACTCGCCCCGACCCCGCCGATGTGGCGAAATGGCAGACGCAACGGACTTAAAATCCGTTGGGCTTAACGGCCCGTGCCGGTTCGAGTCCGGCCATCGGCATTTCTTAGTTAAAAAGCTCTGCCGAATTGCATAAAGAAAGCCTGGCGTTCTCCTATTCATTTCCCGCATCTCTGGCGTGAACGTCCTGATTTTCTGGGTCTTCTGCACGATGGATGCCGCCCGCACCGTGAGGAGGTCGCCCGTTAGCGTGGCAATAATAGTCTTGACGCCGAAGAAAGTTTCACGCTAAACAAGAGTCGATCACACTCCCCAGAAACTCTCTTCGGAGAGCGGCTCGGGTGGATGCAATCACCGTTCAACATAATATCGTGAGCACCAATCAAGCGCGTCGGAATCCGGTCGCAGTTGACCCTTAATCTAGGAGTAGCGTAATTCCATGAAACTTGGTTTCCCACCAGTAGCGGTCTGGATTCTCACCCAAATCACCTCCATAGGCCTGGCCTCAGGCCAGGTGCTGACCCACGGACCGGTCCTCGGAGGAGTTACGGCTTCGAGCGCAAACGTGTTTGTGCGAACCGACCAGGCTGCCCGCGTCGCACTCCGTTATGGAACCGATCCTACTCTTACGCTCTACCAAGTCTCGAACACGTTCCAAACGAACGCGTCGAGTGATTTCACCATCATCATCCCACTCGCCGACCTGACGGCGGAAACGCCTTATTATTTAGATGTCATCGTCAACGACGTGTCACAGCAGGTGGCCCCGTATCCGACTTTCGTGTCTTTTCCACTCAGCGGAAGTTCGAGAACTTTCAAGTTTGTTGTCCTCACGGACTTCACGACCGTCACCAACCTGGTCAACACGGTGCAGACGTTTGCCAGCGCATTAGCCGAACAGCCGGCGTTTACCTTTATCGGCGGCGACTTTGACCACCGGAATCCGCAATCGATCACGGACAAGAGACAGATGTTTAAGGATCTTTATAATCCGAACACACCCTACATGAGTGGCTTCGTGCCCCTGATTCTGTGGAAAACGCCGATCATCCACCAGTGGGATGACCATGACTCCGGCACGAATAATGTCGATCGCACTAACCACTACTGGAGCGAGAACCAGCAGGTCTTTCAGGAGTACGTGCCAAGCTATCCGCTACCTGCAGTCAACCCCGGAATCTGGCAAAGATTTAGTTATGCTCAGGCTGACTGCTTTGTGCTGGATTGTCGCAGCCAACGGGATCCAGAACTCGATCCCGATGACGCGAACAAAAGCATGCTCGACGGGAACAACCTCGGCGCCCTCGGCGAACTGCAGTGGCTGAAAGACGGTCTCCTGACCTCGACTGCGCGCTGGAAAATCATCTTTACTTCCGTGATCACCAATCCGACGACGAAGTTTCCGGACGGTTGGGCTGGATATCAAACGGAGTGGAATGCGCTAAAGGATTTTATCAACACCAACAGCATCAAGGGTGTCGTGTTCATTTCCGGAGATCTCCACCTTGGAGCGATCGACAATGGCCTGCATGCCGGTTTTCCAGAAATGTGCGTTTCCCAGCCGAATGGGAATGGAGGCTGCCCGACCGATTCCTACGGAATTTGGACCGAAGGGTATTACAATGACAGAACGTGCAGCGGCTACGGATTGGTTACGATCTCCGAGAATCCGGATGCGTTAACCCTGCAGGCGGTGGACCAATTCGGTACCGTGCGCATCTCCTACACGGTGGCATCGCCCTCGATCACGGCCCAACCCCGCGATGAGACGGTCAGCGTAGGACAGAAAGCGAGATTCAGCGTCAAGGCCACAGCCACAGCTCCGATAAGCTTCCAGTGGAGGAGGAATGGCACTAACATCGAAGGCGCGACGAAATCCTCCTATGTCGCTCCACCGGCCCGCCCGACCGATAATGGCGCGCTTTTCTCGGTGGTGGTGAGTGATACCGCCGGCAGTGTTACGAGCAAGACCGCAAAGCTGACTGTCCGCACTCCAACCCTCAAACACGACTCAGCCAGTCGGCGAAACGCTCGCCATTGGGCCAACGGCTAATTTCAGCGTAACCGCTACCGGGGCGACGCCGTTGAGAGACCAGGAAATCTAGCGTCGAAGGGGTGACAGGAATGGCACGACCCCGGTCGCACTGGCCAGCCTATCAGCGGCCCTAATTTTTTGCACTGGGTTGGGCACCAAGCGACGTGTTCGGGTCGAGTGCGTAGACCTCGACCAACGCCACCCCAGTTGTGTTATCGGATCCGAGCACGATGGCGGTGTAGGCCCCCGGAGACAGCGTCGCGACAATGGCCGCTTCGAGGTCACTGGAAGGCGGGACGGTCGTGTCGATGATTTGCTGCTCTTGATCGCTGCGCCAGTTATCATTTTGTAAAATCAGCGAGCCTTGACTGTCGTGCAGTTCTAGAACGGGATCCTTGAGGGCTCCAGCCACGCCAGCCGCGGTCAAAGACGGACCAATGGCCCGAATGATCACTTTTGCCGAACCGGTGCCGCCCACGATGAATCCGCCGATCATAACGTTGTCGCTACTGCCGACTTCTCCCCGCGTCGAGAGATTCCGGATGGCGGAATTGCCCGGTTCAAGATCGTAGAGCTCGCAGAGGGCGTTTCCGGTAGAATTATTCGCCCCTCGCAGGACCGCGGTATAGCTACCGGGAGGCAAGCTGATAACGATCACTGATTCGGCTGATTTGCTGGGGGCCAATTCAACCGGAACGGTGCCCGGCGGCAGAGAAGTCCAGTCATCATTCGCGGCGATCATCTGGCCGGTGGAATCATAGAGTTCAAGGTTCGGATCGCGAAGGGACTTCTTGACGCCCAAGCCGGCCAGGGACGGGCCAAGCGCCCGGATCACGATACTCTTGCTTGCGTCCCCCGAGATGATGAAGCCGCCAATCATTGCGCCGTCGCCACCCAGTACCCGAACGCGGGTGGAAATGTTCAAGAGGGATTGAGGTGGCGGCGTTGGGGTTGGCTCTGGGGTCGGAGTTGGCGTTGCGGTCGGCGTTGGTGTGGGGGTCGGAGTTGGTGTTGCGGTCGGCGTTGGTGTGGGGGTCGGAGTTGGTGTTGCGGTCGGCGTTGGTGTGGGGGTCGGAGTTGGCGTTGCGGTCGGCGTTGGTGTGGGGGTCGGAGTTGGCGTTGCGGTCGGCGTTGGTGTGGGGGTCGGAGTTGGCGTTGCGGTCGGCGTTGGTGTGGGGGTCGGAGTTGGCGTTGCGGTCGGCGTTGGTGTGGGGGTCGGAGTTGGTGTTGCGGTCGGAGTTGGTGTGGGGGTCGGAGTTGGTGTTGCGGTCGGAGTTGGTGTGGGGGTCGGAGTTGGTGTCGGAGTTGGTGTGGGGGTCGGAGTTGGCGTTGCAGTCGGAGTTGGTGTGGGGGTCGGAGTTGGCGTTGCGGTCGGCGTTGGTGTGGGGGTCGGAGTTGGTGTCGCAGTCGGCGTTGGTGTGGGGGTCGGAGTTGGCGTTGCGGTCGGAGTTGGTGTGGGGGTCGGAGTTGGCGTTGCGGTCGGAGTTGGTGTGGGGGTCGGAGTTGGCGTTGCGGTCGGAGTTGGTGTGGGGGTCGGCGTCGGCGTTGGAGTCGGTGAAGGAAGGGGCGGCGGAGCCAGGGCGAGACTCGCGCTTTGAAAAGCGGCCGCGTAATCGGGGTTGTCGGCATCTTCGGCATAGATCTCGAGCCATTGCGCTCGGAGGGCGATGCCGGCATCTAGAGCCTGCTGCAGGGTTCCGCCTAAGGTCTTGCCATTATCATTACCTGCCACCGGGCAAAGAAACTGGAGGCCGACCGGGTTGGTCGGGCTATACTGCGAAACCAAGGCATTGGGCAGATAGCCCGTGGTGCTGCGCGCGCTGAGTCCCCAATCCATCACCCCGAAGTGCTGCCCGTAGAGGGAGACCGCTCGGCTCACGATGATCGTCAGCGCCGTTGGGGAATCCTGATCCCCGAACGGAGGACTGCCCGCGGCGACAATGAAAGGGGTCGAGTGAAGGTTGGCGCCGTAGGCGTCGATGATGGTGTTCGACGAGTCAGTCCAGGCAGCGATCGCCTCGCTCAAAGTCAGGTCGAGACCGATGTCGATCGGGTTTGGCATATAAGTCTCAGTCGAAACTCCCAGGCCGCCCATCACAATGTAATCCACCACCCCATCGTAGCGAAGACAAAGTTGGGTGATAAAAGCGATCATCTTCTGCTGCACGATCGGGTCCCAAGGCAGGACGATGGGCGACACCTGACCGTGCGAAATTACATTATATGTCTTCACCCCAGGCAAAGCGATCAACCAAACCGGGGGTGTTGCACAGATGACGAGGGAAATTCCGAGCTGCTTTTGATAGGTTTGAGCGTAGGCCACCGAATTATCGATGATTGACCAGTCGAATTGCGTCTCGCTGAGGGGCTGGACGTCAGTCCATTTGATTTGCAGGCGCCTTCCCTCGACCGTCGGGTTGGTCCAGGCGCTGGCACCCATCTCGAAGATCCCGTGGGGTGACTTCCAGGGCAGCTGGGCTTGGGTTTTTGTCGGAGGGATCGAGAGCGCAGCCAAAAAAACGAACCCGAGAAGCACGAAGCCCCTCGGGCGCTCTAGAAATACCATAATAACAATAACAGCCAGTTTTATACCAAACGGTAATCTCCTTCGAGCAGGAGGACTGGTTCGGTTTCCCCGCTGCCTTCTTCCGGGAGACGCGATTCGGGAAGCGCCTGAAAAGCCGCCCTCCCCCGTTAAAGCGGTTCATTAGCCTGACCGGAAAAGAAACGCGGATGGCATTTCCCGAGTCTGTACCGCGCAATCCCACGAAGGCCCCAATGATCCGGCTTCTCTGGAGTTGATAGCAACTAGTGCAGTGTATCAGCCAAACCAGACCGGGATGAAGGTGTAGCCGGGGGGCGTTGACCCCGGTGGCCTTGCGGCAGCCACCGGGCTAATGCCGTGTATGAGCTAAACTAAGACCGTGGTGGAGGGCGATGCTCCGTCATCGGGGGCTGGTTTGCAGAAGTTGTTTTCAACGCTCGGAATTCTTTCCGGATTCTGTTAATTCTTCGAAAAAAAGGTTGGCGCGTCAACCATTGCTCAGGACAAAATTCACTGACAATGACGCTGCGAGGTGCCGCAGCGACCGCCGTCCATTAAGACTCCGAATGAAAAAAACTGTCTCATCGCGCTCGGGCTGGAAACACTTCTGGCCTTCAACCAAGCCGTCGGCGAAAAGAGTTTCGCCGGATTTCACGAGCAAATCTCGCGCGCCTGGCAGGAACAAATCAGCGCGAACAAGCTCCAGGAGATTTTTGCCGATTTTGTCGACAAAGAGATTGATATCTCATCGATCAAGGAGGTCGAGCCGATCCTGACCGAGGCGCCCCAGATTGACTCGAACGGGATCCTCATCCTGCAGGGCTATTATCCCACTCATCCGGCGAGCGTTAATTTTCGTCTCAAATATCTCCACGAACACCCGGCCTGGAAACTCTTTGGCATTCAGGTCAACGTGCACAAATGATCCGTTGAAAGGCGGGGGACATTCAGCCTAACGAATGAACACGGCAGAGCGAATGCGGCGACTGGGTATCCGGGAATCGGACCTGAAGGTAAGTTTTGCCCGCTCCTCCGGACCGGGCGGCCAGCACGTGAACAAGGTCTCGACTGCGGTGACGTTGCGGCATTTGCCCAGCGGTGTGGCGTGACGGTGCAGGATTCGCGTTCGCAGGCGCGCAATCGCGAGCTTGCGCTGGAACGTCTGCTCGACGCCCTCGAGCGACGCAAAGAAAAGGCGCGCCAACTGCAGCGAGCCGAGGCGTCACAGAAGCGCCGGCGCAATTCGCCGCGGCCGCCGCGCTTGAAAAGAAAAATCCTCGAGACGAAACGAAAGCGCTCGCAGCTCAAAAAACTCCGCGCAAAACCGGTCGATTGAGCTATTCGTCGCCCGTGAAGAGGAAGTTGCGAGTGGGGATGATCGGCGCGGGCTGGCCCGGGCAGCAGCACGCGCGTGCCCTCCGGACCGCGGAATCACGCGGTCCTGCAGGCCTGCAGCGAGCCTGAGCGGGACGCGCTGCGGAGTTTGTTCAGACTTACGCGCCGAAAAGTCTCTACGCCGATTATGCCGACTTGTTAGGCGATCCGGAGGTGGATGCGGTCGTGATTTGTCTGCCGAATTATCTCCATTTCCCGGCGACTCTCGCCGCGCTGCGCGCGGGCAAGCATGTGCTCTGCGAAAAGCCGCCGACTCTGAACAGCGCCGAGATGCGCGTCCTGCAGGAAGAAGCGGAAAAGCGCGGGCTCGTCTATTTTTTCAGCCGGCAATTTCGTTTCACCCCGGCGATGCGCCGGCGCGCGAGTTGATCGCCCTGGAGCGAGCTGGGCAAAATTTATTTCGCCGAAGCCGTCTGGGTGCGTTCGCGCGGCATCCCGTTAGGCATCGGCGGATGGTTCACGGAGAAGAAGCGTTCCGGCGGCGGCGCGCTCATCGATATCGGGATTCATGCGCTCGATTCGGCCTGGTATTCTGATGGGAACTCCGCGCCCGATCTCGGTGACCGCTCGGTCTTTCAGAACTTCAAGCATCTCGTGCAAACGCCGATCTTTGACGTCGAGGATGCGGCATTCGCCTTCATCCGCTTTGAAAACGATGCGGTCGTGCAGCTGAAAACTTCCTGGGCCGGCAACCTGACCGATGAGATTCCGCAAGGCGACGTATTCGGGCGCGAGTTGAACAACTGCACGATTTACGGCAGTAAAGCGACGGTTCAGGTTGAGTCCGTTCACATTTTTCGAGGACAAGGCAGGCCAAGCTGGTGGATAACCGCTCCAGCCGCAGGACAACGCCGATTCGTTCGTGCTGCAGATGGAGAATTTCGTCGCTGCGATCGAGCGGGAAGGCCGCGCCGCTGAACAGCGCGCAACAGGCGGTTTACCTGATGGAAATGCTCGACGCGATTTACCTTTCGAGCAGCGACCGGCCGCGAAGTGCCGATCGCGCGGGCTTAAAAAAACGCGCTCCTAATCCATCCACGGATAGCGATTTGCGGCGAATCGGGTTTGTCAGCAACAACATCTATTATGAAAAAATTATCCTGTTAGTCCCTGTGATTCCGGCCTGCGCCGTGCTCCTCTCGTCCTGCACGACGGTGGTCAAGGAACCGGCCGCTACGACCACGACGACCCACACCGAAACCGCGGTGACCCGCACGCCGACCAGCAACGAGCACGACCGTGACGCGTCAAAGCTCGGGCAGTTACTAGGCGGAATCAGATTCGTTAGGGAAAAGGGAGACGCGAGCGTCTCCCTTTTCGTTGGCGGCTTGACCGCGTAGACCGTTTCTTCGGCTTCTGTTTCTTCGGCTTCCTGACTCACGACCGGCGCAATGGCCTGGAGCTTTTCCGCGCCACGCAAGTCCATCAATTTCACGCCCATGGTGTTGCGGCCGACGGCGCGAATCTCCGTGACGCGGGTCCGCACCATCTGGCCCTTGGTCGTGATGAGCATGAGCTCGTCTCGCTCGGTCACGGTGAGCGCGCCGACGACGCGGCCGGTCTTGTCGCCGGTCTTCATCGTGATGATGCCTTTGCCGCCGCGCTTTTGCGTCCGGTAATTGTCGAAGGCGGTGCGTTTGCCGATGCCGTTTTCGCCCGCGACGAGCAACATGGCGTCGTTGTCGACGAGGGCGATGGCGACGACGTGATCGCCTTTGTCGGGCCGGATTCCCCAGACGCCGACGGTGTTGCGGCCCTGGTCGCGCAGCTGCTCTTCGTGAAAGCGCAGGCTCATGCCTTCGTTCGTGATGAGAACGATCTCGTTGTCGCCGTTGGTGAGGACGGCGTCGATCAGGCAATCGTCCTCTTCGATCTTGATCGCGATGATGCCGCCTTTGCGCACGTTGCTGTAATCGGAGAGGTTCGATTTCTTCACGATGCCGGTGCGGGTGGCGAAGACGATGTGGAGATTCTCGTCCCAGGTTTCGTCGACCTGCGTTCGCGCCCGGTGCCGCTGCTCTTCGCTTGAATGCGAATGGTCGCGGCGATTTTTTCGCCCGCTGCGCAGCTCGAGCAGATTGGCGATGGAGCGCCCTTTCGAGGCGCGGCCCATCTCGGGAATTTCGTAAACGTTCTCGACGTAAGCGCGCCCGGATTCGGTGAAGAACATCAGGTAATCGTGCGTCGTCGCGGTGAAGAGATGCTCGACGAAATCGCCCTCGTCCTCCTGCGTCGCGCCTTCGCGCGTGGTCATGCCGATGACGCCTTTGCCGCCGCGCCGTTGCGCGCGAAACGCGCTGACGGCGGTGCGCTTGATGAAGCCGTTGTGCGTGATGCTGATGATGCAGCCTTCGTTGGCGATGAGATCCTCCATGTTGATCTCGCCTTCGTCGGGCACGAGCTGGGTGAGGCGCGGGCCGGCGTATTTTTGCTGGACTCGCGCAGCTCTTTTTTGATGATCTGGAAGACGCGCGACTTCCTTCGCGAGGATGTCGCGCAGGTCTTTGATCGTCTCGATCAGCTCCTTGTATTCGTTAGCTGATCTTGTCGCTTTCCAGGCCGGTCAGCTGATAGAGGCGCAGGTCGAGAATCTGGTTCGCCTGATGTTCGCTGAAGGCGTAACGGCCGTCCGTGAGGCGCGCTTCGTTGCGAATGAGGACGCCGATCTTCTCGACCTGCTTCCGGGTGAACTCGAAGGCGAGCAGCTTGACCCGCGCTTCCTCGCGATTGGCTGAGCCGCGGATGATGCGGATGAACTCGTCGAGGTTGGCGAGCGCGATGAGATAACCTTCGAGCGTTTCGGCGCGCTCCTCGGCTTTGCGCAACTCGAAGCGCGTGCGGCGCAGGACGACTTCGCGGCGATGCTCGATGAAGCCGGCGATCGCTTCCTTGAGCGAGAGCAGCTTCGGCTTGCCGTGATCGATCGCGAGCATGTTGACCGCGAAGGACGACTCCAGCGCGGTGTGCTTGTAGAGATTGTTGATGACGACCTTCGGGAGCGCGTCGCGCTTCAGCTCGATGACGACGCGCGTGTTCTCGTCCGACTCGTCGCGGATCGCGGTGATGTCGGTGAGCACCTTGTCGTTCACGAGCGCCGCGATCTGCTCGACGAGCGTGGCGCGGTTCACGTTGTAGGGAATTTCCGTGATGACGATCTGCTCGCGGTTGCCCTTGAGTTCCTCGACGCCCGCCTTGCCGCGCACCTTCATGCTGCCGCGGCCGGTCTCGATGTATTGCCGGACGCCGGCGACGCCGCAGATCGCGCAGCCGGTCGGGAAATCCGGGCCCTTTCACGTGCTTCATCAGGCCGTCGACGTCGATGTCCGGATCGTCGATCTGCGCGCAGATGCCGTCGATCACTTCGCCGAGATTGTGCGGCGGAATGTTCGTCGCCATGCCGACCGCGATGCCGGTGCCGCCGTTGACGAGCAGGTTCGGGAAACGCGGCGGGGAAAACGGTCGGCTCGGTCCGCGTCTCGTCGTAGTTCGGCACGAAATCGACCGTGTCCTTGTCCATGTCGTTCATGAGCGCGGCGCCGAGATGCGTCATGCGCGCCTCGGTGTAACGCATGGCGGCGGGCGGATCGCCTTCGACCGAGCCGAAGTTGCCCTGGCCGTCGACGAGCGTTTCGCGCATCGCCCACGGCTGCGCCATGTGGACGAGCGTCGGATAAATCACCGCTTCGCCGTGCGGGTGATAGTTACCGCTCGTGTCGCCGCAAATCTTGGCGCACTTACGATGCTGCCGGTTCGGGAAAAGCGAGAGATCGTGCATCGCATAAAGGATGCGGCGCTGCGAAGGCTTCAGCCCGTCGCGCGCATCGGGCAGCGCGCGCGAGATGATGACCGACATCGAGTAATCGAGAAACGACCTCGAGACTTCTTCGGCGACGTTGATGGGCTCTACTTTTTCGTTGGCGTTATACATTAGGGAATGCGTTGACATCGAGGCGAAATCCTGTCAGATTCCGTCATTCTGAGCAATTCGAGGCGGGCGTCAGCTTAGACATCCAGGTTGCGGACATTGAGCGCGTTGTCCTCGATGAACTGGCGGCGCGGCTCGACGACGTCGCCCATCAGGTTGGAGAACATCTGGTCGGCCTCGACGGCGTTGTCGTCGTTCAGGTCGACCTTCAGCAGCTTGCGCTTCTCCGGGTCCATCGTGGTGTTGAAAAGCTCCTTCGCGTTCATTTCACCCAGGCCTTTGAAGCGCTTGATCTGCACGCCGCGCCGGCCGATCTCCATGATCTTCTCCAGGATTTCCGGGATGGAGAAGAGCGGGTGCGACGTGGCGCGCTCGCCCTCGCCTTCGATCAACTCGAAGATCGGCTTATCCGCCGCGGCGTAATGCTCGACTTCAGACCTTTGCGCGCCAGCTCGGCGATCAGCTTCTGGATGGTGGTCGACTTCGTGCAACTCGACCAGCTTCGCCGCGGCGCCGGTTGCCGTTCGTCTTCGTCGGCGCGCGCTCGTGAGGGGGAGCAGTTCCTGGCCCATCTCCACATCGAAGAGATTCAGATCGAGATTGTCCTCGTGGAATTTCCGAACCGAGCGCTCGTCGTTGAAATAATGGACCGACTCGTCGTTGCCGTCGCGCACCTTCACGAGATAGGTCGGCAGCTTGTCCGGTCTTCGTGTCGCGATGGTTGAGGAACTCCTCGAAGTCGCCGCCGTGCCGCCGGACCGATTCGCTCAGCTTGGCCAGTTTCTCGAGCTGCTCGAGGATGTCCTTGAGCTGCGCGGTGCTGAGTTCCTTGCCGTCGGCCAGATTTTTCAAGCGCACGTCCTCCGCGCCTAACGAGATCAGAATCTTGTTCAGCTGCACGTCGTCATCGACGTATTCCTCGCGCTTCTTGCGCTTGATCTGATAGAGCGGCGGCTGCGCGATATAGATTTTCCCGCCCGCACCAGCTCGGTCATCTGCCGGTAGAAAAAGGTGAGCAGCAGGACGCGAATGTGCGAGCCGTCCACGTCGGCGTCGGTCATGATGATGATCCGGCCGTAGCGCAGCTTCTCGATGTTGAAGTGCCCTCCTCTTTCGTGGTCGCTTCTTCCTTCGGCTGCCGATGCCGGTGCCGATGGCGGTGATCATCGTCTGGATTTCGGTGTTCTTGAGCGCCTTGTCGAGGCGCGCTTTCTCGACGTTGATGAGCTTGCCGCGAATCGGAAGGATCGCCTGGTAACGCCGGTCGCGTCCCTGCTTGGCGGAGCCGCCGGCGGAGTCGCCCTCGACGATGTAAAGCTCGGTCAGATTCCGGATCGCGCTCGGAACAATCGGCCAGTTTGCCGGGCAGACCGCCGCCGGTGAGCGCGCCTTTGCGGACCGTCTCGCGCGCTTTGCGCGCGGCTTCGCGGGCGCGGGCCGCGGTCAGGACCTTGTCGAAGATCTTTTTCGCGACCGGCGGGTTCTGATCGAAATAAGTCATCAACCCGTCGTAAACGACCGAGTTGACGATGCCGTCGATCTCGGTGTTGACGAGCTTCACCTTGGTCTGCGATTCGAAGCGCGGGTTCGGCAGCTTGATGCTGAGCACGCAGATCAGTCCCTCGCGCACGTCGTCGCCGGAGATCGCCGGGTCCTTCTCTTTCACGAGGTTGTTCGTCTTGGCGTATTGGTTGACCGCCCTCGTCAGCGCGGTGCGGAAACCGGTCAGGTGCGTGCCGCCGTCGGGATTCGGAATCGAGTTCGCGAAGGGCAGAATCTGGTCGTTGTAGCTGTCGTTGTACTGCAGCACGACATCGACGAACACTTCGTCGCGCTGGCGCGAGATCGACGATCGGCTTGGGATGGATCGACGTTCTTGTTTTCGCCCAGTTGCTTCACGAATTCCTCGATCCCGTGCTTGTAGAAGAACGTCTCCTTTTTCGTCGGCTCGGTGCGTTCGTCGGCGAGAGTGATTTCGAGACCCGGGATTGAGAAAGGCCAGCTCGCGCAAGCGGCTCGCGAGGCGCTCGAATTTGAACTCGGTCGTGATCGTGAAGATCGTCGGGTCGGGCAGGAACGTGATCAGCGTGCCGGTCGTTTTCTTGTTCTTGAGCTCGCCGATGACGCTCAGTTTTTCCGTCGTCTTGCCGCGCTCGAACGCCATGTGATAGACCTTCGCGTCGCGCGAGACCTCCACCTTGAACCAGTCGGAAAGCGCGTTCACGCACTTCGCGCCGACGCCGTGCAGACCGCCGGAATATTTGTAGGCGCCCTGGCCGAATTTGCCGCCGGCGTGCAGATTCGTCAGGACCAGTTCGACCGCCGGCATCTTGAATTTCGGATGCATGTCGACCGGAATGCCGCGGCCGTTGTCGCGGATCGAGACCGAGCCATCGACGTGAATCGTGACGTCGATCTTGGTGCAATAGCCGGCGAGATGTTCGTCGATCGAGTTATCGAGCACCTCGAAAACGCAGTGGTGCAGCCCGCGCTCGTCGGGGTCGCCGATATACATGCCGGGGCGTTTCCGGACGGCCTCGAGGCCTTCGAGTTTGTCGATCTGCGCGGCGTTGTATTTTTGGCTTTCGCTGATGCTGGCGGGGCGTTCGGCCTGGTGGGCTGGATAAAGGTGATTTCGTCTTTGGATTGGAGCATAAAAACGCGGGCGCGCCGCGAGGCTGAAACATAGGCGAAAAGAGGCGCCGGACAACTAATTATCGCAGGGGCCCAATCCCGGCGCAGCCACTAGATTTGGGATCGGACGGAGCTCCGAGCTCACGATCTTGTGGTCGGGAGCGATTTCTCGCGCCAGCCCATCAGAACCGAAAGCGAAGGTGCGACTCGCACATCAGGATCCTTGATTGCGGGGCATCGAGCCGCCCGGCAAAGGCCCTACCAACCGTCCGGGCCGGAGGCAAAAGATAGAGCAGCCGAGACGGCCGGACCGATGTACGTTAAATGCCTAACGACGTCCAGGTCGGGCCGGCTTTGAGTTACCAAGAGGTGCGCTCGACATCTGCGTGCGGCGGAGGCGACCTGCGGCCAAGCCTCACTAGATTGTGGTGCGGAAATGCCTTGCTCGCGGAAGCGGTCCAAGATAAAAAGAGCCGAAATTTAGAACCACGATAAATCTTATGAAAATTAACCGACTCGCTCTCATCACTCTGCTGGCGCTTACCAGCGCCTTATCCACATTCGGGGCATCCCCGATCTTCACTCCGACTGGCGTCATTGACATGCTCCCGACATCGATGTCGGACGACGCGTCGATTGTCGTTGGCACGGGACCCTTCGGGGCGCCGAATCTTTATTATACCGAAGCTTCCGGCGCATCGATCATCGGTGACGGCTGCTCCAACGGGTTGCCTTCGATCTCAGGCGATGGGACGACGGTCCTCGGCTGCCATGTCGATAGTCATCGCGAACGAAAACGCCGCGAGATGGCTCGGCGGAACAAGCTGGCTGGATCTTGGTTCGGAAGCCGGGCCGTCCCGTGCGGCACGTCTTTGAGCGGTCCGTACGGCGTCAATCAGGACGGCTCGCTCGGTGTCGGGCTGCTCTGGAGAGCACAGGTCTGCCACGCCAATGCCGGCACATGGGATCTCGTCAATGGAGGACCGGCGACGGTGCTGCCCACGATCTTCACCGGTCCCGCCACGCGCGCCAACGCCGTGAACGCTGACGGAAGCGTTATCGTCGGATGGCAGGATCAACTGACGGGCGAGCGGACCGCCGCGAAGTGGGTCAACACAGTGCCGGAGCTAATTACGAACGACGACGGCAGTCTGAACGGCGAGGCACACGCCGTGAGCGCTGACGGAAAGACGATCGTGGGCGAAAACTACGGCTACACCGGTGGCGGCTCCCCGGCGTGGATGTGGCGTGAAGGTAAGGGCGTCAGCCCGATCGGCGTTAGCATCTACGGAACCAATAAGGGAAATTTCACCGCTTTGGATGTGAGCGACGACGGTAAAATCGTGGTCGGATTTATCCGCAAGGGGCAATTATTGGAGCGTGCCTTTGTCTGGAGGAGTGGCAAGGGTGCCTCCTATCTGGACACACTGCTTAGCAACGGAGGCGCGGTTGTGCCCCCCGGCTGGACACTCAACGTTGCATCGCTCATTTCCGCGGATGGCAAGACGATCTACGGCTGGGGCTTTAATCCGGACAACCTCATCGAGATGTTCAAGGTCGAGCTGGACAACTCTGCGGCCGGTCCGGGCCAGTAGGGCATTTGAGGGAGCCTGGTTCACCATCGTCGCCTTCGTACCATTGCAGCCGGAACGTGTGGTTCCGGCTGTCATGACACGACACAGGGCACGGATTTGACCTGGTGGAAGCGCTCCGCTACCAATAGCGGGCGGTGAATTCGTCGCGCTACCTAAAGTCTTCTGCGCTGATTGTCTTTGGCGTCTTTACCGTCGTCGCGGTCGCCCGGGCCAACAGTCGCTGGGTAACGCTGGCGGATTGCCGCTATCTCCCGAATCCGGCCAATGATGGCGACAGCTTTCACGTTCGGGCAGGCGGCAAGGAATACATTTTCCGGCTCTACTTTGTTGATAGCCCGGAGACCGATGTGAGCCTGCCGGAGCGAGTGGCGGAGCAGGCCAAATACTTTGCGGTCACGCCACCGCAAACTCTCCAGATCGGGCTCGAAGCCGAGAGATTCACCCGGCAGCAGCTCGCGCGGCCGTTCACCGTCCGCACCTGCAAACAGAATGCGCGCGGTCGCAGCCGGCTGCGGCGTTACTTTGCTTTCGTGCAAACCGACACGGCGGACCTCGGCGAGCAGTTGGTGGCCAACGGCCTCGCCCGGGTTTACGGCGCTGCGTCCGAAGCGCCCGACATGAACACCCCGGAAATCGAGTGGCGCAAATTGGAGCAGCTCGAGCGCAAAGCGAAGGAACAAAAGATCGGCGGCTGGGGCATCGGCAACGGGCGGTTGAACACTCGGGCAGCAACTCAACCAACCACCAGTGCCGATGCCTTCGAGGCATTCTTTCACCCGAGGACAGGCCGGCCCGCTCCGACTCGATTGTCGCAAGCGTCAGCGCCCGGCGCCAAATTAAACGTCAACACCGCAACGACTGAGGCGCTTCAGGGGATTCCCGGCGTCGGACATGTCCTGGCCGGGCGGATTATCGCTGCGCGGCCCTTCAAAAGCGCAGATGATCTGGGAAAGGTGAAAGGCGTCGGGAAAACAAAATATGAGGAGGTGCGCCCCTATTTTGAATGAGAACGGCCGCTGATCGGCCAAGGCTGAGAACTCTCGCTCTCGCATCGTCGAGATTCTTTCCCAATGAAAGCCAGGCGACGCACTACCATCGAACCTAACCGGAGCCGCATTCAACGGCCCCGCAAAGGAATCGCTTCACCGAGGCAACTGACGTAGTCTGACAAATGGCCAAAATGGAAGCGAAAGGCGCTTTTCTCACCACTTACCCAGCCCACGTCGCGCGCCTCCGAGCAACGCTTGATGAGGACACGGCACTCAGTCAGGCTGTCGGCGGCAATTTTGTCGCCTCCGGCAAACTCCAATACTCGCTCCTTCTTCATCTCGGGCTGACCCCGGCCCATCTCGTGGTCGACGTCGGCTGCGGCAGCGGACGGCTCGCCGCGCAGCTCGCGCACATCGACGGGCTCTCTTATCTCGGAACCGATGTTGTGCCGGAGCTACTGGCTTATGCGCGCAAAATCACTCGGCGGAGCGATTGGCGCTTCGAGTTGACGGATGGCGTTGCTATTCCTGCCGAGGATGCGACGGCGAATTTCGCGTGCTTCTTTTCCGTCTTCACCCATCTCAAGCACGAGGAATCCTGCCAATATCTCGCCGAGGCCAAGCGCGTCCTTCGCCCAGGCGGGCTCATCGTCTTTTCGTTTCTGGAGTTTCGCATCGCATCACATTGGGCGGTTTTTGAGCAGATGCTTCAACACGGCAAACCAGGCGATCATCTCAATCAATTCGTGGACCGCGACGGCATCAAGGCTTTCGCGGACTATCTCGGCCTCAGCATCCAAGATATTTGGGACGGTGGCACGCCGCACATCCCCTTAGAAGGCCACGTCGTTTGGGATGACGGTCGTCGCCAAACTGGCCTCGGCGACTTAGGTCAATCTGTAGCCGTATTGCAGAAACCGGCCTAGCTCGTCGACAGGAGATCGAAGCTGTCGTATCGCAAGGACGCGCTATTCAGTACGTTTCCACCGGGGAGCGTTTGCCGTCTTCGGGACTGCGCTCCGCCGCACGCTCGGCGCCAAGGACGGCCACCCGCAAATCCCAGATCTCGTCGTTGATGGCGGCAAAAGCAGCCTCCGAAAAATCGACGGGCGCGGCGAGTCTCGACTTGAATTCCGCGATCCCGCTGAGCGCACGTTCGAGTTGCGCGTGAGGCAGGTTCTCCAGATATCCGAGCACTTCGGTAAGGACCGGAACGCGATGACAGATCATGGCCAGATCATTGCCTGCGCCAATCGCGCGGCCGATTGTTTCTTCCAATCCGTACTCATTCAGGATCGCGCCCATATCGAGGTCGTCCGTCATAACGAGTCCGGCGAAACCGAGTTCACCGCGCAGCAGTTCGGTAACGATTCGATAGGAAAGTGAAGCCGCCGTTTTCTCTCCCTCGAGCGACGGATACCAGCCGTGACAGATCATCATGCTATCGACTCGCCCAGCCAGGGCGCGGAAAACCGCCAGCTCGTTTTCCTCCAGTTCCGCGCGCGTCCTTTGGATAAGGGGCAGGTCGTGATGGGCATCGACCGTCGCGGCCGAGTAGCCAGGAAAATGTTTGCCACAGCTCGCGATGCCCTCCGCCTGCAGCGCGTCGTTGAACGCGCCAGCCAACCTCACGACCTCCCCGACGTCCCGACCGTAGCAGCGGCCGCGCAGCGAATTGTCCGCCTCATCGTCGAAGGAGATATCCAGGACTGGACAAAGATCGAGATTGAAACCAAACAGGCGAAGGAGCCGTCCGGTCAGTGCGCCGTGACGCTTCACGAGTTCGACGTCTCCTTTCTCGCGCAATTGCTGCGCGTTCGGCGGCTCGCTCCCGATCAGGCGCAAGCGCGAAACGCGGCCCCCTTCCTGGTCAATCGTTATGATCGGTTCGATCGCGCTCAGTTCCCGGAGATCGTCGATCAGCTTCCGTAACTGCTCCGCGCTTCCGATATTGCGACCAAAAAGAATAAATCCCCCGGGCTGCACCTTGCGGAAAAGCGCAGCTGTCGCGCGATCGATTTCCTTGCCCGGCACGCCGGTAAGGATCAGTTGACCCAGGGAAGCGCTCTCCATAACGTCGGACCTTAGAATCGATACCGGGAGCGCAAAAGAAAAATTGGATCGTTAGGCTGAGCGCCCTCCTGTTCTCCGTCGCGACCGCGCAGGCCTCGATCGAACCCGACATCGACGTGCTGCCCGACCACGACTACTCCCTCCTCGCCGGCCGGCGCGTCGGCTTGATCACAAACCAAGACCGGCGCCAACGCCGCCGGCGCCAGGACGCGGCTGCTTCTGAAGCCGGACATGTTTCGCGGCCTGGCTACCTAACGAAAAGGAGTTTCGGCGAATTCGCGAAGAATATATCCTTTACTAGAAGTGATCGCAGCGATTGTTGTAACGTGCGCTGTCCTCAGCAGATTCTCCTCTGCTGAGACAGCGGACGCTACGGTATTACTGAAAACACCCGTTTGAAAAAGATCGGCATCTACGGCGGCACCTTCGATCCGATTCATCACGGACATCTCATTCTCGCGCGCGAGGCGCGCGAGAGGCTCGAGCTTGACGAAGTGATTTTTGTCCTGGCAGCGCAGTCGCCCCACAAAACACACCTGGCGCCGGCCGGTGCGGCGCTACGATGGGCCATGCTCACCGCCGCAATCGACCGCGAGCCGGGCTTCTCCGCCTCGCGCCTGGAGATCGATCGACCACCGCCCTCCTACTCCATCGACACGGTGGAAGGGTTGCGCGTGGCCAGACCAGATACGGATTTCTTCCTTCTCATCGGGGAAGACAATCTGCCGCAATTGGCAAGCTGGCATCGCTTCGAAGAGTTGCGCCGCCTGGTGCAATTTGTCGTGCTCGATCGATCGGGCGCGACGGTCGAAGGGCGCTACCCGGTGATGCGGAGAAGAATCGACATTTCCGCGACCACGATCAGGAATCGAGTTGCCAGCGGCCAATCCATTCGTTATCTCGTGCCGGAGGCGGTCGAGCAAATCATCCGCCGGGAGAATCTTTACCAAGGAGCGAACCGATCACAGCCGAAGAGCTAGCCAAGGCCGCCGCTGCCCTCGCCGCCGACAAGAAGGGGGAAGACATCGTGGTGCTGGATCTGCGCGATATTTCGACCTTCACTGATTTCTTTGTCATTTGCTCGGGAACCTCGGAGCCGCATCTCAAGGCAATCGCAGGCGAGATTGAAGCGCGGCTCCGGGAAGATCACAAAATACGACCGGCGGCGGTCGACGGCTTCCCGGCGAGTCAGTGGATCGTGCTCGATTACATGCAAATGATCGTGCACGTCTTTCACCAGGAAAAGCGCGACTTCTACAGCCTGGAGGATCTTTGGAGCGACGCACCGCGCTTAACGATTCCTGGTCTGTCGACGCCGCCCTCTGGGCAGGTAACTGTTTAGCGTCGAGACCGCGCCGGCAGCGGCGAGATGGGAAATGTGTTTAGCGTCGGCCAAAGGTAAAGCATGTCATCCCGAGGCTAGCGGAGCGCGCCGGGGGACCTCCCATTAGCTGGGGCGGGTCCCCTTTCTGGTCCGCCGCCGCAGACCTTGGGTGAGGTCCCTCTCCGTCCTGCGGCGGGTCGGGATGACAAGCAGCGCGCGCGGCGGACGCGCAACTTCAGCGCGTCGCTAGGCCGCTAAACACATCAGCCTCCGGCTCGTAAGAACCTACCCTCCGGCCTGGATGCCTGATGGGCAGGAAGCGGACTCGGAGAGAGCGAAGCGTCCAAATGCAAAACTATGGCTTCTTCGGCGAAGCCGCAGGCGTCGCCGCCGAAGGAATTGTTTTCGGCGCAACGGCAGCGCCCGGCTGGCCCGCCGGACGGCTCGAGTCGTAGGTCGCAGGTTTTGGCGCCGTGGTTTTCTCCGCCGGTGTGATGCCGAGCAATTCGACGTCGAAAATCAGGGTCGCATTCGGCCCGATATCCGACCCGGCACCGCGTTCGCCATAGCCCAGATCCGCCGGCACAAAGAGCTGATATTTGGAGCCGACCTTCATCAACTGGAGCCCTTCGGTCCAACCTTTAATCACACGGTTGACCGGGAACGAAGCCGGTTCGCCGCGCTTGAAGGAGCTGTCAAACTCCGTACCGTCAATCGTCGTTCCACGATAATTCACTTTCGCGGTGTCGGTCTCCTTCGGGCTGGGTCCGGTGCCTTCTTTCAGAACCTTGTATTGCAATCCGCTGGCAGTGGTTTTCACGCCTTCCTTGGTCTTGTTCTCGGCGAGAAATTTCTTCCCTTCAGCCGCATTCTTGTCGCCGGTCTCTTTCTTTGCCGTAGCTTGTTTCGCCATCATGTCCTTCTGAAATGTGGCCATCGTTTCCTTGACCTGCTCATCGGTCAGGAGAGGTTTGTTGCCGCTTAAGCCATCCTTGATACCCGAATTCAACAGGTCCGCGTTGACGTCGATCAGCTGGCGTTTCAGTGTCGTGCCAATGTCGAGCCCGATGGCGTAGCTGACCTTGTCTTTCTGATCTTTTAGTTCGGTCTCGGCTGCCGGGGCAAGAGATGCGAGCGCGAGCGAGGTGGCAACAATGAGAAGAGAATATTTCATAAATATATCGGATGCTCCTAAATGCGGTCAGGACAGTTTTCGGTCTGCCGCGGTGAATTCATCCACGGGGATTGCGCCCGCGTCAAGCGAACGAAATTCGGACCACCCCGCCGCCCTCAAACCGGTCAAAATCTACGCCCTCCTCGGCGCGCTCCTCAGTCTCCTTGCGTTCCCCGTTTCTGCCGCCGTTTCTCTTTCGCATCAGGACGCCATGCGCATCGGCCGCAGGATCTGGCAGAACGAATGCGGCGGGACGGTTGCCGGACTCACTTCCTGGAATGAGGGGGAGAATTTTGCCTCGCTCGGGATCGGACATTTCATCTGGTATCCCGCCGGTGCGCGCGGGCCTTTCGAGGAGAGCTTCCCACAATTCGTCCGCTACACTGAAAGGCGGGGAGCGAAGCTGCCGGATTTGTTGTTGGGGGTGGACCAAGGAGCTTGCCCATGGAATTCGCGTACAGAATTTCTCAAGGCGAAGTCGAGCGCGAAGATGAAACAACTCCGGATCTTTCTGGCTGATACGATCGATTTGCAGGCCGACTTCCTGGTGGAGCGGTTGCGCGAGGCGTTGCCGAAAATGCTCGGCGCCGCGCCGCCCGAAGAACGGGCAAAGATCGAGGAACAGTTCCAGCGGGTCGCGAGCAGCGCGCAGGGATGTTACGCGCTGATCGATTACGTGAACTTCAAGGGGGAAGGCGTCCTGATGACCGAGCGCTATTGCGGGCGCGGCTGGGGGCTGCTGCAGGTGCTCGAGGGAATGTCTGGACATGGGGATGGAGCGACACCGGCAGCCGAATTTGCCGACTCTGCTGCGAGCGTATTGCGACAGCGGGTGGAAAACTCGCCGCCGGACCGTCATGAGGCTCGTTGGTTGGCCGGTTGGCTGAACCGGATCGCAAGCTACCGTTAGAGGACGGCTCGATTCGACCGCCAGCGCAGAAACAGGAAAACAAGAAGCGACAGTCCGAATACCACCAGCCAGCCGCGCCTACTTTGCGACGGTTCGCGGGGAGGGGCGAGCGCGACCAGAGACGATTCCCACATGGTTGTGCCGTCGGAACCGAGCGCCGTGACACGCAGCATGTGCAGCCATTTTGGCTCGAGCCCTTTGATTCGAGCAACCACATCATCGCCGGCTTCCGTTATTTCTGGCGGCGCCAGCGTTCGCCAGCTCGTTTGCAACTCACCCGCAGCATCGAGCGAGAGGAAGCGCTCTTCGATGCGATATTTCACGGCCGCAATCTTTGGTCGTGCCCAGCGCAATTCCCAGCGCGAGCCGTCCAGCCGTTGCGCGTGAATCGCGACGAGCATGCCTTTGGGGAATTGCCTCGGGAACGAGGGCGGGGCAACCGCGCCGGTTGCGGCGGGTTCTGATGGGATCATCCGACTGACGGGTGCGGTCGTCGGTGTTACGGCCGGCAAAGCTTGGGGAGGATTCAGCGGCGGCGGCGTTCCATTGCTCGAGACAGTAGGAGCGACCGGGGCAGCCTCAGCCTCGAGCGACAACCACGCCTTGAAGCCGGGGCCGACCAAGGCAACCTCCTCCTCTAGCGGCACGGCGCGGTGCAAGAGGACCACGATGGAAATTTGTTTCTTCTCGTGTGGACCGAGCGCTACCTCTGGGATGGGCTGAATGTTGGGGCCGGCCTCCATCTTTAGCCGTAGAGCGCGCTCCGTCTGATTCGTTAGGGAGACGAACCCGAGACGGGGATCACTTTCCGCTTTCGGCGCGTTGATCTGGAGATGGTCCGGCTCGATGCGCACGGGCGAGGTCGCTGCGCCCACCAGTTGCACGCTGGTCTGGGTCCCATCGACACCAGTCAGCGTTATCTGGCCGACGAATTTTCGCCCTTCGTCGGGCCGGAAACTCACCTCGACCTGCTCACTCCGGCCGGATTTCACCCCGTAATCCGTCACGGATAATTGCCAGGGGGCCGAGACGGTCAGGCGTCCTTCCACCACGCCGCCTCCTTCATTCGTGATCGCCAGCGAGCGGCTCTCGCTCTCGCCCGCCATGATCTGGCCGAACTCAAGCCTCCCCGGGATCACCATTCTCGCCGGCGGCTCTTCCACCGTGATGCGCACTTCGGCCGGCGACGAAACGCCGTCGCCGCTCGCCTGCACCACGTAACGGAAGCCGTCACTCGTTACCGATGGGGCGCCGTCGTTTTCGTAGATGATGGTCGCGCGATTGTCGCCGAGGAGGCGCAATTCGGAGAGCGTTCCGTGCTCCGGTCGTTGCACAATCCGGAAGGTCACGGTGCCCCCGCCCCCGTAATGCGCGCGCAGTGGAATTGTCGTTTGGCCTCCACGCCAGACATTGGCCGTCTGCGCGTCGGCCTGGGGCGGAGCTTGCGTGGGCAGGGTAATGTCAGCCTGAAGGCGGGCGACAAGGACGACAAGAGCCACCTGAACCGAAATCTGCTTCTTCATTCGCCCATGCATCCGCCTGCGAACGTGTTGGAATTGCCGGGGAGTGGCAAATCAATCTGTGGCGTGCGACCATCCCGGGCAATTTCCACATTGCCACCGGCTGGGGAATTATTCATTTTGCATCCGTCCCTTGGTTGGATTCGCTACACCCTTTGAATTGTGATCGCTCGGTTCTTACAACTTTCTGCCTTTCTGCTCCTGACCGCTCTGGCACTGGTGGACATCCGGGCGCAGATGCCCCGGCCGGGCCAGCGTCCCTATGCCCGCCCGCAAGCTCGGACCGCGACGCGCCCAATGAAACAGGCGAGCGAGTTGATCAGCCGGCAGGAGCCGATGAACGTCACGGCCCGCCTGCTGGACAAAGTTACGCCGGAGAATTCGCGTATTCGAGTTTCGCTTTCGAAACAGCGCGCTTATCTCCTGCTCGGGGACGAGATCGTGATCGACTCTCCTATTTCATCCGGCAAACGCGCGCGCATCACACCGAGCGGCAACTTTCATGTGCTGGAAAAAGACAAGGACCATCATTCCAGCGTCTACGGCGATTTCGTCGACTCATCCGGAAGAACTGTCCGAAGGGGCGTGAGCAGCCGGATCGATTCGGCGCCGAGCGGCACGCATTTCGTGGGCGCTGCGATGACATGGTTCATGCGCCTAACCGATGACGGCGTCGGAATGCACGTGGGTTTTCTCCCCGGCTACCCGGCATCGCACGGCTGCATTCGGATGCCCTCAGCGGCCGCCGAAATGTTTTACAACCGCGTCAAAGTCAGTACGCCGGTGGTGGTCGGCGATTAGATCTTCCCTTTGTTTTCACCTAGCGCCACCGGCTACAAGATTCCGGCGAGCCGCTCACGCAGGAGGTTGAGAGCGGTTTGCGTGGCGAGCTGTTTGAACGTCTCGCGATCGGTGGGGAAAAAAAGATGCCGCACGACGGTCTCGCCGCCGCCAGCCAGCCCCAGGTAGGCGGTTCCCACCGGTTTGGCCTCGCTTCCTCCACCAGGGCCAGCGATGCCGGTCGTCGCGAGCGCATAGCTCGCTTGGGAATGCGAGCGCGCGCCCGCGGCCATCGCCCGAGCCACCGGCTCGCTGACCGCGCCGTGTTCTGCGATCAATTCGGACGGCAGGCCAAGGGCGGAGATCTTGGCCTCGTTCGAGTAGGTCACATACCCGGCCAGGAAAACGCTCGACGCGCCGGGGACATTGGTCAGGCGATGCGCGAGGTAGCCGCCGGTGCAGGATTCGGCGACTGCCAGCGTCGCGCCCTGCTCCGCGAGGGTTTTGACGATGACCGTTTCGAGATTCTCGCTTCCGGTTGAGAAGATCGCGGTCGCCAAGGTTCCGCGCACGATTGCATCGGCTTTTTCCAGGACTTCGGGCGACCCAATCAACCGCAGATCGACTTCCCCCATCCGCGCGCAGTAGCCGAGCTCAAGACCGGGAAGAGCGAGCAACTGCGCTCCGATCGCCTCTTCGACATAAGACTCTCCCATCCCAACGATCCGGTAACTGCAACAGGCAAACGTTTCCGTCCGGTTAACGAACCTCTGGAGGATGGGCAGGACGAACTGGACAAACATCGGTTGCAGCTCGCGCGGCGGTCCAGGCAGGAGGAACAAATGCGGCGATGGATTGCCTGCGCCGGCCGAAGCGGCGAGGTAAAGTCCGGGAGCGGTTCCGTTGTCGTTAGGCAGTATTTCTGCCCCGCGCGGTACCTGGGCCTGGCGCAGGATGCGATCCGTCAGCCGGATGCCCCGACGCCGCAACCGTTCGGTGATGGTCGCAGCCAGGGCCGGGTCGGCCACCAACTCCAGACCAAGCAGTTCCGCCGTGATTTCACGGGTAATATCGTCGGTCGTGGGCCCGAGGCCGCCGGTAACAAAGATCAAATCCGCCCAGGCAAGATTTTCCTCTAAGGCATCACGAATGGCCAAACCGTCGGGCACGGAAAGCTGGCGCTCGACCCGCAGACGTAACGGGAAGAGTTCGCGAGCGATGAAGGCAAGATGCGTATTGAGCACGTCACCGAGCAGGATCTCGGTGCCGGTGTTGATGACGACGACTCGCATGGAAGAAGGGTGAATGTTAAACGAGTAGAAACGTTAAAACGAATCAGCTCGACCGCAGATATGACTCTGCGTCTTCTTTAACGTTTCAACGCTTTTAACGTTCTTAACGCTGACGGCCGCCGGCCATCACGCCGCGTCTTTATCCTGCTTCTTGCGAATGAGCGGAACTTTCTTCCCCTCAACCACGGCGCGATTGATCGTGACTTCCGCGATGTCCTCCCGACTCGGCACATCATACATGATGTCGAGCATGATCCGCTCCAGCATCGAGCGCAGGGCGCGAGCCCCTGTCCCTTTTGTCACCGCCTGCGCAGCCAGCGCACGCAAGGCGTCTTTCGTGACGGTGAGGCGCACGCCTTCCATCGCGAAAAGCTTGGTGTACTGTTTGATCATCGCGTTTTTGGTGTCGGTCAGAATCATGACCATCTCTTCCTCGGTCAGCGCATCAAGCGCGCTGAGCACGGGGAGACGGCCGATGAATTCGGGGATCATACCGAAGCCTAACAAGTCCTCCGGTTCCACCTGGCGGACGGCCTCGCGGCGCAGAATATCTTCGTCTTCCAGAGTCGGACTGCTGAAACCCATGGTTTTGTTGCCGATGCGCTTTTGCACGATCTTCTCCAGCCCGACAAAGGCGCCTCCGCAGATGAACAAAATCTTCTCCGTGTTCACCTGGATGTATTCCTGGTGCGGGTGTTTGCGACCCCCCTGGGGCGGCACATTGCAGGTGCTGCCCTCAAGAATTTTCAGGAGCGCCTGTTGCACACCTTCCCCCGAGACATCGCGCGTGATGCTGACGTTGTCGGTCTTACGTCCGATTTTATCAATTTCGTCGATGTAGACGATGCCGATTTCCGCGCGTTTCACGTCGTAGTCGGCGTTTTGCAGCAGGCGCAGAATAATGTTCTCCACGTCCTCTCCGACATACCCGGCTTCCGTAAGGGTGGTGGCGTCGGCGATGCAAAAAGGGACATCGAGAATTTTCGCGAGTGTCTTGGCCAGGAGCGTCTTGCCCGAGCCGGTCGGCCCGATCAAAAGGATGTTGCTTTTTTCGATCTCGACGTCCGCGAATGGATCGGGCTGGAAAGCGGCCGAAGTGTCAGACGGCGGCGCGCTTTGCAAAACACGCTTGAAGTGATTGTGCACCGCGACCGAAAGCGTCTTTTTCGCGATGTCCTGCCCAACGACATATTGGTCGAGCGAGTGTCGGATATCCGCCGGCTTCGGCACCCGAATGGTCGAGGACTGCCGGCGCGCATCTTCGTTCAGTTCCTTATCAAGGATGCTCTTGCAGACATTGATGCAACTATCGCAAATGTAGACGCCCGGCCCGGCAATGAGCTTGCGCACTTCCGCGTGGCTTTTGCCGCAAAAGGAGCACATGGTCAGGTTCGAGGCGCGCGCCATAATCGTCTCCCCTTTAAGAGCAGTTCCTATTCCTCCAGCTTTTGCGGCAGAGCGGCCTCCGCGACCGCGGTCGAGCGGTCATCCAGGCTCTTTTCGGCTCCCGCGCCGTCGAGGAGTTTAGCTTCCTTGCGGGACTTGATCACCTCGTCAACCAGCCCGTAAGTCTTGGCTTCGGATGCCGTCATGTAGTAATCGCGATCCGAATCGAGCTTGACCTGTTCTTCCGGCTTTCCCGTGTGCTGGGAAAGGATGCGAATAAGGCGTTTTTTGAGCTTAAACATGTACTCGACCGTGCGCTCGACGTCACTCGCCTGCCCCTGGGCACCGCCCGAGACCTGATGAATCATAATATCGGAATTGGGGAGCGCGAAGCGCTTGCCCTTCGTTCCGGCGCTGAGCAAGACCGCGCCCATGCTCGCCGCCATCCCCAGGCAATAGGTCGTCACGTCGCAGGTCAGGAACTGCATCGTGTCATAAATCGCCAGCCCCGCTGTGACTGATCCGCCGGGCGAATTGATGTAAATATTGATGTCCTTTTTCCCGTCCTCCATCTGGAGGAAAAGGAGCTGGGCGATCACGAGATTGGCGATGTGATCGTCGATCGGCGTGCCGATGAAAACGATCCGGTCTTTCAATAACCTCGAGTAAATATCGTAGCTGCGTTCGCCCCGGCCGGTTTGCTCCACGACCATCGGCACCAGGACGGATTGAGAGTAATTAGAGTCGCGGTTTGTTGTCATTTTGGTTGAGCAGAAACTTGGGGCAGAGGTGCTGCCGTGGTGCCATCGATGGTAGCATTCGACCCGAGAAAATCAATCGTCTTGGCGAGCAGGACCTGCTCCACCAAGCCGCTCATGCCGTCATTTTGTTCGATTTCCTGGCGCATTTTTTCCGGCGTGATGTTGTGATGCATCGCCTGGTGGCGGATGCGCTCGTCGACATCCGCGCGGGTCACCTGAATCTTTTCCTGCTCGGCGATGCGATGCAGAATAAAGTTGGTTTTGAGACGATGCGCCGCCAGCCCGCCGGCCATCCGGATGAGCTCTTCTTCCTTCTCCTTCAACATCTCGTCCGGCACGCCGCGCTCCCGATTTCGCTGCACCAGTTCGGCAAGTGCACTGCGCGTTTCGTGTTTCAACACGGTCGGCGGGAGTTCGAAGTCCACGCGCTCGCTCAGAAACCTGAGCACCTGCGCCTCGCGCGCCCGTTCCAGTTCGTGACCTTTCTCGTGCTCGATTTGATGCTCGAGCGCGTGGCGTAAATCGGACAGCGTCTTGTCCGGCATCCATTTGGCCGCAAAGGCGTCGTCGAGCGCCGGCAAAACGCGTTGCTTGATCTCACGCAAGGTCACGCTGTATTCGGCCGTTTTACCGGCTAATTCCTGGACCGGGAAGTCAGCCGGAAAATTCACCTTCACGGTGCGCGATTCCTCCGGCCTCTGCCCAAGCACCTGATTCACAAAACCGGGCAGAAAATTATCCTGGGCGAGGCGCAGCCAGAACTTCTTGCCACCATGGAGATTCTTGCTCGCCGCCGGCACGATCTCCGCGATCGGTTTGCCATCGATCGTTCCCTCGAAATCAATCACGGCAAAATCCTCCAGCTCCAGGCCGCGTTCCGGGACGTCAACGAAATCGGCCGACTGTTCCCGCAGCCGCTCGAGCGCGGCATCGATCTCGGCTTCGGTCACCTTCGTATCGGGGAGCTGAAGCGGAATTCCCTTGTATTCTGGCAGCTCAAATTCCGGGGCGGTCACGACCGTGGCGCGAAAGCGCATCGAGCGATCTTCTCCAAACTCGACGTCTTCCAGATTCGTTAGGGAGACGACCCGCAGTCGCTTCTCGGCAATCGCTTCGTGATAGCTTTTCGAGACAAGTTTCTTGGTCAGCTCGTCCTGGATGTCCTTGCGAAATTTCGCCTCGATCACCCGGCGCGGCGCTTTCCCGGGGCGATACCCCGGGATGCGCGCTCGCGAGGCAAAGCTGTTCGCGATCGCGTCCCACTCCTTCGAAACCTGCTCCGGCGCCAGCTCGATTTTGAGCGTCGCAACGCAGTGCGGTTGGTTTTCAACTTCGACCTTCATGAAGAAGCCACGGTAAAGGTGCGCGTTGCCCTTCGCAAACCTGGGGGCGTCACGACTCCCCAGTTTGTCATCCCGAGCCGGAGCAGCGCGGCGAGAGACCTCACAATAGCTAGGTGCGCTTTCCTGGTCGCGCGCGTGGACTGCGTCTGAGAGGTCCCTCGCCGTCTCCGCGGCTCGGGATGACAACGCTTGCTAAGCTTGGAAGACGCGTTCACCCCGGGCGTAAACCGAGTGCGTCTGCGGCATCCCAAACCAATACGCGATCTCCCGGTAATCCGCGCAGTCGAAGATCGCGAAGTCGGCTGCTTTCCCCACTTCGAGTGAACCGATCTTGTCGCCGCGGTTGAGGCTGTAGGCGGCGTTGATCGTGGCCGCGGTCACCCCCTCCGCCGGCGTCATTTTCATCTGCGTCGCCGCGAGCGAGAGCACCATCGGGATCGAAGGAGTGGGCGATGAACCGGGATTGAAATCCGTCGCCAAAACAACCGCCAGACCAGCCTCGATCATCGCGCGAGCCTTGGGATAGCGCGTCAGCCCTAACGCATAGACAGATCCCGGCAATAGCACCGGCTGAACGCCCGCCTCAGCTAGCGCCGCAATCTCGGCTTCGTTCGATTGCTCGAGATGATCGGCCGTCGCCGCGCCCAGTCGCGCCGCCAAAAATGCGCCACCCGAATTCGACAACTGATCGACATGCATCCGCAGGCGCAGACCATGCTCCTGCGCCGTCCTCAGGATTCTCTCCGAGTCCGCCAGATCGAAGTAGCCGCGCTCGCAGAAGATGTCGCAGTATTCGGCCAGGCCCTCCTCGGCCACGGCCGGCAACATTTCGTGCATGACGAGCGCGACATATTGCTCCGGCGCGCTGCGAAACTCTTCGGGAATGGCGTGAGCGCCGAGAAACGTCGGCACAAATTCAATCGGCGTTGTCTCGCTCAACTGACGGATAACGCGCAGCATCTTCAGCTCCTCTTCGAGCGACAAACCGTAGCCGGACTTGGCCTCCATCGTCGTGGTCCCGCAGCGCAGGAACCAGTTTGCCCGCTTTTGCGCGGCGCCGAGAAGCTCCGCTTCGCTCTCTGCGCGGGTCTTGCGCACGGTCGAACGAATCCCCCCACCCTGGGCGGCAATCTCTTCGTAAGTGGCGCCGCGCGCGCGCATCTCGAATTCGTCCGCCCGATTCCCGCCGAAAACCGGATGCGCATGCGAATCCACGAAACCGGGCAGCACCGCGCGGCCTCGCGCGTCAACGACTTCGAACTCACCCGACATCTGGCGCTCGATTTCGTCGGAACCGCCGACCGCCGCGACCTCTCCGTCGCGCACCAGCATTCCGCCATTCTCGACGATCGCGAGATCGCCGAGTTCTTTCCCGACGCGCGGCCGTTTGGGACCGGTCAGGGTCACCAACTGAGAAGCGTGAAGAACTGCGAGCGTTTTCAATGTTGCGAGCTTCTTTTGGCGCCAGAAGGGAACATCGGAAATAAGGGCGCGAACCGAAAATCACAACACCTAAAGCCGCCGATCGCCGCTACGGAAGAGCAGGAACCGGGTGTCCACCTTTACTTCTTATCCGGCGAAGAATCGGAGACTCCGGAGAGACAATATTCTCCATACCCTTGCGAAGGATTCCGTTATGTGGTAAATAAGATTCGTAAAGACCACCGTTGATATTCCTGATAAGACGCTGCGAGAAGCAATGAAGTTCTCGAAAGCGAAAACGAAACGCGAGGCGATTCTTGCGGCGCTCGAGGAATTCAACCGCAAGCGACGCATGGCCGCGCTCATAAAGCACTCCGGCACGTTCACCACTCTGATGACGAACGACGAAATCGAGGGCATGGAAATGGCGCGCATAAAATTGTGGCCTCAGCCCGCCGCGCGTCCGCGTAAAAAATGACGCTCGTTGATACCTCGGCCTGGGTTGAACAGCTCTGCGTCGCGGGCGACGCCACGGTTCGCGCCAGGGTCGAGTTTCTCCTGCAAATGGGGCAGGCGGCGTGGTGCGCGGCGGTGCGGCTCGAACTCTGGGCCGGGGTGGGAAACGAAAAGGAACGCGCAACCTTGCGCGCTTATGAGCAAGAGTTGCCGGAACTCCCCATCGATGACCAGATCTGGGAGGAAGCCTGCGAGCTGGCGAGTCGATGCGGCAAAGCCGGGAAATCCGCGCCCGTATCTGACATTCTCATCGCCGCCTGCGCGCGGCATCACCAGGTCGAGGTCGAAACCGCCGACGCGCACTTCGATTTCCTCATGAAGCTCTAAGCGGAAAGGCTGTAACGGCACAGGTCTCGCTCTGACTTCTTTGGCATAATCGGGAGGCAGACGATGCCTAACCCATCTTGCTTTCAACAAGCTGATTGATTCTTGTGAACTCCGCTTCGGATTTGCCACTGAGCTGGCTCATCTTTTCTCGCAGAGCGGCTTTCACCTTTTCGTCCTTCAGGCTGGACAAATTGATTCGCACATTCATCGCAGCGCCTTCGATGCAGGCGCGCGTCGCCAGGAGGCCAACTCCGACATCCGAAATCGAAGCCGGGTTTCCTTTCTCCGCCATCTCCGCCAGGAGATCGTAAGACTTGCTCGCGGTTTCCATGACCCGGAGCGGAATTTCCGCTGCATATTTGTTGGCCGACTGGATCGCTTTTGTGCGCGCAGCTTTTTCCTCCGCGGAATCTTTCGGCAATCCGAAAGCCGTCATCACCTTGTTGAAAGCGGCCGTGTCTTCATCGACCAGAAAAAGCAGCTCGTCCTTGAGCTTTTGTCCTTTAACCGCCCAATTACTGAAAAATTCGACCTGATCGTCCCAGCCGCGTTTGCCGGCGGAAAGATTCGCCACCATTCCGCCTAACGACGCGCCCAGAGCGCCCATCAGGGCGGCGACCGAGCCACCGCCCGGGGCCGGCGAATCGCTCAGGGTCTCGTTGCAAAACTGGCGCAGGTTCATCTTCAGGAGAGACTTCCCCGTCGCTGGCTCGATCTTGTATTCGATCACCTTCTCCTTCGGATCGAATGGCTTCAGCTCGCTCAAGCCCATCGAGCGGATCGCGATATCAATCAGGTCTTCCTCCGACGCGCCTTCCGACCATTTCTGTTTGCGCAAGAAATAGCGACCGGCTTCGAGCAGACATTTCTTCGGCAGCATCCCGACAACCTCAGAGCCGGTGACGCGCAGACCGCGCTGCGCGGCGGATTCGCAGCAGGCATCGAAGGCGACGTGCAAGGGTGTTTCGGCGATATTGGTCAGGTTCATCGAGACCTGGGCGATGCCGTATTCCTCGACATACCAGCCGATCGCCTTGACATGCTTGAGCAGGCCCGGGATCCGCACCGGCTCGCCGTTTTCGTCGAGCACCTTTTTGCCCGTCGGGCTGCCATCCTCGGTCTTGAATCGCCCGTTTTCGCGCACGTCAAACGCAACCGAGTTGGCCCGGCGCGTTGATTTGGTGTTGAGGTTGGCGTTGTAAGCGACGAGAAAATCGCGCGCGCCGATCACGGTCCCGCCGAATCGCTCGTTGAACACTGCCGGTCCAAAATCGGGTTTCCAGGCCGTTTGTTTGATCTTCTCGAAAAAGCCTTCGTATTCGCCCGCCCGAATGACGGAAAGATTCGATCGCGCCAGATCCTTCGCCGCCCTCTCGTAGAGATAAACGGGAATCTTCAGCTCCTCGCCAACGCGTTTACCCAGCCGGTTTGCACACTCGATCGCTTCCTCCCAACTCACCTCGCTGACCGGGATGAAGGGGCAGACATCGGTCGCGCCCATGCGCGGATGCGCGCCCTTCTGTTTGCGCATGTCGATCAGTTCTGCCGCTTTTTGGATTCCGCGGAAGGCCGCATCGACCGCGGCTTCCGGACTTCCGACAAAGGTCACCACCGTCCGGTTCGTGCTCGCACCCGGGTCGACATCGAGGAGTGAGACCCCTTCCACGGCCGCAATCGCGTCGGCGATTTGCCTGACGATGTCGAGGTTGCGCCCCTCGGAGAAATTGGGAACGCATTCAATCAGTTTTCGCATGTTACCAATCGCAGATTTCCAGACAGGATTTACGGGATTGACCGGATTGCAAGTGCAGAGGCTCGCGCAGGCTTCCAATGACGTAGATCGAGATCGTTGCGGGCGATTGCGCCAATATTCAACCCATGAACGCGCGACCCTTCGTTTCTTATCGTGTCAAGCGCTGGCGCAGCTGCAAAAATGGCCGTTCCACTCCGATAAACAAAACGGCGCCTGCGACGTAAATGCAGGCTTCAACGAGCAAAAGAGCCGGAGCCGATGCGAGCGGAATGTTGTGATTGGAACAAAGCTTGATCGCCGCGTGAATCACGAGCTTGTGGCTTAGGTAAACACTGTAGGCAATGCTCGCAACGAAGGCGGCACCTGGAATTTCGACCTGCCGAAAAGGTAGTCGGGGACTGACCGCGCAAACGAGCAATGCCGCCATGCCAAACGCGATGAGCGGAAATTGCCAGACGCAGGCCGTGATCGTGAGGAAATCGCCTTCGCCGAAGTAAAGGCCGAGAACGATCCCGACCAGGCCGGGCAGCCAAAGCCAGGTCGCGCAATTCGTCAGACGCTTCCACCACAACGGTCGGAACTTTTGAATCGCAGCGATCGCGACACCGAAGACCAGCGGGTCGAGCCGTGTCCAGGTAGGATAATAAATCCATTTCTGAAAACCGCGGAACGAGACGCCACCGTCACCCGGATGTTGATAGCCGAGGAACGCGCGTAATGCGATTCCTCCGAGAAACACGGCACACGGGATGATGATCCCGGCCCGATTCCAACGACTGATCAAGATCAGAAGTAACGGCAACGCGAGGTAGAACTGGTCTTCGATCGCGAGCGACCATGCGTGTGAGAACGCGGTGCCGCCATGCAGGTCGATGTTTTGGACGGAGATCAGGAACTTCCAAAGCGGAGAGATCTCCGGAAACTCCCGCCAGGAGGGCAGGCAAAAGTAAATCGCAAGAACAACAAAATAAGCGGGCATGATTCGCAACGCACGGCGTGAAAAGAAGCGCGACAGATTAATTGCCTGACTGCGCGCGAGCGGCGCGATAAGTTGACCGCCGATCAGGTAGCCGCTGAGGACGAAGAAAAGATCGACACCGATCCAGCCAAAACGATGCACTCCACCAGGCAGGGCAAAGCCGAAAATGCCGGTGTGGTAAACGACCACCATTATGATCGCAAGCGCGCGAAGAAAATCGAGACCCGGTTGGCGTTCTCGGGTGGTGAAACGCGGATCGATCGGCGTTTCGCTCACAACTTCGCGGGCCCCAGCGAAGGTAAAAAGTTCAATCGCGCGCTTTCGGCGGCATCGGGATGCCAATCGCGTTCTTCGCGGCGAAGTCGATGGCGCGGGAATAGCCGGCGTCGGCGTGCCGAATGACGCCCATCCCGGGATCGCTCGTCAGGACGCGCTCGAGGCGGCGCTTGGCGTTGTCGGTGCCGTCGGCCACTACCACCATGCCGGCATGTTGCGAGTAACCGATGCCGACGCCACCGCCGTTGTGGATCGAAATCCAGGAAGCGCCGGCCGCCGTGTTGACGAGCGCGTTGAGCAACGGCCAGTCCGCAATCGCATCGCTCCCATCGAGCATCCCTTCGGTTTCGCGATAGGGTGAAGCGACCGAGCCGGTGTCGAGATGGTCGCGCCCAATCACGATCGGGGCCTTGAGTTCGCCGCGCCTAACGAGTTCATTCATCGCCACCCCCAATTCCGCCCGCTCGCCGTAGCCGAGCCAGCAGATGCGGGCCGGCAATCCCTGAAATTGAATTCGTTTCTGCGCCAGCTTCATCCAGCGCGAGAGGATTTGGTTTTCCGGAAAGAGCTCGAGGGCAAGCCTGTCGGTGCGCGCGATATCGGTCGGATCGCCGCTCAACGCCACCCAGCGAAACGGACCTTTCCCCTCGCAGAAAAGCGGCCGGATATATTCCGGAACGAAACCGGGAATATTGAAGGCTTGTTCGCATCCCGCCTTTTTGGCCTGGGTGCGAATATTGTTCCCGTAGTCGAAAGTGACGGCGCCTTTCTTTTGCAGGGCCAGCATGGCCTCGACGTGCTGCGCCATGGCGGCCATCGAGTGCTTGATATACTCGTCCGGCTTTTCGGCGCGCAACTGGAGCGCCTCCTGCAAAGACATTCCGTTAGGCACGTAGCCATTGAGCGCGTCGTGTGCGCTCGTCTGATCGGTCAGGACATCGGGCACCATGCCACGTTTCACCATTTCAGGGAGCACGTCGGCACAGTTGCCGACGAGGCCGACGGAGATCGCGTCGCCCTTTTTCCGCGCGGCGTCGAGCGCCTGCATGGCTGCATCGAGCGAGCGCGCGATCTGGTTGCAGTAACCACTTTGCAGCCGTTTCTCGATCCGGGCCGGATCAACCTCGATCCCGAGACAACAGGCGCCCGCCATGGTCGCGGCCAGTGGCTGGGCGCCGCCCATTCCGCCAAGGCCGCCAGTGACGAGCAACTTGCCTTCGAGCGAACCGCCAAAGTGGCGTTCGCCCGCGGCGGAGAAGGTTTCGAACGTGCCCTGCACGATTCCCTGGCTAGCGATATAGATCCAGGATCCGGCCGTCATCTGGCCATACATCGTTAGGCCGAGTTTTTCGAGCCGGTTGAATTCCGGATAGTTCGACCATTGGCCGACGAGATTGGAATTGGCGATCAGGACGCGGGGCGCTTCGTCGTGGGTGCGAAAGATGCCGACCGGTTTGCCCGATTGGACGAGGAGCGTCTCGTCGTTCCCCAGCGCGCGCAGCGACCTGACGATGGCTTCGAAGGCTTCCCAGTTCCGCGCCGCCCGGCCAGTCCCGCCGTAGACGATCAATTTCTCGGGATTCTCCGCCACCTCGGGGTCGAGGTTGTTCATCAGCATGCGCATGGCGGCTTCCTGCTGCCAGCCTTTGCAGCTGAGTTGAGTGCCGCGCGGAGCGCGGATGGTTTTCTTGCTCATGATTCTTCCTCTTCGCTCTGGAATTTGCCGCTCCGGATCGCCTCCGCGACGCGCTCGATATCGGCAGAAAGAGCGCGATCTTCCTCCAACCGCGGCGCGATGCTGCGCAATGTGGCGAAAGCACGCTCGACGCCGACGTCCGGCCTTGAGCGGTCGTCGAAATTCCAGGCCTTCCGCGGCCGCTAGGAGCTCGATCGCAAAAACGTATTCCGCGTTCTCGACCACGGTGCGCAACTTGAGCGCGCCCGTCATGCCCATCGAAACGTGATCTTCGCGTCCCGCGGAGGTGGATAGATTATCGACGCTCGCCGGATGGGCGAGCACTTTGGCCTCGTTCAGGAGCGCGACCGCGACGACCTGCGGGATCATGAAACCGGATTGCATTCCCGGCTGCTGGGCCAGGAAAGCAGGCAGCCCTTCGCTGAAATCCGGATTCGTTAGGCGATTGGTCCGCCGCTCGCTGATGCTCATGAGATCGGTCGTGGCGATGGCGGCGTAATCAAGCGCAAGGGCGAGCGGCGCGCCGTGAAAGTTTCCGCCGGAAAGGACATCGCCCTCGTTTGCAAAAACGAGCGGGTTATCGGTCGCGGAACCGGATTCGATCGCGAGGATCTCCTCGCAATGGGCGAGCGCGCCGCGGACTGCGCCGTGCACCTGCGGCATGCACCGCAGGCTGTAGGCATCCTGCACTCGCGGATCGCCTGTCGGCATGCGAGGCGCGAATTTCGCTGTCGCGCAGGAGGGCGAGGAGATGACTCGCGGCGGCTTGCTGGCCGGGATGGGGACGCGCGTTGTGGATGCGCTCATCGAAAGCGACCGGGGTGCCCTTGAGCGCTTCCAAGGTCATTGCGCCGGCTACATCGGCGACGCGCGCCAGCCGTTTGGCGCGGAGAAGGGCAAGGCCACCAACGGCGTGCATCGCCTGGGTGCCGTTGAGGAGGGCTAGGCCTTCCTTGGCCTGGAGATCGGTCGGTTCGAGCCCGGCTTTGCGCAACGCCGCCGCGCTCGGCATCCGTTCCCCTTCGAAAAACGCCTCCCCTTCCCCGAGCAACGAAAGAGCCAGATGTGCGAGGGGCGCAAGATCGCCGCTCGCCCCGACGGATCCCTTCTCCGGAATGACCGGCCAGACGCCGCGGTTGAGCA
This sequence comes from uncultured Verrucomicrobiae bacterium, assembly GCA_963737995.1. Classification (GTDB taxonomy): domain Bacteria; phylum Verrucomicrobiota; class Verrucomicrobiia; order Chthoniobacterales; family UBA10450; genus Palsa-1392. Next base: position 272,201 of record CAVTUV010000009.1, read on the forward strand.
TCTCGACGAGAAGCTGGATGACTTCGAGGCGGATCCCGCTGAAGCCGAGAGTGAGCACATTGGCCCGCAGCAGCATCATGGCGCGCACCTCCGGCTCGGAGAGCGGACGCCCGACGCCGCAGGAATGGCTTCGCACGAGGTTGACTTGGAGCTGCTCGAGTTTGTCGGGCGGGATGTGAATGTCGGCCAGCTTGCCGAACCCGGTGCTGACGCCATAAATCACCTCACGGCGCGCGACGATTTGTTCCACCACAGCGCGGGAAGCGTTGATCGCGGGGTGTGTCTCGGCCGCGATCTCGACCGGCTCCCGGTCAAGCGCGACGCGAGCGATTTCTTCGAGTGACAAAGGCCGGCCGCGGAGCTGCATCATCGTGCGAATACTACGAGAAGCGCCCGAGAATTCCACTCGCTGTCGTCGCGTGTTGTAGACGTCTCCCGGTGGGAGACGCGAGAGTTGTTTCCGCGGGCAGGCCCGAGATCCGCGCTTCGCATAGCGAAACGTCTACATGGCGGGCTTGGACGCGCGAAGCAAGGAGAAAAGGCCAGGCCGCATAACACGACCTGGCCTCTTGGGTTAAAGTTGTCCGGTCGGAGGCGAACCGCCGGTGCGAGACTATTTGGGTATCCGGTGGACGCGGGCGCCGGGGCCATCGTCTCTTTTTTCTGCGCGCAAGCACCCAGGCTCAGCACGCTGGCCGCCACGGCCACGATCATCATTACTTTGACAAATTTCACTATAAACTCGCCTCCTTCCTTAGCAGGTTGCTGCCGACTAGTTAGGCGGGGAAGCCAAAGCGCGCAACGAATTTCTCGGCCTTTTTTTTAGCTTTCAATGACGACTTCAGCGCCGAGCGGGACCTGGTCGAAAAGCGCGATCAGATCGGCATTCTTCATCCGAATGCAGCCATGACTGGCTGGCTGTCCAATCTCCTCTTCGTGATTGGTGCCGTGGATATAAATGAAGCGGTCGCGGGTGTTGGCGTTGTGTTCCTCGAGGCCGTCGAGCCAGAGGATGCGCGACTGGATAAGATCGTCGGTCGACGGCGGCGGATCATCGGGACCGAGCGGGAGCCGGCTGCGAAAGATCGTCCCGTTGGGAAATTCGTCGCCGATTTTTTCGCCAATCCTGAATCGGCCCAGCGGCGTCTTCATGCTGCCCTCCTCCGAGCCCAAACCAAAACGAGAGGTGGAGATCGGGATAACTGGCCAGAACCCCATCGCCCCAGAGCGAGATCGAGGCGTTGATCGCGCACGGAAATTCGGATCAGTGGCTCGGAGGTTTGCATCTTGGGTCGCGGGCGATAAACTGCGCCCACAATGCCGAAAAACTATCATGTCGCGATCGTCGGCGCGACCGGTGCGGTCGGGATCGAGCTGCTCCGCGTGATGGAACGCCGGGATTTCCCGGTCGCGGATTTGCGCTTGCTCGCCTCGCCCCGCTCCGCCGGAAAAACGCTCGCTTTTCGCGGACGCGAATTCTCCGTCACCAAACTCAAGCGAGATTCCTTTGCCGGAATCGATCTCGCCTTTTTCAGTGCCGGCGCCGGGACGTCGAAACAATTTGCGCCGATGGCGGAGCACGCGGGCGCCATCGTGATCGACAACTCTTCGGCTTTCCGAATGGACGAAGCGGTTCCACTCATTATTCCTGAGATAAATCCCGAGGATATCCGCGCACATCACGGAATCATCGCGAACCCGAATTGCACTACTGCGGTCGCATTGATGGCGTTGTATCCGCTGCATCGCGCTTTCGGACTACGTCGCGTTTTTGCCGCGAGTTATCAGGCCGTCTCCGGCAGCGGGGCGCGGGCGATCGAGGAACTCCGACGCCAGGTCGAGGCGGTCGCGCGCGGCGGCGAGGCGGTCGCGGAAGTTTATCCGCACCCGATCGCCTTTAACGCGCTGCCGCATGTCGATTCCTTCCTTGGCGACGGCTACACCAAGGAAGAAATGAAGATGCAGCACGAAGGGCGCAAGATAATGCATCTGCCGGATTTCCGGGCCTCGGTCACTTGCGTGCGGGTGCCGGTTTATCGCGCGCATTCGGTGGCCATGAATGCCGAGTTTGAGCGACCGGTTTCGGTCGATGCCGCGCGCGACGTGCTGGCGAAGGCGCCGGGCCTCGATCTGGTCGACGAGCCGCAATGCAATTGTTATCCGACTCCGCTCGCGGCCGCGGGCAAGGATAATTGTCAGGTCGGCCGGCTTCGGATCGATTGCGCGCTGGAGAATGGCCTCGCGCTTTGGGTCGCCGGCGATCAATTGCTCAAGGGCGCGGCGCTCAATGCGGTGCAGATCGCTGAACTGCTCGGATCGTAATTGCTTTTATTTACCGCCCTGCCGAGAAAACGCCCCGGGGAGTCGCTCCCGAGGCCGTCAGTTTGCCTAACGAAACGTTACCGACCCGGAGGCTGGTCTTCAGGCTTCTTCTTTTTCTTTTGCTGCTCTCCCGGTTGCTGCTGACTTGATTGAATAGCCCGCTGTTGAGCAGGTTGGGCTGGCGCCAGATGACGGTTCGGCGGAGTGCCTTGTGCCTGCGCAGCCGGACGCGGACGCTCCGCTCGCACTGCCTCCTGAGGGCGTCGAACTTTGTCCGCGCGTTTGGTGTTCTGGCCAGGCTGAGGTTGCCCGATTCCCCGCCCCTGCAGTTGCGCCGGCTTTTCTTGCTCACCGTTGGATTCCACTTTGGTCGCCATGCCGCTCAAATCCGTGGTGGCGTCGTCTGCCACAACCTGGTGCCCTGGGCGGCGCCCGAGGCTCGCATTCGCGTTCGGTTCCGCGGCTTTTGCTCCAATTCCTTTGTGCGCCGGAAAGCTCGGCGGAGGAACGTTCTGCGCGTTCTCCTTCTTCATTTCCTGCTCGACCTGCTGCCGGTTACTGATTCCTCGCCAGCCTTTTTCGATTTTCGGCGCGTCGACTCTCGCCTTCACCTGCCTGGGCGCGAGTGGTTGCTGCGAGCGCTGCACAGCAGGCGCGGCCACCATCAGGCTATCGCCGTTAACCCGGTTTAGATTTCCGCGACGGCCAGCGAGACTGGCGCTAAGATTCGTTTCGCGCTGGAGAGTGTAGCGCTTGATCGGACGCGCGGAGAATTCATTCACGCGATTCAGGTCCGGCCCATTATTGATGACGATCGTCTTGTTAACGGTGATGTTGGTCACGTTTACGGTGCGGTTGATAATCGTAACATTGCGTCTGGGCGCGATGAGTCGACCGCGCAAGACAGGTTCGCCGAGGTAGCGAATGTCGACGAAGTTATAGTAGAGCGGCCCAATGCCAAAGACGACGTCGACGGCACCAGTGATGGCGCGGCCCTCATAAACAACGCCACCTGGCAGCGGCGGTAAAGGCGCCCAACCGACGTAGTCACCGCCCGTGCGCCAGGAAACCCAGGCCGGACCCCACTCATACCCGGGCACCCAGACCCAGCCGTAGCTGTCGAGATTGGCCCAACGACCATAGTGGTAAGTGGCCCAGCCGAAATCTTCGTAGGAGACCCAGGTCCAGCCGGCATCGGTGTAAGCCCAGTAGCCATCGGCATAAGGTCGCCAATCAGAGTTGCTCAGCGCCACATTGGGCTGGAAGCAATAACCGTAATCGGCTACGTCGATCCAATTGCCGTAGGGCGAAAGATTGTCGTAAAAAAAGTTAAGTGAGACCTCGGGGTCCGCCTGCGCGCGCGGGACGAGCGGGAGGAGAAGACCAGCTATCGTTAGTGCGAGTAGGATTCGTTTCATTGCGTCGTGATTTCCGGAGGGTTGGACCTGAAGAATCGACCCACTATTCACTTATTCGCGGGTCGGCCTGGCGGCGAGTGTTTACGAGGGCCCGGCCGCTGAGTTGGTGTGTGGCGCTCGCTAGCGCGGCTTGACCACTACGAAGGATCGGCTGCGCTGACGGCAAACAGAGAGCACCTGCGGTTGATTGGGGTCCAACGCCTGGATGGCCTGCTGGTAATCCTGGACCGAAGTGACCGGATCCTGGTTGATCGCCTCGATCACGTCGCCCGCCCGCAACTGCCCTGCGCCAATGTCCGAGCCGACCTGCGCGATCACCACTCCGCGAACGCCGAGCGGCACTCCCAGCTTTTGCGCCAGTTGCGGAGTCAACTCCCGCACTTCGATCGAGCCCAGGACGCCGCTTCCAGTGGCTGGTTGATCCGGTCCCTCCGTGCCGGGTTCGTCAGGCGAAGGCGGCGTTTGCTGGCCCGGCAGATTGGGCGGCTGCACGCGCGCGAGTCCATAGTTGGCAGGCTGTTCCTTGATCGTCGCTGATACCGTGACCGGCTTGCCGGTGCGCGCGACTTGCACCTCGACTTTCTTGTCCAATTCCACCTCGGAAACGAAGCGCCGCAGCTCCGCGATATTGCGCACCTCGTGGCCATCGAATTTCTGGATCACATCTCCACGCTGGATTTGTGCTTCGGATGCGGGCGAATTGGGCACGACCGCCGCCACTACCACGCCGGAATCGTCGTTCGCGTTGAGCTGTCCCGGTGGAGGCGCGGTCGTCTCGATGCCAAGATAACCGCGAATGATACGGCCCTGCTTGAGAAGACTCTCCAGCGCCATTCGCACCGTGTTCGAGGGGATGGCAAAACCGATGCCCTGCGAACCGCCACTGCGCGAGATGATTGCGGTATTGATGCCGATGACTTCGCCCCGCAGGTTGATGAGCGGTCCGCCGCTGTTCCCAGGGTTGATAGCGGCGTTGGTCTGCAGGAAATCGCCGAAACCATCAACGCGATTGGGCCGTCCCTTCGAGCTGATAATGCCGTCCGTCACCGTTTCCTCGAAGCCGAATGGATTTCCCACCGCGAGTACAAAATCACCGGCCTGCATCGCATCGGAATCCCCCAGTCGGAGCGGCTTCGCCCCGGGCTCGTCCATTTTCAAAACAGCCAGATCAAGCCGGGCGTCAGCCCCGATCAAGCGCGCTTTGCGCGTGCGCCCATCACTTAACTGCACTTCGATTTCGTCGACCTGATCGACCACGTGGTTGTTCGTGATGATGTGGCCTTCATTTGTCACGATCACTCCCGAGCCGAGCGAGTTCTGCACCAACGCCTCATCCGCCGGGCCGCGGAATTGGCGAAAATTGCCCCGGAAAAAATCGAAGGGATCGAGCCCGAACTGGCGGCGTTGAATCCGTTTCGACGTCTTCACGCTCACGACCGAAGGAATGACGCCGGCCACCAACTTGCGCCGCTCGTTGCTCAACGAGGCCAGGCTGGCGATCTCCTTCGCATCGACCGCGGGATTCTCCGCAAGGGTGTATTTTTCAGGCGTTTTGCGCGAGTTCAGGCTGAGGCGGCCGTGATGCAGTTGATAATCGTAAAGAAGCGAAACGCCGGCACTCAGGACGAGGACCAGCAAAAAGAATTTCAGTAAATTTTTCATCAGCTAACGTGGGAGAAGGTTTTTCCCTCTTCTTCGACAACCAAACGCCGGAAACGTTGATTTTCCGGTTTCTCCAACAGCGGATCGTCGCGAAAAATCTCGGTCGCAGCGGTGCGTGCTCGCTGCATGAGCTTCGCATCCGTGCGCAGATTTCCCAGCTTCAATGCCGCCAGACCACTCTGCGCTGTGCCAAGCAGGTCACCCGGTCCGCGCAGCTCCCAATCCGCTTCTGCCACCTCGAAGCCGTTGCTGGTTTTTTCCAGAACCGCAAGCTTTGCCGCTGCTTCTTCAGAGGGATCGGAGCGGAGCAGGATGCAATAGGATTTGTGTTCGCCGCGCCCGATCCGGCCCCGCAACTGGTGCATTTGCGCGAGTCCGAAGCGCTCCGCATTTTCAATCAGCATGACAGTGGCGTTAGGCACATCGATCCCCACTTCGATGACCGTCGTACTGATCAGCACGCTCGTTAGGCCACGTCGAAAGCGCTCCATGATGGCCTGTTTCTCCGGCGCCGGAATGCGGCCGTGAAGCAACTCGCAGGTGAAGGGTCGCAGGCGTTCGCGCCATTTTTCAAACTCGGCCGAGGCCGCTTTCGCCTCCAGTTTTTCACTCTCATCGATCAGCGGATAGACAATGTAGGCCTGCCGTCCCGCCTGCAATTCGGCCGACTAAGAAAGCGAGCACATCGGGCAATTTCGTCTTCCTCCCGCGCCGCGGTCACGATCCGCCCACGATCGGCCGGCATCTCGTCGATCGTCGAGACATCGAGATCGCCATAAAGACTCATCGTCAGGGTGCGCGGGATCGGCGTTGCGGTCATGACGAGCACATCGGGGGCCGGTTCGCAGTCGTCAGGCGAGCACGCTGGGCGACGCCGAATTTGTGTTGTTCGTCGATCACGACCAGCCCAGGATTCTCCAATCCTTCCGGCTCATAAAGCAGCGCATGCGTCCCGACGAAAATCTCGCCAAACGGCGCGGAAGAAGGAGCCTGGGTAGCGCACGCGTCTCGCGTGCTGGTCGCGCTGTTCCAGCGCGACGAACTTTCGTGGCGGTTCGTCCTCATCTTCCTGCGTCCAGAGCCAGGGATAGTCTTCTCTTTGCCCAGCAATCTCCGAACTCCCAGGGATTGCGCAGGATGTAATGAAATTTCTCCTCCAAATCACGATCCGAACGAATATAGCGATCAAATCGCTCGCGTTCCCAAACCCCACCGGTCCGGTGTCTTCCAGCCGATTGATTTCGCGGGCGGAAAAAGATTTCACCGATCGCAACAGTTCGCTCAAAGACCAGAAGGTGACGTTTCCGTTTTCGTCGTCCTCTTTGGGCCAGGGCTGGATCAGCACGTGGACGTGATCGGGCATGACGCAAACGGCGAACAATTCGTAGCGCGCGCTTGTGAAAGTGGCGGAGCGCATCCAGAACGACGGTGCGCGCCTCTGGCGAGAGGCAGCGGCGCGATTTGGTGCCGATCGTGACCGCATAGATCGCCCACGGCTTTTCGAAATGTGGCAAGCGGCGACGGTGATAATGCGCTCCATCTGATTGCTCTCGTTCCAGAAAAGTTCGCGACGGTGAGACACCGTCGCCAGCACGCGAGACGCGTGCGCTACCCGGAAGTTGCGCGGACGCATTTGCAAAGAGCGGGAGCGGATCTTCTTTGCGCGCGCCGGTGCGGAGCGAAACCGGGACGCCGAGCGGTTCCAGCCAGCGGCGCAGGACGGCGTAATGCTGCTCCGCCAGAATTTGCGTCGGCGCCATCAACGCTGCCTGAAAGCCCGCCTCGACCGCCAGCAGCATAGCGGCCACCGCCACGACCGTTTTGCCCGAGCCGACATCACCCTGCAGCAGTCGATTCATCGGAAAGGTCGAGCAGAGATCGGCGCGCAATTCCTCGATCACCCGGGCCTGCGCACTCGTTAGGTCAAACGGTAAGCGCGCGCAGAAAGCGCTCCAGCAATTCTCCCCGGCCGCAATGCACGGCGCCCGTCCGCGCTCGAAAGCGGGCGCGGCGCGAGGAGAGCAGCATTTGCATCGCGAAAAACTCCCCCAAGACAAGCGTCTCGCGAGCGCGGCGCGAGCGCTTCGTCCGTCTGGGGAAAGTGGATCTCTCGCCATGCTTCTACCGCGCGTCGCGGCGCTGAGCCCGGCCGGCAACAGGGTCGTCAGATCGTCATTTTGGCATTCTTCAAGCAGCCGATAGATCAGGCTGCGCAGAACGCGCTGGGAGAGCCCCTCGGTCGCCGGATAGATCGGGGTGATGCGCCGAAAATGGATCGAAATCTCTTCGTCGTTTTCGATCACCTCGAATTCCGGATGTTCCATGCAGAGGCGCTGTCCACGCTGGCGCGGTTTGCCGAAAACGACCAGACGCTGACCGGACAGGATCATTTTCTGGACGTAATGAAGATTGAACCAGCGCAGAACGAGCGGCTGGCTGAGGGCGTGCGCCCCGTCTTCCTGCAAGGTCGCCTCAAAGATCCTCTTCCCACGACCGAAGCGGTTAAATCGCGTCTTGACCACTTCGCCGCAAAGACAGATCGGTTGCTCGCTCTCCTCGCGCGGGAAACCCGCAAACTCGCGCCGGTCCTCATGACGTCGCGGATAATGGGTCAGCAAATCCCCGACCGTTTCGAGCCCGAGCCGGCGGAGCTGGGTGATCCGCGGGCGCGGAATCCAGTCGATCTCGCTAACAATCGGTGCGCGGTCGTTAGGCTCATGGTTCGATCGGAGCTGTCGCGCGCAGCGCCTCCACTTGCATTTGCAGCCGGGTTTCTCCCTGGTATTCGTCCGTGCTGATCCGAAAGGCCACATCCCAGGGAGGCGCGGGCAGAGGATCCTCGGCCCCGCCGAAAAAGATCGCGCGCTGCTGGCGGCCATTCTGCCGCAGACGGAGGAGCAAGTGCTTCTCTTTCAAGACTTGCGGGGGCATGACCGGCTCTACGCCTCGCACGAGGAAGATCGGCTGCGGGTTGCCCTGGCCGAAGGGTTGCAGCAACTCGTGCCAGCGGAGCAATTCCCAATTCAAATCGGCCAGAGTGAGTTCCTCGTCGAGGTGCAGAAGCGGTTCGAGATGGTCGGCCGAGAGCAGAGCACGGCAACTTTCCTGAAATGCGCTGACAAAAGCGCGCGAAAGTTCTCCTCCCGAATCGTTAGGCCGGCAGCCATCTCGTGCCCGCCGAATTTCTCGAGCAGGGCGGCGCACCGGCCAAGCGCGACGCACAAGCGACAGCCCCGCGAATGCTGCGGCCGCTTCCCTTGCCAAGGCCCTGATCGTCGAAGCCGATCACGATGGTCGGCCGGTGGTGATTGCGAGCAATCCGCGACGCGACAATGCCGAGCACACCCGGATGCCAGCGAGCGCTCGCCGAGAACGATCGCCGGAGCTTCGACAGGTTCTTTTGCGCAATCTTCGCCTCCGCCGCGAGCACGATTTCGCGTTCGACGCTTTGCCGCTCCCGGTTCTGCCCATCCAAATCGGCGGCCAGGTCGCTGGCTTCGGAGGGATCGGTGGTGAGGAGGAGGCGCAGGGCCTTCTCCGCAGTCGTTAGGCGGCCGGCGGCGTTGAGACGCGGTCCGAGACGGAAACCGATGTGCTTCGGCCGCGATCGGCGGCCGGACCGCGGCGACATCCATTAGCTTGCTCATGCCTAACAATCGCCGGCGAGCGATTTCAAGCGCGCCGTGATGGACGAGGATCCGGTTTTCGTCCTCCAGCGGGACGATGTCCGCCACCGTCCCGAGCGCGACCAGATCCAATCGCTGGCGCAGGTCGAAATCCGGGAGAGGACGGGTTTTGAGCAAAGCGTGGGACAGCTTGAAGACAAGGCCAACACTGCAAAAATAAGTGAAGGCGGAGTCGGTGACCGCTTTGGGATTGACGATGGCAATGCCCTCCGGAAGTTCCCCTTTCGGTTCGTGATGGTCGAGCACGATCACATCCGCGCCGCGCGCGCGAATGCCAGCGATTTCAGTGCACGACGAAGTCCCGCAATCGACTGCGATCAAGAGTTCGGGCTCGATGCGATTGCCAGCAGCGCTCGACTCCCTCGCGACTGAGTCCGTAGCCCTCCTCCATCCGCGAGGGCAAAAAAAGCGCGGGCGCGGCCCCGTAGGCGCGGAGAATTTCGTTGAGCAGAGTGAGCGACGTTACCCCATCGACGTCGTAGTCACCGTAAAGGACATCTCGCTCGTCGTGGTCGATCGCCCGCAAAATCCGGTCAACAGCTTCGCGCATGTGCGGGAAGCAAGAATGGATCGCTCAGGCGCCGCAGGCGCGGACGCAGAAAGTCGGTCGCCTGCTCGTCGGTCAGGAAGCCCCGGCGCCGCAAAAGCCGGGCGATGCAAGGCAACCCGCAAACCTCGGCCGACAAAGGCCCGGGCTCCGAGGCGCCATTGGCGGGTGGCAGGATCCAGCGGCGAATACGCATTATTTTGCCTCGTCGTTAGGCAAGCGCTGCCGCGAATCGCTGACTGTCGAACGGGGCGTAAACCTTGGCATCGTAATCAAAGTAAACGAAAATATCGCGTCTGCGCCGGCAACGTCGAATCCGCGCCGCCCAACGCTGGAGCGCGCACCCTAACAGAGTGTGAGGCGGAGTTCCGGGCCTGAAAGCAGATCATGCCTTGCGCACAGGCATTGAAACATCAACAAACCTTCCTTCTCCTTTTCTCCAAACCCGAATCGCAAGTGTTCTCGATAGTAGCGTGCACAGAAATCGGGGCCGAATTTCTTTTCTGCCGCGATCAGCTTTTCAATCCGCTCCAGATTCGTATCGCGCAAAGCGCGCAGACGGTCGGCAACCTCTTTCGCCCCGGCCACCTCCGGCCGAATGAGCCAGAGGGCATAGACGAAGGGCCGAAGGGAAAGATTGCGCCATTGCTCCCCGAGATCCCAAAACTGGAATTCACCCGGCTGCTGTCGAAACTCGATCGCCTGATCGCCAATCAGGAGTCGCGCGCCGCCCGGGCTTAAGGGTTCCGCACCGGAAATCAGGTCGTGGGCGCAAGCCGCGTTCGGCGAGCAAACCAGCGCAGCAGGTTGACCGAAGTCTCGGAGGCCGGGTCGACCGCTATTTCACGCACTTGCTCGATCGGCTCTCGATGCGCGAGGATGACGCTAAAGACCGGACCGTCGGAAGCAATCGCGACTCCGTCGACAATCGAGTAAATGGGGTTGCGCAGATATTCAAAGCTCGAGACGAGCGCGACATCGAGCTCGCCCAGCCGCCAATCGCCGGCAAAGGGCCGAGGGATGATCAAAGTGGACGTCGCCGCTTCCATCCATGGATGAGCGGGCGGGCGTTAAGGTACCTGACGCATCCGAGGCGAAGTGAGCCGCGCACTTCAAGCGCCGACCAGTTCGCCCCAGGCTGCCGCGACTGGCCGCGCGACCTGCGCGCCGATGAGATGATTGTAGTAGCTGTCGCGCTGCACCGGGTCGCGGCCCGCTTCGCGAATGGCATGCCGCAACGCCTCAGCGGTCTGTTCCTCCGGCGTTTTCACCCCTGCCATGTGGAAAATTTTCTCCCGCATGATCGTGCCATGGAGATCATCCACCCCAAAGGCCAGCGCGACCTGGGCCAGCGGCAGCCCCATGCTCACCCAGTAGGCCGTGAGATGTTCGATATTATCGAGATAAATGCGGCTGACCGCGAGATTTCGCAGCTGCTCAAAAGCCGTCGCATGCGTGATGTGCGCGAGAATCGTGGTCTCGCGGCTCAAAGGCAAAGGGAATGAAGCCGGTGAACCCCCTCGTCTCATCCTGCAACCCGCGCAATTGCCGCAAATGATCGACCCGGTGTTGCGTTCGTCTCGATGTGACCAAAAAGCATGGTGCAGGTGCTGCGGCCGCCCATTTGATGCCAGGTGCGGTGAACCTCAAGCCATTCGGCGGCGCTCTCTTTGCCTCGGCATAATTCGTCCCGGACACCGGGATCGAAGATTTCCGCGCCCCCGCCGGTGAGCGAGCCAAGCCCGGCCTCGCGCAGGGTCGCGAGCGTTTCGGCGATTGAAGTTTTGAATATCCGCCGGGCCATGTGGCGGATTTCGATGGCGGTAAAGGCTTTCAATTGCAGCTGGGGATCGAGTGCGCGCAGGCGGGTAAGCAGGTCGAGATACCATTGCTTGTCGAGAGTGGGATGAAGCCCGCCGACCATGTGCACTTCGGTGATGCCACTGGCCAGCGCTTGCCTGCACCGCAGTCGACGATCTCATCGATCGAGTTTTCAAAAGCATGCGGGTCACGCTTCTTCGCGGCGAAAGCGCAGAACTGACACGAGAGCACGCAGATGTTCGAATAGTTGATGTAACGATTCAGGATGTAGGTCGCGACGTTGCCGTTTTTCCGCTCCCGCACCACGCTCGCCATGATGCCGAGGGCGTTCAGGTCGTTCGACTGGTAGAGTTGCAGCGCGTCCCGCTCGGAAATCCTCTCGTTCTGCTCGATCTTCTCGGCGATGGAGCGAAGGGTTGACGGGATGAGCGAAAGTTTCATGAAGGAAAACGCGTTCTCTGCGGGGAAACGCGGGCGGCTTATGATGCACAGCGCGGGGGAGCGGTGCAACTCAAAAGCAACCACGAAACTAAAGAGGGCGAACGTCTCGCGACAGTCCGCCCCCTTCGACCCACAACAAAAGTTTCTTAGTAGTCGCGATCCTTGGCCGTGCTCATGAAGCGCAACTTCGTCGGCGCGGGCGCCACGCCTGGTTTTGGATAATCGGCGGCAATCGGACGGTTTGAAGTCGGCGTCAAACGGACCGCGCCCTTGGCATTATTCCGCCAGCCATTCGGATCGGCATATTCTTCACCGCTATGATGCAATCCGGAGATCTGGTCTTCGAGTCCGGTGCCATAGCGTTGCTCGAGAATCGTCGGAGTAACGAAGACGAGCAGGTTGCGCTTGGTGCGCGCGTTCAGGTGTTCCTGGAAAAGGTATCCGAGGACCGGGATATCGCCCATGATCGGAACTTTGGTGCGCGCTTTCGACGTTTCGTCTTGCAGTAGTCCACCGATGGCGAGCGTGTCACCGCTCTTGATCGAGAACGTTCGAATCCAGGGTACGGGTATCAATAATCGGGCTGGCCACCTGTCGCACCAGCGAAGTTGAAGAGCGAATCGCCGACTTTGTTACTGATCTCCGGCTTTACGCTCAAGGTAATGAAGTCGTCTTTATTAACCAACGGCCGGACGACCAGAGTATTACCAAACTTCTTGTCCTGGAATCCTCCGAAGACGGCGGTCGCCGTTTGTTCATTAAAGTTCAATTGCGGCACCGGCTGGTTGCGAATGATCTCGATCTTCGCCTGCATGTTATCGGCCGTCACGATGCGCGGGTTGGCCAGGAATTCGGCATCGGAATCTTCGTTGAGCAGACGCAGCGTCAGCGAGAGGGAGGGCGCGGAGAGGATGGCAAACTGCCCACCGATGGCGCTCAAGCCATGGCGGCATCACGCAGGAAATCCTGCGGCGTAAAGCCCGTGCCGGTGGTCACGACCGAGGGGAGCGTGCCGACATTGGTTCCCTGAATTGGAATCCCATTGGCATCGAGTTTTGGTGTCAGGACGGTGGGTTCCCAGGAAGGACATTTTGCGCGTCGACCAGTTTGGTCGTCCCAATGTTGGAGCCGCCGTATTGAACGGTCTGGGGGTTGCTCGAACTCCCCAGCACACCGGCCCAGTTGATCCCATAGCTCTGCTTCGGATTGGCGTTCACCTCGACGAGGCGGGCCTCGATCATGACTTGCTTGGTGGGGATGTCGATTTTCACCAGCATCTTGCGGATGTTGTCGATATTGCTCCGGGTTTCCCGGAAGAAAACGGTATTCGTCCGCTCATCAATCTGCGGTGGTTCCTTGCTCGCGAGCTGCGACTGGAGAAGCGGGGCCACATCCTTGGCGCGGGCGTAACTGAATTGATAGCTTTCGCTCTCGGTCGGCTCCGCCGTGCGCTCGGCGGCGGTCTTGATGTAGTAAACATTGTCGATCTGATCCATGAAGAGGCTCTTCGCCTTCACGATGATCGCGATGGCCTGCAAGGCGGTCACGTCCTCGAGCCGCATCGTGACCGTGCCGGTCACGGCCTCGCTCACGACCATGTTGATCTTCGCCTGGCGCGCGAGCAGGCGCAGCACCTGACCGACATCGTCGCCTTGAAATTCTCTCACCCCCACCCCGCCGTTCTCCGTCACCGAATTCGTCGCCGACGTCGCACCGGCGGCGGGCGAGCCGGCCGGGGGCGGGAGCCTGGGCCGCGGCGGGCGCCGCCTGCACGAGCGTCATCGGAGCGGGCTCCGACGGGCGTGGAGACTCGGCACTGCTGGCCGCCGGAACCGACAACACTTTCGCGGGTTCCGAAGCCGCGATGCGGAACTCCTGTGCGGGAGACACGAACGCGGTAGTCAGCAAAACGGTGCACGCGCCGATGAGTTGTTTGATCGAAGTGGACATAGGATTAAGGCAAGGGTGTTTGGACTGCGGATTTGGTTAAAAGCAGGAACCAGACCAGCGCCCGAGGACTTTCCGGACGGTGGTTCTGCTTCGGACCGACAAAACGGCGGCCCTCCGCCGCACTCTTTCAAAAGCGGCCAACCCGGCGCGACCGGCGTTTTCCAGAGCAGCGCCCCGGGTCCGCGGCAACACTGGCTCTACGACTGGATGTCTGAGGCGACGCCGCCGGCGGCGGCGGCGGCGAAGCCCAGCGCCGTCTTGCTGAAATCCGCCACGGGCATTTGCCTAACGAGTCGCACAATTCCGTCCTGCCATTTGCGACTGATCTCCTGCAAATAGGGATCGTTTTGCTCCAGGCGGGTGCGCATTTTCACCTGGAGCGAGTCGGTCTTGTAGCAAAGGATATCGATCGGCGGACCAACGGCGACGTTGCTTTTCATGGTCGCGTCCATCGAGATGATACCGAACTTCAACGCGTCCATCAACGTGCTTTCGTAGCTGAGACCGCGATCGAGAATCGGCTTGCCATACTTTGAATCGCCGATTTGCAGGAACGGACAATCGCGACTCGCGTGAATGCTGTTGCCTTGCGGATAAATCGAATGTACCTCCGGCGGGAGACCGGCGATTTGGCCGCCAACAATGAGATTGATATTGAAATCAAAACCGTCGGCCTCGAGCGCGGCGCGATCCCGTTGCTCCACTTCCCTTACTTTCGAACCGACGTAGCGGACAGTCTCGTAGAGCGTCGGTTGATTCAGCAAATGTTTGCGCGCGGGATGACTTTCGTTGAGATGCAGATCGTCATCGATCAAGGCCAGGGTCGCCTGGGTGAGCGACAAATTTCCAGAGCTTAGGATGCAAATGACGCGGTCCCCCGGTTTCTCGAAAATCCGCATCTTGGTCCGCACGGTGATGTTGTCCATCCCGGCGCTGGTGCGTGAATCGGAAAGAAAAACAGCGCCCTTGCGGCAGAGCATGCCGAGGCAATACGTCATGATTCGCCCGGCTTGCTGCTCCCGACGACGCGACCTTTGACTCGGCGCATTTGGGTGTGATGCGTCAACGGATGCACTCGCCCGTCGCTCCCGCGGAAGAATGCGCTCAACATCCAGCTCACCAGGCTGATCAGGATTGCCCCCCAGAAAGCGCTCCCGAAACTGTCGACGTGAAAGCCATGCACGAACTGGTTCACGAGCAGTAGCATGAGACCGTTCACAACAAGGATAAAAATGCCGAGAGTGAGAATAATGAGCGGTGCCATCAAAAGGAGCAGGATGGGACGGAGGAAAGCATTTAGGATTCCAAGGAGCAGCGCCGCCCCCAGAAGCGAGCCGACGCTATCGTAGCGAATGCCGCTGATAATCGACGCGGCGACCATGACGGCCACGGTCGTGATTGCCCATCTAAAAACAAAATGCCTCATCCGAAAATGACGACCGTGGAAACGCGGTTTCCGCTTGCCAGCGCGTCCTCTTGTGGTTAAAGGCTTGGCCGACCTAAAGCAAAAGTAAATGGTGAAAAGTTCAAAAAAATCCAAAGTAGCAGCGGCGCCGCATAACATCTCAAGCCGGACCGAGAACGCCGCCACTCCTGCGACGGAAAAGCCCGGCAAATCCGTCGCCAGCAAGCGCTCGACGGCACGGTCAGCCAAGGTAACAGGGCAGGCAAAATCTGCCCGCAAACCTGCCAACGGCGCCGCTGACAAAGCCCCGGCGGCCGGCAAACCGCGGACGGCGACGAGTGGCCGGAAGGCCCGCCGGACCGCTCAGTTCTCGATCTCCCACGAAGACATCCGTATCCGCGCCTATTTCATTTCCGAGCGACGAATGCAGAGCGGAGCGGCGGGCGATTCGGCCGACGATTGGTTGGAGGCGGTCCGGCAATTACAGGAAGAGGCCGGGAAAAGCGCCTAACGAGCAATGGCCGGGTTGCAAGCCATCTCACAGATGGTGGTGTCATTCTGAGCGGAGCGAAGACTCTTTGATCATTTCTGGTTTCCGCACCGGTGGCGTGTCGGAAAAAGCCAGCGATCCTGCGCCGCGCTCAGAAAGACAGCACTGGCGAAGGCAGTACGATCGTTTTCTATGCGACCGCGCGCGTTTCCGGAAAAGATTCCTTCACCTTTTCCAGGAGCTGGTTGATTGTAAACGGTTTGGGGAGAAATCCGCACACCCGCGCCTCCCGTCGCAATTCCCGGGCTCGCTCATCCGAGCCCTGACCCGAAACAAGGAGCAACGGGGGCACCTTCCGCGGCGGCGCGGTATTTTCATACACTTTCGAGATCAGCTCGAAGAGCAGCGCCCCGTCAATCATCGGCATCGAAAAATCGAAGATCATCAGATCGTAGGTTTTTTTCAGCGCCAGCTCGAAGCCGTATTCCGGCTTGGGGGAAGTATCCACTTCCCAGTGAAGAAGATTTTGGAGCGCATCCCGCATGATCCGGAGCACCGCCATATCGTCATCGACAATCAGCACGCGTTTTGTTTCTGCTTCTGCCATCCCGCAGGCTTGCGCAAAATTGTGATGGCATTCAAGCTTTAGTTGCAGGCTCGGAAGGAAAGCTCGCGCCCGATGAATTCGCCGGAAACCAACCTCGCCGCCGCCCTGCGTGAACGGCTGGCTCTCATCGCCGACGAAACAAGTCGGCGCGACCCAGCGCGGCATCTGGCCAGGTTGCAATCTGTTTCCGAAAAGATTGCGACGTTGGAGAAACAACTCCCATCACCAGTCGACCCGGAACTCGCGCATTTTCTCGCGCGCTGCAGCTACGACAAAGCGCTCGCACTTCTCGAGCCCAAATTGTAGCGGCGGCCGTGCCGGCCGCCGGTCGGCAACTGCTCGATCAGGGCTCGCTGCTAATCTTGTCGATCCAGTCGAAGCGATAACGATAGGTGTTGCAGGTGACCCAGACGTTACCGTTCTCGAGGGCGAGGAAAGCCGCCCCCTGCTGCAACTGGTGCACTTTCAGCAAAGCTCCGTCTGCCACCCGCACTTGATCGACCTGCCCATGGTTGGCGCAGGCGACGAAGACGCTTTTCCCATCAGTCACTATTTCCGTTGGCCTGCTGTTTGTCTCAGTCTTCGACAGAATCGTTCCGTCACTCGGCTGCATCTTATAAACGTTATGCACCAGCTTGGATTGCAAACCGCCAAGCTCGGAGAACCAGATGTTAGCCCCGTCGAACAGAATTCCCTCCGGTTGTTGATAATTTCCATAGGCTGCCAGGACCGTGCCGTCGCTCGGTTGCATCTTGATGACTTGGTAATAATTCGTTAGCCACAGGTTGGTGCCATCGAAGGCGAGACCATTCGCCCAACCAGACGGAACGGCAAAGGTTGCCTCGATCGATCCATCCGCGGCCAGCAGTTTAGTCACGGTGTGATCCGGGAAGTTGGCGACCCAGATGTTGGTGCCATCGAAAAGTATGCGGGTAGGCGTCGGACCGGCAGGGAATGTTCCGAGGAGGAAGCCGTCGCTGGCCCGAAATTTCTGCACCGTGGCGTCGGGGCCGCAGGTCACCCAAATATTGGCTCCGTCGAAGGCGAGTGCAAAGGGACTGGCCCCGGTTGCGAATTTTTTGAGCGTCGTGCCATCGGATGGCCGCAGCTTGCTCAGGCTGTTTTCTGCATTGTTCGCGACCCAGATGTTTTCTCCGTCAAAGACGATACCCGATGGACCGACGTCCCCTTGCCGTAGCTGCAGGATGGATGCTGCGACGCGCTGGTCGAAGACGAAGAAAAGAAGCGCCATTACTAAAAAAATCAGGAACCGCTGAGCCCATCGTAAGAATGCATTCATAGTAGCTAACTATGGAATTTTTAGAGCCAGGGGCAAGCCAAACCCCGCCCACTGCGGCTGGCCCGGGAGCAGCCCATTTTTGTGCGCCGCCACACCGGAGCGCTCGCTTTTTTGAAAAGATGACTAGAGAGCGGAGCTTCGCTCTCTGCGGGCAAAGAATCCCGAATCTCGTCTAACGCGAATACAACTCGACGATCAACTGTTCGTTAACCATCGGCTGCATCTCCTCGCGCGACGGGATGTGCGCGACTTTGCCGGTCAGCGCATCGCGATCGACCGTCAGCCAATCAGGAACCGGCGCGATTTGTGTCAGCTCCATGTTGCGCTGGGCGAGCTGGCGCGATTTCGGCCGGTCTTTCACGGCGATTTCATCGCCCGCTTTCACGTTGAAGGAGGAGATATTGACGTTCTTGCCGTTGACCTGCACGTGACCGTGAGAAACGAGCTGACGGGCCGCACTGCGAGTATTCGCGAGCCCGAGCCGGAAGACGACGTTGTCGAGTCGCGTTTCAAGAAGTTGCAGAAGCGTTTCGCCGGTAACGCCGCGCCGTTGCAGCGCCGTTTCAAAGACGCGGCGAAATTGCTTTTCCATCAGGCCGTATTGGAAGCGGAGCTTCTGCTTTTCCCCAAGCGCGATCGCGTAATCGGATTGCTTGCGCCGGGAACCTTTCGGGCCATGCATGCCCGGCGGATAATTCTTCCGCTCGAGCGACTTGGAAGGTCCGAAAAGTGGCACGCCATAGCGGCGGGCAATCTTGGTTTTGGGTCCGGTGTATCTGGCCATCGAAGAAGTTGAGAGTGGTTAGTTAAGAGTTGAGAGCGGCTCAGACGCGGCGTTGTTTCGGCGGGCGGCAACCGTTGTGCGGCACCGGGGTGACGTCGCGAATGACAGTGAGATCGAGACCGATCGCCTGGAGCGCGCGCACGGCTGATTCGCGGCCTGCGCCCGGTCCCCTGACGAGGACTTCAACTTCTTTCAGGCCATGTCCCATCGCCTGACGAGAAGCGTCCTGGGCCACCATCTGTGCGGCATAAGCGGTACTTTTGCGCGAGCCCTTGAAACCGACCTTGCCCGCGCTCGACCACCCGATCACGTTGCCCTGCAAATCGGTTATGGTCACGATCGTGTTGTTAAAGGTGGAAAGAACGTGCGCGAAACCGGAGTAAACGTTCTTGCTCCCCTTCGCCTTGATGATTTTCGGCTTTTCGACGTCGTTCGGATCTAGCGAAAGGTTTTCCTTCGGCGCCTCTGCCGCCGGGGCTTCCGCTTTCTTGGCCGCTTTTTTAACGGCCTTGGGTTTCACCTCTGCCTTCGCCGCTACCGGAGCGGCTGCTTCGGTGGCGGGAGCTTCGGCTCCGGCAGCGTCGTCCGCCGCGGGAGCTTCGCTCACTGCGGGAGCAGCTTTTTTCCTCGCCTTGGGCGTTTCGGCTTTCGGCGTTTCAGGAGCAGGCGCCTCCTCTGGGGTTTGGTTTTCGGATTCTTCGGCCATGTCTCAGTTCGTTAGGTTAAACTTTGCCGGCTTTCGCATCCTTGTTGCGAATCACACCGACGGTCTTGCGCGGACCTTTGCGCGTGCGCGCGTTGGTCGAGGTGCGCTGGCCCCGGACTGGCAATCCACGGCGATGCCGGATGCCGCGATAACAATTGATGGCCTGCAAACGCTTCAAATTACTTTGCACTTCGCGGCGCAGATCGCCCTCGATCGGCAGCTTGTTATGCGTGATCATTTGAATGATCTCGTTGATCTGCTGCGGGGTCAGGTCCTTGGCGCGCAGGTTCGGATCGATGTTGGTCTGCTCGAGAACGCGCCGGGCCGTGCTCGGGCCGACGCCGTAAATGTAGGTCAACGACGCTTCAATGCGCTTATCAGCCGGAATTTCTACTCCAAGTAATCTAGGCATAACTATTCACTATTCACCCTTGCCTTTGCTTGTGGCGCGGGTTTTTACCGCAGATCACGCGCACCACGTTCTTGCGTTTCACAATCTTGCATCCTTCACAAAGTCTTTTTACTGACGGTCGCACTTTCATAATTCACGAGACAAAAAACGCGGAGCCTTTTCTCCGCGTTACCGATGGCGAAAAGTAATCCGCCCTTTCGACAAATCGTAAGGCGAAACTTCTAGCATAACTTTGTCGCCTGGCAAGATGCGAATGAAGTGCATGCGCATTTTCCCGGAGATGTGGGCGAGAACGCGATGCCCGTTGGGCAGTTCCACCCGGAACATCGTATTCGGCAGCAGCTCGACCACGGTGCCCTCTACCTCAATTGCGTCTTTGCGCGCCATGTCAGGATTTCGGGTTCGTCTTTCGTAATCAAAACCGTGTGTTCGAAATGGGCCGAGGGCAACCCATCGGAGGTGCAGACAGTCCAGCCATCCTCGAGCAAGCGCACGCCGGCGCCGCCGAGGTTGATCATCGGCTCAATCGCCAGGGTCATGCCCGGCTTGAGCCGCGGTCCACTCCCGCGCTTGCCGTAATTCGGCACTTGCGGCTCTTCGTGCAACTTCCGGCCCACGCCGTGGCCAACAAACTCTCGCACCACGCTAAAATGACTGCGCATCGCTTCGTCCTCGATCGCCGCGCAGAGGTCCCCGAGACGCTCATCGGCCTGGGCGTGATTGATGGCCCGTTGCAGCGCGCGTTGCGTGACGGCGAGCAACTTTTCGATCCGCTCATCGATCATCCCGACGGGAATCGTGGCCGCGGTGTCCCCCACCCAACCGTCCTGCACCACTCCGATATCGAGCTTGACGATGTCTCCGTATTGGATGCGGCGCTGACTGCCGATGCCGTGGACGATCTCGTCGTTGAGCGAAATGCAGATGCTGCCCGGGAAAACGCGATGACCGAGGCGATAGCCGAGAAATGCGCTCTGCACTCCGGCATCCGCCATCAAATCCGCAGCAGCCTGGTCAATTTCCTTGGTCGAAATGCCCGGACGAATCAGCTCGCCGACCTTCTCCAAAACGTCGCTTGCGGTGCGGCAAGCCAGCCGCATTTTGTCGATCTCCCGCGCCGACTTGATTGGGATCATTGCGTCCGCTCTTCGATCAAGGCCGCGATGTCCGCAAAAACAGTTTCCCGATCCCGGTTCCCATTCACCCGGTGCAAGGCAGCGTCCTTTTCGTAAAAGGAGAGTAAGGGTTCGGTCTTGGCCTTGAACTCCGCCAGTCGTGTCTGCAAGACCGCGGCATCGTCGTCATCGCGCCGGATGAGTGGTCCATCGCAATAGGGACAAACCGGCCGATCGGCAAAACCAGCGCTCGTTAGGCTGGTGGTGAATCCGCAGCGCCGGCATTGCAGCCGGCTGGCGATCCGATCGCGCACGGTCCCTTCGGAAACCTCCAGCCAGATGGCGAGGTCGAGCGCCGCTCCCCGCTTTTGCAAAATTTCATTTAGTCGCTCCGCCTGCTTCACTGTGCGGGGGAAGCCATCAAAGACGAATCCCTCCTGGCCGCGGAGATTGAGCCAGTCTTCAATCAGATGCACAATGACATCATCCGGCACGAGGCCGCCGTGTTTCGCGATCTCATCGGCTTCCAAGCCAAGCGGAGTGCCGAGCTCGCGCTCGCGTCGCAGGATGGTCCCGGGAGAAGTGACCGCGAGGGCGAAATGCCGAGTGATCATCTCCGCTTGCGTTCCCTTCCCGGAACCCGGCGCACCGAGGAGCACAATTCGACTTTTCACCTAGCGCCCGTAAAGGAAGATTGCCACGCCCCCGATCACCAGAACGGCAATGCCGACGTAAAGCCACATCAGCGTCCCCTGCTGGGCCGCCTCGCCCCGGCTATAGGCCGAGCGATCGAAGGCTCGACCACGGATCCGGCCCTTGCGCAGGAAGCCATCGTAATGGCGTTGGATCAAATGGGTCTCGACCTGGCGCATGGTATCGAGAATCACGCCGACGATAATGAGCAGGCTGGTCCCGCCGAAGAACTGCGCCGTGATCTGCGGCACGTGCAGACCCTGGCTTAACAAACTGGGCAGAACCGCGATCGCGGTCAGAAAAATCGCGCCGGCAAAAGTCAGTCGCGTCATCGTGAAATCCAGGAAATCGGCGGTCGGTTTTCCCGGACGCACTCCTGGAATATAACCGCCGTATTTTTTCAAATCATCCGCGATTTGCGCCGGTTGAAATTGCGTTGCGACCCAGAAATAACTGAAGAAGAAAATCATCGCCGCCAGAACGGCGTAATGCAACCAGCCACTGTTCAGCTCGTTGGCGATTTTCGCGGCCGTCGGGCTATTCTTAAAGGCCATACCGACAATCGTGGTGGGGAAAAGCAGAAGCGCCCACGCAAAGATGATCGGCATGACGCCCGCGTAGTTCACTTTCAGCGGCATGTACTGCGTCTGCCCGCCGTACATCTTCCGGCCGACGACGCGTTTCGCGTACTGGACCGTGATTTTGCGCACACCCTGCGTCACGGCGATGACCGCCGCGATGACAATGAAGAGAAACGCGACCATCAAGACAAGAATCGCCGGGTTGACCTGACTTGTGCCCGTCTCCGCCGAGGGGACGAAGGTCTTCCAGGCCTGCGCGAGAGCAGCGGGGAGTCGCGCCACGATGCCGATGGTGATGATGAGCGAGATGCCATTGCCAATCCCGCGATCGGTAATTTGATCGCCCAGCCACATCAAAAAGAGCGTGCCGGCGGTCAGGGTGAGAACGGTAATGAACCGGAAAGACCAGCCCAGATTATCGACTAGCGGGATTCCGAGCCGCGCCGTCGTCTCGGTGATGCCGGGGAGCATGGTGTGATACGACTCCGGATGCTGGAAAGAAACCGCGAGCAAATATCCCTGGAAAATGCAGAGCGCGACCGTCGCATAACGGGTGTATTGCATGATCTTCTGCCGACCGCCGTCTTCACGCGAAAGGCGGCTGAGCGACGGGATCACCGCCGTGAGCAGTTGCAACATGATCGACGCACTGATGTAGGGCATGATCCCGAGCGAAAAGATGGCGCAGTTCTCGAGCGCGCCGCCGCTAAAAAGATTGAAGAGCGCGGCGACTCCGCCGCCGGCCCTTTGCGAGGACGTGCGAAACCAATCCTGCAGCACCGCCGGATTCACTCCCGGGGTCGTGATCGCCGCGCCCAGCCGGACGATGACGATAACCGCAAGCGTGAATAGAATTCGCCGTCGCAGTTCCGGGATTTTGACGCTGTTGAGAAAAGCCGAAACCATCCGCTAAGTCCGCTTCAGACTCACTTATTCAGCGGTCTTCTTCTTTTTCGCTGCCGGTTTCTTCGCCTTGGATTTGGCCGCAGGGGCGGCGACGGGCGGGGCTTCTTTCCTCGCCTCGACCGATTCGGATCGCTTCCCGCTGGTCAGCGAAGGGCGCTCCCGCAAAGTCACCGTGCCACCGGCTTTCTCGATTTTTGCCCGCGCCGATTCGCTCACCCGATCCGCCTCGATCGTCAGGCCGTGCTTCAATTCGCCGCGGCCGAGGATCTTCAAGCCGGCGACGTGTCCGCGAATGTGTTTCGATTCGCGCAGCATCTGCTCGTTGATCACTGTGCCGGCTTTGAACTCGTTCAGATCGTCCAGATTGATCAGGGCGTAATGTTTCTTGAAGGCCGCGTTGTTAAAACCGCGCTTCGGCAAACGTCGAATCAACGGCATTTGGCCGCCTTCGAAGCCAAGTCGAATGCTGCCGCCGGAGCGCGCCTTCTGGCCCTTGTGGCCCTTCCCGCTCGTCTTGCCGTGACCGGAGCTCTCGCCGCAGCCAAGCCGCTTCACGCGATGCCTGGAGCCAGGGCGCGGTCTGAGATTATGCAACCGAATCATGACTCCTTCGCCTCCTCGCCGTTGTTCGTGCTCGTGCGAATACCACGAGTCTTCAAAATTTCATCGCGCCGGCGCAGGGAGCGCAGCGCTTCGATCGTCGCCTTGACCACGTTGGCGTGATTACTCGAGCCTAACGACTTCGCGAGCACGTCGCGAATGCCAACCGCCTCCACGACCGCGCGCACGCCGCCGCCGGCGATGACGCCGGTGCCAGGCGAAGCCGGACGCAGCAGAACGCGTCCGCCGCCGAATTCCCCGATCGACTTCATGCGGTATCGTGTTCTCGCGCAGCGACATCTTCTCCATCGATTTGCGGGCCGCTTCCGAAGCTTTGCGAATCGCTTCCGCGACTTCGTTCGCCTTGCCGAAACCGCAACCGACCTTGCCGTCGTGATCGCCCGCCACAATGAGCGCGCTGAAACTGAAACGACGGCCGCCTTTCACGACCTTGGCGCAGCGGTTGATGAACACAACTTTCTCCGTCGTGTCGCCTCTTGCCGGAGCCGTCCGGTCCGTTGTGCGTGAATCGCTTCGTCTGCCTTGGTTGCCTGCGTATGCCATATTAAAGTTTCAGTCCGCCTTCGCGCGCCGCGTCGGCCAGCGCTTTCACTTTCCCGTGGTAAAGGAATCCACCGCGATCAAAAACCGCTTGGTCGATCTTCTTCGCCAGCAAGCGCTCGGCGATCAACTTCCCGATCTTCTCGGCGGTCGCGCGATTCGCGGCATGTTTCCCTTTCAAATCCTTTTCCGTCGTCCCGGCGGAGACCAAAGTCTGGCCCGCTTCGTCATCGACGACCTGGGCATAGACATGTTTGCCGGAAAAATAAACGCAGAGACGCGGACGTTCCGCGGTCCCGGAGACCTTGCGCCGAATGCGGTTGTGAATGCGCCCGCGAATGACTTTTCGATTAATCGTCGCCATGACTATTGAACGGTTTTGCCTTCCTTGCGGCGAATCTGCTCGCCCGCATAACGAACGCCTTTGCCCTTGTACGGCTCGGGCGGGTAGTAACGGCGAATGTCGGCCGCGACCTGGCCGACCGTTTTCTTGTCGGCGCCTTCGATCGCGATCTTGGTGTTATCCGTCACCGTAATTTTGATGTCCTCCGGGATCGGGAAAAGCACCGGATGCGAAAATCCGAGGCTCAGGTTGAGATTCTTCCCCTGGACCGCGGCCTTGAAACCGACGCCTTCGATCTCGAGCTGCTTCGTGAAACCTGTCGCTCACGCCGACGACCATGTTGTTGATCAAGGCGCGAGAGAGACCGTGCAGAGCTTTCACACTGCGCGTCTCGGCATCGCGGACTAACGACACTTGATTGTCGGTCACGCTCGCCTTGATCCCCTTCGGCAGCGTCCAATTCAGCTTTCCTTTCGGACCCTCGACCGCGACTTTGCCGCCGCCGTCGATGTTCACTTTGACCTTGGCCGGAATCTCGACCGCTTTGTTTCCAATCCGTGACATAGCTCTTCAGTTACCAGACGTAAGCCAGCAACTCGCCTCCCACTTTTTGTTTCTTGGCCTCCCGCCCGGACATGACGCCGCGCGAGGTGGAAAGAATCGCGGTGCCCATCCCGCCGAGGACGCGCGGGATTTCATCGGCTCCGACATAACGGCGCAGCCCCGGACGGCTCACCCGCTTCAAACCGGTGATGGCGCTGGTGCGATTCGAAATCTTGTTCGTGATCTTGATCCGCGGATGCGCGGCCGTCGTGTCGAGCGAAAAATCGGTGATGTAGCCTTCCTCTTTCAGGATGCGCACGATCTCGCTCTTCACTTTCGAGTAAGGAACAAACATCTCGAGTTTCTGCGCCTGCGTGCTGTTGCGCACACGGGCGAGAAGGTCGGCGATAGGATCGGTAACAGTGCTCATGTGAATTCGTTAGGCGGCTTCGGCCGCGGATCCGCCACCAGGCGGAGTCGCCGCGGCGACCTTCTTGGCCCGGTCGCTGAAGGGCATTCCCATTTCGCTCAAAAGCGATTTGGCCTCTTCATTGGTGCGCGCGGTGGTCACAATCGTAACATCAAAACCGATGTTGCGCTTGATTTTGTCGAGCTCGACTTCGGGGAAAATCGACTGATCGGAAACGCCCAGCGTGTAGTTGCCGTGGCCGTCGAATCCTTTCGGCGAGACCCCGCGAAAATCGCGGATGCGAGGGAGCGAAGCCTTGATCAGGCGCTCCATGAATTCATACATGCGTTCGCCGCGCAAGGTGACCTTGGCGCCGATCGCCTGCTCTTTGCGCAGCTTGAAATTCGAGATGCTTTTCTTGGCGCGCGTTTCCGCCGGCTTCTGACCGGTGATAAGCGCGAGCTCGGTCTTGGCATCTTCCAATGCCTGCTTCACGTCCGACTGCGAGCCGACCGAAGTATTGATCACGACCTTCTCCAGCTTCGGGATCTGAAGATCGTTCTTGTAGCCATGATGCTCGCGCAGCGCCGGCATGACGCGCTCTTTGTATTCGCGGTAAAATTCGTTTTCCATGGTCTAAATCGTCGACTTCTTATTTTGTCATCCCGAGCCGGCGAAGCGCGGTGAGGGACCTCGCAAATTACGCCTGGGGTTGCTTGGGAGATCCCTCGTCGCGCTTCCGCCGACTCGGGATGACAAACTAAAGCAAGTTAGCTTACTCGTCCTTCTTGGTCTTCTTCTCCTTCGTCGCTTTGGTTTTTGTCTTCTTCGCCTTCTCGCTGCGCTCGACCACTTTCACGTTCGAGATGTGGATCGGACCTTCGCGCTCGGCGATTTTTCCCGAAGGATTGTCCTGCGATTTGCGCAGGTGTTTCTTGATCAAGCGAACACCCTCGATCAGGACGCGTTCCTTGCGCGAGAGCACCTGCAGGATCTTGCCGGTCGAACCCCGGAAGTTGCCCGAGATCACTTCGACCTGATCGCCTTTTTTCACATGGTGCTTGATCCGATTCATAACACTTCTGGAGCCAGCGAGACGATCTTCATGAAATTGCGTTCGCGCAGTTCGCGCGCGACCGGCCCGAAAATACGGGTGCCGCGCGGATTAAAATCTTTATCGATAATGACGATCGCGTTGTTGTCGAACCGGAGGAGCGAACCATCATCGCGCCGGATCGGCTGCTTGGTCCGAACCAAAACCGCGCGAACCACTTCGCCCTTTTTCACCGCGCCGGTCGGACTGGCTTCCTTGACGTTGGCCGAGATGACATCGCCAATGCCGGCGCATTGCGCGGCGCCTTTGCCGATCACGCCGATCATCGTCGCCATGCGCGCGCCGCTGTTGTCGGCCACGTCTAATCTCGATCTTAGGTAAACCATAACTATCTCCTTATTTCTGGACGACTTCGACCAGGCGCCAGCGTTTCAGCTTGCTCAGCGGGCGGGTCTCCATGATCCGGACCGTGTCGCCGAGCTTGGCTTTGCTCTCTTCATCGTGGGCGTAAAATTTCTTCTTCTGTTTAACGATCTTGCCGAATGTCCGCGTGCGGCACGCGGGTCACGGTATGGACGACGATCGTCTTATTCATCCCGCTCGAAATGACTTCGCCGACGCGCGTCTTGCGCGTTCCGCGCGCCTCAGCGGCGGCTGGCGTTTCCTGTTTGGTTGCTTCGTCCATGATAATTATTTCTTTGCCGCGACTGCTGTCGCCGGCTCCTTGCTGCGTTGCGTCAGCACCGTCTCGACCCGGGCCACATCGCGGCGCAGGAGGCGCAACCGGCTCGGTTGCTCGAGCTGGCCGCTCTGCTGCTGCAGACGGAGATGGAGACTCTCCTGGCGCAGGTCGCGCTTCTTGGTCAGAGCTCTTCCGCGCTCATTTCCTGAATTTCTTTGAATTTCATTTCTCGTTAGTCGTTAGTGCGCGACGTGGTGGCGGGTAAGGAACTTCGTCCGGACCGGCAGCTTGTCGGCCGCGAGGCGGAGCGATTCGCGCGCGATCGATTCCGGCACGCCGTCGAGTTCGAACAGAATGTTGCCCGGGTTTCACCGTCGCGACCCAGTATTCCGGCTGGCCTTTGCCTTTACCCATCCGGGTTTCCGGCGGACGTGAAGTGACCGATTTGTCCGGGAAAATCCGGATCCAGAGTTTGCCTTTGCGTTTCATGTTGCGGGTGAGCGCGACGCGGGCGGCTTCGATCTGGGTGTTGGTGATCCAGGCGCGCTCCAGGGTTTGGAGGCCGAATTCGCCGAAGTCGATCCGGAGATTACGCGACGCCATGCCCTTGCGGCTTCCCCGCTGGGTTTTGCGATACTTTACGCGTTTGGGCATTAATGGCATGGCGATGTCTCCTTAAAATTCGTTAGGCTAGCGCAGCCGGCTCAGGCGCGGCCGCGGGTGGCCGGTGCCGGGCGCTTCTTCCTTCTTACAGATCCAGCATTTCACTCCGATTTTGCCGTAAACCGTGTTCGCTTCGGCAAAGCCGTAATCGATCGGCGTGCGCAGCGTGTGCAGCGGCACTTTGCCTTCGCGATACCATTCCGAGCGGGAAATTTCCGCGCCGTTCAAGCGGCCCGAACTGCGCAAACGAATCCCCTGCGCGCCAAAATCCATCGCGATCTGCACCGCTTTCTTCATCGCGCGGCGATAGGCGATGCGGCGCTCGATCTGGAGCGCCACGTTCTCGGCCACGAGCTGCGCGTCGAGTTCCGGCGTTTTGATTTCCTGGATGTCGATCTTGATCTGCTTGCCCTGCGCCATCTTCGAGATCTCTTCCGTCATCTTCTCGATCTCGGCGCCTTTGCGCCCGATCACGATGCCGGGACGCGCGGTGTGAATAGTGACGCGGATGCTGTTCCAGGCGCGCTCGATGATGATCTTCGCGACGGCGGCGAACTGCAGCTTCTTCTTCACGTAGTCGCGAATCTCGAGATCGTCGTGCAGAAACGCGGGCATCTCCTGGGGCGAAGCGTACCAGCGCGAACGCCAGTCGCGGTTCACCCCGAGACGGAAACCAATTGGATTAACTTTTTGTCCCATGAATTAGCTTTCTGATTTCTCTGTCTGCGCTTCTGTGCGCTTCGGCTTTCGGAGCCGCTTTGCCTGCTTTGGCGCGGCCGACTTTTTCTTCTTCGCCCCGCCCGACTTCTTCGCTTTCTTTGTCGCGCGTCTTGATCTCGATCTCGTCGGTCAAAATGATCCGAATGTGGGCGCTGCGTTTGCGGATCGTGCTGCCGCTGCCGCGCGCCCGGGTCATCATGCGCTTCATCGTCGGGCCTTCGCCGACGGTCGCTTCTTTCACGACGAGTCCGTCGACGCGCAGGTTGGCGTTGTTCTCCGCGTTGGCGATCGCGCTCTTCAGCGTTTTGCTGATCATGCCGGCCGCTTTCTTCGGGCTGAACGCAACAATGTCGAGCGCTGCCGAAACCGGCAGGCCCTGAATGGCGCGAGTGACTTCGCGCGCTTTGAACGCCGAAATCTTCGCGTAACGATATGTCGAGCTAACTTGCATTTACTTTAAACTTGCATTTTGGCGCGCATCCACCTGGAGACGATCGCCTACTTTTATTTTCACTTTTTCCGAATCCAATTCTTGAATCACTGCGCCGCTGATTTTTTCGCGCACGTCCACTACTCGCAGGGTCGCGATCGTTTTCCCGGCCCGCACGACGCGCAGCGGCATCCCGATTTTCACCCCCTGCTGCGCGCCGAGGTTACCAACCACGAGCGACCACTCTTCTTTCACGCTCAGGACCTTTCCGTCCATAGTCAGGCCCGGCGCTCTTCGTTCGGCGCACTCCCACCTTGGGCGGCGAGCAGCTGGCTGGTCGCGCGCAACTGCGCTTCCACCTCCATCCGCGCCTGCGGATCGGCCGCCTCGGCGCTCTTCACGTAGCGTAGCATCGTCTCGCTCAACTTCAGCAACTGCTCGCGGTAGGCTTCCTTCTCCTTGTTCATGAGTTGAAGGTCACTGACCGCTTTTAAAAGACGTTGCTCCAGTTTCGCCCGGTCTTTGCTGACCGACTCGACTCCGAGCGCGTCCATCCGCAATTGCAGCTCGGAGTATTTCCGGCGAAACAACTCCGCCTCCGCGTTCGAGACGACGAGACTGTCGGTCAACGTCTTCTGCGTTTCGCGGTCGAGCGAGAGCTGTTTGCGCAAGAGATCATTCTGCGAAAGCAACGTCTCCGACGTCACTTTCGCCTCTGCGGCTTCAAGATTGGGATCTGACAAAGAACTATTTTCTGCCGCCAGCCCGGGGGCTGACAGCAGACACACCAGCAGAATGCCAGCCGGGAATTGAGAGCGGCAGACTTTCATCTCATCACTCTCAATCCGCAACCATCAGTTGAACTACTTCGTCACCTTCGCGGTGTGCGACCCGTGCTTCTTAAAGATTCGGGTAGGTGAAAACTCGCCGAGTTTGTGGCCGACCATGTTTTCGGTCACGAACACGGATTGAAAAATTTTGCCGTTATGGACGAGGAAGGTGTGCCCGACAAAATCCGGGGTCACCATCGAGCGGCGCGACCAGGTCTTGACCGGTTTCTTCACGCCGGAGCTGTTCATCTTGTCGATCTTCTCGAGAAGATGCGGCTCTACAAAAGGTCCTTTTTTTAACGATCTGCCCATAACAATTTAGTTAGCCCTTTCTTCTTATTTGCGGCGTTCCAAAATGAAACCGATCGCTCGCTTTGCGCTTCGCGCGCGTCTTGAAGCCTTTCGCCAATTGTCCCCACGGGCTGACCGGGTGATGACGTCCGCCGCCGCCCTTCGATTTACCCTGGCCGCCACCCATCGGGTGATCGATCGGGTTCATGACCATGCCGCGCACGTGCGGCCGGCGACCCTGCCAGCGGGTGCGACCGGCCTTGCCGCTCGACACGTTCATGTGATCGACGTTGCCGACCTGGCCGATCGTCGCGTAAGCGCTATCGTGGATGCGGCGAATTTCGCCGGAGGGCAATTTGACCAGAGCGTAGCCGCCTTCGCGGTTGCTCAGCGTCGCCTGCTGGCCCGCGCTGCGCGCGATCTGTCCGCCGCGGCCCGGCATGATTTCGATGCAATGGATGTTCGCGCCTAACGGAATCTCACGAAGCGGAAGCGCATTGCCGACATTCGGCGGCGCGTCGTCACCCGCCGTCACTTTCGCGCCAACGGCGAGACCATCCGGCGCGAGGATGTAGCTCTGCTCGCCGTCAGTGTATTTGATCAGCGCGATACGCGCGGTCCGATTCGGATCGTACTCGATCGCGGTCACCTCGGCCACGACGCCGTGTTTGCGGCGCTTGAAATCGACCTTGCGATATTTCTGTTTGTGACCGCCGCCGATGTGACGCGAGGTGAGCCGGCCTTTGTTGTTGCGGCCGCCGCTGCGCTTCTTCGGCTCGGTCAGACTCTTGACCGGTTTCGACTGCGACTTGGTCACTTCCTGGAACATCGGAAGCGACTTGAAACGCAGTGCCGGCGTGAGTGGGCGAAAATTTCTTAGTGCCATAGGTCGACTAAACGAGATCGATCTTCTCGCCTTCCCCCAGGGTCACGATGGCTTTTTTCCAGTGCGCTTTGCGGCCGAAATCAGCGCGACGTTCGCGCTTCTTTTTGCCCGGCGTAATTGCAGGTATTCACGTCCACGACCTTCTTCTTGAAGAGAAGCTCGATCGCCTGCTTGATCTGAATCTTATTCGCGCGCGGGTTTACCCGGAAGACGTACTTGTTGAGCTTCTCGCTCAAGAGCGACGCCTTCTCCGTCAACTGCACCGTCTGGATTAAATCGTAGGGCTCGTTCATGATTTATCGCGCCGTAGCCTCGGCGGAAGCGGAGTTGATCCTCGCGGCCAGCTGCTCGAGCGCCTTCGGCGGTCACGATGATCTTGTCGAACGCGAGCAGTTGCTCGGTGTTCACGTCGGTCGCGGTCGCGAGCAGGACCGGCTTCACATTGCGCGCGGAACGATAAAAATTTTCCTCAAACGAGTCGGAAATGAGCAGCACCTTCTTCGCGTCGGTATGGCCTTTGACCAGACTAACGAACGCCTTCGTCTTCGGTTCCTTGACGCCGAACGCGTCCACCGTCAGCACATCGCCGGCTTTGATCCGCTCGCTCAACGCCTTCTGGAACGCGAGCCGGCGAACCGTTTTGGAAACTTTTTTCGTGTAATCGCGCGGCTTCGGTCCGAAGACGACACCACCGCCACGCCAGATGACGGACGACTTGTAACCAGCCCGCGCCCGGCCCGTGCCTTTTTGCCGCCACGGTTTCGCGCCGGAAGAGACTTACGTCGGCTTTGCTCTTGGTGTTAGCCGACCCGGAACGACGCGCCGCGCGCATCGCCACGACGGCGTCATGCATCGCCTGCGTTCCGCGACCGTTCTCGATCAAAGTGATTTTCGCCTCTTTGGCGGCGGCAGCGGTTAAAACTTTTGCGCTCATTTCTTGGCCTCGGCTGCAGCAGGTTTCTTCAACGCCGGACGAATGACGACGTAGCTGCCATTCGCGCCCGGAACGGCGCCACTGATCAAAATCACTTTGTCCGCCTCGCGCACCTGTAGCACGCGCAGATTTTGCACGGTCACGCGCTCGTCGCCCATGTGACCCGGCATGCCCATGTTCTTCCAAATACGGCCCGGGGTGGAACGATTGCCGATGGCGCCGTTGCGACGGTGCGTCTTCGAGCCGTGCGCCGCGCCCTGGCCTTGGAAATTGTGCTTCTTCATCACGCCCTGGAAACCTTTGCCTTTGGATTTTCCGACGACATCGACCCAGTCGCCCGGCTGGAATTGCGTGACCGCCAGGTCAATCTCGCCTTCCGGCGCATCTCGCTCGAGGCGAAATTCCCGCACGAGTTTTTTCGGCTCGGAACCGGCCTTGGCAAATCCACCGAGCAACGGCTTGGTCACGCGCGATTCCTTCTGCACATCGAACCCGACCTGAATGGCGGAATAGCCGTCGTTCTCAGTCGTTAGGCGACGCAGCAGCGTGTTATCCCCGGCCGCGATCACGGTCACCGGACGCAGCTTGCCATCCGCGTCGTAGACGCTGGTCATGCCGATTTTTTTTCCTAGAAGTCCGATGCTCATGGTCGTGGGCTGGCAAAAGTGGCAATGCTAAAGCGTTAAATCTTAATCGTGATATCCACGCCCGCCGGCAGGTTGAGTTTCTTCAACTCGTCCACCGTCTTGGCCGTCGGCTCGATGATATCGAGCAAACGCTTATGGGTGCGAATCTCAAATTGGTCCATCGACTTTTTGTCGACGTGCGGAGAGCGGTTGACCGTGAATTTCTCGATCAAGGTCGGGAGCGGAATCGGTCCCGCCACCCGGGCGCCAGTGCGCTTCGCGGTCTCGACGATGTCGACCGCGGATTGATCGAGCATTCGGTGATCGAATGCCTTCAGACGAATGCGAATGCGTTGCGCGTCGGCCATATTATTTCGTTTCCTTCTGGTCGAGCACGGCCGCGACGAGTTGCGACGGGACTTGTTCGAAATGAGACGGCTCCATCGAGTAACTCGAACGGCCTTTGGAAAGTGAACGGATCGCGGTCGCGTAACCGAACATTTCGGCGAGCGGCACTTCCGCGTTGACAATCGTCAAGTTACCGCGCGCTTCGATGCTGTTGATCTTGGCCCGGCGCCGATTCAAGTCGCCCATGATGTCGCCCTGATATTCTTCCGGGGTCGAATTTTCGACCTTCATGATCGGCTCGAGCAGGATCGGCTTCGCTTTCTTGAAGGCGTCCTTGACCGCGAAAATCGCGGCCAGCTTGAACGCCATTTCGTTCGAGTCGACGTCGTGATAGGAGCCGTCCACGATATCGACGTGCGCGTCGATGACCTGGTAACCGCCGACGACGCCGTTGAGCATCGCTTCTTCGATGCCCTTCTTGCAGGCAGGGATGTATTCCTTCGGAATGTTGCCGCCCACGACCTTGTTCTCGACCGTGATGCCTTTGCCGCGCTCGTTAGGCTGGACCTTAACGATAACGTGGCCGTACTGACCACGCCCACCGGATTGCTTGATCAGCTTGCCTTCGCCATCGGCCGGTGAGGTGATCGTTTCGCGATAGGCGATCTGCGGTTTGCCGGCGTTCGCGTCCACTTTGAATTCGCGCAACATGCGGTCGCGAATGATTTCCAAATGCAGCTCGCCCATGCCCGCGATGATCGTCTGGCCGGTGTCTTCGTGGGTGTAGACTTTGAAAGTCGGATCTTCCTCGGAGAGTCGCTGCAGCGCGACGCCCATTTTTTCCTGGTCTTGCTTGGTCTTCGGCTCGATCGCCATCGAGATAACCGGATCAGGAAAGGAAGGCGGCTCGAGCAGGATCGGATGATCCTCGTCGCAGAGCGTATCGCCCGTCGTGATGTTCTTGATCCCGACGATCGCCGCGATGTCGCCCGAGTAACAGGTGTCAATGTCTTCGCGCTTGTCGGCTTGAATCTGGATGAGACGCGAGATGCGCTCGCGTTTGTTGGTGCGCGGGTTATAGACCGTGTCGCCCTTCGCCAGGGAACCGGAATAGACGCGGAAGAAAACCAGCTTCCCGACGAACGGATCGCTCCACAATTTAAAGGCAAGCGAGCAGAAATTGCCGTTGTCATCCGTCGGCGCTTCCATCTTCTCGTGCGTGTCGGGCTCCATCCCGACGGCGGGCGGAATGTCGAGCGGGCTCGGAAGGTAATCGATGACCGCATCGACGAGATACTGCACGCCCTTGTTCTTGAAGGCCGAGCCACCGACGACGGGGACGAATTTGTTTGCGATCGTCTGGCGGCGAATGCCCGCCTTGAGCATCTGGGGCGTAACTTCCTTCTCTTCGAGGACCGCTTCCGCGATCTCGTCGTCGAGATTGGAAATTTGCTCCACCAGCGTGGCGTAGGCCTTCTCGACCTGCTCCTTGTTCTCTTCCGGAACGTCGCGCACTTCGTAGACGGAACCCATCGAGTCATCGTCGAGATAGAAGACCGCTTTCCGGTTCACGACGTCGAGCTGCCCCTTCAGATAATCTTCCTTGCCGAGCGGAATCAGAATCGGCCACGCGTTCGCGCCGAGTTTCTTGTGCATGGAATCGATCGACATCTCGAAGTCGGCGCCGACGCGATCCATCTTGTTAATGAAAGCGATGCGCGGGACGAGATACTTGTTCGCCTGACGCCAGACCGTCTCGGACTGTGGCTGCACCCCCGCGACCGCATCGAAAACCGCGATCGCGCCGTCGAGCACGCGGAGCGAACGCTCCACCTCGGCCGTGAAGTCGACGTGGCCGGGCGTGTCGATGATGTTGACGCGCATTTTGACGTCTTCGAAAATCTTGTAGACGCCCTCTTCTTTTTTCTGCGTCCAGGCGCAAGTCGTGGCGGCGGACGTGATCGTGATGCCGCGCTCGCGTTCCTGCTCCATCCAGTCGGTCACGGTCGTGCCTTCGTGCACTTCACCGATCTTGTGGATCATGCCGGTATAAAAAAGGATGCGCTCGGTCAGCGTCGTCTTGCCGGCGTCGATGTGCGCGGCGATCCCGATGTTCCGCGTCTTTTCGAGCGGGAACTTGCGATTGGGCGAATTCGGATTCGTCATTGCAGGTTTTTCTAAAGTCGCAGAGGCCATGACGGGAAAATTGCTACCAGCGGAAATGAGCGAAGGCGCGGTTGGCCTGCGCCATTTTGTGAGTGTCGTCGCGTTTCTTGATCGCGTTGCCCTGCCCGGCCGCAGCGTCTTTCAATTCGTGCCGCGAGTGCTTCGGCCATCGGCATGCCGCGACGGTTGTCGGCGTAGGTCACGATCCAGCGCATCGCGAGCGAGACCTGGCGGGAAGCGGTCACTTCCATCGGCACCTGATAAGTGGCACCGCCGACGCGGCGGGATTTCACTTCCAAGCGCGGG
Source organism: uncultured Verrucomicrobiae bacterium (assembly GCA_963737995.1). GTDB lineage: Bacteria > Verrucomicrobiota > Verrucomicrobiia > Chthoniobacterales > UBA10450 > Palsa-1392. Next base: position 307,439 of record CAVTUV010000009.1, read on the forward strand.
CGCACATTCTCGAGCGCCTTGTTCACGACTTCGAGCGGGTCGACGGCATCGGAACCTTCACGCGACTTGTCGATCGCGGTGTAAACGATCCGTTCGGCGAGCGATTTCTTGCCCCGCTTCATCACGGTGGAAATAAGCCGGGCCACGGCCGCGCTCCCGTAACGGGAATCGACCTTCTCTTCTTTCTTGTAAGTTCTACGACGACGAGACATGGGAGTTAAAGATTTCGAAATCCGAATGACGAAATTCGCAACAAATCCGGAGCACGAATGACGAAAGTCGCCAGCCCGTTCGGAGCGTTTTGGAATTCGGATTTTGGTCATTGTTTCGAGCCTCGTCATTCGGAGTCGTGCTTCCGCGCAGCGGTCATTTCTTCTTCGCGGCCTTGTCGCCTTCGCCGCCACCGGTCTTCGGGCGCTTCGCGCCGTACTTGGAACGGCTGCGGCGGCGTCCATCCACGCCTAACGAGTCGAGCGTTCCGCGCACGATGTGATAACGCACACCGGGCAAATCTTTGACCCGTCCGCCACGCACGAGGACGATCGAGTGTTCCTGCAAATTGTGGCCTTCGCCCGGAATGTAGGCGATCATTTCCTGGCCATTCGTTAGGCGAACCTTCGCCACTTTGCGCAAGGCGGAATTCGGCTTCTTCGGCGTCCGCGTCATGACCTGAGTGCAGACGCCGCGCCGCTGCGGACAATTCTTCAGGGCCGGTGATTTTGATTTCACCGAAACCTTCTTTCGTCCCTTGCGAATAAGCTGATTAATGGTTGGCATTTTCGTACATTGCAGCCGCCAAAACCGTGAAGTTTCAGACGACAAAAAAACCGCCTCAAGCCGTGTCGACCTTCCTCACGCACCTGATACGGAGAGCGCGCAATATAGGAACAAATTATTCCCTCGCAAGATTATTTTAGCACGGGAAGCGCTCTGGGAATGGTTCAGGGACGGCGTTGGCGATCGCCCCGAGCTCGGCCCAGCGTTCATAGAGGCGGGCGACACCGTCACGCGCTAGGCGCAGGTCGGCTTCCAACTGCTGCCAATTTGAGGCGTGCGTGGCGTAAAAATCGGGCGCGGTAAAGATCGCTTCTAGCCTAACGACTTCGTCTTCCGCGGCCAGAATTGCGGCTTCCATGCCTTCCAGCTCGCGCTCCTCTTTCCATTTCAGTTTCCGCGGTTTGTTCTTGCTGTAGCCGGGGGCGGTGACCCCGGCCGGTTCACGCTTCGGTTCAAGGCTGCCGGGGTCAACGACCCCGGCTACAAGCCGTTTCTCGAGATAGTAGTCGTAGTTGCCGACCGTGTAGTGGATCGCGCCGTCGCCCTCAAAGGCGAGGATAGCGGTGCAGACGCGATTCAGAAAATAGCGGTCGTGGCTGACGACAATCACGTTTCCCTTGAAAGCAACAAGCGCTTCCTCCAGCAACCGCAGCGTGCCGAGATCGAGATCGTTGGTCGGCTCGTCGAGAATGAGGACGTTGCCGCCACGCTTCAGAATTTTCGCGAGCAGGACGCGACTGCGCTCGCCGCCGCTGAGCTGATCGATCTTGGTGTTGATCCGCTCTTCGGTGAAAAGGAAGCGCCGCAGATAGCCGCGCAGGGTGATGTTTTCCTCGCCCAGCCTAACGAACTCGCTCCCCTCGCCCACTTCCTCCCAAACCGTTTTCGTGTCGTCGAGCAGGAGGCGGTCTTGGTCGACGTAGTTGATCTCCGTGCGCGCGCCGATCTCGACCACGCCGCGCGTCGGCTGGAGTTGCCCGAGCATGATCTTGAGCAGGGTGGATTTGCCGAGACCATTGCGCCCGACGATCCCGAGCCGCTCGCCGGCGGCGAGATTGAGCGAGAGATTTTCGATCAATGTGCGACCGCCGAGTTCCATGCCGACCTCGCGCAACTCGATCACGCGATTGGCCAGTTTCGGCGCCGGCGGAATGATGAGATCGACATCGAGCTCCGCTTCCGGCGCTTCCTGCGCCGCCATCTCGAAATAGCGTTCCACGCGATCGACCGATTTCGTGCGGCGCGCCCGCGGGGCGCTTTGCGCACCCAGGCCAGTTCACGCTTGAGAAATTTTTGGCGCTTCTTTTCCTGCATCTCCTCGACCGCCTGCCGTTCGGCGCGGGCCAGCAGGTAGTCGGTGTAGTTGCCGGCGTAGCTGAAGAATTTGCCGCGCGAAAGCTCGACCACGCGCGTCGCGACGCGATCGAGAAAATAGCGGTCGTGCGTCACAAACAGACAGGTGCCGTTGTAACGCGCGAGAAAATCCTCCAGCCACTCGATCGAGCCGGTGTCGAGATGGTTCGTCGGCTCATCGAGAATCAGAAAGTCCGGCCGGGCGAGCAAAGCGCGGCAAAGCGCGACGCGACGTTTTTCGCCGCCGGACAACGTCGCAACCGCGCGCACCGGCTCGGGCGCATGCAGGTTGGTGATCAAGCTCCTGATCCGATGCTCGAGATTCCAGCCGTCGAAATGTTCGATCTGCTCAAGCAAAATCCCGCTGCGCGCGCCTTCGGGCGGAGCCGTTTCGTATTCCTGGATCAAATCGAGCATCCGCTGTGCGCCGGCCAGAATATTCGCATGGACGGTGGCCGTTTCATCGAGCTCAAACATTTGCGGCATGTAGCCGACGACGAGGTCGCGGCGCCGATTCAGTTCGCCGGCATCGGGCGGCATGACACCGGCCGCGATTTGCAAGAAAGGTCGATTTGCCCGAGCCATTGCGTCCGACCAAACCAACCCGTTCGCCTTCCAGAATCGTGAGCGAAGCGCGATCGAGCACCACCTGGTTGCCGAAGCGAACGACGAGTTCGGTCGCGCTCGCGACGGCGTTGGGACACGGCTTCGGACATCTTCCCAGATAACACACTCTCCGCCGTTACTCAGCCGCGCTGTCCGGGGCACGCGTCCGTAACCGCGTGGCGCCTTGACATTTCGTGTGATTCTGCCATTTCTGTATTATCAGAAATAACAGATGAGCCTGCATACCCTTTATCCGGTTGCCCATAAGTTCGTCCTGCACTGGGGCGAAATGGGCACGCGCTGGGGCATCAATCGCACCGTCGCGCAGGTCCACGCCCTCCTCTTTCTCGCGGAACACCCCCTCCCCGCCGATGAGATTGCCGAGACCCTCGGAATCGCGCGCTCCAATGCCAGCACCAGTCTGCGCGAGCTCCAGAACTGGGGTATCGTGAAAATCGTTCATCTGGCGGACGATCGCCGCGATCACTTCGAATCGATGCACGACGTCTACGCGATGTTTCGCGTGATCGCGCAGGAACGAAAGAAGCGCGAGATCGATCCGATCATCGCGGTCCTGCGCGAGTGCATCGCCGAATCCAGCAAAGCCAAATCCTCCGAGTCCTATACCCGCGATCGCCTGAGCGACTTGTTGAGTTTCCTGGAATTGGGCACGGCCACCTTTGAACGACTGGCGAGCCTGCCGACGGCCGCGATCCTCAAGCTCGCGAAATTGGGCGACAAAGCTTTTCGCCGGCTGGGGATCAGACGGGATTGAATGAAAACTCCGGCCGAAAAAGATTCGCTCAACCTGATTCTCTACGACGCCAGTTGTGCGAAATGCACGATGTTCGCGCGTCGCTTCGTCGGAATTTTCGGCCGACGCGGATTCACTTTCGCTCCGCTGCAAGCTCGCTCTCTCCAAGCCCGTCTCCGTTCTCGCGCCGCGGATCCGCTGGCGGAAATGCGTGTGTTCATTGCAGAGGGCGCGGACTTCGGCGGAGCCGGCGCTGATTTTCCTCGCGCGCAGAGTTTGGTGGATGTGGCCCCTCTCGCGGCCGCGCAACTTCCGGGAATACGCCCCGCGCTGCGACGAATCTACCGATGGGTCGCGGCGCGTCGAAGCCGCGCGGGACGCGCATGCGCTATCCCACGCGTTCAGGATTCTCTGGGATGAACGCGACCGGGCGCATCGTTCTGGCGGGCGGCAGCGGCTTTCTGGGCCGCGCGCTTTCCACGATGTTTGCCACGCGAAATTGTGAAGTGGTGGTTCTGGGTCGGGCCGCGTCGCACCGGTCAGGACCCGTGCAACACCGGCAATGGGACGGGAAGACGATTGGCGATTGGCGCGCGACGCTCGAAGGGGCGACCGCGCTCGTGAATCTCACGGGCAAAAGTGTGAACTGCCGTTACACGCCCGCTAATCGTCGCGAAATTATCGATTCGCGCGTCGATCGGTCCGCGTCCTCGGCGAGGCGATCGCACAATGCGTGCGACCGCCGGCGGCATTTATCCAGGCGGCCTCGCTCGCGATCTACGGCGACGCCGGTGATCGCTGGTGCGCCGAAGACGCGCCGGCCGGCGAAGGATTTTCTGTCGGTGTTTGCCAGCGCTGGAGGAAGACTTTGCGGAGATTGCCGCACCCGGGATGCGGAAAGTGCTGCTGCGAATTGGTTTCGCGCTCGGCCCGGACGGAGGCGCGCTCGCGATGCTGGCGAGGCTCACCCGCTTGTTTCTTGGCGGCACGGTGGGCAGTGGCCGGCAGTGCATCAGCTGGATCCACCTTGCGGATCTGAACCGCATGTTCGTCGCGGCGATTGACCGCGACGACATCGCCGGGGTTTTCAACGCGACCGCCCCGCATCCAGTCACCAATGCCGAATTCATGCGGGAACTACGCCGGGTCTCGCATCGCCTGTGGAGTCCGCTGGTGACCGCGCTGTTCCGTATTTCGGCTCCTGGCTCACGTGCACGGAAGCGAGCCTTGCGCTGACCGGACGCCGCCGCACGCCGCAGCATTTTCTGGAGCGCAGTTTTGAATTCAATTTCCGAAAATCGGCGACGCGCTGGAGAATGTTTCCAAGGCGGTGAAATCTTGAACGGCGCGACGCTCGAATTTTCCGGATCATCCGCGCACCGTGCGGCGGTCACCGGAGAATTGAGCGACGCGGCGAGCCAGCGGCTGCTGGCCGATCGCGGCGAACCGCTCTTCCTCGCGCGCTGGGATCTCACTTTTTCATTCACTACGAGGCGGCGCCCGAATTCCTGCAAAAGTGCGTGCCGTTCCCAATCGATTTCCGTGATGGCCGCGCGTTCGTCAGCGTCGTTGCCTTCGACATCCAACATGCGACCGCGGCGCGGCGGCCGATGGGCGAATATCTCTTGAAGCCGATCGGCAACCACGGGTTCCTGAACGTGCGCACCTACGTCCGCCACAGGGCGAGCCCGGGATTTATTTTTTGGCTGAATGGCTTTGGAACCGGCTGGCGGTGCATCTCGGGCCCCGAACCTTCGGCCGCCTGACCGATTCTGTCACCTCCATTACGAGCACGGCCAGGACAACAGCACGCTTCGTTGCCGCGTGCTCGCGAAACGTGGCGAGCCCTGGATATTCTGGTTCACGGCCACGGACCAACCCTCCCTCTGCGCAGCCGGCTCGCTAACGGAATTCCTCCTCGAAGGTTACACCGCCTTTACGGAACGCGGAAGCCGGCGCCGGTATTTCCGGGTCTGGCATCCGGCGTGGCTGCAATCGTCGGTCGATCTCACCGTCACCGGGGACGACCTGCTAGCGGTCACCGGAGAGTGGTGGAGCGAGGCCCGTCAGATCGGAGCGACCTATTCCCCGGGCGTCGATGTCTGGATGGGGCGGCCGCATCGGATGGCTTGAGCGCAGGTCAGGTTGGGCTTGCCAGAAAAGACGGTCGCCGCGAGAGGACGATGTGTTTGCATTACTCCAAACCTACCGCTCTCAAAAGCACGGCGCGGCCGCCTGACGACCGCTCACGGCGTGATCGAGACGCCGGTTTTCATGCCGGTCGGCACGCAGGGCAGCGTGAAAGCGATCGGCCCGCGCGAGCTGCGTGAGCTCGGGCGCGCAGATCATTCTCGGCAACACCTACCATCTTTCGTTCGGCCCGGGCTCGACATCATGCGGCACTTCGGTGGGCTGCATCAATTCATGAACTGGGATGGGCCGATCCTGACCGATAGCGGCGGCTTCAAGTTTTCTCGCTCGCAAGATTCGCAAGATCACCGAGGATGGCGTCGCATTTTCAGAACATCTCGACGGCTCGCCGACTTCATCTCGCCGGAGACGCGATGGAAATCCAGCCCGCGCTCGGCTCCGATATCGCGATGGTTTTCGATGAATGCCCGCCCTACCCGTGCGAGCACGATTACGCCGCGCGGAGCCTGGAACTGACGCTGCGCTGGGCGGCCCGGTGCAAACGCGATCTGGGCGCGAGAGTATCGCGACTATCGGGGAGCAATGAACCCTTGGAGGATGCGGCCGACCGGCGCGTCGCTCCGCTTATCTTCGGGATTGTGCAGGGGGGCACCTTCGAGACCTTCGCCGAAAAAGCGCCGAAGCCGTCGGCGCAGATTGGATTTCGATGGCTATGCGATTGGCGGGGTGAGCGTCGGAGAGACCGGAGCGGAAATGATGCAGGCGGTGGAACGGAGCGCGCCGTATCTTGCCCAGCAATAAGCCGCGCTACGCGATGGGGCTCGGGACGCCGCCGCAGATTGGTCGAGCTCGTCGCGCGCGGGGTCGATATGTTCGATTGCGTCCTGCCCACGCGCCTCGCGCGCAACGGCACCGCTTACACCGCATCCGGCGCGATGAATTTAAAAAACAGCGCCTTCACCATGCACGAACGCCCGATCGAAGCTGGTTGCGCCTGCCCCGCCTGCCAGGGATTCTCGCGCGGCTATCTGCGCCATCTGATCAAGGCCGAAGAAATCCTCGGGCTCCGGCTCGTCTCGCTGCACAACCTCCATTTCTATATCGGCCTGATGGAACGGGCGCGCGCCGAAATCGAGAATGGTTGCTTCGACAGCTTCCGGCAGAATTTCGTCACCGGATATCGAACGAGTAATAACGCCTAACGAGCCTGCGCAATCGGACTGGCGGCGTTCCCCGCAAAGATCTTGTCGAGCGCGGCGAGGGCGTTCTTCGGTCCGAGATATTTGGTCGCCCTCGTAACTGCTCGCAACAAGGTGGCTGCCCTCGTCGAATACCACGAGGGACGGAATTCCGTCGCCGCCCAGTGCCTTGACTCCACCTAAATCCGCCAGCTGATCATAATCGATCGCCAGCCACGGCATTCTGCTTTCCTGGATATACGTCTCCCACGCAAAATGCGACCGGTCCGAGCTAACAAAAATGATTTCAAATTCCGGATGGGCCGGAGCAACGCGATTGTAATATTCCACCAATTCCAAGGTAAATTTCCGGCACGGCGCACACCAGTGCGCAGAATAGTAAAGGCCGACCAGTTTCTTTCCCTCAAGATCGCGACCGCTGGCACGGCTGATCGTTCCGTCGTGACAATGGACGAGTTTTTCTTTAAGTGAGTCCAGCAAGAGCGTCGCACCCACGGGCGGAACGGATGGCTCGGTCCGGTTCGCGGCTTGTGCCCTGTAGAGCTCGTTGAGCTTGTGCTCCCTCTCGCTTTGCGCGACTCGACGCGCCGCCGCTTCCGCCTCGCGTTGTTTTGCGAGGGCCGCCTTCGAGCGGGAGACCGTGTAATTGCCGCTTTCGAGCGCCGCGATCAGTTGCCCGCTGGCACCGAAATCGAGCAAGGATTTTTTTGTCGACCGGATCGAGCGCCTCCAGCACCCGGCGCGAGGTGATCTCCGCCAGAACACCGTCGCTTGTGTAGCCGGAGCGCAGCATGAGCGCGATCTCCTTGTTTGAGAGCGGCGGCGAGGCGGCCGCAGCCGTGACGACTAATGCGACTACTAGAAGAAGAGGCAGCGCGCGCATGCCCTGAGAGGAGCAGAAGATGCGCCAACGGGGACGCCCCGGCTCGGACGACTCACCGTCGCAAAGGCAGATTGTCATCCCGATCCGGCACAGCGCGAAGAGGGACCCGGCGCTTCCCTCTTGACGACGACACGCGGATTCCAGAGGTGAGGACCCTCTTCTCGTCCCGCGGCGGATCGGGATGACAACTTCGAGGGGAATCGCGATGACCAACACCGGGCGTCGCTCATCTATTTTTTCGCGCCCGGGAAAAAGCGCGGGCGCAGGTCGCGAAAATTCGATTTTCCCTTGGCGGCTTTGTTCGCGAGATCGCCCGCGGTCTCCGCTTGGCCGGTCTGGGCGGCGAAGATGGCGCTGAGCCATTGGCGTTCTGCGATATCGGAGACCGGGGGACGAATGAAGGCGGTCGACATCTTTAGCAGCATTTGCGGGTGAGAGATTCATCCAATTGGTCAGGACGCTGCCGTAGCGGGTTTTCAATTCCAATTTGTCGAGGTCGCGCGGCGGACCGGTCCGTCATAACTCACACCGTGAATGTCGGTCACGACGCCGCCAAAACCGGTGCCGTTGATGTCGCTGATCAAGTTTGGTTTTCCAATCCACGAGCCACCCCAGGCGCTTGCAATTCTTCGTCGCGCTCAGCCTGGAGCGAGGTCGCCTTCAGCTTGGTCGATTCAATGATCTGGCCTTGCGCTTCCTCAAACTGGTAAGCGGCGAGCGCGTTTACGTTCCGACGCCATCAGCGCGTCTTTCCAGCGCGGCACTTCCTCCGCCGCGCAGCTCTTTTGTCTTCTGCCGCACTGTTGCTCGGTCGAGCTGCGCAGACTGTGCGGCGTAACTGTCGCTTCTTCGTCCGCCAGTTGGAAGGAGAGCGCGCCTTTCGATTTCAGTTTTTTGTTGACTTCGCGAATTTTCTTCAATGCCATCTCCGGATTCTAGATGCTTGTCGCGCGATTCTTCCCACTCGCTGAAGCGCCGGTAGTCGTCGAGTCGGTCGCTGCGCGAGCGACTTTTCATCGTTCAACCAGACGAGGGAGGGCGGTCGGTTTGAGCTTCGTGAAAGTGCTCGAAGCGCAGTCGCGGCCTGCGCAAATTGCCCGCGCTCCCAGAGTTGGAGTCCGGCACAAAGTTCGGCCGCCGGTAGAACGTTAGGCTCTAGCGCGGCGTCAGCTCGCGAAAAAGGGCTTCCGCTGTTCCGATAATGGCCGGCCTCGAGTTCGCGCCGCGCCTGGGTTCCAATTGCGCCTTCGTCAGAACGACGCCGGTCGTCGTGGTCGCCGTCGCCTCGGCTATGGCCTTTGGTGCACCGTTCGCTGCGGCAGATTGGCGCAAACCGAGAATCAATCCCGATAGCTAAGCGCATAGATCAGCGCACCAGACGAGTGCAGCACGCCTAACGAAACGGCAGAGCCGCTTCGGCCAGCCCCAGCGCGCGCGCAATTCTTCCTCCCGCGCCACCACCGCCGCCTGGGCTGCTTCCAGTTCCGCGATCAGCTCCTGGTAGGAATCCTGCCGCTCGAGCCGGATTCGGACGCAGCATTTTGTCGATCACGGCCGCGGTTTCGGCGGAGACATCGGGCAGCGACTTCCTTCAACCCGATCGGATTCGACTTCAGCGTCTTCAGCTCGGCGGCCGATTGCGTTTCGTTGTCAAAGGTCGGCCGGCCGGAGACGGCGTGAAAGAGCGTCGCCCCGAGACTGTAGAGGTCGCTCCGGAAATCCTCCTTCGCATTCGTCAGGCGCTCGGGCGCAATGTAGTAGGGCGTGCCCCAGATTTCCCCTTCGGTCTCGGCGTGCTGCGCGGCGAGCAGGGCGAGACCGAAATCGACGATCTTGGCCGTGTGCCGGTCGGCGAAAAGGATGTTGCCCGGTTTGATGTCGCGATGGATCAGCCCCGCCTGGAGGGCCGCGAGCAGCCCCTTCGCCACCTGCAAACCGACCTCGAGCGTTTCCAACTCCGAAATGCGCTTTTCGTCCTCGATCCGATCGTCGAGACTGCCGCCATCGACCAGTTCCATCACGACGTAGAATTGTCCGTGGTCTTCGCCGACCGAATAGACCTCGACCACATGGGGATGCCGGATCGAGGCGGTGATCCGCGCTTCGTCTTTCAATTTGGCGGTGAAGGCGGCGTCGCCCGCGAATTCCTTGCGCAAGAGCTTGAGCGCAACGAAACGATTCAGCCTCGTGTCGCGCGCCTTGTAGACCGAGCCCATCCCGCCGGTGCCAAGCGGCTCGACCACGACGTAGTTTTCAAAAACGCGCTCGACTCGCAGTTGAAAACCGCAACCCGGGCAATTGACTTTCCCGAAGGGCTCAAGGCCCGCCGTCTCGACCGGTTGGCCGCAATTCGGACAGGACTGCACTTGCGCGCCGCTTCCGGTCGAGGCCATTGGCCGGATCATAGCATCCCCCGTCGCCGGTCGCGATGATAGAATTGACCGTGCCTAACGAACAGGCGGAGAGCGGCTCGATCGCTTCCTCGCCCTCGCCCTTCCCCAGTTTTCACGCTCCCGCCTCCAGGCCTTGATCCGGGCGGGCGAGGTGCAACTGCAGGGCAAAGGGGCGCGCACTCGCGAGACGGTCCGGGCCGGGGACGTCGTTAGGCTAACGGTGCCACCGCTGGAAGAGATCGACGCCAAAGCGGAGGAGATTCCGCTCGAGATTCTTTTCGAAGACGAAGATCTGCTCGTGTTGAACAAGCCGCCCGGCCTCGTCGTCCATCCCGGAGCCGGCAATCAGACGCACACCCTGGTGAACGCACTTCTCCATCATTGCACGAACCTTTCCGGCATCGGAGGCAAGGAGCGGCCCGGCATTATCCATCGGCTCGACAAGGACACGAGCGGTTGCCTGGTGGTGGCAAAGAACGACGCCGCGCATCACGAGCTGGCCCGCCAGTTTGCCGAGCGGGAGGTGAAAAAGATCTACCTCGCGCTCGTCACGGGAACTTTGAAACGTCCGCGCGGAACGATTGACGCGCCGATCGGGCGACATCCGGTGCAGCGGAAAAAGATGGCCGTTGATCCGCGCAGCGGACGAGCTGCCTAAGACCGAATATCGCGTGCTCCAAACGGGCGGTAGTCGGTCCGGGCGACTCGCCCCTTCGTCGGTTGAACGGCCATTTTCTTGCGCTGCACCGGATGCCGGCCGATCGCGGCGTCGATGGTGCCGCGCGGTCGTTTCAAGGTTCCGGCAACGATCGCGAGGTAGATTTTTTTCACTTCCCGCTCAGCGAACTGGCGGGAAAGATCTTGATGCGCCACGTCGTTTTTCGCCACCACGAGGCAGCCGCTGGTCTCCTTGTCGAGGCGATGGACAATGCCGGGTCGTTGTTGGCCGCCGATCCCGGACAGGTTCGGGCAATGATAGAGCAACGCGTTCACCAGGGTATGCGTCTGGTTGCCCGCCCCGGGATGAACGATGAGGCCGGCCGGCTTGTTGAGCACGAGCAGATCGTCGTCCTCGAAAAGAATCTCGAGCGGGATTTCCTCGGCCAGCGCTTCGATTTCCCGCGCCGGGGGGACCCTCAGCCTAACGACATCGCCGGCCCGCACCGTCTCGCGGGTGCGGGCGGCCTGTCCCTGCAAATGCACGTCGCCGGCGCGGATCAACCTCTGCAGGCGTGAGCGGGAAAACTGTGGAAGCGCCTGGGCGAGGTAGCGGTCGAGGCGCAATCCGGCCTGCTCGTTAGGCACGGTTAATTCTATCATCGCGACTTCCCACTCGGAATGCTATCATCCGGCCAATGGCCTCGACTGGGAGTGGCGCGCAAGTGCAGTCTTGTCCGGGCTGCGGCCGGCCCGTCGAGACAGCCGGTCTCGAACCATTCGCCAAAGTCGATTGCCCGAGCTGCGGAGTTCCGGTCCGAGTCGAGCGGGTCTTCGAAAACTTCGCCGTGGTCGAGCCGCTTGGCACCGGAGGGATGGGCTCCGTTTACAAAGCGCGCGACACGCGCCTGAACCGGTTTGTCGCGCTCAAGCTCTTGCGCAAGGAGTTCGCCGGCGATGCCACCTTCACCGCGAAGCTGAAGGACGAAGCGCGCATCACCGCCTCGATCAAGCATCCCCACGTGGTCGAGGTCTTTTCGGTCGGCGAGGATCACGGGCAATTCTACGTCGTGATGGAGCTGGTCGATGGCGGCAGTCTCGACGATCGGATGGAAGACGAAAAGCGCATTTCGGAATCACAGACGCTGGAGATCGGCCTGCAGGTGGCAAGAGGATTAGAGGCGGCCCTTCAGGCCGGGCTGATTCATCGCGACATCAAACCGGGCAACATCCTTTTCGCAGATCGAAACAGGGCCAAGATCGTCGATTTCGGTCTCGCGCTTTTCGCGGAACAACATGCCGAGACGGAAGGCGAGATCTGGGGCACACCCTACTACGTTGCGCCGGAGCGCCTGGCGAGCGAACCGGAGGATTTCCGAAGCGATCTTTACAGTCTCGGGGCGACGCTATTTCACGCCGTCTCCGGTCGGCCTACCTTTGTCAATGAAACGCAGTCGGCGGCCGAGCTAAAGAAGCTGAAGTCGAATCCGATCGGGCTGAAAGAAGTGCTGCCCGAGGTGTCCGACGAGACAGCGGCCGTGATCGACCAGATGTTGCGCCCGAACCCGGCCGAGCGGCAAGATTCCTACAAGGAGCTGATCGCTCAACTGGAGGCGGCGCATGCGGCGGTGCTGGCGCGGGAGGAAGAATTACGCGGCCGCTGGAGCTGGCCGGTGCGCGCACTGGTGTCGTTAGGCGTGCTGCTCTCTCTGGGTGCGCTCATCTATGCGCTTAGCTATGGGATGATTCTCGGTCTGCGCCAATTGCCGAAACTAACGGTGCACCAAAGGCTCATACCCGAGGCGACGGCGACCCCGACGCCGGTCGTCGTTCTGACGAAGGCGCAGTTGGAACCCGCGCGGCGCGAACTTCAGGCCGGCCATTATCCCACGGCGGAAGCGCTCTTTCGCGAGCTGGCCGCGATCGCGCCTAACGTGCAACCGGCGGCGGATCTTTGTGCCGCCCTCCAACTTTGGGAACGCGGCCAATTCGCGCAGGCCGCGTCGGCCTTCGAGCATTTCACCAAGCTCAAACTGACCCCCTCCCTCGCCTGGCTGAAGGATTACCAGCCGCTGGCAAAGGATCGGCTTGATGATTACGCGCGCTACACCGCGTGGCAAGAATCGCGCGACAGCATCTCGAATCCGGAGGTGGCATTGAAGAAAATCCGCGAAGTCAACCGCAAGCTGAAAGCGAAAGGCGCGCTCTCCTTCCAGCTGGCGGATGAAGAAGCGACAATTGCGGCGCGCGTCTCGAAAATGACCGAGAAACGTGCCGCGGAAGAAAAGGAGCGCGTGGCCGAGGAAGCGCCGCGCTGGAAAGACGCGCTGATGGCGGAGCGCAAACCGCTGGCCGCTTACCAGTTTGCGGAGGCCAAGGCCGCGCTGGAAAAGGTGAAGCTGACCGCGCCGGCGCTCCAGGCCGAGCGTGACGATGAACTGCTGCGCCTGGGGTGGCTCGCGGATTGGAAAGCAAAGTTGATCAGCGATATCAATGGGACCGGTTATGGCGGCGTGGTGACTGACGTTCATGGTGTGAAATATGACGGACCGGTGCGTCGCGCGACCTCGGACAAATTGGAGCTAAAGACGCGTTACGGCAGCGTCATGACCAGTTGGTTGAACCTTTCGCCCGAGATGCTCCTCAAGATGTCGACCGCCTTCATTCGTCCCTCCGTCTCCGACCTTGCAGAGCGCCAGTGGCTCAGCGCGATCTTCGCGGCCCAGACCGGACAAGCGGAGACCGCGAACCCACTCGCGAAGAAGGCAGCCGAGGCAAAATCGGATTTTCGCGACTTGCGGCCGCGCTTTTTTCCGGCCGCGAAAAAGTAGATGAGCGACGCCCGGTGTTGGTCATCGCGATTCCCTCGGTCGTCCGAGCCGGGGCGTCCCCGTTGGCGCATCTTCTGCTCCTCTCAGGGCATGCGCGCGCTGCCTCTTCTTCTAGTAGTCGCATTAGTCGTCACGGCTGCGGCCGCCTCGCCGCCGCTCTCAAACAAGGAGATCGCGCTCATGCTGCGCTCCGGCTACACAAGCGACGGTGTTGTCGCGGAGATCACCTCGCGCCGGGTGCTCGAGGCGCTCGATCCGGCGACAAAAAAATCCTTGCTCGATTTCGGTGCCAGCGGGCAACTGATCGCGGCGCTCGAAAGCGGCAATTACACGGTCTCCCGCTCGGAGGCGGACCTGGCAAAGCAACGCGAGGCGGAAGCGGCGGCGCGTCGAGTCGCGCAAAGCGAGAGGGAGCACAAGCTCAACGAGCTCTACCGGGCACAAGCCGCGAACCGGACCGAGCCATCCGTTCCGCCCGTGGGTGCGACGCTCTTGCTGGACTCACTTAAAGAAAAACTCGTCCATTGTCACGACGGAACGATCAGCCGTGCCAGCGGTCGCGATCTTGAGGGAAAGAAACTGGTCGGCCTTTACTATTCTGCGCACTGGTGTGCGCCGTGCCGAAAATTTACCCCGGAATTGGTGGAATATTACAATCGCGTTGCTCCGGCCCATCCGGAATTTGAAATCATTTTTGTTAGCTCGGACCGGTCGCATTTTGCGTGGGAGACGTATATCCAGGAAAGCAGAATGCCGTGGCTGGCGATCGATTATGATCAGCTGGCGGATTTAGGTGGAGTCAAGGCACTGGGCGGCGACGGAATTCCGTCCCTCGTGGTACTCGACGAGGGCAGCCACCTTGTTGCGAGCAGTTACGAGGGCGACAAATATCTCGGACCGAAGAACGCCCTCGCCGCGCTCGACAAGATCTTTGCGGGGAACGCCGCCAGTCCGATTGCGCAGGCTCGTTAGGCGTTATTACTCGTTCGATATCCGGTGACGAAATTCCGCCGGAAGCTGTCGAAGCAACCATTCTCGATTTCGGCGCGCGCCCGTTCCATCAGGCCGAGATAGAAATGAAGATTATGCAGGGTGACCAGGCGCAGCCCGAGGATTTCTTCCGCCTTGATCAAATGGCGCAGATAACCGCGGGAGAATTCGCGACAGGCGGGACAGAGGCAACCTTCCTCGATCGGGCCTTTTTGCAGGGCGAACTCGGCGTTCTTTAAATTCAGCGTGCCGCTGGCGGTAAAAGCGGTCCCGTTGCGCGCGAGCCGGGTGGGGCAGAACGCAGTCGAACATGTCGACCCCGCGGGCGACGAGTTCGAGCAGTTGCGGCGGAGTGCCGAGGCCCATCGCGTAGCGCGGTTTGTTGTTAGGCAAGAAAGGCTCGCTCCATTCCACCGCCTGCATCATCTCCGGCTCCGGTTCACCGACGCTCACACCCCCGATCGCATAGCCATCGAATCCAATCTGCACGGCGGCTTCCGCGCTCGCCCGGCGCAGATCTTCGAAGGTGCCCCCCTGCACGATCCCAAAGAGAAGCGGTGTAGCGGCGGCCGTGTCGGCCGCATCCTCCAAGGGTTCATTGCTCCCCGATAGTGCGGGCGACACTCCCGCCTCCAGAGCGCGTTTGCAACGTGCGGCCCAGCGCGCCGTCAATTCCAAGCTGCGCGCCGCATATCGTGCTCACAGGGGTAGGGCGGGCATTCATCCAGCACCATCGCGATATCGCTCCCGAGCGCGGCCTGGATTTCCATCGCGATCTCCGGCGAGATGAAGGTCGGGGTCCCATCGAGATGATTCTGAAAATGCGCGCCCTCCTCGGTGATCTTCCGAATCTTCGCGAGCGAGAAGATTTGGTAACCGCCGCTGTCGGTCAGGATCGGCCCATCCCAGTTCATGAACTGATGCAGTCCACCGAAGTGCCGCATCACTTCCATTCCCGGCCTAACGAAAAGATGATAGGTGTTGCCGAGAATGATTTGCGCCTCGAGCGCGCGCAGCTCGCGCGGGCTGACCGCCTTCACGCTGCCCTGGGTTCCAACCGGCATGAAAGCCGGCGTCTCGATCACGCCATGAGCGGTCGTCAGGCGGCCGCGCCGTGCTTTTGAGAGCGGGTCGGTCTGGAGTAATGCAAACACATCGTCCTCTCGCGGCGACCGTCTTTTCTGGCAAGCCCAACCTGACCTGCGCTCAAGCCATCCGATGCGGCCGCCCCATCCAGACATCGACGCCCGGGGAATAGGTCGCTCCGATCTGACGGGCCTCGCTCCACCATTCTCCGGTGACCGCTAGCAAGTCGTCCCCGGTGACGGTGAGATCGACCGACGATTGCCGCCACGCCGGATGCCAGACCCGGAAATACCGGCGCCGGCTTCCGCGTTCCGTAAAGGCGGTGTAACGCTCGAGGAGGAATTCCGTCAGCGAGCCGGCTGCGCAGAGGGAGGGTTGGTCCGTCGGCCATGAACCGGAGTACCAGAGCTCGCCACGTTTCGCGAGCACGCGGCAACGAAGCGTGCGGTTGTCCTGGCCGTGCTCGTAATGGAGGTGACCGAATCGGTAGGGCAGGCCGAAGGTTCGGGGCCCGAGATGCACCGCCAGCCGGTTCGAAAGCCATTCCGCCAAAAAATAAATCCCGGGCTCGCCCTGGTGGCGGACGTAGGTGCGCACATTCAGGAACCCGTGGTTGCCGATCGGCTTCAAGAGATATTCGCCCAGTCGGCCGCCGCGCCGCGGTCGCATTCGTTGGATGTCGAAGGCAACGACGCTGACGAACGCGCGGCCATCGCGCAAATCGAGTGGGAACGGCACGCACTTTTGCAGGACTTCGGGCGCCGCCTCGTAGTGAATGAAAACAGTGCGATCCCAGCGCGCGAGGAAGAGCGGTTCGCCGCGATCGGCCAGCAGCCGCTGGCTCGCCGCGTCGCTCAATTCTCCGGTGACCGCCGCACGGTGCGCGGATGATCCGGAAATTTCGAGCGTCGCGCCGTTCAAGATTTCACCGCCTTGGAAACAAGTCCTCCAGCGCGTCGCGCAATTTCGGAAATTGGAATTCAAAACTGCGCTCCAGAAAATGCTGCGGCGTGCAGCGGCGTCCGGTCAGCGCAAGGCTCGCTTCCGTGCGCATGAGCCAGGAGCCGAATTGCGCGACCAGCGCGGGCACCAGCGGACTCCACGGGCGATGCAAGACCCGGCGTAGTTCCCGCATGAATTCGGCATTGGTGACTGGATGCGGGGCGGTCGCGTTGAAAACCCCGGCGATGTCGTCGCGGTCAATCGCCGCGACGAACATGCGGTTCAGATCCGCAAGGTGGATCCAGCTGATGCACTGCCGGCCACTGCCCACCGTGCCGCCAAGAAACAAGCGGGTGAGCCTCGCCAGCATCGCGAGCGCGCCTCCGTCCGGGCCGAGCGCGAAACCAATTCGCAGCAGCACTTTCCGCATCCCGGGTGCGGCAATCTCCGCAAAGGCTTCCTCCCAGCGCTGGCAAACACCGACAGAAAATCCTTCGCCGGCCGGCGCGTCTTCGGCGCACCAGCGATCACCGGCGTCGCCGTAGATCGCGAGCGAGGCCGCCTGGATAAATGCCGCCGGCGGTCGCACGCATTGTGCGATCGCCTCGCCGAGGACGCGGACCGAATCGACGCGCGAATCGATAATTTCGCGACGATTAGCGGGCGTGTAACGGCAGTTCACACTTTTGCCCGTGAGATTCACGAGCGCGGTCGCCCCTTCGAGCGTCGCGCGCCAATCGCCAATCGTCTTCCCGTCCCATTGCCGGTGTTGCACGGGTCCTGACCGGTGCGACGCGGCCCGACCCAGAACCACCACTTCACAATTTCGCGTGGCAAACATCGTGGAAAGCGCGCGGCCCAGAAAGCCGCTGCCGCCCGCCAGAACGATGCGCCCGGTCGCGTTCATCCCAGAGAATCCTGAACGCGTGGGATAGCGCATGCGCGTCCCGCGCGGCTTCGACGCGCCGCGACCCATCGGTAGATTCGTCGCAGCGCGGGCGCATTCCCGGAAGTTGCGCGGCCGCGAAGAGGGGCCACATCCACCAAACTCTGCGCGCGAGGAAAATCAGCGCGTCGGCTCCGCCGAAGTCCGCGCCCTCTGCAATGAACACACGCATTTCCGCCAGCGGATCCGCGGCGCGAGAACGGAGACGGGCTTGGAGAGAGCGAGCTTGCAGCGGAGCGAAAGTGAATCCGCGTCGGCCGAAAATTCCGACGAAGCGACGCGCGAACATCGTGCATTTCGCACAACTGGCGTCGTAGAGAATCAGGTTGAGCGAATCTTTTTCGGCCGGAGTTTTCATTCAATCCCGTCTGATCCCCAGCCGGCGAAAAGCTTTGTCGCCCAATTTCGCGAGCTTGAGGATCGCGGCCGTCGGCAGGCTCGCCAGTCGTTCAAAGGTGGCCGTGCCCAATTCCAGGAAACTCAACAAGTCGCTCAGGCGATCGCGGGTATAGGACTCGGAGGATTTGGCTTTGCTGGATTCGGCGATGCACTCGCGCAGGACCGCGATGATCGGATCGATCTCGCGCTTCTTTCGTTCCTGCGCGATCACGCGAAACATCGCGTAGACGTCGTGCATCGATTCGAAGTGATCGCGGCGATCGTCCGCCAGATGAACGATTTTCACGATACCCAGTTCTGGAGCTCGCGCAGACTGGTGCTGGCATTGGAGCGCGCGATTCCGAGGGTCTCGGCAATCTCCTCGGCGGGGAGGGGGTGTTCCGCGAGAAAGAGGAGGGCGTGGACCTGCGCGACGGTGCGATTGATGCCCCAGCGCGTGCCCATTTCGCCCCAGTGCAGGACGAACTTACGGGCAACCGGAGAAAGGGTATGCAGGCTCATCTGTTATTTCTGACACAACAGAAATGACAGAATCACACGAAATGTCAAGGAGCCACGCGGTGACGGACGCGTGCCCGGACAGCGCGGCTGAGGAACGGCGGAGAGTGTGTTATCTGGGAAGATGTCCGAAGCCGTGCCCAACGCCGTCGCGAGCGCGACCGATCTCGTGGTCCGCTTCGGCCACCAGGTGGTCCTGGAGCGCGCCTCGCTCACGATTCTGGAAGGTGAGCGGATTGGTTTGGTCGGACGCAATGGCTCGGGTAAATCGACCTTCTTGCAGATCGCGGCCGGTGTGATGCCGCCCGATGCCGGCGAACTCAACCGGCGCCGCGACCTCGTCGTCGGCTACATGCCGCAAATGTTTGAGCTCGATGAAACGGCCACTGTCCATGCCAATATTCTGGCCGGCGCACAGCGAACCCTCGATTTGATCCAGGAATACGAAGCGGCTCCGCCTGAAGGCGCGCGCAGCGGGATTTTGCTTGAGCAG